>NZ_JARXWI010000010.1 GCF_029893085.1 Parabacteroides sp. PFB2-10
CGATGCGCCTCGACAGTACTGTCGAAGCGCATGGACAGAACTGTCGAAGGGCATGGACAGTACTGTCGAGGCGCATCGACGATAGAATTCTCCGTATGGTTGATATATAAAACAAAAGCGCATCGACAAAACTGCCGATGCGCTTCATTTATGGTATGTTAGATTGTTTTTTATTGCTGTAACCGGGCATGCATGGCAGCTGCCGCTTTGCGCCCGTCGCCCATGGCCAGGATAACGGTGGCTCCTCCGCGTACGATATCCCCTCCGGCATACACATCGGGCAGAGCCGATTGCATGGTTTCCTGATCGACGATGATCGTGCCCCACTTACTAACCTCCAGTCCGCTGAATGCGCTTGGGATAAGCGGGTTGGGAGATACGCCTACGCTGACGATCACCTCATCCACCTCGATGGTCTCGATCGCTCCTTCGATAGGCACGGGTCGACGGCGTCCGGAGGCATCCGGTTCGCCCAGTTCCATCTTTTGCAGACGCATTTGTGTGACCCGTCCTGATTCATTTCCGATATACTCGATCGGGTTATGCAAGGTCATGAATTCGATTCCCTCTTCCTTCGCATGTTTCACCTCTTCCAGACGCGCGGGCATCTCTTCTTCGCTGCGGCGATAGATGATCATCGAGCGCTCGGCTCCCAAACGGCGGGCGGTGCGTACCGAGTCCATAGCGGTGTTGCCACCACCGATCACCGCCACATGTTTGCCCATCAATACCGGGGTATCGCTTTCCGGGTTGGCGGCATCCATCAGGTTCACGCGGGTGAGGTATTCGTTCGAAGACATCACGCCTACCAGGTTTTCACCCGGAATATTCATAAAGTTAGGTAAACCCGCTCCGCTGGCCACGAAGATTCCTTTGAATCCCTCTTCGTGCAGATCTTCGTAGCTGATTGTCTTGCCTACAATGCAGTTATTAATAAATTTCACTCCCATCTGGCGCAGTCCGTTGATCTCCACATCGACAATGCTGTTGGGCAGACGAAACTCGGGAATACCATATTTCAATACGCCACCAATCTCGTGCAAGGCTTCGAACACCGTCACGTCGTATCCCAATTTCACCATATCACCGGCAAACGACAGCCCGGCAGGGCCTGAGCCGACAACGGCGATTTTGATTCCGTTAGCCGGAGCAATTTCCGGAACGGATATCTGTCCGCTTTCGCGTTCATAATCAGCCGCAAAGCGCTCCAGGTAACCGATGGCTACCGCCTCTTTGTTCATTTTCAGGTGGATGCATTGTGCCTCGCATTGTTTTTCCTGCGGACACACACGGCCACAGACAGCCGGAAGCGCACTGGTTTCTTTCAGTGTTTTGGCAGCCGACAGGAAATCCCCTTTCTCCATGTATTTAATAAAGGTAGGGATATTGATGTTGACGGGGCAACCCTGCATACAGGTCGGGTTGGCACAGTCGAGGCAACGTCCGGCCTCTTGCATGGCCTGTTCCGCGGTAAGCCCCAGGTTTACCTCTTCGTTACGCACCCGGCTACGGTATACCGGATCGAGTTCGTTCATGTGTACGCGGGGAATATCCGCACGTTCTTTATTTTTCTTGCTCTTACGCAGTTCTTCTCTCCAGGGTTCGTTGCGGCGAGCTGTAATTAAATTGTCCATAAATAGAATTGATAATTGATAATTGATAATTGATAATGGATAATGAGATGCCAACATCAATATCTTGTTAGTATAATCGGTTGTTTAGGAGGGAAATATCAATTGACAATTATCAATTATCCATTTTTCTCCTGCTCTCTATATGCGCCCAGGCGCATAATCATCTCGTCAAAGTCTACCTGATGTGCGTCGAACTCAGGGCCGTCCACGCAAACGAATTTCGTTTTGCCCCCAACGGTTACGCGGCAGGCGCCGCACATACCGGTTCCGTCTACCATGATGGTGTTCAGGGAAGAGACGGTGGGGATTTCATATCTCTTGGTGAGTGCAGCAACAAACTTCATCATAATGGCCGGGCCGATCGTTACGCAAAGGTCGACCTGCTCGCGTTTGATCACGCTTTCTACGCCGTCGGTCACCAGTCCCTTCGTGCCATACGAGCCGTCGTCGGTCATGATAATCACTTCGTCCGAATTGGCTTTCATCTGTTCTTCCAGGATGATCAAGTCTTTGGTGCGGGCAGCCAGTACAACAATTACCCGGTTGCCGGCTTGGTGGAAGGCCTCTACGATGGGCAATAATGGCGCTACACCGACACCACCACCGGCACATACCACCGTTCCTACCTTTTCAACATGTGTGGCCTGTCCGAGCGGACCGACCAGGTCTGTTATTTCATCGCCCACATTCAATGCACAAATCTTTTGGGACGATTTGCCTACCTGTTGGATTACCAGGGTGATCGTTCCCTTTTCTTTGTCGGCACCTGCAATGGTCAACGGGATACGTTCGCCTTTTTCTCCTACTTTTACGATTACAAAATGGCCGGCTTTGCGAGAGCGGGCAATCATTGGCGCTTCTACTTCGAGTTTGACTACGTTAGCAGAGAATTGCTCTTTACTTACGACTTTGTTCATTAAAATATACTGATTGATAGTTTGTTTTGCTTTGCGGTTGCAAAAATATATTAAAAAACTTGATTTCGAAATGTTTTGACGTTTAAAGGACGTTTATTTGAACAATTCATCATCCCGGATAAGCATCAGGATGGCGGAGTGCGGAACGATCAGATATTTCTCATCATTGAAGATAATTTCATACGCAGCATTCTGCAGATAAACAGCCAGGTCGCCTTCATGCGCCTGCAGCGGCAGGTAATGTACCTCCTCTTCTTTCTTTTTCCAGACTTCATGTTCTTCTACTTGCGAGGGTAGGGGATAGCCTGGGCCTGCTTTGATGATATAGCCAGCCTGAATGCGTTCGCCCTCCTGCACCGAGGGTGGCAGGTAGAGTCCCGACTTGGTGTGTGTTTGTGGATTTTTGGGTTTAATCAGTACCTTATCTCCAATCATAAGGAACTTCTCAATGTCTTTCTGGTCGATCGATAATTGCATCTTATTGGATATTATGGTTCGCCAGCAAATTTATGGAAAATCGGCTGAACAGGACATTCTTTTGAAGAGTTTGTTTTCAGAAGGTATAAACCAAAAGCCCTAATGCACGGTGGTTGCTGACCGAATGAGTATCGAGTACCTTCCCGGTTTTGGCTTCCACACTGCCATAGTAGGCTGTCGACAGGCAATATTCAATCCCCAATTTCCAATAACCCAAATTGTAGGAGATGCTGGGGTTGATCATAAACAACTGATCGATATCCAGCCCTTTTCCATAGAGCGGAGAGGACGCGATCAGAGACTTGGTGGTGCCCAAGTTCTTGGAGTATCCGACAAAGAGACCTGCCTTCCACTTCGCGCCATAGGTGAAGTTCACCCAGGAGGTGGAACGGCGGAAAGGGGTGTATGTCTGCTCACCAGTTCTTGAATCGCTGGCATGCACACCGTAGCCTCCCAGCATGGCCGAGTGGTCGGTCATTGAACCCAAGAGTGATTTGGCTGCAAACGTAAAGAGGTCTTTACTATATTTCAGATGCGCCTCGGCGGTTACGCCTGTCACCCGTTCGTCTACCTTATATATATGTCCTTCTTTGGTGGAGGCGGTGCGTGGCTTCAGCGAGATCAGATGCGCACCTACACCCACCAGCCAGTGTTGTGAAGTGTGGTCGGCACCGACATACACCTCCGGAATACAACTGTTTTTGATATAATCTTCACTGGCGCCTGCCGGGCCGGCTGAGAGGTATTGTAGTTGCCAGATGGTAGCAGCCGTGAGTTTCACACTGTTTACCTTATGCTGCAGGCGCAACATCGGGCTGCGGTTGAACGGATTGAACGGCGCGCCGGAGGAGAGATTCAACACATCGGGCATGACAGCGCCGGAGAGCGGATGCCAGGTTTGCCCGATCAATAACTGACTCTTCTCCCAATCCAGGGCAACATAGGCCTGGCGGATGCGTAGCATGGTCGTGCTGGGAGAGAATCCTCCGAAGTCGGTTTCTATCTTGGCAGAGGTGAGGGCTTTGCCTAAACGGGGACCCGTCAGGTCGATACCCAGGCGGGTGGTGAAGGTATAGAAGCTGCCATTGGGTGTGGCGTTCAGATCTTCTCCATTGGCATCTTTCTGTATATCGAGCGGATACATATAGAAGTTTCCATCCACAGGAGCTACATTCGCCCGGCTATTATAGAAGATATCGCCGCGTACAAAACCGTAAAACTTATAGGAGAAACCTTCTTTTTGCGCCCACGCAGGAGCCATGATCGACAGGCATAAGAGAAAGAAGAAAAAGCGTTTCATAACAGAGTCATTTATTGGTTTATGGATCAGAGCGCAAAGGTATATATTTTTAATCACTGTATGGCAGTATGAAATATTATTTGTTCCTTTGCTGGCAATTTGTAAGGCAATTGGCCTAAATTCGATAAAATAATCAGATATTACGCATTATGAATAGAAAAAAGTTTTTATTGGAGGAGAAAGATATACCAACCGCCTGGTATAATATTATCACAGATATGGAGAACAAACCTCTGCCTCCATTGAATCCTCAGACCAAACAACCTCTTAAACCGGAAGACCTGTATCCTATCTTTGCCGAAGAATTGGCACAGCAGGAACTGAACTATACCGATCGTTGGATTGAAATACCTGAAGAGGTACGCGACCTATATAAAAACTACCGTCCGACTCCGCTGGTACGTGCGTACGGATTGGAGAAAGCGCTCGATACGCCCGCGCATATCTATTTTAAGAATGAAAGCGTAAGCCCGATCGGATCCCATAAACTGAACTCCGCTATTGCGCAGGCCTATTTCTGCAAGAAGCAGGGAGTCACCAATATCACAACAGAAACAGGCGCCGGCCAATGGGGTGCAGCGCTTTCGTATGCCGCCAAAGCCTTTGGGTTGGAACTGGCGGTATATATGGTGAAGATCAGTTATCACCAAAAGCCCTATCGTCGTTCCATTATGCAGACCTTCGGTGCGCAGGTGATTGCCTCACCCAGTATGAGTACCAAAGCGGGACGTAGAATACTGACCGACAACCCTAATTACCAGGGCAGCCTGGGGACTGCCATCTCAGAAGCGGTTGAATTGGCGATGCAAACCCCGAATTGTAAATATACCTTGGGTAGCGTATTGAACCATGTGATGTTGCATCAGACAGTTATTGGGCTGGAAGCTGAAAAGCAAATGGAGATGGCCGGGGAATACCCCGACGTGGTGATCGGCTGCTTTGGTGGAGGTTCCAACTTCTCCGGTATCGCCTTCCCGTTCCTGCGCCATAAATTGACCGAAGGAAAAGATATCCGTATCGTGGCGGCCGAACCGGCTTCCTGCCCGAAGCTGACACGCGGCGTATTCCAATATGACTTTGGCGATGAGGCAGGCTACACGCCCCTGTTGCCAATGTTTACATTGGGTCATAACTTCTCGCCTGCGCATATCCATGCCGGCGGACTGCGCTATCACGGTGCCGGATCGATTGTGAGCCAGATCATGAAAGACGGACTGATGGAAGCAGTTGATATCAAACAGCTCGACACATTCGAAGCGGCCAGTCTGTTTGCTGCCACCGAAGGCATTATTCCAGCACCCGAGTCTTCGCATGCCATCGCCGCCGCTATCAAAGAGGCGCAACAGGCCAAAGAAGAGGGTAAACAACGCACGATTCTTTTCAATCTTTCCGGCCATGGCTTGATCGATATGGCGGCTTACGACCAGTATATCTCCGGCGACCTGACCAATTACAACCTGACCGACGAAGAGTTAAACAAGAGCCTCTCCGTGTTAGAACCGATCATTTAGTTTGATTTTCCGGAATAGAGAAAGAACATTCCACAAACAACTTTATAAAGTAGAATCCCCGTTGCACAAGCAGCAGGGATTCTTTTTTTGAATTATGGTACAAATAGTAGGGGTAATTTGACCATAGTTTCAGCGTTTGAGTTAAGGTTCTTTTCGAATTGCTTGGTTACGTGTGATACGTATAATTGAGTTTTTGTGTTTTTTGATGATGCAAATTACGTCATCTTTTTTTTAGCACGCAAAAAATGGAATGACAAAATGCTACTTTTACCCTATGTTTTAACATTTATTCGCTATACTTTTGTTCTATTTTTAAGTGTTATTATTACATTTTATAAGCAAAAAGTTACAAATGCTTTTGAAAAACAAGATTTAACCATTGCCTCACCTTGCTTGTTATATAAATAGGTATAACTAAAAAGGAAAACAGATGAAAAAGATTGTTTTGTTGCGTCATGGCGAAAGCACCTGGAACAAAGAGAACCGGTTTACCGGATGGACAGATGTAGATTTAACCCCCAAAGGGATCGAAGAGGCCGGTAAGGCGGGTGAATATTTGAAAGGGGAGGGTTTTGCCTTCGAAAAAGCCTATACCTCCTACCTGAAACGGGCGGTTAAGACATTGAATGTAGTGCTCGATAAACTGGATCAGGACTGGATACCGGTAGAAAAGAACTGGCGTCTGAATGAAAAGCATTACGGCGACCTACAGGGATTGAACAAAAGCGAAACAGCCGAAAGATATGGCGATGAGCAGGTGTTGATTTGGCGCCGTAGCTTCGATGTAGCTCCTCATCCGATAGCTGAAGATGATCCGCGCAATCCGCGGTTCGAGGCGCGTTACGCGGAAATACCCGATAACGAATTGCCACGTACGGAATCGTTGAAAGATACAATCAACCGCATCCTCCCCTACTGGAAAGAGGTGATCTTCCCGAATCTAAAAACGGCAGACCAATTATTGGTCGTAGCACATGGAAACAGCTTGCGCGGTATTATCAAGTACCTGAAAAACATATCTGATCAGGATATTATCAACCTGAACCTGCCGACAGCCGTGCCTTATGTGTTCGAATTCGACGATCAGCTGAATCCGGTGAAAGATTATTTCTTAGGCGATCCCGAAGAGATCAAAAAACTGATGGACGCCGTAGCCAACCAGGGGAAGAAGAAATAAAAATAGGTAAACAGGAAAAGATATTTGTATTTATTACTACATTTGGAGCATTTTGTAACCAATATGATGTAGGAGTACACATTTTTGGCGCAAAAAAGACTTAAATCATATATAAATCATTCAAAAACACTATCATTATGATTATTGGCATTCCAAAAGAGATTATGCCTGGTGAAGCCCGTATAGCCGCCAGCCCGGAGACAGTAAAGAAGTTTATCGCCGATGGCGCAACAGTTCTGGTTGAACACAAAGCCGGAGAAGGTTCCTTCTATTTCGATGAAGCCTATAAAGCGGCCGGTGCAGAGATCATTGTTTCTGCCGAAGAGATTTTCAACAAAGCAGACCTGATCCTGAAAGTAAAAGAACCGCTCTTCAACAACGAGTTCAACAAACACGAAGTGGATCTGATGCATCCGGGACAGTATCTGATTACATTTATACACCCGGCCTCGCCCGTCAACCATGAGATGGTGCGCCAATTAGCCGACAGGGGCGTGATCAGCATGACCTTAGACGGTATTCCACGTATTTCACGCGCTCAGAATATGGATGCGCTGACATCGATGAGCACCTGTGCCGGATACAAAGGTATGCTTCTGGCTGCCAACGCCATGTCGAAGTTTATGCCTCCTATGTTCACAGCGGTAGGTTCTATTCAACCCGCCAAGGTATTGGTGATTGGTGTGGGTGTAGGCGGTTTGCAGGCTTTGGCTACGGCCAAACGACTGGGCGCCGTTACTTACGCGACAGATATTCGTCCGGCAGCCATCGAACAGGCACAGAGCCTGGGCGCTAAGGTGGTTGACATGGGAATACCTGCCGAGATGGCGATAGCCGAAGGGGGTTATGCCAAGGATCTGCCCGAAGAATGGCTGATCAAAGAACGCGCGAAGCTGCGTGAAGTATTGAAAGATATGGATGTGGTGTTCTTAAGTGCGTTGGTTCCGGGCAAGATTGCTCCTGTATTGATTACGGAGGAGATGGTCAAAGAGATGCCAAACGGCTCGGTGATTGTCGATATCTCGATCGACCAGGGCGGTAACTGCGACATCACGCCTGCAGGGAAAACAGAAGTAAAACATGGTGTTACATTGATAGGTATTAAGAATATTCCGGGTATGCTGCCGACCAGCTCGACCTGGATGTTCTCTAACAATGTGTACAATCTGGTGAAATACCTGGTAAAAGACGGAAAGATCGAATTAGACAGATCAGACGAAATCGTAGACTCTATCTTAGTGACTATCGACGGTAAAGTAGTACATACAGGGGCTTTGGAAGCCATGAATAAACAGTAAGACAATGAATCCGATATTTCTGGTACTGATATTTATCGTATCCTCCATCGTTGGTTATTTCATTATCAAGAATGTGCCGAGCCTATTGCATACGCCCCTGATGACAGGGATGAATGCGCTGGCCGGCGTCTGCCTGTTGGGCGCGGTGATCACTGTCGGATATTCGTATCAGGCGGGAGGAACAGGGCTCGTAATCGGGCAGATATTCGGTGGAATAGCGGTCGTTCTGGCAACCGTGAATGTGGTGGCCGGCTTTGGTGTGACCCACCGTATGCTCAAGATGTTTAATCCCAAGAAAAAAACGACTGACAAATGATGACGGAAACATTCTATTATATTGTTTGTGTAGTTCTTTCGCTCCTCTCTCTATTGGGGATATCCATGATGAGCAAAGTCTCCTCTTCGGTTCGTGGCAACCTGTTATTATCGTTCTGTCTGTTGGCGGGAACGGTGGTGACCCTGTGGTATTACCAAATTTTCGAAGTCGGGACAATCTACGCGTTTATACTGATCGGTAGCCTTATCGGGGCTGTCCTGGCCTATAAGGTGCAGATGATACAGATGCCACAGACCGTGGCCATGCTGAACGGACTGGGCGGACTGGCCGGTGCTGTGGTGGGCGCTTTGACGCTTATCAACATTGGCGTAAAACCTTCCGACTACCCGCTGTTTGTCAACGTAACAGCCACATTGGCTATTGTGGTTGGTATGGTTACCTTTGTCGGTAGTATGGTGGCGGCAGGTAAACTGCACCGGTTACTTTCCCAGAAGCCTATTATCTGGAAAAACCATCAGTTGATCACCATTCTATTGATGATTGGCTCCATCGCTTCGGTTGTTTTTGCCTTCTTCATCGGCCAAGATATGGGCATCCTGTCGAATATCTATTTCATCATGGCGGCAGCCGTGGTGTTCGGTTCGTTTTTCGGCTTGGCATTTGCCATCCGGGTAGGCGGCGCTGATATGCCGATCACCATCTCCCTGTTGACCTCCCTTGCCGGGATAGCGGCCGCGATTGCCGGTATGGCGATCGGCGACCTGTTGGTAGTTTCCATCGGAGGTATCGTCGGTTCATCGGGACTGCTTCTGACACAGATCATGTGCCGGGCTATGAACCGGAGCCTGGCGGTTATCCTGATGGGGAAAACATCGGTAGATCCTGCGCCTGGAAACAATGAGAAGCCTATTGAAACAGCAACGGAAAGCGCCACACCGGAACCACAACCTCAAGAGACCTCGCCCGGCGAGCGGCTGAGATCGGCCGAAAGGGTGATCATTGTTCCCGGTTATGGTATGGCCTTGGCACAGGCGCAACACCAGGTTCGCCAGCTGGCCGACGCGTTGGAAGCACGGGGCACAGAGGTTAGATACGCCATTCATCCGGTGGCCGGACGTATGCCGGGGCATATGAATGTATTGCTGGCGGAAGCCGATGTGGCCTACGACCAACTGTATGAAATGGACAATATCAATGATGACTTCAAAGATACAGATGTGGTGGTGGTGATCGGAGCCAATGATGTACTGAACCCGGCGGCTCGCGACGCGGAAGGAACTCCGATCTATGGCATGCCGGTATTGAATGTAGACGAGGCCAAATACATCATCATCTGCAACTTCGACCGGAAACCGGGCTACGCAGGCGTTCCCAATCCGTTGTATGATATGAAAGAGAAGGTAGCGTTGATACTTGGTGATGCCAAAGAATCATTAACACAGGTGATGCGCGAGATGAACACGCAGAAGAGCGATGCCCCCGCTGCCGAGCCACAACAGACGACAGGCATTAATACCGGAGAGGTACTGAAATCGGCCAAACGGGCGATTATTGTTCCGGGCTACGGCATGGCCTTGGCACAGGCGCAACACCAGGTTCGCCAGCTCGCCAACGCACTCGAATCACAGGGCACGGAGGTTAGATACGCCATTCATCCGGTGGCCGGACGTATGCCGGGACATATGAATGTATTGCTGGCAGAAGCCGATGTGGCCTACGACCAGTTGTATGAGATGGATAATATCAACGATGACTTCAAAGATACGGATCTGGTCGTGGTGATCGGAGCCAACGATGTATTGAACCCGGCTGCTCATGATGCGAAAGACACCCCTATTTATGGGATGCCCGTATTGAATGTAGAGCAGGCGAAACATATCATCATCTGTAACTTCGACCGCAAACCGGGTTATGCCGGCGTGCCGAATCCGCTGTATGATATGGAGGATAAAGTAACCATGATGCTGGGTGATGCCAAAGAGTCATTATCCGAGTTATTAAACATATTACAAAACGCCTAACATACGTTTAATATAAAGAAAGAGGCTGTCTGAAATGTATCAGGCAGCCTCTTTTTTGTTTTGAGGGCTGAGCCCCTGCAAAAGAAGTCAATCTACCGTGCTTTTTCTGCACGCCAAAATTCCCAAATGTTAAAATATCGATTGTAAGCAAAAATGCCGTTTTGCTTACAAATTTATACGTTAAAAAGTGTTTCTCCCGGGAGTTTGCAAAAATACTCCCGCTTTTTTGCGCGCAAAGTCCCGCGGAAATTACAAATCGTAAATTAGGGGTTTCTGAACAAGTAGGGATGTAAACATAAATTAACAATCACGGATCGCTCTGTAACTATTCATGCAGGAATGCATTGAAGTGATTGTATGTTACAAAAATTTGCGCATGGGATACAAGCTGCGGGATGCCAATAGAAAAGAGAAAGAAAGACAGGTGATTAGGCTTGGTATTATGTTTTGTGCCGGCTGTTCCAACAGGGCGTCGTAGATCGTGCATGTAACATACGTCATGGTTTATGTAACACATTTTGCAAAAATGTAACATACGCAAAAAGATGCGTATCTAATAATGAATACTCTTTCTTTTCTTGTTTTTACCTTTGCTGAATACTAATGAATGTATAAAAATGTGATTACCATGAAAAGTGCCACACAAATATCTTTGTGCCTTATATTTTTGTCAGTGTTCTTCATTGTCTCTTGCGAGCCGGCCATAAAAGAAGAGCCTGTCGCTTATTACGATTACTTTACCTATACGGGTCATGACGATTTTTATGAAAAGAATCCGTTGACCGGAAAAGATCAGTTCTATAATCCGATACTTCCCGGTTGGTATTCCGACCCAAGCATATGCACGAATGGAGAGGATTACTTCTTAGTGACCTCCTCTTTCGCCTATTTTCCGGGTGTACCCATTTTTCACAGCAAAGACCTGGTGAACTGGAAGCAGATCGGCCATGTATTAGACAGACCGTCCCAGCTGACAAGAATGGAAGGACGAGGTATCAGCAGAGGTATCTTTGCACCTGCCATCGAATATAATCCGCACAACCAAACGTATTACATGATAACCACTAATGTTTCTGCCGGAAATTTCTTTGTGAAGACAAAGGATCCTTTCGGCTCTTGGTCGGATCCAATCCCTCTGCCTGAGGTAGGGGGGATTGATCCCTCCTTTTTCTTCGACGACGACGGCCGTGCGTATATCGTCAACAACGACGGGATGGATGGGAAAGAATTGTATGAAGGACATCGTTCGATCCGGGTACGCGAGTTCGACGTAGTGAACGACAAAACCATTGGTCCCTGGAAAATGCTTGTAAACGGAGGTGTAAATTTGGCAGAAAAACCAATATGGATCGAAGGGCCACATTTATATAAAATAAACGGCAAATACTACCTGATGGCTGCCGAAGGGGGCACAAGCGAACAACATTCGGAAGTTATTTTCATGGGTGATAGCCCGATGGGCGAATTCAAACCCTGGAATAAGAATCCGATTCTTACCCAAAGACATCTGCCGGGCGATCGTCCGAACCCAATCACCTGTGCGGGTCATGCCGACCTGATACAAACCAAAGAGGGCGACTGGTGGGCCGTGTTTCTGGCATGCCGTCCGATCAACAATCAGTTTGAAAACCTGGGACGCGAAACCTTCCTGATGCCTGTGCGCTGGAGCGACGACGGATTTCCTTATATGACACGCGACGAAGAACTGATCCCTATGATCTCACAACGAAAAGGGGTTGAAAGGGGAGAAGAGGTTACTTTTGGTAATTTCACCTGGAAAGATGAGTTCGATACCAATCAATTAGGTATGGAATGGCTAACTCTGCGAACACCGGCAACCGATCTGTATTCGTTTGAGAAACGTCCCGGACAACTGGCGTTGGAGTGCTCACCGGTCAAGGCGGCAGAGATGAAAACACCTGCTTATATTGGTCGCCGGATGCAACATCATCAATTCACCTGTGAAACCCGTATGCAGTTTCATCCGGAGAATGAAAAGCAGAAAGCAGGTATGTTATTATTCAAGGATGAGGCACACCATTATTTCTTTGCTTTGCAAAAAACAGCCGGCGGCTATTCGGTTTCTCTGATACAGACAAGCGATTCGGGTGAAAAAACACTGGCGGAAACACCGGTTAAGAAGGGAAAATTCCTTGATATGAAGGTTGTATCGACAGGTCTTCAATATGCCTTCTATTATGCTACCCAAGAGGGCAAATGGGAACTGTTGACCGATCAGGTAGATGCCAGCTACCTCTCGACAGCAACTGCCGGCGGATTCACCGGGTCGCTCATTGGAATGTATGCTACAAGTGAATAAAATGCAATAACAATGCTATCCATGAAAAAAATAAAATTGATTTTAGTAGCCTTATGCCTCTTACCCATCAGTTTGATGGCGCAAGTCAGTTCCTTTGTTTTCCCTGAAGATAAGGGAGATTGTTTTCCATTGACCAGATCATCTGTAACAATTCCTATATATATCGACCCGGCAGAAGACCCGGGCATACTTCGCGCGGCCGATAATCTGAAAATGGATATCAACGCCGTAACAGGTCAGGCACCTTCTTTAAACAAAAACACAACACCTTCGGGTGAAAGAAACGTATTAATAGGAACAATAGGAAAAAGTGAACTGATCGATCAGTTAGTCAAAGAGGGAAAGATCGATGAGCAACAGCTAAAAGGAAAAAGAGAGAAATTTTTGATCCAGACCGTTGCCAACCCCCTGCCGGGCGTAAAGGAGGCATTGGTTATTGCCGGCAGCGACAAACGGGGAACTATCTATGGTATTTATGAACTATCCGCCCAAATTGGTGTATCGCCCTGGTACTATTGGGCCGATGTTCCCGTGAAAAAGCAGACCGATCTCTATGTAAAAAAAGGAACCTATACGGATGGTGAACCGGCTGTTCGTTTTCGTGGGATTTTCTTGAACGACGAAGCGCCTGCCCTTAGCGGCTGGTCGGCTGAAACGTTTGGCGGATTCAACAGCCAATTCTATGAAAAAGTATTCGAACTGATTCTTCGTCTGAAAGGAAATTTCCTGTGGCCGGCTATGTGGGGCAGTGCCTTGTATGACGACGATCCCCTGAGTGGGGCGTTGGCCGACGAGATGGGTATCGTGCTCGGCACCTCTCATCACGAACCGCTGGGTCGCGCCCATGTGGAGTGGCAACGCTATGGAAAGGGAGCCTGGGACTACAGTAAAAACCCGAAAGAGCTGACGCAATTCTGGACCGAAGGCATGGAGCGGATGAAAGACTATGAGACAGTGGTTACCATAGCGATGCGCGGCGATGGCGACGAAGCCATGAGCAAAGATACCAATGTGGCTCTGTTGGAGAAAATAGTAAAAGATCAACGCAAGATTATCGCCAAGGTAACCGGCAAGAAAGCCTCGGAAACTCCCCAGGTATGGGCTTTATACAAAGAGGTGCAGGATTATTATGACGAAGGAATGCGTGTGCCTGATGATGTGACCCTATTGCTTTGCGACGACAACTGGGGGAATGTGCGCAAGCTCCCTGAACTGACTGCGAAACCTCGCAAAGGCGGATATGGTATGTATTACCATTTCGACTACGTGGGTGGTCCGCGTAACTATAAGTGGCTGAACGTATCGCAGGTTCCCCGTATCTGGGAACAGATGAATCTGGCCTATCGCTACGGTGTGAAGGAGTTGTGGGTGGTCAATGTGGGCGACCTGAAACCGATGGAATACCCGATACAGTTCTTCTTAGATATGGCGTGGGATCCCGACCGCTTCAATGAAAACAACCTGTTCCAGCACACGGTCGATTTCTGTGCCCGTCAGTTTGGAGAGGAATATGCCGAAGAGGCGGCGCGGCTGATCAATCTATATACCAAATACAACCGTCGCGTTACACCGGAATTATTGAATGCGCGTACATACAACCTGCATAATTACAATGAATTCGAAAGGGTAACCCAGGAGTACAAAGAATTGTTGCTCGATGCCATGAAATTGAACTACCTATTGCCCGAAGAGGCACGCGACGCTTTCGATCAGTTGGTGCTTTTCCCGATACACGCTTGTGCAAACCTGTATGAAATGTATTATGCCGTTGCTAAAAACCAGGATCTGGCTGCCAAGAACGATGTGGAAGCCAACAGCTGGGCGGACAAGGTAAAAGCCTGTTACGAACGCGATTCCCTTCTGACGATCCATTACCATACGGTGATTGCCGACGGGAAATGGAACCACATGATGTCGCAGACACATATCGGATATACCTATTGGCAGCAACCGCCGTTCCAGGTCATGCCGAAGGTGCAATATGTGCCTGAAAAAAAGATCCTGTCGGTTCCGGTATTTATTGAAAAAGACAAGTATGTATCGATCGAAGCTGCGAACTATTCACGGGCGATGCAACCCGGCGATGTTTCCTGGATCACTATTCCCGACCTGGGGAAAACTGTTTCGGCGGTAACGACTACACCGGTAACAGCCTTCCCGGATGCGGAGACCTACCTGGAATACGATATCGAATTTGCCTCGAGCGGGGAGGCCAAGGTGACGGTTTACGTAGCACCGACATTGAACTTTAATGGAAACCGGGGATTGAAATATGCCCTTTCCATCGGTGGTGGCGAAGAGCAGATCGTCAATTTCAATGGCCATTACAAAGGAGAATTAGGTCGCTGGCAGGCAGAGAGTATTGTAAAAACAGCTACGACGCTTCAGGTACCAGGGGCGGGTGTATATACCCTGCGCTTCCGGGCGTTGGATCCGGGCATTGTCCTGCAGAAGATCGTGGTCGACTTGGGAGGTGTCAAGCCCTCTTACCTGGGACCTCCTCAAAGTGAAACAAAATAAAACAGATATTACTGAACTAAATGATAAAAATATGAAGACAACTTCACAAAAAGTCTCTTTTGGCGAAAAAGTAGGATACAGTCTTGGTGACGGTTCTGCGAATCTGATTTTTCAGATGATGATGATGTTCCAACTGTTCTTTTATACCGATGTGTTCGGCATAAAAGCATCAGCGGCTGGGATGATTCTTTTGTTTGCCCGTTTTTTCGACGCCTTTGTCGATCCGGTGGTGGGAATCCTTTCCGACCGTACCAACACGCGTTGGGGTAAATATCGTCCTTGGCTGATCTGGACGGCTATCCCGTTTGCCGTATTTTTCATTCTGGCCTTTACGACGCCCGACTTGACCGAACGCGGTAAAATTATCTATGCGGGGATTACCTACACATTGTTGATGTCGATCTATTCATTCAACAACACGCCTTACTCTTCGTTAGGCGGTGTGATGACCAGCGACATCAAAGAACGAACCAGTATCTCTACCGTTCGTTTCGTAACGGCAACCATCGCTACCTTTGTCGTGCAGGGTATGACCTTGCCGCTGGTAACGAAGTTTGGCGGAAGCACCACCTCACAGAGCGGATGGTTGTGGACTATCACGCTGTTTGCTGTTGTCGGAGTGGTCTTAATGGTTATTACCTTCTTCACCACCAAGGAGCGTATCACGCCTCCACCCAACCAGAAAACATCCATCAAGCAGGACTTTAAGGATATCCTTTCCAGTCGTCCCTGGCTGGCGATGTTCATCCTCACCCTGTTCCTCTTTACTACGTTGGCGATGTGGGGAAGTAGTATGTCGTACTACTTCAATTACGTGGTCGATAAGGACGCTTTGTTTGCCTTCCTCGGCAATATCGGCTTGACAGGCGACGTAGGCGCCCTGGGCTTCTGGGGAAGCATTTTGGATGCCTTTGGCCTGATCGTTTATGATCCGGAGAATGTATTTGCTGTTGGTTTCAGTCTCTTCAATATGATCGGATCTGTTATTCAACTTCTGGGTGTGATCCTATTGTCGGGATTCTTGTCGGGTATCTTTGGCAAACGCAACGTGTTTATTATTTGCCTGGCTCTGACCGCTCTGTTTACCGGACTGTTCTATGTGGTGCCTGCAGATAATATCCAGGCCATATTCACGCTCAATATCCTCAAGAGCTTGGCATACGCGCCGACCGTGCCTCTGTTGTGGGCCATGATGGGTGACGTAGCCGACCATTCCGAATGGGTAAATCATCGCCGTGCGACCGGATTTGTGTTTGCCGGTATCGTATTTGCTCTGAAAACCGGATTAGGTCTGGGTGGAGCCATTTGCGGAGGCATTATCGACTCTTTCGGATTTGTGGCTAACACGATTCAATCACCCGAGGCTATCCACGGGATTAAACTAACCTCCGGGATCATTCCCGCCATCACCTTTATGGTGGGGGTTATTGCCTTGATGTTCTATCCGATCACCAAGAAAAAGAATGAACATATTCAGGCAGAACTTGCTGAACGTCGTATTAATCAATAACTATAAAAAAAAGACAACCATGAAACGAGTAATTAACATTCTGTTGGCAGCATTCATCTTAATGTCGACTGCCTGTACTTCGCAAAAGAAAGAAGTAAACACTTTGAGAGAAGCATTAGATGGTAAATTTTACCTGGGTGCTGCGTTAAATGCAAACCAGATCACCGGAAAAGACACCGAAGGTCTCCGGGTTCTGAAAGAACACTTCAGCTCTATTGTTGCGGAAAACTGTATGAAAAGCCAGGAGCTTCATCCGTCAGAAAACATGTATGACTTTGCCTTATCCGACAAATTTGTGGAACTGGGCGAGCAAAACGATATGTTTATTATCGGTCATACGTTGATCTGGCACAGCCAGCTGCCTCGTTGGTTCTGTGTAGATGAAAACGGAGAAAATGTTTCTCCTGAAGTATTAAAGGCACATATGAAGGATCATATCTCAACCGTAGTAGGCCGTTACAAAGGACGCGTTAAGGGTTGGGACGTGGTGAATGAAGCTATTTTGGAAGACGGTTCTTATCGCAAGAGCAAGTTCTATGAAATTTTAGGTGAAGAGTTCATTCCGTTGGCATTCCAATATGCACAGGAAGCTGACCCGGATGCTGAACTTTATTATAATGATTATAACGAATGGTATCCAGGCAAACGCGAAACAGTTATTCGCCTGATCCGTACGCTGAAAGAAAGAGGTATCCGTATCGATGGTATCGGAATGCAAGGACATGTGGCTATGGACAGCCCGTCTATGGAAGATTATGAAGCTACGATCGTAGGTTATGCTAAAGAAGGAGTTAAAGTGATGGTAACCGAATTTGATATTTCTATCCTGCCTTCACCTCGTCGCGACGTAGGGGCTGACCTGGGATCTAACTTTGACTACCAGAAATCATTGAATCCGTATACTGAAGGCGTTCCTGCTGAAGCTATGGAAGCTTGGAATAACCGTATGATGGATTTCTTCCGCTTGTTCCTCAAACATTCTGATACGGTTTCACGCGTAACTATGTGGGGTATTGCCGATGGCGACTCTTGGAAGAATAATTTCCCGGTTCGCGGACGTACCGACTATCCGTTATTGTTCGACCGTTCACACCAACCGAAAGGTGCTGTTCAGAGAATCATTGATGAAGCAGTAAAATGAGATTGTAATTAATTATCCCGTCAGGGATAAAATATGGATAACCCCGGGTGTCAACCCGGGGTTATCATATGAAAGCCCTTTTGGGCTTTCCCCATTACAGCAACTTACAAGAACAAGGTAGATTTACGTATATAAGACAAACGAAGATGAAAAAAGCAAGGTATTTAGTTCCAGGAGATTATATGGCCGATCCGGCTGTACATGTATTCAACGGTAAATTATATATTTATCCCTCTCACGACTGGGAAAGTGGTATTGAGGAAAACGATAACGGTGATCATTTCAATATGAAGGATTACCATGTGTTTTCTATGGACGAGGTTGATGGCGAAGTGACCGATCACGGTGTAGTACTCGACACGAAAGATATTCCCTGGGCGGGACGCCAGCTGTGGGATTGCGATGTAGCCCATAAAGATGGAAAATATTATATGTATTTCCCACTGAAAGACAAAACCGATATTTTCCGCATTGGCGTGGCCATCAGCGACAAACCTGAAGGACCGTTCATCCCACAACCCAATCCGATCAAGGGTAGTTATAGCATGGACCCTGCGATTCTGGAGGAGAATGGTGAATATTATATGTATTTCGGTGGTCTATGGGGCGGGCAATTGCAACGCTACCGCAACAACAAAGCATTGGAATGTGCCGCTTTGCCCGAAGGCGACGAGCCCGCTCTGTGTGCAAAAATCGCCCGATTGAGTAGTGATATGCTCGAATTTGCCGAAGAACCACGCGACGTAGTGATCCTGGACGAGGCAGGCAAACCGTTGACAGGTGGTGATACCGAACGCCGTTTCTTTGAAGCATCATGGATCCATAAGTATAATGGAAAATATTACTTCTCTTATTCTACCGGCGATACGCACCTGTTGTGTTATGCCATAGGCGATAATCCGTATGGACCTTTCACCTATCAGGGTGTGATCCTGACCCCGGTGGTTGGCTGGACAACACATCATGCGATTGTGGAGTACAAAGGGAAATGGTATCTGTTCCATCACGATAGTGTTCCTTCCGGCGGACGCACCTGGCTTAGAAGCCTGAAGGTGGTTGAACTGGAGTATGACGCGGACGGAAAGATAATAACATTAGACGGCCAGGGCATTTGATGTATAAACCCTTTGGCAAAATATAAAAAACATATATGAGTAAAAGCCACTTAATGAATCTTCAATTACCAGTAAAAACCATCAAGTCAACGATCATGAAATACCAGAAAATACGGCTATATATGGCTCTTGTGTTTGGATTTTTTCTTTTGCTCCCGGACGCAGCGTGGGGATTAAAGCCATGGGAAACCGGAGGAATGGAAACCCGTCAGTACCGGAATATTTTCGTTGAAGCCGGTTATGCACCGGAAGCAGTCGATGCCCGCCTGAAAGAGATTTTCCACGGGGTATTCGAAGGGCCTGACAAAGTCTATTTTGAAGTAGGCGACGAGATGGCCTATATCTCTGATATCAAGAACAAAGATGTGCGCACAGAAGGGATGTCGTACGGGATGATGATCGCCGTTCAGTTCGATCGCCAGGATATTTTCGATCGTCTCTGGCGTTGGGCTGTGAAATATATGCAACAGCAGGAAGGACCTTACGAAGGCTATTTCGCCTGGAGCTGTAAGACCGACGGCACACGTAATGCACAAGGGCCTGCCTCCGACGGCGAATTGTATTATGTGACAGCTTTGATCTTTGCCTCCAATCTCTGGGGCAACCAAGGCGATATCAACTACCTGGCTGAGGCACAACACATCTTGAACATTGCGACGAATAAGAGCCAGCAGAGTCGGGTGACCAACCTCATCCACCCGGAGCATAAGCTGATTACCTTTGTGCCCGACAGAGGGGGCAACCAGTTTACGGATCCCTCTTACCACCTGCCGGTATTCTATGAGATATGGGCACGCTGGGCCTATGACGGACGTGCTGATTTCTGGCGCGAATGTGCCGCTGAAAGCCGGAAATATCTGCATAAAGCCACTCACCCTGTTACCGGATTGAACCCCGACTATTCTAACTACGACGGAACTCCCTATGGACGGGGACGCCTTATTGGCGAAGCTTTTCGTTTCGATTCCTGGCGTGTGCCGATGAATATAGCGATCGATTATGCCTGGGCTTGTGCCGATAAAGAGTGGCAGCAGGGCTATGGTGAGCGTATCCAGAATTTCCTGTATAGCCAGGGCGTAGAGACTTTTGTGGATCAATACAATATCGACGGCACACAGGTAGAGCAAATTCTGGGAGCCGGAGGTTACAAGGCCTTGCGTCATTCCTTGGGATTGGTGGCTACTTCGGCTGCTGTTTCATTGGTCTGTTCCCACGATAAAAGCAAAGAGTTTATCGATCATTTCTGGAATTCACGCCATGTACCGTATGAAGATGGCTATTTCGACGCCTACTACGATGGCCTTTTGCAACTTTTCTCCTTTATGCTGATGAGCGGAAATTACCGAATTATTCACCCGGTAGAGGACGGACATCAGCTCTGGTTGCGTGGCGAAACAGCGGCAGGAGCCAAGGTAACTGCCAACAAGAAAAGCCCGACCATCAACATTGCCAAAGAAGAATTGGAAAACGGATGGAAAGGTGGCGAGGTAAGACTGCGCCTGCAAAACTCCAAAGAATTGCGTGCTTTGGGAAGAGATGGTTTCCGTATCGCAGGCAACAGCCAGCAGGTCGACATCATGGCATCAGCCGAACAGGGACTACTCTATGGCGCTTACCATCTGTTGCGTATGCAGGAAACGGGTAAAATAACCGAAAACATACAAGTAGAAGAAAAACCCGCGTTCGATATCCGTATCCTCAACCATTGGGATAATCTGAACCGGACGGTCGAACGTGGCTACGCGGGTTACTCACTTTGGCGCTGGGACCAGTTGCCCGAGGTGGTTTCTCCGCGCTATGAAGCCTATGCACGCGCCAATGCGTCGATCGGTATCAACGCGACGGTGCTCAACAATGTAAATGCTTCGCCCGACATTCTGAAAGCAGAATACTTGCAAAAGGTGAAGGTATTGGCCGATATATTCCGCCCTTATGGCATCAAAGTATATCTCTCTATCAACTTTTCTTCGCCCAAGATCCTCGGTGGATTGGAAGATTCCGACCCGTTGAACCCGGCTGTTCCCCTCTGGTGGAAGGAGAAGGTGAAAGAGATCTATAAATTGATTCCCGACTTCGGCGGCTTCTTAGTGAAAGCCAATTCGGAAGGGCAGCCCGGTCCGCAGGACTACGGCCGCACCCATGTCGATGGTGCCAATATGCTGGCCGATGCATTGAAACCCTACAAAGGGATCGTAATGTGGCGTGCCTTCGTGTATGCACCCGATGAACCCGACCGGGCTAAGCAGGCATACGCTGAGTTTATGCCGTTCGATGGTGAGTTTCGCGACAATGTGATCATACAGGTAAAGAATGGCCCGGTCGATTTCCAACCGCGTGAGCCTTTCAGCCCGCTGTTTGGCGCGATGCAGAAAACACCGGTTATGGCCGAATTACAGATCACCCAGGAATACTTAGGCTTCTCTAACCACCTGGCTTATCTTTCTACCATGTGGGAAGAGTTCCTGAAAAGCGATACATACAGCAAGGGAGAAGGCTCGACCGTTGCGAAAGCAACCGACGGAAGCCTTTTCAACCATTCGCTGTCAGCCATATCGGGCGTAGCCAATATCGGCGTCGACGACAACTGGTGCGGACATCATTTCGCGCAAGCCAACTGGTATGCTTTCGGGCGCCTGGCCTGGAACCATGAATTGACATCGGAAGCGATTGCCGATGAATGGATCCGCATGACATTCAGCTCCGATCCGGAATTCCTTGTTCCCGTCAAGAAGATGATGCTGGATTCGCGCGAAGCGGTGGTCAACTACATGATGCCGTTAGGTCTTCACCATATATTCGCCGAAGGACACCACTACGGCCCGCAGCCTTGGTACAGCCAAGCTGCACGCGAAGACTGGACGTGCGTCTATTACCATAAAGCCTCTAAAGAAGCTATCGGTTTCGACCGTACGACGAAAGGCAGCAACGCCGTAGCCCAATACTTCTCTCCATTACGCGAGCAGTTCAACAACCCGGCTACCTGTCCGGATGAGTATCTGTTGTGGTTCCACCATCTGCCCTGGGATTTCAAGATGAAAGATGGCAAAACTCTTTGGGATGCCCTTTGCTACAAATACGACAAAGGTGTGCAGCAAGCGCGCGAATTCCAGAAAATATGGGATAAAGCCGGCAGCCTGATCGATGAACATCGCTTCCAGCATGTGCAATCGCGCCTAAAGATACAGGCGAGCGATGCCGTGTGGTGGAAAGATGCCTGCCTGCTTTACTTCCAGACATTCTCTAACAAACCGATCCCTTACGATATCGAGAGACCGGTTCATGAATTGAATGATTTGAAAAAGATCAGATTAAATATGAGACATACCAACTAATAAACAAAAAAAATCACCATGAGAAAGAAATCACTACTGCTGTTGTTATCCCTGTTGTGGATTGCCGGCTCTTTACACGCTCAGAATCCTCTTGTGACTGGTCAGTTTACAGCCGACCCAACGGCAAGAGTCTTTGAAGGGAAAATCTATGTATATCCCTCGCATGACATCCCCAGTCCGATCGAAAAGCTGTCGGAATGGTTCTGTATGCCCGACTATCATGTGTTCTCTTCCGAGAACCTAACCGACTGGACTGACCACGGCGTGATTGTAGACCAGGCTAAGGTGCCTTGGGTCGATGCAAGCTCATATACCATGTGGGCACCCGACTGTATCTATAAAGATGGCAAATATTATTTCTATTTTCCGGCAGCTGCCGGTGACCCGGCCATTGGGAGAGGCTCGATGATCGGAGTCGCTATTGCCGATAAGCCCTATGGACCTTTCATTCCGCAGGCCGAGCCAATCAAAGGGGCACGTGGAATCGACCCCTGTACCTTTATCGACAAAGACGGACAGGCTTATATCTATTGGTGCGGCGGAGGTATGTTTGTTGCCAAGCTGAAAGATAATATGATCGAGCTGGATTCCGAACCGAAGCGTATCGAAGGACTGCCGGCAGGCGGAGGATTGAAAGAAGGTCCTTTCCTGTTTGAACGCAACGGCAAATACTATTACACCTTCCCCTGGGTGATCGAAAAGACAGAGGCTTTGGTGTATTGCATCGGCGACTCTCCGATGGGACCTTTTGAATACAAAGGAATCATTATGGAAGAATGGGCTGACGGATGCTGGACCAATCATCATTCAATTGTTGAATACAAAGACCAGTGGTATCTGTTCTATCACCACAACGACTTTTCACCCGAGTTCGACAAGAACCGTTCGATGCGTGCCGACTCGCTCAATTTCAATGCCGACGGAACTATCCAACAGGTGAAACCTACCCTGCGTGGTATAGGAGTGACCTGTGCGAAAAAGGAAATTCAACTGGATCGCTACAGCCACCTGAGTGAAAAGGGAGCAGAGATAAAATACCTGAACCGCTTCGATAAATTCAAAGGCTGGAAGACAATCCTGACCGGAGAAGGAGCTTGGGTACAATACAACAGTGTCGATTTCGGACAACAAACACCCGGTAAGGTGAAATTCCGCGTGTTTGCCGAACGGGCAGTTACGCTCGAAGTTCGGACGGGAGGCGCCAACGGAGCATTGATCTCCGAAGTGAATGTGCCCGCCCATTTCGACTGGATCGTACTCGATGCGCCGGTAACCGGCAAACCCAAAGATGTGCAGAACCTATGGGTTGGGCTCAAAGGAAATGGTAAAATCGAGATCGACTGGATGAGTTTCGAATAAGATTAGTTTATCTGATAAAGTAGAGAGGCGTTGTATGCAACGTCTCTCTACAATTATTACGATTATCCAATTTAGAATTTGCTTTGCGCTTCGCTCGCTAAGCGAATCGAAGATCGGCCTTAGCCAAATATCATTTTGTCAAAATCGCGGGACTTTTTTTTCGAAATGCAAGGACTTTTTTCACAAACTCCCGGGAGAAACATTTTTTAACGTATCATATTGTAAAGTAAAAAGGCGATTTTGCTATCATTTTGATAATTTTGGCAGATAAGAAAAAATAGAGAAATATAAGAAATCATGAAAAGACTTTGTTTATTATTTAGTTTACTGATTATCTCTGCTTTCAGTATGGCGGAGAATCTGAAGTTATGGTATTCTTCCCCTGCCAAGGAATGGGTGGAAGCATTGCCTCTGGGAAACTCGCGCCTGGGCGTGATGGTGTATGGTAATCCGGTCAATGAAGAACTGCAACTCAACGAAGAGACGGTTTGGGGCGGCGGGCCTCACAACAACAATCAACCCAATGCCGTACATGCACTGGCAAAGGTTCGCGAACTCATATTCGCCGGGAAGAATGTAGAGGCAGAAAAGATGATAAACAAAGAATTCAAGACACCGCAAA
This sequence comes from Parabacteroides sp. PFB2-10, assembly GCF_029893085.1. Lineage (GTDB taxonomy): Bacteria > Bacteroidota > Bacteroidia > Bacteroidales > Tannerellaceae > QVMG01. Next base: position 24,532 of record NZ_JARXWI010000010.1, read on the forward strand.
ACGGCATGCCTTACCAAACGATCGGCAGCCTTATGCTCTCGTTCGACGGGCACGACGGATATACTGATTATTACCGTGACCTGGATCTGCAAAACGCGGTGGCAACCGTTCGCTATAAGGTGGGTGAAGTGACCTATACCCGCGAAATTTTCACCTCATTCACCGACCAGGTGATCCTGGTTCGCCTGACAGCCGACAAAGAGGGGGCGCTCTCCTTCTCCGCAGGCTATAAGACACCCTTGAAAGAGCATGCCGTTACCAAGAAAGACGGAAAACTAATCCTTACAGGCCATGGACAGGAACATGAAGAGATACCCGGTGCTATCCGCCTGGAAACGCAAACTTCCATCAAAACCGAAGGCGGGAAAGTAACCGTTGAGGCTGATAAAATAACAGTCGCTAACGCGACAGTGGCAACAATCTATATCTCAGCTGCTACCAATTTCGTTAACTATAAAGACGTTAGCGGAAACCCGACGAAAAAAGCTACGGCCTATATGAAAGAGGCACAGAAGAACCCTTATGACAAAGCTAAAGCCGATCATATCGATTATTATCGGAAACAATTCGACCGTGTGAAGCTGGATCTCGGCACATCGCCGGCTGCTGAAGCAGAAACCCATATCCGGGTGAAGAATTTCAATAAAGGCGAAGATATATCCTTAGCCGCATTGATGTTTCAATACGGACGCTATCTATTGATCTGCTCCTCGCAACCGGGTGGCCAGGCAGCCAACCTGCAGGGTATTTGGAACAACAACCTGTTGGCGCCCTGGGATGGAAAATACACGATAAACATCAATGCCGAGATGAACTACTGGCCGGCAGAGGTGACCAACCTGAGCGAAACGCATCAGCCACTATTCCAAATGTTGAAAGACATGTCGGTAACGGGTGCTAAGACAGCCCGTGATATGTATGATTGCAACGGATGGGTGGCTCATCATAATACCGATATATGGCGTAGCTGCGGGGTGGTCGATGCGGCTGCCTGGGGCATGTGGCCCAACGGAGGTGCCTGGCTGGCACAACATCTCTGGGAGCATTATCTCTATACCGGTGACAAAGCATTTTTGGAAGAGGTTTATCCGGTGTTGAAAGGCTCGGCTGACTTTTTCTTAGACTTTTTAGTGGAACATCCTGTTTACAAATGGATGGTCACCTCCCCGTCTACTTCACCTGAACACGGACCGGGTCCTTCGACGATTGTCGCCGGATGTACGATGGACAATCAGATCGCGTTCGACATTCTTACCAGAACCCGCCAGGCTTGCCTGATCCTGGGTAAAGAGACGGACTATGCTGATAAATTGGATAAGATGATCCGTCGCCTCGCTCCGATGCAGATAGGACGCTACAATCAGTTGCAGGAATGGTTGGAAGATGCCGACAATCCGAAAAACGATCACCGTCATGTGTCTCATTTGTATGGTCTCTATCCATCCAATCAGATATCACCTTATACCCATCCGACCCTGTTCCAGGCAGCGAAGAACTCACTTGTTTACCGCGGAGATATGGCTACCGGTTGGTCTATCGGCTGGAAAATAAACCTGTGGGCACGCCTGCTCGATGGGAATCATGCCTATAAAATCATCAAAAATATGCTGGTGTTGGTGGAACCCGGAAATAGAAACGGACGAACTTATGTCAACCTGTTTGATGCCCATCCGCCCTTCCAGATCGATGGTAACTTCGGATACACGGCGGGAATTGCCGAGATGTTGATGCAAAGCCATGACGGAGCGGTTCATCTATTGCCTGCCATACCCGACGAATGGCGCACGGGAAGCATTAGTGGCTTGAAGGCACGCGGCGGATTTGAGGTAGATATCACATGGGATGGTATTCAGTTGGAAAAAGCAACGATCACCTCAGCGCTGGGCGGAAACCTGCGTCTCCGCTCCTACGTTCCTTTGAAAGGAGAGGGGCTGAAGGAGGCGAAAGGCGAAAACCCGAATCCGTTCTATATGCGTCCATCTATTAGTGATCCGTTGGTTACCAAAGAAATAGATACTCCGCAATACCCTGTATTGAATCGTATATACGAATACGATATACAAACGGAAGCAGGAAAGAGCTATAAGGTCTCCAGACTTTGAGAGCATCCATCCGGCATCTATATTGAGAATGAATTATTACTTAAAAAGATAGATATATGAAAAAGCGTCTGTTTATTCCTATGCTGGCATTTATTGCCATCCTGTTTTTGCCCAGTTGCGCGCAAAAATATGAGTATCCGTTTCAAAACCCGAAGCTGCCGATCGACAAACGGGTAGAGAACCTGCTTAGTTTGCTTACGCCGGAGGAGAAGGCCGGCTTGATGATCAACTCTTCTAAACCGGTCGAACGTCTGGGTATCCCCGCTTACGACTGGTGGAACGAAGCATTGCATGGCGTAGCCCGTGCCGGACGTGCCACCGTATTCCCACAAGCTATAGGTATGGCGGCGGCCTGGAACGAAGCGGGTCATCAGGAAACCTTCGATATTATCTCCGACGAAGCGCGTGCTAAATACAACGAAGCCATGCGGAATGATAACCATGGACGCTATTACGGACTGACCTTCTGGACACCTAATATCAACATCTTCCGTGATCCGCGCTGGGGTCGCGGCCAGGAAACCTACGGGGAAGACCCTTACCTGACGGCACGTTTGGGCGTAGCGGCTGTGCAGGGCTTGCAGGGAAACGATCGTAAGTATTTCAAATCGCATGCCTGCGCGAAGCATTATGCCGTGCATAGCGGACCGGAATGGAACCGTCACTCCTATGATGCCATTGCCACGGGACGCGACCTGTGGGAAACCTACCTGCCTGCCTTCCAGGCTTTGGTGCAGGAAGGAAATGTGCGTGAGGTGATGTGTGCCTATAATGCCTATGAGGGACAACCCTGTTGCGGTAGCGATGTGTTGTTGAACGATATCCTGCGCAACCAATGGAAGTTCGACGGTATGGTCGTGTCCGATTGTTGGGCGATCAACGACTTCTTCCTTCCGAACAACCATGCAACCCATGAGGATGCGGCAGCAGCGGCAGCCGACGCAGTGATCCATACTACCGACCTGGAATGTGGTAGCGTGTATGAAAATCTGGTTCTCTCTATGGAAAGAGGTTTGATTACCGAAGCGCAGGTAGACGAATCGCTTCGTCGCGTATTGCGCGGCTGGTTCGAACTGGGTATGCTGGATCCGGTGGAATTAGTGCCCTGGAGCAATCTGCCTTATTCTATCGTAGACTCTGAAAAGCATCGCGCACAAGCGCTTAAGGTAGCCCGTGAATCGATGACATTGTTGAAGAACAATAACAACGTATTGCCTTTAAAGAAAGATATCAAACGCATTGCCGTGATCGGTCCGAATGCCGCCGACAGCGTGATGTTGTGGGGTAACTACAACGGATTCCCCTCTTCTACGGTAACTATCCTGGACGGTATCAAAGCTAAACTGCCGAACGCAGAGATCATCTACGATAAAGGATGCGACCTGGTAGACCCGTGGGTAAGAACCTCTCTTTATGAAGGCTTCACAAGCGAAGCGAATGGTAATAAAGGTTTGAAAGTTGATTTCTTTAACAACAATACCTTTGACGGTAAACCGGTAGCCACTGTGATCAATGCCGAAGGCATCAATTACAACAACTCAGGCGGTACCGCATTGGCACAAGGCGTCAATATGGATAACACCTCCACCCGGATCACCGGTGTGTTTACGGCTCCTTATACCGGACAAGTAATGTTTTCTGCCCGTACTTCCGATAAGTACACTCTCTTTATCAATGACAAAGAGGTGATGACGCAATCGGGACGCGAAGCCAGTGTGCCTTCCGAATATCCGTTGAATGTGGAAAAAGGGAAGTCATATAAAGTGAAACTGGAACATGCCCAGACCGGTCGTCGCGTAAGCATCGACTTCTCTGTCTACCGCAAGGAACGGGCTGAGTTTACCGAGCTGACCAACCGCATCAAAGATGTGGATGCTATTATCTACGCCGGAGGACTCTCTCCCCGTTTGGAAGGCGAAGAAATGCCGGTAAGCGCGGAAGGTTTCAAAGGTGGTGATAAGGTATCGATCGATCTTCCCGGTGTGCAACGCCGCATTTTGGCCGATCTGAAGAAGACAGGCAAACCGGTGGTTTTCGTATTGTGTACCGGTAGCTCGCTGGCTTTGGAGCAGGATGAGGATAACTACGACGCCTTGTTGTGTGCCTGGTATGGCGGACAAGCAGCCGGAACAGCCGTAGCCGATGTGTTGTTTGGCGATTATAACCCGGCAGGACGCCTACCGGTGACCTTCTACAAAACGCTCGAACAGCTCGATAACGCCCTGGAAAAGACCGACGACCCGGCTCGTCAGGGATTTGAAAACTACCATATGACCGGACGCACCTACCGCTACATGACCGAAGCGCCGCTTTATCCTTTCGGACACGGATTGAGTTATGCCCAATTCGATTACGGACAGGCAAAGATCGCCAACAAGATCAAAGCAACGAAAGGCGCGACCATCACTATTCCCGTCACCAATGCATCAAATAAAGGGGGTGACGAAGTGGTGCAGGTATATGTGAAGCGCAACAACGATCCGGCAGCTCCGGTGAAGTCCTTGCGTGCCTTCGAACGCGTCTACATCGATGCCGGCCAGACTAAAACCCTGGAATTGACCATCCGTCCCGACGCCTTCGAATTCTACGACGAAGCAGCCAACGGTCTGGCAGCCAAGGGCGGCAGCTACACCATCCTCTATGGCGGCACCTCTGCCGATTCAGGCCTGAAAAAGGTAGATGTAACGGTTGAGTTATAAGCGAAAAATTCTTACTGAAAGAGGGTGTGTCAGCTTTTGACACACCCTCTTTCATTCCTATATATCTTCCACCTCTTGTGAACTATATTCTGTAGGCGAAACACCATAAAACCTTTTAAACATGGTTGAAAAATAAGCCTGATTAGAAATGCCGACAGCATATGCCACCTGTGAAACGTCTATTCTCTTTTCCTTAAGTAATATCGCGGCCTGTTTTAAACGAATGTTGCGAATGAAATCAATGGTCGATATGCCTGTCAATTCTTTCATCCGGCGATGTAATTGGGAGCGGCTAAGGCCGACCCTTGATGCCAACAACTCTACATTTAAATCAGGATTGCCCAATTCGTCATTGATTACGTGAATAATCCGTTCCATCAGCTTTTCATCATTTGATTTTAATGCAGGAGGTTTTATTTTGTCTTTCTGGTTTTGCATTTCTAAGAATTTCCCTTTCAACAGTTGTCTGTTCTTAAGCAGATTGGTGATCGTCGTGAGCAATTCTTCTATCAGGAACGGTTTTGTTAAATAAGCATCCGCTCCTTTTTTTAATCCATCCAAACGATCTTTAAATTCGGTTTTGGAGGTTAACAGCAATACGGGAATATGACTTGTATTACTATTGCTCTTGAGTTTTTTTACCAAATTGATGCCATCCAAATTCGGCATCATAACATCTGAAATAATGAGATCGGGTTGTTGCAATAAGGCTATTTGCAGCCCTTCTTGTCCGTCGACTGCCGTCAGGGTGTGATAAAAATCTCTTAATTCTTGCACGAGATATTCCCTGATTTCTTCTTCATCATCTACGATCAATACTTTATAATTCGTTTTCCGCTTGGGTAGCTTCTCTCTCTCTTTTTCCTCGTGGATAGGTAGGGTTTGTTTGGTGAAGTATGCATGATTAAGATCTTCTGCCAGATCGTCTTTCTTTATATGTTTTTTTCCTAAAGGAATACGGACGACAAAACAGCTTCCGGATGTATCTTCCCTATTATAAGCAGTGATCGTTCCATGATGCAGGTTTACCAGGTTTTTCGTAAGGTTCAAACCGATCCCGGAGCCAAGGTTCATATATACCTTCTGGTTTTCCCCCTGATAAAATCTGTCGAATAGTTTATCGATCTTCTCTTTTTCCAAACCAATACCGGAATCCGTTATTTTAATTTCCATATAATGATGCAGGGCTCCCCGGACTGTTTTGTCAAAACCCGTATCCAGGGTGATGATAATCTCGCCTCCGTCGAGTGTATATTTGAAAGCATTCGATAGTAGATTAATCAACACCTTATCGAAGTTGCTACGGTCAATCCAGGCAGTCAAATCATTTGTTTGATATTCGAAAACAAAACGAATACCTCTTTTATTCGCCTGGTACTCAAACACCTTATATATCTCATCGATGAATCTCACCATATCGGTTTTAGTATATTGGAGTTTCATTTGTCCCTTATCAATCTTCCGGATATCCAACAGTTGATTGACCAAATCCAATATACGGTTGGCATTTCGATACATCCCCTGAAGGATTTTTTGTGTGGCAGGGTCCATATCCTCTTTCAGGAGCTTTTCCATAGGGCTTATGATCAATGTCAACGGCGACCTGATTTCATGAGAAATATTTATAAAGAACTGAAGTTTCGATTCATTGATTTGCTCTTTTCTTTTTTTGCGGATCAGATTAGCCACTAACAATGACAGGCTGATAAAAAAGGCTATGTAAATAAACCAGGCTAACGGGCTCCTGTACCAAGGGGGAGAAATGGTAATAAAAACCTGCTTAACAGGAGAATGAACGCCGTATTTCGATGCTTTAATTTCTAAGGTGTATTTCCCGGGATTCAAGTGATTGTAGGCAATCTGTCCTACTCCGGGTAGGGTGGATATCCATTCATTACTCAGCTCTTTCAAGCGATATAAGTAATAAATATTTTCAGAGTCTAAAAAATCCATCGTTGAAAACGCAAAAACGAATGTATTATCCTCATAGGAAAATCTAAACTCTTCCGCTTCTAATACCCTTGTAGAGACAACAGGCTTCTTCCCGGATACTGTTTTACGGTTAATCGGTTTGTTATGAATATACACGTTGGTTGTCAGTATATTATTATGATAACGAGGACTTTCTATATCCTCCGGAGCGAAAGAGGTAATGCCGTTATCTCCTCCGAAATAAATTCTATTGTTGCCCTGATAGTAAACCCCCCGGGTGTATCTTTTATCCATCAGACCGTTTCCGGTATAGTAATTTATGATCTGATTATCTTTTCGTTGCAACTGATTAATGCCATTAAACGTGCTGCACCATATATTGCCCTCCTCATCATGAGCCAACCCACAAATCACATTACTCGAGAGCCCGTTTTCAGTTGTATATTGCGCAAATTCTCCTGTTTGTTTATTGAAGCAAAACACCCCGTTATACGTTCCGATCCATATCCATCCCTGTTCATCCTCAATGAGCGACAGGCAGACTTGCTCCGATAAGCTATCTTTATGTTTGAAATCTATAAAACGATTATGCTGCGGATCAAAACAAGAAAGGCCTTTGTAATGTCCCAGCCAGATGAGATTGTCGGAATCCGACAATATGCAGTTTATCCAATTGTTGGTTAATCTGCCGCGTCCTGTATCTGACTGTCTCATATCATACTTTTCCCATTGATGGGTCTGCATATCATAACGAATAAACCCTTGTCCAAAAGAAGAGATATATAACTGCTGATCAACCCCTTCTGCCATTGTTTTCATATAATACCCGTCAAAAGGTATATTCAGGAAGTCTATTTTCCCTGTATGTGTATTGAATTTCCCCAATCCTTCCGTATAAGAACTTACCCATAGGCTGTTTTGCGAATCTGTATAGATGGCCATTATATTCGGGTAATCCCTATAAGCAGCTACGACTTCCCCTCTGTCATTTAATTTAAACAATCCTTCCCGGTTAATCGCATACCAGATATTTCCTTCATGGTCTGCTGAGACGACAGTGATTTTTTTCCCCCGCAGATCTTCTTTGTTAGGTACTTCCCAAAACTCAAATCCTGTAGGAGAATTATGCAACATGAATATCCCTTCCTGAAAACATCCTAACCATATATTTTGATCCCTGTCTTCAGCAATAGCGGGTATTCTGGCAGTGGTATAAATAAATGATTTATATCTGTTGTCGATAATTGGTAATACGCTGCCTGATTGAGCGTCTATGTACATAAGCCCCTGTCCGTCTGTTGTAACATAAATAGTCCCCTGGCTACTTAGAAAGAGATTATTAATAACGATTTCATCCTCGCTATGAATTTTTAAAGAGGTGAAATCTTGTTTTTCCCGATCGAAAACATATACTGAAGCAGATGTGCTGAGATAGAAAACCCCGTCTTGGTCTTCTACCATGCCTGTGATATTTTTCTTCGATATGTCAGCATGAGCCAACTTTAAAGAATGATGAGTTACGGGGTCGATACGAACTAAATCGCCCAATTCTGTTTCAATCCATAGAAAGTGGCGGCGATCTTCATAGATATACCCCGGATACAGGCCGGTTACTTCTGTTGTCTGATCCTGATATTGAACGGCATACGTATCCGGATCAATGGAGAATATGCCTCCTCCGGAAGTTGTCACCCATATTTCGCCGGTGTGGAGTTCTATCATTCGAGAGATGTGCAAGGATTTGTCTCCGGGGAAAGGTATGGTTTTGAAAGCGTCTTCATCAGGATCATAATATTGCAATCCTTGACTGCTGCCCACCAGTAATCTCCCTTTGTTGTCGATCAACAAACTGCGGACATTATCTGATAACAGCGAATACTCCTCTTTATCGTTATGTAAATAGGGGGTAAAATGTATGCCATCAAACTTATTTAATCCATAGTCAGTGGCAATCCAGATAAAACCATACCGGTCTTGTATGATCTTATTGATCAAATGGGAGGTTAATTTTTCTGTTTCAAATTCCCGCACACGAAAAGGGGTTACAGTCTGCGCATACAGAGAAACCGAACAAACGAATAGAAAAAGAAACGTGTATAAATATCTCATAAAGCGATCGTATATGTTAGGTAACGGACAAAATTGGATGGCAATATTCTATTTATAAGTGAATTACATAATATGAATGGTCTGTTTTTCTCGAAGATAAGACCGTGGTTTTTGCATACCTACAATGCGCTTGATATTTACAAAGATACAGATTTTTTTTGACTTCGATCTCTTCAAAGCTATGAGATACTCAAAATAGCAAAATGATATTTCGGCGGGAGTTTTTTTTCAAAAAGGCAGGACTTTGCAAACAAACTCCCGGGAGTTAGTATTTGTTAACAATTGAAGTGTAAGCATCTCACCCCTATTTTAACTAAAAACTACCCCTTTTAGCTTACACTTCGATTCGGCGTTTTACGCCTTATGCAGTAGTCAAAGAAAGTATCATTGTATTGTTCCTAAATAGCCATATACTGGGCTTCAATGATCCTGGAAAGGACGATGCGACAAAAACAAATGCAAATGCAACAGAATCAAAAGCGGATACAACCTTTGCAAACGGATGAGAAATAAACAAAACCACTTTTGACTATCCGATACTCTATCTTTGTGTTCGAACACACAGATACCACTAAAATAAAAGTAATACTGTTATAGTAATGAAAACACCTGCAAAAAAAAGATTTATACTCTCTTTATTGGGAGTAATGGCTTTTCTGCCGCTCTTTTCCCAAACGGATAAAATAGAGTTTCAAACACCGTTTCCGTACATAATAAATAGTTTTTCTGAAAATGCTTTTCCGCTCGTTGCTGAGGGACACGTAGCTTCGATCTATGTGGATCCGCAAGAATGGAAAGGGGTGATCCGAGCCGCCAAAGACTTGGGAGATGACATCCGAAAGGTCTCCGGGAAAGTGGGTGAAGTGATTGAAAGCACAGAAGTAATAAGAAGATCAGTCTTAGTAGGGACGATTGGGAAGAGCCGGATCATCGACCGTTTGATTGAAGAGGGAAAAATTGACGTCAGCGAAATCGAGGGACAATGGGAATCGTTTCTGATACAGACTGTCGGGGATCATTTAGTTGTTGCCGGAAGTGATAAGCGAGGCACTATTTATGGTATTTACGACATCTCTGAAAAAATCGGTGTTTCTCCCTGGTATTTTTGGGCAGATGTTCCGCCCAAAAAGAGCAATACATTGTATGTACGAGCCGGCCGGTACTTGCAGGAGTCACCCAAGGTGAAGTACAGAGGCCTCTTTATCAATGATGAAGAACCTTCGTTTGGCGGATGGTCAAAGGCACAATTCGGAGGTGTTAATTCTAAAATGTACGTGCATATTTTCGAGTTGTTATTGCGTCTTAAAGCTAACTACCTCTGGCCTGCCATGTGGGGAAAAGCATTTAATGAGGATGATCCGATGAATCCTGTTTTGGCCGACGAATATGGCATTGTCATGGGTACTTCCCATCATGAGCCGATGATGCGTGCCCATCAAGAATATACCAAACGCCGCAAAGAGGTGGGTCCTTGGGATTATTCTGTCAACAAAGAAAAGCTGGATCAGTTTTTCTTTGAAGGGCTGGAAAGAAACAAAAACTATGATAACCTGATAACTATTGGGATGCGGGGAGATGGTGACGTGGCGATGGGCGATGGCAGCGATGAAGAAAACATGAAGACATTGCAAAAAGTAGTAGAGGGACAGCGCCAGATCATACAGAAGGTATATGAAAAAGATCCGGAAGAAGTTCCTCAGCTTTGGGCTATTTTCACCGAGGTACAGCGCTATTACGACGCCGGATTTACCGTGCCCGATGATGTGATGCTGCTTTTGTGTGATAATAACTGGGGTTATATACGCCGCATAGCTCCCCCGAAAGAGAGGGAAAGAAAAGGAGGGTTGGGGCTGTATTATCATATTGATATGAATGGCGGGCCGTGGAATGATCGCTGGATAAATACGACGACCATTCCCAAGTTGCGGGAACAGTTTCACCTGGCTTATCAAACAGGGATTGACAAATTGTGGGTGATAAATGTAGGTGACCTGAAACCGAAAGAGCTGCCGATCGATTTCATTATGCGTTATGCCTGGAACCCGGATGCCATACCGGCCGACAGAACATGGGCTTATACCGTAGACTGGGCAACCAGGCTGTTTGGTGAAACCTATGCGGAAGAAATAGCAGATATCGTCTCAAAATATAGCAAGTATAATCTTTGGCGAAAGCCAGAGGCACAAGCCACGAGTATTTTCAGTGTGGTGAATCATCTGGAAGCAGACCGGGTGATAGAGCTCTGGCGTGATGTAGCAAGCCGGGCGGAAGCGCTTGCTCCTAAAATAGCCCCTGAAATGCAAGACGCTTATTATCAGTTGGTACTTTATCCGGCAAAAGCATCCGCCGGTGTGGGAGAAATGTATTTGGCTGCCGCAAAAAACAATCTGTATGCGACACAAGGACGCATAAGCGCGAATGATTACGCGGCGCGCGCCCGGGCTCTTTTTGAAGTCGATAATCAGTTGAGCACCTATTATAACGATCAGTTGTCGGGAGGGAAATGGAAAAACATGATGTCGGATATCCATATCGGCTACGTCAATTGGTTTATGCCTGAAAAGAATGTGTTACCGGAACTGATCGAGGTAGCTCCATTAGACCGACCCAATATGGGGATAGCCGTAGAAGGCTCTGCCTTGGCGTGGCCTGGCGCAACCGAGCAGGCGGAGTTACCTCTGTTTGATGTATTGAAAAACCAACGATATTATATCGATATTTTTAATCGTGGAACCGGTTCGTTTGAATTCAGTGCGAAAACAAAACAACCTTGGATCAAATTAAATAAACAAAAGGGGCATGTCGAAAAGGAAGAACGCCTGCAAGTTTGGGTGGATTGGGATTTACTCCCTGATGGAACATCCGAAGGGTTTGTTGAGATCAAACAGGGGAAAAACAAAACATCTGTTAAGGTTCAGGCGGTCAAGCAACCACTTCCCCGTATATCCGGACATTATTTCGGCAGCCTGACAGGCGAGTTTTCTATTCCGGCAAATAAATATAATGCCAACATTGCCGGGAAGAATGCCCAATGGATCGAATTGCCCGACTTAGGGCGGAGCGAAGCATGTATGGGTATTTCTCCGGTGACGGCTTCAAGTGCGACCATAGAGGATGCACCAGCATTGGAATATACTGTTTTCTTTCCTGAAGCAGGAAAATCGATTGTTTGCCTTGGTATACTTCCGACGCAGGATGTTTACCCCGAACGGGGATTAAGAATAGCTGTCGCTTTAGACAAGGAAGCACCTCAAACGATAGACGCCCGCAAGGGATTGATAGACACTTTTGGAGAGTACACACCTCAAAATCTGTCCATGTCAAACGTATTGCAACCACTCCCTAAACCGAATAAAGAGATTGCCTTTATCGGCACAGGCCAGCATCGCCGGAACGAAGTGTTCGACAATCTGCGCTGGTTAGATGTGGAAGTGGAAGTGAAAACCCCAGGCATACATACGTTAAAAGTATATATGGTTGATCCGGAAATAGTGCTGGAGAATATTATAGTAAATCCGGATAACAAATACCCCAGTTATTTTGGCATTCCACCGCTTCTGCACAACACATCGGAGAGCAAATAAGGAATGTATCTGAAAACAAAAAGTCTAACATTAAAGAAATTGCCTATGAGAAATCTTAAAGAACAATTATGAAAACACCATCAAAAATTTAAAAATTACATGGAGAGTATTAATATTAATAATGAATTAATTATCTAATAATGAACAAAAGAAATATACAAGGAGGTTTCTTTCGATACAATCGGAAATCTCTGTTCCCCGGATTATTGCTTTTACTTTTTTGCCTTCTCAGCATACAAGCCTTTGCACAAAACAGAACGATTCGCGGTACGATAATAGACGTAGCGGGTGAACCAGTCATCGGAGCGAATGTTCAGGTAAAAGGATTAGCTATTGGCAGCATTACTGATGTAAACGGTGAATTCTCTTTTGAAGCGCCGCAAAGCGGTACCTTAGTCATATCCTATATTGGTTATAAGACACAGGGGTTACCGTTAGGACAGAACAACTATAACATTACGCTTCTGGAAGATAGCGAAACGTTGGAAGAGGTGGTTGTCATTGGGTATGGTGTTCAAAAGAAGCGCGACCTGACCGGTGCTATCACGCAGGTAAGTTCTGAAAAACTGATGGCGACAGCACCTACCACCATACAAGAGGCTTTGCGCGGTAAAGCGGCAGGCGTGATGGTAGCAGGAGCCGGGCTGAATAGTGACCCGATGATTCGTATTCGTGGGAATCGTTCTATTAGTGCATCGAATGACCCGCTCTTTGTAATCGACGGAATACCATCTTCCAGTGGGGTCAGCACAATAAACCCCGCCGACGTAGCCTCCATGGAGGTCTTGAAAGATGCCTCTGCTACCGCCATCTATGGTTCGCGTGGGGCAAACGGTGTTATCTTAGTGACGACCAAAAAGGGAGAAGAGGGCAAGGTAAGTGTGGAATACAGCGGTTATCTGTCTATAGGAAAAAGAGATAACTACCGGAGGGTACGCAATCCGGAGGAATATCTGGAATACCTGCGGGAAGCTGACCGCAAATATATCTATGACGGAGTAGGTGGATACAGCATTGACCCGACTGCCGTTTATCCTTCCGAGTCACCTAGTTGGGAGTATGATCAGCAATTGGAATATATCGCTTCGCGTGACCTCTCCGGTTATGTATTGGAATCAGTGCGTCAGGCATGGGAGGGCGGTAGCTACAATCCGGCCAATCTGCGCGGATTCGACTGGCAGGGAGCGGGCTTTCGTGATCAGTCTATCTCTCAAAATCATAGCATCAGTGTGCGTTCCGGAACAAAGACTACTAAACTTTTCATTTCCGGGTCATTCATGGACAATGAGGGTTTAACACCCCGTTCTTTCCGGACAAGATATACCCTACGTATGAATTTAGATCAGCAGGTCGGAAAATACATCACCGTGGGGGCCACCAGTAATTTCGCTTACTGGGAGTTTTACAATGGAACAGGTGTCGGTGGAAACTGGAATCCGTTAGGGACTCCGTATTATTCACCCGGCGGAAGTGGTGAGTATGGCGTTGGCGGCGACGTGACGCAAGTAGGTGATCCTGCCTTAGGTTTAGTGGTTCATCCAACCGGTGAGGGTATGTTGTGGAATCCTTTTTATGATTTCACAGGGAATAAGGGTAAGACGAAGAGAAACCAGATTGACGCGACGTTGTATGCGCAGATAAAATTGAACAACGGACTTTCTTACCGTGCCAACTTCGGTACCAACTACTATAGTGGACAGGCGCAATCATTCAATGCTTCCGAATCTACCCAACAGAAACATGGGGATGCATTGGCCAGTCAGAGTCTTGCCTTTGAAAGGGGTTGGACATTTGAAAACATCTTAAGTTACTCCAAGAAATGGGGCGAGCATGATCTGAATCTCACCGCTGTACAGTCGAGTCAACGGTTTATACAAGAACCTTTCTCCGGCGAAGCGCTGGGTTTGCCCATCGAATCACAGTTGTATTACAGCATGGGAACAGCTACCGAGCAGTCGGTAAGCAGCGGGTATACGCAATGGACCATGATGTCTTGGATGGGACGTGCTATCTATGGATTCAAAGATAACCGCTATATGCTTACAGCCTCTCTGCGTTACGACGGTTCTTCCCGCCTGGCAGAAGGTCATAAATGGGTTGCATTCCCCTCCGCATCCTTGGCATGGCGTGTTTCCGACGAACCATTCTTTAAGGAGAGCATACAATTCATCAATAACCTGAAATTGCGTGCCGGTTACGGGAAAACAGGGAACTCCGCCGTAAGCCCTTATCAGACGATCGGGAAAATCGTCAGCAGCCGTTATACCTGGGGAGAACAAGGTGTCGTAGGTTATGCACCCAATTCACTTTCCAATAACACCCTGACCTGGGAAACCACCGGACAATACAATCTCGGGATCGATTTTGGTCTGTTCAAAGGACGTCTGTCGGGAACTATCGATGTCTATCAGCAGAATACCTATGACCTGTTGATGCCTCGTGTTCTTCCGGAAGCATCCGGTTTCAGCAGTATTGTACAGAACGTAGGAGAGACACAAAACAGAGGCTTGGAAGTAAGTCTTGAAACAGTAAACTTCCATACCAAAGATTTTAAATGGACAACGAACCTGCAGTTTGCTACCAACAAAGAGAAAATCGTCAAGCTGGCTTCCGGTCTGGAAGAAGATGTGGCCAATATGTGGTTTGTCGGCTATCCGGTAGACACCTACTACGATTATGTCAACACCGAATCTGTTTGGGGTTATTCCAAGGAGGACATGGATGAGATGAGTGAGTTTAATAAAAACGGACTGAGTTACAAACCGGGCGACCTGCGTTTTGTCGATCTGAATGACGACTATAAGATAGATGATAAGGACCGTCAGATCAGAGGACAAAAGATGCCTAAATGGACAGCCGGGATGGGTAATACGCTTAACTATAAAGATTTTGATCTGTATATCTTTATGTATGGCATGTTTGGGCATACGGTTTACAGTGATCCGGGATATGGACATGATGGACGTATGAATACCCGCTATGGCAGCTACTGGACACCTAAAAATACCCAGACAAATATTCGCAAACCGACGAAAGGAGATGCCGATCAGCCCCACCGGGAAGCCTATTGGTATAACAGCGGAAACTTTGTACGGATCTCTGACATCACCTTCGGATATACGCTTCCGGAAAGTGTAAACAACTTTTTAGGCATATCGAGAGCCCGCTTTTATGTGCAGTTACAAAATCCCTTTACGCTAACCAACTATCCTAACAACGACCCGGAGGGTTCGGTAAAAGCAACCCGTAACTATGCCAACAAGCACAATGCTTATGGAGATCCGACGACGACAAAGAACTACATGCTCGGATTAAATTTAACATTTTAACAGTATAAAAAACGGAAGAATATGAAAAATCATATCAAACATATCGCCTTCACCGGCATTATAGCGCTTTTCATGGGTTCTTGTTCCGATTTTCTGGATGAAAAAGGATACAATACAGACTATACCTATTATGAAACGACTGAGGGGTTGGAAACATTAGTTGTCGCTTGTTACCAGAACGGACGCGGTATGTTCTCCACATCCAATACCCCTTCAGGTATTGCTTTCCAGGAGATCGGAACTGACCTGTATACGATCGGCGGAGATGGATCAACGGACTTTGGCCTCTACACATCGGCCATGAATCCTTCCAACGAAACATTCTCCTCTTTTTGGACCGATTGTTATAATGGGGTCGCCCGAGCCAATCTCGGGTTGAAATACCTTTATGCCAACAACACCATGGCAGAATCGCTCAAAAACATACGTGAAGGAGAATTATTGTTCTTACGCGCTTACTACTATTATGTACTGGCTGTTCATTATGGCTCTTGTCCGCTCATATTAGAACCGGTGGATGAGCCGAAGTTCGACTTTGCCCGCGCTCCCCAAAAGGATATATGGGATCAGATCGTCAGTGACGCCACAAAAGCGTGGGAACTGCTTCCTTGGGCCGATGCCAACGGAAATGTAACAAATGACTATGGCCGCGCCAGTAAAGGAGCAGCCGGACATCTCCTGACAAAAGCACATCTGTTCCGTTATTGCGGATTTAAGTATGTATCCAGTCAGTCCGACAGCAATATGAATGAAGATCGCGGTGGCTCGGATGGCGACTTGGACAAAGCAATCCAGTATGCCAGTGCCGTTTGTAATTTCGGAACAGGAGCAGGTAGCGGCAGCAACCATGCGCTTGCCGAGAACTTTGCTGACCTTTGGCGCTTCGATCCCAAAACAGGAGGTCCAACTCCTGGTGATTATGCCGGACCGGAAGTGCTCTTCAGCATCCAATTCTCTACAGATCATTTCTATAACAACCAGGCGCCATCGGCTACCAACAGCGGAGGTAACTGGCTGCATATGATGTTTACATCCCAGGTAGAGGGTATGCCGATGGTCACGGTCAACGGTAAAGGAACTGAGAATGTTTCGCTGGGTACCAGTATGGGGATCGGCAGAAACCTGATTACAGGGCGTCCCTGGAGAAGAACCTCGCCTACTCCCTATCTGTATGCTGAGGATGGTCTGTATGGCCCGCAATACTATGCAGAAGGAAAAGCCGGTAAACTCATCGACTCACGTCTGTACAAATCCCACGTATGGGTCTATTATGCCAATCAGGTACCTAATACCACCTGGATTTCTTTCGAAAACGCTGCCGGCAGCTTCAACCCGGCTAACATCGGTAAAGAGGAAGGGACACAGCGTTATGAGAAAGGAGATACGGCTGTTGTCTTCTCTGTGGAGAACATAGACAAGCGCTTCACAAACGGTACCACGTCGGAAAAACTGGCTCTCTCACGTGCTATGTCTCCCTTCTGGTATATCCCGATGCCATCGATTACCCGCACCAACTTAGGGAATCGGGGCAACCGGGATGGCATCACCAATACCTTCCCCACGCTGATTAAATACTTAGATAGCCGTCGGGGATCAGCCGACTACCAGGCAGGCTTCAGAGATTATTTCTGTTACCGTCTGGGAGAAACCTATATCCTATTGGCCGAAGCGTTGGCAATGAAGGGTGACTATGATGGATCGGCTGCAGCGTTGAATATCATTCGTGAACGGGCCGCCTGGAAAGAGGGAGAAGAAAAATACACCCATTTCTATCTGTTCGATGGTGGTAACCCCGCCGACTTCACCAAATCAACCGTGGAGGATATGAAGGTAAACGGCGCTTTTATCTCAGCCATGAACGACCAGCAACGATTGGTATTCTTCGCCGATGAGAGCGGAAGAGAAACAGAAGGGGAATTACACCGCTTTGAAAATTTGGTGCGTAATGGTGCCGACTTCTTTGTCAAGATGGTGAAAGAGCGTAACTATTACGCAGAGCCTAATATCAAGCCCTTCCATCGTTTT
The DNA here is from genome assembly GCF_029893085.1 of Parabacteroides sp. PFB2-10. Lineage (GTDB taxonomy): Bacteria > Bacteroidota > Bacteroidia > Bacteroidales > Tannerellaceae > QVMG01. The sequence continues at coordinate 42,312 of NZ_JARXWI010000010.1, forward strand.
CGACCGATCCCGCAGAAGCATATCGACAGACTGGATCCAGCCGATCCCAATCCACAAAATTATGGTTACTAATCTGTTGGAAATATGAAATCATCTGTTTTATGGATTACCTGTTTGCTCTTTTGCCTCACCCAAGGACATGCACAAACAGCTCTAAACAGGCTAAGTGAAAAGGAGCAGAAACAAGGGTGGATCTTACTATTCAACGGTAAGAACCTGGAAGGATGGCAATCGGTCGGGAAATCGACCCCTCCGGAAAAAGGCTGGACCGTGGAAGAGGGAGTCCTGACTGTGAACAAAGGAAAACCTCAAAGAGGAGGAGACATCATCACGCAGGAGACCTATTCCAATTTTGATCTATATTTTGAATTCAAACTGACAAAAGCTGCCAACAGCGGAGTGAAATATCTTTTCACAATGTATGAGAAGGGCGGTTGGTTAGGGAATGAGTATCAGGTGCTGGATGACGAGTTTCATCCGGATGCAAAAGCAGGTGTTAACGGAAACCGTAAAACAGCTTCTCTCTATGATGTGATACCGGCGGGTAAAAAGAACCTGAAGCCAACGGGAGAATGGAACCAGGGGCGCATTGTGGTGAAAGGCTCCAAGGTTTCCCATTACCTGAATGGGAAAAAGGTGCTTGGCTACGACCTCAAAAGTAAAACCTATGTCAAAGCTGTTGAAGGAAGTAAATTTAAGGCTGCGTCTCCTGTATTTGGAACTGTAGGAAAAGGGCACATTTTGCTTCAGGATCATCAGGATGAAGTATCTTTTAGGAATATTAAGTTGAGGCGTCTGTAACAGACAAAGCCGAAGATAAAAATCCCAGGAAGATTGTTTAGTGATCCATTCTATTTCAAGATTCAACTGTCAAGAGAAAGGCGTAAGTTCCTACTCTTGCAGTTGAATTTCTTGGTTTTTTTTGTTATTCTCCCTGCCAAATGTAACATACGGAAAGACTTTTGTAGCAAATGATATGTGGTGGATATTGAAAGAAAGATATCTTTGTGACGAAAGGAATATGAGAGATGACAATCATAGGTTAACATGAGATATGTTGTATAATTTAAAAAAGAATAAATGAAATGAAAAAGAGTTGCACACTATTACTTTTGGTTCTGCTCATTATGGGCGGATGTAAAGGAAAACAAGCTTTGGTAAAAGACACATTTACGAATCCTGTAATTTTCTCCGATGCGCCTGATATGGATGTTATACGGGTAGGAAGTGATTTCTATATGGTCAGCACGACCATGCACCTGATGCCCGGCGTGCCAATCATGAAATCCAAAGACTTGGTCAATTGGGAGATCATCAGCTATGTGGTGCCTGAAATCAAAGACAGCCCGGCATACGACCTGGAAGGAGGCAATGTATATGGACAAGGACAATGGGCTTCTGCGATCCGTCACCATAACGGGAAATTTTATATCTTCTTTGCGACCAACCGTCCGCAGAAAACCTATATCTATAGCGCTGTCGACCCAGCCGGAAAATGGGAGAAAGTGATGGATCTCAACCAACGATTCCACGATACCTCTCTATTATTCGACGACGATGGCAAGGTCTATATCGCCGGAGGAAATGGAAGTATCCGCATGCGCGAATTGAAAAGCGATTTATCGGGTGTGAAAGAGGATGGAATCAACGTGGAAGTGATCAATGGAAACGAACGTAACCTCAAAGGACTCTTAGAAGGAACACACCTCTGCAAATATAACGGCAAATACTATATGTTCCTGATTTGGTGGCCGGGAGGTGGCATTCGTACGCAGCTCGCTTTCCGCTCCGACAAGATTGAAGGACCTTATGAACATAAGGTGATCCTTTCCAACGATATGGACCGTAAAGGTGCCGGTGTAGCACAAGGCTGTATTGTTGATACCGAAGCGGGCGACTGGTACGGATTCCTGTTTCAGGATAGAGGAGCTGTAGGGCGTGTGCCGGTGTTGATGCCTTGCCGTTGGGAAGATGGCTGGCCGATTTTGGGTGATGCCGAAGGAAAAGTGCCGTTAGAGATGAAACGTCCTGTCTTGGGACAACCGGAAACGCCGCTGGTGATCAGCGATGAGTTCAAATCCAGCAAACTGGCGCTCAACTGGCAGTGGAACCATAACCCTGACAACTCATTATGGTCGTTGACCGAACGCAAAGGATATATGCGTCTGAAGACCGGTAAGGTAGTAGAAACCATTTTCGAAGCACGCAATATGTTGTCGCAACGCACCGAAGGACCGGCATGCCAAGGCATCGTGTCGATGGATGTATCGAAAATGAAAGACGGGGATGTCGCCGGATTGAGTGCCTACTGTGCAGATCCGGGTATTATATCGGTCAACATGGAAGGCGGGAAAAAATACCTTGTCATGACCGACCGTAATACCGAGAAAGAAAGAGTCGAACTGCTTAAGGATGTTGTTTATCTCCGCCTGGATTGCGATTTCAATAAAGGAGCGGATAAGGCTAATTTCTATTATAGCCTGAACAATAAAGATTGGACTAAATTGGGAACAGAATTCAAGATGGTCTTCAACTTAAAGCATTTTATGGGTAACCGCTTTGGCATCTTTAATTACGCTACGAAATCGCCCGGCGGCTATGTTGATATCGACTTCTTCCATTATAAGAAGATCTTGTAATGTAACTACTTAGCCATACTCCGCAAGGATTTATATGTAAATAGCCCCGGATGTCAACCCGGGGTTATTCATATATAAGTCCTTACAGATTTTTGCTTATTAGTTACCCTATAATTCGTTTCCCTCCATAAGTTTTAAATATAAAAATGATGAGAAAACTGATCTATTTCCTCATACCCATTCTGTTATTTTCTATCGTAATAAATACATTTGGGCAAGAGCAGAAACCAGACCCTAATTTCTTTATTTATCTCTGTATAGGGCAATCTAATATGGAAGCAGGTGCCCGGCCGGAAGAGCAAGACAGTGCGCCTGTTGATCCAAGATTTCAAATGCTTTCCGCTGTTGATATGCCTCAGTTGCAACGTACAAAGGGCAATTGGTATGCCGCCAATCCGCCACTCAACCGAGGCGAAAACAGGATGGGACCGGTCGATTTCTTTGGCCGGACTATGGTTGCCAATCTTCCGGAAGAATACCGGGTTGGAGTAATTAATGTATCTGTTGCCGGAGCAAAAATAGAACTTTGGGGGAAAGACACCTATAAGGATTATTTGGATAGTGCCGAAACATGGATGCAGAATATCTGTAAACAATACGATGGAAATCCCTATCAACGCTTGGTAGATATGGCAAAAATAGCCCAAAAAGAAGGAGTAATCAAAGGACTTCTCATTCATCAGGGCGAATCAAATTCCACTGATCCCGAATGGTGTCATAAAGTCAAGAAGATTCATGATAATCTGGTAGAAGATTTACATCTCAATCCTGCTGAATTTTATACGTTGGCTGGCGAACTTAAAAGCGCAGAAGAGGGCGGTGCCTGTGCAGGTTTCAATACGAATATCCTGGTTCATCTGCCTGAGGTTCTTCCAAATGCTTATATTATTTCTTCCAAAGGATGTAAAGGCGTTAATGATCCTTTCCATTTCAATCTTGAAGGATTCCGTGAACTTGGCAAACGATATGCTATTCAAATGTTGGAATGCCAGAATATGCCTGTTATTACACCCTATCATGTTGAATTAAATGTGAATAAATTGGGCATACACATTAGCCCCACGCTGAATTGTATCTTTTATGAAGATATCAATCAGGCAAATGATGGTGGCATATGTGCGCAGTTGATTCAGAATAATTCGTTCCAAATGTACAACGTTCCCGGTGCTCCACAGAAAGAATTTTCTGTATCTCCGTCGGACATTTTCGGATGGACAGTTATAGAAAAAAATGGATCGAAAGGTACAGCTGTGCCTGTTGATGATAAGCCCTTGGTTTCCCATACCAAATACTATGATTTTGATGAAAGCGATTCATACGATGATGAATTGAAATACAAACAATACTGCATCCGGTTTGATATTAAGAAACCGGGTGATGGGTTTGGCTTGGCAGCCAATGGATATGGAGTTACCCCTTATGGACCAGAAAAAGAAGGACATTATTATTCAGTAAACACACAAACTCCCTCTTTGCCGATAGTAGCAGGCATGAAGTATGATTTGGGGCTCTATTTACAAGGTAAAAAATATAGAGGCACGATCCAGGTATATCTTGAAAATGCTGACGGACAACGCAATTCAAACATTTTATCTTTCAAAGGGTTAACAAATGAGTGGGAACAATTTATCGGCACCCTGACCGCTGAACGAAGCGAAGACTGTCGCTTAGTCATTATGGCTAAGAAAGCCGGAACGTTCTATCTTGATTTTGTTACTCTTGTTCCGGAGGCCTCCGAATTATGGCATAATGGTGATGCCGGACATTTGCGAAAAGACTTATTGGAAGCCTTGGAAGGGCTAAAGCCAACATTTATGCGTTTCCCTGGTGGTTGTGCTTCGGAAGGACCAAACTACTGGGGGCAGGTTTTCTGGAAAAATTCCATAGGCCCGATAGAAGAAAGGATTGGATTTAGGAATCATTGGGGTACATGGACATCCCAACACATCGGTTTCTATGAATATTTCCTGATGGCTGAGGAGCTTGGTGCCAAACCGCTCCCGGTACTAAACAACGGGGTTACATGCCAATTCGCAGGTCACTCATACGTTGCCCCGCTCAATACAGCAGAAGATCGCCAACGGTTTCATGCGATTTATGTACAAGATGCACTGGATTTGATTGAATTTTGTAACGGAGATGCTACTACCAAATGGGGAGCAGTGCGTGTAGCTCAAGGGCATCCTGCGCCATTTAATCTGGAATATCTTGCCATAGGCAACGAAAACAGTGGTGAAGCGTTTTGGGAACGATTTGATATAATCTATAAAGCCGTAAAAGAAAAATATCCGGAGATAAACGTTATAACAACTTCCGGCGCCCGCCATTCCGGTAAAGAATTCAATACCAATTATGCTATTATTGATGAGAAATATCCGGAAAGTATTGTTGACGAACATTATTATTCGAGGGATGAATGGTTTTACAACAATACGCATCGCTATGATGCTGACCAGGTGCGTGGAGACCAAAATAAAACCTATGACCGGAAAAACCCAACACGTGTATTTGTGGGCGAGTTCGCCAATAATGGAACAAATAATGCCTATGTGTCAACGTTGGCCGAGGCGGCATTTTTTACCGGATTAGAACGTAACTCAGATATGGTTGTGATGGCGGCATACGCCCCTCTTTTCTGTAAGAAAGGCTTCAACAAATGGAACTCAAATCTCATCTGGTTTGATAATCGAGGTCTTTGGCGTACCACCAATTACTACTATATGTCCTTGTTTGCCAATAATGTGGGAAATAGAGCATTTGAAATCTCTCCTTTTTATAAAGGTGACACAGAAGACAATTCAGTCTATACATCGTCGACTATTGACACAAACACGGGAATCCTTTATGTGAAAGTGGTGAATTCGGAGAATGCAACGAAAGAAACCATGATTCATGTGAATGGAGATGAGAGTAGAATGTATCGGGTAACAATGGAATATCTCACCTCAACCGATACATCGGTTAAGAATCAGGGTGATCAAAATTATTATAGTAATGCTCCTCATGTGGAGAATTTTAATTATGATGAGCCGATTACCCCCCAAACGTTAGAAATAGGAACGGTTTCCGGAGCATTTAGAGTGGCATTCCCGGCGCATTCCGTCAATGTGGTTAAGTTTATTCCTGTGGAGGAGTAATTTCGCACCACACAAAATCCCAAAATGTTAAAATATGGATTGTAAGCAAAACGCCCGTTTTGCTTACAATTCCATACGTTAAAAAGTGTTTCTCCCGGGAGTTTGTCTCCAAAGTCCCGCTTTTTTGCGCGCAAAGTCCTGCGAAAATTTCAAATCGTAAGTTGGGGTCATTGACGGAAATGGGGAGTTTTAACATTTTTTAATCCGTAAATTAACAACATAGCCCTTTTGCACGCCATGGTAGTAAATAGATAATAGTTATTCTTTGGCGACAAACAGGTTGGAATGGTTATATTTGTCAATACTAGTGATTTGTGTTTTTAAATAAAAATATCATGAACAAGCGAGAATTCTTAAAACGAAGTATTTTATTGACCGCAGGGGCGTTTACGGCTCCCACGATTGTGAAAGCGTCGGTCTTCGGTCCCAATGCGCCTTCCAATCGCATCAATATCGGCGTGATCGGTGTCGGTCGTCAGGGACGTGGTGATATGACGGGGGTTATACGGATGGCTGATGTGCGTATCACGGCTGTTTGCGACCTGGACAGGATCCGTATGGCAGATGCCAAAGAGTTTACGGAAACGACCACCGAACGATTCTTGCAGACCCCGCATAAGGGTGTGAAAATGTTTGAAGATTATCAGGAACTTCTCTTAGACAAAGAGATCGACGGGGTATTGATTGCCACGCCCGACCACCAGCATGCCCGCCTGGCTATCGATGCAGCGTACGCCGGGAAGGATATGTATCTGGAAAAACCCGCTTCGCTCACGATATGGGAAGGACGCCAGATGAGTAACGCGATGAACGCCACCGGACGGATCTTCCAGATCGGCAGTCAGCAGCGCTCCAACCGCCACTTCCGCCGCGCCTGTGAACTGGTGCGTAGCGGACGGATCGGGAAACTGAAAACCGTCGAGGTGCGCTTGCCGGGCGATCCGCCGGGTGGCGATCCGACACCGATGCCTATCCCTGATTATTTCAATTACGATGCCTGGCTGGGATCTACTCCCTATGTGCCTTATACAATCGACCGTGTGCATCCGCAGGCCGTCAATGGCAAACCGGTATTCTCGCGTCCGGGATGGCTTCGTTGCGAACAGTTCGGTGCCGGCATGATCACCGGATGGGGATCGCACCACTTTGATATTGCCCATTGGGCGATGGATATGGAATATTCCGGTCCGATAGAGATCGAAGCGAGTACGGTATTCCCGGCCGAAGGATCGGGGCTTTGGAATGTACACGGGCCGTATCAGTCGCAGATGCTCTATGCCAATGGCGTGGTGGTGAAAGGCATGGAAGAGGGTCCGACCAAACCGAACGGCATTTTGTTTATTGGAGAAGAGGGTTGGATATTCACCTCCCGCGGTGGCGAAAGAGTGACCGACAGCGATCCGATCAAAGTGGATTCAGGCGGTCAGGAGAGAGGGCCGTTAAGCGCTTCCGATCCGAAGATCTTGCGCGAACTGACCGACGACGATGTGCATCTGTATGAATCGGAAAACCACACACGCAACTGGATCGATTGCATGCGTACGCGCAAACCGACCATCGCTCCGGCCGAGGTGGCACACCGCTCCTGCTCGGCTTGTCTGTTGCAGCAGATAGCCATGCACCTGAAACGTAAACTCTATTGGGATCCGCGCAACGAATGCTTCCTCAACGATGATGAAGCCAACGCGATGATCTCCCGCCCGCAACGTGCTCCGTATCAAATTTAATTTAGAAGGTTGACAAAATGAAATATATAACAAGAGTATTATTGATTGCCCTAAGTTTGGGCCTGTTTATGCCAAGCAGCTGGGCCAAGCCATTGAAAAGGATGCGGGTAACGGTAGATGCCGCAGGTGTTGAACGCAACAACACCATTGCATCGCTGGATCTATCGGGGTATGAGGTGCCGGAAGGCAAAGAGATCGTTGTCATAAATGCGGCCGACAAATCGGTTTGCCTGAGCCAGTTGGAGCAATGCGATATAGACGGCACGACGCTTTATTGGCGTATCGACGGTGCCCTGGCGGCAAACGATACCCGCGAATACATCATTGAAACGCAGAATGCACAAGCCGAAAAGGATCCGGTGATGAATATCACGCGTGACCGCATGCGCAACCTTATCCTGACCCAGAACGGGCAGAAGGTGTTGCAATACAATGTGGCGATGGCGCGATTGCCCCACGGAGCCGATCCGGTCTTCAGCCGCAACGGTTATATCCATCCGGCCTGGTCGCCGGCGGGTAACGTATTAACGAATATCAACGCGGCAGACCATATGCACCATTACGGGATTTGGAATCCGTGGACCATGGTAGAGTACGACGGGGCGATCTATGATTTATGGAATATCGGCGACAAAAAAGGAACTGTTCTTTTTGATTCGCTGTATACCACCCGCACCGGCGACCTGTTTGCCGATATCGTCGTAGGACATCAGCATCTGATCTTCCAGCCACAGAAGGAACAGGTGATCAATACGATCGAGTCGATCGTGAAGATCACCCCTAAAAAGAGGATCAATATCATGGATGAATTCATCGATATGCGCGTGTGGAACACAGGACAGCCGGGTTATCTCTGGGATTTTGTGTCCGATCTGATTCCGGCCACTGAGCTGCCGGTGTTATTGAAAGCCTACCGTTATGCCGGTTTTGGCTGGCGCGCTACGGCCGACTGGACCAACGAGAACGTGGTGATGATGACCTCCGAAGGCAAAAGCCGCCCGGAGATCGACGGCACAAATGCCCGCTGGATCTATGTCACCGGCATGAGTCCCAAAGGCCCTTCGGGCATTCTCTTTATGGGCTATCCGGAGAACCAGAACTTCCCTGAGCCGTTGCGCATATGGGATCAGAATGCTAATGGCGGACGCGGGGATGCGTTCATTAACTTTGCTCCGACCAAGAATGTCGATTGGGAACTGAAGGCAGGCGAGAGCTACCGGTTGCGCTACCGGATGTTTATGTTCGACGGCAGCATCACACCGGAAAAAGCCGAAGCCATCTGGCAGGATTTTGCTAAGCCGGTGAAGGTTACAATCAAATAAACAGGATCCATACGAAAAAAGAGATAAATGAAGAAGACGCTGATGTTTCTAATGACCATGGCACTTATGATGTCATGTAACCAGAAAAAAGAGGAATCAGGCGCATTTACCGGGGCTCCGGGTGAGGTGAAACTCCTTACCCTGGCTCCCGGTCATTTCCATGCCGCCCTGGTTCAGAAGACATCCTATCCGCAGGTAAACAAAGATGTCTATGTGTATGCGCCTGAGGGCGACGAGGTGGTTCAACACCTGGAGAAGATCAAGGGATACAATACCCGTGCGGATGAGCCGACCTCCTGGAACGAGATTGTCTATACAGGCGATAACTATCTGCAACGGATGATTGCGGAGAAAAAGGGAAATGTGATGGTCGTAGCCGGAAATAACCGGAAAAAGACCGAATATATTAAGACTGCGCTGGACAATGGCATTCATGTATTGGCTGATAAACCGATGGCTATCAATCCGGAAAACTTCCAATTGCTGAAATCCTGCTTCGAAACGGCGGAGAAAAACGGCCTGTTGCTCTATGATATCATGACGGAGCGTTATGAGATCACCTCCATATTGCAGCGTGAATTGGCGCATATTCCCGGCCTGTTCGGGGAGTTTGTGCCGGGAACTCCGGAGAGTCCGGCAGTCGTGAAAGAGAGTGTACACCATTTCTCGAAGCTCGTATCCGGAGCGCATCTGCTTCGTCCGGCCTGGTTCTTCGATGTAGAGCAGGAGGGCGACGGCATTGTGGATGTGACCACCCACTTAGTTGACCTCATCCAATGGGGCTGTTTCCCGGAAGAGATCATCGACTATACGAAAGATGTGGAGATATTTGACGCGAACCGTTGGGCTACGACGGTCGATCCGGCGCAGTTTAAGCAGGTGACACAGATGGATTCCTACCCCGATTATTTGCAGAAAGATGTGAAAGACGGCGTATTGCATGTCTACTCCAATGGCGATATCCTCTACAAACTGAAAGGCTTGTATGCCAAGATCTCTGTGATCTGGAACTTCGAGGCGCCTCCCGGCATCGGAGATACCCATTTCTCTATTATGCGCGGCACGAAAGCCAACCTGGTTATCCGCCAGGGAGCAGAGCAGGACTATAAACCTACGCTCTATGTGGAAGCGGCAAATGATACTAACAATAATCTGAAAACCGACCTGGACAAGGTGATCAACAGCCTGTTACCCACCTATCCCGGTATTTCCGTGGAAGAAGTAGCCGGCGGATGGAAGGTGAATATCCCGGAATCTTACTCCGTCGGGCATGAAGCCCATTTCGGCGAGGTAACCGAGCGCTATCTGCACTATCTGATAGATGGGAAGCTACCGGATTGGGAAGTACCCAATATGATTGCCAAATATTATGTAACAACCGAGGCTTTACGCATTGCCAAATCAAAATAGATTAGTAATTTAGGCGTCGATATTAATTTATTTATAGTAAAACCATTATGAATATTAATTTTGTGTGTAAAAAGGGGCAAATGATGCTATTGTTTGCCGCATTGTTTCTGTTTTCCATAGCAGAATCGAAAGGACAAGGCAACCTGCCGAAGAGTAATAAATTTGTGCACCACGGAGCGGGGAACCCCTATCTGCCGTTGTGGGAGCACGTGCCGGATGGAGAACCACGTGTTTTTGAAGATCCTGACAATCCAGGCAAATACCGCGCCTATATTATCGGATCGCACGATGTGCGTTTCGGAAGTTATTGTGGTCCGGATATTCGTGCTTGGTCGGCACCCGTAGAGGATTTGTCGAGTTGGCGCGACGAAGGGCCTATCTTTACCTACCCGATAGAAGGACAATGGGATGTGATGTATGCTCCCGACCTGGTTGAAGTAAGACGTAAAGACGGTACAAAAGAATATTATCTCTATCCGCATAGCCGGGGACGAGGACGTGAACCGATGGTGGCGAAAGGTAGTCGCCCGGATGGTCCTTTCACACCGATCAATATGACAGAAGACGGATCGGGCGTGGTTGAAGGAAGTATTCTGGGATTCGACCCCTCGATCTACATTGAGTATGTAACCGATCCGAACGATCCCGATTATAATATTGGATTCAGAGCGTATGGTTTCTGGGGATTCCAACGTTCGCTGGCAGCTCAATTGGATCAGAATACGATGTATTCCGTACGTCCCGGCACCCAGATTGTTCCTTATTTCATGCCTTCCAGTACCCGTTACGGTGTACTTCGTGATCCGGAAGGAACGACCTATCCGCATATCTATCCGGGAGAAGATCTTGGACGTTTCAACTTCTTCGAAGCCTCTTCTATCCGTAAGGTTGGAAACAAATATGTAACGATTTACAGCGGTTACTCAGGGCCTGATTATGGCTTGAGCAGCACCAACTCTGCCTTGCGTTATGCTTATGGCGATACCCCGCTGGGTCCCTGGAAAAGTGGTGGCGTATTGGTTGATTCCCGCGCACCGGTGGTGAATCAAGATGGTTCTTCGTTGGTGACCACAGGTCCCGGTCATAACACACATGGTAGTATCGAGTTGATTAACGACCAATGGTATGCCTTCTATCACCGTCCGCCGAGAGGATTCGGTAATGCCCGTCAGCCCATGGTAGCACCCGTCATCATCGATTGGGATGAGAAACCGGTGGCTGAAGGTGGTAAGGTGACGATCCGTGCTTACGATCCGTATGCGAAAGACAACAAATGGACAGCGAAAGACAAGAAAGGCAACGAATATACCGGAGCCGAAGTAACCTCGGAAGGTTTCCATCTCTACGGATTGGATCCTTATCAATATTACTCTGCCGGATACGCTTGCTACCTGTCGGATATAGGTATTCAGCAAGATTCATGGGATATATGGGACAACCATATGCCTATTGCGAATGTAAAGAACGGACATATCATCGGGTATAAATACTTCGGTTTCGGTGGATTAGACAAAGCCCAGAAGGGATTGAAACCTTTTGAAGGAACCAAACCGGGTAATAATACCGCGTTCAACCTTTTCCTTACGCCGAAAACAAACGAGACTTTCAAAATAAACGTTTGGTTGGATGGTCCTTGGAAAAACGCACCTTGGAAAGGCAAAAAGATAGGTGAGATAGTAGTTCCTGCCAATGCTGCACAAGAGCCAACCCAATTCACGATTGATGTGGCCAATTTTGTGGATAAATTGGATGGCAAGCATGCTATTTTCTTGGTGGCTGAAGGTGGTAGTTCTAACGAACTTTTCGACCTGATGGGTCTTGGATTCAGCTCGGATTCGAAGCCAATCGTTCGTCCTGTTCCTCCTACGGTAAGCATTTCAGTTAACGGACAAGAAATAGAATTGCCTAATACGCCGGTACGTTCAACCAATGTAAACGGTATTACAGGTTACGATCTGTATGAAGCGTTCTATAAAGTGCCGGCAACTACCGGTGCTCCTTCACCCAGAAGACGTACGATGGTGACTGCAACTGCGAGCGATCCGTCGGTTAAGGTGGTAGTGACCCAGGCTGATACCCCTTTCGGAACGGCTGTTGTGCAATACAATTACAACGGTGTACTGAAAACATACCGCGTTACGCTTGTTGCCGAATAAACAGTAAACGCAACCGTATAAAACCATAAAAACCCCGGGAATCTCTTGGATTCCCGGGGTTTTCTATTTCAAAGAGGCGAACACCTCACTTGCTTTCTATCTCTACTGTATAGGGAGTTGCGATTCCTTCCACTGCTACGTTTACCTTGATTCTTCCCGGTTTGCGGGTCGATTGCACTACGACAAGGGCTTTGCCGAAATAGGTATTCCGTGTGTTGCCGCCAAATTTGCCTTCGCGACGCAGTTCGCCACTGTCGAGTGCCCGGAAGCGGCCTTCACCTTCGACCGTTACAGTCAGTTTGCGGTTGTCGGTTTGTACTAAGTTTCCGTTTTCATCCTCCAGGTGGATCATGATATGCGACAGGTCTTGCCCGTCGGCTTTGATCGTGGTGACGTCGGGGGTCAATACGGCTTTATGGGTTCCTTTGGTGGTAACAAGCGTATAGGTAGCCACCTCCTGGTTGCCGTTGAATCCTTTCGCCTCGAGCTTGCCGGGTTGGTAGGGCAGATGCCATACGATCGTATTATTGGTGAAGTCGGCTGTTTTCAATACGCCCATTGACCGGTCGTTGTAGAACATTTCCACCCGTTCGCAATTGGTGATGGTGCGCACCTCCATCATCTGTCCGATATAGCTGTTGGGGAAGTTCCAATGCGACGCCATCTTAGGCCATTGCCAAAGGTCGCGCCCATGGTCGATGTCGAGGGAGGCGTCGACTACCGCGATACTCACCAGCGGGGTCTCGTTCCACATGGCACGGTGGTAGGCGGCGCGTGGTTTTTCGTTCATACAGATATCGAACAACCCGTTGGGCCATCCTTTGCTCGGCCAGCTCGCTTCACCGAGATAATCGACTCCCGACCAGATGAATCCTCCGGCGATAAAGTCGTGTGCTGCCACCGTATTCCAAGGATTGATCGGCGTATAGCTGCGGATATTGCCCTCTTCCCCGCTGAAATAGGGGAGCTCTTCCGACACCAGGACGATCCGTTCGGGATATTTCTGCTTCTCGCTCACCATGCGTGCTTCGAGGTAGTTGTAGCCTATCACGTCGGTCACGCCGGCGATTTCCACGCGGTGGTTGTTTTGCGCCGCCATGGTGACGGGGCGTGTCGGTTCCATCCGGTGTACAAAATCTTGTAACATCTTCGCACGGGCAACAGCATCCGTCTGGTCTTCATCCCAGGCCTCCTGCACCTCGTTGCCGATGCTCCAAAGGATAATCGAGGGATGGTTGCGGTCGCGAAGCAGCATATTCTCCAGGTCACGTTCCCACCACGCATCGAAAAACTTTTCGTAATAGCCCGATTTCCACTTGTCGAAAGCTTCGGCAATCACGACAAATCCCATCCGGTCGCACATATCGAGAAACTCAGGTGTAAACTGGTTGTGTGCCGTACGAATAGCATTACAGCCATACTCCTTCAATATCTCCAAACGGCGTTCGTCGGCACGGTCGGGCACGGCGGCTCCCATGCTTCCGGCATCCTGATGCAGACACAATCCTTTCAATTTCATGTGTTTGTCGTTGAGGAAGAATCCTTTCTCCTTATCGAATCGGATGGTGCGGATACCAAATGGCGTGGTGTAGACATCCACCACTTTATTGCCTGCGCGCACAGTGGTTTCCATGGTGTACATTACCGGCTCATCGACCGACCACAACTGGGGATTTGTTATCGAAAATGACTGTTCGACGTCGACCGACGCCTGGGCGTTGAGCGTTGCCTTTTCGCGGTTGCTCTTGGCCATCTCTTTGCCGGCGGCGTTGAGGATGCGTTGCGACACGGTGATGGTCTCCTCCCGCTGGCTATTGTTATTTACCGTAGTCACCACCTTGACCTCTGCCTGGCTGGGTTCGACCGTCGGAGTGGTTACGTAGGTGCCGTAGGTGGGAATATGTACAGGGCTGACCATCTGAAGCCAGGCGTGGCGATAGATGCCCGAACCGGCATACCAACGGGCACTGCCACCGGTTCTGTCGACGCGTACGGCAATGACATTCTCCTCGTTGAATTTCAGATAGGGAGTCAGGTCGTATTCTATGCTGCAAAACCCGTAAGGACGATGTCCCAGGTGGTGTCCGTTGATGTAGACATCGCTTTGATGGAAAATCCCGTCGAACAGAATGGATATATTTTCCCCTTTCTGCGCATTGGGCACCTGAAACGTTTTGCGATACCAACCAATCCCTCCCGGAAGAAAAGCCGCAGAGCCACCGACCGACTGTTCGAAATTCAGTTCAATGCTCCAGTCATGCGGAAGTTGCACATTTTGCCAGTTAGCATCGGCACATTGAGGTTCGGCATATTTCGGGTTGTCTTCGTTCAGAATAAATTTCCAGTCGAAGTCAAAATTTTCTTTCGTACGGATGTTCTTTTGTGCAAAACCGCATACTACGTATAGTAGCATGGTCAAGATTAATAAGCTCTGTCTCTTCATGTGTCAATTGATTTTTTCTGTAGTGATTTTAATACATAAATTAAGGCAAATATAGAAATTTGTTTCAAACCTGCCTGAAAGTTCTGTTTTGTAAATGGATGAATATGTAACAATTCGGGGAGTTTTCTATCGTCGATGGGCATCGACAGTACTGTCCATGCCCATCGACAGAACTGTCCATGCGCTTCGACAGTACTGTCGATGCCCATCGACGATAGAATTCTCCGTATAGCTGAGCTGTTTTTGAAATGAATGGAATATCTCCGCGCGTAATCTATCGAAAGACTCCTCGTATCTGAAAATAAACTCTTACCTTTGTGTCCGGAATAATAATAGCTTAACAACAAAGACACAATGGGTGGTTTTTTTGGAACTATATCAAAATCGGCTTGTGCTACCGATCTCTTCTATGGCACAGATTACAACTCACATTTAGGTACCCGGCGAGGGGGGATGGCAACGCTTCATGAAGGCATCTTCAGACGTTCAATCCATAATCTGGAAAATTCCTATTTCCGTACCCGTTTCGAGGCAGACCTGGATAAATTCAAAGGAAACTCAGGCATAGGGATCATCAGTGATACGGATCCGCAACCGATATTCGTCAACTCCCATCTGGGGAAGTTTGCTATCGTAACCGTTGCGCGGGTGAACAACCTGGATGAACTGGAAAAAGAGTTGCTCGATAAAGGCGCCCATTTCACCGAACTTAGTTCTGGACAAACCAACCAGACAGAACTGATCGCTCTTTTGGTCTCCCAGGGAAAATCTTTTACCGAAGGGATCGAGATCGTACAGAAAAAGATCAAAGGATCCTGTTCGATGTTGATACTGACCGAACACGGGCTGATTGCCGTCCGCGACAAATACGGACGCACCCCTGTATTGATCGGGCGAAAAGAGGGAGCCTATGCCGCGTCGAGCGAGCCTTGTAGCTTCCCGAATCTGAACTTCGAGCTGGAATACAACGTAGGACCGGGTGAAGCGGTGTTATTGACCGCCGATTCGATGACACAACTGAGAGCACCCAATAAGAAGATGCAGGTTTGCTCTTTCCTTTGGGTCTATTATGGCTATCCGGTATCCGATTATGAAGGGATCAACGTTGATGCGGCTCGTTATGCCAGCGGTATGGCGATGGCCAAAAAGGACGATGTCGAGGCCGACTATGTGGCCGCTATCCCCGATTCCGGCATTGGCATGGGATTGGGTTATGCCGAAGGCAAAGGAATCCCTTACCGCCGCGCCATTATCAAATACACGCCGACCTGGCCACGTAGCTTTACACCCGCCAACCAGTCGGTACGCGACCTGGTGGCAAAGATGAAGCTGATACCCAACCGGGAACTCCTGCGCAACAAGCGGGTTATCTTCTGTGACGACTCCATCGTGCGTGGTACCCAGTTGCGCGACAATGTGAATATCCTGTACGGATACGGTGCCAAAGAGGTGCATATGCGCCTGGGCTGTCCGCCGATCCTTCATTCTTGTCCGTTCCTCGGTTTCACGGCATCCAAATCGTCGATGGAGCTGATCGCACGTCGTATCATTCAGGAACTCGAAGGAGATGCCTCCAAAGATCTGGATAAGTATGCCACGACAGGGTCGGAGCAATATCATACCATGATCGATTGCATACGCCGGAAACTCAATATTACAACATTGAAGTTTAATACAATTGAAGACTTAATCGCCTCCATCGGATTGCCCAGAGAGTGTGTTTGCACGCATTGCTACGATGGAAGCAGCTATTTTTAATTAATGGATAATTGATAATGGATGATTGATAATGAAGGATGTCGTATCAATTATCCATTATCCATTATCAATTTATCTTACATCTATGACTACTGTTAAACGCTTTCTAAACTACGTCTCTTACGATACGGAATCCAATGAAGAGACAGGAACAACACCCAGCACACCCGGGCAGAAGGTGTTTGCCGAAGCCCTGGCCAAAGAGCTTGAGGCCCTGGGGTTGGAAGAGGTAACACTCGATGAGAATGGTTACCTGATGGCCACTCTGCCGGCCAATACCGATAAAGAAATCCCGACAATAGGTTTTATTGCACACATGGATACCAGCCCTGATATGTCGGGTGCGCATGTGCAACCCCGCATCGTAGCCTACGAAGGAGGCGATATTATCCTCTCGGAAGCCGACGGTGTGGTGCTTTCTCCGAAGATGTTCCCGGAGATGTCGGACTATATCGGCCAGGATATCATCGTAACAAACGGACAAACCCTATTGGGTGCCGACGATAAAGCGGGCATTGCGGCCATCGTTTCCGCTATGGATTATTTTCTGACTCATCCGGAAGTGACACATGGCAAGATACGCATCGCCTTCACGCCCGACGAAGAGATTGGCCAAGGCGCCGATCATTTCGATGTGGAGAAGTTTGGCTGTGCCTGGGCCTATACGATAGATGGTGGGCAGATCGGGGAACTGGAGTATGAAAACTTCAACGCCGCCGCTGCTAAAATAACCTTTAAAGGATTGAATGTGCATCCCGGAACGGCTAAAGATAAGATGATCAACGCCTCGCTGTTGGCAACTGAGTTTGCCTCCTGGCTGCCGGCGACCGAACGTCCGGGAACGACCAGTGGATACGAAGGGTTCTATCACCTGACTGCTATGTCGGGATCGGTGGAAGAGGCCAGCCTCTCTTATATTATCCGCGACCACGATCGTGCCCTCTTTGAAAAGAAGAAAGAGAACATACGGCAATTGGTCAGCCGGATGAATGAAAAGTGTCCTGGTAGCACTGCTTTGGAAATGCGCGATCAATACTATAATATGAAAGAGATCGTTGCTCCGCAACAGCATATCATCGACCTGGCTTTCGATGCGATGACAGCAGTGGGTGTAAAGCCGATTGTGAAGCCGATCCGCGGAGGAACCGATGGAGCGCGTCTTTCTTTCATGGGACTTCCCTGCCCGAATATCTTTGCCGGTGGGCATAACTTCCACGGGCGCTACGAATACCTGCCGGTTCCTTCACTGGATAAGAGCAGACAAACAATTCAGAAAATAATCGAGCTACTGGCTCAACAATAATAAACAAAAAACATCTGTATGAAAACGACTCCATTTACCGATGTGCATATCGCATTAGGTGCTAAGATGCACGAGTTTGCCGGTTTCAATATGCCTATTGAATATACCGGTATCATTGACGAACACATGACGGTGGTAGAAGGCGCCGGCGTGTTCGACGTATCCCACATGGGCGAGTTCTGGGTGAAAGGTCCGAATGCCCTGGCCTTTTTGCAGAAAATAACCTCCAACGACGTAGCAGCCCTGGAACCGGGTAGGATACAATATGCCTGTTTCCCGAACGAAACGGGTGGTATTGTCGACGACCTCTTGGTGTATTGCTACGATCCGGAGAAGTATCTGTTGGTAGTCAATGCCGGCAACCTGCAGAAAGACTGGGACTGGTGTGTTAGCCACAACACGGTAGGAGCCGAACTTGAAAACTCTTCCGACAACATTGGCCAATTGGCCATCCAGGGACCGAAGGCAACAGTCATTCTGCAACGCCTTACACCGATTGATCTGTCGGCTATTCCTTACTACTCATTCGTGACAGGTGAATTTGCCGGATGTCCGAATGTGATCATTTCCAACACCGGATATACCGGAGCGGGTGGTTTTGAACTCTATTTCTATCCGAGCGACGCGATGACGATCTGGAATGCCATCTTCGAAGCCGGCAAACCGGAAGGCATCAAACCGGTTGGTTTGGGTGCCCGCGACACTTTGCGCCTGGAAGCTGGTTTCTGCCTCTATGGCAACGACCTCAGCGACACCACTTCACCCATTGAAGCGGGCTTAGGCTGGATCACCAAATTTGTAGAAGGCAAAGACTTTATCAACCGCGCCGAATTGGAACGCCAGAAGAAAGAGGGCGTTACCCGCAAGCTTTGCGCGTTCGAGATGATCGACAAAGGCATACCCCGTCACGGGTATGAAATCGTTGATGCGGAAGGCAACGTGATCGGTGAAGTAACCTCAGGCACCATGTCTCCTTTCCTGAAAAAGGGAATCGGTATGGGGTATGTTAAACCGGAATATACCAAAGTAGGTACGGAATTCTTTATCCAGGTGCGCAACCGCAACCTGAAAGCACAGGTAATCAAAGCACCTTTCCGGGCGAAGAAGGTATAAACTATTGAGAAAAAAGGAGAAGGGAGAAAGGAGAAAGGGCAGTTATACCTTCTCCCTTTCTCCCTTCTCCTTTTTCCTTTCTCCCTCTTACTGTACCTGTCCTTCTACCGATCCACCGGTGCTTCCGCTACCGCTTCCGCCGGCTTTTGTATCGTCGTTACTGAT
This sequence comes from Parabacteroides sp. PFB2-10, assembly GCF_029893085.1. GTDB lineage: Bacteria > Bacteroidota > Bacteroidia > Bacteroidales > Tannerellaceae > QVMG01. The sequence goes on from NZ_JARXWI010000010.1 coordinate 61,485, forward strand.
ACCGCGGCGCACCTTCTTCACTTGTTCCTTAAGTGTTCCAAAGCGATAGGAAACACGCAGTCTGACTTCACGCATCGGAATACGGTTGATACTTTCCTGGTTGAACTGGGTGCCTGTCATGGAACTCTTCATGGTCATATTCTTTTGAAGTGGATTTTGACATGAGAGCGAGACTGTTAAGTTCTTGTTTAAGAAAGATTTATTGATCGAAATGCTGCTGAAAGAGTAGGGGTCTGTTTTACTCTGCAACTGAACCGGTGGGAAAAAAGCTCCCGCATTCAAGCCGATATTGAAGTCTTTAGGCAGTATAAATTGCATATAACCAAAGGCCTGTCCGCCCCATCCCTTATTGGCATAGCCCGTATTACCACCATCCAGATTGGCATAGCTGGCACCTCCGTTCAGCGAAACATTGAACCATTTCAACGGACTCCAACGCCCATACAGGAATAGACCCAAACTCTGGCTCTTGCCAATATTCTCATATGTCGACACATTAACCCCCGTCGACTCGTCTACAAAAGTGACACGCTCGATGGAATTGTTCACGAAACTGTAATTCACACTTGCGTTAAGGTTGAATTTCTGTCTGAACATACTATAATTCAGGTTGAAGCCATGGCTCTTTTCCGAATTCAAATTCGGGTTCCCATATGATATATTCTGTGGGTCTATATTGTTTACATAGGGGTTAAGATACCAGATCCCCGGACGATAAATACGCATATTATAGCCAAAACGCAACTGCTGTGTCATGTCTATCATATAAGAGACTGTGGCATTGGGAACAACGTCAAAATAGTTATTCTTGAAATTCGCTTCAGGCGAATCGGGATACTTCACATTCAACGATGTTCCTTCGGCACGAACTCCCGCTTTGAAACCAAAATTCTTCAATCGCCAGGCATACGAGAAATATCCGGAGTAGATATGTTGAAGGTGATTCAAGTCGCGCATAGGACGGATTGTATCTACCCAACCGACAGCATCACCCCGGAAGATGCGTTCAAAACTTTCACTATTATTTTCACGCATGATGTATTTTAACCCGGCTTCGAGTGTCTGATTCTTTCCGGTGGGCGTGGTATAGTCGATTTGCGCCGTATGTTCATTCGTATGCGCGTCGTTTTTACTCCATTTCGGATAGGCGATGGAATCATAAAAATTAACCATATCATAGAGGTGAGAATACGATTCGGAGTTGTCGGGTTGGTTACTAAATCGATAAGAAAATGTTAGTAACTCATCCTTTTTATGTGTCGAATGCTGGAAGTCGACATTGACATCGATCGATCCATAATCCATATCGGAATCTGTTTTGCGCAAATAGCTGTAGTTATAAAAGTCCATATTGCTCTTTGAAAGCACATCGTATTCGGAAATACTTTTAAAATCTCCCCGATAAATATTCCCTCCAACACTCAACAAATTCAGCGAATCGATCTCATAGCTTATCTCCAATGTTCCGTATTGGAAAGGACCATGGCTCTTGCTTCGTCCTTTTTGGGTAGTCAGGCTGGTGAGCGGTCCAATGTTTTCGCGCGTCGACTCAACCTCTCCCCAGGGACGACGCTGTTCGTTGAAATTATAATAACCGGTTATGCCCAGCTTGCCGATCTTTGTCGTTAGATTACCTCCGACGCCATAACTGCCGAAACTGCCCACGTTTGCATTCACCGTCCCCATTACACCCTGCATCGAGCTGGTCTTGTGGGTAATGATATTGATCACACCCCCAATGCCCTCTGCGTCATACTTCGCACCCGGATCGGTAATCACCTCAATGTCTTTCACCGAACTCGCCGGCATACTTTTCAATACATCCGACGCATTATTGCTTGACAGCATATTGGAAGGCTTACCGTTCATGTAAATCTTAAAGTTGCTTGAACCTTTCAGTTGGATCTTATCTTCCCCATCGACAGTCACCATCGGCACCTTCCGTAGCATTTCCAATGTGTTGTTTACCTTCGACTCCGGGTCTTCCTCCAAGCTATAGGTGAGCTTGTCGATATCGACCCTCACCAACGGTTTCTGAGCTGTTACGGTCACCTGTTCCAATTGTTGGGTATTCTCCGCCATATAGACGATGCCCAGATTCTTTGTCTTGTCATTGGCTGTGAGCGTAAACTTCTTCTCTGCCGGTAGTTTCCCGACAAACTGGATAGTTACCACATAATCGCCCGGCGCATTCAGGATAGCCTCGAACTTCCCGTCATCATCGGTTGCCAACATTTTCACTGCTTGCTGGGGAGAAGCAGCTAAGGCAAATTTCATGGTCGCATAGGGTACACTTTCATTGGAAAGCGAGTCAATCACCTGTCCTTTTACCGTAAAGGACGACACGCTTGCGGGCTGGGCAAACAAAGATGTGGCACAGCATAGTGCAAGTAACAAAGTCATCAATTTCTTTTTCATCTGAATAAATAGTGTGTTGAATAATAGATACGAAATGATCGTAGGCGCAAAAGTAATTGAAAAACATAGCCATCATTTATTTCATATAATAAATAAGCCTAAAAAATGTTCCTGTCTATTTTTATTAACAGTCACTGGAGTCTTGCGTTTATAATCAAAGATAGGTGAGGAGAGAGTCGGGGGAGAGATTTTTTTTGAAACTACTTTGCCTAACGACCATGCTGTTCCATGTAGGCGCTGGGCGACATGCCGTATAATTCCTTAAAGGCGTTGGAGAAATAGCTCAGGTTGGTAAAACCGGTAGCCTCCGATACCTCCGAAATAGAAAGACTTTTGTTGGCCAACAGGTCGGCTGCCTGCTTCAGACGAATGTTGCGAATCAGGTCGCGTGTGGTCTGGTTGGTCAATTCTTTCAGTTTGCGATGCAGGTGAACCCGGCTGATCCCGACGCGGTCTGCAATCATCTCTACGCTTAATTCCGGATTCGACATATTGTCGTTGATCACCTTCATCACCCGCTCCATCAGCTTCTCGTCGGCCGACTTAATCGTGATCTTACGCACCTTGTCTTCCTGTTGCTGATTGCCTTTGAATGTGTTGCGGAGAATGTCGCGGTTCCAGATGATATTCTCTACCGTACTACGCAGGATATCGATATTGAATGGTTTGGGAATAAAGGCGTCAGCGCCGATATTTAATCCTTCCAGGTTGTCTTCCTCGTTTGATTTGGCCGTCAGGAGTATCACAGGGATATGGTTGATATTGATATTCTGCTTGATCTTCCGGCACAGGGTGATCCCGTCCATCTCCGGCATCATCACGTCGCTGATAATCAAATCGGGCGCCTTCTTCAGGATGGCGTTCAAGGCTTCCTTACCATTCGGATATTCCTCCATGTGGAAGTCGTCACCCAACTCCTGGCATATATATTGGCGGATCTCGTCGTCGTCGTCGACTACCATGACACGGCGCTTTGATTTCGATTTCATTTTGACGCTCTCTTCCTGAATCGATGGAACCGACAGGCTGTCGAAGAGGTGATATTTGTTTTGCGACATTTCCGGATTATCCTCTATGTCATCCGGATGCAGATGGCTGTTGCCTAACGGGATACGCAGGATAAAGCTGGAACCTTCCGGTGCATGGTCTTCCACCCATATATAACCATGGTGAAGCTCTACTAAGGAACGGGTCAGGTGTAGGCCGACCCCTGTGCTTACATTGGTTGTATTATAGTTGTTGTGTATCTGGTAAAAACGATCGAAAATACGCTCTTTATCCTCTTCTTTAATGCCAACACCCGTGTCGGAAATGGCCACTTCCAGGTATCCCTCGTAATCATTCAATTCGCGGGCGGCCTCGATCGTTCTCAGATAAATGGTGATTTCACCGCCATCAGGGGTATATTTGAACGCATTAGAGAGGATATTCATGATGATTTTATCGAAGTTCTTCGGGTCGACCCAGACCGGAAGTTCTTTCAACTCTGTTTGAAGTTCGAACCGGATATTCTTCACCTTCGCCGGGTATTCAAAATAGGAATAGAGGTCATAGATAAAAGAAATGATCTCCACCTCCTGAAACCTTAGTGTCATAAGCCCTTTGTCGATCTTCCGGATGTCCATCAGTTGGTTGATGAGATTTAGGATACGCACGGCATTACGCTGAATTGTCTGGTAGCTTTTTTGCCTTTCACCATCCGGATCTGTTGTTATTAGTTTTTTCAACGGGCTGATGACCAGTGATATGGGCGTCCGGATCTCATGCGCAATATTAATAAAGAATTGGAGTTTGGCTTCATTTAGCTCTTTTGCGTGCTGGTGTTCCAATATATTTTGGCGCGAGCGATAACGTTGTCTGAGATACATAACCAATAGAAACACCATAAACAGGCCGATAAGAATATACGCGATCCGCGCCCACAAGGTCTGGTACCAGGGAGGGGAGATGATAACTGTGATCACTTTTTCATTTGAAAAAAAATTGTAATCTTTTGCGATTATCCTGAAATTGTATTTGCCCGGCGAGAGATTACTGAACGTAATGCGGTTGTTTCCGGAATGAAGGCTCATCCAGTTTTCCTGGTTTACGCTGTACATATAGGAGATCCGTTCCGGGTTATGGAATTCCATTACAGAAAACTCCAAACTAAACGAATTGTCCCGGTAGGAGAGATTGAATTGATAGGCATCCATAACGGAGGTATTAATCACCGTGTGCGATCCCGATTTCGTTCCTTTCCGCACAGGTGTGTCGTTGATATAGAAATCGGTGATGCGGATATCCATTTTTTTCTCTTCGTAAATGATGTCGCGGGGATTGAAGTAGGTGATACCGTTCAAGCCGCAGAAAAAGAGTTGTCCCTGCCGGTCGGCAATGGCAGCCCGCTTTGAGAATTCATTGCCTTGCAGGCCGTCGTTGGCATAATAATTGATGAAACTCTTATTGTTCAGACTGAATTGCGAGAGGCCATAGTGGGTGCTGAGCCACAGATTACTGTCCTTATCGCCCGTAATAGCACAGATCACATTGTTGGGCAGACCTTCATGTGTAGTGTATTCCCGGATCGTGCCCATGGTTTTGTCGTAAGAGAACAATCCCTCAGAGGTGCCGATCCAAATGAATCCGTTCTCATCATCATACAAGTCGTAAATGGCTATTTCCGGGAGCAGGCGATGGTCACCAAAGGTCGAGGTGTAATTATTTGTTTTCAGATCGAGGCATGCCAGGCCATTGAATGTGCCTATATACAGTTTGTCTTCGGAAAACAAAAGGGCGGACACCCAATAATTGATTAAATAATTATCCTCTCCCTCCTGATCGGTCGCTTTCGGCTGATTGTGGTTCGTGATTCGGTTCGTACGCAGATCCAGACTGTACAGCCCAGCTCCGATCGTTCCAATCCAAAGGTTCTTGTTTTCATCTTCGTTCAGGCAGTAAATCCGCTGTATCGGACTGCCGTTTTCGTCGACAAAGTCGGGCAGGTAGTGATAGTCTCCTGTTTTCTTATTCACCTTACCCACTCCGTGCAGATAGGAAGCGAGCCAAAGATCATGATTGGAGTCTTCCAAAAGATACATGATAGAGGGCGGTATCGAATTTTCCTTTCCGGTATAGGGGAAATGGTTCAGTAATTGTCCATCGAGCGTGATGTGGTACAAGCCACTATTGTCTGTGCCGACCCAGAAAGAGCCGTCGTTGTCCTGGCTGATGGCGGTGATATTGCTGTTCCCGATGATGTTGTTCTTAATGGATTTATGCCCAATGTAATTGAATTTGTTTGTTTTGGCAGGAATCAACAAAACACCCTTCTGGTGAATTCCTATCCACATATTGCCGTAGTTATCTTTCAGGATCGAGTGTATTTTGGAATTGTCGAAATCAACAATTGTTACGTCAAAGCCGCTATCTACTATTCTCTTCTCTTTGGCTTTGTAAACTTTCAGCCCCTGCCCATCCGTTCCGATATAAATCTCTTTCGGATTCTCTACATAGATTGTTTTGACCGAGAGTTTTTGTGCTCCTTTGTAAGGGATAGGACGGAACAGATCCTTTTCTTCGTCGTATAAGAAGAGACCATCCGAGAGGCTTCCGATCAATAGATTTCCCTCACTGTCTTCACGGATGCAGGAGATATTATTCAATACCAAGTCGTTATCCCTAAAATAGCTTGTTAGCTTATTCCCTTCACTCAGCCGGCAAAGCCCCTTATCTTCCGTAGAGACCCAGATGTTCCCGTTTTTATCTTCATATAAGGTCGTAATATAGATACTGGGAGCCACCCAGTTGACCTGTTTTGCATATAGATCGCCTTCTCCAGTGACCAATGTATAGATACCCTGCCCGGTGGTACTGATCAGGATCTCCCCGTTTTTCCTTTCCAGAATAGAGGTGATATGTGGCTTTACGATCTCCCCGCTACTCAAATACATAGGAATATCCGTAAAGGTATCCGTTGCATAGTCATATAGTTGCAAGCCATGAAAGAGGCCTACAAAATAGTTCTCCCGGCTGTCTTCAAACAAGACTCTGGTAAAGTTGTTGCCCAGAGAGGAAGGGTCGTTTTTGTCCTGTTTGTGGATTGTGAATTTGGCTCCGTCGTAGCTGTTCAGTCCATCTTCCGTAGCGATCCAGATAATACCATTCTTGTCTTGTAGCATATCATAGATCAGGCTGTTCGACAACTCACGGTCGGCAGAGAATAGTTTCCCCGATTGCGCAAGTCCCCAAACAGGAAGACACAAGAAGAGTATAATGATAAGAATGGTTGTCCTCATAATCCTTTACTCCAAAATACGGCGTACTTTTTTCAAATCGAACAACAAATATACATAATTAAGTTACAACATTGTGTACCTACCTGCCTCTTTTCTTGCTGTGAAGGGGATACTCTTACTTATCTATAGGGTTCAGGGTGTATATTCTACTTCTTCCCGGCTACGGCTTTGGCTATGACCCTGTCGAGGGCATATCTGCCCGGGCCGGCCATGAATAGGATCACGTAGACGATCATATAGACAAATGCCAGTTCTTTCGCTGCGAAAGGGTCGCCGCCATGGATCACAAAAAAGGCAATCATCATGGTGAATAGCATCGGGATCACTGCCAATCTATAAAACGCTCCCAGGATAAACGCGATGGAGCAGGCCACTTCCCCAAAGATCGCCAGCCCCAACGAGACCGGACTGCCTACCCCCAGCGGGTCAGGAAACACCTGGGATAGTTCCGAGAAGTTCATCCATTTCTGTATACCATGTGTCATCAATAAGACGCCAAATAAAATGCGAAAGACTAATAAAAAGAGAGAATACTCCTTGTTGTCCGGTTTCAACGGAAATAAAAATCGTAAAATTGTTTTCATAACTATCTATTGTTTTCTTTGTTCATAAATAAATAACCTATCTAAAGAACAGGAAAACATCGAAAATGGTTGTGAATACGTTGCCGTGCCCAGCGTGAGGGCTTGTCCGAGCGCATCCCCTCCTTTAAAAAATAAGAAATTAAGTAACAAAGCTGACAGCCTACCGCTCTCCTACCATATATCTTTTCAGAAACAGCTCTATCTTATCCAACATCGTATCCGACCAGAACTCCCGGCCGCCATGTCCTGCTCCAAGCACACAGTAGTATTCATACGGTATGCCGGCCTTGTCTAATGCTTCAGCTACTAAATCGCTCTGATGGAGAGGCACAAGGGGGTCGCGGTCGCCATGCGCCATAAACACGGGAGCATCGTCGGGCGTTGCATAATAGATCGGGCTTGCCTTACGCGCCAAATCTTGGTTTTCGGCAATATTCGCTCCGATAAGCTGTTCTTCGGGCGAGGCACCGGGGAACTTCATCGTCTGGAACTCCGGTATTCTGACCAGTTCAGATGGCCCAAAGAAGTTCACAACCGCATTCACCTTGTTTGAATATTCACCGTAAAGGTCGGTATCCAGTTCCGGATGATTCTGCGTAAAGCCCATGAAAAGCGAGGTGTGTCCCCCTGAAGAGTCGCCCCAGCCAAACACATTATCCACATCCACATGATAGGTTGCGGCGTTTTTGCGCATAAAACGAATGGCACTTTTGGCATCTTGCACTTGTGCCGGGAATTTACCTACGGAAGAAGGACGATACTCCACACTGGCCACCACATATCCCCGGGCAGCAAGCCGTATGAGGTTAGGCGTTGCCATGTCGAGATTCTGCTTCATCCAAGCCGATCCCGGCACATAAACAATACAGGGAAGCGGATCGGTGGTATCCTTCGGAATGTAAACATACAGGTGTAGATCCATCCCATCGCGATGCGCATAGACAATATCCTTTTTGACCTCCACCTCTACAGTCGGCTGTTGATTCTTATCCACTTCGCCGGAAAGGTCGAGGGGGATTACTTTGGAAGAGATGGATTGGGCTGCAGGAATATCCTGCGGATTAGGGAATCCTTGCGCTTGCAGATTCATGGTTCCCATTACAACAAAAGCAACACACAATGCTTTACTTACTGTTCTCATAATAAATAATTTTAAATTGATTCAAAAGTGGTTTACTCTAAACGATAGTTTTGACAAAGATAATAGGATTTATGTATCTTTGCTGCTACACAATTCACAAATAATAATCGCATGAAAAGAGTTATCCTTATTGCATTCTGCACCGTCGCCTCCCTTTGTAATCTATCGGCACAAACCTCTTTTGAGAAATACTTTGAAGATAAAAGCCTGCGTATCGACTTCGCCCTGAGCGGCAATAGCGAGTTTCAGGCGGCTGCCCTGCAGCAACTTCGCGAAGAGCCCATCTGGGCAGGCCCGAAAACCAACCTAATCGATAAGTTCGGCTATGGCGGATACTACATCAATGTATATGATAAAGCCACCGAAACATTGATCTATTCCCGCGGTTTCAATACACTTTTCGAAGAGTGGCTGACGACAGATCAGGCCAAAACGGAAACGCAGTCGTGGAACAACGGATTGCAAATTCCCTATCCCAAAGCACCTGTCACCGTCGAAATCACCGCGCGCAACCGGGCTACCAGCCTCTTTTCTCCGCTCCTTCGCTTAGAGGTGGATCCAACCAGTATCTTTATCGACCGCAGTCCACTGAATGAAAACAGGATAACCCAGATACAACACAAAGGCGACTCCCACGAAAAGATCGACCTGGTCTTTCTGGCAGAAGGTTATACGGCTGCCGATCAGGAGAAATTTGCCGCCGATGCCCGCCGTTTTACCGAGTCATTGTTTCAGACTCCGCCGTTCGACAAACACCGGGATGCCTTTAATGTATGGGGTGTTCACCTGGTTTCGGAAGAGGCCGGTACGGATATCAGCGGAAAAGGGGTGTTTCGCAATACCGCCCTCAACTCAGGTTATTACACCTTCGGCGTCGATCGCTACCTGACCACGCAGGACATGAAGCCGATACGCGACGCGGTATGGAACGTTCCCTGCGATGCAATCTTCATATTGGTCAATACCGATACCTACGGTGGTGGCGGGATGTATAACTTCTACGCGATGGGAACAGCCGACAATGAGCGTACCGCTGTCGTGTTTGTGCATGAGTTCGGACATAGTTTTGCCGGGCTGGCCGACGAATATTTTTCGTCGGAAGTGGCTTATAGCGATGATTTCTATCCCCTGAACATAGAGCCATGGGAGCCTAATATCACCACCTTGGTCGATTTCGACCATAAATGGAAAAACATCTTGCCGGCTGGCACGCCGATTCCGACACCACTCGACGATGCCCACCGCAACAGCCTGGGCGTGTTTGAAGGTGGAGGCTACCTGGCAAAAGGCATCTATCGCCCGGTTGACCATTGCATGATGCGCGATTATGCTCCCTTCTGCCCTGCCTGTAGCCGGGCTATCGAGCGAATGATTCAGTTCCTTACCGACAACGACTATTGATGAAAGAGAAAACTTTAGGGATTATAAGAAACATTCTTTTATTCCTTGTAACGATGGGAATCGGTGCCTTTATCGGCATCTATGTGGCTACGAACATGAAAGAAATGGGGTGGATCGGCGTCATCCTATTGGGTGTTTGGGTTTTTCTCTCGTTTATCCTGGCGATACAACTGCATGAGATCGGGCATTTCCTGTTTGGAAAACTCTCGGGATACAAGTTATTGATGCTCAAATTCGGGCCGCTTTGTTACAAATATGAGAACGGGAAATACAAACTTGCATTCGAGAAGGCGGTTGGATACGCAGGCCTTTGCATGATGATGCCACCCGAAGGAGAGCTGCAGGATAGCCAACATATCCTCTATTACGCGGGAGGTGTGACAACCAATATACTGACCGGAGCGATTACCATACTCCTCGCCTGCCTGTTTCCGGCCTGGCACGCCAACCTGACCGTGGCTTTATGGATCTTCGGCATCATATCTATCCTCCTGGGCATAACGAATCTACTGCCACGCATCGTACAAAACAACCCTACCGACGGCAAAATTATCTTCAGCATATTGCGTAAAGAGGAATTGGCCAAAGACATGACCTTCCTGAATACGGTTATGCAACAAATGGTCGTCGGCGTGCGCCCCCGCGATATTGCTTTGTTGAACCAGCCATTGGAAGAGGAAAACGAACCCAACCAGTTCTTTATCTACCGCATTATCTACCACCTGTTCAACGCCCTCGACCGGGATGACAAGGAGAAGGTGACCCACTGCTGTCGGTTGATGGAGAAACATATTGACACCATCCCTACGGCCGTCGAGATTCCGATGAAGATGGAGTTTGTCTGCGCCTACTGTCTGTTAGGCGAAACAGAGAAGGCGCAAGCGTTTTACGATATAGTGAAACAGCGGTTAGAGAAAGAAAACGATATGAGCGGCCACCGCATCAAAGCATACGTAGCCTATTATCTCCATGAAAACAAAGAAGAGGCGGCCGCCTGTTGCGAGAAAGCCCTGTCGGTGGCCGACAGTTTCCCGATGAAAGGTCAGACCCTTATGGAGAAAGAGTTGGTTAATTCGCTGCTTGCCTCAATATATCAATCAAGATAGGCCGCGCCCCCCCGACGAAACATTCCACGGCAATCACCATCAGAATCAGCCCCATCAGGCGCATCATCACGTTGTTGCCCGTCTCGCCCAATACCTTCACTAAGCGTGTCGAGGCGCGTAGTATCAGGTAGGTGATGAAATAAACCACCGCAATCATCCCGATCAATGTCCCCTTCATGGCATACGTATGGGCATCCTCCATCAGAATAATGCCCTGGGCAATCGCGCCCGGCCCGCACATCATCGGGATAGCCAACGGTGTAATGGAGATATCATTCACATAGGTCTTAATCTCCTCCTTCTTGAGCTTCGCACTGGCGTACTTCGCCTGCAACATATCGTAGCCGATAGCGAAAATGATAATCCCGCCCGCAATGCGGAAACCATCGGTAGAGATCCCGAAGAATTTAAACAAAAGCTGCCCCGAGAAGGTGAAAACCATCAGGGTAATGAAAGAGGCAATCGTAGCCCGCTTCACAATCCGCTGCCGCTCCTGCTCGTCCATGCCGCTGGTCATTGTCAGAAAAACCGGCATGGTGCCCAAGGGATTGGTCAGGGTAAAGAAAGAGGTAAAACATAAAAGAGCATAAGGTAACAAAGAGTCCATAATCCACAGTGTTTTATTTGTATATCATTCATAAACGGGTCAATTCTTTCACTAATTGCTTTTGCCCCGACATCTTATCGGCAAAGGTACAAGGACCGGTCACGCAACCTCCTTCGCAGGCCATCACTTCGATGAATTGCGCCGGCGTTTTTCCCGTTTTGGCATAGGCGCGCAGTAAAGATACATTCTTTTTGGTCAGATTGGCAATCTGTACGGCATTGACACTATCGTCGCGCAGATAGGACTTCACGGCATTGATCACGCCGCCCGACTGGGCAAACCCATACGCCTCGCGGGAGGCCACCGCCGCCGGACTAAGGCCTTCCACCTCTTCCACCCGGATATCCATGCCTTTCAATACCGAAGCGATCTCCTCAAAAGTCATGCAATAATCGACATCCTCGTTCATCTTCACCTCTTTGCGCTTGGCGACACACGGGCCGATAAACACAATCTTCGCGTCGGGATACTGCTCTTTGACTAATTTCGCCGTATAATACATGGGTGAAGGGGTGTCGGAGATGTATTTCTTCAAGTCGGGAATATGCTTGTCGGCCAGTTGGGTGTAGGAAGGACAGCAGCTGGTAGTCATAAAAGGCTGTCCCTCTTTCATCTTCTCCGCAAACTCTTTCGCTTCATGACGGGTGGTTTCCATCGCCCCCTGCGCCACTTCTACGATATCGGCAAATCCCAACGCGCGAATAGCGCCATACACATTCTCGACCGGCACGCTGAACTGCCCCAGGATAGCCGGAGCCACGATGGCTACCATCTGCTCTTTGTTGCGCAGGCTCTGGAGTATGTCGAACACCTGGGATATCTCAAAGATAGCACCGAAAGGACAGGCATTGATACATTTGCCGCAATAGATACATTTCGATTCGTCGATATGTTCCACCCCATATTCATCCTTCGTGATGGCTTTGACCGGGCACACCTCTTCGCAGGGAATCGGGATATAGACAATCGCATGGTAGGGACAATTTTGCTGGCATTTACCACAGCTGATACAGGTTTCATGGTCGATCTGTGCCTGCCCGTTTTTCTGGAAACTAATCGAGTCTTTCGGACAGTTGAAAGAACAACTGCGAGCCACACAGCCGCGGCAGAGATTCGTCACCTCATAATTGACCGATACACACGACGAACAGGCCTCGTCGATCACACACAATAGATTTTCTTTCTTGTTTTCATCTCGTAACAAAGCTTTTTTGGCATATTCGGAAAGCGGCGTCAGTTCATCCTCCTCATCGGTCATATCGAATCCCAAAAGCGGAAGGGTTTTGTATTTCCACACGGCACGCTCCTTATGCACACAACAGCGTCCCTGTACTTTAGCTCTGCGGGGAGTCAGTTGGATAGGCAAACGATCTATCCCGGTTAGTAAAAGATTATTTTTCCATAGTTCGACCAATTGCGCCAGCAGTTCGTGGCGCACAATCATCACATTATTTGTAAATGCCATAAGCCCTTTTTCTTTTAAAGTGCAAAGATAGTGAAGATTACCGAAATGCATCCTATCTTATGAAAAGATAGTGAAAGTTGAATACAGAGCCAGGCTTGCTTGAACTACATTAAAGCCTCCTATTATGTAATGATTTAGTTGTTCTATGAAAATGTAAACAAATATTAAAACGCTCATTTTTGGCAAAACCGCCAATTTACGATTTGTAATTTCCGACCGACTTTGCGCGCAAAAAAGCGGGACTTTGGAGACAAACTCCCGGGAGAAACACTTTTTAACGTATGGATTTGTAAGCAAAATGGCCGTTTTGCTTACAATCGCGATTTTAACATTTCGAGAGAGACAACGGGTCAGCGAAAAAATCCGGCCTGGAAGGTGTTCACAGGATTCCGGCACCCTGTCTCGATTGTTAACCCTCCGGAACTACTTCTTCTTTCTTCTTTTTCCGGTTCTTTTTTACTTTCACTCCTATTACTTTTTTGTTGAGCGAGAAGATGGGCAGGAAGAAGAAGATAGCAATGACCGACATGATCAGTCCGCCGATGGTTCCGGCAGCCAGGGGGAACCAGAAGGCTTCTTTTGTGGTGCCTACCATAAAGGGAATAAAACCCAAAACCGTGGAGACCACCGTCAGGAAGATCGGGGTTACCTTGGCGTTCCAGGCCTTTAGATAGAGCCTGAGGGACGACATCAGCGGATGACGTTCACGGAGCTGGTTGTATTCGTTCACAATGTAGATGCTGGCATTCACCGTGATCCCGCAAAGCAAAACGAAAGAGGCAAACCCTCCCTGGTCGAAATTGAGTTTGAACCAATAGAAGGTGAGGAACACTCCGATATAAGAGATGGGAATCACAAAGATAACCGCCAGTGGTTGTTTGAAGGAGTTGAAAAGGATACTCGTCGTAAAAAAGATGATCACAATAATCAATAATAAAAGCAGGTATTGCTTGTTGTCCTTTTTGCCCCAGTAGTAGGAGCTACCTTCCCGCTCGGCTGTGTATCCCATAGGCAAATCGACATTGAACTCTTCGAGTGTCCGCTCCTGAATACGCATACCCTGGTTGCTGGCACCGATATATTCGTATTGCAGGCAAAGGCGGTATTGCTGGTTCACCTTGGCTACCTGCTGAGGCATTTGCCCTTTTTCGACCTCGGCCAGCTCTGCCAATTTGTAATACTTCCCGTTGACAAGCTGGGGGATATATTGCATATTCCAGATATCGAAATCCTGGGATTGACGCGAATTGAGCTTCAGCCGTTCGGTTTCGTTATCTACAATCACGCTTCCCGTTGCCATATCTTTGCCGAACACCGGGCGGATAGAGGCAAAAAGCTGGATCGGAAGGATGTTCTCCTGCGCCATGCGGGCCTTGTTCAGGTTGAAAGAGAACTCCTGGTAATCGTCTTTATACCAGGAAAATTCCGAATTGATCAATACCTCTTTGATACGGCGGTTGCCGAGCAGCTTTGCTTTCAGCTTTTCCCCCCACTCAAACAGTTCGTCGTAATTGTATCCGTACATCACAATGCGGTAACTCCCGGCACTCTCGCGCACATCGTTGCTGAATCCCTGATCCTGTAATCCATAGACAGCCCAACTGCCGCCACCCAGCTCGATTGCCCGGCTGGTCACCTGGCTCTTCAGCGTATAAGGGAACCCGGTGCGTTCACTTTCGCGGGTGAAATAGACCTGAATGCGCGCCTGACGGGGACTGCTTACGCTTGTCTGGAACTGGCGGATCTCTTTATGCGTGCTCAGGTAGGACTCCATCTGTTTGACCAAATGATTCATCTGATCAAGCGTAGTTCCGTTGGGCATCGATGCCGTAATGGTCAGTACGACCTCTTCGCTACGGGTGAAATAACTGCCGTTGTACACCTTCTGCACAAACAGGCGGAGCGTGCCTCCCAATGTTTTTTCGATGATCGGCTTGATCTTCTCTTTATAGGTCTCTTTGGCAACAATTGTATTGTATTTCTCTGCCAAAGAGATCTGTAAGGGTGACATATTATTTCGCTTGGCATCATTGAGCTCGATCCTGTCGGGCAGCATAAAGACAGGCAATCCGAACAATAGGATAATGGCGATGATGGCAATCACGCGATGGCGTACCAGGAAACGTATCTGTGCCTGGTAATAACGGGTGAAGTAGACCGGGAAACGTTTCAGGAAACGTCGCACACGGGCAAAGCGCCGGCGGGGCTGCTTCGCTTTTTCCTTTTTCCGCAAAAGCCCCATCTTATCGATTAAGGCCGGTACGAGGAAGAGGGCAATAAGTAGGGAAACGCCCAGGTTGATGATCACGACCGCTGCGAAATCCTGCAGGTTCAAGCGCAATCGTTCGTCGAGGAAGAAGATCATCGAGAGTGCCCCCATGGTGGTCAGCGTAGCCGCCAGGATAGCCAGGAAAGCACCCCGGTCGTGGCGGTTGCGGATGTGGTCGGTCATGACAATGGTGTTGTCGATGATCAGGCTGAGCGAGATCGTGATACCGGCCAGTGAATAGAGCTGTATCTCCAGCTTCAGAAGATAGTAGAGGATAACAGCTATGCCCAGATTGACAGCTATGCTGATAGCAATCAATAAGAGGTATTTGAAGTTGCGCGTGATCAATAAGACAAACAACAAGAGGATCAGCAAGGTCAGGCCGGAACGGAGATATATCTTATCCAGTTCTTTCTGGATATATTCTGTGGCGTCATAGCTGGTATGCACCTCATAGCCGCTCGGAAGGATGGTGCGGATATGATCCATCTCCTCTTTTACCTTCTTGGCCAGATCCAATTGATTGGCCATTTCATCGGCTCGGATCGAGAGGTAGATCGAGTTGAGCCCGTTGATACGGAAATAGCTGCGCGGCGCCTCTTCCTGACGGGACACCTTTACGAGCTGGTCGAGGCGGATCAGTTGGCCCGTGTTGGTGGTAAGGGTGATGCGGGTCGCATCAAATCCGTTGTCGCTGTATTCGGGCACCAATGCCAGGCGTATCCATTCCTCCGTCGATTCGGTTCCTTCGGTCAGGGCGATGCCTAAGAATTCTTTCTGATAGTATTGCGAAATGGCCTGTTGAATATCATTCAGGGAAACGCCTACCTCGGTGAGCTGGCGGCTGTCGTATTCTAAGCGCCATTCCATCGGTGTGGCACCGCTCACATCTACGCGGTAGATGCCGGGGATACTGGCCAGCCGGGGTTTGATCTGCTCCTCGGCAAAGCGTTGGATAAAGATAGGGGTGGCAGCCGCATTCAGTGTGTAACTGATAAACGGGCGGGAGTCGTTCTCGTCGGGACGGCGCATCTCAAGAACGGGGTAACTCAGCCCGTCGGGCAGGCTGGGCCAGGTCTGCCGCACAATGGTGGATGCCTCAAAGCGAGCAGCGTCGATATCGGTATGTTTGTCGAGCTCCAGGGTGATATGTCCCCAGCCGTTGCCGGATGTGGAGTTGATATTACGGATTCCCTTGATACGCGCCAGCATGGCCTCCAGACGCGAGGTGACCTCCATCTCGATGACACGGGCGGAATTATTCGGGAAGTTATAGCTGACTGTCAACTGAGGCAATACGCGCGAGGGAGAGAGCTTAATGGGCAATAAAGGCACAAAAGCGATCCCCGCCAAGGCAATGCAGACAAAGGCGACAATAATTGTGAACGACGATATGGGCTGTTTCTTCTTATCCATTCCCGTTTATTGATAGAGATGGTGATCAAAATCGAACTTATCACTGAGTGAAACGTTCAGATCGAAATCATACAGGGTGAGTCTTCGTATTTTATAGTAGCTGACCCAATAGTTCTGCAAAGCCGAAATATAATTGCGTTGAGCCGATTCCTGCCGGTTCTGGGAGAGGGTGAGGCTGTTGATGTCTGCCTTCCCGATCATAAAGCGCTGCACGGTCTCTTCATAGGCGGTTACTGCCAGGTCGAGTGCCTCTTCGGCACTGGCGATCATATCCTGCTGGATATTGAATTCGCTGACGGTCATGATCACATCTTCCTCTACCTTCAACTCCTCCTGCTTGGAAGAGATCTGGATCACATTCAGGTTGTTGCGTGCCATATTGTATTTGCCGCGACGTACGCCCCAGTCGACCAGCGGGATAGAGACCGACAAAGAGACGACATCCTGTTGCAACAGGTTACGGTAGGCATCCCTGAAGCTGTCGCCCACCTGGTTGAAACCGACACTCGCCCGGAAGGAAGCGTTAAACATCGATTCCTTTTTGGTTCGGTCGACCTCCTGTTCGGCGCTTAATATATTTTGCTGTGATCCTAAGAAGGTCGGGTTGTTGTCACGGGCATATTGAAGAGCCACGTCGACCGGCACCACCATATGGCGGGGACGGTTGGGTAGTGCGGCACGTATCTCCGTGTTCTGATCGAAATTGAGGTAAGAGGCAAGATTGAACATGGCGCGTTTGAGCGAGAGCTCGGCACTCTGCAGGCTATTGCGCGCATTCACCGCATCGAGCTTCAGGGTGAGCAGGTCGCCCTGGCTGATCGAAGCAATCTTGTGTTTCTCCTGTCCCACGCGATAGAGGGTGTCGGAAGAGGCAACCTTCTCCCGGGCAATCTCATATTCTGTTTGCGCCATGGCCAGGGTAAAGAAGTAATAGGTGGCCATTTCACCGATCTCTTCCAGATCGTATAAGAGGTCTTTCTTGGCTTTATCGTACTTCAAGGGCTCCAATTTGTGTGCCCACTTAAACGGATTATACCCCAAAAGACTTTGGGAATAGCCCACCCGGATAGGGACGGAGGTGAACTGGCTATAGGTATCGTCACCGAAGTTGCGGATATACCCCAGGTCGGAATCGATAAAGAAGCTACCGCCCAACAGATCAAAGTTCTGTTCGATGGTCAGATTTCCTCCGGCATAGAATGATTGCTGATTGCGGTATACATCGATGTTGTTGCCCGAATCGTAACGCCGCGTAATGTCGCGGTAGTATTGGGCAGGCGTAAGGTTCAATGTCAGGCTGGGCAAACGCTCGGCCTTGAAGGTGCGGTATTGCCAATAACCTCTCAGAAACATATTCTTACTGCGGAAGGCCTCCAGCGAACTATCGGTGGCCAGCGCGATCGTCCGGTCTAATGTGAGTGTAAGTGATTGCGCCCCCGCCATACCTGCCATGGCAAGCAATAGGCCTATTAATAGTGTTTTACCTGTTCTCATATAGTGTGTCTTATCAATTATCAATTGTCAATTATCAATTATGAACCTCTTCCTTCCTGTAGATAAACCAATAAACCAGCGGAATAATAAAGAGACTGACCAATGTGCCAATAAACATCGCCGAGATCATCGCAATAGAAAGCGGTTTTTGTAATTCGCTACCCATATCGAAAGAGAACAACAACGGCACCATCGCAAAGATGGTCGTCAACGAGGTCATAATGATCGGACGCAAACGACGGCGGCCTCCTTCGTGGATCGCTTCCATCAACGGCATGCCCTCTTTACGCAACTCGTTGATCACATCGAGTTTGAGGATGGAGTCGTTGATAATAATACCGCAGGTCACCACGATACCGATAGCACTCATCAGGTTCAACGTATGCCCCATCATCCAAAGCACCAATAGCGAAGCCGCCACGTCGATTGGCAGTTCCAGTAACACAATAAACGGTTGCAGGAAGCTTTCGAACTGTGCAGCCAGAATGAAATACATCAATATAACGGAGATCATCAGGATGATCACCAATTCGTTGAGCATTTTCTTATTAGAGAAGAAGCTACCTGAATAGTCAATGTCCCACTTCGCCTCGTTGGGCGCTCCGGCCACCGTGCCGTTGAGCATCTGTCGGTCGGCGGCTTCCCGTATCTGCTCGATCAGTTGTGCCGGTTTCTTCACCTGATAGAAGCTGAAAGGGATAAACTCTCCGTTCTTTCCGGCGGTGATATTCTTCAGGTCTTCACCCGGTGTCACCCGGACAAGCGATTGCAGCGGCACATAGTCGATAACTCCCTTCTTGTCGGGCAGGGTGCGGATCAGCGTGGTCTGCATAATATCCTGTATGGTGCGTTCGTTGCCCGTAAGCGCGATCGGAAGATATTGCTGATAGGAACGCAGGGTGGCCACCTCATTCTCTTTGAATGCGGTTCTGAGTACGCGGTAGACCTCGTTGTAATCGACGTTATACAATAATAATTTCTGACGATCGACGGATACATTCAACTGGTTTTCGAACGCTATGCCGACCGGCGCATGACCCGTCAGCTGCGTCATGGTAGTTTCTATATTGCGAAGCGTCACCGGATCGGGAACCTCTGTCCGGTTGCGCGAATAGAATTCTGCGACAACATCGGCTTCGCCCGTGACGAACAGCTTCTCAAAAACCGTTTCCGGTGGCGAGAAAGAGATCACGGCCAACGGATAATGTGTCTTGATCCATCGCTCGATATGCTGTTGCAACGGAGCAATCTCGGAGGTCTTCTCCGTTTTGAAGTAAAGCTCGGCTTCGGATACCGATAGCTCCTGATCACGATTCAGGATAAACTGCTGCTGCCCGATATAGGCGGTGTGTTGTGCGCCCAGTCCGTCTATTTCGTCAAACAACCGGCTTGTGCGCGTCCTGTTCTCGTCGATATGGATATTTTCATTCCATTCCAGATGAGCAATCAGTTCGTTCTGATCGATTTCCGGCATACGGCTGGTCGGGATGACCATAAAAAGGAGCACACAAAGAGGAATCGTCAGGGCAACAAATAAAAGGGTGGCTTTTCGATAGCGGAAGACAAAGTTTATTCCACCATCATACCATTTGTCCATCGTATGCGCCTTGATCGGATTATTGATCGAGCGGTTGATCCAGCTCTTCTTCATCGGAGGAATGCTATACACCAATTTATAAAGCACCGGCAACAGCATGATACCCGTGAAATAGGAGACCAACAGCCCGACCGTTACCGCGAAAGCCTGGTCGAAGAAGATCGCGCCGGCGATCCCGCTCATAAACACAAGGGGAACAAACACGGCAATCGTCGTAAAGGTAGAGCTCAGCATCGGCGTGACCACCTCGCTCGTCCCTTTCTCGCAAGCCTCATCCAGACTGTATCCTTTCGCTCGGTACTGCATAATATTCTCCGTCACGATAATGGAACTGTCGATCATCATCCCCAACGCCAGGATCAATCCCGAAAGAGAGATAATATTGAGCGACATATCAAAGATGTAGAAGAAAAAGAAACTGATCACGATGCTCACCACCATGCTCAGCCCAATCACCGTTGGGCTTTTCACATCGCCCAGGAACAGGATGGCCACGATACAGATAAACAGGAAGCCGAGTCCCAGGTTTTCTTTGAGGTTCGAGATCGTATAATCGAGTAGTTCGGTTTGGTTGCGTGTGATGCTGATATCGATATCAGGATAGATACGCTCGAAATGTGCCGTCAATCCTTCCAATGCCTCCTTCATATTATCCATATTCTCGTCGGCTTGCTTGATAATCGCCAACGTAACGGCTCGTTTCCCGTTGGCCATCGAGAGACCTGTCTCCTTTTCCGGGGCAATCGCTACCTTGGCCAGTTCTTTCATCTGGAAGATACGGTCACCTTTCCGGATATAGATATTCTCCACATCTTCAGGAGTGCGCAGCAGAGTGGAAAACTTGATGTTGTATTCGTAATAACCATCGCGTACGGTCATACTTCCCGGTTCGATATTGTTGGAAGCAAGCGCCGATTCCAGATCGCTCAGCGAGAGACCGGCTATTTTCATCTTATCCAGGTCGGGGATGATCTGCAACTGTCGTTTTTGCATCCCGGTGATATCGACCATCGCCACCTCCGGCAACTGTTCAATACGTCGTTTGATTACGCTCTCGGCAAACTCGCAAAGCTCGAGAAAGGCAGCTTCGTCTTCTTCGAATGAAGAATGATGAGTGAATAATGAAGAATCGTTTCCTTTCTCCTTTCTCCTTTCTCCTTTCTCCTTTGATTTCAGCGTGAGGTTCAGGCAGAACACCGGAATGTCGGTCGCACTGGCTTTTACTACCCGAGGGCGTTCAATATCTCTGGGAAGACCACTCATTGAGATATCGATTTTCTCATTTACCTCAATAAAAGCTAAGTCTGTATTTGTTCCAAAATCAAAATTTAAGCGTATAATCCCTGCTCCGTCTCGTGTTTCACTCTGTATATCGCGCAAACGTGAAACTTGCATTAATTGTTGACGAATTTTTTTTATTGTTGAATTCTCTAATTCTCGAGCAGAGGTGTTCGGTGCGGACACCTGTACCGTAATCTCCGGAATAGCAATATCAGGCAGGAGCGATACCGGCAGGGTAAAATAGGTGACCAGACCCAGTATAAAACAGGCCGTGAATGCCATAAGGACGGCTATGGGACGCTGAAGTAAAAATTTAAGCATAATTATTCAAATTGATAATTGATAATGGATAATTGATAATTAACCCGCTACGGGGTTGATTTGTATTGGGCAGCCAGCCACCTATAAGTTCTTGCGGACTTTGACCTAATAGTTACATTATCAATTATCATTTGTCAATTCTCCATTCGTAACTACCGTCACCGGCGTGTCGTTTGCCAGGTTGATATTACCGCTGGTTATCACAATGTCTCCCGGTTTGAGGATTTCTGTTAATGTGTAATGTCCTGCATTCTCCAATCCTGTAGTGGTGTAGTTCCAATAGGCCTTACCTTTAACTAAGGTAAATACCACCTGTCTGCCCGAACGAAGCACAACCGCCTCTTTCGGAACTACCAACTGGTTGGGTACCGAACGCTGAATGCTCACCCGTACGTTCATCCCTTCAAAGAGATTCGTTTTTTCGGCTACGGCGGCTTTCACCTGCACCATGCCATTGGCTTCTACAATCGGATTGATCTCCGTGATGCGCCCTTCCACCTTTGTGTCGCTGGCAGCGTAAGGCGTAACCTCTACCTTGTCGCCTTTCCGGATCAGAGGTAGTTCGCTTTCCAGTACAGTGAAAGAGGCTTCCAGGCTGCGCGGATCGATAATTGTGCAGAACACCTCGGAGGTGGAGGCTGTGTTGTAGGCCTTGGCAAACAGATTGGCCACAACCCCGTCGAAAGGTGCGGTCAAAACAGCCTTTTCATATTCGTGAAGAGCCAGTTCGTATTGCACCAACGCCTGGTCGTACCCGCTTTTTACCTTTGCCAGTTCCATGGTCGCTTCAGGCACTTTGTCGTAATCGTCAATCATATACCCCTGTCCGATCAATACATCCTGAAGGTCTAATTTCCCCCTTTCCATCGTTGCTTTTGCCTGTGTCAGTTTATTACTGAGGCGGAAAGTCGATAAAGCGGCCAGCTTTTGCCCTTTGGTTACCCGGTCGCCATTTTTCACATAGATGGCTTCGATTGGCTCGGGCGATTCAAAGCGCAGATCGACATATCGCTGGGCAGACAGTTTGCCATTACTCACCAACTCATGATAGAAGTCGCCCTCTTCGAGCGTCATCACGGTCACTTGATTTCTCTCTTCCGGCAAGGTTGTTTCCACCGTCATCTCTGTCGTGTCCGATCCTTTCTTACCGCTGCACCCCGCCATTAACCCAATAAGCAACAATGCGGTTAACAATTTGTAGTGATTCATATTCAGTATATTATTTTCAATTATTATCAAGTTCCCTACACAGATACACTATGCAAAAATAGTAAAATAGGAATACGATGTTGTCGTAACCCCGATATTGTGTGAGATTTTACGATTTTTTCGCATTTGCTTGCAATCCATAAATCTATTGTAAATGAATTTTTATAAGTAATGGATTGCTTTTCTGCCCCAAACATGCTTATCAGATTGAGTGAGTCATTTACACTCCAATATGTCAGATAGGGTAATTCTAATGGTCCTTGTCCGCTTTCTATTAATCTTTCTATAAATTTCCCGGTATTATCAAACCGCAAAACTCCGCTTGAATTACGAAAAATACCCGAAGATATGTAGTAGTTTTCATTAACTTCTGCCGCCATAAAATTAACATTACTCAATAGAGACTTTTCGGTCACTTCCAAATTGATGAATTCGATCTTTTTTGCGATCGAATTAATCGTTATGGTGTCAGCCTGAGAGCTAAGTTCGCTTAACTCTTGTTCGAAGTCTAACATGAAAAAAGTGACTTCCTTCCCGAATTCTAAGCTGTTATTAACCTTGGATTCTTGTTTGCACCCAGCCAACAGGAGAGTAAAGCTGAATGCCCCCCAACCGACTATGGCCTTTTTGATATATTTTTTCATTGAATTATTTTTATATCTTTTTTGCGATTCCTTTTATCATAAGACAACCTTATTGGAGCAAAGTTTGCCGGGAATTCTATCGTCGAGGGGGGGGGGGGGGGGGGGGGGGGGGGGGGCGGCGGGGGGGGGGGGGGGTCCAGGACGCGAGGTGTGCGGCGGGCCCGCCCCCAA
>NZ_JARXWI010000011.1 GCF_029893085.1 Parabacteroides sp. PFB2-10
TACAAGTTCAAGTCCGTTGACTCAGAAAATATCTGTAACTAACTATATTTCAAATGTTTCAAAGAACGATTGCGAGTTTTTAGTGGACACTAATGTTATCTAATATAAAAAAGACCCCCAACTTACGATTTGTAATTTTCGCGGGAGTTTGCGCGCAAAAAGGCGGGACTTTTTTCACAAACTCCCGGGAGAAACACTTTTTAACGTATGGATTTGTTACAAAAACGGCCATTTTGCTTACAATCCACTTTTTGAGATTTCCCGTTATCTCTATTTAACAAATAGCCGGAATAGCCTCAAATGGCGATTGTCTGCTCAAAAAAGCTAAAAGTGTGCAGAAACTGTTTAAAAGCTCTTTTGATTCTTGGAATGTTTGATTACTTTTGCACGCGAACTAAATGAAAAGAATCATCATAACCAATAGGTGAAAAACACGTGATGACAACTACTTTAAAATAATTTATATGAGTTTAAAAATTATTGTACTTGCAAAACAGGTTCCAGACACACGTAATGTGGGAAAGGATGCGATGAAGGCCGACGGTACGGTAAACCGTGCAGCTCTGCCCGCTATTTTCAATCCGGAAGACCTGAATGCATTGGAACAGGCTCTACGCTTGAAAGATGCTTACCCCGGGACAACGATCACCCTGTTAACCATGGGGCCGGGACGTGCTGCTGAAATTATCCGTGAGGGGTTATACCGCGGAGCTGACGGCGGTTATTTGTTGACAGACCGCGCCTTTGCCGGAGCAGACACCCTGGCAACCTCTTACGCGCTGTCTATGGCCATCCGTAAGATCGGCGATTACGATCTGATCATCTGCGGCCGCCAGGCTATCGATGGCGACACGGCTCAGGTAGGCCCTCAGGTGGCTGAAAAGCTGGGATTGACACAGATCACCTATGCAGAAGAGATACAGAAGGCGGAAAAGGGCATGATCACCATCAAACGTCGTTTGGAACGCGGTGTAGAGATTGTCGAAGGTAAACTGCCATTGGTAGTGACCGTAAACGGTTCGGCTCCCGATTGTCGTCCGCGTAATGCCAAATTCGTACAGCAATTCAAGCATGCGAAAACAGTGACCGAGAAACAGGAAGCCGATGCCGACTACCTGAACTTGTACGACAGTCGTCCTTACCTGAATCTGACGGAATGGGGTGTGGCCGATGTGAATGCAGACACAACGCTTTGTGGTCTATCTGGATCACCGACGAAGGTAAAGAAGATCGAGAGTGTTGTTTTCCAGGCAAAAGAAAACATGACGCTTGAACCTACTGACGAGGCGATCGACGGATTGATGAGAGAATTAATATTGAACCACACGATTGGATAATAATATGAATAATTTATTTGTATACTGTGAAATAGAAGACGGCATCGTTGCCGACGTAAGTTTGGAGTTATTGACCAAAGGACGTGGTTTGGCAACGACACTGGGCTGCCAGCTGGAAGCGGTAGCCGTAGGTCATCAATTAGACGGAATAGCCGCGCAGGTATTCCCTTACGGTGTGGATGTGTTGCATCTGTTTGATGATGCGCGTTTGGCACCCTATACTTCTCTGCCGCATACTTCCGTATTGGTTACTCTTTTCAAAGAAGAAAAGCCGCAAATAGCCCTGATGGGCGCTACCAGCATCGGTCGCGACCTCGGCCCACGCGTCTCTTCTGCCCTGGGTAGCGGATTGACTGCCGACTGCACCTCACTCGAGATCGGTGATCACGAGGAGAAGAAAGAAAACAAAGTGTATAAAGACCTGTTGTATCAGATACGTCCTGCTTTCGGTGGGAATATCGTAGCGACGATCATCAACCCGGAATGTCGCCCGCAGATGGCAACCGTGCGCGAAGGGGTGATGAAGAAAGAGATCGTCAGCGCGGACTACAAAGGCGAAGTAAAGAAACACGAAGTGGCCAAGTATGTTAGCGATACGGACTTTGTTGTGGCTGTAATCGATCGTCAGATGGAGAAAAGCAAGACAAACATCAAAGGCTCTCCGATCATTGTAGCCGGAGGATATGGTGTGGGTTCAAAAGAAAACTTCCAGTTGCTTTACGACCTGGCTGCGACTATCGGTGGCGAAGTAGGTGCTTCGCGTGCGGCTGTCGATGCCGGATACTCGGAACATGAGCGTCAGATCGGACAGACAGGGGTAACCGTTCGTCCGAAACTCTATATCGCCTGTGGTATCTCAGGCCAGATTCAACACATCGCAGGAATGCAGGAAAGCTCGATCATTATCTCTGTAAACAATGATCCGAACGCTCCGATCAACGCCATCGCCGATTATGTTATCACCGGCACAGTCGAAGAGGTGCTTCCTAAGATGATTAAGTATTATAAGAAAAACAGTAAATAAACCAGTAGTCAGAGTAGTCAAAGAAGTTAAGTAGTCAAGTAGAAATGTACACACAGTCTTTCGAACATGTTGTAGCCTGGCAGAAAGCACATGAATATGTACTTGCCATTTATCGAATAACAAGAAAATATCCAAAAGAAGAGATATTTTGCCTTGTTAATCAGATGAGACGTGCTGCAGCATCCATTACAGCAAATTTCGCTGAAGGCTATGCTCGAATTGGCCATAAAGAAAAGCTACGTTTCTACAATATATCACAAGGCTCTTTAGAAGAAACTCGGAACTTCGTTATCCTGTCAAAGGATTTAGGATATATATCAAGCGAAGAAAAAGAAACCCTAAGCAAACAAGCGGCAGAAGTTAGCCGTTTACTTAATGCTTACTGCCAGGGACTAATAAACAGCAAAGAGGATACGCAAACTACTTAACTACTTTGACTCCTTTAACTACTATAACTACTAAAAAAATGGCTAACTATTTTCAAGATACTCCTGGATATAAGCATCACCTTCATCACCCGTTGATGAAGCGGATCGTAGAGTTGAAAGAACGCAACTATACGGATAAAGATAAATTTGACTACGCGCCTTTCGATTTCGAGGATGCGATGGACAGCTACGAAAAGGTATTGGAGATTGTCGGAGAGATCTGCGACGAGATTGTTGCTCCTAACGCGGAAGGTGTCGACCACGAAGGGCCTACGGTAAATAATGGGCGCGTAACATACGCCTCCGGCACACAGCGCAACCTGGATGCCGTACGCAAAGCCGGCCTGATGGGTATGGCTATGCCTCGCCGTTATGGCGGTTTGAACTTCCCGATCGTTCCTTACATCATGGCTGCCGATATGGTTTCCCGGGCGGATGCCGGGTTCGAAAACCTCTGGGGTTTGCAGGATTGTGCCGAAACGCTTTATGAATTCGGTAACGACGACCAGCGCGAACGCTATATCCCCCGTATCTGCGGTGGCGAAACGATGTCGATGGACCTGACCGAACCGGATGCCGGTTCCGACCTCCAGTCGGTGATGCTGAAAGCTACTTATAGTGAAAAGGATCAATGCTGGTACCTGAACGGTGTGAAACGCTTTATCACCAACGGCGATGCCGATGTACATCTGGTACTGGCTCGTTCGGAAGATGGCACACGCGATGGCCGTGGCCTTTCTATGTTTATCTATGATAAACGTAATGGTGGCGTGAACGTACGTCGTATCGAGAACAAGATGGGGATCAAAGGATCGCCTACCTGCGAACTCGTCTACAAGAATGCAAAAGCAGAACTCTGCGGCGAACGCAAATTGGGGCTTATCAAATATGTAATGGCGTTGATGAACGGTGCCCGCCTGGGTATCATGGCGCAATCGGTAGGTCTTTGCGAAGCCGCTTACCGCGAAGGATATAACTATGCGATCGAACGCAAACAGTTCGGCAAAGCAATTATCGAATTCCCGGCTGTTTACGAAATGGTGGCTCTGATGCGTGCGAAAGCCGATGCTTCCCGCTCTATGTTATACGAGACTGCCCGTTTCGTGGATGTATACAAAGCATTGGAAGACATTGCCCGCGAACGCAAATTGGAACCGGAAGAACGTCAGGAACTGAAGAAATACAGCAAACTGGCGGATGCCTTCACCCCGATGGGTAAAGGCATGACTTCGGAATATGCCAACCAGAATGCCTACGATGCCATCCAGATACATGGTGGTTCCGGCTTCATGAAAGACTATGCCTGCGAACGTTTATACCGCGACGCACGTATCACCAATATATACGAAGGAACAACCCAGTTGCAGGTGGTAGCGGCTATTCGCTACGTGACCACCGGTCTTTACCTGCAGCAACTTCGCGAATACGAAGGATTGGAATACAAGCCTGAACTGGAAATGATGCGTCAGAAGCTGATCGACATGACCAACAAATACGAAGAACTGGTGAAGATGATTACGGAGATGAAAGACCAGGAGGTATTGGATTTCCATGCGCGTCGTCTGGTTGAAACAGCCGCACATTGTGTATTTGGTTATTTGTTATTGCAAGACACGCAGAAAGACGAATCGTTCCGCCGCTCGGCTGAAGTGTATATCACCTACGGACAGGCTGAAGTAAATAAGGCTTATTCGTATATTACCAACTTCGATTGCGGTAGCTTAGGCTATTTCAAGCCAAGTATGTAAAGAAGACCTGAAAGAAGAGACTCCATAAAGGCCTCAAAGAGATCAAACTCTTTGGGGCTTTTTCTTTTTCCACATAAAGGTCTGCATGATTCCCCGGAGAGAAAGATAAACAAGGAAGGCCAGCCAAAGCGCATGATTACCCAGCTGCGGAGCAAGCAGGTAATATAAAAGAAAGAAACTCACCGACGCAACCAGCATGGCATAGAGCATCAACCGCGATTCCGTCGCGCCAATCAATATGCCATCCCACAGGAAAGCAGCAAAGCCGGCAAGCGGAACAGCCAATACCCAATAGAAATAATCCATCGATGCATCGATCACCACCTTTTCATTGGTGAGCAATCCAAGGAAACCCCTGCCCCCTACTCCATACAAGAAGGTAAACAAGAGCGACAAAGAGATGCCCCAGACAAACAGCTGACGGATCATTTTCTGCAACGCAATCCGGTTCTTCGCACCGATATAAAGCCCCGTAAGCGCCTCGCCCGCGTAGGCGAAGCCATCCATAAAATAGGAGAAGAGCGTAAACAATTGCATCAATAAGGTATTCACCGCCAAGACTACATCGCCCTGCCGGGCGCCCGTCGAGGTAAAGAAGGTGGTCACAGCAATCAGGCAAAGCGTACGGAAAAAGATATCACTGTTCAGTTTAAAGAAGCGTTTCATTTCCGATCGCTGCCAGATCTGGCGCCATTGTATGCGCAAGCGCAAACGCTTATAATAGTGAAGCCACAATCCAATCGCCATAACGAAACCGCTATATTGAGCAATCAACGTACCCAGAGCCACCCCTTCGATCCCCATCTCCAGGCCAAAAACGAGCCAGAGGCTCACCAAGATATTGACCACATTCTGCGTAATGGCAATGATCATCGGGAAACGCGCGTTCTGCATACCGATAAACCAACCGGACAATCCGTACAATCCCAAGACCGCCGGGGCGCCCCACACACAGATACGGAAATAGAGTGAAGCCATCCGCTCCACCTCCTCGCTGGTGGTCAACAAAGCGAAAGCAGCCTTTTGTATCGGATATTGCAACAGAATCAGCGCAAGGGCAATCAGCATCCCAACACCCACCGCACGCAACAATACGCGAACCACCTCATCCAGGTCGCGCTTTCCCAACGCCTGCGAGGTCAATCCGCTTGTGCCCATCCGCAGAAAACCAAACATCCAGTAGATAATATTAAACAGCATCCCCCCTACGGCAATAGCGCCAATATAGGAAGCTGCCCCCAGATGGCCGACAATAGCCACATCGATCAGCCCCAGGAGCGGAACCGTAATGTTCGACACAATGGCCGGTAATGCCAGATTTAGTATTTTCTTGTTCATTTTTTGTCTGCGTTCTGTTTCAATAAAAAAAGCAAAGGTCGCCGGATTCACATCCAACGACCTTTTTAACACTAACCCTTAACTTTAACCAATGAAAAACAATAATTTTTATTTTCGTTTTGTGAAAATTCAAATCGTCTAAATTAGACTATGCAAACATAAGGATTCTTTTGAGAATATCCAAAACAGCCTGCTCCAAAAGGCTCTATTTAACTTATTTTAATAAGTCCGAAGCCACACAAAAAGCCTATCTTTACAAACAAAAATAAGTAATTCATGGATGGCATCATAATCGGACTATTGGCTATCGCTATTGTCCTTTTGGTGGTTTTAATTATCAGGTCTTTCAGATCCAACCGCACCGATATGGATCGGATATTCCGGGAAATTCAAGTTTCTTTCGACCGCATCGAAAAGAATTTCCGGGAAGATTTCAGCCTGAATCGCGAAGAGAGCCGCCTCTCCGGCAAAGAAAACCGTGAGGAACTGGCTCGTTCGTTGCATGCGTTCCAGGAAACATTCGAGAAAGGCATTGCCTCATTCAATAACCTCCAACGGGAGAAGTTCAGCTCATTAGACGAGCGCCAACGACAATTGATTGAGAACACAGAGAAACGCCTGGAAGAGATACGCGTCACGGTGGATGAGAAACTGCAGAAGACCCTGAACGAACGTATCACCCAATCCTTCCAATTGGTAACCGAACAGCTCGAAAGCGTACAGAAAGGGCTCGGCGAAATGCAGACACTGGCGCAGGATGTCGGCGGTTTAAAGCGAGTACTTAGTAATGTCAAGACCCGCGGCAACATCGGAGAGATACAGCTGAGCTTGTTGCTCGAACAGCTTCTCGCACCCGAACAATACGAAGCCAACGTGCGCACACGCAAAGGATCGGACACCGTGGTTGAATTTGCCGTGAAGCTTCCCGGTCGCGACGATGGGCAATCGTTCGTTTACCTTCCGATCGATGCGAAGTTTCCGAAAGAGGTGTACGAACAACTGCAGGACGCCTACGACCTGGGCGACGCGAAGGCCATCGAAACAGCCGGTAAACAATTGGAGACGACCATCAAGAAGATGGCCAAAGATATTTCCGAAAAATACCTGGAGCCGCCGGTCACCACCGATTTCGGCATCATGTTCCTCCCGTTTGAAGGCATCTATGCCGAAGTGATCCGCCGCTCCTCCCTTATGGAAGAGCTGCAACGCAAACATAAGATCGTCGTGACAGGCCCGACAACGCTGGCCGCCATCCTCAACAGCCTGCAAATGGGCTTCCGCACCTTAGCCATCGAACGCCATTCGGGAGAGGTATGGCGCATACTGGGTGCCGTGAAGAAAGAATTTGAAAACTTCGGCGGTATGTTGCAAAGTGCCCAAAAGAAGATCACCTCCGCCAGCGGCGACCTGGAAAAGGTATTGGGCGTACGCACCCGGGCGATCCAACGTACCCTACGCGATGTCGATACCTTGAGCGCACAGGAAGCCCGCCTGATCCTGCCGGAAATAAACACCCTCGATACGGAAGAGGAAGAAGAATTCCCCGAAACATAATTTTTCTGACAACTAACAACAAATGATTATCCTATGAAACAGATACTTACAGCCTTTCTATATTTTTGCTTCCTTGGTGGATTACAGGCACAGGAGCAATCAACCGGGGAGATCACCGCCCTGAAACAGAAAGTAGCCTCTTTGGAAAAAGAGGCGGCTCAGAAGAAAAAACTATCGGTTTCTGGTTATATCCAGGGACAATTCCAGTGGGGCGAAGAGGCCGCTTCGCTGAAAGTCGGCTCAGCCAACGAGAACAAAGACGAATCGTTTAACCGGATCGGTATTCGCCGCGGACGCGTGAAGCTGACCTATACGGAAGGCATTGCCTCCGGTGTTTTTCATATCGACGTGACAGAGAAGGGCTTTGCATTTAAGGATCTATACCTAAATCTAACAGATCCCTGGTGGCAGAGCAATCAATTGCGCGTCGGAGTGTTCGACCAACCATTTGGTTATGAAATTGGCTATTCATCGTCGCGCCGTGAATCGCCGGAACGTTCTACGGTGTTTCAACGCCTGTTCCCCGATGCACGCGACCTGGGGGTGATGCTTTCGTTGCAACCGGAGAAGACATCCCCACTCGCATTTCTGAAACTCGATGCCGGATTGTTTGCCGGCAACGGTGTCAAATTAGATACCGACAGTCGGAAAGACTTCATTGCCCACCTGTCGGCCAATCAATACATCACGATGAATCTCTCGGTCGGTCTGGGAGTTTCTCTGTATGAAGGCTCTGTTTATCAGGGGACAGAGAATGTTTACACCATGGAAGAAGAGGCTTTTGTATTGTCTGCCGCCCCATCCAACAAAGGGAAGTATGCCCGCCGCGAATATGTCGGGCTGGATGCGCAACTGGCTCTATTGACCACCCTGGGAACCACCTCCCTGCGGGCAGAATATCTCTGGGGAAAACAGCCGGGAACCGAGGCCAGTTCAAAAAGTCCCAATGCTTCCTCGCTACCTCAAACCGATACCTACATCCGTCCGTTCAGCGGATGGTACCTGATGTTCGTGCAAAAAATAGGTATTTCGCCTTTCTCTTTCGTCCTGAAATACGACGCCTATGACCCGAACACCCGGATATCGGGGGATGCTATCGGCCAACATTATACCGGGATTGCCGACCTGAAGCAAAGCACATGGGGCATTGGCGGGATTTGGGATATCACCTCCGCTTTACGCCTGCAGGCCTATCATGAGTTCAACCGCAACGAAACCTCTTCGCAATTAGCCGATTGGCGCGAGCAGGTAGCCGACGATGTGTTTACACTCCGCCTGCAATATAAGTTTTAATCGTACCACCTTTTCGAGGCCGAATTTTAAATGCAAACATTATTTTAACACGTTGATTTTCCACAAAATCGCTGGGTTTCAAAACGGTTGACAATTGTCGTTTAATCGGTTGATAATTATCGTTCAATTGATTGACAATTGTCAACCAATTAAACGACAATTGTCAATCAGTGGAAAACCCAGCGATTTTTTGTCACTATTCCTCGAAGTTTATTTCTAATTGCAACGGATCCTCCTTCTCGGGATCTTCTATATTGCTGACGGAAAGACCCATCAGGCGGATATTCTTTTCGCCTATATCGGTTTGGTTCAGGATCTCTTTGGCGCTGTCTAAGAAGAAACGGAAGTTGTTGATGCGCTGCGGGAAGGTGCGGCTGCGGGTGATAATCTCGAAATCGGCAAATTTGATCTTCAGGGTGATGGTGCGACCAAAGAACTCTTTGGCTTCGATGCGTTCCCACACACGGCGGGCAATATGATACAGCTCGATCGTCAGGCGGGTGGATTTGCCCAGATCTGTTTCGAAGGTGTTCTCGGCTCCGACCGATTTGCGTATGCGTTCGGGCGTAACCGGCCGCTCATCAATCGCTCTCGCATTTAGGTAATAAAAGCTACCGGCCTTTCCGAAATGACGGATCAGTTCGGCTTCGGAATGTCGTTTCAGGTCGGCTCCCGTATGGATGCCTAAGCGGTGCATTTTGTCCGCCGTGATACGACCTACGCCAAAGAAACGTTCGACATTGAGCTTCTCCACAAAACTCTCCGCCTCTGCCGGGGTGATGACAAACAAGCCGTCCGGCTTATTATAATCGGAAGCGATCTTCACCAGAAACTTATTGAAAGAAACACCGGCTGAGGCTGTCAGTCCGGTGGTTTCTTTGATTTTTTGTTTGATCTCTTTCGCGATAAATGTGGCGGAGGGGATAAGCGGATGATCGGTCACATCCAGGAAGGCCTCGTCTAAGGAGAGCGGTTCAACCAGATCGGTATAGGTGAGAAACACCTCCATGATCTGCTGGGAGACCTCTTGGTAGGTCTCAAAGTGAGGCTCGACAAAGATCAGGTCGGGGCATTTGCGTTTGGCTGTGACCGAAGGCAGAGCGGAACGGACACCGAAAGCGCGTGCTTCATAACTGGCGGCGGCCACTACACCACGCGCCTCCGCATGCCCTACCGCAATAGGTTTCCCCCTGAGCGAAGGGTTATCCCGTTGTTCTATGGAGGCATAAAATGCATCCATATCAATATGGATAATCTTCCGGATCACAAAAGGGATTTACATTTCATCGGCAAACATCGGATCCCAGGCAGGCAGACGTACCGGTTTCTGTTGCATCACCTCTTTTACCTTTTCGGTGATGTATTTCTTGTCGACTACCAGGCGGAACATATATTCGTCGAACCATTCATCAGTCATGATCACATGGCCATTGTTGGCGCCCGGTCCCCAACTGTTTTCCACCATCCATTTGCGGGGAACACCATTTTCGTCGAGGTCGACCGCCATCAGGGTCATCGCGTGCGACGAACCGCTGGCAAAGGTTTCGATGCGTTGTTTCTTATCCATACCGAAGGTGGTACCCATCAAAGAGCCGTAGTCGAAATAGTTTACATCCAACAGGCCTCGGTCACGGTCGAAAAACTTACCCACATCGCAGGAGAAGTACATCATGGTGCTGTCCTTGATCGATGCGATCGCCATCTGTTTGATATCTTCGATCGGCAGGTTCACGTATGTCCAGTTCTTACCGTCGTAGCGGTGGCGGTCATAATCTATTTCATACAGTTTGTAGAACTCCCGCGTCGGATCGTTCATCAGCATCACATACTTATCGGCGATATCGTCGCCAATGTATTCCTGAAAGAAAGAGAGCGGCGTATACTGTTTCGTTTCCACCGGTTCACCTTTCGCATTGCGGCGCGTCCAGGTAAATTCCGTAGGCGGTTCACCCAGGTTCAGGGCCAGCATGCGATAGATTGTTTTCAACATCCCGGTTTTCTCTTTTTCCAAAGCAGTCTCTTTGCCTCCTTTGGCGGCCTGGTCGCGCAGTTGTAATCCGAACTCTTTCAGTTTCAAACCGATCAGGTTCGACATGCGACTGGTACTTTCGCTGCTGTTGGTCTCCACCATTACCTCCTGGGGCACCGCGCCATATTTGGTCAGGATATCGAATACGCCGGTGAATTGCCCGCCGTCGCTGAGCACGTTTTTAAACAACCACTCCACCTTGCGGTCATCCATCGGAAGCGTACGCGTATCAATCACGCCTTGCAGGAAGAGGTTCGATTTCTCCAACTGATCCCAGAAGAAAGAGTAGTTCGTTGAGAAGGTGAAAGCACCCATATTGTATTGGGCAATCATCTCCGCGCGGAACACATTTAATCCGGTAAACAACCAGCAACGGCCGGATGATTTCTGGTTCGTGATGCCTTTGCTGTTCACGCGATGCGAGAAATAGGTGTCGAAATTATTTTTACTGTCGTTGTTGATAGCCAGCCGGTTGATATCATTATTGCTGATTGCATTACGAATCGCCTTGTCGGAAGGTGTCTCCACATACGACTGTTGGATCTCTTTCAGCATCTCCGGTGTGATCGCTCCTTTTGTGTTCTGGGCAGAAACGGTTGCCCCCATTGTCAAAGCCAGGAATAACAGCCCGGCATTTCTTGTTACTTTGTTCATCTTTTCAATAGCGTTTAGTAAGTCTTATTCCTTTATAATAGTGTTTTAATATCTCGACATACGTGAATCCCTGTGCGCTCATCATCGCCGCCCCGATCTGACAAAGCCCCACGCCATGCCCCCAACCGGCTCCTTTCAGACGGAATCGTCCGGGAGCACCATCGGTCACCTCCAGGCGGTCGACCACAAAGGCAGAGCTATACAAATGGCTTTCGGACAATACACGGCGGATCTCTAATTCTTTTCCGATAACGACAGAACGGTCGCTCCCAACAATTTTCAATTCTTCTATCCGTCCCGACGCCCCTCGCTTCAGCGGGATCAGGTCGAGTATGGCACCCAATTGGAAGTCATTGCCCTTTTCAGCCAATAAACGGCTTATTTCTTCTTGTGTATAGGTTACCTCCCAACGGTAAAAGTCGGAGGTTTCCTGGTCGTAATCATTGAGCACCTCCCGCAGAATCTTTTTGTCTGTCGTATGACAAAAAGCCTCCGGACTGCTTTCGATCCACTGCCGGGCCGCCTCTTCGAGGCGAAGATCAGGTATTTTTTCTTCCGGAATTGTGTCACGCACAGCCGCCAGATAGGGATAGGCAACCGGCTCCCAACAGGTTTCAAACACTTCGGTCACCCCGCCACAGCATTTAGAGAAGCGAGCATCGCAGAGTAGTCCGTTGTGGGCAAGTACCTCGCCACGCGTCTCCCGTACGGCCGTTTCCGCCAAAGGGGTCGAGGCGCGGGTGATTCCCTGGTAACGTTGACAATGATCGTCGGCACAAACGTCGAACAATAGATGATCCTCCCGGTCATACCAGCGAATGAAACGATCCTGATCCTGAAGCGTATTTTGATAAGGCGCTGCGGATTCCTGCAGGGCGGCGTTCTTTTGCAGTTGCGCCAACAGCCAGCTGCGCGAGATAACGGCATGGGCCTTCAATAATTCTTTGGAGCTGGTCGCACTCATCTCCGAAGAGATCACGCAGACAAGGTATTCTTCTATGTTGATCTCATTGATCACGACGATCCCCTCATCGGTGGCAACCAGATCTAATCCGCCCCGGAACCGCTGGTTTTCCCTACGTTCCCAATGGAAATCTTTGCCAATAACCACGTCATTCAGTTCAAAAAAGGCCTCCGGCGAAGCCGGTTCGAAGTAAATATCCGTGTGTTTCCTGCCCTGGTAAAATATGCGGTTATCGATAAACAACACCCGCTGTTCTCCGGTCAGGAATTCACCCGTCACTGTGTTGATATAAGAAGAATGGAAAGAAAAGGAGATCTCTTTTCCGATGAGTAATCCCACATTGATACTTGGCGCTTTCATTACTTCGTTTTTTTATGGTTTTCAACTTCGCCTTACATTCGCTCCAACTATCAAAATGTCAGGATATTCAGCCCGTCCCTCACTTAAAATAGCATAGCGAATGACAAACTTACGCAAAAACTTCGAAAAAAACAAGATAAATGTCAGTACGATTTAAACACGGAGACACGAAAAAGACAGAATACGGAGGGCATAGAGAAGCGATATAGTGCTTCCCCTCTGTGAGCTCTGTCTTTCAACTACATTCTCCGCGTTCTTTGTGTTTAATTAGAATTTAGGATAAGCGTAAGGGGAAGAAAAATAGGCTCATTCCTTTATTTTCAGATAAAAAACTAAAAGTAAAGAGATTATCTAATAACTTTTTTCTTATCTTTGCACCCGCTAATACAAACAGCGTAAATTAATTATTCAAACATGGCAACAAAATTAAGATTGCAAAGACGCGGTCGTAAAAACTATGCTTTTTACCAGATCGTTGTCGCAGACAGCAGGGCTCCACGTGATGGAAAGTTTATTGAAAGGGTAGGTTCTTATAATCCGAACACTAATCCTGCTACAATAGATTTGAATTTCGAAAGAGCTTTGTATTGGTTACAAGTAGGGGCACAACCTACTGACACAGTTCGTAATATTCTTTCTAACGAAGGTGTATTGCTGAAAAAACATCTTTTGGAAGGAGTGAAAAAAGGTGCGTTCGACGAAGCGGCTGCAGAACAGAAGTTCCAGGCTTGGTTACGCGACAAACAATCTGCTACTCAGGCTATCAAAGACAAAGAGCGCGAAGCTGCGAAAGCAGATGCAAAAGCTCGTTTGCAAGCTGAGCAGGAGGTAAACAAAGCAAAAGCAGAAGAAGTAGCTAAGAAGAAAGCCGAATTAGCGGCTGCAGCTGCTGAAGCGGAGGCTGAAGCAACCGAAGAAGAGGCTCCGGCTGAAGCAGAGGTTGTAGCAGAAGAAGCTCCTGCTGCAGAAGGCGCAGAGTAATTCTCCGGCTTTCCTTCAAAAGAAAAGATAAAAGGGATGGTATCGCACGATACCATCCCTTTTTGTTTTGAACAGGGAAACAACGTTCGCTTCCGAAAGGGAGCAATTCGCTGATTTAGAGATTTCCCGGTTCAGAACACAACTCGTTTCGTTGTCCCATCACGAAAGACAATATCCACCTGTTTCTTGTCGGAAGAGACAGTCACCTGCTTCACCGGATTCAATTCTTTGGTTGAGAATTTCTTATCACCTTTCTTCCATAATTGCAGCGTCACGTAGATAGCCTCCTGTTCGATCCGATCGGTAGCCATCAGGGTGGCGCAGCGGTCGCTCACCGGATGCAGTCCTTCGGGATAAACAGCTACGGTCTCCTGCCATCCCGACAGGGGGACCAATGCCAGCTGATAGGCACCATTCGCAATGATATGCGCATCGTGTTCCTTCACCTTTTGATTCTTCTCCGTAATTGTCTCTCCCAATTCGGGCAGGGAGTAATGCCCCAAACGAATATCGGTTGCCACAGGAGTCGTCACCTTATCCACACGCAACACACCATCCGGAAGCGGGATATCCGCCAGCTGGAAACGTATTTCCCTGTTCGTTTCCAATACAGCATCCCGACGGTATATGCCGTCTTCAAAGCTCTTGAATGTATACAGACGAAGCACTTCCCATGCCCCTTTGCCGTTTCGGATAGCATAATTCATCGATACCTCACCGTCTTTGCCATCGGCCATCCAGGGAAATTCCGTGTTGTAGGCCAGTTTATTATAATTTTCGCTGCTGCGGAATTTCTGCCAGTCGCGCGCCACCGTTTCATGACACCAGGAGCGCATCTCCGCGCCACCCGAGTTAGGATAGTTGGTAATCATCAGGTTGGTAGCCGGTTGGAACTTATTATACACCTCGCCCGATTTCAGTTCGTCTTCCCAAGCGCCGTTGTTTTCCTTCGCAGTCCAGAAAATATTATCCTCCGGCAGAAGAAGTGCCAGAAACACCTTGCCACACCAGTACACACTTCCGCGACAGCTATAGATCTGGGTTGCCGGCTCAAATGCCTTATAAAAGCCCAGGGTCGGCACATGATCCTCCATCATATCCGGGTTTTGCAGGAATTGCAATAGGGTACTCGAAGCAATGCGGCGCATCCAACCATAGTTGATCGTGACAGGATCGTCGAAATAACCCAACAGAGCAAGGGGAACTACCGAGGCAAAGCGGTAGGGAATGCTGCGCCCCCACATATTCATCTGCCCATCGCAGTTGAACATATAGGGATAGTTATCAACAATATCCCTCAGGTTCGACATAAATCGCCGGGCGTATTCGGGATAATACTTCTTGCCATACAGTTTCGACCATACCGGACCATACATCTGAAAAGCCCACATACTATAATAATCGTACGCCGGCGCATCGTTATACCATCCTTCGCCCCGATAAAAAGCCAATGCCTTATCCAAGTTTTCGATCAATCGCTCTTCGTTCACCTCATAGCCCTGGTCTTTGAAGAAGCTTAGGACAAAGATGTTGAAAAAGCGCCAGTTGGAATCGACCGTTGGTCCATCGCCATAGCTGATCATCGTAGCGGCAAGCGCGTCTTTCTGCTCACGGGTCAACGGCTCCCATAATATATCGGGGATCACCGAGAGCGAAATAGCCAACGCACCGAACTCAACCAGTATCTGGCTCGGACCTCCGTTGGGTGCCCGATGACGGATAAAGCTCGGACTATCCGGATCGATCAGGTTCAACAGCTGATGACGATAATAATCGGCTACCTTGACATTGTTCAAAACCAGATCGGGTCTCTCCCGCAAAAGCGGGGCAGCCACAAACAGGGTTCGGCAGAGTCCTTCCAATTTCTCGGTCGCCACCTGCCCTTCGTTTTGCGGATAGGTCTTGTCGTGTTGCTTGGGAAATTTCATCGGATCATCCAAGTTATGGATATAGCCAAACGCCCCTTCCAAGAGATATTCCGCCGCATCGACCCAGTGCCGACGCGTCATGCCTGTCTCTGGACTAAGGGTATAGTCCGGCTGTTGTAACTGAAACGTGTTTTCAACGTTTGGAGATTGAAGCGCAGCCGGTTTGTTGTTACAGGAGGTAACACAAACAGCGAGAGCAAAGCCCGTGAGGGCTGCCATAAATGATTTAGAGTTCATAAAAATAAGTTATTAGAGTAATATGTCACTCCCAACGGAGCATATAAAAAGAAAAATAACAGTCTTCAGCCTATTTCGCTATTTTTTCTTGAAATTGAACAGATAGCTCATCTTCACAGAGATGGTTTGCATATTGGATTTACTGAAATAATCGGCTTTCGAGTTGCCGTACATATTCCATAACCCGAAATAATAACGCCCTTCCAACAGGAAAGAACCGATAGGCGTGCGAAACTCGACACCGGGACCGGCGCATATTCCCCAATCAAATTTGTTTTCAAGAGGCATATCATGCTGAGCATTTGCCCCGCCATTGGGTTTTTGTCCTTTCAGCCTGCGACAGGTGGTTTCGCTGATAGCATAACCAAATTTAGGTCCCAGATTAAGTATAAACCGAACATTTTTACCGCCGAAATAGATATGTGTCAGGAGGGGCAATTCAACGTAGTTGATCGTACGCGCGTAATGATAGCGAAGCGAACTCTCCGAATCCGGATTAATCAGAGGCAATTCCTCCTGCCAACCCTGTTGGGCATAATTGACTTCAATGATCAGTCCGAGGTTTTTCTCCGTGATCCACCGCATCGTAAGCCCGCCATGCAGACCCAGAAGCATCGTCTGGTCGACCCGCGGAACAAAACCAACATTGGAAAGGCTGGCTCCTCCGCCCACACCCAGGGAAAACTCCCGACGGAAAGGCTCCTGAGCCTCAACAGTTAAAGCAAGGAGTAATCCTATTATGCTTATCAACAGATATCTGTATTTCTTCATCATCGTATGTTGTTGCGAACAACTGTGTAGTCGTCGCGGTATTGCACAATAAAGACATTGGTATTGATAAATCCTCCCCAGTTGTTTACCCGCTCGAAATTGAATCCGGTCTGCAGGCTCTTATGATCGAATTTATCCAGATTGGTCTCGAAGTTGGCTCCGTATTGACGCAAGGCATCAAAGAAGAACATCGCCGTATCAAAGCCCAATATACCATATTTGGGAAAAGAATTTATTAAGTTTTTGCTAAACTTATTCTTATAATTGGAATAGAACGATTGCACATCCTGCGACAGATTGTCGGCATAAAAGAAGCTATATATATAGGTATTCAAGGCATATAAGTCATCCAACGCATGCTGCGTATAGGTTTGCCATTCCGGATAACCAAACAGGTTGATGCTATAAGGAGGATGATCGTTATAGGGTATTTCCGACAACATACGCAAATGGGAACGAACATTGTTCAGCGCCTCCAACGAAGAAGAGGTCGGCAATACAATATTCCGGCGTTCGGAATCGAGTAGAGACTGAATATCATCCACAAAAGTCTCCCGTGTGAAGCTCAACTCTTTGTGCGGAATATTACGTTGCTCCATCTCACCTTTAAAGGCCTGTATGAATTCCGTTTTCTCGTCTTTGTCGCCTATTTTCAAAATAATAATATTGTCATTGGTAAACAGGTCGCACCCTGCTTTCGCCGCATTGGCATACAGATAGGAATGAGGTGTGTTTACCTGGTAGGCATAGGCATTAGAAAGCACATCGTCGTTGCGTGAGGTAAAAGGAATAACATATTTGATTTGCTTTTCCTGTGCAAACTCCGAAATACGGTGTATCTGATCATTCTGCACGGCACCGATAATAAGATTCGCCTCCTGCAAGGCCGGTTCATTCAGAATCTGATTAACCTTCACCAAGCCGTCGCCCGTATCATACACAGATAATTCCAGCGAACAACCTCTGTTCTTCAAGCTGTCGACAGCAAGCAACAAGCCTTCATAATATTCCACAAAACGGGGAATAGCCTGCCGGTCGGTGGTTGAGAAAGGAAGCAACAGGGCTACTTTCATCAGATCAACCCGTTCCACCGGCTTTGTTTCAGTCAACAAGGCATTGACCTCGCGCTCGCTCATGGGACGACTCACCTCT
Source organism: Parabacteroides sp. PFB2-10 (assembly GCF_029893085.1). Taxonomy (GTDB): domain Bacteria; phylum Bacteroidota; class Bacteroidia; order Bacteroidales; family Tannerellaceae; genus QVMG01. The sequence continues at coordinate 17,799 of NZ_JARXWI010000011.1, forward strand.
TCGGTCACTATCTCCTCAGACTGCATCGGGATCTTAAGCACCATACCCTCCTTTAATCCATCTTTTAGCTGTGGGTTCAAGCGGATAAGTTCCGCCGAAGAGATATTGAATTTGCGGGAAATGCGGTAAATGGTTTGCCAGCGCTCTACCTTATATTCAAGCTCTTTCCGCACGGTTTTCACCTCCGTTGTCGGCAGTTCTTCGATACGTGTAGCCGGAATACGAATGGTTTGCCCATACTTAAGTACAGTCAATCCCGGGTTAGCCCGAACGATATCCGGCGCCTGCACTTTGTAGCGTTTGGACAAAGAATAAAGCGTCTCTTTCGGTTGGATCGTATGGTAGATATACATGTCGGAATCATCGGCCTCAACAGGATTGACTGCCACATCGCGCTGGGGAACTTTCAACACATCTCCCGCGCGGATGCCCTCTTTGCTTCCCGGGTTCAATCGGTATATATCATCCTGACTCACACCATACATCGTTGCTATGGAATAAACGGTTTGCCCACGCTCAATGGTATGATAGAATATATCATCTCCCTGCACGTTCGACGCGATAGCTTGTCCGTTATTGTTGACCTGTGCCTGTAGCCCGGATAGAGCCGTAATAAGTAGAATTATACATAAAAAAAGACTATGCCTGTTCATCTGCAGATTGGAATAATTTGCAGGCAAAGATAGTGTATGTCGGTATAAAATGCTAATCTTTCCGGGTGAAAATAGAGTGTCTCGAACAATCTATAAAGCTGTATTTTAACAAATCCAACACCAAGAAACCACCCAAAAGAATCCACTTATAACCTCCTTAATCAGCTTCTTTTATTTTTGATTGAATTTCCATAAAAGGGATTATAGCACTCCTATATGGTGTATCTTTTAGTTTTTCAAATAAAAGTCCTCGTATCGTGTCAAAATTACTTTGCATCAAATAGAGTCTTATATCTTCAATATATGGTTCCACCTTTTCCAAGTCAACAGCCTTTTCTTGAAATACTATTTTAAAAATTATTTCAAACCTGGCTTTTGCCAATAAAGAATCAATCTCCTGACCACGTATAGCCACATCAGTTCGCAAGTTTAAAAGACTATCCTTTTTCGACAATAGTAAAGAATTCTCCAAAGAGAAATTGTACCTCTTTATTTTGTTTTCATCTTCTGTATCAGACAATTTCACAATACAACTTTTTATATCAACAATCTGATAAGAATGATCTTTAAATACATCAAGCCTGTTTTCAAATGTATTATTAGTCATAATTTAGTTGTTAAAATTTAAGCGGATACTATTTGATCTGGGTTCAAATTTGTTCAAATTCTTTACTCTATACGTAGGGTTAACCGAAGTTATAATAATCGGAGGTGCAACATCCTTTTGGAGCGTATCCGATGATTTGTTTATGATATTTATACCTAAAGCATCTTCTATATCAAACAATGTCTCCGTCTCAAAATTGTGATCTCCGCTCAACCACCTCGTTATAGTGGAAGGTGTTTTATGCATAAGCCTGGCAAGATCCTTTTTGCCTAAGCCTTTTTGATCCATCCCTTCAACAATCATATTCACAATCTGAATACGCTTAGCTACTCTTTTTACATCTCTTTCGGGTATGTTTTCCACAATCTCCTTCAGAGATATTTTTTTCTTATTCGTCTGCATAATCATCAATAATCAGGTCTCCTTCAAAACCGTTATCAGTAAAACTCAAATATCCATCTCTCATCGCCTTAGTGATCATTCCGGATATTTTTATCAATAGTTTCGCATGATAGGACAAAGTCAAATCTTCCTGCCACGTGACAGTATTTTTGGAGCCTCCACCTCCTAAAACGACAGCAACCTTTCCGTAACTAATGCAAAACAAACGAAGTCTTTTCCCGGGAAGGTCAAAAAATTCCGCCACACCATCACCGGGTTTACCTTCTTTATCCTTAAACGGAATCTTATTCCATGAAACTTCTGTATTTATGGCCTTCAACTTACTCACAATATACTTGACCTCAGAAGTAAACGCTTCATAATATTCGGATACAAATTGTTCAAACACAGTATCCTCCTCCCCTTCCAGTTTTATCGTATATATTTGAGTGTATTGCCCACTGAATACATCATCTAACTTCACAATCTCAAATCTCATGAAACAAAGTTTGGTTTTAGGTATAAATCATGTCAAATTTCGCTTATAAGTGAAATACAAGGCAAATATACAGCCAAATTCGCCTACAAGCAACTATTTTAAGTTAAATATTCAAATCATCCCCTACCGAATCGTTCTTCATAAAAACCAATCCACCGTTCAATCCAAAGCCTATTCCTCTGCCAACACATACATTTTATGGGTTCCACTACCTTTTCGGACGACTAAGCCTTCCTGTTCGAAGACAGACAGATCTTTGCGACTCTGATAGCGGGAGCAGTTATTGAGCCCGGCATATTTCCTTTCACTGATGAAACCGGTTTTTTTCAGGTGATTCAATAGGCGTTGCTTACGATAAACAAAGGATGGAACTGCTTGATTCGGAGTTATTTTCATCAACTCCATATTCCGGTTGATCTGTTCCAACAGCCGCCTGTTACTTTTGAAATTGATCCGATCGACTGTCAATCGGGTAGTTTTCTTCACCTCTTCCGCTTCTTCCTCATGCTCTTCTTCCATGAGCTGGCTCCGCAAGGATAGGGAAAAAGTACCTATTCCATCCAATTCAACATTATACCCGTCGGTCAGCGACTGTCGAATAAACCGGCCGGTTGCATCCAGTACCGCTTTCACCTGGGCGGAATTAACACCTAATTCACGCAGGTTATCACACAGATCCGATAACCGAAATGTTCCTTTACTGATTATTCTTCCATGTAATTGATAAGATGTTTCTTCACCACCCGGAGCAGGTGGGTTTTCGTAGACTCCAAATTTGATTTTCATAATTAATTCTATTTCTCATAGTTAGTAATTTCCTCATCGTTAAGCTGGTGGTCGACCATGCTCGACCAGTTGGCTCACCATGCTCAGCCAATTGGCTCACCATGGTCGACCAGTTGGTCGAGCATGGTCAGCCAACAAATACCCGGTAAACATACAAAAATAAATTCAGACATTTAACAGGATCTATATACAAATACACGAAAAAATTACGTTTACATTCTACCCGCCTTTCTTTGTGAGGCATGGGATTTTAGTTATTGAAATGTGTTGATAAAAGGTTATCTTTGTATGGTTTTAAGAAGAACACTCACTTTGAAAGCGAATAAAGCGCATATGCGGATGAAAGAATATCGGAAGTGGACAACCATGGTCTGTTTTCTGTTGATTGCATGGGGTCTGTCGGCTCAATACGCGGTGCAGGGAGGCAAAGGCAGTCCGTTGATGGCAAAAAACGATACATCGAATGATATACAGGTTTGGATGGTCTATAGCATGGAGGGAGTAGAGATTAGTTATACCTCGTCGTCGGCCTCTCACCAGTGGTATCGCTACAAGACAAAAGCGCTCGAAGCAGAACCCGTCAACAGTACGCAGCAAGGCAACACCTCCGTGATTACAAACCTCGAAGAGGGATGGGGATATTATGTGGATGATCCGGGAACGATGAAGAAATATGTATGGCTGATCGATTATAGCAGGTATGAATTCACCCTGGATGCCTTGATTGTAACCGGGGGCGTCGATCCCTGCCGCAACATATCTTTGAACACAACCACCGAAGTGCCCCTGATGGCCTACACCACCCCTACCGGCGGAAGGCAGTGGCTGGATCGCTCGTTTGACATATCCTACCAGACCCTGCAATGGGACGGTGGAAGTAAGATGTTTAGCCACCGGCTGGTCGACACAACGGTGGTAAACAGTGTTCCTTTTCCGATCACGCTGAAAGCGCCCCTGGTGGATACCGATTATGTGTTGCGTGGCGATCAGTATGCCCGCCATTTCGACCGGGAGAAACAGATGCATTCGGAAGTGTACACAACAGTTGCTGTCGAAGCACATGCCGATACGACACTGATTGTCGATCCCTTCTCCACAGGCGGCAGCGGGCTATCGGCTCCGGCCACCATTCTTTTCCGCGGATATGCCAACGAACCGGTGGCTGCCGGTTATACCTGGATCATTTATCGCGCCGATGACACGAATGGGGCAGAGAATCCGCTGGTGCGCTACCGGGGAGAAGAGATGGAATATACCTTTACGCAGGCCGGCCGATATATGGTTGAATTGGAAGTAGTCGACCGGCAGGTGGCTTGCATTAATAAAGAGGTGAGCTTCGATATTCAGATATCCGATTCCTACCTGACCGTACCCAATGCCTTTTCACCGGGCACAACGCCGGGCATCAATGATATTTTCAAGGTTTCCTATCGCTCCCTGATACGGTTCAACGGATGGATCTATAACCGTTGGGGCGTGGAGCAGTTCCGCTGGTCTGATCCTTCGCAGGGATGGGACGGCAAGAAGGGTGGCAAGTATGTGCCTCCCGGTGTTTATTTTTATGTAATCGAAGCCGAAGGATCGGATGGTATCAAATATAAAAGGGCCGGCGATATCAATATCCTCCGCTCCAAAACAACGCAAGAATAAAGAAAATGATGAAAAGAATATATATACTGGGGCTTATATTGGTAACAGGGCTACTCGTTTGGTTCAGCCTTGGCAACCATGATGCCCAACAGGTGAGAGAAGACCGACCTGTTGTTTCGTCGATGACCGTTACGCCGGAGGTACCCACTTCCGTGCATTTTTGTGAGAAAGAATACGACCTGACGCGCTACGACCGGCACGAAGGGATCGACCGGGAGTTGTCGAGCTTCACCTATTTCCACTCCACTACCCTATTGCTTTTCAAACGGGCTAACCGCTATTTCCCGGTGATCGAACCGATTCTGAAGGCGCAGGGTGTGCCCGATGATTTCAAATACCTGGCAGTGATCGAAAGCAGTCTGGATCCGCGCGTGTCGTCACCTGCAAGAGCCGTTGGCATGTGGCAGTTTCTGGAAACGACCGGAAAGCAGTATGGATTGACCATTACAACGACGGTCGACGAACGATGCCATGTGGAAAAGGCAACTCTGGCCGCTTGCAAATACCTGAAAGATGCCTACGCGAAATATGGAGACTGGGCAACCGTGGCCTCTTCCTATAATGCGGGCATGGGGCGTATCACAGGTGAACTGCAGAAACAGTTCGTCGATCATTCCATGGATCTCTGGGTGGTGGAAGAGACCACCCGCTATGCCTACCGGATCATGGCCATCAAACTGATCTTTGAGAATCCCTACCGGTATGGGTTTGTACTTCGCGCGCAGGATCTCTACAAGCCGATCGAATGTGAAGAGGTTGCAGTCACAGCCGATATCCTGGACCTGGCGGACTGGGCAAAGAAGCGTGGGGTGACATACGCCGACCTGAAACGCTTTAACCCCTGGCTGCGCGACCGCAAATTGCAAACCGGAGGCCGGAAATATACGCTGCAGGTTCCGAAACAGGAAGAGATGTATTACCATACGCCCAATACCATTGTACATAACCCGAAATGGGTGGTGCGATAGCGTCTGATTGTAAAAATAGTATAAAGATTAATGGATAACAAAGAGCAAATCGAAGGCGGCCAGATCGTGGTGCTTGGCGCCCGTGTGCATAACCTGAAAAATATCGATATAGAAATCCCCCGCAACCGGCTGACGGTGATTACCGGTATGAGCGGTAGCGGCAAGTCTTCCCTGGCTTTCGACACCATCTTTGCCGAAGGACAGCGGCGCTATGTGGAGACCTTCTCCGCCTATGCCCGCAATTTCCTGGGAAACATCGAACGGCCGGATGTGGATAAGATATCCGGATTGAGTCCGGTGATCTCCATCGAACAGAAGACAACCAACCGTAATCCGCGCTCTACCGTAGGCACAACGACCGAAGTGTACGACTTTTTTCGCTTGTTGTATGCCCGCGCCGGAGAGGCCTACTCCTATCTGAGCGGCGAGAAAATGGTGAAATATACCGAAGAGCAGATCCTACAGCTTATACTCGACGAATACGAAGGCGAAAAGATTTATCTGTTGGCGCCGCTGGTGCGCAACCGCAAAGGGCATTACAAAGAGGTGTTCGAGCAGGTGCGCAAGAAGGGCTACCTGAATGTGCGGGTCGACGGCGAACTGAAAGAGGTGTATCACGGCATGAAACTCGACCGATACAAAATGCACAGTATAGAGGTCGTTATCGACAAGATGAAAGTCACCCAGTCAGACGAACGCCGCCTGAAAGAGAGTCTTCGGATCGCCATGAAGCAGGGCGACGGACTGATTATGATATTGGATGGCGAAGTAGGCGAAGTACGCCATTACAGCCGACGACTGATGGATCCGACCACCGGGCTATCCTATACGGAACCGGCGCCGCATAACTTCTCTTTCAACTCGCCGCAGGGCGCCTGCCCGCGCTGCAAAGGGCTGGGACAGGTGAATATCCTCGATATGGACAAGATCGTTCCGGACAAAAACGTCAGCATCTACAACGGTGGTATATCGGCTTTGGGCAAATACCGCAACGCGCTTATCTTTTGGCAGATCGAGGCTTTGTGTGAGAAACATGGCGTAACCATCAAGACGCCGGTGAAAGATATCCCGGAAGAGGCATTGGAGGAGATCATGAACGGAACTGATGAGCGATTGACCATCAAGAATGCGTCGCTGGGCAGTTCCAACTATTTCCTCACCTACGAAGGGGTAGCCAAATATATCATGATGCAACAGGAGAGCGAAGCCTCCGCCACGGCGCAGAAATGGGCCGGACAATTCATCAAACTATCCACCTGCCCCGAGTGCGACGGGCAACGATTGAACCAGGAGGCACGGCATTACCGCATCGCCGGCAAGAATATTGCCGAACTGGCGGAGATGGATATTTCCGAACTCTACGAATGGCTCGATGGCGTAGAGGAGAAATTAGATGATAAACAACGGGCTATTGCCGTAGAGATACTGAAAGAAATACGTTCCCGCCTAAGCTTCCTGTTGGATGTGGGCTTGGATTACCTGGCGATGAACCGTGCATCAGCCACCCTATCGGGCGGCGAAAGCCAGCGCATCCGCTTAGCCACTCAGATCGGAAGCCAACTAGTCAATGTACTTTATATATTGGATGAGCCCAGCATCGGGCTGCATCAGCGCGACAATATGCGCCTGATCCACTCCCTGAAGCAATTGCGTGACACGGGAAATACTGTGGTGGTCGTAGAGCATGATAAAGAAATGATGCTTCATTCCGACTACGTGGTGGATATGGGACCTTTTGCCGGACGCAAAGGGGGCGAGGTGGTTTTCGCGGGTACTCCCCAAGAGATGCTTCAGGCCGATACGCTCACCTCCGCCTATCTGAACGGGAAACAGGAGATTATTGTTCCCACGGAGCGACGGAAAGGGAACGGGAAGTGTATTAAAATCAAAGGGGCATCGGGCAATAACCTGCAACATGTCGACGTTTCTTTCCCTTTGGGCACGTTTATCTGTGTGACTGGCGTGTCGGGAAGTGGTAAGTCTTCCCTGATCAATCATACCCTGCAACCGATACTCAGCCAGCACTTTTACCGCTCATTAGAGGATCCTCTCCCTTATGATTCCATCGAAGGCATTGATTATGTCGATAAGATAGTCAACGTCGACCAGTCGCCTATCGGGCGTTCGCCGCGCAGCAATCCCGCCACCTATACGGGTGTGTTCTCGGATATCCGCAACCTGTTTGTCGAATTACCGGAGTCGAAGATACGGGGATATAAACCCGGCCGCTTCTCTTTCAATGTATCCGGCGGGCGTTGTGAAACATGTAAGGGCAACGGCTACAAAGCGATCGAGATGAATTTCCTGCCCGATGTATTGGTGCCTTGCGAGGATTGTCACGGCAAGCGCTATAACCGCGAGACACTGGAGGTTCGTTTCCGCGGCAAATCGATTGCCGACATTTTGGATATGACCATCAATATGGCGGTGGAGTTCTTCGAAAATCAGCCCAATATTCTGAATAAGATCAAGGTATTGCAGGATGTAGGCCTGGGATATATCAAGCTTGGACAGCCATCGACCACCCTGTCGGGCGGCGAAAGCCAGCGTGTCAAATTGGCCACCGAACTGGCGAAACGCGATACCGGCAAGACCTTGTATGTATTAGACGAGCCGACGACCGGTCTTCACTTCGAAGATATCCGCGTATTGCTTGGCGTATTGAACCGTCTGGTCGAGAAGGGAAATACCATCCTGGTGATTGAACACAACCTGGATGTAATAAAAAGCGCCGATTGGCTCATCGATATGGGACCGGAAGGCGGACGCCGCGGAGGAAAACTATTGTTTGCCGGGACGCCCGAAGAGCTGGCGGCAAGCGGTGTTGGCTTTACCTCCGGTTTTCTGAAAGACGAATTGAAAGGATAATAACATGAAGTTCGCGGATGTCATCCTGCCTCTTCCCCTGGAACAAAAATACACCTACCGGATACCGCCCGACCTGGAAAAGGCGGTGGTGCCGGGAAGCCGGGTCATTGTTCACTTCGGACGCAAGCGCTATTATACCGCGATCGTATTAGAGATACATACCCGCCAACCCGATTCGGCCTACGAAACCAAAGAGATCTTTGCCCTGTTGGATCCGACGCCCATCCTGCGCCGCCCGCAACTGCGCTTCTGGCAATGGGTTTCCTCCTACTATCTCTGTGCGTTAGGCGATGTATACAAAGCGGCGCTTCCTTCGGGATTGAAGTTAGAGAGCGAGACCGCCGTGACCTATAATGAAGATTTTGAAGCCGATGCCCCTTTGCGTCCGAACGAACAATCGGTATTGGATGCCTTTGCCGGCGTAATCAAACTAACCGTTTCCGAACTGGAACGAAAGACGGGATTGCGGAATATCATGCCGGTCATCACCACCCTGATCTCGAAAGGTGCGGTGATGGTCAATGAAGAGCTTAAAAAGAAATTCGTTCCGAAGAAGCAGGCTTTCATTCGCTTAGCAGCCGACTACAAAGAGGAAGAGCGCCTGAAAGCCGCCTTTGACGAACTGAAACGGGCCAAAAAGCAGGAGATGTTATTGATTGCCTTCCTGGAACTCAGCCATACGCTTCACCCTACCCTGGCAAAAGAGGTGTCGCGCAAGGAATTATTGGCATACACCCACTCCTCTCCCGCCCTATTGGACGGGCTTATCAAGCGGTGCATCCTGGAGAGTTATGAGAAAGAGGTGGGGCGCCTGCAGGCATCGGTCACGAGAACTCACCCTCTTTCCGCCCTCTCTCCGAAACAAGAACTGGCTTACGATGCCATTCATCAATGTTTCAAAGAAAAGGATGTCTGCCTGTTACATGGAGTCACCTCGAGCGGCAAGACGGAGATCTACGTACACATGATCAAAGACGCGTTGGCGTTGGGGCGGCAGGTGCTCTATCTGTTGCCGGAGATAGCCATTACGACGCAGATAACAGAACGGCTGGCACGGCTTTTCGGCGACAAATTGGTGGTGTATCATTCGAAATTCACCGACAACGAACGGGTAGAGATATGGAATCGTCTATTGCATAACAAAGAACCGATCGTGGTGCTTGGTGTCCGTTCCTCGCTTTTCCTGCCCTTCCACGACCTGGGCTTGGTGATTGTCGACGAGGAACACGAGCCCAGCTACAAGCAGCAGGAACCGGCTCCCCGCTACCATGCCCGCAACGCAGCGATGGTGCTTGCCGGTATGCACGGAGGCAAAACCCTTTTAGGGTCGGCGACTCCTTCGATCGACTCCTACTTCAACGCCACAACAGGCAAATATGGTCTGGTGGAACTGACCGAACGCTTTGGCGATTGCCGGATGCCCGATATCCTCACCGCCGACCTGAAAGAGTTGCGTCGCAAGAAGATAATGCCGAAAGAATCCCTTTTCTCTCCATTATTGATAAAACAGATCGAAACGGCCTTGGGCGATGGCGAGCAGGCAATCTTGTTCCAAAACCGCCGAGGATTCGCACCGCAGATTGAGTGTAAGGATTGTGGCTGGGTGCCCCATTGCGAACATTGCGACGTAAGCCTTACTTATCATAAGTTCAGAAATGTATTGGTTTGCCATTATTGTGGATTTACGCAGTATGCTCCTTCGGAGTGTCCCGCCTGCAAAGGCAAAGATTTGCGCATGCTGGGATTTGGCACCGAAAAGGTAGAAGAGGAGATTGCGGCGCTGTTTCCGGCAGCCCATGTAGAGCGTCTGGATACCGATACGGCACGCACCCGTTCGGCCTACGAGCGTATCCTGGGTGATTTCGAGAAAGGGAAGACGCAAATACTGATCGGAACGCAGATGATATCCAAAGGATTAGATTTTGGCAATGTGAGCGTGGTCGGCATACTGAACGCAGACAACCTGATGAACTTCCCCGATTTCCGAGCCCACGAACGCGCCTTCCAATTGATGCTCCAGGTGAGTGGTCGTGCCGGGCGCCGCGAGAAACAGGGAACGGTCGTCTTGCAAACCTCCCAACCCGAACATCCGATTATCCGGATGGTGCAACAAAACGACTACAAAGGCATGGTCGACCTGCAACAGGCCGAACGGAGTATGTTCCGCTATCCGCCTTATTACCGCCTGATTGTGATGGTATTGCGTTCACGCAACGAGCAGGTATTGCGCGAGCTCTCCACCCTCTATGCCGACAAACTGCGCACCTACCTGGGCGAACGCGTACTCGGCCCCGTCACCCCCGTCATTACCCGCATACAGACACTGCACATCCGGCAGATCGTGCTGAAATTGGAGGTGACAGCCGCCGTTGCCCCTGTGCGCGAATTGCTGGCCAAGGTACATAAAGAAATGGAGGATCAACCGGCTTTTCGCCAGCTCATCCTCCACTATGATGTCGATCCGCTGTAGAAACGGATTAGAATTCGATCCCGAATTTAAAGGTTAATCCGCCGATGTTTTTGGTATCATACCAGGAACTGCTACCTGTATAGAAATAAAACTCCGCCATTTGCAGATTGTATCCGGTCGACAGATAGAGCGCCAGGTTGCGTCTGAGGGCAAATCGCGCACCAACCGTAGGAGAAAAATAGAAACCTCCCGGCTCATCATCATCAACAATAGCGGAGACCCCTATACGAACGCTGGCAAAGGGAGCTATCCGTCCCTTGATAATATTCGCCCTTCCTTCGACAAAAACCGGTACGGTCGCTACATCATAATCACCATGGAAGTGAATACCCATTCCTCCACCGACAAAGAAATGTTCATTGAACTGATATCCATGACTGGTATTGATTTCTATACCATCCGACCCGTAATCGCCTAAACCGGCAATATAACCCATATCCACAAAGCCGCGATATCCCCGGATATCACTAACCGGTTTCTTCGTAGAAACGCGCACGGTGCGCTCTCTTCGGGCAGTAGTAGGCAGAATTTCTTTGGTGATTTTTTCTACTTCGTCCATCTTGTAGACGAAAATGCTTCCGTCAGCCGTTTGGATTTTCAAGGACTCATCAGGCACCTGTTCAATCACAATGCCTTTGATGATGCTTCCATTTTTCAGGTAAACGGTTTCTCTTACTGTTTGTTGGGAAAAGGCTGTAGTCACGCATGCTATAAGCAATGCAAACACAAAAAATACTTTTTTCATACGTTAGTTTATTAAGATGTGTAGCTAATTCGATCTGAAATTTCGCGTAAAGATAAGAAAAGGAAGGAGAAAGCGGGTATCCACAGAAAATAATTACTTTTGCAGCCAATAAACGTGTGCATCATGAAACAAGAAAAAATAAGACTCCTATTTGTGTGTATGGGTAATATCTGCCGGTCGCCATCGGCAGAGGCGGTGATGAAAAAGATGGTGGAAGACAAGCGGTTGGATGATCGGATCGAGATCGACTCGGCCGGCATCATCGGCTATCATGCCGGGGAACGGGCCGATTCGCGGATGCGGGCGCATGCTTCCCGCCGGGGTTATCGCCTGGAGTCCCTTTCACGCCCGGTGGTGACGGATGATTTTTATAACTTCGATATGATTATCGGGATGGATGACCAAAATATTTCCGACCTCAAACGGAAAGCGCCCGATTGGGAGTCGGTTGAGAAAATTCATAAAATGACCGATTTCTCCCGTAACAAAACCTACGACCATGTTCCCGACCCCTATTATGGCGGAGATGCCGGTTTCGAACTGGTGCTCGACCTATTGGAAGATGCCTGCGAAGGCTTATTGGAATACATCCTGTCGGAGAAAAAGTAAACCCTCCTCAAAAAGCAGGTGATAAAAGGATATACTACGCCAAATACGGAAATGCTTTGTTGAATATTTTGAAATCTCTTTGGAATAATCTTCAGGAAATAGATTCACAGATCAGAAAATTTGTATCTTTGCCACCGATTATGGTGTAACGCCTTCCATCCGGGAGGTGTTAGTAAAAGGGAATCCGGTGCAAATCCGGAGCTGTACCCGTAGCTGTAAGTTCTTAAATACCCCGGCAAATCTTTTGCCACTGATCTTTATTTAATAGAAAAGTGAAAATGGAAAATGGAAAATAATTTTCAATTTTCAACTATCAATTTTCAATTAAACAAAGGTTGGGAAGGCGCCGGTGAAGGTAGAACGAGCCAGAAAACCTGCCATGGTTGGAATTATGCAATACCTCGGGTGAAGGTGTTGGTAAACCAAAAAAGTATGCTTCATTTATTTACACGTCGTGTGTTTTGCCTGTTGGCTTGTGGCCTGGGGAGTATTTACGGATTGTACGCGCAGCAAACCGACACAACCGTTGTGCGAAATCTTTCCGAAGTGGAAGTAGTAGAAAAGCTACGTCCTTCGGTAACTCGTCAGGGGGCGCCTTTGCAGATCATAAATCGCACGGATATCGAGCGGCTGGGCATGCAGGATCTTTCGGAAGCCGTGAAGCGCTTCTCCGGAGTGACGCTCAACGATTATGGCGGCATCGGCGGATTGAAGACCGTTTCGGTACGCAGTCTCGGCGCCAAACATACGGCGGTGAGCTACGACGGGGTGACCGTTACGGACGCGCAAAACGGGCAGATTGACATCGGGCGTTATTCCTTAGATAATGTCGATGCCGTTTCCATCTCGATCGGTCAGACCGATGATATGTTCCAAACCGCCCGTATCTATGCCTCTGCCGGAGCTTTAAACATTCAAACAGCCAAACCAAAGTTCGACAAGAAGCCTTTCCGTCTGGAGGGAATCGTCAAAGGAGGTTCGTTCGGTTTGTTTAATCCGGTGCTTCGTTACGACCAGAAGTTGTCAGACACCTATTCCGCTTCGCTCTATGCCGACTGGCTGCGGGCGGATGGACAGTATCCCTACACCTTCACAAACGGCGATATCGTGACCGAAGAGAAGCGAAGAAACAGCGACATCAGAAGCTGGCGAACGGAGTTAAACCTCTATGCCGACTGGAAAACGAAAGGGAACCTGCGACTGAAAGGGTATTGGTTCGACTCCCGACGGGGTTTGCCCGGTTCGGTCATCCTTTACAATGATTATCACAAAGAGCGATTGCAGGAGCGTAACGGTTTTCTCCAGGCATTATACGAAAACAATTTCACCGATAAGCTGTCATTGAAAGCGCAAGCGAAGTTCGATTATTCCCGGACGCGCTACCAGGATTTCCATAGCAAATATATCGATGGAGAGCAAAGGGATGTGTATACCCAACGGGAATATTACGCATCTGCCGCCTTATTATACAAGCCGATAGAGAACCTCTCCTTTTCGCTGGCGGAAGACGCCTTCTTTAATACGTTGGACGCCACCACGCCCAAATGCGTTTTCCCGGAAAGAATCTCCTCCTTGACGGCCCTGGCGGCACAATACAAAGACAATCGATTGACCGCTACGGCGAGCCTCCTGGGGACTTTTATCACGGAAGAGATCACCGAAGGCGATCCGGCCGACGACCGCAAGCGGCTCTCCCCGGCTTTCAGCCTCTCCTACCGACTATTCAGCGATCAGAATCTGCGCCTGCGCCTTTCTTATAAAGATATATTCCGGATGCCGACCTTCAATGATCTCTATTACGACCGCATCGGCAACCGCGACCTCGACCCGGAAAAGGCACAGCAATACAATGTCGGATTGACCTGGAGCCATCGCTTTCCCTCGCTCGGACTGGACTATATAAGCCTGACGGCCGACGGCTATTACAATCGGGTGAAAGACAAAATCGTCGCCATTCCAACCATGTTCATCTGGAAGATGATGAATATGGGAGAGGTTGAGATCAAAGGACTGGATGTAAACCTCTCCACCCGTTTCGCCTTGCCACTTGCGATGTTCTTCCAGGTCGACGGTTCCTATTCCTGGCAATATGCCATTGATGTGACCGATAAGCAATCGAAAACCTACAAAAGCCAATTGCCTTACACGCCAAAGCATGCCGGTTCGGCTTCTGTTTCGTTGGAAAACAGGTGGGTCAATGTGAGCTGGACGCTTACCGCCGTGGGGGAACGCTACGCACTTCCACAGAATATGGAGAGTAACCGGATGGAAAAATATACCGAACAGCAATTATCTTTCAACCGAACGTTCACCTTTGCCAAATCCTCTTTGCGGTTGCAAGCGGAGGTGGTCAATCTGACGGATATCACATACGATGTGATCCGCTATTATCCCATGCCGGGGCGTTCGTTCAGAGCCAGTATAAAATATATCTACTAACAAATACATTTACTTAAAACAACAAAGAAATGAAAAGATTTTTTTATGTCTTTACAGTCTGCCTATTTGCGGCAGTATCTTTTACATCATGTGATGAAGATGATGAGATTTTTATTCCAACCGAAGTGGTTTCCAATCTGACGTTTACAGATGAGGATATGGATCCGTATAAAATTGGCGGTACATTGATCTGGGATCTTCCGGCTTCGGAAGAGAATATCACTGACTATGTGATCTACCTGAGCGAAACAGCTACCGGCAGAGACCAGAAGATCGGTGAGGTAATGTTTGGGGCAAGTTCTTTAGCGGGAAAGGCTTCATTAAAGATACCCAACGGCACAGACCTGAAAGCCTATCTGGTGGTAGTGACTAAAAATACGATGGGTGAGTCGGCCAATGTGGCAAGTATGGAGATAACGGATAATACCGGAGACCTGATTGTGAATGAATTAGCTTTCACCGATTCCGATCCGCTATCGAAAACCATGGGTGGAACCCTGACATGGAAATTGCCTAATCCGGAGGCGTATGTAACAGGATACGCGATCTATGTCGCTGATGAAGCAGCCCGGAAAGGTACGAAAATCGGTGAAGTGGCAGCAGGGATTTCTTCTTTTGAAGTGCCTGTTGGAACACCTTACAAGCCTTTCATACAGGTCATTGTTATAAAGAATAATGTTGAGTCAGCCCTGTTTGCCGCCTTGCCTGTAGCAGATTACGCGAAGCTTTCTACCGGTTTGTTTATTTTGAACGGCGGAAACCAGAATGAAAATAATGCTTGTATTAGTTATTATGACATTGCGACAGGCAAGTTGACCCAAGAGGTTTATAAAACAGCTAACGGAAGTGGCTTAGGTGATTCCGCAGAACAGCTATTGATTTACGGCGGTAAGATGTATGTAACTGTGACCGGATCCAATCGTATTGCCATATTAAACCTGGATGGGAAACTGATCAAAAGCATCGAACCCAAAGAAGACGGAGCACCCATGAACCCGCGTGCTATGGTAGCCGATAACGGGAAGGTATACATCAGCTACTATTATGGACATGCCGTAGCGGCCTTGGATACGCTTTCGTTGGAAGTGACAGAGAAAGTGGGCGTAGGACGTTATCCGGAACATCTGGCTGTGGCAAACGGAAAGATCTATGTATCAAACTCCGGCGGATTGGATTATCCCAATTACGGTAAGACCGTATCGGTTATCGACCAAAGTAGTTTCAAGGTAGATAAAGAGATAGAGGTATTGATCAATCCGGGAAAAATCGTTGCCGATAGCCAGGGTGATGTGTATGTGATCTCATTAGGCAACTATGGTGATATCAAGAATACCCTGCAGCGTATCGATGGCAAAACCGGCGAAGTGACGGTAGTTGATAAAGCCACCTATATGACGTTGGTAAACGATAACCTGTACACAGCTTACGCACAATGGGGAGATGCGAATATCACCTATAAGAAATATGACGCATTGACGGAAAAGTTTGTTGATGAGAATATCATTAAAGATGGAACAAATATCACCTCTCCTTATGCCATAGCGGTTGATCCATTGACGGAAGATTTCTATATTGCAGAATCAAGCTGGGGAAGCACCAGCTCCCTCTATGTTTTCTCTGCGGACGGAAAACTGAAAGGTCAGGCGATCGAAACCGGCGGTTACGGCGCCAAATGTTTATTCTTTAATTAATAATAAGATGAAAAACCTTCTTCCATTCTTTTTTATACTGTTATTAGCCTCGTGTCATACCGGCAATAGGCGATCGGCATTGCCCGAAGTATTGGCCACCGATTCGATCCGTTATGCACGTGGCATAGAGATCAACCGCTATGAAGAGTTTACAACCGTAGAGGTAAACGATCCGTGGGAGAAGGGACATCTGTTGCAACGATATATACTGGTAGGACGCGACAAACCACTTCCCGGCAATCTGCCCGCCGGGACAGTGGTCCGCGTTCCAATCCAACGGGTGGTGGTCTACACCTCCGTGCATGCTTCTATCCTGGATATGCTGGGGGAAACCCACCGTATTGTTGGGGTTTGTGAACCTCGTTACATGGATACGCCCGCCATTCAGGAGGGATTGCGCCGGGGAAGGATTGCCGACCTGGGTGAGTCGTCTGCTCCCAATGTGGAGAAAATGATTGAGATAGGAACGGAACTTGTGATTGCCTCCCCTTTTCAGAATGGCAGCTATGGCGCTGTCGAAAAGATGGGAATCCCTATTATCGAAGGCGCTGACTATATGGAATCGCTCCCGCTCGGACGGACGGAGTGGATCCGTTTCTATGGCCTTCTTTGTGATAAAGAGGCATTGGCCGACTCGCTCTTCGAGGCCACCGAGAAACGCTACCTCGACCTGAAAGCATTGACAGCATCTGTTGCCCATCGACCCTCCGTGATTTCCGAAAAACGCTTCGGCTCGACCTGGCACATGCCGGCGGGCGATAGCTACATAGCCCACCTCTTTGCCGACGCGGGAGCCGACTATCTCTTCAAAGAACTGCCCGGAGCGGGAAGCAGGCCGTTGGCCTTCGAAACGGTATTGGAACAGGGGATGCATGCTGATTTCTGGCTACTCAAATACAACCAACCAACCGATATGACCTATAGCGAGCTGCGCTCGGAATATACGCCATACGAGCAATTCGATGCGTTCAGTAAAAAGAATGTGTATGGCTGCAATACCGGCCGGGTGCCTTACTATGAAGAATTCCCTCTACATCCCGATTACCTTTTAGCCGACTATGTAAGTATTTTCCATCCCGAATTGCTTCCGGGACACGAACGACGCTATTATTTCCAAATGAAGTAGGAAAGATTAGTTTTTCTCCAGCGATTCGACGATCAGCTTGGCTGCCCGTTGAGAAGCACCGGGAGCGCCCAGAGCGCGAACCACCTCTTCGTAGTCGAAGATCATCTGGTTGCGGTAATCCGTGTCATTGATCAAACGGTCGAGTTCCTGACGGATCCGCTCCAGTTTGAAGCCCTTGCCAAACAGCTCTTTTACGACCGTCTTCCCGGCAATCAGGTTGACCAATGAGATATAATCGACACCAAAGAAACGATGGAATACGAAACTGACCAGATGACCTACCGGCGTATAATAGCATACCACCTGGGGAACCAAGAATAAAGCGGTCTCCAATGTAGCCGTTCCGGAGGTTACCAGGGTGGCACAACTGTGTTGGAGCAAGGTGTAGGTCTGGTTGAATAGGATTTTTACATTCGGATAACTCCTTGTGTATTGCAGATAATAGTCCGGAGAGATGCCCGGCGCACCGGCGATCAACACCTGGTGATCGGGATAATTGGCAGCCACCTTCAGCATGGTTGGCAGATTATCTTTGATCTCCTGCTTACGGCTACCCGCCAAAAGGGCGATGATCTTTTTATCGGATAGTTGCTCTTTCTGCAGGAATTCCTCTTTGCCGATCGATTCATTTTCGATATATCGGGCAATCTCGTCCACTGAAGGATTGCCAACATAGTCGATCGCATAATTCAATGATTGATAGAATTCGGTCTCAAAAGGCAGGATGCAAAACATACGGTCGATATAACGGCGAATATCTTTGATCCGGTATTTCTTCCAGGCCCATATCTTGGGAGAGATATAATAGTAGACAGGGATGTTGAGTTTCTTCTTGACATATTTAGCTATCTTCAGGTTGAATCCAGGATAATCGATCAAAATAACCACATCGGGACGGTAGGCAGCGATATCTTCCCGGCACATCTTCATATTGTTCAGTATGGTTCGCGCATGCAGTAATACGGGAATGAAGCCCATATAGGCCATTTCCCGGTAATGTTTCACCAACGTTCCGCCAACAGCCTGCATTCGATCGCCTCCAAAGAAGCGGAATTCAGCTTCGGAATCATTGTCCTTCAACGCGGCCATTAGATTGGCTGCATGTATGTCTCCGGATGCTTCGCCTGCTATTAAATAGTATTTCATAAGCCATAATCAATGGAAACCCTACACCGGATACTATCCGAAAAGCTCCCGTAAACGGTTCATATAATCGTAATCAGTCACATCTATTTTACATGGAACAAGAGAAGCATACCCACTATCCAACGCCAAGGTGTCGTTTTCGGGATGTATGGGCTTACGATTCTCAAAGTCACCCGTCAGCCAAAATACGGTTTCGCCACGCGGTGCTTCGCTTCGCATAAATTCTTTTCCCCATTTACCGTCGGCCTGACGACATATTTTCAACCCATGTACCTGAGGCATTTTCGGCACATTCAGGTTGAGATAAGTGCCCTGCGGCAATCCCTCTTTCAGGATCCGGCGGGCAACCATGCGTGCCAGGCGGCAAGATTCCGTGAAATCAGCATCATCCGAATGATCGAGCAAAGAGACACCCAAAGAGGGCACATCGAATATACATCCTTCGATGGCTGCGCCCATCGTGCCTGAATAGTTCACCGCAATAGCCATATTCCCACCGTGATTGATGCCGGAGACAAGCAGATCGGGCTTGCGTTCGGCCACCTCGTTGATGGCCAACTTCACACAGTCGACCGGCGTGCCCGAGCAGCTGTAAACTGTTAGTCCGTTTTCTTTCTTTACCAGTTTGTATTTGAGCGGGAAATGAGCCGTAATAGCGCTACTCATGCCTGAACGCGGACTATCCGGTGCAAAAACAAGGATATCTCCCAAATCCCTGAGGCATTCAATTAATTCATTGATCCCTTTCGCACTAACACCATCATCATTTGTCACTAAAATAAGCGGTCGCACATTCATCTTTTTAATCTTCTTTTTATAAACAACAGGAAAACGCTTTTGTTTGCCAATGCTGTCACAAATGTAATTAAAAGTTTTAGCAACTCCGGCTATTATCACTAAATCTTACTATTGAAGCACTCTTAATGTGAATCCAAGACAAATTACTTTGCACTGCAAATCATTTTGTTCTGCGTATCGGTTTTGCTGCATGGCGTACCATTTCACATAATAACCGGTAAAACAGGGCTTCGTCAGATCGAGGAAGAGACTGATTCACAAATTCATTGCACATTGTCCATTGTATTGTCTACATGTAAAAAAAAGTAAAAAATCAGATCGTACCTATCTTAGAGAATGTTTAACAAAAAGGGTATATATCATGAGCGAAATGTTACAAGTAAAAAAACTGCGTCATTGGCTGGAAAATGACAAAGCCTATCTTAGAAAAGATTTGCGTCTGACAGATGCCTCGGAAGTAATTCCCGTCAACCGGACCTACCTGTCACGTATATTCAATAACCACTTTAAATGTTCCTTTAGCGCCTGCCTGTTAAAATACAGGTTGGAAGAGAGCAAACGTTTATTGGTTGAGCATCCGGAAATGATGGTACGGGAAGTGGCTCTCCAATCCGGGTTCCGCACCCAGGCAACCTTCTTTCACGCCTTCCGTCAATACGAACAAACCACACCGGCTCAATACCGCCGAAGCCATTTCCAACGCATGAATCGAATTTGACGCTTCATTATTAGTCTAAACACACACAAAAGCTATTAAAAACAGGGGATTCACGAGAGAAAGCACAAATAGAGCTTCTCTCTATCCTCTGTTTTTTTGCATCCATTATGCATTACATTTAGCCCTGCTACAAAAGAAATCCTTCCTCACCTCCTCCTCTTTGATTTGAAAGAGCCATTTTGATTCAACATAAATAACCTCAGTCAATTACATTTTTTTCGTATATCCTTTGTTTATAATCTAAAAGTATATATATTGCGAAAGGCTGTTATTGTAATGCAATTGACAGGCAGCATTTAAACTTGTACGATTGAAATTTATGATCAATACGGGCAAAAATACTCTTACAGAAGAAATGTGCTGGGGCAAAGTGGCTTTGCTGGAGAATAATGATACAGTGCCTGTTCCCATATTTGAGACTGCCCGATTCATGCATTTTAAAGAGCCGGGCGGTTTCCACATATGAAAATCAGGTATAACAAACAGAAAGATAATGCAAAATAAATGCGTGTACATATTCCTTTCTATCTTCTTTTTGTTTTCATGTGCAGAAAAGGGAAAAGATTTTTCGAGAGATAAGAATGTGATCCGACTTCCTGAAAAGGTAACGATTCAGGAGGTTAATCTCAGCAGTGTTGCGTCTGGATTGAAATATGTGGCTTTAGAAACGAATGATTCTGTTTTAGTTTCTTCAATAACAAAAATCATGTATGAGAATGGGCGAATTGTACTTGTCGACAAAGATCATAACTGTTTTCTTTTTGATGAGGATGGACGTTTTGTTTCAAAAGTAGGCAGAAAGGGGAATGGTCCTAACGAATATATGTATATACGAAGTATAGATATTATTCCTGATAGAAATGTTCTGTTTACATACGATCATATGTTACAAAAATTGTTGTTTTATGACCTGGAAAAGGGGGATGTTGTAAATGTTTATAAAATGCCTAATATCCAAGAAAAAGACGAGGAGAGAGGTGTTGATATAAGAAGTATTCTCTATTTATTTAATGGTTATTACTATGTGGATGTCGTTTCTTGGTTTGATTTGTCATTTAAAGGAATTGTTTTTAAAATAGAGGATGATATTGATATCGATAAACAATACCATCTGGATGTGAAA
The DNA here is from genome assembly GCF_029893085.1 of Parabacteroides sp. PFB2-10. GTDB lineage: Bacteria > Bacteroidota > Bacteroidia > Bacteroidales > Tannerellaceae > QVMG01. The sequence goes on from NZ_JARXWI010000011.1 coordinate 39,076, forward strand.
TATCCCAAGACGCCAAAATCTTTATCACTTACACACGAAGTTGGAATCATGTTCCGTGGCGAGAGTGAACTCAGATGTTATAAACATATATCTGATACTATTTTCTCCATAGATAACAATTTGAACCTTTATTCTGCATACGTTTTCAAAATGGGCAAATACAAAGCAACTTATTCTTATATGTTTGATAAGGTACATAATATGGAGATGAAGTATGTTTTCCCAGTAAATATAATGGAATCATCCAATTATCTTTTTATTGAGTACTTTTTTGGCAACCATGCTCCGGAGCCATTTGAATACATACATGTAAACGACCGGGGTGAAAAAGGAATTGCAATAAATCGTAAGGGGTATTGTTTGTGGGATAAATCAACAGGCGAATCCATTTTTTTGAAACAACCCATTAAAGGTAAGCCGGGCTTTAAGAATGATTTGGACGGAGGCGCTATTATCTGGCCACATTATATTTCGCGGAATAAAGAAATAGTTGCTTTTTGTGATGCAGATAAATTCCAGGAAACTTTGACCGACCCATCAAATTCTCCTCCTTTCGTATCTGCTTTAATACAAAAAGTTCAACCAGACGACAACCCGGTAGTGATCATTGGTAAATTGAAATAATAACAATATAGAATCATGAAACAGGCTATCTTATTAACTAATTTGCTATTGCTTTTCATTTTTACAGGGTGTGTATCCAAAGGGAATGTTAAAGGAAAAGAACTTGAAGTCAACACTGTTGTTATTCCCTTACCCGAGGATGTACTGTTTCTCCCGGCTATTTGCAGAATATGACTCAACCCTTTTTGTTTCATGAAAACAAGAAAGACTATATGCTTGTTTATAATCATAAAATACACGCGTTGGATCTGTTTAATATAACTGACAAAAAAGTAGAACAGATTACTTTAGAGCGAGAGGGACCTAATGGAATCACATCACCAAGAAGTATAGCCTATTTCAAAGGAAGATTCCTTGTTGGAACAATGAGTGACAAATATTACCTTGTAAATAGAAAAGGAGAAGTCATGTCGACCCATACACTTCCTTCTTTTTCCTCCATTTATGCAAAAGAATACAATCGCATGAAAAGCCCCGGGATAATTATGAATTTGTTTACATTTCATGCTTTTAACCCGGAATCCGGTGAGGTTGCTATCGTATTTTATCCTACAGAAATGAACGAGTCCCCTGTTAAACGTCCCTATATCATCGTTGTCTATTCTCTTGAAACAGAAAAAATAGAAGAGATAGAAATACCTTATTCGAAAGAGTTCTCGTCAAAAACGAAGTGGGGAATATTAAACGATCTGAATATTTGTTTCCATCAGGATTTATTGATCCTGAATAATCCGGCTTCATCCAACATCTATACTTACAACCGAAAGACAAAAGAGTATATGGAACATTCTGTTCCTTCCAGCTATGTTGACAACAAAATAACGTTGACCGAAAGACCTTCAGAAGAGGAAAACGCATTCCCTAATAAAGGCTTCTATTATCCGGTACAATATGATTCTTTCCGAAATATTTATTGGCGGGTACAAGCTGGTCCGGCAGAACGTCCGACAAGTTTTGACCGTATATTCAGTATTTCCCAAATCTCGACAGATTTCAATACACACAAAGAGGTAAAATTGCCCGACGAGCGTGAAGAGACTCACTCTATCCTACTCATCGGAAAAGATAATCTGTATTTGAACTATGCATTCGAAATGGCAGATGAAGAACTCTGGTTGTTTGAGATTCCTTTGAAGAGTTTTGATAGAAATAAATAGATTTGATGTATTTAAAATCGTAACCATTAAAAGCCACATACCATAAGTATTAGAACGATACGAAAGGTGAGGTGATTTTAATATTATCTAACATGATGAAGTATATTCTGAGTATATCTCTTATTCTCCTTTTTCTCGGTTTGTTTTCATGTAAGCAAACACCAAGTGACGACATGATAACAATTGATCCGGGAAAATTCACACATAGCAATCTTAAACTTTCTGACTATGTGGATGAAATTAACTATATAAAGTTGTCTTCAGATGTGATTTTCGGTTCGATATACAACGTGGAATTGTCTAACGAATTCGTCTTTGTCGGTACGGATCAGGGACTTTTGGTTTTTGATTATAGCGGAGATTATATAAAGAAGATAGGCGGTATTGGAAATGGCCCGTCTGAATACAACAACAGTATCGACTTTACAACTGACAATCAGACAAAAAGGATCTATTTGAGAGATTTTCCATATATCAAAATATTTTCTTTTGAAGGAGAATATATGGGCTCCATAAAAACAGAAGGAGGACACATTAAAACTATTTACAGAGAGGGCAATTTGTTTTTAATACCTCTTGTGGCTGCATCCAGGCAAAAAATACCTCATTTGTGGACAGTGATCGATTTAAATGGGAATGTATTGTTTGAAAAAGAAAACACTGAAATTCACTTTGAAGGAGAAGGATTTAACTACCGAGGGAATTATGCTTACAGGAATAGTGATTTTGTCGGTTATTGGAATCATTACAGCGATACGATTTATCGGATCAGCGACAGAAACAACTTACCTCATTTTGTCTGGTCTAAAGGGAGCTACCGCCTAACTACTGAAAAAAACATCATTGAAAGAGACGCCAATTGTATACGGATGCATACCGTGTTTGAAACAAAAAACATTCTATACATATACTACAAGAAAGACACAAAATCATATATATGCATCTACGATAAAGTAAACGGTCTGTTCTTGAATGAAGAAATGGGTAGTTCCATAAAAGCAGGAATCCATAATGACATTGATGGAGGCATCCCTTTTTTGCCGCAATATTTGGCAAGCATCAATCAGGACGATTATTTTATTGAATCTGTTTATCCTGAGGAAGTCACTGAACAGGGATCAGCAGGAGAGTTGAAAGATATATCTCCGGATGACAATCAGGTATTAGTTTTGACAAAACTAAAAAAATGAACAATTAATAAATCCATAATAAATATGAAATTGTTTTTGTTTTCCATCATTTTGTCCGTGTTGTCTTTCCCTTTACAGGCACAAGATCTGATTCACATAAGCTTGGCGAAGGCAAAGTTTGGACAGGTAAAGGCAGAAAATATCTTCGAAGAGATTGAAATTATTCCCTTGGAAACACATAAAGATGCCCTTTTAAACACACAGAAAACAGCCTATTATGTGACTGATAAATATATCATTGCCACAGCTTTCCTGCAGAAGACCTATCTGTTTGACAGAAAGACAGGTGCTTTTATCCGTGAAGTGAGTGGATTGGGACAGGGACCTGATGAATATGCCGGCTGGATATATCACAGTTACGGCCTTGACGAGGAACATAATATATTATTTGCAACCGATAGCCCCCAGGCAGAAGTATGGAAATGTATCGATATAGAAACAAATAAGGTGGCATCAACCATCAGGAGACCCTTGCCGGGGAATAATGAAGAAAGTTTCGTAGCCTATGCTCCTTGGCTTTTACAGGAAGGGATGTATATGAGTTACTGCAACAACCGAAGCGGGAAGGATAAAACCCGGCTCGTTCTCTACGACAAGGAAGGGAATGTCCTTAAAAAATATCCTAACTACATGGAGTATAAGAGAGAAGGCTCTACTTCATATCCCTATAATAACGGGCTGTTTTATTCTTTCAACGGACAGAACTTTTTTAAAGAATACAATTACAACGATACCGTTTTTTGCGTCACTGAAGAAAATATGTCGCCTCATATTGTTTTTGACTTAGGCAACAAACAACCCTCTTATTATCATCAGAATGATGCTGATTACAACAAAGAGAAGTACCTTATAAATTTTGTGAATGAATCTGATTCGTTTGTGTTCTTTTGCTTTTCCTATTTCACGGAAACAACCGGGTTGTCGGGATTTGTGACTGGGAAAAACGTATCTGTTCATACCGGCTATTATGATAAAAAGAGCAAGCAGGCGTATATCTCATCAACTTCCGACTTTAAGAAGCCCAGATATCTGATCGATGGCATTCCTGTAGGTTTTTACCCCAAATACATAAACAAGAATAAAGAGGTTATCGCTCAGATTGACCCGGAAGAATTAGTCGAATATCGTGACAAGATTGCGCCCAAATACAAAGGTCGATTGCAAGATATCCAGGAAGATGATAACCCTATCATCATTATTGCCCAAATAAAGTAGAGCAATATAAAACAAAGTGGTTCATATAACTACTATCTCCTAAAATAATGAATTTCTAAGTGTTTGCGAAGATCTGCGAATAATGTAATAATTGAAGGTCTGTAGAGATAAATGGCCGAAGGCCACCCTGGGCTAAGTCTTCGTTCCTCCGGAACTCGGCCTTGCAGGCCTACGGTAGCCTTCAGCCACATAAATGAAAATCTTCAATTTCTTTCCTCTTTGAAGAAATCACTAACTATTCCCCTCTTTTGTGGAGAGGGGGCAGGGGGAGAGGTGCTCTTCCTCCCGAATTGTTAAAAACTCGATTGTAAGCAAACACCCCCTTTTGCTTACAAATCCATACGTTAAAAAGTGTTTCTCCCGGGAGTTTCTCTCCAAAGTCCCGCTTTTTTGCGCGCAAAGTCCTGTCGAAATTACAAATCGTAAATTGAGGGTTTCATCGAAAACGAGCAGTTTAACATTCGTTCACGCACTCTGCTTTACAAAAACGGCTCAAGGGATTGACTCAAATTAAACTCCTCCTGGACTTTGGATAAACCGAAGGTCGCCGTTCACGGCAATAGCCACGAAAGAGACATGCAAAAAAGGGGAAACATCCCCACGACTTCGTCATTTCGTCACTCTAATTACCTGATTTTCTTGTTTTATTTCTATAATTATATAATATGTAGATACAAAATTGCTATATTCGCCATAGGAGAGTATACGAGTTGCTAAGAGCAACAAAGAGTAGTATTGAAAAATGTTTAATATTTTAAACGATAAAAAATAAAAATGGTTTCAACTACAATAAAACGAGTATTTTTCTTCATTTTTTGTACACTTTTAATCGGCTGTGTAATAGAAAAGGGAGAAAAAAATGTGATATCGATCGACATTAGCAAAGATTATTCAGCAAAAGAGATCGATTTGCGTGAGATAGCCGATGTTTCGTATGTGCGGTTTGAACGGAGTAATGAGAGTTTGTTTGGCGGTTTTGTTGCCTGTATAACAGATCAGACAATTGTTATTTATAGTCATCGAACATACGACTATTTATTTTTTACATATGATGGGAAACTAAAATCTAAATTTAACCGTCGTGGGAATGGACCGGAGGAATATATAGCTGCCACATCTGCTGTCTATGATGAGGCAAAAAATGAACTTTTCGTATTGGACGCATCAAAGAAGAAACTTTTTGTCTATTCGTCTGTGGGTGAATGTAAACGGGTTTTCTCTTTGCCTTCGGATGCCTCGTTGGGTGTTTTGTTCGATTGTGATGAAAATTCACTTTTGTTATATGATGGTGCAAAAAATAATTATAGAATCCGGAACATTCAAGCTGAAGCAAAAGGGAGTGAGAAAGTGGAATCTATTGGAAATTCATTTGAACACCCGTTTTGTCGTATATCTAAGCAGAATGGTCTTGTTATGGAATATATCTTGGTTCCAGAGAATTTTGATATAGCCCTTGGTGTAATAGAATCATCTATCGGAATAGTGCCGGCAAGAAAAAATAATATTATCAATTATCGAGATGGTTTTTTACTATATCACCAAGAGACCGACACGATGTTTTATTATCGAAAAGACCAACCCCTGGAACCTGTTTTCGCACGATCGCCTTCTATGAACGATCAGCAAAAGACCTATCTAAACACCTTGTTTGAAGGTGGATGTTATGAGTTCATCCAAACCATAACATTGCAGCTCCCTTTCAAATACAATCAATTAGTAAGAGACAAACGAGATGGTAGTATATACCAACAAAAGATTGTATTTGATGAGTTTCAAGATGAAATTGCATTCACTCCAAGCGTTATAACCACCACAAGAAATGCACAGGTAGGCGTTTTACAATATGATGTGGTTACCTTAAAGGACGCTTTAGATGAAGGAAAGCTTAACGGACGATTGAAAGAAATCGTTCAGGATATGGACGAAGAGGAAAACGATTTATTATTTTTATTACGATTTAAAGATTAAAAATCACTACTGTCCGACATGCCTTATATGACCATGAAACAATTCGTTCTAATTATTTCTCTTTTGTGTGTTTTCTATGCAAAAGGACAGGAGTTTACGATTAAAGTACCGGACGATAATCCTATTCTTGTGTTTCTTGAGTAACAAAGTCCCAAGCAAAACCAATATATAACCCTCTTTTAAACGAATACAGGCCTGCCAATCACCTTGTATATGGGAATTATAATATAGACAAAAGACGAATACTAATCGCCTGAGCCGACGCTATATTCCATAATTATTTTGTTACTTTGCATCGGTTAAACATTCAATACAAAAGGAATATGTCAACTTCCCGTTTTTTAGCTGTCGAAAAGGCGTCCAACCGCAAGCCTGTTCCAGCGGTCACTCCCGACCAAAAAGTGTCTGAATACTACGGATGTAAAGTTTTCAACCGCAAAGCGCAAAAGAAATATCTTTCGAAAGAGACCTACGGCGCCTTGACACGATCCATCGACCAGGGTACACCAATCGACCGGGAAATTGCCAACCACGTAGCGGCCGGTATGCGCATGTGGGCGTTGGAGCGGGGAGTTACACATTATACCCACTGGTTCCAGCCATTGACCGACGGAACGGCTGAAAAGCACGACGCCTTTGTGGAACTTGATGGCAACGGAGGCATGATCGAAGAGTTCAGCGGCAAACTATTAGTGCAGCAGGAACCCGATGCTTCGAGCTTCCCCAGCGGCGGATTGCGCAACACCTTCGAAGCGCGGGGTTATTCCGCCTGGGATCCTTCCTCGCCTGCTTTTATCGTAGACGACACTCTTTGTATTCCAACCGTATTTATAGCCTATACCGGAGAAGCGCTCGACTATAAGACGCCATTGATCCGTTCGGTGGAGGCACTCAATAAGGCCGCCATCCAGGTGTGCCATTATTTCAACGAAGATGTCCGGAAGGTAACCACCTTCCTTGGCTGGGAACAGGAATACTTCTTAGTCGACGAAGACCTCTATTCGGCACGCCCCGACCTATCGCTGACCGAGCGTACGCTGCTGGGACACGAAAGTGCGAAAAACCAACAGCTCGACGATCACTATTTCGGTTCTATCCCGACACGTGTACAGGAGTTTATGAAAGACCTGGAGGTGGAATGTTACAAGCTGGGTATTCCGGTGAAGACACGCCATAACGAAGTGGCACCCAATCAGTTTGAGTTGGCGCCTATATATGAAGAATGTAATCTGGCAAACGACCATAACCAATTGTTGATGTCGGTGATGAAACGTATTGCCCGCCATCATAATTTCCGGGTACTGCTTCATGAGAAACCTTTCATGGGCGTAAACGGATCGGGCAAGCATTGCAACTGGTCGATGGCAACCGATACAGGCATCAACCTGCTGTCGCCGGGTAAAGACCGGGAAGACAACCTGCAGTTTATCACCTTTGTGGTGAATACGCTGATGGCGGTCTACAAATACAACGGACTGTTGAAGGCCAGTATCGCTTCGGCCTCCAACGCCTATCGCCTGGGAGCCAACGAGGCGCCTCCGGCTATTATCTCGTCGTTCTTAGGCAAACAGATCAGTGAAATCCTTGATAAATTCGAAAATAGTTCGATTGAAGACGCCATTGTGGTCGACAAGAAGAAACGCCTCTCGCTGGGATTCGGGCAGATACCCGAACTATTGCTCGACAATACCGACCGCAACCGTACCTCGCCGTTTGCCTTCACCGGTAACCGGTTTGAATTCCGCGCGCCGGGTTCGTCGGCCAACTGCGGCAGCCCGATGCTGGCGCTCAACTCGGCCGTTGCCTGGCAGCTCAATCAGTTTGTAAAAGATGTGGAGGCGCGTCGTAAAAAAGGCGAGAGCAAAGAGGTGGCCATTTTCGAAGTATTGAAAGGATACCTGAAAGAATCGAAACCGATCCGCTTCGACGGCAACGGATACAGCGACGAATGGGTGGAAGAGGCTGGCAAACGCGGACTGGACTGCGAAAGCAGCGTGCCCAAGCAATATGACGCCTACCTCCGCCCCGAAACTGTGCGTATGTTCGAAGAGACGGGCGTGATGATGCAAAAAGAACTGGAAGCCCGCAACGAGGTGAAATGGGAAATGTATATTAAAAAGGTACAGATCGAAGCCCGCGTATTGGGCGACCTATCGCTCAACCATATCATTCCGGTGGTGATACGCTACCAAACAGTCTTATTAGAAAATCTTACCCGCCTGAAAGAGACATTCGATGAAGCGGAATACAAAGAATTGTCTGCCGAACCGCAACGACTGACTCGCAAGATTGCCCAGCATATATGCGCGGTGACCAAACTGGTTGATGAGATGGTAGAGGCGCGTAAGTGTGCTAACCGGATCACCGATCATCGCGAGAAGGCGATTGCCTACCATGACACGGTAGCCCCTTACCTGGATGAAATACGCGACCATATCGACCACCTGGAACTGATGGTCGACAACCAGATGTGGCCGTTGCCGAAATATAGGGAGTTGTTATTTATGAGGTAGGCTAAAACCTACTGATTGATCCGCCACCACCAGAGCGTCCGCCGCCCCAGGAGCCACCACCACCGCCAAAACCGCCCCCACGGCTGCCGCCGAAGCCGCCGCTTCCTCCACCCACGATGATGGGTCCGGAGCTGCGATGCAACCGGCTGATCGTATGGTTCTCGTTTTCGGAATGCCCGCAATTGGAACAACGGTAGACATCGACTGCTAATCCTGCCGCCTGATAGGTAGCCGCTCGCAGGGTTTCCCGCTTCACATACCGGAGTGTTTTCTTTCCACAACGCGGACAGGTACGTCTGCGCCGCTTCCACGCATAGGCAAACACAGCAAAGACAAGGATCAACAGCGGAAATACAAAAATGAGAAAGATAACGAGAAACATCTCGCCCAAATCCTCCTCATCGCCACCTACCATCTCGCTACGCTCCAGATCGCTGGCCAACAGATAGTCGCGCACAGCCATCACACCGTTCAATAGGCCGGCACTATACTCACCCGCACGCAGATCGTCCATCATATATTGCTGCTGGATGCGCTTGCATATCGCATCGGGCAATACGCCCTCCAGCCCGTAGCCCGTTTCAAAAACAACGGATCGTTGCGCCGGTTCGGTGATTAGTTGTATCAACAACCCGTTGTCCTCTCCCTTCTTCCCTATCCCCCATTCCTTGAACAGGTCGGTAGCAAACTGGCGGGCATCGTTCCCGCCGATGCTTTCCAACGCAACAACAGCCACCTCTACCCCCAGGCTGTCTTCCAATTGTCGCAAGGTGCGATTGATAGCCTGCACATCCGTCGCGGAAAGGATCTCGTCCGGATTGCTCACATAGCTATTACGATCGGTCAATTTGGTGTTGGGAACCGTTTTTACCGTATAGTCGGTTGCCATAGCAACAGGCAACGACAATACCAATAACAGGATAAAGGATATGAGCCTTGTCTTATTCATCGGTCGTTTTAGAATTGTACCACAGGGGCTTTTTCGGCACCCGTCTCAGCCGAGAAATAGGCTTTGGGGAAGAAGCCAAACATGCCGGCAAATATATTATTCGGGAAACGACGGATATTCGTGTTATAACCCTGCGCCGTTTCGTTGAAACGTTGGCGTTCTACGGCAATACGGTTTTCTGTTCCTTCCAGTTGAGCCTGTAGTTCCAGGAAGTTCTGGTTGGCTTTCAATTCGGGATAGCGTTCGACTACCACCATCAAACGCGACAGAGCACTGCTTAATTCGCTTTGAGTCGATTGGAATTTTTCTAAAGTCTCTGGGGTCAGGTTGTTCGGATCGATCTTGGTCTGTGTAGCTGCTGCACGCGCATTCACCACGCCTTCGAGCGTTTCCTGTTCGTGGCTGGCATAGCCTTTGACGGTATTCACCAGATTGGGGATCAGATCCAGGCGACGCTGGTATTGGTTTTCCACCTGGCTCCAGGCGGTTTTCACCTGTTCTTCTTGCGTAACCATATTGTTATACACCCCTTTTCCCCACATAAACACTACGATTACCAGTATGACCGGAATCGCAATCCATAAAATCTTCTTTGACATATTCTTAGTATTTTAGTTAATAATGCACACTTTCAAATACAAAGCTACAAAAAAAACAGTTACGCAATGGATTATGTTGCGAGCTTGGCTCTTGATTCGACTTTCACTATCTTTGCACCATGGGAAAAAATAAATTGGCAAAATTTGACGACATGGCGGGTTATCCGCATGTATTTGAATATCCTTTCGGCCGGTTGCAGGAGGAAGGCTTTGAGATGAAAGGGCGCTGGAACGAGTTGTTTTTCAAGAACGACAAGCCTATTGTCCTGGAACTGGGATGCGGCAAAGGCGAATATACGGTCGGCCTGGGACGCCTCTTTCCGGATAAGAATTTCATTGGAATCGATATCAAAGGCGCCCGTATGTGGAGCGGTGCCAAGGAATCGTTGGAAGCCGGCATGACAAATGTGGCTTTTCTGCGTACCCATATCGAACTGCTTACCCATTTCTTCGCACCGGGCGAAGTGGCCGAGATATGGCTTACCTTCCCTGATCCGCAGATGAAGAAGGTAAACAAGCGGTTGACTTCCACCCGTTTTATGAAACTCTACCGCGAGGTATTGGCTGAAAAAGGGATTATTCACCTGAAAACCGACAGCCAATTCATGTACACTTATACGCAAGAGATGGTCAAGGCAAACAACTATCCCCTGCTTTTCGCAACAGACGACCTCTATCATTCCGACTTCGCTGACGATGCCATCCTGTCTATCCAGACCTATTACGAGCAACAATGGCTCGACCGTGGGCTTAACATCACCTATACCCAGTTTGTTTGTGAAGAAAGGGCGACACTCATCGAGCCGGATGTTGAAATAGAATATGACAGTTACCGGAGCTTCAACCGCAGTAAACGGAGCGCGTTGGCTTCGGGCAAGTAAAACAATAGGAATAAAAAACACAGTAATAATATGACTCTCTATCCGCAATTAATACTGGATACGCTCAGCAAAGTGCGCTATCCGGGTACAGGCAAAGACCTGGTTTCCGCCGGCATGGTGGAAGATGATATCCGCATCGATGGTAATAAAGTAAGCTTCTCGCTCCTGTTCGACAGACCGAACGACCCGTTTATCAAATCGGTAGTAAAGGCTGCCGAATCGGCTATCCTGGCATACGTGGGCGAGGAGGTTGATATCAAAGGAAACATCAGCGTGGTCAGCCGTCAACTGCAACGTCCGGAGCCGGACAAACTGCTTCCGCAGGTGAAACATATCATTGCCGTTTCTTCCGGAAAGGGAGGGGTAGGCAAAAGCACGGTGGCAGCCAATTTAGCCGTTGCCCTGGCTGGCTTGGGTTATAAAGTAGGACTGCTTGATGCCGATATCTTCGGTCCTTCACAGCCTAAAATGTTTCAGGTCGAGGAGGCACGCCCCTATATGGTTGAAGTCGGCGGGCGCGAACTGATCGAACCGGCCGAAAACTATGGCGTCAAATTGCTTTCCATCGGTTTCTTTGTCAATAAAGAAGACGCTGTACTCTGGCGTGGAGCGATGGCAAGCAACGCGTTGAAGCAGCTTATCGGCGATGCCAACTGGGGAGAACTGGACTACTTCCTGATCGACCTACCCCCGGGCACCAGCGATATTCACCTAACAATGGTACAAACCCTGGCGATTACCGGCGCAGTGGTGGTTACGACTCCGCAGGAGGTGGCTCTGGCCGATGCCCGCAAAGGAATCAGTATGTTCCAGGGCGAGAAGGTGGGTGTGCCCGTGTTGGGATTGATCGAAAATATGGCGTGGTTCACACCGGCGGAGTTGCCGGAGAATAAGTATTATCTCTTTGGCAAAGAGGGCGGCAAACGCCTGGCGGAAGAGCTGCAGGTTCCTCTGCTGGGACAAATACCTATTGTGCAGAGTATATGCGAAGGCGGCGATCAGGGTGAGCCCGTGGCGCTCAATCCCGACAGCATGACGGGCAATGCCTTCCGACAATTGGCCGAACAGGTGGTCGAACAGGTTGAACGCCGGGAAAGCGAATTGCCGCCGACACAGCGCGTGCATGTTTCAAAGTAAATGAAGAATTGGAGCGAAGCGGAAATCGCTTAGCCGAAGGTGTAGAGCAATAAAGAATAAAGAGGGCATTAAGGAATGGAAAAACCTTAATGCCTTTTTATATGATGCCAAAGGAGTAGCCAAGCCGTTGTCACAGCGGCCAGGTCAGACAGCGGCCCCGCCAGCCATACCCCATCCAATCCCAAAAACGGAGGCAACAAAAGCAATACCGGTATCAGAAAGAGCACCTGGCGACTCAGACTCAGAAACATTGCTTTCCAGGCAACGCCAATGCTCTGGAAGAACTGGGTAATAGCCACCTGAGAACCGACAGGCAGGAATAACAACAGCGACAAACGCAATCCATTGCTCGAGATGGCGGTCATCTCGGCATCATTGGTAAAAGCTCGCACCAGTGTTTCGGGGAAGAGGGTACTGCAAAGGAAGCCCGTTCCGGTAATAATAGTGGCAGTGATAATGACCAAACGCAGGGTCTCCATCACCCGCTTCCGGTGGCCTGCTCCCCAATTATAGCCGACAATAGGCTGCATACCCTGGGCAACACCCATCGTCAGCATAATCAACAGCATACCTATGCTCGAGATGATACCGTTTGCCCCGATGGCCAGGTCGCCCCCATAGGTCTTGAGGGAATGATTCATAATGACATTCACTAAGCTGGCAGCCAGCTGCATGGTGAAGGGCGACATACCTATCGACAGAATACCCCAGACAACCGGCATCTGAAGTCGGAAGGTATGGGGACGGAAATGCACCAACGAGTTCTTGTTCAGGAAGTGGCTCATTACGAAAACGGAGCTGACCAGCATAGAGATAACCGTCGCAATGGCAGCTCCGCGTATGCCCATATCGAAGCCAAAGATGAAAATAGCATCCAGGACTACATTCAAAAAGGCACCAATCAGCATAGCCGTCATCGATTTCTTCGGATAACCCGAAGCACGCATAACGCTGCTGAAATTAAAATTCAGGGGAGCAAAGATATTTCCCGGAATAGCGATGTATAGATAATCCTTGGCATACGGGATGGTTTGTTCACTTCCGCCAAAAGCAATCAACAGTTCATCCATCCAGATCAAACAGGGAACGATCGTCAACAGGGAGAAAAGAACCGTCAGGGTCAGGGCATTACCCAATACCTTCTCCGCCATATCATGCTCCTTACGGCCCAAATAAATGGAGATGCGCGTAGCCGCCCCGACTCCGACCAGCATACCGAACGCCTGCAGGAAGATAAGGATCGGAAAGGTAAGCGTCAAGCCGGAGATGGCCATCGCCCCTACTCCCTGCCCGATAAAGATGCGGTCGACAATGTTATACAAGGCATTGACCATTGTTCCTATAACAGCGGGAATGGCATAACGCAGTAAAAGACGGGATATCTTTTCTGTTTCGAGTCGTTGTGTTATCTGATTCGTTTCAATCATGGCGGTACCCTATACGTAAGCGGCCGCAAGTTACGAAATAGTCGGGAGGTGCGAAATAGATACCAGTAGTTGATCCACGCTTTTCACCTCTTCACGCTGTCCGTCCGGATGGGTGAGAACGATATCTTCGGGCGACAGACAGTCGATATTCAATTGGCCTTTTGTCACGGCAGAAGGTTTATATCCGTTGCGCACCAAGGCGTTCCCCACCCAATAAGCCGTAAGCGGATCGCCCGCCACGCCAACAGGATGCGTAGGTAGTTCGGTATGCAACTTGCCGGTTGAAGGGTCAAAAAGAATACCCTCCTTCCGGAAAAAAGATTCAAACGAATGGTTCAGGATCAGATCCTCAGGCGTTCCACACGCCATCGGGCGCCCTTTCTCCTGCAACCAGAGACGATCGCCCATCTGAATGGCCAGATCCAGGTCGTGGGTAGACAACAAAATGGATTTTCCCTGCTCTTTGGCTAACCTGCGCAGCAGCGTCATCGTCTCGATACGGCTGGTTACATCCAGAAAAGCAGTCGGTTCGTCCAATAGGATAATAGGGCATTGCTGCGCCAAAGCCTTCGCGATCATTGCCTTTTGCCGCTCGCCATCGCTGAGTTCGGACACAAAATTCTCCCGTTTATGCGCAATGCCGACTGCCTCCAGCGACTCTTCCACAATCCGATGATCCGACGGTCGCAACCGTCCGAAGAAACCAGTATAGGGATGCCGCCCCAAAGCGACCAGGTCGTACACCGTAATCCCGCCTGCATTCGTCTTCTCTGTCAAGACAACACCCACCGTCAGGGAGAAATCTGTTTGCGAATAGCCCTGAAGCGGCTTGCCCAACAGGCGTATCTCTCCTTGCAAAGGAGACTGGAAACCGCAGAGCGTACGCAACAACGTGGATTTACCGGCGCCATTCAAGCCGAGCAGACAGGTCACCTCATGGGCATTCATCCGCAGGTTCAATGCCTCATGCACCACCTTCCGGCGACCGCCTTTCAGGCGATATCCGATGCTTAAGCCAATGGTTTCTATGACTGCCGTCTGTTTCATCACCTTCAATTGAAATACTGAATATTCTTACGGTTCACGATCACATAGATAATCACCGGAGCGCCCAGGATAGGCGTGACGGCATTGAGTGGAAGAATCGCATTCGATCCCGGCACCACCATCATCATATTGCACAGTAAAGCCACGCAAGATCCCGCCAATAGGGTGACCGGCACCAGCATCTTATGGTTGGACGACCCGATCATCAAGCGGGCAATATGCGGCACCGCCAAACCGATAAACGAGATTGGACCACAAAAAGCCGTAGCCGTAGCCGTTAATAGTCCGGTACAGATCAGGATCAATGCCCGCGTCTGCTTGATCTTGATGCCCAGGTTTGCCGCGTATTGTTCGCCCAGAAGCAAGGCATTCAACGGCTTGATCAATATGATAGCAAAGAGCAAACCAACACCGGATATGATAGCAAAGACCGGCAACTGATCTACCGATACGCCGGAGAAGTTCCCCATGCCCCACATCACATAGGTATGAACCTTATCGGCTGCCGCGTAATAATTCAGGATAGAGATCACCGAGGAGGCCAGATAACCCACCATAATACCGATAATCAATAGCATCACATTGCTGCGCACTTTAGAAGAAAAATAGATGATAATCGCCAATACCAGAAAGGCGCCTGCGAAAGCAGCCAGGATAATCGCTATATAACCGCCGGTAGTCCAACCGGTCAGTTGCTTCAGGCTTCCACCCAGGTAGAGCATCACGATCGCCACGCCCAGGTTTGCCCCGTCACTGATACCTAAGATAGAAGGACCGGCGAGGGGATTGCGGAACAGCGTCTGCAACAAAAGTCCGCTGGTTGCCAATGAAGCGCCTGCCAACAGGGCGGTGCAAGCCTGCGGTAACCGAGCCTGCAACACAATACTTTGCCAGGCAGCCCGTTCCGACTCCTTGCCGAACAGAATAGAAAATACCTCATCGATAGGAATTGCCACCGAACCGTAGGCAAGGCTTCCGGCAAACAAGACCAGGAGAAGCACCACCCAGAAGGTGTACATATAAAGTGGTTTCCTGTTCATGGCGCGGTAGCGGTAGGTTCAGTCATGCGGATCGATCCCGTTATTTCACTTCGTCGTAGATCAGTCCCATCAGTTTATCCGCAAAGTAATAGGTAGCTTCACAGAACAATAACGGGTTCTTTATGATATCCACCCGGTTCCCTTTTCCTTCGTTGAGGATCACGCTTTCAGCCGGATAGCTCTTGACGCTCCGAGCCTTAGTCGGGTTATACTGATAGGAGATATCCGAGATATCAATTGTATACCGGTTGTCATAGCACTGGATACGTACCCGAAACTTCATCATGGTGCTCTCACGCTCCGACAACCATAATTCCACTTTGGAACTGATCAAAATTGATCCCTTATTCTTATTGGCAGATACATTGGAGTAGACAAAATCAGTTCCATAGTTATCATGCGCCCAAGCATTGATAATGGCAAACAGGCGCCCTTTGGATATGGTTCGCAGACTAACATCATCACTATAACATATTTTCCCATTCTTCACAGGAGAGCATGTGTACTCCTCTTCCATAGATCCAAGCCCCCGCTCCCCGGCAGATAATACAGCCGGCAGAAAAACCAGGAGAAACAGGCAAAAATACTTTTTCATAGACCTTTTCCGTTTTAATTGAGGAACAAAGATAACCACTCTGAAAAGATTTTATCCCATTTCACAAAGATAAAATGCATCCGAAAAACAGGTCAGAACAATAGGACTACCTCTTCTCCCTCCTGCAGATCAATAGTTAACGTGGAGTCGACAATAGACATAGAGACTATTTTATTATTCTTTTTGATGATCAGATTTTCGGAATCGGCCGGGATCTTAATCGCGAACCGCCCAGACACAATGGCTTTCAGGCTGGCCGTAGTCAGCTTTCCTTCCGCCCACTCGGCAGCAACTTCACCTCCGCCTCTTACTTTCAGTCCTCGGAAGCTGCCGGAAGGCCAGGCAGTCGGCAATGCCGGAAGTATCTCGACCAGACCCGACTGGCTCTGCAATAACATCTCCGCGATGCCCGCGCAACCACCAAAATTGCCATCGATCTGGAAAGGAGGATGCGCACAGAAGAGATTCGGATAGGTACCCCCTCCGTTGGTCATATTCGTGCCCCGGTCGACGCAAGGCTGCAAAAGCTCTGTCAAAAGCTTGAAAGCATGGTTGCCATCATGCAGACGTGCCCAGAAATTCATCTTCCACGCCATCGACCAACCGGTACTCTTATCGCCCCGCGCCTCGAGCGAGCGACGGGCGGCTTCCGCCAGTTCAGGGGTTTTCAGAACAGATATCTCATTGCCCGGATGCAAGCCATAGAGGTGCGACACGTGGCGATGCTGGGGCTCCGCCTCTTTATAGGGAGCCAGCCATTCCATGATACGCCCGTCGGGGCCAATCGTCGTCGGCATCAACCGTTCGCGTTTGGCCTTCAGCGTTTTCGAAAACTCTTCGTCGACCCTTAATAGCGAAGCCGCCTCTATGGTGTTGGTAAAGAGTTCGCGCAGGATCTGGTTGTCCATAGTCGATCCGGCCACAATACTTACCCGTCGTCCATTCTCCATGATAAAAGCATTTTCGGGCGAGGTGGTCGGTGCGGTCACGAGGTAACCATTGCGCGGATCCTCCACCAGCATATCGACAAAAAACAAGGCTGCCTCTTTCATGACCGGATAGACATCGGTCAGGTACTCCTTGTCGAGCGTATAGAGATAATGTTCATACAGATGCTGGCACAACCAGGCCGCCGACGTATTGGTAGCTCCCCAGGAGGGATGCTCGCCAGGCGCCGTAAACTCCCATACATTCCCCAGGATATGCGTCACCCAGCCACGCGCGTTATAAAACACCTTGGCCGTGCGTCGTCCGCTTCGTACCTGTTGTTTGGTCCATTCAACCAGCGGCAGATGCAACTCCGAGAGGTTGGTTACTTCGGCCGGCCAATGATTCATTTGCAGATTAATATTCAAATGATAATCGCCATTCCAGGGGGTGCGGATCCTGTTCGTCCAGAGTCCTTGCAGGTTAGGCGGCAATAATCCCGGACGGGTAGAAGAGATCAACAGATAGCGTCCGAACTGAAAATAGAGCGTAGCCAGAGAAACATCCTGTCCGTCAACGGCAAAACGAGAAAGGCGTTCGTCGATCGGCATCTCTTCCCGTCCGGAGAGCCCCAGGTCAAGCTCCACCCGATCGAAGAGTTCTGCATACTTCTCCGTATGCGAATCGCGCAACGGCTGATAGGCCATAGCCTCCGCCCTATCGAGCATTGCGGTGGTCTGATTGATAAAATCATATTCTCTGAAATAATCGGTGCCCATACTCACCAACAGAATAACTTCCGTAGCATCGGCTATCTCCAGGCGGTCGGCCGCCGGCGTAAGGGTTCCACCCTGCGGCATCAATACCCTGACACGCGCTTCAAAGGGCATACCTTTGTATTCCAAGGTATCGACACCGTCGGATAGGCGTCCTTTCAACACGAGGTCTCTGCCGTCGGTCGTGACCGTGACACATTCAGGACGATTCATACTCAGTCCAAACCGCAAGGCCTTCTCCCGATCGGCCGTGAGTCGCACGATGCCCACATCTTCCGAGAAAGAGGTAAAATACTCCCGGTTATAACGGATATCACCTTTCATAAATGATAACGTAGAGACCGCCTCTTCGAGGTTGAGCGAACGCCGGTATTCCGAAACCGGAGCCCCCGCATCGGGATAGGAAAAATCAAGGTTGAGATAGCCTACAAGCTGCGAGCTTCCGTAAGGGGCATAGGCTCCGTTGCCATGGGCGCTACCCTGCCCACCACAGACAAAGGTGTCGTACATCAGTTGCTGCGCTTCGTCGTTACGTCCTTCAAACAATAGTTGACGTATTTCCGGCAGGGATTTGATCGCCTCCGGATTATCGGTATTTTGCATACTTCCCGACCACAGCGAGATTTCATTCAGAAGAATAGATTCTTGTTCTATACCCCCATCAGGCATCAAGCCGATACGCCCATTACCCAAAGGAAATGTCTCTTCCCATAGTTGAGCCGGCTGATCGAAATGGTAGCTGAGTATTGGTTTCACTTGCTTTTCACACCCTGTCAATACAATCACCGACAGGAGTAAACAGAGTGGAGTAAGTCTTTTCATATGATTTGTTTAAAATAAATGAGCCTAAAAACTTTGCATATCGCAAAGACGCTTATAATAGCCATCCAATGCGATCAATTCGTCGTGGCGGCCACTCTCTACAATTTCGCCCTCGTGCATCACACAGATCCTGTCCGCGTTGCGGATGGTAGAAAGGCGATGCGCAATCACGATCGTAGTTCGGTTCTTCATCAGGTTCTCCAATGCCTCTTGCACTAAACGTTCCGACTCGGTGTCGAGTGCCGAGGTGGCCTCGTCGAGAATAAGAATCGGCGGATTTTTGAGAATCGCCCGGGCGATGCTGATGCGCTGGCGTTGTCCGCCCGACAGCTTGCCACCGCGATCGCCGATATTCGTATCATAGCCCTCTTCGGTCGCCATAATAAACTCATGGGCATTGGCAATGCGGGCAGCCTCTTCGACCTCCTCTCGCGTAGCGCCTTCCACGCCAAAGGCAATATTGTTGAAGAAGGTATCGTTGAACAGGATCGCCTCCTGATTGACATTCCCCATCAGGTTGCGCAGGTCATAGAGCGTAGCCTGCCGTACATCGGTCTCATCGATGCGGATCCCTCCGTTTGTCACATCATAGAAACGTGGCAACAGATCGACCAAGGTGCTCTTGCCCGAGCCCGATTGTCCGACCAAGGCCACCGTCTTTCCTTTGGGAATTTCCAGGTTAATACCCTTCAATACCCATTCGTTCTGATACTTAAACCAGACATTCTCGTAAGTAATACGGTCAGTCAATATTATATCTTTAGGCGATTCCGGATCATGAATATCGGTTTGGGCGTCTAAGATCATATCTACCCGTTCCATCGAAGCAAGCCCTTTCTGAATAGCATAAGTAGCTTTGGTCAGGTCTTTGGCGGGATTGATGATGCTATAGAATATCACTAAGTAATAGATAAAAGTAGAAGCATCGATCGAGCTATTGGCAGAAAGGATCAACGAGCCTCCATACCACAAGACAATCACAATCGTAATCGTGCCCAGAAACTCACTCATCGGATGCGCCATCTGCTGGCGACGGTAGATGCGGTTGGTGATCGAACGAAACTTCTCATTCGCCTTATTAAACCGTTCCTGTATTTTCAGTTCGGCATTAAACGCCTTAATGATGCGCAGTCCGCTCAGCGTTTCCTCTATTTGACTCATCAACAGCCCCCATTGCTGTTGCCCGTCTAAGGATTTACGTTTAAGGCTTTTGCCCACTTTCCCCATCAGGTAACCAGCCACAGGCAATAACACTAAAACGAAAATAGTGAGCTGCCAACTGATCACGATCATACCGATCAGATAGATCAGGATCAATATTGGATTCTTGAAAAGCATATCCAATGAGCTCATGATCGACGTCTCTATCTCGTTCACGTCGCCCGATACGCGGGCGATGATATCCCCTTTGCGCTCTTCGGAGAAAAAGGCGAGGGGCAATTGGGTGATCTTGCGATTGATCTGGTTGCGGATATCGCGCACCACGCCTGTGCGGATCGGGATCATCGTGAAGAAGGCCATATACATAGCCGTCACCTTCAGGAAGGTCATCACAATCAGGAAAACACCCAGGATAATCAAGGCATAGGTTCCCCCCTTGGTCTCTATCAGATTGGAAACGAACCAGAAGAAATTATTCTTCACCACCTCCGCCGTTGCTTTCCAAGCATCCCAAGAGCCCGGGTTGAATACCCATTCCATATAACTATAGGTCTTCTCTTCCAACCGGAACAGGATGTTCAGGATCGGAATGATCAGAGCAAAGGAAAAGAGATTAAGGATAGCGGACAGGATATTAAAGAAGATATTCCATCCCAGAAACTTCTTATAAGGAGGCACAAATCGCCGGAGAATGCGCACGAAATCTTTCATACATCGCCTTTTTAATTCGGATTAAGGCCGCAAGTTAGCGATAATCCTGCTTATAAACCTTTTCTTTTTAAGAAATTCAACCGACCTTCCTGGGCGCATACGATAAATGAGATTTGAAAATTCAGGTATGGTAAGGTTTGATGATACGGGGGATTCAATTAATGTAATAATTGAAGGAGAAGGGAGAAGGGAGAAAGGAGTGAGGGATATTCAAATTTGGGAAGAATTGAAGGTTTTTCATTCTTTATGCGAGGCTTGCTGAGTTATCAATTGGCTAAGGCCGATCTTCGATTGCCGTCGGTTTCAACCGACGGATCAAGGATGTTTTTCTTCATGGCTTTAGCCAAAACATATTACACATTTGGCTAAAGCCATTTTATTTTGCCTTCTCTAACCGTCGGTTGAAACCGACGGCAATTGATAACTCGGCAAGCCTCGCATAAAGAGATGATATCTTCAATTCCTTCCCGATTTGAAGATCTCACCGTGTATTTTGTACACGCACCTTTTCATTTGTTAAAAACTCGATTGTAAGCAAAACCACCCCTTTTGCTTACAAATCCATACGTTAAAAAATGTTTCTCCCGGGAGTTTGTCTCCGAAGTCCCTCGTTTTTGCGCACAAAGTCCCGCCGAAATTACAAATCGTAAATTAGGGGTTTCATCGAAAACAAGCAAATTAACGTTTATTTACATTTTTGTAATATGAGAAAAAAACCAAGATCTACCCGAAATAGACTATGAGGGGAAAAAGAAAAAAACTATTTTTGCACTTCCAATTGAATGAATGATAAATAATTAAATGTTGACCGGCCTAATGGGAGGTGTGTGTACCGGAAACATTGGGTTCAGAACTATGATATTTATATGACAGAAACAAGTAAACAAGCGAAAAAAAATGTGCGGAAAGATCGTCCGGGGGTAGGTTATAAGTCCTTTAAGGCCTATGTGCGTTTTATTTTTTCGGGGTTGTACAACCGTAAAACCTATGTGGTCGACCGCGCGAATATACCGGAAGAGGGGCCTTTGATGATCGTATCAAACCATCAGAACAGCCTGAACGATGCCTTGGCATTGGTTATGGCCGTTGGTGAGAGAGGCGGCAAAAAGGTACGCGCCATTACCCGGGCCGATGCCTTCAAACCGCCGGTAGCAAAACTGTTTCGCTGGATCGGGTTGATGCCTGCCTTTCGCTTGCAATACGACGGTGCGGAGACGCTTTCTAATAATACCCATTCGTTTAGCGAAGCCTCCGAGGAGATCCTGAACGACGGTACGGTAATTATCTACCCCGAAGCCGGACACCAGGATAAACATTGGCTGGGGACGTTCACCTACGGCTATTTGAAAATCCTTTTCGATGCCGCCGAAGCCAGTCATTTCGAGAAAGAGATCTATCTGTTGCCCTCTTGTAACCATTACGAGGATTATTTGGGGGTGCAGACCGATATGATGATCCGTTTTGGTAAACCGATCGATTTATCGCCTTTTTATGAATTGTACCAGACAAAGCCACGTACGGCTCAACGGCAGATCAACGCCCTGGTGCGGGAGCAGATATCCGACATGATGCTGGATATAACCGATCTGGACAATTACGAGTCTATCGATTTCCTACGCAATACCTACGGCATAGACTATGCGCGCCGGAAAGGGTTGGATCCCGATAAATTGCCGGAGAAGCTTGCTGCCGATAAATTGTTGTTCAAAGAACTAAACGACAAGAAAGAGGCAGGCGAGAAGGCGGTAGAGAATGTGTATTGCGATGCCTTCTGGTTAAACAGGCAGATACGCAAATGGAAGATCGATGATTCTTTTTTCGACAAGAAGCCGTCTGTCGGGAAGATCCTATTAAAAGCTGTGTTGCTGCTGGCTCTGTTTCCCCTTTTTATTTTGGGGGCAATCCCTAATTTGTTCGTCGTTTTTACACCGGAACTTATTAATAAAAAAATAAAAGATTTTATGTTTCACGGAACTATACGGGTGATATTTAATGTGTTAGTTGGTGTTCCGGTTACTTGTTTGGTGCTTTTGATCAGTGTCTGGACTATCTCCGGATCATTTTTACTGGCTTTGATATCTATTGCGATCTTACCGATTCTGTTTATCTTTGCCCACTATTATACGAAAGCATTAGTAAAGTGCATGAAAGAGATCCGATTTAGGATTCTGTCGGCAAAAGGGGAGTTGAGCGAACTCGTTACTGTCCGACAACGTATGTATGAAACAATTCACAAACTGTTGCAACAATAATATTAAGGTAATGAAGAGAAGAGTTGTAATAACCGGGATGGGTATTTATTCTTGTTTAGGGAAAGACCTGGAAGAGGTGCGCCAATCGTTGTATGATGGCAAATCAGGAATTATATTTGATCCGTCACGAAAAGAATTAGGGTTCCGTTCGGCCTTGACGGCTCACCTGGAGGTGCCCAATCTGAAAGGCGTATTAAGCCGGAATCAACGTGTCTATATGCCGGAAGAGGCGAATTATGCCTATATGGCTACCAAAGAAGCGTTGGATCATGCCGGAATCGATGAGGATTTTCTCAACCAACATGAGGTTGGACTATTATACGGAAATGACAGCACAGCGGAAGCCGTAATGAAGAGTGTCGACACGATGCGCGAGAAGAAAGACACCACCATGATCGGTTCGGGCGCTATTTTTCAGTCTATGAACTCGACGGTGACGATGAACCTTTCCTGTATCTTCAAACTCAAAGGAATCAACCTCACCATATCAGGTGCTTGTGCCAGCGGATCGCATGCGATCGGCCTGGGTGCCCTGTTGATCCAATGGGGATTACAAGACTGCGTAGTCTGCGGAGGTGCGCAGGAGGTCAACCCCTACTCTATCGGCAGCTTCGACGGCATCAGTGCCTTTTCGGTACGCGAAAGCGATCCGACAAAAGCCTCGCGCCCATTCGACAGAGACCGTGACGGCTTGGTTCCCGGAGGGGGAGCCGCTACGGTGATCATCGAAAGCTACGAATCAGCCGTGAAACGCGGGGCACCTATCCTGGCAGAGATCTGCGGATATGGCTTTTCCTCGAACGGCGATCATATCTCGGTACCTAATGTCGACGGACCGGCACGTTCGCTGATGATGGCGTTGCGCGAGTCGGGCATGGATATCCGCGATATCGGTTATATCAATGCACATGCTACCTCAACGCCGGTTGGCGACAAAAACGAGGCAAAAGCGATCGATAGTGTGTTTGGCGACTACAAACCGGAGGTGACTTCCACCAAGTCGCAGACCGGACACGAGATGTGGATGGCGGGGGCCAGTGAGGTGATCTATTCCATGCTGATGATGCAAAACGGTTTTATCGCACCGAACCTGAATTTCGAAAACCCCGACGAGGACTCGGCTAAGCTGAATATTCCTGACAAGCGGGTAGAGAAAAACTTCGATGTGTTCCTCTCCAACTCGTTTGGTTTCGGGGGAACCAACTCAACACTGATTGTAAAGAATCTGAAGTAATATATATAAATGAATGGTAAACATGGAGAAGCAAGAGATTATTAATAAGGCAAATGAGGCGATGGCCGAAGAGTTCGAGATCGAATTGGGCGATATCACGCCCGATGCCATTATCAAAGACACATTGGATATCGATAGTTTAGGACTGGTGGACCTGGTGGCCCTGATCGAAAGCCTGTTTGGCGTGAAGATACAGAATACGGAGATCGCATCGATTCAGACATTCCAGGATCTGTATGATTATATCGAATCAAAAATGAATTGATCATTTATCGAATAGAAAACAGAGATAGAGACACAGAGACGCCGCGTCTTCTGTGTCTCTGTGTTTTAACTAATTGTGAGCGATATGGAAAAGATAACGATACTGATCTACCGCTATTTTCGGAATCATAAAGGGGTATTCTACACGATCATGCTCTCTACGCTGTTGCTCTTCGGCTATTTCAGCTCGAAGATAGCGTTTGAAGAGGATATATCCAGCCTGCTTCCTGCCATTCAGGAAGATGGAGCGGAGAAGCTGGCCTTTTCGGAACTGAAGGTAAAAGATAAGATCTACCTGCAGTTTACGGCGGCCAACGACACCGTCACGCCCGAACAACTGGCGGCGGCCTGTGATGAGTTCACCACTCTCCTGTTGGAAAAAGACAGCGCGCAGCTGTTGATCGGCAGCATTTTTTCCGAGATAGAGCGTTCGGTGTTGCAAAATGCCATCAGTTATCTGTATGAAAACGCGCCGATCTTCCTGACCGAAGAACAGTATCCGCTATTAGATTCGCTGATGCAACCGGAGGCGTTAGACAGGCAGATGAGTGAGAACTATTCCTTATTGACCTCCATGGCGGGACGTGCCTACCGCGGTATGATCACCCAAGATCCGATCGGATTGCGCAATGTCTTTATCTCTGGCGTCGCCGGAGGCGGACTCGGAGGCAACTATACGCTCTACAACAGTCACCTATTCTCGCCCGACACCACGGTTGCTTTGGCATTTCTGGCGCCGAAGTTCAAGTCGTTAGACTCCAAGTCGGCTACCCGCTTGGTCGATCTCTTAGACAAAGAGGTGGCGGCTTATAAGGATTTAAACCCCAATATAGATATTCTTTTCCATGGAGCACCCGTGCAGAGTGTCTCCAATTCGCGGCGTATCAAGCAGGATTTGCTCCTGACAGTGAGCATATCGCTGGCTATTATATTCATACTTCTGTTGGTTTGTTTTAAGAACAAACGCACGTTGTTCTACTTAGTCGCTCCGGTTATCTATGGCATCCTGTTCTCTTTGGCCGTGATATACCTCATGAAAGGGAGTATGTCGCTTATGGTACTCGGCATTGGAGCCATCGTGATGGGAGTAGCCTTCAGCTATTGCCTGCATATCATCTGCCATCATAAGTATGTAGACGCTCCGGAAAAGATACTCGAAGACCAGACTGTACCGCTGTTTATTGCCGCTTTGACAACCATCGGTGCCTTTGCCGGGCTATTATTGACCGAATCGGAGATGCTACATGACTTCGGTTGGTTTGCATCATTGGGCATCTTCGGCACCTTGGTGTTTGCACTGATCTTCCTGCCTCAGTTCCTGAGTACCAAGAATAATAAACGTTCGGAAAAGGCTTTTGCTACATTGCAGAAGATCAATGCCTATCCGCTCGACAAGCCCTGGCTGGTGGGTGCCTTGGTCATTATAAGTATCGTCTGCTATGTTGCTTCGGGAAAGGTGGAGTTCGATTCGAATCTCCGCAACCTGGGGTACGATAATCAGCAGATCGCCCGTTCCAAACAGCTACTGGCATCCAAAACAACACAGAGTTATGACTCATTTTATTTTGCCACCGTGGCGGATGACCTGGAGTCGACCCTGTCGCTGACGCAGCAGCTTGCAGCCGGATTGGATGAGATGGAGGCGGCAGGTGATATCAACGGCTACACCTCTTCGCTTGCCTTCTTTGTGCCCGAAGCGGAACAACGCGAACGTATTGCCCGCTGGAAAGTCTATTGGACGGAAGAGAAAAAGACGGAAACACGCCAGCGTATTGTGGATACCAGCAAGAAATACCGCTTTTCGGAAAACACCTTTACCCCCTTCTACCAACTATTGGAAAAGGACTTCCAGCCAGCATCCCTTTATGAGGCTAATGTATTGCCGGAAGCGATTATGAGCAATCTGATCGAAGACTCGGAAGGACGCTATGTGATGTTTACACCGGTGCGTATGCACAAGGATGATCTCTGGAAGGTGGGTGAGCAATTGACGGAGAAGGGTGTTTCTTTTATCGTGCTCGATCCGATGTATTATGCCAGCGATATGGTGAAAATGGTGCATAATGACTTCAACACCATCCTGGCGATCTCTTCTCTTTTCATTCTGATTGTCCTGTTGATCTCCTACCGAAGTATCGTATTGACCCTTCTGGCATTCCTGCCGATGGGGCTGAGTTGGTATATCGTGTTGGGATGTATGGCGATATTCGGATTGAAATTCAATCTGATTAATATCATCATCTCCTCTTTTATCTTCGGAATCGGGGTCGATTATAGTATCTATATGATGGACGGCCTGTTGGAAAAGACCCGGGGAAGCAAGCGCGACCTATTAGCCTATCATAAGACAGCGATCTTTTTCTCTGCTGTGATCCTGATCATTGTGATCTGTTCCTTGCTCTTTGCCGTACATCCGGCGATCCAATCGATCGGCATTGTCACGCTGATTGGCATGAGTGCTACGATCCTGATCACCTACTCGATGCAGCCGTTCTTCTACCATCTGTTGATTACCAAGCGGATCGCCAAAGGCAAAAAGCCCATCCTGGAGAAATGGATCCGGATCAATTCGACTGAAAAATGAAGCAGGATGTTGCCATAATCGGATGCGGCCTGGCCGGGCTTCAGTGCGGATATATCCTGTCGAAGCGAGGCTACAGGGTTTGTTTGTTGGAACAGCATAGCCAGATTGGTGGCTGCCTGCAGACATTCCGCCGGCAGGATGCCCTGTTTGATACCGGTTTTCATTTTGTGGGCGGACTGGATGAGGGGCAACCCCTGCACCGCCTGTTCCGTTTTTTCGATCTCTTAGACCTGCCCTGGCAGCGATTAGATGAGGAGGGATTTGCCGAAGTGCATCTGAATGGGAAGACTTACCGCTTACCTTCGGGCTATGAGCGCTACGTTGACTACCTCTCCACGGCGTTTCCTCATCAAAAAGATCAACTGAAGAAGTACATAAACTTGCTCCAAGATGTAGAGACAAACCTCTTTCAAAGCCTGACAGGCGAGGCCAATAGTGCGGAATACTTCAATCGTTCGGCCTGGGATTTCCTGGAAGAGACAATCGACGATCCTCTGTTGCGCAATATCCTATCGGCGACTTCTCTGACGATGGAGCTCGATAAGGAGCATCTGCCGCTTTATGTATTTGCTCAGATCAACAACTCATTTATCCGCAGCTCCTGGCGATTGCAAGGGGGCGGCTCATTGATTGCCGACAGGCTGGCGGAGACTATTCGCCAAAACGGCGGAACTATCCTGACAAATGCCCGGGTAACCGCCCTGACAGAGACCGACGAAAGGATCACAAGCGTGACCTATAACGACACGGAACGGCTGGAGGCCGACTGGTTTATCTCCACCCTTCACCCGGATCAGACGCTTTCTCTCATTCCGGAGACGCGATTGATACGCAATATCTACCGCAAACGCATCGCCTCTTTAGCGAATACATTCGGGATGTTTACCGTACATATCCGCCTGAAAAAGGGAATACTTCCTTATCAGAACAAAAACCTCTTTCTCTATTCCGGCCAAGAGGTATGGAATTATTCACCGGAAGACACGACGTCCCCCGTGATGGTTAATTATTATGCGCCGGAGGAGGGCGCTTTTGCCGAGCAGATCGATCTGTTGACTCCGGTTCGCTGGGAGGAGGTATCGTGTTGGGAAGAGACCACGATCGGCCGAAGAGGCGACGACTACAAAGCCTTTAAGCAGCAAAAAACGGAAGCCTGCATAGCGGTTGCCAACGCTCATATACCGGGTTTGCAGGAGGCGATCGAGAAGGTGTACACCAGTTCGCCCTTGACCTACCGCGATTATACCGGCATCCCCCAGGGATCGGCCTTTGGGATACAGAAAGACTGCAACAATGTGATGGGCACATTGATCCCCGTTCAAACGCAGATTCCCAATTTGTTATTATCCGGACAAAACTTAAATTTGCATGGTGTATTGGGCGTTTCCATGACCTCACTCTTCACTTGTGCGCGGATTGTCGGGATGGAAGCATTAAAGAATGAATTAATAACTGAGTAAAATAAAGTTAGATTATGAAAAGAATATTGATAAGCCTTACGCTGTTATTTGCCACGGCTACGGCCTTTGCGCAAAGCGGCACAGCCATTTTAGATAAGATTAAAGAGGCGAACAAATCACTGACCAGTATCACAAGCGACTTCAAACAGACCATGCATCTGACCTTTATGGATGAAGATGTGTTGTCGAACGGCAAGTTCTACTACCGGAAACCGGATCGTATGCTGCTCAAATACAGCCAGCCCGAAGGCGAGATGATGCTGATCAAAGGTGATGAGATCACGATGGTCATGATGGATCAACACACAAAGGTATCGGCTAAGTCCGATCCGGCCATCGAACTAATCCATACCATCTTCTCTTCCTGCCTGGAAGGAGATGCCCGGAAGATCAAGGATGCGACGGTTGACGCCGTTGAAAAGGGGGATTATTACGAGGTGATCATCACGATTCAGGGCGATAGAGCCCAAAATATGAAGGGTGTAAAGGTGCATTATGATAAAAAAGAGATGGCGCTCTCCCTGCTTCGCACAGAAGATCCGGACGGAGGGTATACGGTGTATGAGTTGGTAGGGAAGAAGTTGAATCAAGCGATAGCGGAGGAGACGTTTCAATAAAATTATGAATTGTGAATTATGAATTATGAATCGAAAATCGCTATCTAAGCTCCCCTCCTGCCAGAGGAGGGGGTGGACCGTTGCTTGCAACGGTGGGGTGGTGGGAGAACCAAACATAAAGCAATTATGAATGAAAAACTGAATATAGACGCACGTGAACTGTTGCCACAGAAGGGGCGGTTCGTGATGGTCGATCGGCTGATCCGATGCGACGAAGAGGTAACCCTGTCGACCCTATCTATCCGGGAAGATAATATTTTCATCGACAACGGCCGCTTCCTCGAAGCCGGCATCCTCGAACACATGGCACAAACAGCAGCCGCCCGCAACGGTTATATCGATAAATATGTACAAAAGGGCGAAGTGAAACTCGGCTTTATCGGCGAGATCAAAAACGTATCGATCGACCGCTGCCCGGCGGTAGGCGAGACACTGACTACCTCGGTGACCATTGTCAGCGAGATCTTTTCCACGCTCCTGATCCATATCGACGTAACATCGGCCGGCGAGCCGATTGCCTCCGGAGATATGAAGATCGCCATGACCACCATCGTCTCACAAGAATAAACAACCATGCAACTACTTCATTCCTTTTTCCAAATCACAGAAAAGACTTCCCTTGCGGAAGAAACGAAATACCGTATCCATCTGAATGCTGCGCATCCGATCTACGCGGATCACTTTCCCGGGAACCCCATCACGCCGGGAGTCTGTATGATTCAAATAATCAAAGAACTGGTCAGAGAAACGATCGGCAGCGATTTGTTCCTCCGCAAGATCGTACGCGTTCGCTATCACCAGGTGATCGACCCGGTAGCCACACCCGATGTGGAGCTCTCCATACAGATACTGCCACAGGAAGACAATGACTATAAAATAACAGCCATCTTCTCTACCGGCGAACAAAAGTGTGCGCAGTTTAATTTACTTATTCAACCCCTTCCCTGACTTCATTGCCTTCAGGATATTCTTGCGCACCGTGCGCATAGAGGGTAGCAGTATATCCGGTTCCATTATATCGAGCATCACGCGAAGTTCTCCAAGAAGTTCGGGTATCTGACGGCATAGTTCGTAGGCGAGTTTCATACAAAGCGATTGCACCCCCGGAAGCTCATCTTTGGAAAACATACGCTCCAGACAAAAATCCAACAGATCGATACGGGGAGGATTGGCAAATGGCTGCTTGAATAACAGAAGCAGGAAGAGCCTTCGTTTGCCAGGATGTGAACAAACAAGCACCTCATCGATCAATTCATCTTGTCGGGCAAACAGCCATTCGTTGTCCTCCGGACTAAAATGGCAAAAGACCCAGGCCGCCTGATACGCCACCATATCGTCCGCGTCAAACAGGAGTTTGTACAATTCTTCTTTCCCTTGGTCGCTATTATGCGTCAGATGAACCATCTCGTAAATATCGTTCATCCCTATCCGTTGTGAGAGCCTGGATCTGAAATGCATGGTTTTTATCAACTTTAAGTTTCTGTTTGCAGTAGTCAAAAATAGTGATTTATCAGGAAACCTGAAAAACTTTTTTTGCTCCCTGAAAGGTATACTGATAGCAATAGCACCTTTTTGCTTTACAATATTACAATCGGAGATTGCTTAATAACCCAAGGTATTTTTCGCAATCTGCATTTCAAATGCCTTAATAAAGCTGATGTTGAAAAGTTAAAACAAAAATCTATATCCCCAAAGAGTAAAAGGGTTATTTTTGTACGCAGAGAAGGCATTGAATTATTTAATAAATGAATGATTAAACAAATACACCATGCTCAAAAAAGAAATCATCTTCGTCCTCTTAGACGAGTTCGCCGACTGGGAAAGCACCTACGTTGCCACCTGTCTGAATCAGGGGGTTAAACCCGGGAATCCTGTCAATTACAGAGTAAAGACCCTATCTGTCACAAAAGATCCGATCACGTCCTTAGGCGGATTCAAACTCTTGCCTGATTATGACCTGAATGATATGCCGGACGACTATGCCGGATTGATTTTGATTGGTGGTATGCGCTGGTTCTCGCCCGAAGCGGCACATATCGTTCCACTTGTCGAAAAAGCAATCAAGGAAGATAAAGTAGTTGCCGGAATATGTAATGGATCGGTATTTCTCGGTGCGAACGGACACCTCAACAATGTGAAGCATACAAGCAACGGACTGGATTATCTAAAGCAATTCGCTGGAGAGAAATATACCGGAGAAGCCCACTATATCAACGAGAAAGCGGTCAGAGACGGGAAAATAGTTACCGCTCCCGGAACGGCGCCGATAGAGTTCTGCCGGGAGGTGTTGTATGCCCTGGAAGCTGATACGCCGGAGGCAATCGAAGAGAGTTATAATTTTCTGTCAGGGAAATAGTAGAAGTCAGGTTCCAATCATTAAACAATTAACAACAATACATCATGAAATTCAGCAACGTAAGACTATTAGTCAAAGACTACCGCAAATGTTTCAATTTTTACACCGAGCAGCTTGGTTTGGAAGCCGCCTGGGATATTGGAGAATGTTATGCCAGCTTCAAAGTAGCTGACGGAATAGAAGGCTTTGCCCTGTTCACCTCCGACTATATGGCGCCCGCTGTTGGTAATGCCGACAAGGCGCAACCCACAGGTTACCGTGAGAAGTCCATGATCTCCTTTGAAGTAGACAATGTAGACGAGACCTATCAGGCGTTCCAGGCAAAAGGACTTACATTCATCAACGAACCCACAGATATGCCCGGCTGGGGAATGCGTGTTGTCCACCTCTACGACCCGGAAGAGAACCTGATAGAGTTCTATTCTCCCCTGAAAGCGGATGGAGCAATCTGTCAAAGCTGTGGCATGAACATGAAGTCAGCAGAAGAGTTCGGTACCAATGCCGATGGAACTCCCAACGAGGAGTATTGCCACTACTGCTATCAGAACGGCGCCTTTACCCGCGACGTAACCATGGACGAGATGTTGGAAACCAATCTGAAATACCTCGATCACTGGAATGCAGAGACGGGAAATAACTTCACTCCGGATGAAGCGCGCCCCATATTGCGCGAGTTTTTATCGAGCTTGAAGCGTTGGAAGAAGGATTAAAGTGAAGAATGCTATATATGGGAAACCACACATAATATGGAGAAACCTTTGGTCGACAAACAATACTTGCTCGAAAAGTTTTCCGGCAAAAGTGGTTGGACGTATGCCGAAATCCCCGATATTCAGATTGGCAATCGAGCTTTCGGAATGTTGAAAGTAAAAGGAAGTATTGACGGCTTTGAGGTTGCAAGCTCCCATTTAATGCCTTTGGGCAATGGTAACTTGATGATTCCGATTAAAACCGAAATTCGCAAGAAAATCAAGAAAGAGGCGGGCGATTGGGTGCATATCATTTTATATTCGAATGACGAACCACTTGTTACTCCCGAAGACTTCCTATTGTGCCTGCATGACGAGCCGGAGGCTTTGCAATTTTATCAGTCGCTCAGCGAAAACGAACAACAAGACTATATCAAGTGGATATTCTCCGCCAAGGCAGAGCAAACGAAAGTAGAACGAATAGCCAAAACGCTTGACAGGCTTGCGATGAATCAGAAGTATAACAAAGAATAAAATAGTAGTTATAGAACATTATTATGAAAATAGACCACATAGCCGTTTGGGTAGACGATATTGAAGGGATGAAGGAGTTTTATCTCAAATACTTCGACGTTAGTTGCAACGATAAATACATCAATCCAACAAAGAAATACACCTCTTACTTCCTGACCTTTAACGAAGGAGGAGCACGTATTGAGCTGATGAACCGTCCGGATGTCGCCGAAAACGACCAACTGCGTTATATGCTTAAAGGATTGGCGCACATTGCCCTGACTGTTGGAGGAAAAGAGACTGTCAATGAACTGACTGAACTTTTCCGAAGAGATGGTTACACCATTGCAAGTGAACCACGCACTACCGGCGATGGCTATTATGAAAGTGCCGTATTAGACCCCGAAGGAAATTATATCGAGTTATTAGCAGAATGATTATGAAAAAGAAAGACGGAGATTATAGGAAAGCAATAATATGAATGCCGATTTCATAAATATAACACCTGAAAACATTGCCGACGAGCATCTATGCTGTATTATCCGCAGCAAAGTAATTCATCCGGGTATAGAAGCAAAGCAACAATGGCTTGCAAACCGACTAACTGAAGGTCATATCTTCAGAAAGTTGAATGCAAAGGCAACAGTTTTCATCGAATACGCTCCGCTTGAAACTGCCTGGGGTTCCCATCCTCGGCGAAAACTACATTTATCTTTATTGCTTGTGGGTCTTGGGCGATTACAAAGGGAAAGGATATGCAAAATCGCTGTTGGAGTATTGCATGGCTGATGCCAAAGCGAAAGGCAAATCAGGCATTTGTATGCTCGGATCAACAAAGCAAAAGGCCTGGCTTTCCGACCAATCGTTTGCCAAGAGGTTTGGATTTGAAGTGGTTGATACGACTGATAACGGCTATGAATTACTTGCACTCTCTTTCGACGGAACAACGCCGCAGTTCGCACAAAACGTTAAGACCCAAGAAATAAACAGTGAAGAACTGATTATTTACTATAGTATGCAGTGTCCGTTTGTCTATCAAACCATTGAAGTGTTAAGGCAGTATTGCGACACGCACGATATTCCCGCCTCTTTAATTCAAGTGGATACACTGCAAAAAGCGAAAGAATTGCCTTGCGTTTTCAACAACTGGGCGGTGTTTTATAAAGGACAATTCGAGACGGTAAATCTGTTGAGTATTGAGAACTTAAAGAGAATAATCAAAAAGTAATACCAAGTGCATACTTTCTCCTTCTCTGCCTAGGGCGATCCTAGGGTGTAGCTTGGGTGGACTAAAAGAAGTATCTTTGCATACTAATTAAAGAAGTATGAACATTCTTCATCAAAACAAAATAAAGGCTACGATAATAGCTTTGGAAAAGCAGGCTTTAGAGCAATGGAATAACGGTAACCCCGATGGCTTTTTAGAATTGACATCCGAGGACGTTGTGTATATTGACCCTGCCTTCGAACGTAAACTGGAAGGAAAGAAAGCTCTGGAAGATTATTACAACACGGTTAGAGGTAAGATTAA
The DNA here is from genome assembly GCF_029893085.1 of Parabacteroides sp. PFB2-10. Taxonomy (GTDB): domain Bacteria; phylum Bacteroidota; class Bacteroidia; order Bacteroidales; family Tannerellaceae; genus QVMG01. Next base: position 73,315 of record NZ_JARXWI010000011.1, read on the forward strand.
AATCGACCAATACGAAATGATAAACCCAACCGTACAGTTATCGGCAGACATTGCAGTCCTCACATACAATTATGCCGTTCAAAGAGATGGCCTAACATTCAAAATGAGTTGTACGGAAGTCTATCAATTGAATACTTCTAATCAGTGGAAAATCATACATACCCATTGGTCCTTTAATAAATAAAGGGACAAACTCTATACGACTAATTTGCCTCCATAGTTCAACCCCAAATCACTAATAGGGAACGACGCCGTCGCTAATAGGGAGCGATGCCATCACTAATAGGGAGCGACGAGGTTACCAATAGGGAGCGATTAGGCTGCCAATAGGGAACAAAAAGGATACTAATAAGGAGCGCTGAAAACATCGATAAAAGCGCTGCAGTTATAGTCTGATTATCATTTTGATAGCAAACTACCCTATCCTTGCTTACAGGTAGGGTGATCCTTCGGTATGCCTTCGGTGTGGGTAGGGTGTGGGTAGGGTGTGGATATAAAATTGCAAGATTATCTATGTGTCTTAATTTGAATTAGATATAATTTTTTCGAGTTGATTCTAAAATTTATATAATATATCAAAATGATAGTACATTAGTGAAATTACCTCCATTTTGAAAGTTGACCACTTTAGCTGCTGCGAATGCCTATAATACCTTTGCAGTTAAAAAATAGAGCTGTCAACTAAACCAACCCTTGCCTAATAAACTTAGCAAGAATAGAACACGCCATATCCTCCCTTCCGACTACCTTTGCCGATTATGAACATACAATATCCCCATCCATAATATAAGGTATCGCCTCCCTGATCTTATCTACTGGCCAATCCCACCATTGTAGCTTCAGCAACTCTGCGATAATCTCTTCGTCAAAGCGTTTACGTATCTCTTTTGCCGGTACTCCTCCTACGATGGTATAAGGCGGAACGTCTTTCGTAACCACCGCCCGTGTCCCGATAATAGCTCCGTCACCGATATGAACCCCGGCCATAATCACCGCCTCATAGCCGATCCAGACATCATTACCAATAACGATATCACCTTTATTATCCCAAGCATCCGTCACATTAGCCTTCTCCAATCCCCACTCCTCGTAAAACAAAGGAAAGGTATAATTAGACAACGACTTCAAGGTATGATTCGCACTATTGAAGATAAACTTAGCACCACAGGCAATAGAACAAAACTTCCCGATAATCAGCCGATCTTTATTAATCGGATAATGATATAACACATTATTCTTCTCGAACAGGGTCGGATCGTCAACAAAATCGTTATAGATGGTGAAGTCACCAACAAGAATGTTAGGGTTGTTGATTACTGTATTCAGATAGATGGTCTGAGAGTCGTTTGCTCTCGGATATATTTTTGCATTCATATACAACGCTGCCACTTCATAAGGTTCGTGAATTGATTCCTCTTTGGGTTTGAACTACAAAAGTAGTGCTTTTAAGGTAGATACAGAAAAAATGTCTCTTTTTTACAATGAACTGCTTCGGCAAACGTATATCTTTGCTGGAATAATATGGAAGACTTCCGAATCATACAACCCTCGCCCTTGCTCGCTCCTTACGTCAAGCATTACTGGCTATTGAAAACAGCTTGTGATTCTCCTGCATTGGCACGGACGGTTCCTATGGGTATGATGAATCTGATATTCCATCGAGGTAACCGCCTGTTGTCTATTCATGATAATGAACTTCACCCCCGTGCCTTCCTCAGTGGACAAGAAAAGACTTTTGCTGATCTCGAATACAGTGGACAGGTGAATATGATCTCCGTTGTCTTCCATCCGGTGGGAGTCAAGGCTTTCTTTAATCTGCCAATGAATAAAATCAATAACCTGCGTGTAACAGCTGGAGATTTGGAAGACAAAGAACTGGCAGCATTGGAACAATCGCTTACAAGCACGGAAAACGACAAACTCTGTATCCTATTAATCGAGCAATTCCTCCTAAAACGCCTCAGTCATTTGGCAGAATATAACCTGAAACGGATAGAGACAGCCATTCAACTAATCAATACCGGACAGACCGACATTTCATTACTTGCCAACACAGCATGCCTAAGTACCAAACAGTTCCAGCGCATCTTCTCAGAATATGTAGGCTCCAATCCCAAAGAGTTCTCTCGAACAGTCCGCTTCCAGCGAGCATTACATGTACTTGAAAACCATCCGCAAATCACACTTACCGAGCTGACCTACCAATGTGGCTACTTCGATCAATCGCACATGATTAAAGACTTCAAAGTTCTTTCCGGATATACACCGAGTGAGTATTTAGATGCTTGCCCTCCACACTCCGACTACTTCGGATAGGAAATAGGAGATAGGAGATGGGAGATAGGAGGGCTAAAATCTATTTTGCCGTGTTCTGATTAATCCGGCAAGCATTAAAGTTAATTGTTTTGCTTTTTCTAATAACTCCTTGAAGTGATCGTTAGAGATGTATTGTAATTCTTTAGCAATATACAATTGGGTTCTAAATTCCCCACATGATCCTTTTGCAATGAAAAGATATTGAATGAACTCTTTATTAGTTTGACGCTCAAACCCTTCGGAAATATTACTTGGAATGGACACGGCTGCTCGTTGTATCTGATCTCTAAATCCATAATCTTTACAATCTTTCAGTGATTTGTATATTTGTACACTCAAACGCATACCTTCCTTCCATACTTCTAAATCTTCAAAACTCTTTACTTTTTCCATAGTTTTTTTTCTACGAATATACAAAAACTTAAAAACAGAAACAACCCCTATCTCCTATTTCCTATCTCCTTTCTCCTATCTCCTTCCCCCCCTTCCTCATGTCCCTTTTTTACAATCCCCAGCCATCTACAACCTCTACCTTTGTATTGTCAAATCAATAAAAGTAAAAACAATGAAAACATTAGTGGCATTTTTCGAGATTCCCGCCGCAGACTTCGAGCGGGCAGTAAAGTTTTACGAAACAGTATTTAGTGTTAAACTGGCTTCGATGGACTGTGGTCATGAGAAGATGGCTTTCTTCCCGGAAGAGAATGGATTATGTCCCGGAGCCATTTCATGGTCGTCGGCATTCAATTTCAAACCTTCTGATCAAGGCGTATTGTTGAGTTTGAATATTGAGTCGATGGAAGCTGCTATTCAGTCTGTCGAAAAAGGAGGTGGACGAATCCTCATTTCTAAGACAAAGATAGAAGCAGAGAACAGAGGTTATTTCTCAGTCTTCATCGACTCGGAAGGAAACAGGGTCGGTCTTTATTCCGATAAGTAAGCTCTTTGCACAACAAAAGATGCCTATTTTGGACAACCATATCCGAAATAGGCATCGTATCTTTGTGGTATGAATCAAGCTGATAAACAATACTGTCAGAGTTGCGGAATGCCGCTTCGCTTCGATGTGGAGGAATATATGGGGACTAATTCCGATCATTCCCGTAGCGATGAGTATTGCTATTATTGCCTGAAAGACGGGGATTACACGGTAGATATTCCCATGAGCGAAATGGTGGATATCTGGGTGAAGTATACGGATAAATACAACTGGTATTCCCATACGAACTATACACCGCAGGAATTAAGGACTCTACTAAATAAACGGCTCCCGACACTAAAGCGTTGGCGGCAAAAGGAAGAAACCGAAAGCCTGCATTATAAGGCAGTTAATCGTATTAAAGTGCATATTGACAAGAACCTTTTCGCTGCTCTTACCCCCGAGCAACTGGCTGCCAGGGCTAATCTTTCTTTCTTCCACTTCCGGAAAGTCTTCCGTAATACGACCGGAGAGAATATCGGCACATACATTCAACGTCTGCGATTGGAATACGTTGCTCATCTATTGATTGCGACAGATCAGTCTATTAGCGACATACAACAGCAAACCAATTATGAAACGAAGTTCAGTTTGGCAAAGGCATTTAAGAAACATTTCGGCGTTTCCATGTCAAACTATCGAACGAAATACCAATTAGTAAATGCATCGAAGATATCAGACAATCTTCCCAAGCTTGAAATCCGCCGAATCAATACGCTAAACGCAATCTGTCTGGATGTGAATGGTGCTTTCAAAAACGCCCATAGCTATCAGGCTATTTGGAAGCAACTGAAACATTACAAAGAAAAGCATTTGGTAAAAACAAACAGCCACTTTATAAGCATCAGTCAGGACAATCCACAGGTTACATTGCCCGACTTACGCCGCCTATACATTGGCTTTATTACAAATGAATATGCAATGCCCGAAGGTAAATTCACTTTGCAAGAGATTTCCGGTGGTATGTATGCCGTCTTTACACATAAAGGTAGCTATTCCCAATTACCGAACTTATACAAAACAATCCATGAGCAATGGCTCCCTCATAGCCGGTATACCCAGAAACATCCATTGTCTTTTGAGGTATATCTGAATACGCCCGATGAGGTGGCAGAAGAGAATTTAATAACAGAAATTTATATACCCATAGATAATAAATAACAAATCACCCGAATAATCATATCATTATGTTAGAACTCCCCGAAGTAATTACCCTCAGCAGACAGGCGAACGATACCCTGAAAGGCAAAACAATCACGCAGGTATTCAACGCCACTAAGCCGCATAAATTTACCTTCTACAACAGCGATCCGTTGGAATACGGTAAACTATTGACAGGCAAAACCATATTGTCCTCGCAAGGCTATGGTATGTTTGTCGATTTCCTCTTGTCGGATCAAGTAATGATCAATATCGGCGATGGTGTAAATGTCCGCTACTATGAGCCAGGCAGTAAAATACCTGCCAACTATCAACTGTTACTGGCGTTTAATGATGAGTCGTTTCTTGTCTTTTCCGTTGCCATGTACGGTTTTATCAATGCCTATCCCGATGGCACTATCGACAATAAATACTATACCCTAAGCAAAGAAAGCATCTCCCCGTTGAGCGATGAATACACCCCGATGCAGTTCGAGAAGCTTTTCTTGGAGGCAAAGAAAACACTTTCGGCCAAAGCCCTCCTTGCCACCGAACAACGCATCCCCGGTGTCGGCAACGGTGTAACGCAAGACATACTGTTCAATGCTCGCATCAACCCAAAACAAAAGGTCTTAGCATTGTCCGATTCCCAGAAAGAAACTCTGTTCAATTCTCTGAAAGACACCTTACAGGAAATGACTTTCGAGGGAGGACGAGATACACAGACAGATCTTTACGGCAATAATGGCAATTACCAAACCATCCTGTCGGCTAAGACATGGAAGAACGGTTGCCCCTGTTGTGGCAATACAATCGTAAAAGAGGCCTACTTAGGCGGATCTGTGTATTACTGTCCCGAATGTCAAAAGATAGATTAAACAGATAAAGCATTAAAGTAGTATCTTTGTATACCACTTTAATGTACTATGCCTAAAAACGCTATCGAACCCAAATCGAAGATGTGGAACCTGTGGCATGGCTGTCATAAGCTAAGCGCAGGTTGTCAGCATTGCTACGTTTACCGGGGCGATGCCAAACGGGGTGTTGATAGTAATATCGTTACCAAAACCAAGAACTTCGACCTACCCATCCAAAAGAAGCGGAACGGTGAGTACAAAATCCCATCCGGTTCGTTGGTCTATACCTGTTTCACTTCCGATTTCTTTGTGGAAGATGCCGATGAATGGCGTACGGAAGCATGGGAGATGATACGTCTGCGTAGTGATTTACGGTTTATAATGATTACCAAACGTATCGACCGTCTGATGCAATCCTTGCCCGATGATTGGGGTGATGGATACGAGAACGTAACCATCTGCTGTACTGTTGAGAATCAGGACCGTGCTGATTACCGTCTACCCATCTATAAAGAGACTCCTATAAAACACAAAATCATCATCTGCGAACCGCTTCTGGAGCGAATAGACCTCACGCCATACGATATCGGTTCATGGGCGGAACAGATTGTTATTGGAGGAGAATCTGGCTACAATGCCCGCCCCTGCAATTTCGATTGGATTGTAGAGTTACACAACTTATGTGTAGAGCAAAACGTCTCTTTCTGGTTCAAGCAAACAGGAGCCAAATTCATTAAAGACAACAAACTATACAATGTCAATCGCCGGCTGCAACATTCACAGGCCCGCAAGGCAGGAATTAACTATAACGCACTCTAAAAACCGGATCAGTTTAATTCAACTCCTTCCTTAAGTAAACCATATCAACCAACTGAACTCCCTCTTCGAACATCAGATGGTCGTAATTGTCTGTGAAAAAGTTCTTAATGCGATGAGACAATTCGAACCCGCATTGTTGATAGAATGAAAGGGCCGAAGGAGTTTCTCCCGTACCGACAAGCATTGTTCTATACCTGTTTTTATAGTGCTTTGAGATATGCGAGATAAGTATTTTCCCATATCCTTGTCTATGGAACTGTGAATAAACAGCTATGTTTTTTAACTCGCAAACCTCATTATCTATATGAGCTACAACACATACTGCTTTCAGATCCTCATCATACAAAGCAAACAGATCACCCGCCTCCAGGTAGCGGTCGATCATACTTTCCTGTTCATCGGCCAAAAGCAACAGATCCAGGTATTGCTTTTTGTTTTCTGTTATTTGTTTAATTGTCATTGCTATCAGTTGAATTACAAAAGTAGTGCATTTAAGGTAGATATAGAAAAATATCGTATCTTTGCCACCCTATGACAATTACAAAGAAGGATTTGGTGTAGTAAATAAGTTCCGGCGTCCTGTCGAACTTATCCCTTAGTATTTACTCAGGCATGGTCTTGCCGGAGTTATTTTCATATCTATATAATAATCACTTATGACTTGCGATGGGCGTATGACGTTCCTATCCCGGTGTCATAATAATAACATGAAACAATCATGAGTAACGAAAACAAAACAATATACGATTTCGACTTTAGTTTAATCTGCGAATACTTCGCACAAGTAGAACGTCAGGGGCCGGGCAGTCCCGAAACGACCCGTCAGGCGTTGGACTTTATCGACAACCTGACCGAGGATTCCCGCATTGCCGATATCGGCTGCGGCACAGGAGGACAGACCATTACGCTGGCGCAATATGTGCCGGGCAAGATCACCGCGCTCGACCTCTTCCCCGATTTTATTCAGATCTTCAACCGGAACGCAGAGTGTCTGGGTCTGCAAAGTCGCATGAAAGGCATTGTCGGTTCCATGACTGATCCCCTTCCCTTTGAAAAAGAATCGCTCGACCTATTGTGGTCGGAAGGAGCTATCTACAACATCGGCTTCGAACGCGGACTGAACGAATGGAATCAGTACCTAAAGAAAGGCGGTTACATTACCGTATCGGAAGCCTCGTGGTTTACCGATGAGCGTCCCGATGAGATCAACGAGTTCTGGATGTCGAGCTATCCGGAGATCGATACAATTCCCAACAAGGTCGCCCAAATGCAACAGGCAGGCTACGTTCCAGTGGCCACCTTTGTCATCCCCGAAACCTGTTGGACGGAACACTTTTTCGCTCCATGCCACAAGGCGCAGGACGATTTCCTGAAGAAGTATCCCGGCAACGAGACGGTAGAGAGCCTGATATACAACCAACGCCGCGAAGAGGTTCTGTACAACAAATACAAAGCCTTTTATGGTTATGCGTTCTATATCGGGAAAAAGATTTAATGAATTACACACAAACGTATAAAAGAGATGAAACAAGTAAAAGACATCCAAATCAGAGAAACAAACACGAACGACTTCGACGACATCATGGCGATTGAAAAGCAAGCCTTTGGCTACGACAAAGAGGCCCAATTAGCGGCCGACCTTTTGGCTGATAAAACCGCAGAGCCTATAGTCTCCTTGCTCGCTTTTTATCAGGGAGAGGCAGTCGGGCACATCCTGTTTACCCGAACCTATTTCGACAAGCAGGAAGCACAGCCGATGATGCACATACTCGCCCCCTTGGCTGTCAAGCCGGAATACCAACGGCAAGGCATAGGCGGCATGTTGATCGAAGCAGGCATCGAGAAGCTGCGTGAGAAAGCCTCTACCCTCGTCTTTGTGTTAGGCCATGCGGACTACTACCCGAAGTATGGCTTTCTGCCCGACGCCGCCCGGTTGGGTTATCCGGCTCCTTATCCGATCGCGGAAGAATACAGTGACTACTGGATGGTTCAGGCAATCGACCCGAAAGGATTTGAAATCGAAAAAGGAAAGATTCGCTGTTGCGACGAGTTGAACAAACCCGAACATTGGAGGGATGATGAATCAGATAGGTAGTTGAATTTCAATATTCATCGGTAAAAATATCCATATAAAAGCACCTGGCAAAATCGATTGCCAGGTGCTTTTTTTGCCCTTTGGGAAACAAACCCAAAATAGCAAAATGATATTTTGCCGGGAGAATTTCATCAAAAACCCAGGACTTTGTAAAAAAAGTCCCGGGAGTTAGTATTTGTTAACAATTGAAGTGTAAGCAAAAGAGGGCAATTTTAACTAAAACGCGACTCTTTTGCTTACACTTCGATTTTAGGAATATTCTCTCAATGTATAGGCAGTGTAAACCAGAAATAAATGGTGAATAGGTTACTGAACTCTGTCTTTTGGGGGCTATTTTATGGCGTTTTCGCCAGCCAAAGGCAATAAAAAAAGTCCCACAATATGCTGATATTGTAGGACTTGTCTGTTTTTTGTCGCCTTTTGGCTTTTCTTTCCAGCGGAGAGAGAGGGAACGTTTGTTCCTTTCCAACCGCTTGATATATAAGCCTTACTTATCCCTAAAATTAGACCCTCCCCGATTTGTGCTTTGAAAGAGTTCTGTGATTTGCACCGCATTTCATATATCTACAAAAGTAGCGAATTCCTCTGAATTCACAAGTGTTTATTCTTAATTGTCTATTTTAACCGCCCAGTTTATATCCGTAAGTCGTGTTCGTATTTTTTTCAAAGTCTCCAAGACTGCTTGCTCATCTGGCAACTCTCCGTAAACAAGATTGCGAAAATCTCCGGTATAAGTATTCTTCAACTCACCCCACACACTCTCTGTATCATTAAAAATTAGTGATTCAGCTGGGTGATGAACCAACCACTGATTATTGTTCTTAAAACTGCGAACATCATCATTAGCAACCTTAATCAACATTTCATCGAAAGCAGAACTATTGAAAAAATCATTAAATTCTCTCTGAGATAATAGTTTGTGCAGATCGTATGTGTGCCTAATCTTATTTTTCAAATCCTGTATCGGCATTTCTCCATATGAAAACCGAACCAGGCTCATAATCTTTTCACAGATTGTACGAGTCGTTTCCAGTACTTCAACTTCAAATGGAAGCAAGGCATATTCTTCTGCAATGGAATTCTGGCCATTATCAAGCATCATTTCACCCACAAATGAGACAATGTTTTTTTTGCTGTAAGGCTCATAATATCCTAACCATGTTGCTTCCAACACAATTACATCCCTTACCTGACCATAGTTTCCCTCAAAAAGTTGATTGTAGGTATGCGCAGTTTTCCGAATCATTCCTCTTTTGTGAGTAATACCTTCAATCTCGACTTCCGGTAATTCATCTTCGATCAATTTCCCAATTGCTTTGAGTTTTGATTTCAGCTTATTATCTGTTTCACCCTCATGCCTCAATACGACGAGGTCAATATCTTCTGAGAAGCGTTCTATCATCTTGTAGCACTTCGATAAAGCGGTGCCACCTTTGAAAATTGTATCTTGACCAATTTCGCTATGGAATATCTTGTACAATACGAATGTTACCCAATAATCTTTCTCGATATAAATCGGAGGCAAATCCATTCTCTGTGCAGTAACAAGAATGGCATCGCGGAATAATTCTTTGTTTAGGTGCAGTTTCATTCTATGTTCCAGTTGTTAATGGTTGGTAAGACAGACTTCTTTATGCCTAATTCAAACTTAGTAAGCGGATTAAGACTCTGTTTTAGTTTGTTTGTACTTACTTGATTGTTAATATTTTCCAAGATAGCACCCAGCAGAGCTTTTACTCGTGGTGGATATGACAAAGCATATTTTATCATTTCAGCAATCTGCTTATCACTTAATTTATTGATTAAACTACTTAAAATAACAATACTGTTGTCTGGCGAAGCATCGGGTATGCGTTTTATATCCTTGAGGGCATCGAGCAACTCCAGCAATTTGTAATTGGCATCTGTTACATCAACGTAGCTTTTTACCGTATCAATTTTTAATGCACCTTTATTAACCGAAATACGCCTATCACGGCTAGCAATCTTAATTCGAAAAGCTACCTGTGTGGTCAATTTAAGTCTGCTATAAAGAGAATATCCGGTTTCGTATGCAACTCGCTTCCCATCCTCGAAAAGATAAGGACGTAACATCTCAGTATAATCCGGCTTTAGTTCTCCAAAAACTGTTTGTTTAGGCTTATAAAAAACACCTTTGGACATCTTTTTTATCAAACCTTCTTTTTGCAGACGTTCCAACGCTTTAGCTGCTGTGACATAATCTTCTTTAGCAATGAGCAAGTCAGAGTAGCCAAAAGTTTTACCCTCTGGAAACTTATTTATCCTTGTTCGTATTTCACTTGCTAATGACATGGTACAAAGATACGAATGTTTTTAGAATGTCAAGTTTATTACACAAAAAACATGACATTTTGTATAGGGGGAATTGCAAATAGGCAGATAACCTATTGTAATAGGTTGGAAATTCCATTGAACGTGACCCCCTTCGGCCAATTTAAACTGACCCCTTAAAGTTGCGTTTCAAAACGTGGTCATTTTTGTAGTTGTTTTTGA
>NZ_JARXWI010000012.1 GCF_029893085.1 Parabacteroides sp. PFB2-10
TGTTTGGCCACTCTAACTTATTTTCTCGGGTATTGTTTTTTTTTGTGGTGGGTCTTCGCCCCCCCCCCCCCCCCCCCCCCTCGACGATAGAATTCTCCCTATAACTGTTGTCGTCTCCTTAGGGAGTTTGTGAAAAAAGTCCTTGCAGTTCGGAAAAAAAACGCTTTTTTGACAAATTGTCATTACTTTTGTGTTCGCGCAAAGCATGTGCAAGAAGAACAAAATGATCGATCAACCCACCATAGACAGAATACTTGACGCGGCGAACATCGTAGATGTTGTGTCTGAATTTGTTACCCTCCGTCGACGAGGGGTGAACTATGTGGGGTTATGCCCTTTCCATTCCGATAAGACGCCCTCTTTTTATGTTTCTCCGGCTAAAAACATTTGCAAATGTTTTGCCTGTGGCGAAGGGGGCTCTACGGTTCACTTTGTGATGAAGCATGAGCAATTGACCTATTTCGATGCACTTCGGTTTCTGGCCAAGAAATACAACATCGAGATACAGGAGCGCGAGCTGACCGAGCGGGAAAAGCAGGTGCGCAGCGACCGGGAGAGCATGCTGATTGTCAATACCTGGGCGCAACAATACTTTTCCAACCAGCTACTCACCTCGGAAGAGGGGCGCAATATCGGGCTTCGCTACTTCAAAGAGAGAGGGTTCCGCGAGGATATTATCCGTAAGTTCCAGCTTGGCTACAGCCTTGATAAACGCGATGCGCTTGCTCAGGAAGCCATCGAAAAGGGCTATCAGAAAGACTTTCTGGAAAAAACCGGATTGATCATTGTTTACGAAAACGGCAATATAAACGATCGTTTCCGGGGACGGGTGATGTTTCCGGTGCATACGCTGAGCGGAAAGGTAGTGGCTTTTGGCGGACGTACGCTCAAGAAGGATGAAAAGACAGCCAAGTATGTCAATTCTCCCGAAAGCGAGATCTACCACAAAAGCAACGAACTTTACGGTATCTTCTTTGCCAAACAGCCGATTGTCAAGGCCGACCGTTGCTATCTGGTGGAAGGCTACACGGATGTGATCTCCATGCACCAGGCAGGAATCGAAAATGTGGTCGCCTCATCCGGAACGGCGCTTACGCAGGGACAGATCCGGTTGATCCGCCGTTTCACCAACAACATCACCGTCTTGTATGACGGCGACGCTGCCGGGATCAAAGCGGCGCTCCGGGGAATCGATATGTTATTGGAAGAGGGCATGAACGTAAAAGTGTTGTTGTTGCCCAACGGGGAAGACCCCGACTCGTTTGCCCGCAAGCATAACGCGACAGAATTCATTCAATATATTGACAAGAACGAAACGGACTTTATCCGTTTCAAGACCCAATTATTGCTCGACGACGCAGGCAATGATCCGATCAAGCGGTCGGAACTGATCTCGGACATTATCCGGACGGTCGCTATCATCCCCGACGAAATAGCCCGGACGGTCTATATGCGTGAGTGTAGCCGTATGTTGGAGGTCGACGAACGGGTATTACTGAATGAGATCAATAAGATACGTCTTAAGAATGAAGAGCGGAAGGCACAACAAACGCCACCCTCCCCTCCCGCCATTACGACGCTTCCGCCCGAATATCCTCCCCAGGATCTGCCTCCGGGAGAGATACCACCCGACCTTCCTCCCGAAGCCTATCTGCCGGAAGGAGTTGCCGACGGAACACCACCGGAAGCGGCTACGATTATCCCGGTTTCAACCTCACGTTCTCCTTATGAAAAGAATGAATTGAGGTTGCTTCGCTATATTGTGCGTTATGGCGAGCATATCCTTTACCGCTACAAAGAAGAGGAGAACGGCGAAGAGATAGAGGTCAATGTAACGGATTATATCTACACGGAGCTGGCGCAGGATGAATTGACATTCCACACGCCACTCTACAAAACGATGTTGGATGAGGCGGTGGCGCATATGCATGACAAAGGCTTTACGGCCAATCGCTATTTCCTGTATCATCCCGATCCGAATATCAGCCAACTGGCGGCCAACCTGATGAGCGATAAGTATCAGTTGAGCAAATACCATACAAAGTTCCGGGAGATCGAACAGGAAGAAGACCGCCTGCAACAATACATATTGAAAGAACTGTTTGCCCTGAAAGATACCTATATCAATTACAGGATCAAAGGGGTACAAACCGAGATAAAAGAGGCACAGGTCAATAAGGATACCGACCGCATTATGCCCCTGATGCAGCAATTAACGGAACTGAATAAAATCAAAAGCCTTCTCTGCAAAGAGTTGGGCGAGCGAATCATCATAAAAATGTAAAAACCTATGTACTTTTTAGAAGCGAAAGATGTTGTCAAACAATTTGCCAACCACCGGGCTCTCAACCATGTGAGTATCCGTGTCCCCGAGGGGAAGATATTCGGTTTACTCGGGCCAAACGGAGCAGGCAAAACGACTTTAATACGAATCATCAACCGTATCACGGCGCCTGATAGCGGAGTTGTTTATTTCAACGGGCGGGAATCACGCGCCGAAGATATCTATCAGATTGGCTATCTGCCGGAAGAACGCGGATTATATAAAAAGATGAAGGTGGGCGAACAGGCTATTTACCTGGCACAGCTCAAGGGACTTTCTTATATGGTGGCTCGTGAGCGATTGATGCGCTGGTTCGACAAATTCGATATCATGCCCTGGTGGAACAAGAAACTGGAAGAGCTTTCGAAAGGGATGCAACAGAAGGTGCAATTCATCATCACGGTGATTCACGAACCCTCCCTCTTGATCTTCGACGAACCGTTCAGCGGATTCGACCCTATCAACGCGGAGATACTGAAAAAAGAGATTCTCGAACTCAAACAGGCGGGGCATACGATTATTTTTTCCACGCATAATATGGCATCGGTAGAAGAGATTTGTGATGAGATCGCATTGATCAATCGATCGGAGGTAGTTCTTTCCGGCAATGTATCGGAGGTGCGTGAACGGTATAAAACCAACAATTACACGCTCCACCTGCGCAACAGCCTGACCGACATGCCGGCCTATTGCCATATTCTTTCAGAAAAGGAACGCGATGGGGTATACGAAATACGCCTGCATAAAGAAGAGGAGTTTTCCAATTCGGCATTGATCAGCGATTTGGCCAAACAGAATGAGATTCTTTCGTTTGTCGAAGAGATTCCTTCCATGAATGACATTTTTATTAAAGTAGTATCCGATTCAAATTCCCAACAGTCATGAGCAAAATAGGATTGATTATCAAAAGAGAATACCTGCACAGGGTTAGCAAAAAATCATTTATCATTCTGACGCTGCTCATGCCCTTGATGATGGTTGCATTGGTTTTTGTGCCGTTGTGGTTGTCAAGTATCAAAGGAAGCGATGTCCGGCAGATTGCGATTATCGATACGACCGGAAAATATGCGCCCCTGTTTGAAGATGTGGACAATTACCATTTTATTCAAAGCGATAAATCATTGGAAGAATACCGGAATAGTCCGGATAAGGAATTGTATGCTATCCTGCAGATCACGGATGACCTATTGACCAATCCAAGAGCTGCCACCCTTTATTCGGAGAAACAGGTACCTAATGAGTTAAGCCGCATCGTCAATCAAACGATCCGGGCACAGATAGAAGATGATAAACTGGCCACATTTAATATACCCAACCTGAAAGAGATTATTAAAGATAGTAAGGTAAGCTTTAATGTTCAAACCATTAAATGGGGAGAAGACGGCAAAGAGCAGATTTCGTCGGCGGCGGTTGCTTCGGTTGTGGGCATTATCTTTACCATGATCGTGTATATGTTTGTATTAATGTATGGCGCGATGGTGATGTCGAGCGTCGTGGAAGAAAAGACCAACCGCATTGTGGAATTGATGGTCTCTTCTGTTCGTCCTTTCGACCTGATGATGGGAAAGATTATCGGCATTGGTTTTGTGGGGCTGACGCAGATACTTATGTGGGGCATACTCTCGGTGGCACTCTTCACCATCGGCGGATTTTTCTATGCCGGTAGCCTGGGTACCGATATGGCTACCCTGCAACAGGGTATGCAAGCCGCCCAGGGAATGGGTGCAGCGGTAGAAATGCAACCGGGTGCCGAGTTGTTTGCCATGCTTAGTACAATCAACTTTCGGGAGATCGCCCTCTTCTTCATTATCTTCTTTATTGGTGGTTATATGATGTATGCGTCGATCTTTGCCGCCATTGGCTCTTCGGTGGATAACGCGGATGACACGTCGCAGTTTATGGCACCGATCACCATTCTGTTGGTCTTTGCCCTGTACGCAGGTATTTATAGCATGGAGAATCCGGATGGGCCGTTGGCTTTCTGGTGTTCGATGATTCCGTTTACCTCACCGATCGTTATGATGGTGCGTATTCCTTTTGGCATTCCGCTTTGGGAAAAGCTTCTATCCGTTGTTTTATTGTACGGATCTTTCATTGGTGCGATTTGGCTATCGGCCAAGATCTACCGGGTGGGCATATTGATGTATGGCAAAAAGCCCAGCTTCAAAGAGATGATAAAGTGGTTACGATTTAAGTAAAGAAAAGTCCTTAAGGTCTTTAAAGATTTTAAGGACCTTACATTATAAAAAGATTATCCCATCTTACTGATTTTCCGCAGGCGCTCTTCGTCGATGATCTTGATCTTGCGACCGTCGAGTGCAATGATATGCTCAGTTACAAAGGTGGATAAGGTACGGATGGCGTTGGATGTAGTCATATTGGAGAGATTAGCCAGGTCTTCACGAGCCAGGTAGATGCTTAAGGTGGCACCATCTTCTTCCAAGCCATAACTGTCTTTCAGGAAGAGCAGCGATTCGGCCAAGCGTCCACGGATATGTTTCTGGGTAAGATTAACTGTTCGTTCGTCTGCCACGCCCAGGTCAATCGATAATTGGCGAATAAAGAACATCGCCAAATTCGGATTGGTCATCAGAAATTCGTTTACTACCGACATCGGGATCATACAAACAACAGAAGATTCAAAAGCCGCCGCATTGGTGAGATAGTGTTCTTGTGCGAAGGCAGCACGGTAAGCAAAGTATTGAACAGGCTTGATCATGCGGATAATCTGGCTACGCCCTCCAACTCCTTCTTTGAAGATCTTCACTTTGCCTTTTAATAAGCACATCATATCCCTGGGCTCATCACCTTCACAGTAGATAAGCTCGTTGCGCTTGAAATGCTGAATCGAGGCACTCTGACGGAGAACTTCCCGTTCTTTCTCAGTCAGCACTCTCCAAACCTCTGATAAACTCGCCGAAATATCGACTTCTACATGCTGTTGTTTCACCTTGACTGTTCTATAACATACTTATGAAGCACAAATATATAACATTTCCGTGAGAACAAAAATACGATTTATTAGTTTTAATAGAGATAACACTGATAAATGAGAGGAATGATTCATTGTAATGAGAATATTTCTCATAAATTTGTTTAGAAAAGGCCGTTTTATTTGAACAGAACAGTTGCCATATGGACCCTTTTAATTAGCATAGCGATAAATATTCATGCTAATGACTCAGAAACTGCTTATAAAAGTACTTTCATGTCTTTTGCGAATGCTACTCCGCAATCGCGCCATCAGGCGGATTCGATTATGAAGTATGTTATCGAAGAAGCTTCTCTCTATGCGAATGCCATTTCCGGATATAGTGCGGACATCTATATTAAAGGAAGAACAGAGATCTTACGCAAGAACTGGCTGATACAGTATGCCCACCATCTCATACCAATCGACCGGAAAAAGCCCAATACTATTTTTGAAATAGTAAGCGAATCAGAATACGAAGCCCCCAATCTTTACCATCATAACTTTAAAGCATTGAACGGGAATGTTGTTCCCCATGGGCAAAAACAACGGGAAATCCTGACATTTCTCAATCTGAATGTGTACGCTCCGACCATTTACGAAGAGACCATCATTACGCCAGTCGGACAGAAAGCTTTTCGCTATTATGAGTTCAATATGGAAGAGATCAGAGAAATCGATGAAGGATATATCTACAAAATACGTTTCCTCCCTAAACTCAGAAGTCAAAAGCTCGTGAGCGGTGACCTGTATATCCGTTCCGACGAATGGCGCATAGAAAAGATCGATATGCATGGACGTCATGACTTTGCTGAATTCAATTTAGAGATGACTTTCGGAGATCAATTTGGGCAATTGATACTTCCTAATAAGGCGAATCTCTTTGTGCGCTACCAACTACTGGGCAATACGATCGAGAGCTATTATCATTCTTCTTTTCAGTACACTTCTGTTCAATGGATAAAGAGAGAAGAAAAGAAAAACGGCAAACGGGTGTGGAAATCCCTGGATCTCACCAAATATTACACCTTATCGTCCGATTCAATTCCTTTCATACAAGATGATGCTTATTGGGATGAGAAGCGAGATGAAGCGCTTTCCGAAGATGATGAACATATATATAGTATAAATTATGACAAGGCGTTGCCCACGACAAAAGACTCCACGAAGACCGATTACCTGAAACTAACGGAAAAGCTGGCTAGTACGATTAGTTATAATATGCACTCAACGCGTATCCGCTATTCGGGCTTATTGAACCCGCTACAGCTTGGATACTCATCCCGAAGCGGACTCTCGTATCGCCAGCAGGTAAGAATCACCAAAACATTTGAAAACGACCGTCAATTGCTTATCCGTCCGGAAGTGGGTTATCTGTTCAAAAGAAAAGAACTCTATTTCAAATTATTGACCGAGATGCACTATCTGCCCGAGAAAAAAGGGTATGTGCAGCTTACTGTAGCGAATGACAATCAAACGTATTCCTCCCGCATGAAATATGAGATCAATGAGCATCTGAAAGATTCGCTGTTTGACTTCAACGATTTAAACCTGGATTATTACCGTCATTACTATATTGATCTGCGTAATAACATTGAACTTGCTAACGGATTGGAGCTGTTTACAGGGGTATCTTACCACTACCGTGACCCGGTGATAAAGAAAAAGAATGTCAATCCCGGGGAAGAGATCGAAGAGTTGATAGACGAGCGCTTTTATGATTTCACCCCAGTTGTTGGATTAAGCTATACGCCGCGCCAGTTCTACCGTATGAATGGGAAGAAAAAAGAGTATGTCCGCTCCTATTACCCGACGATGTCGATCGAGGTAGCAAAAGGGATTCCGGGAGTATTCAATAGCATAGGTAATTATACCCGGGTGGAAGCCGATATCCACCAAAGCCTCAAACTGGGACTGCTCAAACGATTCAACTACCATATCAGCGCAGGTCTGTTTACGCAAAAAGAATCAAGCCTTTACTTTGCCGATTTCCAGTATTTCTCGCGTCGTAATTTCCCCGAGTCTTGGGACGAACGGATTGGCGGCGTCTTCCATACCTTACGACGGGAGTGGTTTAATGCCTCCGATAAGTATGTGCAAGCCCATCTAATGTATGAAAGTCCGTTTATCCTGATGAATCTATTGGACAAGAAAGCCTCCAAGCATGTGCTTTCCGAACGCCTCTACCTGGGACAGTTATGGACGCCCGCCCTACCCAGTTACACAGAGATTGGCTATGGATTCGGAAATGCGATCTTCAATATTGCTGTTTTCGCGGGATTTGCCAAAACCGATTTCGAACGTTTTGGCGTGCGGTTTACCTTTGAGATCGAATGATCATCACCCCTTTATTGGTCTTGATTCGCTTTACATAATCAGTCAAAGTTCCCTCTTGTACAATGACTTTCTTTGCCGTGGAAGAGGCATGGATAAAGGTCAGTCGCCCTTTCGTGCGATAGAGAATGCCGACATGCGAGATATCAAGGCCGGCAATGGATGTAACAAAACCAACCATATCGCCACTTCGCATACCGTCTGCCAAGCGATCGATCTCCTCTTCCGCGATATAATAATAAGAACGCCTGTTGATTTCCTTTTCCTTTTCAGCCATTACAGCAATCCGCTCGGGATTTTCATTCAACTGGGCATAGCTTTCCGGATGTGTCGACATAAAAGAAAGAGAAAGCGCCAGCGGCTCCCCTCCGATTGCCTTTGTCTTGTCTTCCAACAGACTTTTCCGTTCATTTTCAAAGATCCAATCCGTTGTATAATGCAAGCGGTCGGTATAATCGGTTATTTGCCCTTCGCGATAGCGTAATTGTTGCAGGTAATCGCAAAAGGTGTCATAAGATGGATCTTTGTCTTTCAAGGTACGCACCAACGAGAATACATTTTCCACAAATGTCAGGCAATCCATCTCCCGCAGGTTGATCACCAATCCTTCCGGTTCTTTCTCCAAAGTGCCCCCGACATAGGGAGTCTCTTGAAAGAAAAGAGCCGTTTCCACGATCAAATCGGCCATAGATCTCTCATTCTTACCTTCCATGGCAGAAAGATAAGCCGCAAAAATCTCTCTGTCCTCCGGTGTATCATAGAAGTGTTCCCGCCCGGGCTTCTGCCCATTCGCGCAGGAAAGAGCCAGGAAAAGAAAACTAATTAGACAGATGAAGCGTTTCATAGCGGTTTGGTTTCTAACATATCCTGCAATTTGATCAGTTCGTCGCGATACTGCGCCGCCTCTATAAATTCGAGCTTCTTGGCCGCTTCCGCCATCAGCTTCTTCGTTCGTTCGATCGCCTTCCCTAACTGATGGCGATCCATATATTGCACCACCGGATCGGCCGCCAGGGTTATTTCCGGTTCTATATATGCATTTGCCTCCCCTGAAGAACCCGCTTTGCCCAAGGCCGAAACGCTTGTTTTCACAATTTGCGTAGGCGTAATGCCATGTGCCTCGTTGTAGGCCAACTGCTTCTCACGGCGGCGGTTGGTCTCTTCAATGGTCAGACGCATACTCTCCGTAATCTTATCAGCATAAAAAATAACCTTTCCGTTTATATTACGCGCCGCGCGTCCGGCGGTCTGCGTAAGCGAACGATGCGAACGAAGGAATCCCTCTTTATCGGCATCCAGTATGGCCACCAGCGAAACCTCCGGCAGGTCGAGCCCTTCGCGCAAGAGGTTGACGCCAATCAACACATCGAACAGCCCTTTGCGCAGGTCTTCCATAATCTGCACACGATCCAACGTTTCCACATCGCTGTGTATATAGTTACAACGAACGCCCATACGGGTCAGGTAGGCTGTCAATTCTTCCGCCATGCGCTTGGTAAGCGTCGTCACCAACACACGCTCGTTGGCGGCAGAGCGCTGCGTTATCTCCTCCATCAAATCGTCGATCTGATTCAGCGAAGGACGTACATCGATGATCGGATCCAACAATCCGGTCGGGCGGATCAACTGATCGACCACCACCCCTTCGCTCTTCTCCAGTTCATAATCAGCCGGTGTCGCGCTCACATAGATCGCCAGTGGCGTCAACGTTTCAAACTCTTCAAACCGCAAAGGGCGATTATCCATAGCAGCCGGCAAGCGGAAACCAAACTCCACCAGGTTTTTCTTTCGGGAATAGTCGCCGCCATACATCGCGCGAATCTGCGGAATCGTCACATGGCTTTCATCGACCACCAACAAAAAATCATCCGGGAAATAGTCCAACAGGCAATAAGGGCGCTCGCCCGCTTCACGCCCGTCAAAGTAACGGGAGTAGTTTTCTATTCCGGAGCAATGTCCTAATTCACGGATCATCTCCAGGTCGAACGTGACCCGTTCATACAATCGCTTGGCTTCGTATGGCTTCCCTATCTCATTGAAGAATTCAACCTGACGCCCTAAGTCTACGTCGATCTGGCTGACCGCGCTGTCCAATTGTTGCTTCGTGGTAACAAACAGGTTTGTAGGATATATATTCAATTCGTCCTGCTCGTCGTATTCCTCTCCGCTTTGTGGATTGAAAGAAGAGATCCGTTCAATTTCATCGCCCCAGAACTCAATACGATACGCCACCCCGTCATAGCCTTCTATGGCCGGGAAGATATCGACCGTATCACCGTTCACCCGGAAACAGCCCGTCTGAAAGTCTATTTTATTATTGATATACAAGGCATCTACAAAACGACGCAACAGTTGATCGCGATCTATTTGCATGCCTCGGTGAATATGGGTCACCCTTTCGGCAAAAGCCCTCGGGTCGGCCATACCGTACAGGCAGGAGACCGACGAGATCACAATCACATCCTTGCGTCCCGAGAGCAACGAGGCTGTCGCCCTGAGGCGCAGTTTGTCGATCTCATCATTGATCTGCAGATCTTTTTCAATATAGGTATCGCTCGAAGGCAGGTAGGCCTCCGGCTGGTAATAATCGTAATAAGAGACAAAATATTCGACCGCATTATGCGGAAAAAAGGTCTTAAATTCGCTATAGAGTTGTGCCGCCAATGTTTTGTTATGGCTTAATATCAACGTGGGGCGTTGCACCTCTTTGATCACATTGGCCACTGTAAATGTCTTACCCGATCCGGTTACTCCCAACAGGGTTTGAAACGGCACACCTGAGTTGATGCCCTCCGTAAGAGCAGCAATCGCTTCAGGCTGATCTCCCGTCGGACGAAAAGCCGAAGTCAGTTCAAAATGCATGTTTACACCGTGGCTTCCTGTGGCATCACCAGCCAGAGGATCAGATACACCAGAACACCTGCAAATACCGTAAATACACTTAACAGAACGTATGCAACACGAACCAACGTGGGATCCCAACCCAAGTAATTGGCAATACCGCCACACACACCACCAATCATTTTGTCTTTAAGAGAACGTGTAAGTCTTTTCCCTTCCATAAGTAAGCTAATTTTTGTTTTCGATTAAAATACTTAATACAAAGATAGTGTTTTCTTTGATTTTCTCCTCGCCTACTATGAAGAAAATAGGAAAGGACCTTCGAGAAGTCAATTTTGTCATTTTGTCAAAATCGCGGGAGTTTTTTTCCGAAATCTCGGGACTTTGGAGACAAACTCCCGGGAGAAACATTTTTTAACGTATCATATTGTAAAGCAAAATGGCGATTTTGCTATCATTTTGTCAATCGAAGATCGCTTAGCGAGCGAAGCGAAGTGCAGAGTAAAATGAGTTTATGGGCTTTTAAGGATCTCAGAAGCATTAGGGGCTTCATCTCGATTATTTTTCGTATCTTTGCCGATGAACAATCGAGTTTATATTGTATCTTTCGTCACAAGGCTTTATACTGTCTCCTGATTGGCAGGTATTCCTATCGTCAAAATCGACAACAAAATCAACTTCCTTGTTTGTAGTATTAACCGTCGCGAAGAGAAAACTTTCGTGGCATATAGTGAACCGACCTGTCAAGAACAGGAAAAAAACAAACGATGACATTTAAAGAATTAGATATCATAGAGCCGATAGAAAAGGCTTTGCAAGAGAAAGGATATGAAAATCCTACCCCTATACAAGAACAGGCTATTCCGCCTGTCTTAAACAACCGCGACCTGTTGGGTCTGGCACAGACCGGAACCGGCAAGACGGCCGCCTTTGCAATCCCTATTATTCAACAACTACAGGAGAAAAGATCCGGCGGAAGACGTCGCGAAATAAAAGCGTTGGTGCTTACCCCCACACGGGAGCTGGCGATTCAGATCGACGAGTGCTTTAGCGATTATGCCAAATATACCGATCTGCGGCATACGGTTATTTTCGGAGGTGTAAACCAAAACCCACAGGTAGAGAAGCTGAAACGGGGTGTGGATATCCTGATCGCCACGCCGGGACGCTTATTGGATCTGATGAACCAGAAGATTATCAGCTTGGATTTTATCCGGCATTTTGTATTGGATGAAGCAGACCGTATGCTCGATATGGGCTTTATTCACGATATCAAACGCCTATTACCGAAGCTGCCGAAAAAGAAGCAGACGCTTTTCTTTTCAGCCACGATGCCCGACTCTATTGTCGCCCTCTCGCGCTCGATCCTATATAAACCGGTTCGGGTGGAGGTTGCCCCCGTATCTTCGGTGGTAGATACGATTGAACAATACATCTATTTTGTGGAAAAGCCCGAGAAGAAAGACCTGTTGATCGATCTATTGAAAAAGGACAAAGAGAAATCCGCTCTTATCTTCTCGCGCACAAAACACGGAGCCGACAAGATAGCCCGGATCCTCTCGAAGGCAGGGATAGGCAGCGCAGCCATTCATGGCAACAAATCGCAGAACGCCCGACAACGCGCCTTAGCGGACTTCAAGTCGAATCATATACAAGCGCTGATTGCAACCGACATTGCCGCCAGGGGGATCGATATTAATCAGCTGGAACTGGTGATCAACTATGACCTGCCCGACGTGGCAGAGACCTACGTGCATCGCATTGGCCGGACAGGACGCGCCGGACATAGCGGCATGGCACTCACTTTTTGCTCCACCGAGGAATATCCGATGGTGAAAGACATTCAAAAACTGACAGGCAAGAAACTGAATACGGTACCTGCTTCAGTATAATAGTAATCATTAAAAACTAATACATAAAAGATGGCAATATCATTCAACAAAAGAGAATTAGAGAAGAAAAAAGAACAGAAAAGGCAAGAAAAGCTAAAACGCAAAGAGGAACGCAAAGCAAACAGTGGCAATACCACCTTTGAAGACATGATTGCGTATGTGGATGAGAATGGCGTGATCACCGATACGCCACCCGAACAGACTAAGACGCAGATCGACGTAGAGGACATTATCATCTCTACACCAAAGAAAGAAGATGTGGAAGATCCGATCTTAACAGGACGTGTGGAGCATTTCAATCCCGATAAAGGCTATGGTTTTATCAAGAACCTCGACAATATGGAGAAATATTTCTTCCATATCAGCAGCGCTCCGGCGCAGATCAAAGAGGGCAATAAGGTGACATTCGAACTGGAACGGGGACAGAAAGGCATGAATGCCGTGCGAATCGCGCTGGCCGACAAACCAGTTCCCAAAGAAGCACCTAAAGAAACACCTGACGAAACGGCCGCAGAAGCGGAATGATTTTTGGTGCGATAAATAATGTTTTCGACAGAACTTCTCCTATCGCACCTGTTTCAGTGATAACAGATACGGCGCGCGCCCCGGTGACATAGTGGCCGGTGGCCGGGTCTATAATGTGCTTTCGCTCCTCTGTTTCGTTGCCCGAAGTGGTTAGAAACTCATTGTAGAGCGTTACTTCTTTGTTCTCCGCAGAGAGAGCCCCTCCTGTATATTGAGTACTTACCTTCCAACCGCTGCCCATCGGGTGGTTGCCCATAGCAAAGACAGAACTGTTTCCTATGCTGACAAGCGCATCGCAGCAGCCGTACGCTGTCAATAATTCTTTCACCTTGTCGAGTGCATAGCCTTTGATATAGCCCGACAGGTCGAGTTGTATATCCGCATTTTGAAAGAAGATTGTCTGATTGTCCGGATCAAAAACGATGTGGTCTGTCCGGTTTCTGTCGTTATTATTCGATTGGATGGTGATATCGAATACACCGAAAGTTTTTTGATTATACCCGATACACTCCTGCAGGATCTGCCCGAGCTCTTCCGATATTCCTATGGGTTGGCTCGATGCCAGCCGGTTGATCACGGCCAATTCACTTGCCGGATCGAAACGATTGGCCATCTTTTCCAAGCGTTTGATCTCTTCCTGTATCTTATTTCCCAGGCAAACAGATTCCTCTTCCATCAGATTACACCATACCATGTCGATACGCGTATGCATCGCTTCGAACCAGGCGTAAAAAACTGTACTCTCCGGATCTGTTTGCCTGAAAATATAGGAAGACATTGCTGTCTGAACTTTTATTGTTTATACTTTCTGTTTGGTAAACAACTTCTTCAAGTAATAGAAAACAATCCGTAAGCAAGACCAACCGGCATACAGTACGATGGTGAATAATAATATATACCCCAATTGCGTCAATAGTTCTATAAACGGGGTTTTATAGCTTATGATGGCGTAGAGGTTCACTAAGTTGGCCAGGATGAAGCATACGATCAAGGTAATGATCTCTATTTTCTTGCGCTTTGCGGTTATAAGAGTGTCTTTCATACTGTCATCTTTTTATGATTCAAATAATTCAGTTTGTATTCATCCGGGAAGGTGAGTATCTGCTCTGTTTCGATGGCGTCATGTCCCAACAGGCACAAGGCACTGGCATAATAGCCCTCTTCAGCAATATTCTTAGGCTGCTGTCTGGTGATCACTGCTTCTACATAGGCATCGATCAACAGGGATGTACCGTCTGTCGTTGGTTTTTCGCCGATAATATACTCCCCATGATTCACATTGGCCGTCTCGGGCGCCCAGCTTGTTCCGGCAAACGGGAGCGATTTAAACAATTTGTTTTCCAGATCATTCACCAATTGCAAGAAACCAGGAGCCGGATCAAACGTCTCGAAATAATATTTCCCTCTTTCCGGTTCCACGGTTCCTAAGTGTCCTAATATTTGTTCTTCCAGGCCATAGAATTTGTTGGAAATGACCGATTCGTAATTTAATTTGACGCCGTTATCGAACACATAAATACAGGAAACATTGTCGTACACCTCGCGTTGGTCTTTCCAATGGGTGATCGCACCGTGTCCCATAACCTTATTGGGAATCTCACGCATGGCCCAGGAACCGATCTGAATCTGATGACAAGCCAGTTCGGTCATTAATCCACGGGAATATTCTTTGTAGAGGCGCCAATTGATATGCCGTTCCAATTCCGGGGAGGGGACATAGCGTCTCCAATCGTTGTTGCGAAACCAAAAGGCACGGAAACCTTCCAGTTCACCGAACGTGCCGGCATGAACCATTTCCATCGTTTTGATATAGCGGGGATCGAACAGACGTTGCTGGCCGACAAAGAATATTTTACCCGTTTCACGATGCTTCTGATACATTTTATGGCAATCTTCGATTGTCATCGCAAGAGCTTTTTCGCAGAACACATGTTTTCCGGCATCAAAAGCATCCAATACAATTTGGCAGTGGGTATTCAAAGGAGTCGTAACAATCACCCCTTCCACCTCTTTATTCTCAAGAAGCGCGCGGTAGTCTTTGTAGACTTTGGCCTGCGGATACAACTTCAGTGTTTGGTCGATCGATGGCTGATAGACATCACAAAGGGCTATGATATCGGCATTCGGGTTCTTTTTCAGGAAGCTTAATAAGAACTGCCCGCGAGAACCGGGGCCGATGATCCCCAATTTAGCGCGTGAATTATTTGTATGGTCAACTTCTGAAAACGCCGACAACCAGGGACTCGAAGCCGCCAGAACAGTTCCCCCGGCTACTCCGAGGCTCTTTAAAAACTCTCGTCTTTCCATAATAAAACAAATTTTGCAAATGTTATTTCCTATGATTTTTATTTATTCTTCAGATTGTGTTTTTCAAACGCTGTGTTCTTCCTGTAACAAACCTTCAAAAGTAATAGAGGTTTGTGAGATAAGGGCAGATGTAATGTTTTTTTAACAAAAAAGCACAAATGATATCAAAACCCTATCCGTATATTAACAAATGTTAATTTGCCCATTTTCGGCGAACCCCCCAATTTACGATTTGTAATTTCCGCCCGACTTTGCGCGCAAAAAAGCGGGACTTCAGAGACAAACTCCCGGGAGAAACACTTTTTAACGTATGGATTTATAAGCAAAACGGGCATTTTGCTTACAATCGCGATTTTAACATTTGCGTCAGACATTTGGCGAAATACCGGGCAGTGAGATTGTGCCTTTAATGATTCAGGGAGGGGAGGAAAATTATCAGTCAAAAAGGGAGAATTATCGCTCAAACAGCTCTGTATCTTCCTTTTTGAATATTAATCAGCCTTTCTTTTATAGAATGTATATTTTATTTGCTTCCAAAATTATCGCTTTGTATAACTTTAAAAAAGAACGAATGAAAGTACGAAATTTTCTTCTGGCTGCTGTTCTCTTCGGAGTTTATCCATACCTACATGGATATGCAGCAGAAACAGACGCACTCCACACAAACAGCATGGTGGTACAACAACAAACCAGACCAATCACCGGGATTGTAAAAGATGCCTCGGGTGAAACTGTTATTGGAGCAAATGTTTCAATAAAAGGTACCACAATCGGTACAGTGACTAACGTGGATGGGGAATTTGCCTTAACAGTTCCCGAAAATGCCATTCTTCAAATTACCTACATCGGTTACGCGACGTTGGAAATGCCGGTTGGTAATCAAACGGTTTTTAATATTACACTCAAAGAAGACTCCCAACTACTGGAGGAGGTCGTTGTTGTTGGATACGGAACGATGCGTAAGAAAGACCTGACCGGATCCATTATCCAGATCCGTCCGGACAAGTTAGCCAATGAGAATCCGAAGACTATTCAGGATTTGCTTCGCGGTACTCCCGGGTTGCAAGTAGGGTATGATTCTTCTGCCAAAGGGGGTGGTTCGATGATGATCCGTGGTCAGCGTTCTGTGTATGAAACAGATAATTACAAATCGCATAGCGAACCGCTAATCATCCTTGATGGTATGATGTTCTACGGGGAGCTTTCTGAAATCAATCCGGGTGATATCGGACAGATTGATGTATTAAAAGATGCTTCGGCTGCTTCTATCTACGGAGCAAAAGCGGCCAATGGGGTTATCATTATTACAACGAAAAAAGGAAAAAAAGGAAAGCCGGTTGTTGATATCAGTGCCAATTTTGGCTTCACAGCCAAAAGTGCTTACCGCGATATGTTCGACGCAGATGGTTATATGCAATTCCGTGAAGACTGGTATAAATCAGCTACTTACGGACTTAATGAAGCGACAGGTAAGTATGAAGCGTATCAAACATCGGCCATGCGCGATAAAGCAGGTTATTATGACCGCATAGAGAATATCGGCAAATATGGAATCACGGCAGAACAATGGCGTGCGTATGACGATAATACAGGCGGATTGAACGACAGAGGACTTTATGGACGTCGTTTGAATCTGGAAAGCGCTGTATTAGACAACTATATCGCGGGTAAAACCTTCGATTGGGCAGACCATACATTCCGTACCGGATTCAATCAGGACTACAAAGCAAGCGTATCTGGAGCAAGCGACAACGTAAACTATTACCTTTCGTTAGGATATCTGCGCAATGAGGGAGCTGTCTCTTATGATGATTACCAAGCGATACGTGCCAATATGAAAATCGACGGTAAAATAACCAACTGGCTGCAGATTGGTGCGAACGTTAACTTCCAGGATCGTAGCGACGGTGGACTTACTCCGGGATTGGGCACCAACTATTGGGATGCCAATCAGTTACGAAATTCTCCTTACAGTAACTACAGCAACGAAGATGGTAGCTTAGTGCAATATCCTATGGGAGCGGATGTGAAACGAGGACATAACTACGATTTCGTTCGTCAATACCTTGATTTGGAAAAGGGATATACCGTGCTTAACTCTATTTTCAATGCGAAAATAAGTTTGCCTTTTGGTATTAGCTATTCATTCAATGCATCTCCTCGTTTCCAGTGGTTCTATGATCGCTATTTCATGTCTGCCGATCTGCCCGACTCCAATCCTGTTTCCAGAGGGGTAAACCGTGAACAGGCCAAACGTTTCGATTGGTCACTTAATAATACTATTGCCTGGGATTATACATTCGATGACAAACACCATGTGAATCTTACCTTAGTACAGGAAGCCGAAGAACGCCGTTACTGGATGGACAAAATCGAATCCCGTAACATCCTGCCTTCCGATGCCTTAGGATTCCATAATACACAGAACGGAACAAAAGAAGATAGTTCTTTCTCAACGACAGATACTCATCAAACAGCAGACGCCTTATTGGCTCGTCTTTTCTATTCGTACGACAATCGTTATATGCTGACCACCTCGGTACGTCGTGACGGCTATTCGGCATTTGGACAAAATAATCCTTATGCGACCTTCCCATCTGTAGCCTTGGCTTGGTCGTTTACCAATGAAAAGTTCTTTAACTGGGAACCGATGAGCATGGGTAAACTGCGTGTATCATGGGGTAAAAACGGAAACCGTTCCTTGCAGGATCCTTATGTGTCTATGGCAAACCTCTCTTCAGGTTTGGGGAACACCATGGGATATATCCTGGCGAATGGAAGCATGGACGAATATAAATACCTGATGGTTGACCGTATGGCCAATCCGAACCTGGAATGGGAAAAAACAGCTTCCTGGAACGTAGGGTTAGATTATGGTTTCCTCGATAACCGTATCACAGGTAGTTTGGAATATTACAATATGGCTACCACCGATATGATCATGTGGCAGAGCCTTTCTGATTTCACCGGATTTTCATCTATCATCTCCAACTTAGGAGAGGTAACCAATGAAGGGTTTGAGTTTTCTATCAGCTCTCAGAATATCAAGAATACTAATTTCGAATGGAATACGACGTTCAACCTCTCTTATAACAAGAACCGAATCAAACATCTCTATTACGAATACGAAGATGTATTGGATGCAAACGGCAATGTTATCGGCACAAAAGAGATGGACGACAAAGCGAATGGCTGGTTTATCGATCAACCGATTAAATCAATCTGGGACTATAAGGTAATTGGCATCTGGCAAACCGACGAATACGAAGAGGCTTTAAAATACGGACAACGCCCGGGTGACCCGAAAGTGAAGAATAATCCGGATAATGATGTATATAATGAAGATGGAACCTTATCTAGAATTGTTTATAACGATGAAGATAAAGAATTCTTAGGCGAGAGAACTCCTCCCGTACACTGGCAATTACGCAACGATTTCACGCTCTTCAAAAACTTCGATATCTCTATTAATATCTATTCGTACATGGGGCATAAGAGTCAAAGTGGAAACTATTTGAATCAGGACAATGGTGGTTCTTTGGTAACCTACAACCACAATGTATTTGAAAAAGAATACTGGACTCCTGAAAACCCGACGAATAAATACGGACGTTTAGACGCACAAGGCCCTGCCGGTATCACAGGCGTGCAAAAGCTTTATAATCGTTCATTCATCCGCTTGGAGAATATTTCTCTCGGTTATAACCTGCCTAATGAATGGATCCGTAAATATGGTATCGAAAGATTTAAAATCTTCGGATCAGTTAGAAACGTTGCTACATGGCAAAAAGACTGGGAATATGGTGATCCTGAGACAAGTGGATTAGCAACCCGTGTCTACTCTCTGGGATTAAATGTAACATTCTAAAAAACGCAAAATCATGAATAAAATAACTATAAATATGAAAAATAAGATAATGATGGCTGCGGCGCTTTTGTCGTTAGCCGGTAGTTCCTTCTTGTTTACCGGTTGCTCCGAAAGCTTTTTGGAGCCTGATCCTCTGTCGTTTTACGAACCGGGAGCTACCTTTACCACGGAATCAGGCATGATGGCTGCTATGGCAATCGCTGACCGTCACCTGCGCACCTACTGGACCAATACATCGTCGAATACGAACTCGGTGGTTGCCGGAACAGAACTAATGTTCTCTGACCTGGGTGTTTATGGAAAAACGGACGCGAATGTGGGAGGAGTGAACTTCGATATTGCAACCGGTTTGACACCGACCGGTGGTGCCGGAGGCCCCGGAGGGAATGATGGTAACTACATTAACCACTTCTGGAGTGAGACCTATACAGGTATAAAATATGCCAATACGATTCTCAGCTATGTTGACAAGGTAGAGAGTATGGATGAAGCAACCCGGAATATGTATAAGGGTCGTGCCTATTTCCACCGTGCATACCGCTATATGGGATTGGTTTTCCAATATGGTGATGTGCCTTTGGTTACAAAACTGTTGGAAGTTCCCAAACAGAACTATCGCTCTACCAAGAAGGCTGCTATTATTGAAATGATCACAGCCGATATGGAAAAGGCGGTAGAAATGGTACCTGAACAGAAGGATATGATCTATACCGGGATGGTAAACAAAGCAGCCTGTCGTATGTTGCTGACAAAATGTTACCTGGCAAACGGACAATGGCAGAAAGCCAAAGAACAGGCGGATATCCTAATCAATAACTCAGGTTACGAATTGATGCAAACTACATTCGGAACACAAGATAAAGGAGGCGAACCTGAGACATGGGCAATCACACCTAATGTAATCTGGGATCTCCACCGCCCTGAGAACAAATTGATCGCTGCCAATAAAGAGGTGATTATGGGTATGCCCAACAGAGGTTCACAATCAAATATTGCCTTTGCAACGATGCGTATCTTCGGCCCGTTATGGCAAAATGGCAATTTGCGTTCTCCGGATGGAAAAACGGTTGAAAAATACGCACGTAACAACGCCAATTACAGAGCGGATCTGGATATGACCAGAGCTTTCGGACGCGGTATCGGTACACACCGCCCAACTCCTTTTGCCCAACGTGATTTGTGGGTTGTCAACGGAGTGGAAGATGAAGATGATTTGCGCCACAATGAAAAGTCAGGCAACTGGGTAAAAATGACCTCTATGAAGTATAATAATGTAAGTGATGCCTACCGAGGACAAAACCTGATGCTCTATCATCCGGAAACAGGCGCATTACTTTGTCAGGATACGATTCGTAGTTGGTATGACTGGCCTTATTATAAGCTTTATATACGGGATGCTGTCAGCGAAGCTAATATGGGTGCTGTTGACTTTAATGGCGCTTCAACCGGTAGTGTGGCCGACTGGTATCTGTATCGTTTGGCAGAAGCCTACCTGCTTCGCGCCGAAGCAAAATTCTATTTGGGCGATGCCTCAGCTAAAGATGACTTGAATGTGCTGCGTGAAAGAGCGCAATGTTCTCAATTCTATACAGGTGAAGTAACGATCGGTGACATCATGAATGAACGTGCCCGTGAATTGTATATGGAAGAATGGCGTAACATGGAGCTGACCCGTGTCTCTTACTGTCTTGCCTTAAGCGGTAAACCTGACGAATGGGGTAACACTTATGATATCAATACATGGGATAAGAACAGCGGAATGGAAGTGGGTGTAAATACCCCGAGTAGTTACTGGTACAAGCGAGTGACGCTTTGTGGTCGCATGTACAACCAAGGACCTATCACTTCGGCTAATAAAACGATTAACTATCGAATGGATAAATGCAATGTCTACTGGCCGATTCCGGAATCTTCTATTAAAGCCAATAAGCGCGGAAAACTTGCTCAGAACTATGGATACAGTGGCTATGACGCTTCTGTTGCCATGTGGGAAACCTGGCAGGAAGCCGTAGCAGATGAAGACAAGGTGGATTAATCGTATAGGCATAAAGATTTTTAGGGCATCTTGTTGAATACTGAAAAGACAGAAAGTCCGCTTATCGGACTTTCTGTTTTTCAGTTTTAAGCAATGCCGTTCTAAGAAAAAGTGGGAAGCAAATGATTTATAAAAAACACAGAGTAAAATTGAATTGTATCTATCATGAGAAAGACAGTTATTTTAGTATGTTGCTTCATAATGGCGGGATTCCATTTGTATGCATCAGATGACTATAAACGGGTACTGGACATTATTCATAAAGTAAACAACCACTGGCAGTCAACACACCCCGAACCCGGATGGGCTTTTTGGGAACATGCCGCTTATCATACCGGCAATATGGAAGCCTACTTTCTGACCGGCGAAGAGAAATACCGGCAGTATTCCGAAGCGTGGGCCGAAAAGAACGAATGGAAAGGAGCCAAATCGGATGATAAAAATACATGGAAATACAACTATGGTGAGACAAATGACCATGTTCTTTTTGGGGATTGGCAAACTTGCTTTCAGACATACGCCGATCTGTATATATTGGATCCGGCAGACTACAAAATAGCCCGTGCCCGCGAGGTGATGGAATACCAGATGAGTACGCAACGCAACGACTATTGGTGGTGGGCGGACGGCCTTTATATGGTAATGCCGGTCATGACGAAATTGCACAAAATAACAAAGAATCCTCTCTACCTGGAGAAGCTGAATGAATACCTGGCTTACGCTGATCAGATTATGTACGATAAATATGCACACCTATATTACCGGGATGCAGCCTATGTGTTCCCGAAACATCAGACCATAAACGGGAAAAAGGATTTCTGGGCAAGAGGCGATGGCTGGGTTTTTGCCGCTTTCGCGAAAGTATTGAAAGACTTGCCATCAACGGATATGCACCGCAAGAAGTATGTGCAACGCTTCCGCGATATGGCCGTAGCTATTAGGGATTGCCAACAACCGGAAGGCTACTGGACGCGCAGTATGCTGGACCCTGAGTATGTGCCGGGGCCGGAAACAAGCGGAACGGCGTTTTTCACCTACGGTCTGTTCTGGGGAATCAACAATGGGTACCTGGAAAAAGAGGAGTATCTGGAGGCTGCCTTGCGTGGATGGAAGTATCTGGAGGAAACAGCCCTGCAGGAAGATGGCTCGGTGGGCTATGTGCAGCCGATCGGTGCCAAAGCGATCCCGGGACAGGTCGTGGATAGAAATTCGACCGCCAACTTCGGAGTAGGCGCTTTCCTATTGGCAGCCTGTGAATATACTCGTTTTTTAAACAAGAAATAGGTATGTTCTCGGCGTATTGCAAAGAAGGTTTATTTCGTAAATGTTAAAATGTCGATTGTAAGCAAAATGGTCATTTTGCTTACAATTCCATACGTTAAAAAGTGTTTCCCCCGGGTGTTTGTCTCCAAAGTCCCGCTTTTTTGCGCGCAAAGTCGGGCGTAAATTACAAATCGTAAATTGGGGATTTCGGCAAAAAGAAGATAATTAACATTTATTCACAGCAAAAAAACTATCTTCTTCAATCCTTAGAAAGCAATATCATACCCAAGCAATCATTTTCGGGACAAACAAAAAAATATAAAGCCGTTTTATACGCTTCCCCGCTTTTTTTCGTTTATATAGGGTATCAATGCATGTATGATGATGAAGATTCGTGCGATAGCGGCACTTTTATTTATAGGAATTGCTTCGACGGCATTCGGCCAGGGGAAGGTAAAGATATCGGGTTTTGTCTATGATTCAGACGGGAATCCGCTCGACCTGGTACTGGTTCAGGTCGAGAACAGTCCATTGACCGGAGATATGTCGAACGAAAAAGGTCAATACAGCGTCTCAGTCACGCCGGGAGACTCCATCACTCTGTTGTTTAGCTGCCTGGGTTACAATAAAGCACAGCGTATCCTGCCGGTGGTCACCACGGATATGCGATTGAACGTACAGATGAACCCCATGTCTTTCGAACTGGGCGAAGCGGTTGTCACTGCCAGTCGTCGACAGACCACTGCCATGGAGACGCTTGATGCGGAGCGCGTACGCTTTATTCCTGATCCATCCGGGGGGAGCATTGAAAGCTTAGTGGTTACCTTTGCCGGCGTCTCTTCTTCGAACGAATTGAGCTCGCAATACTCCGTTCGTGGCGGTAGCTTCGATGAGAATATGGTCTATGTAAACGGCCTGGAGGTATTTCGTCCATTGCTGATCCGTTCCGGTCAACAGGAGGGATTGAGCTTTGTGAATCCCGACCTGACAGAATCGGTCAACTTCGCCGCCGGTGGTTTTGAGACCAAATATGGCGACAAGATGAGTTCGGTATTGGATGTGAGCTATAAACGACCTGAAAAACTGGAAGGATCGGCATCCGCCAGTTTCCTGGGCGCCAATGCCTATGTGGGTGGAGCGCATGGGAAAGTGACACATATCACCGGGATACGCTATAAAACAGGACGTTCCCTGTTGCGCACCCTGGATACCGATGCGGAATTTGATCCGAACTTTGTGGATCTGCAGACTTTCATCACCTACCAGGTAGCCCCTAAATGGGAGATTGATTTTATGGGCAACCTGTCGGTCAACAACTATAAATTCATTCCCCACGTTAAAGAGACCTCTTTTGGGACAGCTGCAAACCCGCAAAATTTCAAAGTCTACTTCGACGGACAGGAGCGCGATAAGTTTCAGACTCTTTTCGGAGCACTTTCGTTGAAATACAAACCGAATGAGAATACGGAGATCGTGTTTCAAACCTCGGCGTTCAACAGCCAGGAATCGGAAACGTATGATATATCGGGAGAGTATTGGATGAGCGAACAGGGCTCGGTGAACCCCAACGAAGAGGTGAGCTCCAATATGACGATCGGACGGTATCATGAGCATGCACGCAACCGGCTTCGCTCGGATGTGTTCAATGTGAACCATTACGGAAGCACCCGTCTGGGAAAACATACGGCCCAATGGGGATTGACCCTGCAAAGCGAACGCATTCAGGACCGAATCAGCGAATGGGAAAAGCGCGATTCGTCGGGCTATTCCCTACCTCATCAGGAAGATGCAGTGAGCGTAATTGCCAACCTCTATTCCGATCATAAGATGAACAGTATGCGCTTTTCGGGATATCTGCAGGATGTTTTCAAATTCCGTACCTCGAAAGGGCTTTTCACGCTGGTGGGCGGTGTCCGCGGGAGCTACTGGGATTATAACAAGGAATTTATCTTCAGCCCGCGTGTCTCCCTGGGGTATATCCCGAATGCCAATCAGAACTTCACGTTCCGCGCGGCTACGGGTATCTATTATCAGTCGCCTTTCTACAAAGAGATCCGCAAGGTGGTACAGGATGACGATGGCAATGACGTGGTGGAACTGAACGAGAACATCAAGTCGCAGCGCTCCATCCATTTCATTTTGGGAGGCGATTATTCGTTTAAGACCATGGATCGCAACTTCCGATTTACGACAGAGATCTATTATAAGAAACTCGACAATGTGATTCCTTATACGCTCGACAACGTAAAGCTGCGATACTATGGCGAGAATTGTGCGAAGGGGTACACCATGGGGCTCGATATGAAGTTCTTTGGTGAGTTTGTGCCGGGTACCGATTCCTGGATCAGTCTCTCGTTGATGAAGTCGCAACAAACGATCCGGGAAACGACCAAAGCGCCGATGCCCAATGACTTCGGCTATAACCTATCGCTCTTCTTCCAGGATTATTTCCCGGGCAATGAGCGCATCAAATTGAATCTGACCGGAGTTGTCTCGGGAGGTTTGCCCATTACGATTCCACATCAGGGCTACGAGGCGGGCTATTTCCGACTGCCTGCCTACCGCCGTGTAGATATCGGTCTATCCTATCAGCTGGCGGGCGGTGTGGATCCGATTATGGACAGGGGTGTTTTCCGTCACTTGAAAAACATCTGGTTGGGAGTAGATGTATTTAATCTGTTGGATTTCAAAAATACCAATTCCTATTACTGGATCACCGACGCGTATGACCAGCAATATGCCGTGCCCAATTACCTGACGGGACGGCAGCTAAACCTGCGGTTGATTGTGGATTTTTGAGGTTGATCAACCCTCTTCTTCTATCGCTATCTCTTCTTCCGTCTTTTCGGTCGTCTTCAATTCCGGATAGCTGACACGGGTATGATACATGGTTTTCAGCTTCTCAATGAAAACCTGTTTGATGCCTAATATATCCCTAAAGGTCAAAGGAGTATTCTTCATCAGTCCCTCCTCTATCTGCCCGTCGATGATCCGATTCACCAATTCGCTGATGCTTTCTTCCGTATAGTCTTTCAGGCTGCGGGAAGCCGCCTCTACGGCATCGGCCATCATCAATACGGCGGTCTCCTTTGAGAACGGGTTAGGGCCGGGATAAGTAAACATATCCTCATTGATTTCCCGGTCGGGATAGGCGTTTTTGAATGAGTTATAGAAATATTTCACCTTGCCGCGCCCGTGATGTGTCTTGATAAAGCTGATAATCGCTCTGGGAAGATTCGCTTTTTCGGCCATTTCAATGCCGTCTTTCACATGATTGATGATGATCTGGGCACTCTGTTCGTAAGTGAGTTGGTCGTGCGGATTGACATTCTTCTGGTTCTCGGTGAAGAAAGCCGGGTTTTTCATCTTGCCGATATCATGATACATAGCGCCGGTACGTACCAGGGCGGAGTTGGCTCCTACCTTCACGGCACCCTCGGATGCCAGGATAGACACCTGAAGTGAGTGCTGAAAGGTGCCGGGTGCTGTTTCGGAGAGCTTCTTAAGTAAAGGATTGTTGATATTTGACAGTTCCACTAAGGTAATGGTCGACATATAGCCGAATGCCCTTTCAACCATATAAACCAGAATGTAGGTAAACATCAACAGGATAAAGTTGATGCCGAAATAAAGATACATCACCCAATTGATACGGTTGAAGTCGACCTCCTGGTAAATAGCCAGCGAGGTGTAACTGATGGAATAAGAAAGAAAGATAAAAAAGGCACAACGGATCAACTGGGAACGTTCCGACAGGTCTTTCAGACTAAAGGTAACAACCATACCGGCAATCACCTCCAACACGAAGAACTCCAATGGATAAGGCACCATAACAGAAGATATCACAATGATGATCAGGTGGGTAAACAGCGCCGTACGCGAGTCGAAGAAAGTGCGCACAATGATGGGGACGATCGCATAGGGAATGATGTAGACACTAAACCAATTGAAACTAACCGCCACTTCCGTTAGCAGAATAAAGATCGTAATATTAAGCATCAGGAACAATACATGCCGGCGACGATAGAATATCTTGGGACGGAAAGACCATAAATAGAGCCAGAAGCAAAAGATCACCCCGAAAACCAAAAAGAAAATACCGGCCAACTGGATGCCCTGTCGCTGCGCTCCGCCCGAACGCGACTCGTGAATGATCTTCATGGATCGAAGCACATTGTAGGTTTTCGCATCGATAATCTCGCCCCGGTCGACAATGCGTTCTCCGGCTTGTATCATACCGGCGGAGATGGGTACGCTGCCCAACAGTTCATCCAACACGCGATCGGACATATCCTTGTCGTACGATACGTTCTCTTCGAGGTAATTGTTAATGTTGCAGGATTGCAGGATGGATTTATCAAGGTTGGAAGGCACGTTGTTCAGTATGTATTCATAGGCGGTACGCACAGTAAAGAAATCCGATACATAATGGGGTTGTGCCAGGTTGTTCTCCACCAGGTTGATCCTTTCCCGTTTATCACGCTTCAGGGATTCCATGGTTTGCGCGGAGATAATGCCGTTTCCATACAGGTAGTTCAACGCTCTTTCGATGTATTGGGGGTAAGGAGCCGGCACCTCTTTCGACAATCTCGCCCGGTAATCTTCCTTCAGGCGGTCTATTTGTGTAGGCATCACTTCGGGTTTGACACGGTAATAGGGTTCGAATTGAGCCATGACACTGTCCTTTTCCGCTTTCACCTCCTCATCGCTTTTATAGATCGGGAAATCAGCCGGCGCCGTTAGAAGTTCGTAACGCCAAGGTTTTCCTTCAAAAAACTGGTAGCGGAATTGCCCGTCACGGGGAAAGAAGTAAGAGATGAGAACAGCTGCTAACAGGAAGAAGATGGAGGAATTTATGTTTAATCTTTTTAGTTTCATACTGGTAGTAATATTTGGGAACCGATTATAAAAAAATGACAATAAGCACTTACTAACTTTTATTCTTTATTAATTAGTATAGAAACATCTTTCTCTACAAGAATGTTCCTGACTATACAAATGTATATAAATTGTTTAAAATGCGAAAAAAAAAGCCTATTTTTGCCGCGCATTTGAATAAAGATAACGGTTATGAAACTACAAAAAGTAAGAGTTCGCTTTGCTCCCAGCCCTACCGGCGCGCTCCATATCGGAGGTGTCCGCACGGCTTTATATAACTACCTGTTTGCCAAACAACACGAAGGTGACTTTCTCCTCCGCATAGAGGATACAGACTCACAGCGTTTTGTGCCGGGAGCCGAGGAGTATATCATTGAAGCTCTTACCTGGCTGGGGCTTCGTTTTGATGAAGGTGTCGGATTCGGTGGCGATAAAGGCCCCTACCGCCAGAGCGAACGAAAAGAGATCTACCGCCAATACGTGGATCAACTATTGAATCAAGGCCTGGCTTATATGGCATTCGATACGCCGGAAGAGCTGGATACCAAACGAAATGAAATAGCTAATTTCCAATATGACGCCTCTACCCGTGGGTTGATGCGCAATTCTCTGACTCTTTCGAAAGAGGAGGTCGACGGCCTGTTGGCAGAAGGAGCACAATATGTGGTACGTATTAAGATTGAACCGGGAGAAGAGGTGAAGGTAAACGACCTGATCCGCGGAGAAGTGATCGTAAACTCTTCCGTATTGGATGATAAAGTATTGTTTAAATCGGCTGATCAGTTGCCGACCTATCATCTGGCGAATATCGTTGATGACCACCTGATGGAGATTACACATGTGATCCGTGGAGAAGAATGGTTGCCCAGCGCTCCGCTTCATGTGTTATTATATCGTTATCTGGGCTGGCAAGATAATATGCCGCAGTTTGCCCACCTCTCGCTTCTGTTGAAACCCGACGGAAAAGGAAAACTGAGCAAGCGCGATGGCGACCGCCTCGGCTTCCCGGTATTCCCGCTGGAATGGAAGGATCCTAAAACCGGAGAGATATCTTCCGGATACCGCGAAAGCGGTTATTTGCCGGAAGCGGTAGTCAACTTCCTGGCGCTATTGGGCTGGAATCCGGGGAATGACCAGGAGATGATGGCAATGGAGGAAATGATCCGCCTGTTCGATCTGACACATTGCAGCCGCAGCGGTGCTAAATTTGATATCGAAAAAGGCAAATGGTTCAACCATCAATACCTGCAAAAGAAGGATAATAAAGAGATAGCCGAGTTGTTTATCCCTGTTTTAAAAGAACACGGTATCGATAATATCGACTCGCTCTACGTGGAGAAGATTGCCGGACTGATGAAAGAACGTGTCAACTTCGTGAAAGAACTTTGGGAAGCTTCAGCCTTTTTCTTCAAAGCCCCCGACAGCTATGACGAAAAAACGGTGAAGAAACGCTGGAAAGAGGATTCAGCCGCTCAACTAACCGAATTGATAGAGGTATTGCGCACGCGTGAGCCTTTCGATAGTGCAGGCACGGAAGAGGTGGTGAAAATATGGATTGAAAACAAAGGATATCACCTGGGGAACATCATGAATGCCACCCGTCTTGCCCTTGTCGGCGAAGGAAAAGGCCCGCATATTTTCGATATTACGGAAGCCTTGGGCAAAGAAGAAACAATCAATCGCCTGGAAAAAGCCATTCAAGAACTGAACTAATCATTCTCATGTTTTACAGTCTGCTCATACACCTGTATTCTTTTCTTATCGAGTTAGCCGCCCCTTTCCACAAGAAAGCAAGACTGATGCGGTTAGGACAATGGAAAACCAATTCCATTCTTCGAGAGAAAATCGACCGGAACGCGAAGTATATCTGGTTTCATGCTGCCTCGCTCGGTGAGTTTGAGCAGGGGCGTCCGATGATGGAAAAGATAAAAGCAGACTATCCTCAATACAAAATTCTATTGACCTTCTTCTCTCCTTCCGGCTATGAGGTGCGGAAAAACTATGAAGGAGCCGACGTGATCTGCTACCTTCCCTTCGATAGTCCCTATAAGGTAAAGAAGTTCATACACCTGGCCAACCCGGCGATGGCGATCTTTATTAAGTATGAGTTCTGGGCCAATTACCTACATGAACTGCGTCGCAACCATATCCCGACATATATCATCTCGGCTATTTTCCGCCCGGAACAGCTATTCTTTAAATGGCATGGAAGAGGCTACCGCAAGGTGCTTCGCTATTTCGACCATTTGTTCGTACAGGACGATCGCTCGCTTCAATTACTGCAGAAATACGGTATTACGAATGCCACGGTAGCCGGTGACACCCGCTTCGACCGTGTTTGGGATGTTTACAACCGACGCCGCGAGATTCCTCATGTCGAGCAATTTGTGGATCAGGCCAAAGCTAACGGACAACGCATCTTAGTTGCCGGCAGCTCCTGGCCACAGGATGAAGCCATTTTCATTGAATACTTCAACAATCAACCGGATATCCGGCTGATTATCGCACCGCATGAGATACATCGCGAGCATCTGATGCATATCGAAGCACTCCTGAAGCGTTCTTCCATTCGTCTTTCGGACGGGTTTGCCCGGGATAAATTCAACCGCGATTGCATTATTGTAGATAGCTTCGGCATGCTTTCTTCTATCTATCGCTATGCCGACATCGCTTATATCGGCGGAGGATTTGGTGCGGGTATCCACAATACATTGGAAGCTGCCGTCTACGGTACACCGGTTCTCTTCGGTCCCAAATACCAGAAGTTCAAAGAAGCCCGCGATCTGATTGCGATCGGTGGAGCCTTCTCTATTACGAAAGCAAGCGAATTTGACGACCGCATGAACGATCTTCTCACCTATAACGAGCTTCGCGAGGAGGCAGGCAAAGCAGCCGGGCAGTTCGTCAGCGAGCATACCGGTGGTACTCAAAAGATATTAGCGGCTTTACCTCTCTGACCTCCCCCATATACGGTTCTTTCGTATTTTATTAATTATTAAGACAGTCACCCGATTGCCTACGGTTTCTTTTTTCTATTTTTGCTTTCTGTAAAAGCTATTAAAAACGAACTGTATGAAAACACCGTGTGCCTATCCTCTATTTCTTTTTGTTATTCTTTTAGCCCTTTGTGGGTGCAATACTAAAAGCGCCTCCGATGATACAGGATTGTTGATCGTCGATGTCGAAAAAAAATATCCTTCCAAAAGACTGTCGTTGCAGGAAATAGCCCATGTCGAATACATCCCTTTGGAAACATCGGACGACTTTCTCTGGACAGGTACGCCGGATGCTTTCACAAGCCGTTACATTATTAATAAAAACCTCACAGCCGGCACGATTATGTTCTTCGACAAAAAGGGGAAAACCTTACATTCCTTCAACCGCCAGGGGAATGGCGCCGAAGAATACAGCCAGTACAGCTCTATCCTCTACGATGAAAAAAACGATGAGATCACCGTGATAGACGTGCGTAAATCCAAACTACTCTTTTACGATTTGCAGGGTAATTTCAAGCGGAGCTTGAACCTCCCAGAGGGTAAGTATTATAATCATCTGATGAGTTTTGACGATAAGAATTATATTGCCTACAATAAAGAGTACGATAATAAACTGCCCGACACCTATCAGTTCATCTCAAAAGAGACAGGAGAGATTGTTGACGAGGTCGTTATTCCTGCTACTGGGGAAAAGATCAGCGAGTTTGTACATGTCACCAGAGCTGCCAATGTCATTATGTTCACCTTCCAAACCTACCCACTGATCCCGACAACGACGGATTTCATCCTGCATGAACTATCCAACGATACGATCTTCAGCATCAACTCTTCTAAAGAGTTGCGACCTTTATACGTCCAAACCCCATCCCGAACAACCATGGATCCTGTTCTTTTTCTTTATCCGGCAGCCAACACCCGGGATCATCTCTTCTTCTATAGCGTCG
The DNA here is from genome assembly GCF_029893085.1 of Parabacteroides sp. PFB2-10. Taxonomy (GTDB): domain Bacteria; phylum Bacteroidota; class Bacteroidia; order Bacteroidales; family Tannerellaceae; genus QVMG01. The sequence continues at coordinate 31,178 of NZ_JARXWI010000012.1, forward strand.
AAAAGAAATATGACCCCAACACCCGAAAAGGATTTGATCAGAAATACATTATGTATGAGAAAAAGACAAAAGCTTTCTTTGAACCGGAGATCTACCATGCCGATTATGTTTCCGAGAAAGCGGTCAATCCTTTCATCACCACCTTCTCCGACGGAAAGTCCATGACCTATGTACAGGTATTGAACACGATCGAGCTGATCGAATCCTACGAGAAAAACGATTTAAAAGGGGAATTGAAAGAAATTGCTTCCCGCTTGGACGAAGAGGATAATCCGGTGTTGATGGTTATCACCTATAAATAAAAAGAGACTTTTCAAACCAATCAATCCATTTATTAAAAAAAATAGAAATGAAAACAGGTCACATCTACCTCTATTTATCACTGTTATGCCTTTTATTTCTCGGCAGTTGCAGTTCAAAACAACCCCATACGGAAGAGAGCGAACTGGTAGTTGTCAATGTCGAAAAGAGTTATCCGGTCAAGAAACTGAAACTACAAGATATTGCCAAAGTAGAATACCTCCCTTTGGAAACAACGGATGAGTTTCTCTGGAGCAGAGGTGGCGTCAATACCTTCTCTGACAAATATATTACTAACTTCAACCGGGAGAAAGGCGATCTGCTTATCTTCGACAGAAATGGCAAAGGAGTCGCCACTTTCAACCGACAGGGCGGTAGCGGCGAGGAGTATGCACCACACAGCGACCTGATGCTCGATGAAGAAAATAATGAGATCATTGTAAACGATAACAACCAAAAAAAAATAGTTGTTTATGATATGGAAGGTACATTCAAACGGGTAATGTACTATGCCGAAGATAAGTGGTATTTATCCCTTGTTAATTACGATAAGAACACCTTTATCGCCTACAACAGACAAACGGAGGATGAGAAAGAAAACAGCTTTCTTTTCCTCTCCAAAACGACCGGGGAGGTTATCGAAGAGATGGTTATTCCTGCCACCGGGAATAAACTATCGACGAGGATCGAAACCAGCTTTAACGGTCAGCGTGCCACTATCTCTTTTGCCTATTATCCGATCACTATCGGGGAATCGGATTTTATACTGAACGAGGTATCCAATGATACCCTATTTGCCCTGTCTCCTTCGCGCGAGCTTCGTCCTATATACGTACAGACTCCTTCGCGGGGAACGATGGATCCGCAAGTGTTCTTGTATCTCAACAAAGAGAGCGATCGTTATGCTTTCTTCAATACGATGGATAAAAAAATAGACCTGAGCAAAGGACAAGGTCCCAAAAACAGATACTTGGTCTATGACAAACAAGAGAAGGCTTTTTACGAATCGGAAATATTCAATGACGATTATACGATTGATCTGAACCTCTTCTTGCATGAACAACATTTCATTCAACGTAATCAGTCCGTACAGGAGTTAAACACCATCAATTTGATACAATTCTACGAAAACAACGCACTCCAAGGTAAATTAAAAGAGATTGCCGCCAATCTGGACGAAGAAGACAATCCGGTGTTGATGATTGTGACCTTACATTAAGACTTGAATTCTATGAGTTTTCTATCGTCGATGCGCCTCGACAGTACTGTCCATGCCCTTCGACAGTTCTGTCCATGCCCTTCGACAGTACTGTCGAGGCGCATGGACGATAGAATGATGGCGGGATTTATTCTCTTATCTCTTTTGCTAAATTATATTTGATAAGAATCTTTTTTATAAACCGGCTTCTAAACAAGATAGACTTTATGTACACGTGGATTATTCCCTTATAGCTATTTATCGTCATTTTCAAATCTCTGGCAATATAGAGTTGATACCCCCGTTCCGAAATAGCTTTATTAAGAGAAACATGCTCGCAATGAATTTCAGCTTCTTCATCCTCCATTTCATTAAACATGAGTTCATAACGCAACCCTTTAATGGCTTCTTGTTTATAAATTCCCATGCCTGCAAAAGCTGAATAAACAGGCATATAGGGTTGCCTTTTTATCTGTTTATGTATTCTTTTGGCATTCGCATGATACTCATCCGGTTTTTCCACATGAAAAACAAGCTTTTCCGGTTTATTCTCCATATAGGGATAGGTGTCATAATAAATACTATCAAAGGGGCTGTACCATATCCCATGAGCCGTGATGCCTCCCCAATCGGCAGGAGCGCGATCTATAATTTTAGCGATATCTGTTGTAAAGGAATTAGCATCGATATCTAATACGATCACATAATCGTAGGCTCCTCCCCTCTCCTCAATCCAATCCAGGTAGATATTGCGGTAGCGGGTCATTTTCTCAATTCGATGATAAGAGCAACGTGGATTGACCTTGTTCGGTAAACTTTCCGGAATCGTTACAGTATGATAATCATTAGAAATAACATATACTCCTTCGCTTTTTTGCTTCCAATCCCATAGGAGTTGCTTCGTTTGATCCCGGCTGTCGTTTTCGATCACTAATACATCGCAAACAAGGAATTGACGGCGCATTTTTTCAATACGTTTGATATTCTTTTTCAACGCCCACGCACAATCCCTGGCTAATGCACACACAATCACTCTTTTACTTCCTTGCAGCATATCTCTATTTATCGTTTAAAGTCAGGTAAAACACTGATAGTTAAGGCGCAAAAGTAGTCATTCGATTCCAATTATAAAATTATCAGCCATATTACAAAAGGGTCTTTGAATAAGATCGGCTGATTATCCATTTATTTCTCCTATCTTGCAAACAAAACCGGGTAGATAAATTGTTATGTATATAAGTGAACATAAAACAACAACCATATGAATAAAATCAGCTATGCAGCCATACGAAGTGCTTTCGCGATCGTGTTGGGATTCATTCTTATCTTATGGCCGGAAATGGCTTTACACTATCTGGTCATTACCATTGGGATCTTGTTTATTCTTCCGGGCATATTCACCATCATAGGGTATTTCACACGGGAGAAAAACGAAGAGACCAAAGACAATACGATGTTCCCGCTGGATGCTGCCGGCAGTATCCTGTTTGGCACCTGGCTATTGATTATGCCGGACTTCTTTATCAATATATTAATGTATGTACTGGGAGCGCTGTTATTATTGGGCGGATTGCAACAGATTGTATCGCTGGTAAAAGCGCGCCAATGGGCCAGAGTGCCTTGGGGGTTTTATGTGATCCCATCGCTTATTTTCCTAACGGGTATACTAATCGTTACCTATCCGAAAAGCAGCATCACGAATGCGGTTGTGGTGTTTGGAGTAACGAGTGTGATCTATGGATTTGTAGAGCTGATCAATAGTTACAAATTCCGCAAGAAGAAAGAGGAGATCGACACAGTCATTGACATCAGCTCCTCCGATACTCCATAGGAGAAAGCCCCACCTGCTTTTTAAAAAACTTACCAAAGGTAGATTGGTCGGAGAAATTCAGTTCGTCGGCCACCTGCTGTATGGTCATCTGGGGAGATTTTAATAAGATCTTGGCCTCCACAAGCAAGGCTTCGTCGATCCATTTATTGGCCGACTTACCTGATAATTCTTTCAAAATCAGCGAAAGATATTGCGGGGTAATAAACAACTGAGCGGCATAATAGGAGACATGGTGTTCCTGCTTCACATTCTTTATCAGTAATTGCAGAAACAAATTAAACAATTCTTCTTTCCGTGTCAACGTAGGACGTACCAACTGATCGCTTTTACCGATCATCAGGTTGGCCAGTTCCAGCATGAAACCAACAAAAGCATTCTGCAACACCTCTTTATGGAACGAATGGTTGCGCATGCGTATCTTATCCCGCAAAACACCTATACTCCGGTGAACATATTTCGCCTCTTCGGGGCTGAATTCCGTGCAGGGGTTTTTTCGAAGCAACAAATAGTTGCTCATCGCCGGACTTCTTTTCTCGGTGTTAATCCCCTCCAAGAAATTCCTATCGAGCACAATCAACCGCGCTTTAAAATTCTTCCCGGCCTCCGCTATCTGAAAAATATGCGTAGGCATAATGGTCAGAAACATGTTGGGTGTTAATGTATAAGAGACAAAATCCAAGCGCACGTGTGCCGTTCCTTCCAGAACCAATAACATAAATAGCGCATTCAAACGAACCGGTTCGGTATATTCTTTATTAACCGTATTGTCGGTTATCAACGAGGCATCGACATCTGACACACTAAACACATGCTGATAGTGATCAGACGTAGTAATATACTTGCCTATTTCGGCCATTTCTATGATCGGGAGCTGTTCCATCTGTTAAAAAACAATTTATGTTGAGATAATAAAGAACGACTTTTGTTTCAATTACGACGAACAAATATAGCGATTATTCGATTAAAAAGCCAACTTACCCGGTGGTATATGTTCGAAAATGACCAAACCTGTAACAGAAAAAACCATTTGAGTTTCCAATATTTGTCAGACCTTTGTAGCGTGGTATTAAATAGGTATCTGTTTTAAGGCATATAAAGAGGTTGTTTGTAGGGTTATTTATCGGCAATTATCCCCGTTTGGTCGGGAAACTGACCTAAGTAAACGAAATTGGTTTTCTGATTCTCCCCTACTCTCCTACTTTTGCTCCAAAAAAATAAGTGTAATTAAAACTATAAAATGAAGCAACAAATTCTGTCTATGGCGCTCGACCTGTTCTCACAATACGGTATCAAACGTGTGAGCATGGATGATATCGCCCGTAATCTGGGAATATCAAAACGAACGCTATACGGCGTATTTTCCGACAAAGAGACCCTTTTATTGGAAAGTATTGCCTATACGACGGATCGTATGATCGACATACTGAACGAATTAGAGAAATGCGACTGTACGACGATCGATATTGTTTTGTTGTTTCATGAAGAGATCATGAAACGTCCCAGATGGTATTCCAAACAGTTTTATGATGATCTGAAGAAATACCCCATCGCTTTTGAGAAACGAGAAGAGGACAAAACTATCTTTGCCGATCGCTGCCTGAAATTATTGAATAGGGGCATTGGCGAAGGCGTTATCCGGGAAGGGCTCAATCTGGAGATTCTCTCCCTATTGGCCAAAGAACAATTTAAGATGACTCATCCGTCGAAATCATTCAGCCACCTATCCAATGCGGAAGTGTATAATACGGTACTGATCACTTTCCTGAGAGGAGTCAGCACAGACAAGGGCAATGAGATTTTAGAGAGATGGGTACGAACAAAAGAATTCAACAAAAATATTCACTAATTAAGGATCATAATAAATTATCCAAACAAAAAATGAAACGATTTAAAAAGAACAGTAAGAGGATGTGGGTAGTATGTATGTTACTACCATCTCTGGCTTTTACTTCTATCCAGGCACAGGAACCGGTGGTGCTGACCCTGGAAAAAGCGCTGGAGATTGCGATGAGTGAGAGTCCGACGGTTAAAGTGGCCGACATGGAAATTGAGAAAAAGAAATATGCGAAGAAGGGTTCGTACGCGGCTCTGTTTCCGCAGATCAATTTCAGTGGAGACTATTCGCGGACGTTGAAGAAGCAGGTGATGTATATGGATGGGGATGGCTTCGACATCAGCGGTATGCTGAGTGGCGTGACTGAACCGCTAATTACTGGGGCAGACAAAACGCTTCAAGGGATGGATCCTAATTATAAAACCGGCACATTGGGGAAAAACATCTTAGAAAGCATGCCTCAGGTGGAAGATACTAGCGATAGTGATGGTGGAATCTCCGTAGGACGTGACAACAACTGGAGCTTTGGATTCAGCGCCGGGATGCCATTGATCAATGCTTCGCTCTGGAAAAGCCTGACTATTTCGGGTATGGATGTAGAATTGGCGATCGAGCAAGCTCGTTCTTCTAAAATAGATATGACCAATCAGGTGAAGAAAAGCTACTACGGCGTGATGCTGGCCAACGATTCTTATCGCGTGTTTAAAGAAAGTTTCGATAACGCCATGGATAATTACCTGGACATCAAAAAGAAATATGACCAGGGGTTGGTAGCCGAATACGACCTGATCCGCGCGGATGTGTCCGTAAAGAACCTGGAGCCCAATATGCTACAGGCCGAGAATGCAGTTGTACTGGCCAAATGGCAGTTGAAAGCATTGTTGGGAATGGACTTAGAATTGGCGATCGAATGTGAAGGCAGCCTGACAGACTTTGATTCCGAATTGTTTGCTGATTATTTAACAGTAGACACCGCACTAAATAACAACTCCAGTCTGCGTCAGTTGGATATTCAAAACAGACAGCTGCAGGCTAACCTCCAACTGCAAAAGTATGATTACCTGCCTACCCTATCATTAGCAGGGAACTATACATGGACATCGATGAACAACGACTTCAAATTCAAAGACTATCGTTGGAATCCCTATTCCATGATCGGGCTGTCGCTTAGCATTCCTATCTTCTCGGGAGGAAGCCGCATGCAGAAGATCAATCAGACCAAAGTCACGATCAACCAATTGTATCTGCAACGCGATGACGCGCAACGCAATCTGCAACTGGCTGTTAAGAACTATATGGACAATATGAATACCTGTCTGAAACGTTATGACGCGGCACAGAAGGGAGTCGAACAGGCCAAACGCGGACAGACGATTGCCCAGAAGAGATATGAAACGGGAGCAGGCACCCTGCTCGAGCTGAATGACTCGGAACTGGCATTGACCCAATCCAAATTAAACTTCAATCAGGCGATCTACGACTATATGGTATCGAAAGCCGAATTGGAAAAAATCATAGGTGAAACACCACAAATAAATTGATAATATATAAAAACGAATAATAAGATGAAAACAAGTAAGGTACTCAGCGTAATACCGGTTGCTGCTGTTGTGTTGTTAATGTCATGCTCCGGAAACAAAGTGCAGGAGCAAACAGTGGAGGAAAAAGTGAAAGTGAAATTGGAAACAGTTCACATGCAGGAGGTTGATCAAATTGCAGAATTTACGGCCAGTGTGGAAGCTAATATTTCTAATATGATTGCCCCGCAGGCACCTGCGCGTATTGGTAAACTGCACGTAGAGGTTGGCGACCGCGTGAGAGCCGGACAGTTATTGGCCACCATGGATGAGACGCAATTGCGTCAAACCCAGATCCAGTTGGAAAACCTGGAAACGGAATTCAAACGTATAGATGAATTATACAAAGTAGGCGGTGTATCACAGTCTGCCTGGGAAGGCCAGAAAATGGCGCTGGATCTGCAAAAGACAGCTCTCAAAAACCTGGAAGAAAACAATAAATTAGTCAGTCCTATCTCCGGGATTGTTACAGCCCGTAACTACGACAACGGGGATATGTATAGCGGAGCGCAGCCTGTTTACACCGTTGAACAGATCAACCCGGTAAAACTGATTGTCAATGTATCCGAAAGCTACTTCACCCTGGTAAGTAAAGGGAAAGAGGTAGACGTACGTCTTGATGTATATGGAGATGAAGTGTTCAAGGGGCAGGTAAACCTTGTTTATCCGACCATCGACCCATTGACCCGCACCTTCCAGGTGGAAATCAAACTAAACAACAACGATCAACGTGTACGTCCGGGCATGTTCGCACGGGTAGTTATGCATTTCGGAGCGAAAGAACATGTTGTTATCCCTGACCAGGCTGTAGTTAAACAAGCAGGATCAGGCGACCGTTACGTTTATATTTACAAGAACGGAAAGGTATCCTATGACAAAATTGAGTTAGGTCGTCGTATGGATAACCGCTATGAGGTGATCTCGGGTGTGAAAGATGGTGACCAGGTAGTTACTACCGGTCAGAACCGCTTGACAAACGGAATGGAAGTTGATATTGTAAAATAAGAAAAAACATAAGATATGAGTTTATATGGAAGCGCGGTAAAAAAGCCGGTTACCACTGCCCTTATATTTGTGGCAGTCGTGGTCTTGGGGCTTTTTTCCTTAAGCAAATTATCTATTGACTTGCTGCCGGAAATCGAATCCAATGTTATATTGGTCATGACCGCTTATCCGGGAGCGAACGCGTCAGATATTGAGACAAATGTGACAAGACCTCTTGAGAACTCGCTGAATAGTGTCAGTGACCTGAAACACGTCACTTCTCAATCTTCTGAGAATATCTCAATTATTGTCTTGGAGTTTGAGTATGGAACAGATCTCGACGTAGCCACAAACGACGTCCGGGACAAACTCGACATGACGAAAGCGATGTTGCCCGATGACACTGAAAATCCGGTGATTTTCAAGTTCGGTACAGAGAATATCCCTATTTTGTTGCTGTCGGTAACAGCCGAAGAGAGCACCAATGCGCTTTATAAGATTCTGGACGACCGTGTAGCCAATCCGATTGCCCGTATCAGTGGTGTAGGTGCTGTGTCTATCTCGGGTACTCCCATCCGCGAAGTACAGGTTTATTGCGACCCGTACAAGCTGGAAGCGTACAATCAAACCGTAGAGGGCATCTCTAATGTGATCGCGATGGAGAACCGAAATACCCCTTCGGGTTCAATCGATATCGGTTCGAGCACCTATTCCTTGCGCGTGCAGGGCGAGTTTACCAGTGCCGACCAACTATTGAACCTGGTAATCGGTTACTTCAACGGCAAAACTGTTTACCTGCGTGACGTGGCTCGTGTAGAGGATACCGTAGGCGAACGTGCCCAAGAGGTATTCAACGACGGTACACGCGGAGGTATGATTGTTGTTCAGAAACAATCGGGAGCCAATGCGGTACAGATCTCCAAGAAGGTACAAGAGTTGTTGCCTGAATTACAGGAAACATTGCCTTCCGACGTCAAGATAGGTGTGATTGTTGACACATCTACTAATATCTTGAATACAATCGACAGTTTGATTGAAACCATCACACTGACATTTATCATTGTGATGCTGGTGGTATTTATCTTCCTGGGAAGATGGAGAGCTACATTCATTATTATTATTACGATCCCGATCTCATTGATTGCCGCGTTCGCCTATCTGTTGGCTTCGGGCAATACACTCAATATCATCTCACTGAGTTCGCTCTCCATTGCGATTGGTATGGTGGTCGACGACGCGATTGTGGTATTGGAGAACGTAACGACACATATCGAGCGAGGCAGTAAACCCAAGCAGGCCGCAGTGCATGCGACCAATGAGGTGGCTATTTCTGTTATCGCCTCTACGCTGACCATGTTGGCTGTGTTCCTGCCGTTGACTATGGTAACCGGTTTGGCCGGTATCTTGTTCAAACAGCTGGGATGGATTGTTAGTATCATTATGATCGTTTCTACATTGGCCGCGTTGACGCTGACTCCGATGTTATGTTCTCAGTTGCTTCGTCTGGATCCGAAGAAAGGGAAATTGTATGTACTTTTCTTCACGCCTATCGAGAAGGCTTTAGGCGCATTGGATACAGGTTATGCACGCTTCCTGAACTGGTCAGTTCGTCACCGGAAAACAGTTATCACCGCTGCCTTCCTGATTTTTGCCGGAACCATGTTTCTGATTCCTACTGTCAAAACAGAATTCTTCCCGTCGCAGGATAATTCCCGTATTGGTATCACAGTAGAATTGCCAATGGCAACCCGCCAGGAAATCACCAGAGAACTTGCCATAGAATTAGACAACCTGTTCCGGGAAAAATATCCAGAAATCAAAACGTCCAACTTCAGTGAAGGAATGGCAGATTCAGACAATACATTTGCACTCATTCAAGGTGGCGGAACAAACGAAATCAGCTTTAACATCAGCTTATACAGTGTAGGGGAACGTCCTCTATACGAAGGACGCGAAAGAGGTTTGATTGAGATTTGTGAATTGATGCGTAAAGATCTGGCGAATTATACCGAGATACAAAAATATGTTGTAAGCGCCGGAGGTGGAGCCGGAGGTATGGGAGGTGAAACTTCCGTTGATGTCGAAATTTTCGGATATGACTTTGCTGAGACCGACGCTATTGCTCACGAAATAACCGAACGTCTGCGTAAAAGCAAAGACATTTCGCAGGTAAACGTAAGCCGCGAACAATACATACCGGAATACCAGGTTGATTTCGATCGTGAAAAATTAGCGTTACATGGGCTTAATGTAACAACGGCATCCATGTTCCTCCGTAACCGCATCAACGGTTCGACCGCGTCCCAATATCGCGAAGACGGCGACGAGTATGATATCCGTGTGCGCTATGCTCCGGAGTTCCGTCAATCGCTTGAGGATATTGAAAATATCATGATCTATAATAATGCCGGACAGGGTGTCCGCATCCGTGACGTGGGTCAGGTAGTGGAACGTATGAACCCGCCGACGATCGAACGTAAAGACCGTCAGCGTGTGATCACCGTATCAGCCATCGCTTCTCCGGGAGCTGCTTTGAGTGATATTGTAGCGACAGCCAACCAGGAACTGCGCAATATGGAAATTCCTCCGGAAATTTCCTGGAACATCGGTGGTACTTACGAAGACCAGCAGGAAACATTTGCCGACCTGGGTGTACTGGCACTGCTCATCTTGTTGCTCGTATTTATTGTGATGGCTGCTCAGTTCGAATCGTTAGTCGACCCGTTCGTGATCATGTTCTCCATTCCGTTTGCTGTGGTAGGGGTGATCTGGGGATTGGTCGTTACACAGACCGCATTAGGTATCATGGCATTGATCGGTATGATTATGTTGCTGGGTATTGTAGTGAAAAACGGTATCGTATTGATTGACTACACCATTCTCTGTCGCGAACGTGGTATGGGTATCATTGCGGCTTGTGTGGCTGCGGGGAAATCCCGTCTTCGTCCGGTGTTGATGACAACGCTGACAACCGTATTGGGTATGATCCCGATGGCAGTCGGAACAGGGGAAGGGGCTGAAATGTGGCGCTCTATGGGTATGACAGTAGCCTGGGGGCTTTCCGTATCAACCCTGATTACCTTGGTGATCGTACCGGTTGTATATGCCGTATTCGCAGGTAACGGTGTAAAGAGAAGACGTCGTAAATTCAGACGCTTACTTCACCTTGAGAACAAATAAGGAATTATGAATTATGAATTATGAATTATGAGGATAACTCAATATTCTCATAGTTCATGATTCATACTCCATTCATAATTCATAATTCACAATTCATAATTATTACAGATATGAAAGCAGTTATGATAACATTCAACCAGGCGTATTATGAAACGATCCTGGGGATTATGGACAGAAACAATATAAAAGGATTCACCTACTGGGAAAACGTGCAGGGACGTGGCAGTCATACTGGTGAGCCTCATTACGGCAGCCATGCGTGGCCAACCATGAATTCGGCGATCTACACGGTCATAGAAGATCAGAAAGTTCCCCGTTTTCTGGAGTTGCTCCAGAAATTAGATAAGCAAACCGAAGCGTTGGGATTGCGTGCATTTGTTACGAATGTGGAACAAACGATATAAAGTTATGATTCCAAACGTAATCACATTCACCTTAGCTAAGAAAGAGAAAACAGGACTCATGCTGTTGATGTTGATATCTGCACTTATTGGCGTTGGTGGTATCTACTTAGCCGGGAAGTTGGCATTCGGCGGCGGACGGTTCCTGGTTCTTACCTTGGGCGTATTTTCCGTACTGGTTATGCTGTTCTGCATCGTTGCTTTGGTACAGCTTCATAAGGAAGACGGCGTAGGGATCTATATCTCAGACGAAGGGATATACGATGTTTCTACCGGGAATTCTTATGGAACGGTCTTATGGAGTGATGTGGAGAATATTGTTATACTGGATGATATCAGTGACCTGAAACGGAAATACATTGTTGTCAGAGTCAAAAACCCAACAGACTATATTCAACGGGAAATGATCAAAAGCAAAAAGCGCACACTGGAACTCAAGTTACAGTTTTATGGTTCGCCTATTTGTTTTTCCAACCGGGCTTTGAATTGTACTTTTCAATCTTTGCAAGAGGCTGTGTTCTTAAAGTACAATGAATATAAAAAAAGGACAGAGGCTTAAAGTTAAAAACTTACAGCCCGTCTTCTTTCTATCAATTTTATTACTATCTTTGCACCGCTTTTTAGCCCCGCCTGGTGTGATGGGAAATTAGGAAGCACTAATTTTGAGTAACACAAAAAAGATTTTTAAAATGAAAACATTTGCATTAGAAGCAAAATCAAGAACGATCGCTGCATGTTCAGCCGATCAGAAAAGAGGATTGAAAAATCTTCGTAAAAACAAGGAAGTTCCTGCCGTGTTGTACGGAGGAAATGAAGTAGTACATTTGAGCATAACCCAGGATGCCCTGCGCAATCTGGTATATACGCCGAAAGTGTATCTGGTGGAGCTATCCGTTGATGGCAACAAAAAGATGGCTATCGTGAAAGATATGCAATTCCAGCCTGTAACCGATGAGTTATTGCACATTGACTTCCTGGAAATTGCTAAAGACAAACCAGTAATCATCGAAGTACCGGTTGCGTTAGAAGGATATGCCGAAGGGGTGAAAGCCGGGGGTAAACTGACATTGCGTATGCGTAAGCTGAAAGTGAAAGCGCTGTATGAAAACTTGCCTGAAAAACTGGTTATCAACGTAGACAAACTGGGATTGGGTAAATCTATGCAGATCGGCGAACTTCAATTCGAAGGATTGGAACTGATGAACGCAAAGAACGCCGTTGTTTGTACCGTACAGTTGACTCGTGCCGCTCGTGGTGCTGCTGCTGCCGCTGCGACAGCCAAGAAATAAGAATTATTTTTCTTACCATAAAGAGACACGAAGGCCTATTCTTCGTGTCTCTTGTTGTATAAAACAAGATGAAATATCTGATTGTCGGATTAGGGAATATCGGTTCGGAGTATTGGGGAACGCGCCACAATATCGGATTCCGTGTAGTGAATCGCCTGGCTGAAGTGGGAAACACACCCTTCACGGAGCAGCGTTATGGCGCCGTAGCACGCTTACGAGTGAAAAACAAAGAGCTTGTCCTGCTCAAACCGAACACATTCATGAATCTTAGCGGCAATGCCGTTCGCTATTGGTTGCAAAAGGAAAACATACCAGTAGAGAATCTATTGGTTATTGTCGATGATATCGCTTTGCCTTTTGGTATCCTTCGCCTGAAACCCAAAGGAAGTGACGCCGGGCACAACGGCTTGAAGAATATCCAACAAATACTGGGAACGCAAGAATATTGCCGACTTCGCTTTGGCATAGGCGATCAATTCCCCCGGGGCGGCCAGGTCGATTATGTGCTTGGGCTGTTCGATCCGGAAGAACTGGAGGTGATGCCGCAAAAACTGGAACGTGCCGCGGAAATCATCAAGAGTTTCTGCCTGGCTGGGATACAGATCACCATGAATCAATTCAATAACAAAGACTAAGATCAGCGTTCGGACTCTCAGACAAAACAAAACAAAAAATGGAAGAAGTTCGTATAGATAAATGGATGTGGGCTACCCGCATATTTAAAAGTCGCAGCATAGCTGTCGACGCCTGCAAAAAGAACCGTATCATGGTGAATAACGTGCAGGCCAAAGCGTCACGTACTATTAAAGTAGGCGATGTCATACAGGTGCGCAAACCGCCCATCACCTACTCGTTTAAAGTATTGGCTCTGACCGAACGCCGCATGGGTGCTAAACTGGTTCCGGAATACCTGGAGAATGTAACAACGCCCGATCAGTATGAAATCCTGGAGATGAACCGTATTTCCGGCTTTGTCAACCGTTCTAAAGGCATGGGACGCCCGACAAAAAAAGACCGTCGAGAGTTGGAACAATTTGCCGATCCCGACAGCATGGGTGATGGTTTTGATTTTGAATTCGACTTTGACTCGGAAGATTAAGTCTTTTTTCCGCTTCATTTCTACCTTATTATAGGAAAGTCCGTACGCCTTATGTGTACGGACTTTTTGTTTATTTTATTGTTTTCTTCAACAATATGGTTACTTTTGTGTCAAAGAAAAGTCATAATTCACAAATCACATAGCATATGAAACCAACATTTACTATTTCGGAAGTTTTCAGTACCTCCTGGAAATGCCTTAAACAAAACATTTGGATTTTAGTCGGATTATTAGTCGGTTATATGATTATTGCCGGTATTCTCAATATGTTTATGACACCGACAGAGCTGACTATTGGGACGGTTGTTGTGAGTCTGATCTCCATAATCCTGCAACTCATCTTCCAGTTGGGATACATTAAAAACCTGTTTCAGGCGCTGGATGGCATCGAGCCCCAGTTCTCCGCCTACGGCCAGCAGGCTTCCAAAATACTGAATGCGTTTGTTGCCTCCCTGATCGCAGGTGTAGCGATGCTTATCGGATTGGTATTGTTTATTATCCCCGGATTCTATATCGGAATACGACTTAGCTTCTTCAGTTGTTTCATCGTAGAAGAGAACGCAGGTCCTATCGAAGCGCTTAAAAAGAGTTGGGAGCTGACCAAAGGACAGGTATTGCCTCTTTTCGTATTACTGCTTGTTATGATCGGCATCATATTGATCGGAGTTATTTTGCTCGGTATCGGCGTGTTAGTGGCCGCGCCTCTGGTTGCCCTGATGAGTTGTTATGTTTTCAGAAAGCTGAACACCCCTGTTGCCGTTCTGGAAGAAGTAGTTGATGATGTGATTGAGTAACCATGGGTAAAACCTATCGTATAAAAGATATTGCGGCACTGTCCGGTGTCTCGACCGGCACAGTTGACCGTATCCTTCACAACCGGGGCAAAGTATCAGAAGAGGCCCGCCAAAAAGTAGAAGCAGTTTTAAAAGAGATCGACTATCATCCTAACCTGATAGCCCGTTCGCTGGCTTTAAAGAAGCAGTATCACCTGTTTACCCTGATCCCTTCGTATCAACCCGGAGAGTATTGGGAGTTATTTATGCAGGGTGTCGACAAAGCCGAGCAGGAGCTGTTCAGCTACAACATCAATGTCACCTCTTTGTATTTCAACCAATTTGACAAAAGCAACTTCGACAAGCTCACAGACGAGTTATTGGCTGCCGATTGCCAAGGAGTTGTCATCGCTACCCTGTTCAAGCAGGGCGTCCTGGAGCTCATCGCATCGCTGGATGAAAAAAACATACCTTACGTGTTGGTCGATGCCTATATAGAGAACACCCGCAGCATAGCCTATTACGGAACCAACTCATACGATTCGGGGTATATTGCCGGCCGCCTGTTGTTAGAACAGATAACCGATGGCGAAGACATAGCTACTTTCCGGTTTATCCGCAAAGGAGAAGCCAATGCGACTCAGGTACAAATACGGGAAACGGGATTCCGCGCCTATCTCTCTGAGCATAATTACTCCGGGAAAATACATTCTGTGCAGCTTCATGCCGACAATCAGGAGGAAAACTTTCGGGTATTGGATGCATTTTTCGAAGCCAATCCGGATCTGCATTCCGGCATCATTTTCAGCTCCCGAGCCTATATACTGGGAGAATATTTCAATAAACGGAAATCGAACTCCCTTTTCAAGCTGATCGGCTACGACGTGATTGAAAAGAATGTTACCTATCTGGAGAATGGTCTGATCACCCATTTGATCGCCCAGCGCCCCGAAGTGCAGGGATTTAACAGCTTAAAAGCGCTATTCCGCCACCTGGTATTGCAGGAACAGGTGCCTCCAATCAATTATATGCCGATCGATGTCCTGATAAAAGAGAATATCAAATACTACAACAATTACATCTAAAGCTACCTTCCAATACCCTGATAAACGAAGCCAAAATCTTGCAACTCCTTTTTATCATACAGGTTGCGCCCATCAAACACAAACGGGCTACGCATAGATTTCTTAATGACCGACCAGGAGGGCAGGCGAAACTCTTTCCATTCGGTCACCACCAACAGGGCATCGGCATTGTCTATTGCGCCATATATATCATTGGCATACTGAATGGCATCGCCCAACTTGCGCTTAACCTCCGGCATGGCTATCGGATCGTAAGCCACCACCTCGCATTTCTCCTTCAACAGACAGTCGATTAAGGTCATAGCCGGAGCCTCACGAATATCATCCGTTTCCGGTTTAAAGGCCAATCCCCAGATGGCAATACGCTTTCCTTCCAGGTTGTTCGAGAAGTGTTTCTGCAACTTTCGGAACAGGATATGCTTCTGGTCTTCATTGACCTCTTCTACCGCCTGCAAAATGCGCATGGGATAATGATTATCTTCGGCTGTTTTTATTAACGCTTTCACATCCTTCGGAAAACAGGAACCTCCGTATCCACATCCGGCATACAGGAAATGCCGTCCGATACGGTTGTCCGTACCGATGCCTTTACGCACCATATTGATATCGGCTCCGACCAGTTCGCACAAATTGGCTATATCATTCATAAAACTGATGCGGGTGGCCAACATCGCATTCGCTGCATACTTGGTCATCTCAGCCGTCGGCACATCCATGAAAATAACACGGAAATTATTGAGCATAAACGGGCGATACAAGCGGCTCATCAGCTCCTCCGCCCTCTCCGACTCTACTCCCACGACAACACGATCGGGCGTCATAAAGTCCTTAACGGCAGCTCCCTCTTTCAGGAATTCCGGATTGGAAGCGATATCGAACGGGATAGTCACCCCGCGCTTAGCCTGTTCTTCTAGTATAATCTGCTTGATTTTCTGCGCTGTACCTACCGGCACCGTACTCTTTGTCACCACCAGTATATAACGTTCCATCTGTTGCCCGACCGAACGAGCCACATCCAATACATATTTTAGAT
This sequence comes from Parabacteroides sp. PFB2-10, assembly GCF_029893085.1. Classification (GTDB taxonomy): domain Bacteria; phylum Bacteroidota; class Bacteroidia; order Bacteroidales; family Tannerellaceae; genus QVMG01. Next base: position 47,762 of record NZ_JARXWI010000012.1, read on the forward strand.
CCGCGCTCCCGTCTTCATCCTGAGGTGTTCCGACTGCACTAAACAACACATCCACCTCATTGATTACCTCTTTTAACTGGGTCGTAAAATGAAGGCGCCCCGCTTCCGAATTACGACGTACCACATCCTCCAAGCCCGGCTCATAAATCGGCATAACACCTCTTTTCAGGTTTTCGATCTTCTGTTGATCAATATCCACACAAAACACCTCCGTGCCCATTTCCGAGAAACAGGCGCCCGTAACCAACCCGACGTAGCCGGTACCAACAATTGCTATTTTCATTCTATGATTTTTAAAACACACAAAGTTAAGAATTTATACCGAAAAAATCATCCGTGTTAAGAACAACAAAGAATCTGCCGTAATGACAGTCGCCCAAAACACCCAAAACCGAGAAACCGAATGTAAGCAACACCCCCTCTTTTTATAACTAAATGGGCAAGTTATACTTACATTCCAATTTGTTAAAAAGTGTTTCTCCCGGGACTTTTTCAAAATACCCCTACCATTTCGACGAAATTCTCCTGCAGAAATATCAAAATGCTATTTCGGCTTTTCTCCGTAAAGCCTATTTTTTGAGCTGCATAGGGAATAGGTATCCGCCAAAATGGCATATTCTTTTTTTGCGAAAGTTGCCTATAAACCGTATATTTTTGCCTAAGTTTGCAGGCATTTTCAGACTATAGAAACCTTTTGAGAAACGTAATAAATCAGGAATTTTTACGTTAAAAATAGAGTATGACGTAAAGATCGAATTAATCGAATGATATGATACAGGAATTTGTCAATAAAAATTTCTTCTTACTACTTCTTTTCACCCTTATTTTCGGAGTTATGTTCTATGATACCATAGGGTTTAACTTCACGGATGAGATATGTGCCTTATTGCTTTTAGTCTTATACTTCTACCATGTTTTCAACACAAAGGACTGGGAATTCAACAAATTCTTCCTGGTGGTTCTCGGCATATTCCTCTTTTATCTTTTTTACTCTTTTATTGTCGGCAATAATGTAAAATCAGCCATTGTCATGGACTTTATCATTCAGATTAAACCCTATCTGGGGTTTTTCTGTGTTTACTCCATGATGCCGCAGCTTGACAAAAAACAAAAGAAGATAATACAACAGTTTGCTGTTATATTCTCTATCTATCTATTTTGTATCGGTATTATCGGGATTGCATTCCCAAATATCTATGTTGCTGTTTTAGGGCATCCTTCCAGATTTGCTACAGCCATTTCTATTCTTGCACTACTCTACTTATATTGTAGTGACTACACCAAACGTGATATTTTCTGTTTTCTTTTGATCCTTTCAATCGGATTATTCTCCGGACGTTCTAAATTTTATGGTTTCTTTGCTGCTTGCACATTCATAACATTATATGTTAATGACTCGTTTCAAATGAAACTAAACCTAAAGAACACATTTTTCCTACTGATCGGACTTGCTGCGGTTCTCTTTGTTGCTAAAGATAAAATATACTTCTATTTTATCCAGGGAGGTTTTGGGTATGAGCGTGAAACTGCTGACCTTTATGCGCGCGTTGCCTTATATTACTTCTCCATACCTATTATTATGGATTATTTCCCCTTTGGCCCAGGATTTGCAACATATGCCACTTATTCATCCGGAGAATATTATTCTCCAATATACTCCAAATATGGAATGGAAGGAATGCATGGTTTAACGCAAAGTGATCCATCCTTTATTGCAGACACCTATTATCCTGCATTGGCACAATTTGGTATTGTAGGTATAATTTTGTTCTTTTCTTTTTGGATACATCTCCTAAAAAAAGCAATACAAGCATTTCTTGAAGGTCATAAAAAAGAATCTATTATTGCCCTACTAATCATTATATTCTTTTTGATAGAAAGCACTACAGACGCGACTATAACTCACAACAGGGGAGTTTTTATGATGATGCTTTTAGGCTTAATTTTTGCTGATATAAAACATAAAAAAATCAATGCTGCTTATTCGTCTAACTCATGAAAAAAATACTACTTGTAAATAAATTCTACTATTATAGGGGGGGGGATTGTACCGCCACTCTTTCTTTGGAGAAACTATTAAAAAAACATGGACATGAAGTAGCCATTTTTAGCTCTCGTCACCCTAAAAACCTGCCATCTAAATGGGAACGTTATTTCCCTTCGGAGATAGACCTTTCGTCACCCTCTTTCAAAAATATATTCTCAGCCTTGACGCGTCCCTTTTTTCCGCGCGAGGTAAAAAGAAAATTTCTGCAATTAGTACACGACTTCGAGCCGGACATCATACATGTACACAATATACACTCCTATTTATCTCCCTATATTGTTAAACTTGCAACCGACAAAGGGATAAAGGTTATCTGGACTTTACACGACTTCAAGCTTATTTGTCCGGCGTATAATTGTTTGCGAGATGGAAAGCCATGCGAACTTTGTTTTACAGACAAAACAAATGTGATTAAACACAAATGTTTCAAGAAAAGCTTAAAAGCAAGTGTCGTTGCTTATCTGGAAGCAATCATCTGGAACAGGAGGAAACTGGAAAAACAGACAGAGACTTTTGTCAGTCCTAGCCATTTTTTAAAGTCAAAAATGGAATTTGCCGGTTTTCATAAAAGCAAGATAAAAGTTTTACATAATTTCATCCAAACAGAAAATCTACCTCCCTGTTCTTCTCATAAAGAGGATTACTATTGTTATGTAGGGAGGTTGTCTCCGGAAAAGGGAATCGATTCCCTACTAAAAGCGGCAAAAGAATTACCTTACTCTCTTTATCTCATTGGAGGAGGCGACGAGTCATATCGGGTTAAAAAGGAATACGTAAAAGAAAACATTCACTTTTTAGGTCATCAACCGCTTGATGAAGTAATGAGGATTATCAGTAAAGCACGTTTCACCGTTATTCCTTCTATTTGCTATGAAAATAATCCATTCAGTGTGATTGAATCACTCTGTGCCGGCACCCCTGTTTTGGGTGCAAATATTGGTGGCATACCTGAATTAATTGAAGAAGGAAAGAGCGGTTTCCTGTTTACTCCCGGTGATACCGAAGAGCTAAAACAAAAGATAACGGACTGTTTTCAAACCTTTGATGATTCATATCCTTTTCAGGATATAGCCGATAAAGCCAGAGAAAAGTTTTCTGCCAATATGTTTTATGAACAATTATGTAACATCTATGGAATCCAATAGTAAAAATAATACCCCCTCTCCTACCGACGTCAGCATCATCACCACCTATCGCTGTCCCATGCGATGCAAAATGTGTGATATCTGGAATAATCCGACGGAGAAAGAAAAAGAAATAAAGGCGAAAGACCTGGAGATACTGCCGAAACTGAAATTTGCCAATATCACCGGAGGAGAGCCCTTCGTCAGGGAAGACCTGGAAGATATTGTAGATGTCATGTTCCGGAAGGCGCCCCGCGTTGTTATATCTACCTCTGGTTGGTATGAAGATCGTATTATTGCTTTAGCTAAGAAGTACCCCAACATTGGCATTCGTGTAAGTATTGAAGGACTTTCAACCGTCAACGACGAATTGAGGGGACGCAAAGGAGGATTCGACAAAGGACTACGCACCCTACTTAAATTGCAGGAAATGGGCGTGAAAGATATTGGCTTCGGCATCACGGTGTCCAACAACAACTCAGCCGATATGCTCGACCTCTACCGCCTGGCGCAAAACCTCAAGATGGAGTTTGCCACGGCGGCCTTTCATAATTCCTATTACTTCCACAAATACGACAATGTCATCACCAACAAAGAGGAGGTGATCGGAAACTTTGAAAAGATCATCGCCATGCAGATGAAAGAGAGCCATCCCAAATCCTGGTTCCGCGCCTTCTTCAACAACGGCTTGATCAACTACATTGAGGGCAACCGCCGCATGCTGCCTTGCGAGGCGGGGCTGGTCAATTTCTTTGTCGATCCGTATGGCGAGGTCTATCCCTGCAACGGGTTAGAAGAAGCTTACTGGAAAGAGAGTATGGGAAATATCCTTCAGGCGAACTCCTTTGATGAGATATGGCAAAGCGAACAAGCGAATAAAGTCAGGGAGCAGGTACGCACCTGTCCCAAAAATTGCTGGATGGTCGGCACGGCCTCGCCGGTGATGAAGAAATATATCCGCCACCCTTTAACATGGGTGATGCGCAACAAAGTGAACAGTCTCTTGAACAAGCCATTGTGTTTGGATAGAAAATGGTATGATGTAGGGCAATCGCCGGAACAAGGTAACTTAAGAAAACCAACAGAATGAATATTGTAGTCACCGGATTAAGAGGGTTTCCAAACATACAAGGTGGCATCGAAACCCATTGTGAGGAGTTATACCCCCGGCTGGCCGGAGGAGAATGCCATGTAACCGTGGTTCGTCGGAAAAACTTTGTCAAAGAGGATCCGCCTTACACTAATTACAAAGGTGTTCATTTCAAAGATATCAACGCACCACGTATCACCGGACTGGAAGCAGCTTTGCATACGATGTATGCCGTCTGGTATGCCTACCGTTCCAAGGCGGACATCGTTCATATCCATGCAATCGGACCGGCTATCACCGTTCCCTTTGCCCGTTTGTTAGGTCTTAAGGTGGTGGTAACCCATCATGGTCCTGACTACGACCGGGAGAAATGGGGATTTTTTGCCAAAAGCATCCTGAAATTAGGCGAATACTTTGCTGCCAAACAGGCGCATCAGATCATTGCCATATCGACGGTTATCACGGATCTGTTGAAAAAGAAATACAAACGGACAAAAGGAGTGCATCTGATTTACAATGGTGTCACAACGCTACCCAAACCTTCCTCTACGGATTTTCTACAGCATTTAGGTATCAAGCCGAATCAATACATCCTTGCCGTCGGTCGTTTCGTAGAAGAAAAAAGATTTGACTGGCTGATCGAAGCTTACATAAAACTGAATAACCCCAACTATCAATTAGTGATTGCCGGTGATGCGGATTATGAATCATCCTATTCCACCTATCTGAAAAATTTTGCCTACGAGAATGATGTGATCCTGACCGGCATCGTCAAAGGAGAAAAACTGGCAGAATTATATGCCCATGCCGCCCTGTTTGTCCTCCCCTCCTCGCACGAAGGGCTACCTATCACACTATTGGAAGCAATGAGTTACAAACGGAAAGTATTGGCAAGCGACATCCCCGCCAACCTGGCTGTGCGTTTGGAGGAAAGCTCTTATTTCACCCTCAATAGCACAAAGGATATGAAAGAGAAAATGGCCGGACTATTAGCCCGTCCTGAAACAGAACAAGCATATGACTTAAGCCTTTATGATTGGGATAATATTGCTGTACAAACTCATGATGTTTACAAAGAATATGAAACGATATAAAATTCTTATTACAGCAAATCATTGTGCACCGGGACAAGGTTCTGAGCATGGAGTCGGATGGAACTTTTTTAAGAGAATTTCGGAGTTTCATGACGTTATACTCATATGTAATGAACATGATTATATCCAAGGGGTTATAGACTATGTAAACTCAGAGGAAGGAAAGAAAAGAAATATAAAACTGTTTTTAATAAAACAAAAAATTAAATATAATAAGATAAACCGCCTGTTCCCTTTCCTATATTACAAAGACTATAATAAATGGCAAAAGAATGTCTTCAATTTAGTCAAGGAGTTGATCAATACAGAAGAGATTGATATCATCCATCATATTACCAATATAACATTTCGTGAACCAGGATACTTATGGAAACTCAACAAACCTTTTCTCTGGGGACCAATAGGTGTTTTAGGAGATGAGCCCATACGATTTCAATCTATTTACAACTGGAAAGAAGGCATTAAGAATATCATTCGTCGAATAACTTGTATATATCAATTACGCTATTCGAAAAGGATCAAAGATGCCGCAAATGAATCTGTGGCTTGTATTTGCATTAGTAAGCATATCGAAAAAATAGTAAAAAACCAGCTGGGAGCAAAAAAAACTTATATTATCCCCGAAACAGGAGCGATCATCACACAAACCCCTCCTCCTCCCAAAAGGATGGAGAACAAGCCTATCCAATTACTTTGGAGTGCTGGTTTTGATTCCAGAAAAGGCATTTTATTTCTAATAGAAGCACTTCGCATTATAAAAAAAGAAAATGATATTAATTTCAATTTAATTCTTGTAGGAGACGGATATGAGAGAAAGAAGGCCATAAATCTATGTGAAAAATATTCTATCAATTACGAATATAAAGGATATGTTCCTTACCAGGAAATGCCAAAATTGTACTACAACTCCCATTTCTTTTTCTTACTTAGCCTTTCTGACGCAACAACAACTACTGTGTTTGAATCTTTAACAAACTACTGCCCGGTTATCGCATTCAATCACCTATCATTTAGTGAAGTTGTTGATGATACTTGTGGAAAAAAAATAGATTTACACACAAAAAGACAGATATCTAATGACATAGCCCATTATATTCGCCATTACTATTACCACGAAGACGAACGTTATTTGTTAGCTTTAGGTGCCAGAAAGAAAGCAGAAAATTATTCATGGGAAAGAAAAATAGAACAAATCAACAATATATACAACTCTATCCTAAATTAGGATTACCGCAAAAAATCGCTTACAATTCTTGATAAATGTGTTTTAGAAGAGATTCATTATAGGTCCATAGGCGATTTTGAGTCACATAGCTTTTTGCTTTTTCTGAATTTTCTTTATAAGAAGTATAATATTTTTGTATATAAGCATCTATATCCACCAGTTGTTCATCTGAAGGATTAAGATCATTAAGGACAAGTCCACACCCACTCTCTTGTATCTGTTTGGGGCTGTCTCCGGCATATTGAGTAGCTACAACCATTGCGCCCGCTGCTAAATACTCCGATGTTTTGGTAGGGGAAGAGTTTATATTCACTAAGTCATTTGCTCTGAGAACAAAACCAACATCTATCATTGACAAATAAGAGGCAATTTCTTTGTTTGGAACCCCTTTTATCAAGTAGTGACCATTGATCTGCATCAATAAATCCTCATAAGGCGTAATATCATCATTGCTATAAAGGCAGAAAAAATAGTTCGGATTCATCTTCCATAATCGAACAACCAAAGAGATGGTCTCTTCTACACATTGCCACTTATGCAATCCTCCCGAATAACAAAGTACTATCCGATCTTCAAGATTATACTTTTTCCGCATTTGACTACGTGTATCAGGCGTTATCTTTCGGAAGTTATCGATATTGATATTAGTCGGCAAAACAAAGTTTTCAGCAGAAGTCCGTACATATTCCATCAGATTTCGATACAAATTATCTGAAACAGTAATAATCTTCTTTGAATGTGTCAAGGAATAAACATTTTCCTTTTTGGTATACTCAATTATCGATTGGGGATATCCCATCATTTCGAACTCAGGAACCGCATCCGCATGAAAATCTGTTATCAAAGGTAAACGAGAAACAAAACGTGCAGAAGTAGCAGAGATAGACATTTCGGCCTGAATAATATCTATTGAATAGATCTTGCATACAAAATAAGTCACAAGTGCTCGTAAGAATTCTGATAATTTTAATAATTTAAAACGATTAGGTATTGTTGGGAAAAACAATGCTTTTACATCTTTCGGCAATGAACGTTTCTCTTCTCTTATTCGATGAGCATTTCGGGTATAAAACCCTAAAAGAAAAACATTATATCCCATAGAACTTAGCGACATGCACATATTTAGCGTTCTGATTTTGTCGCCGGCATTCATACCTAAAGGGTAATTCCGCAAAATAACCAATACATTTTTTTTCATAATTAATTTCTTTTCGCCTTCAAAATACCTGCAATCCTTTCCGAACTTTTACCATCTCCATAAGGATTGACAGCCTGTCCCATTTGCTGATAAGCAGCTTTATCAATAAGTAGAAGCTCTACATTAGAAACAATCTTTTCGTAGTCCGTTCCTACCAACTTAACAGTACCGGCAGTCACTGCTTCCGGACGCTCTGTTGTATCGCGCATAACCAATACCGGCTTTCCTAATCCGGGCGCTTCTTCCTGAATACCACCACTATCAGTCAATACGATATAAGCATGATCCATTAAATAGACAAAAGGCAAGTAATCTACCGGTTCGATAAGATACACATTCGGATGATCTGTCGGATTCTCCCCAAAGACCTCCTGTAATGGTTTTCGGACATTGGGGTTCAGGTGCATCGGATAAACAAAGTCCACATCGGGATAGGATTGCGCCAGCCGCTTTATCGCCTTACATATTTGCCTGAATCCCTCGCCAAAGTTTTCACGACGGTGTCCTGTGATTAGGATCAACCTCCTCTCCTCCTTTTCCCATTGTGACAATAAAGACTGAGATATGCCGAAAGAGGCTAAAGTCGAATGAATTTGTGTTTCAAACTGCTCTTCTTTTTTAATTTGATTCAGGGCAATATGTAATGCATCAATAACCGTATTACCAACCACATAAATGTTTTCCGGAGATACATTTTCTTTTAATAAATTCTCCTTACTTAATAAAGTGGGAGCAAAATGGCTGGTAGCGATGCGTGTTGTGATCTGCCGGTTCATCTCTTCCGGCCATGGGCTATATATATTATGCGTTCTCAATCCTGCTTCCACATGTCCAACCGGTATTTGTTGATAGAAAGCCGCTAAAGCCGCCACCATAGAGGTGGTGGTATCACCATGCACAAGAACCATATCTGGTTGCACCTCTTTCAACACATCCCGCAAGCCACTCAATACACGTGTGGTTATATCATAAAGATCCTGTCCCTGCTTCATGATATTCAAATCATAATCAGGTTTCACGTCAAACAGGAGCAATACCTGATCTAACATTTCCCGGTGTTGAGCCGTCACACATACGATTGTCTGAAATTCTTCCGGGTACAACTTTAGCTTTCTAACCAAAGGACACATTTTTATCGCCTCCGGACGGGTGCCAAAGACCAGCATTATCTTCTTCATATTATTATTCATCAAATTCAACAGAACAGGTATGAAATTCTATTTTACTAAAATCAGGCAATTGCCAATAATCACCATACTGCGCTTTCAATACAGCATCGTAATCACGGGGCACAAAAAACTTTTTCCCTTCAAACTCCAATTCAACCAATGGATATATCCATTCCTTTTCAAATTGGGTAGAAAAAAAAGAACCCAATGGATAACTCACATTCTTTCGGGCAAACAGATAAGAGAAGAAACTCAAACAGGGATAAAGAAACCTACTCAAACACAAGAAATAAGCCCGCAACAGCCCCTTTTTCCAAAGCCTGGAAGGATTTATCTTCACCATGCGTATAGCCAGCAATTGCATTTTATTGGAAACAAGATGGAATAAGCGTGATGCCGGTTCCCAGAAAAACAGATCGATATAGATTCCTTTATAGCTATAATACCTATCATTATCATTATTTTCCTTAATCCTTGTATTTGGAATACGCAATTTTTCATAAGGCGCCACATAGGTGTAGTCCGTATCGTTCGCCTGCAACTGGTAATAGGTCGACTCCTTTAACAAGATCTGATGCAAACGTTTCAAATCTTTTTTCATCAATACAATATCCAGATCATCATCCCACGGTATAAAACCTTTGTGACGGACAGCCCCCAACAATGTACCACCGGAAAGCCAATAATCGATATTATGCTTACGGCAAACAGCATCAACATAGACCAGTATATCTAACATCTTCAACTGATGTCTCCGCAAAGAGGTTCCCTCCGCGTTTATATGTAAAAAATCACTTTCCTCCATTATTCTTTACAAATAGCAACTGCACTATACGCACTATATACTCTCTAAACAGATACAGACCAAACAGACATATCAACAACAAAAAGAATATATTAAAGTATAAACTCTTCGTATAAAAAACAACAAAAGAGAATGCCAGCGACACACATACGATCAACATTGTCTTTATATGAACAGAAATACGAACCTTGTTTCGAATAATAAAAATCCGCATAAAGACATTCACCAGATAGCTAACCAACATCCCGATCGTTGCCCCTTGCAATCCCCAAAAAGAAATGAACAAAGGTACTAAAATAAGATTAAACAAACAGGCTATCAAGGTAGAATACATAATTATCCTCGTTGCTTTAATGGCTGCGTAAATCTGTCCGAGAAAACCACTTACAACTGCAATAACCGCCACAACAATATAAAGAGGAATGATATCGAGTGCCATCACATAGTCACCCTTTACCATATAAGGAAATATCAAAAAAGAAAAAGCAATCAAAGCAGAAGCGCCTACTCCAAAAAAAAGAATCAACAGATTGACTGCCTTTGTATAAAACAGACTCAATGCCTCTTTATTTTCATTTCCTTTTTTAAATGCTACCTCTTGCCAAGCCAGGTTGAAACAGGTAGATAATAAGTTGATCACTAATCCAAACTTAACAGCGATCAGGTATATACCATTGGCTTCTAACCCCAACACATGAGAGATGGCTACATTGGTATAGCCGGTTAGCGACCAATAGGCTAATGAATTTAAAGACAGCGGTAGAGAGAATCGGAATAAACGGTTCAAGACCTCTTTATTATAATACCGGAATGATAACTGGCGAACAATACCCAGTTTGACTTCCAACATCAGAATTTGCACAGACAATCCGATAATGGACGAAAGATACAAAGCCTCTATGCCCCATTTCAAAAACACCAAACCTACTATATTCAGACAAGACGTCACCAAGGTGGCAATAACACCGGACAAGGCAAACAATCTGCTAAAACCCAATGCCCTGGCAAGGTATCCAAACAGGTTATTGAACACCATACAAACCCCATACAGATAGATATAACCTATATAACGGATATCGAACAAGACCCACAGCGTAAAAGCGACAAGGGAGTAAAGCAATAAAGAGCCTGAGAAAATAATAAAACCATTAAATATAGGCGACCCAATGGTTGATTTGTCTTTTTCGTCAAAGATAAATCGCATAATCCCTACATAGATATCAATAAAAAGAAAAGTAACGACCAGGTTCAGGTAAGTATTTGACACATCATAATAACCTAATTCAGAGGTAGGAATATAGGAAGTGTATACGGGTAACAGGAAGAACATTATCAGTTTTGACAACACACTTCCAAGAAAATACAGTCCGGAAGATTTTATAAAATCAGAGATAAGACTCATTTATTCTTCTTTTTATACTTGAGCCAGTATTCCGGATCATCAGTTATGACAGACTGTATATAGGAATATCCGTAAACAGGAACTTCATCTACTGTATCCAACGTATATACCTCAATAGTGTCAATCCATCTTTTCAGGTTCAACAAAATAGGATAATTGACCATCCCCTTATTGATGACAACACTTTTTAGATGAGAATAATCAGGAAGATGCAAACTGGATACAGGGGGTTCTTTTTCCGTATATAAAAGCAGGCGGCACGGAATACTCTTGTTCTTATCTGATATTCTTTTCAGACAGCCATTAGAAAATGAAAGTACAGAGACCTTTGATTCCAAATCATATGCTTTCACCATACTCAACAATTTTTCTTCTATTTCTTCCGATGGAAACTTTATTTCTATATAATAGTTTATTTTATTGCCAAGCATGTCAAAAACCTCCTTAAGCGTTGGTATCACCTCCTGGGCAAATTGCCCATTTGATTTTTTCAGATGAAACGTTTGTAATTCTTCTTTCGTATAATCCTCCACTGTTCCCGCTTTACCCGTCATACGCTCTAACTTCTCATCATGAAAAATCATGATCTCACCGTCTTTTGACAATTGAACATCGAATTCTACCACATCCAACCCGATTGCAAATGCTTTTTCAATACTTTTTAAGCTGTTCTCCGGAGTATCCCCATGAACGCCGCGATGGGCTATTATTTTCACATGGCTAACTTCAGGAGACTGTTCTCCTGATCTCAGGCCAACCTCTTCTACAGGTTGAGACGTTTTCTCGCAAGCGCAGAAAAGCAATAACAACAATACAAACAGGCGCTTTCCCATGGCAGTATAACAAATCGTTCACAACGAAGATAAATAAGAAAGCTCAATATCCTACATCTAAACTGTATCTTTTTTCAATTCTTTTATCAAATCAACCATCACATTTTTCATTGCCAGGTATAAAACAGGTACCAGCAGGGTGAAAAGAAATATAAAAATAGCAGCATATAGTTTGCGGGGAGCTATCGACTTCTTCTTTACAAAAGCAGTATCAATAACGCGGGAACGCGGTTTTAGCTCTCCTTGAGCCAAAGCAATATCTTCGCGTTTCTGAAGGAGCAACAAATAAACACCCTGATAAATTTCCTGTTGGCGTTTATACTCAATATACTCTCTTTCTAACGAAGGCACCTCTCCCATCTTCTCATAGATCAACGTCTCTTTATTATGCAAATCATCAATAACAAAATTCAGACCTGAACGCGCGTTGGCGATGGTGGCTTTTACGCTCTCACGCAACTGATCAACCTGACCTGTAAGCTGGCCAATCAATGGGTTTTCAAGTTTGGCAGATTTCAACAGTTGTGAACGTTCCAATAACTTCTCGTTATAAGCGGCAATAGCACCTCCACTCTCTCCATCTTTAGCAGAAAGCAACATAGGAACAAGATTATACCTGTTTGCCGGATCTTTCACATAGTCATCCAGCATATGAATGACTTGTATCTCTGTCTGAAGTTCGATCAACTTAATCTGAATGTCCTGCATTTGAGAAATATAGAATTGTACGTCATATTCTATATCTGTCATATTATGTAAAGTCTTGAACTTTTCTATTTCTAATTCTGTTTTCTTCAGCTCTTCCGATACATTCAACATACGATCATTCACAAAAGCCAACGACTTTTCCGACTCTTGTCGTTTTAATAGCTCATCCTGCTCATTGTAAAAGCGAATCAATGTATTCAGAAAATCAATACCACGTGGCCTTTTATAATCAGGATAAGTCAATTCTAGCGTGTTGGAAGACTTGCTTAAATCTTCTACTAACATCCTATCAACTATTTCTTCTGCCACCCAGCTCGCCGGCTTTACTATTATCTTCATTTTATAGGCCGCTTGCAGAGGCATATCCCGATAAGATAAAACAAATGCCCCCTGATTCAATTTGAGTTCGACCGGTAATGAGGTGAAGGTGAAATTATATTGTTTACCATCTTCCCGGGAGCTAACTTTAACGCTGCCTTTTCCATCCTCTCCAATTTCAACCGTCAATCGGATCTCATCATATAATTTTTCAAAAGTCAACGAGTCAGCAGTCAAGAGCAAGGGAGAATCGTCATACATTTTATAACTATATGCTTTCGGTTTAAAATATTCCACATTCATCCCCAACGCATAGATGGTTTGCTTCAGCAATTGAGTAGAGGTCAGAATAGCCATTTCATCTTCAATATTGACACTTCCGGCACCGCCACCGCCACCAATACCGAATGACTTCATCAAGCCGGCGGCTTCGCCCAAGCCAAAGCTCCCACCACTACCATCTGTTTCCTGCACCTGAATACGGCTCATTATTTCAAAGGTTCTGGGTATCAACACCAAATAGAGTATAGCTATAAGTAGGGATATAACAAAAGCTCCTAAAAACACCCTCCACTTCCTAATATATCCAACAATAATGCTTTTTAAGCCTAATGTCTCTTTATCTTTTGTCTCCATAATTTTTATTTTGAAATTGCTAAAATAACCGTTGTAATCACAGAGATAGCGCTCAAGATGGAGGAGAAGACTGTGATGCTGTATTGCTGCGCCTGGCTGTAACGGGCGTTTTTCTTCTTGGCGTCATTGGGTTCTACATAGATGAAGTCATTCTGCTTCAGGTAGAAGTAAGGAGATGCCAGCATATCGCTGCGGGTCAGATCCAAACGAGCAGATACCAATTCACCATTTTCCTCCCGCATGACTAAGATATTCTTTCGGTCTGCGTTGATTGTCAGGTCGCCCACCGAGCCTAAAGCATCCAGAATAGACAAACGGTCAGAACGCGGAGTAATGGTTCCCGGACGGTTCACTTCACCCAAAATAGTGATATGAAAGTTGACGATCTGCACTTTCACCAACGGTTTTTCTATATGATCAGAAATCTTTTCTTTCAGGTATTCACCCAACTGCTGACGTGTGTAGCCTTCCGCCTTCACTTTCCCCAATACAGGAAAATCAATATATCCCTCTTTATCTACAAGATAGGTATATAGGTTTTGCGTTGACTGTATAGTGGTTTCACCCTCTATTGGCGCAGAGTAAGCATAGGCGGGCGGGTTAAACGGTGTGGCTGCATTCGGATCCCATGACGTGACAGCAATCGTCAACAGATCATCCGGCACTATTTTTGTCTCATATGCTTGCGACATACTTTTCAACTGCTCCACTGTCAAGTCATCAATTCCCTGCAGATAGGCAACATCTTTCGGGGTGCCGCAGGAGGCCAATACTAAAATCAGAAAAGAGAGAGATACTACTTTCAGTCTCATAGGTTTATTTATTTTTCAAATAAAAGTTGCAAATATAGCCAATTTCGTTGAATCGAACAGGACGATTGTCGCCCGTTTCGACATGTTACAGATATAACGATGCAAATGTTAAAATATTGCTGCATCCTGTTGCAAATTTCATATATTCTCACTCTTTTATCCTGATTAAATCCGTAAGTTTGTGGCATGGGAAAAAACATAAAATACGAACTGGGTAAGTATAACACACTTACGATCGTGAAAGATCTTGATTTCGGTGTTTATCTGGATGGTGGTGACGAGTTGGAAATCCTATTGCCGGCGCGATATGTGCCGAAAAACGTCAAGCCGGGCGACGAGGTAGAAGTCTTTATTTATCACGACAACGAAGGACGCCTGATTGCCACCACGCTTCGTCCCAAAGCGATTGTCGGCGAATTTGCCTTCATGCAGGTGAAGTCTGTCAACCAAATAGGTGCTTTCTTAGATTGGGGACTGATGAAAGAATTGCTTGTCCCCTTCAAAGAACAAAAAACTTCGATGACCGAGGGCAGGTGGTATCCGGTCTATGTCCGGGTCGATAACATCACCGGGCGTATCATGGCATCTGCCCGGATCGAAAAGTTCCTTGATAATGTTCCTCCTATTTATGAATACAACCAAACGGTCGATCTATTAGTAGTCGACCAGACCGACCTTGGTTATCGCGTCATCATCAACAACCTCCACACGGGCATGGTGTATCACAACGAGGTATTCCAACAGATTGCCAAAGGCGACCGCCTCACCGGATATATAAAAGAGGTACGGGAAGACGAGAAGATCGATGTCAGCCTGACTCCTCTGGGTTATCAAAAAGTGGGTGGCATTGCCGACACCATACTGGAGACTTTAAAGATCCAGGGCGGCTTCATCCCACTACACGACAAAAGCGACCCGGAACAAATCTACGCCCTCTTCCAATGCAGCAAAAAAGCCTTCAAACAAGCCATCGGCGCCCTCTACAAAAAAAAGCTGATTACCATAGAAGAGAAGGGCATCAAACTGGTCGAATAATTCGGGCTATACCAGCAGATGACAGGATAATCCTATTATCAATAAGGAAATAAAATATACGATACATAGTTTATGATAGCCCTTTTAGTTTATAAACCAATAAATTATCTTCTGGGTCGCCATCTTCTCCTGATCCATAGAGCGTGAAAGTTTCTTCATCTACTGCAAAATAAACCGGACGTCTTCCTTCTAAATAATACCTGATTACCGGATTTCCATCCAAATCAAATACTTCAAGAAAAGTTCCACAAGTAGAGTTTGCTCTGTTTTCGTTCCATGACGTACCAAAAAACAGTGCATATAAATAGCGCTTGCCTAAATAACTATACACATAAGATTCCTTGACATCTCCCTGGTTTTCAGAATTGACGATGGTTGGATTATCAAACTTAAAACTCACTCTCTTAATTAGATTAAACTCAGTATCCATAAAGTCGATCTGTTTTTTATATCCGTAACAGAAAATGATACGGCTATCATTGGTAACGACATTGCCCATATCAGGATCTGCGATATAATCTATCATATCTGCGTTCCTGTATTTCCATGTTTTTTTAGGTAATTCATCTTGGTAATTCAATAGATACAGATTAGGGCCTGTGTACTGAGCGTCCACTACAAACAGAGAGTCATTTAGAAAGGCTGCTTCATGTACAGCATTTATATATTGGGGTTCTTTCGTTTCTTTAAATATAGCTTGCCCTTTTTCATCGATACCAAATCGATGAAATTTATGTTTATCCGCTATAAGAAAATCCGAAAATTTAGTTTGTACTAACCACGGTAACACAAATTCTTCTGGTCCTTCTCCAATAGTACCAAAGGCACTTCTCAATTTATAATGGGTAAGATCATAAATATGGAACAAACTATCTCTCTGTTTCATATTTTGAAGGATTAAAAAAGGATGTTTCACTTCTACCCTAATAGGACTGGTCATCCCATACAATGGCATTAAACCAGGAATCAGAGTTTCCTCTTTGGGAAAATGAGGATCTAAGGAACTGCATGCAGTAACTAAACAGCAGTTTACTATTAGTATAAAATGAGAAAATTTCATGACTGTTATTTTAAAATATAAATACTTTTACAACAAACGTATTAAAAAAAATGAATTATCCAAGCTTTTATTTGTTTTTTCAATAATCAATTGATAGTAATTATTCAGCATTTGTTGTTGATCTTCCCATATCTGATATTCACAAGTGTCCGCTACTTTTGGGTCAGCCCCCTCTTTATAGGCCGTTGCTTTAATATCAGTATATATAAACCAATTCAACCCGACATGTCGCAAGTATGCCATCATACAGATTGCGTACCTGTGGGATGCATAAAATGAAGACCAAAGCTAATCGCTGGGAGGCCGTCTTATTTTTTAAAATGTTAAAATAGCGATTGTAAGCAAAATGCCCCTTTTGCTTACAAATCCATACGTTAAAAAGTGTTTCTCCCGGGAGTTTGTCTCCGAAGTCCTGCTTTTTTGCGCGCAAAGTCGGGCGGAAATTACAAATCGTAAATTGGGGGTTTCGCCGAAAACGGGTAGTTTAACGTTTGTTTGCATTTTTTCTATTCCAATATGCAACTCCTTTTGTTTTTTTTCGTCTATTAAGTAAAAGTGTGTTTCATGCAACATGGTGTATCTATTATAACATTATAAATACATTATTTTGACAAAGAAAAGAATCGAATACATCCTGCCTGGGAAGGTCGGATGTATCATTTTTAATGAAACGAACATAAATAAAAATCTATATGAAAACAATCTTACGCAATTTCCTGAGCGTTATCAAACGTTTTAAAATGGCCACCATCCTGAATATAATAGGACTATCAGTTGCCTTTGCCGCTTTTATGGTTATTATGATCCAACTGGATTACGACAATGGGTTCGATCGGCATCACCCTCAGGCGGATTGCATCTTCCGGGTAGAAGCACAATTTGATCATGGCAGCAGCACTCAGGCTATTATCAATCGCCCTTTATCGGATCTGTTTCTCAAATCGTCGCCACATATCCTGGCCGGGGCATTGGTAAATCCCTGGGGAGGCGATATGTTTTTCTCCATCGAAAAAGAGGGTTCCTTGCATTATTTCCAGGAAAAAGGAATCACCGTATATCCGGAGTTTGTAGATGTTTTTTCATTGGATATCCTGGAGGGAGAAGGCAAGTCGCTGGAAGAGCCCGACAAAGCACTTATCCCATTGAGCCTGGCACGTAAGCTGTTTGGTACAGCCTCCGCGGTGGGGCAAACTCTGAAAGGCCGAAACGGATCAATAACGGTCGGAGGTGTCTATCGTGACCTGCCTGAAAACTCGGTTATTGAGAATGCCATCCTTCGACGTATTCCACAGAACGAGAATATCACCAATTATGGTAACTGGAATTACAACGTCTATATCCGGGTCGACCAATCGGAAAACGCAGAAGGATTGATGGAAAACTTCAAACGGGTTATCGAACCGTCTATTCTGGGAGAGGACTTTTCATGGGAGGAAAACAGTTTTAATTTCCGCCTGACTCCTATCGCAGATATCCACTTCACGACCGACGTAACGTATGACGCGACACCGAAAGCCAGCCGACAAACCCTGTTGGTTCTTTTTGCCATTGCCATCATCATTGTCGTGATCGCGGCGATCAACTTCACCAATTTCAGTACCGCCTTGACCCCTATGCGCATCAAAAGCATTAATACACAAAAGGTATTGGGAGGCGACCCTTCAGCTATACGCTCTTCTCTTATCTTCGAAGCAATCGGGATCAGCCTGTTGGCCTATCTCATTGCGTTAGGCATACTGGCTATCCTTCCATTCACTCCTATCGCCGGCTTATTGGATGCCTCTTTATCCATCGGAAAACATCTTATAATAGTGGGCGGAGCGCTATTGATTGCCCTCTTGACAGGTTTCTTTGCCGGGATCTATCCGGCGATTTATATGACCTCTTTTCCGCCGGCATTGGTTCTGAAGGGGAGTTTCGGCCTCTCACCCAAAGGCAGAACCCTGAAGAATGTATTGATCAGCGTGCAGTTTATTGCTTCGTTTGCGCTTATTATTGCTTCCTTCTTTATGTATTTGCAGAATTGGTATATGCAAAACACCTCCCTGGGGTATGATAAGGAACAGGTCATTATCACCAATACCTCGGGTGAATTATTGAAGAGCAAGAGCGCATTTATCGACCAGATTAAATCGTATGCGGGGATTGATAATATTACCTTTTCCGAGCCACTCCTTTCGAGTTCCGACCAGTATATGGGATGGGGACGGATGTATAAAAACGAACAGATCAATTACCAATGTCTGCCGGTCGATCCCTCTTTCCTGGATGTGATGAAGATTGAGATAACCGAAGGGCGTGGCTTCCGGGAAGAAGATGCCAAAACCCGTCATGGGGTCTATGTGTTCAACCAGAAAGCGAAAGAGATGTACGATATAGAATTGGGATCGATGATCGACAGTGCAACAATCGTTGGCTTTATGCCGGATGTCAGATTCGCCTCTTTCCGTACCGAGGTAGTTCCTATGGCCTTCTATGTGTGGGGTACCCAGAATTGGGGATCACAACCGAATAATATATATATTAAGGTAAAAGCCGGCTCCGATATGAAAGCCGCCATGAGCCATGTGCGTAGTTCGGTGAAAATGTTCGATGCGGACTATCCTTTCAATGTGCGTTTCTTCGACGAGGTGTTCAACCACCTGTATGAAAAAGAGCAGAAATTATCCTCGCTGATCACGCTGTTTAGCCTCATTGCAATCTTTATCTCCATGGTAGGTGTCTTCGGACTGGTGGTGTTCGATAGTGTTTATCGTCGGAAAGAGATTGGCGTACGCAAAGTGTTAGGCTCGTCAACTCAGCAGATCCTTATCATGTTCAACAAGAGTTACCTATTGCTTCTTTGTCTTTGTTTTATCATAGCTGCGCCTGTTGCCTGGTTTGCCGTACACCGGTGGTTGGAGAATTTCGCCTATCGTACGCCGATGTATATATGGGTCTATATCGTTGCTTTTGCCATTATCGTGTTTATTACGATATGCACAGTTACTTTCCAAAACTGGCGGGCGGCCAACGATAACCCGGTGAATAGCATTAAGACAGAGTGATAAAAGCCATTGACAATGTCTAATATTTATACAAGAGTGTCAAAATATTGGACATTGGATCAAAAAATAGTTTTCACTTACCGTATTAAGTAACAGCAAATTACATATATTGGCACGCAATTTGGATAAAAACAGGTAAAAGATAATATTCTAAAATAATATAGTTATGATTAAAATTGAAAACTTAAGTAAGCTATTCCGGACTGAAGAGGTTGAAACAATTGCGCTCAACAGTGTTTCCTTAGAAGTGAAAGACGGTGAGTTTGTAGCTATCATGGGACCTTCGGGTTGTGGTAAATCTACATTACTTAATATTCTTGGATTGCTCGACAATCCGACCTCGGGTGATTATTACCTGGGCGATCTCGAAGTAGGGCACTTAAAAGAAAAAGAACGTACGCAGGTGCGGAAGGGAAACATCGGTTTCGTATTCCAGAGCTTCAACCTGATCGACGAATTGAATGTGTTTGAAAATGTGGAATTGCCCCTCACCTACTTAAAGATCAAGGCATCCGAGCGCAAACAAATGGTGAATGAGATATTGAAACGCATGAATATCAGCCATCGTTCACACCATTTCCCGCAACAGCTATCGGGAGGACAACAACAACGTGTTGCTATCGCACGCGCGGTTGTCTCTAATCCGAAAATGATACTCGCCGATGAGCCGACCGGTAACCTCGACTCTAAAAACGGAGCGGAGGTGATGGATCTGTTGACCGAATTGAACAAAGAAGGCACCACCATTATTATGGTTACTCACTCCAAGCACGATGCAAGCTATGCTCATCGCGTAATCAACCTGTTCGATGGTAGCATTGTCTCCTCTGTCAGCGAATTCATCTGATAGCGTTCTATAGAATACAATCTTTTTTTGAATTTATAATTCTCTCTTTAATAGAAGCTGCCCGTTATTAAGCGGAGCAGCTTCTTTTGATTTTCATATCTTTCTATTCATTTTTAACAGAAAAGATATATCTTTGTGCGCGTCCACACAGATACGTATTACTAATTTATTTATACAAATGAAGACACTATTCAACCTATTTGCCGCAGCATTACTTCTATTCTGCAGCAGTTGTCAATCCAATGATGGTTGGCAGAAACTATTTAACGAAAAAGACCTCACCGGTTTTGTTCAACTAAACGGACAAGCTCCTTACCGCGTAGAGGAGGGTTGCCTTATCGGCACATCCGTCAAAGGACAACCCAACAGCTTCCTGGCAACGGAAGCCAACTACGGTGATTTTATCCTTGAGTTTGAAACCTGGTGTGATCCGGCTGTCAATTCTGGCGTTCAGTTCCGTAGCGAAAGCTATCCTGAATACAACAATGGGCGTGTGCATGGCTATCAGTGCGAAATGGATCCGTCGGATCGTGCCTGGAGCGGAGGCATCTACGACGAAGCACGCCGCGGTTGGCTGGTAACGCTTACCGACAATGCGGCCGGAAGAGCTGCCTACAAAAAGAACGACTGGAACCAATACCGCATCGAAGCCATCGGAAACAACATCCGTATCTGGCTGAACGGAGTAAATACCGCCAACCTCTATGATGAAGAAACCCTGAGCGGTTTCATTGCTTTCCAGGTGCATAGCATTGGCAACAACGATGCGCAAGAGGGTAAAGAGATTAAATGGCGCAATATCCGCATCAAAACCAAAGATTTGCAAAACTCCCTGATGCAGGGAAGCTTGGCGCCTGCAGTAAACCGTATTCCTAATTCCCTTTCTGAATCGGAAACAGCCGACGGCTGGAAACTGTTGTTCGATGGGAAAACATCTAACGGCTGGCGTGGAGCTCATAAAAAAGAATTCCCCAAACATGGCTGGACGATTGCCGACGGACAAATGATTGTTCACAAATCAGACGGTGGTGAATCGACAAATGGTGGTGACATTGTATCAATGGATCAATACAGCGCCTTTGAATTACAAATTGAATTCAAAATCACCCCCGGAGCCAATAGCGGTATCAAGTATTTCGTAACCGAATCAGAAAAGCAGAGAGGTTCGGCATTCGGTCTGGAATACCAATTATTAGACGACAGCCGCCACCCGGACGCCAGAGGCTACACCACGACACCGGGCAGCCGCACACTGGCCAGCCTCTATGATATGATCAAAGCCGAAAACAAACGTTTCAATGGCGTAAACCAATGGAATCTGGCTGTCTTGAAGGTATATCCCGACAACCGGGTAGAACATTGGCTCAACGGATTTAAAACCCTGGAATATGTACGTGGTTCGGAAGCTTTCCGCGAAGCAGTGAAAGGCAGCAAATATGCTGCACCGGCCTACAACACTGCCGGCCGTTTCGGCGAAGCCGCCGCTGGACATATCCTGTTGCAGGATCATGGCGACGAAGTGGCCTTCCGAAGCATTAAGATCAAAGAGTTGAAATAAACCTTATCCGACTATAATCCGGATCATAATGAAAGAGGCACAGAGAATGATTTTCTCTGTGCCTCTTTTTGCGCAAAAACACCACCTTACGCACACTTACGTAAATGATAGTTTGAAAAATCAATCATCTGTTTTCGGACAAAAAATCGAATAAAAATTATGGAAAGTTAATTTATAAAACGATATTTGTTCCTTTCAAATCGTTTCATAGGAAACGACTGTTGCGCTAAATCAATGTGTATGAAGAAAAAACTTCTTTTTTTGCCGACAGCTGTTATGTGTATTGTCGGCTCAGTAAACGCCCAAACGACCATTACTCAACCCATTTCGGAGGAGACTATTTTGGCCTATCAACAAGAAGTGGGCGATTTTGCAATTCCTTACAACGGGAAAGAGGAAACAGCCTATTATTTAAATCTGACCAACCACCCGTATTGGCAAAGTTCCGAATTTAAGACAGGTGATTTATGGTACAATCAGACGCTTTACAAACAGGTCTTCATGCGCTTAAACATACACCGGGATGAACTGGTGGTGCAAATGCCGGGTAAACCGTTTAATGTTGTACTTGAAAAAGAGAAGTTCAACCGGGCAGTCCTGCATGGTCAAACCATTATTCCGTTGCAGGTGGGTCTTCTGGAGAATGCACCTTCCGGCAACTATAATATATTGCTGCACGATGGGACATTTCCTATCATCAAGAGCTACTCCGTTTCGTTAGAAGAAAAGATTGTCGACCGGGTACTTGAGCACTCTTTCCGTATTAACGAAAAAATCCATCTCTGTAAAGAGGGGATCTGTTATCCGATTGCCAATAAACGCTCTCTACTTCAACTGTTCCCCGACAAGAAAAAGGAGCTGGAGACATATATTAAACAACACAAACTGAAGTTTAATAAAAAAAAGCGGGAGGAAGCGATTGTGCAAGTTGTAAACTATTATGAAACTATGCTGTAATGAAAACATCACCTATTTTAGCGATACTATTACTCTCTTTCTTTTGGATGAACGGCCAGGCACAACAAAAGATCAGTATTCATGCGACGAATATGGAGCCGGAGAGGTTATTTCAAACGATAGAACAACAAAGTGGATATATGATCTATTGCAATCTGGCCGAGATGGATTCACTTCTACTTTCTGTCGATATGACAGAGGCTTTTCCGGAAGATATTCTGAAAAAAGCATTCGAAGCGACTGAATACAAGATATCCTCCTATGGAGATAAATACCTGTTTGTCTTAAAAAACAGAGAATTGATTACAGAATTGTCGGAAGATTATTTCGACAGAAAAAAAGCGTTCAGTACGACTGGGGACAACTATCTATTAAGTCCGTTAGAACAAAAAGCCACGTCGGAGAATAAACTATATATGATAGGTGACGAACGCGCCACCGATATACCGGAAAAGATACAACTGACCGGTGTAATGACCGATTTTCGAACGGGAGAACCCATCATCGGTGCAGTGATCTATACGGAAAAGACAATGATTGCTGCGACAACGGATGCGTTTGGTTTTTACTCGCTTCAACTGTCTCCCGGCCATCATCGCTTATTGATCCGGGGCATTGGTCTGAAGGATACGCAGCGTCAGGTTGCCATTTATAATAATGGGAAATTGGATATTGAACTGGAAGAAGAGGTCTATTCGCTGAAAGAGGTGATTGTTACCTCCGAACGGCTGGCGCGTGTTCAAAGCACAAAACTGGGCGTAGAAAGGATTCAGATAAAAGATATTAAAAATATTCCAACTGCCTTTGGGGAGGTCGACGTGATCAAGGTGGTGATGATGCTTCCGGGGGTGAAAGCTGTTGGAGAGGCATCCAGCGGTTTTAATGTGCGTGGCGGCTCAACAGATCAAAACCTGATCCTATTCAACGACGGTACGATCTATAACCCGACCCACTTGTTTGGTTTCTTCTCGGCATTCAATCCCGACCTGGTGAAGGAGATCGAATTGTATAAGAGTTCTATTCCGGCGAAGTATGGCGGGCGTATCTCTTCCGTATTGGAAATAAACGGCAGAGAGGGAAACAAGAAAGGGCTTTCAGGGCAGGTAAGCCTTGGATTGCTAACCAGCCGGGCAACTTTTGAAGGACCGATCGGCAAGAAAACCTCATTCATCCTGGGAGGCAGAACCACCTATTCGGACTGGATTCTGAAGAAGCTGCCGGAAAAGAGCGGATATAATAATGGACGCGCGGGATTTTATGATCTGAATGCGATTGTGGATCATAAATTTTCAGAAAACGACAATCTTTATCTGAGCGGATACTACAGCCGCGACCGCTTTAATTTCGATGCGGACGAGCGTTATGCCTATGGTAATATGAACTTTTCTGCCAAGTGGCGTCATATTTATAACGACCGGTTGACAAGTACACTAACCGGAGGATACGATCATTATAGCTACCAGACAGAGACCAACGAAACGCCGACAAACGCTTATCGGTTAGACTTCGGCATAAACCAGGGTTTCTTGAAAATGGATTTCACCTCCTATCTGACAGATAGACATACGTTAGATTACGGACTGAGTGGCATTCTTTATGTGCTTAATCCGGGAAAATACGGGCCGAATGCCGATGAGTCCTTGGTTATATTGGACAAAATGCAGGAGGAGCACGCGTTGGAAACAGCTATTTATCTGGCTGACAGATGGAGCATTACGCCTGAGTTTTCACTCGATTTAGGCGTACGCTATTCTATGTTTAATGCGATGGGACCACGGACTTACAATCTGTATGATTCCGGAAAATTGCCGGATATGTCGACTATCGTAGACACAAAGTCGGTAGAGGGCTGGAAAGCATTCAAAACATACCATGCGCCTGAGTTTCGCTTGTCGGCACGGTATGCGTTCCGCTCGGACTTCTCCGTCAAACTGGGCGCCAATACCTTGCAACAATATATTCATAAGTTATCGAATACGACTATCATGTCGCCGACCGATACCTGGAAATTGAGCGACGAAAACATCCGCCCGCAAAAAGGGTTGCAGGTAGCGGCAGGGATCTACAAGAACTTCTTAGACAATACGATCGAGACATCGATAGAAGGTTATTATAAAACAATGAAAGATTACCTCGACTATCGTAGTGGCGCTCAATTGATTATGAACCATCATATTGAAACAGATGTGATGAATACGCAGGGAAAAGCCTACGGAGTGGAATTGATGGTGAAGAAAACACAGGGGAAATTGAATGGTTGGATCAGCTATGCCTATTCGCGCACCTTATTACGACAGAATGATCCGTTGGTTGAAAAGCCCATAAATAATGGCGACTGGTATCCGGCGGATTATGACAAACCGCATGAATTTAAGTTTGCTGGAAATTACAAATTCACACAGCGTTATAGCGTTTCGCTGAATTGTGATTACAGTACGGGACGTCCGATTACCCTGCCGACCTCTAAGTATCAATATGCAGGAGGGGAATATGCCTATTACTCCGATAGAAATCAATACCGAATACCCGATTTTTTCCGAATGGACTTGTCTATCAATATAGAGCCAAGCCATCATTTAACGCTGCTGACTCACAGTACGATTTCTTTAGGTGTCTACAATCTGACCGGCAGAAAAAATGCTTACTCTGTTTATTATGTAGCTGAAAACGGAAAACTAAAAGGATATAAAATGGCGATATTCGGATCGCCCATTCCTTATGTTTCCTACAATATAAAATTTTAATCGCCCAATTGCCATGAGATTATTATTCAAAAATATACTAACGATCGCTCTCTTTGCGATGTTGTTTGAAGGATGTATTGAACCTTATGAACCGAAAAACATAGAACCTACCACCGGACTTCTGGTGGTAGAAGGTATGTTGCTGGAAAATGCTCCGACAGTAATTAAATTGAGTCGCACGATTCCATTGAGCGAAAAAGCTTATCAACCGGTTGTTGCCGATGTTACTATAGTGAACAAAAAAGGAGAGAGTATACCGGTTGCTGCCTCTAATGAGCATGGAACCTATGTTTTGGATGACGATTTTACTTTTGAAGAGGGAGAACAATATGCCTTAGATATTCGGATCGGATCGGAACATTACCAATCAAGCTTTATAACTCCTGCCCATACGCCGGATATTGATAGCGTAAGTTATGTCTATTCAGAAGCAGACATGGAGGTGAAAATAAATGTAAGCACCCATGACCCGGCCAATAAGCAGCATTATTACCTATGGTCATTCAAAGAGGATTGGGAAGTGAAAGTCGATTATATGGCGACTGCCAGATGGGATCCCGTGCAGAAAACGCTACTTGAAGGCCTGAATTTGCACACATCAAACAATCGGTATTATTGTTGGAATAGTGTTTCATCCAATTCATTCATTCTGGGTAATACGGAACGTTTATCTGATGCGGTGATAAAAAACAAAACTATACATACAATAATAGGAAGAGGATATCGCTTTAGTAGCTTATACAGCATCCTTGTCAAGCAATATGCCATACCCTTGGATGCTTATAATTATTTCCGTAACCTGCAAAGAAATATAGACGAAACAGGAAGCATATTTGCTCCTCAGCCAACAGAAATGGCCGGTAATATTTCTTGTTTAACAAACCCGGACACCCCTGTAATCGGTTTTTTTGCAGCTTCTGCAGAAAAGAATAAACGCTTGTATATACCAGCGAGTGAAGTCCATATGCCACCTCAGATTGATTGTAGTGTACCAGAAGATGTATTCTTTTTTTCTTTTGAGGATGCCTACATTAAAGGGTATGGACTGGAAGTCTATGCGCCACCTATGGAGATCTCCTATGCCCTCTTGCGTTGTGTCGATTGTGTGGCCGCCGGCGGAACAAAAACACGACCTGACTTCTGGCCGAATAATCATTATTGAGAATAAAAACAGATATTATGAAGAAATACAGTATTCTTTTGGTTTTGGTTTTATGGGTAAGTTTTTTATCTGCGGAGACTCGCGAACGGGTTTATCTGCAGACTGACAAACAACTCTATATGGCCGGAGAGTTGTTGTGGATGAAAATGTTTACAACAGATACAGATGGCCGATTACAGAGTTTCAGTAAGATTGGTTATGTGGAATTGCTGACCGATTCGTTGTCAGAAATACAAGTAAAACTGGATATTCAGGAAGGATCAGGCGCCGGATGGTTGGAGCTTCCGCCCATGTTGGCAACGGGTTATTACCGCCTGATCGCGTATACCCGCCATATGCAAAACGAAGGCAATGAAGTTTTCTTTGAAAAGACAATAGGAATTATAAATCCGTATCTGAGAGATGAAAATACGATTGTTGCCGAAGAAGAAAAAGAACCTGAAACAGAAAAGACCGATACAAGATTGATCTCTTCCGGATCATTGTCTACCAATCGCACATCGTATGGCAAACGGGAAAAAGGCGAACTGAAAATAGTCGGTTTACCTGCGGAGAATCTGTCGATGGTCGTATCGATAGCAGGTTTAGATCCATTGTTTAATTCTTCTTTCTCCATATCCGACTGGAAAAAATCTTTGCGAAATATTCCTCGAAACACATTGCGGAAAGAATTCCTGCCGGAATATGAAGGAGCAATCATCGAAGGACGTGTTATAGATCAGGCAACGGGACAGCAGGTTTCGGGCGAATTATTTGCTCCCCTACTCTCTTTTCCCGGAAAAGACATCCAGGTTTATGGAGGCAAGGTAAATGATAAGGGAAATGTATTATTCCACACACATCAGATTACCGGAAAGAAAGAGGTGGCCACAATAACCTCTTCATTCTCTGATAAGAAATATCAAATCGACCTGCTATCTCCTTTTGCCTTGCATACAAAGAAAGAACTGCCTCCTCTGTCTATAAGTCCTCTCTGGCATGATTACCTGGAGGAACGGAGCCTGGGTGTGCAGATTACGGAGGCCTATACGGCCGATTCACTGAGCCGGGTAGATAAACTACCTCCCTATTTCAATTATAAGCCATACAAAGAATATCTCCTGGATGAATATACCCGCTTTCAGTTTATGGAGGATCTGTTTGTTGAATTTATATTGGCCGCCCGTATACGTAAAACAGGAGACACAAAAACCTTTAACATCCTGACAGAAAGAATGGATCGCTTTGCAACAGGGCAAACACTGGTTTTGCTTGATAATATTCCGGTGTTAGACCATCAGTTACTTGTTGACTATAACCCCTTGCATATCCGTAAGGTCGATCTATATTTGGGACGTTATCTGTTTGGCGGGCAGATTTGTGAAGGGATCATTGCTTTTTGGTCGTACAACTACAACTATCCGGGTATTACGTTCGGTGAATCAACCCGGATATTCGATTATGAAGGCACCCAGGCCTATCGTTATTTCTATGCGCCAAAATATGATCAACAAGATGTTTCCACGCGTATGCCCGACTTCCGTCATACTTTGCTTTGGGAACCCTCTCTGCAGAGTGATAAAAGAAAAGAGCTTACATTGCCTTTCTATACCTCCGATGTGCCGGGAACATACCTGATAACGGTAGAGGGAATTAGTAAAGAGGGTACGGTATATACCGCCACACATACCATTGAAGTAGAATAAAGAGACTTTTTTCAGATGAAATAAGGACGTACGGCCTCCGGAAGGAAAAAGCGTACGTCCTTTCCTTTTTGGAAAGATTCGCGGATAAAGGTCGATGAGATCTCTAACAGAGGGGCATCCACCGCTTTGATATGTGGATAGCAATCGGGGATAACCACCTCATAACCCAACCGGGGATAGATTAAAATGGGGAAATTGCTCAGCAAGGCTTCGTATTCTTTCCACTGATGAATATTGACCCAGTTGTCGGCACCTACAATAAAATGAAAAGAGCGATCAGGGTGTTTCTTTTGCAAAGCCCGAAGCGTATCGATCGTATAGGTTGGTCGAGGCAGATGAAATTCAAAATCACTGGCCAAAAAGGCGGGATAGTCTCGCGTAGCGGCTTCTGCCATCTCCAAGCGAAGGGAATCCTCCATCAGTTCACTCCGTTTTTTTAACGGGTTCTGTGGCGTAATAAGAAACCATATCTCATCCAGCTCTTCATACTCACATAGCCAGTTGGCAAGCGCCAAATGTCCGATGTGTATCGGATTGAAAGAGCCGGAAAAGATACCTGTACGAATCATTTGTTTACAAAGTTTTTGATAATACGATAAGCCTCTTCTTGTGCCTGCTTCAAATCATCATTGACTACAACCACATCGAACTGTGGCGCAAAGCTTAATTCAAACTGAGCTTTGGCGATACGGTTTTCGATTGTTTCGGGGCTATCTGTTGCTCTTGATTCCAAGCGACGGCGCAATTCATCGATATGCGGCGGTTGAATAAAGATAGATAATGCCTCGTCGCCGTATTGCTTTTTGATATTACAGCCGCCAACAACATCAACATCAAAGATTACATTATCGCCATTCGATAATATACGCTCTACCTCCCGGCGCAGAGTGCCGTAAAACTTATCCGTATATACCTCTTCGTATTCCAGAAACTCCCCTTTCTCAATCGATAAACGAAAGGCATCCGGGGTCATGAAGTAATACTCCACCCCATGCTTCTCCTCGCCCCGCGGATCGCGGCTGGTTGCTGAGATGGAGAAACGCAAACGAAGCTCCTCGTGTTGAAGCAGGTAGTTAATAATGGTAGACTTACCAGAACCCGAAGGGGCGGAAAATATAATAAGCTTGCCGTTCACTTTAATTAATTAAGAATGATGAATGAATAGTGAAGAATTAGAGGACGTTCAGTATTTGTTCTTTGATTTGTTCCAGTTCGTCTTTCATCTGCACCACAATCTGTTGCATCTCTGCATGATTGCTTTTAGAACCCAATGTATTGATTTCACGTCCTATCTCCTGAGCGATAAAGCCCAGCTTTTTGCCTTGCCCGTTGCCTTCCCGGATGGTTTTCAGGAAGTAGTTCAGGTGATTCCGTAGGCGTGATTTCTCTTCGTTGATATCTAATTTCTCTATATAATAGATCATCTCCTGCTCAAAGCGGTTTTTGTCATAATCTTTTTCCACCACCTTTTCCAGGTTTTCCATGATACGCGCCTTCACCTTTTCGATGCGTTCGCCTTCATACTTCTCCACCTCCACAATCAGTTGACCGATACTACCGATCTTCTTTTCGAACAGCTTGAAAAGCATTTCGCCTTCCTGAATCCGGAATTCCTGCAATTGTCTGATCGCCTCTTTAACGATCTCCTGTATGACTGTCCATTCCGACTCGTCCAGTTCTGCCATATCCGACTTAATGGACTCCGGCAACCGCAGGATCGATTGATACCAATCGCTCGGCTCGGCAATACCCAATGTCTTCGATATCTCCCGGATCTGGTGGTAGTAGCTCTCAACCGCTTGGAAATTGATGCGTGTAGGGATGTCCTTGCCTATGTATTCAATGAAGATATTAAACTCCACCTTCCCTCTTTCCAATGATTGCAGGAGGAGAGAACGCATTTCCATCTCTTTTTCTTTATAAACAGGCGGTATACGTGTCGACAGGTCAAGTTGTTTACTGTTGAGTGCTTTTATTTCTACGGTTACCTTTTTCGATGGGAGTTCGGCTGTAACCTTTCCGAATCCGGTCATGGATTGTATCATGGTGCATAAAATTTATACAAAAATAGGTTATTCTCCTGATAGTTGCGTGCAAAAGCGTTTGTTTTTGTACTTTTGCATCTGCTTTCATAGCATTTGTTTGCTTTCCAAATAAGGTTTTATGATATTACAGATAGAAACATCCACCCAGGTTTGTTCTGTTGCCTTGTCGCACAAGGGGCAACTATTATTTGAAAAGGTTTCCTACGAAGGACCTTCGCACGCTGCATTAGCAGGAAGTTTTGTGGAAGAAGCTTTACAAGAGATGAAGCGGCAACAAGGCCGGTTGGAGGCCGTTGCGGTGAGTAGCGGTCCGGGCTCTTACACCGGCCTACGCATAGGCGTTTCCTTAGCTAAAGGATTGTGTTTTGGGTATGATGTTCCGCTGATTGCTATTCCTACACTTGATATCTTGGCCTATACTGCCATCCATAGCCATGCAACAGACTCCGGTGCCCTCTATTGCGCCATGCTCGATGCCCGCCGGATGGAGGTCTATTCCGCTCTATATGATGCGAAGCTCACACCGGTCGAAACGGTGAAGGCGGAGATTATTACCGCCGAAAGCTATATGGATTACCTGGAAAAGACAGAGGTGTGTTTCTTTGGCAATGGCGCAACAAAATGCCAGAAGATCATTACCTCACCCAAAGCTGTTTTTCTGGATGGCATGGATCCCCTGGCTCTTCATATGATTCCCCTGGCAGAGAAAGCCTTTGCGGAGAAACGATTTGTGGATGTCGCCTACTTCGAACCCTTCTATCTGAAAGAATTCCAGGCAACCATCGCCCGTAATAAGGTATTAGGTGATTTGAAAAAATAAAACCTTTGGGGCTTTATTCTTCCGAATCGTCTTCTTTTATATTGTGGAATACGTTCTGTACGTCTTCGTCTTCTTCCAGTTTTTCCAGCAATTTGTCTAAGGTCTCACGTTGTTCGGGCGTTACCTCCTTATAGTCATTGGGGATACGCACGAATTCCGCACTATTGATCTCGAAGGCATTGTCTTCTAAGTATTTCTGAATGGCCGAGTTTTGAGAGAACTCGCCGGAGATAATGATTTCGCCTTCGTCTTCTTCTACCTCTTCCACACCGAAATCAATCAGTTCAAGCTCCAGCTCTTCCAATTCAACGCCCTCTTTCTTAACCACATGGAAGATCACCTTATGGTCGAAAATAAACTCCAGACTGCCGCTTGTACCCAGTGAACCGCCATGTTTGTTGAAGTAACTGCGCACATTGGCCACCGTACGTGTTGTGTTATCGGTTGCCGTTTCTACAAAAATAGCAATACCAAAAGGACCGTAGCCTTCGTAGTTCATCTCTTTGTAGTCGGTATAGTCCTTAGAGGTCGCCTTTTTGATCGCGCGTTCCACGTTTTCCTTCGGCATATTCTCTTTCTTGGCCTGTTGCATCAACACACGCAGGCGCGGATTACTATCCGGATCAGGCCCGCCGGCTTTGGTGGCCATCGTAATTTCTTTTCCCAGTTTGGTGAATACGCGGGCCATATTGCCCCAACGTTTAAACTTCTTAGCTTTCCGGTATTCAAACGCTCTTCCCATATCTTTTTTTTTAATTATGAATTATGAATGTTGAATTATGAATTATAAATGACAATTGATCGTTGCTTTACGCTTGGCTAAGTGATTTACACTTCGTTCAAATTCATCATTCATAATTCATAATTCATAATTTTCTCAACGTAGTTGTGCTCCCAGTTTCTGTTCCAGATTGGCCTGGATCTTCTTCATGATCGCATCAATTTGTTTGTCGTTCAATGTTTTGTCGACATCCTGCAGGAAGAAACTTACGGCATACGATTTCTTACCCACCGGCAGGTTCTTGCCTTCGTAGACATCAAACAGGGTCACCTCTTTCAATAGCTTGCGCTCGCTCTCATAGGCGATCTTTTCGATTTCGGCAAACAATACCTGTTTGTCGATCAACAACGCCAGGTCTCTCTTTACAGCGGGGTATTTTGAGATCTCAGTATATGACACTTTATGTTTTTTCGTCTCTTTGATCAGGGCATCCCAAAGCAGTTCGGCAAAATAGACTTCGCCATCCAGGTCTCTTCCCTGTGAAAGTTTGGGTTGCACAATACCCAGTGAACCCAACACACGACCTGCGCCGGTGGTGATACTTAACCCCGCGGCATAGATATCATTGGTCAAATTGCCAAAGATCACCTTTTGCACGCCCAGGCGGTTCAGTATATTTTCTACATACGCCTTCAATTCGTAAACAGTCAGCTTCTCATTCGGATGCGCCCAGTTGTTTTCCGTGCGGTTGCCATACAGCCAGATACCCAGACGATAGTCCTCTTTGTAAGCAGCCAGTGCCTTTTCGGGATCTTTCTTTTCCGCGTTGAATTCATAACAGTTGCCGAACTCAAAGAAACGGATATTGCCGTTCCGGCGTTTCGTATTCCGCTCGATGCTATCCATTCCACCGAAAAGCAATGTCTGACGCATCGCATTCAGGTCGGTGCTCAACGGATTGAGCAGCATC
Organism: Parabacteroides sp. PFB2-10; assembly: GCF_029893085.1. Taxonomy (GTDB): domain Bacteria; phylum Bacteroidota; class Bacteroidia; order Bacteroidales; family Tannerellaceae; genus QVMG01. Next base: position 80,874 of record NZ_JARXWI010000012.1, read on the forward strand.
ACGCAACGGTTTGCCGGATAGGTTTCCAACTCTTCGTAATAGGCCCGCGGCGTAAAGGAGTTGTTCATGATCTCATGGAATCCGCCGCCAACAAGCTGTTCGGATATGAGGTTCTGCAGCTCATAGCTGCGGTCGGTCTCTGTCTTATAGCTCAAGTTCGACTTCACATTATCGCCAAACTCAATATTGTTGTATCCGTAGATACGCAGAATATCTTCGATCACATCCACATCGCGCTGCACGTCGAAACGGTAAACCGGTACTTCGATCGACACGCCTTCGGCTGTTTCGCTAACGATTTTCATCTCTAAGCTCGCCAGGATGCTCTTCACTGTTTCAGCAGGGATCGCTTTACCGATCAGGCTGTTCACCTTAGCATAAGCCAGGTCAACCTTATAAGGTGCTACCGCTACCGGATAGATATCTTGTAATTCGCCGGATATAACTCCTCCGGCTATCTCCTGTATCAACAGAGCAGCTCTCTGCAAAGCGTATATCGTGTTGCCGGCATCCAGTCCTCTTTCGAAGCGGAACGAAGAGTCGGTATTCAAGCCGAAACGACGCGCGGTTTTCCGCACCCATGAGGGGTTAAAGTTGGCCGATTCTAAGAATACATCGGTCGTTGCTTCCGTTACACCCGAATCCAGTCCTCCGAAGACTCCCCCAATACACATGGCTTCTTCGGCGTTGCATATCATCAGATCGTTTTCAGTCAACGTACGTTCCACCTCATCCAGTGTCACGAATTTAGTCCCGGCAGGCATTGTCTTTACGATGACTTTCCCGCCTTTTATCTTATTATAATCGAATGCGTGAAGCGGTTGTCCCATTTCATGCAATACGAAATTCGTAATATCCACCACGTTATTGATCGGGCGCAAGCCAATCAAAGTCAGGCGGTTCTTCAGCCATTCGGGGCTCTCCTTCACAGTTACCCCCTTGATGCTGACACCTGAATAACGAATACAGGCCTCGGTGTTCTCTACCACCACCTCGATAGCCGGCGAAGCATCTTCAATCCGGAAGGCATCGACAGCCGGTTTCTTCAATTCTGAAGGCATTCCATTCTGTTTCAGGTAAGCTGCCAGGTCACGGGCAACGCCAAAATGAGAAGTTGCATCCACCCGGTTGGGGGTGATATCGACCTCTAAGATATATTCACTTTGGATATTATAATAGTCTTTCGCAGGCGTACCCACTACCGCGTCAGCAGGAAGCACGATAATACCGGCATGATCGGTTCCGATGCCGATTTCATCTTCCGCACAGATCATCCCGTTGGACTCGATACCGCGAATCTTCGATCTTTTAATGGTGAAGGATTCCTCCTCTTTGTAGAGCTTCGTGCCGTTGACAGCCACAACCACTTTTTGTCCGGCAGCCACGTTGGAAGCACCGCAAACGATCTGCAACGGTTCCTCTCCGCCGACCGAGACGGTCGTCACACTCAAATGATCGGAATTGGGGTGCGCCTCGCAGGTCAATACCTCCCCGATAAAGAGACCCTCCAAACCGCCTTTGATGGTTTGTACTTCTTCCACACCACCGGTCTCCAGACCGATAGAGGTAAGCGCGTCAGCCACCTCCTCGGGTGACAAATCGAAGGCCAGATAGTCTTTCAGCCAATTATAAGATATATTCATCGCGTTGTAATTTGTTCTAAAAACAGTGTCTTGTTTTGACGCGCAAAAATACAAATTATTACCGAAACAGCCACAACTATCCTATAATTAAAGTGGGAATCATCCTCTCTGATTTTCTTCTCTTGTATTAAGACCACTCCTCTGTCTCCTCCTGCCGACAGTGGTGCGAGGGGATTGGTTAAACGTCCGATTAGTTTAAACGATAAGATACTATATCATAGTATTCATTGTTTCATAGTATTTTACTCATTTCCGGGTATTGCAACTACTAAATATAAAAATTGGTATAAATAATGTAAGGATATATTTTTTCATAACAATATGTATTAGTGAATTCTATAACTAAAGTAAAAAAACAAATATAACTACAATTCGGTAATAATGGCTAAAGAGTAAGCCTGTTCAGATTCTTAACATATGTTAATTGCGCCTCTTTCAACAAAACACTTAAATTACGATTTGTAATTTCGGTAGGAGTTTGCGCGCAAAAAAGCGGGACTTTGGAGACAAACTCCCGGGAGAAACACTTTTTAACGTATGGATTTGTAAGTAAAACAGGCGTTTTGCTTACAATCGCGATTTTAACATTTGGGAGGTTGGCGCGCGAAAATGCACGGTGAGATCTTCAAGTTGGGAAGGAATTGAAGGTTTGCAGAAAGCCCGGAAGGGATTTAACTCCTAATAACCCCCAGTGAAGAGAGCGAAGCGAACGACTGGGAGGTGATAGCGAATGTGGAAACAAACCAACGCCGAAGGTGTTGAATTAAAGGTCGGTCTTAGCCAATTGAACCCTTTTCGGGTTCATGAGATATTA
>NZ_JARXWI010000013.1 GCF_029893085.1 Parabacteroides sp. PFB2-10
GTATATACCCTCCTAACATATATTATATGTATAGAAAGCATACACGCGTTTCTTGTACTACTTTGTTGATTATGTAATTGTTTCAAAGAACTCTTCTCTTTTATCTCACACCCACTTCAGGCATCAAAACAAGAAATTAAGGAGAAAAAAGAAGCAAATGATCTCACATTTGCGGGTGCAAAGATAGGGCTATAAAACATACAAAACAAAATTTATTGAGAAGTTTTTTCAAAGTTTTTTAGAGAGAATGCATCAATCAGTTGAAATCAAGAGAATTATAAATTATTTTTTTTGATATTCGACTGCATTGTTTGTGCAACGGCCTACAAAGACGACGTCCTTCTTGGGACACCTGCGAGTATCAGATATGAAAAGATCAACAACAAACACTGAATAGTTAGGTCCCTTATAATAATGTAAACAAACATTAAATCACCCATTTTCAACAAAACATCCAATTTACGATTTGTAATTTCGGTGGGAGTTTGCGCGCAAAAAAGCGGGACTTTGAAGACAAACTCCCGGGAGAAACACTTTTTAACGTATGGGATTGTAAGTAAAACGATCGTTTTGCTTACAATCTATATTTTAACATTTCATCATTTGCCATGCATCTTTTTGATCCTGAGCCCAATCAAAACAGAAATCGCTTAGCGATTCAAATTCATGCGCTGGTTTCTTTCAAAAATATGGGATCGTAAATATTTTCCCGGTTGGGGAATTTTTCCTCAAATATTCTCATTAATAAACACTTAACTAAAAGAACAAAACATTTATTTTGTATGTTATAAAGACATAAAGAAAAAGTACAAAACTGTTTTAGACAAAAAGAAAAAAGTGTATGAGTATTGACATTATTTCCAAGGATCATGTATTAGGCCACCTGAACGCCCCAGTAGTATTGATTGAATATGCCGATTTTCAATGTCCTTATTGTAAACGCGCATATCACATATTGCGAGAAGCTAAAAGAATTATGGGAGATCGCTTGGCCATTGTATTTCGTCACTTCCCTTTACAAGAGTTGCACGCGAACGCAGTTCATGCGGCCATCGCAGCTGAAACAGCAGGCGGGCAAGGTAAATTTTGGGAAATGCACGATGCACTTTTCGAACATCAGGATTGCTTGGAGGATATATGCCTGATTGAATATGCAGGTAAAATCGGACTGGATGTAAAACGTTTTGAGAAACGCTTCGGGGAAGACCCCTATTTTCATAAGGTGAACAGGGATTATGAATCCGGATTGCACAATGGAGTGGATAGCACGCCAACCTTCTTCCTGAATGGAAAAAAGTACGAAGGCAACTGGATGTCCGTTTCATTTATTGATCATCTGCAGGAATTGGCCGAACAGCATCTGAGCGTAACAAAATAAACGCACACAAGTAAGACCTTACTATACGTTCCTGAGCCGGGAAACAGCCGAAAGGTTGTTTCCCGGTTTCTTTGTAACTAATCCTACTATTCCAGTTTTTTTGTTTTTTTTAGACGGGTTGATTTCTAAGAGGAGTTCGACTCAGTGCTTGAGTTGGTCATTATTGGCTAATGTTTTATTTCCTATGATGATATTATATATATGCCGGAGAAGTTGTAAATTTGTAGATTAAGTAATTGAAAGCTTAGAATAAGAAGTACTAAAAGCTCCCTAAGAGAGTACAATTGAATATTTAGAAAACAATCCACTACAAGAATTAAAAGTATAAAATATGGCAGAGCCCTTTAAAAACATGTACAACAAGCAATTATTTGATCTGTTCACGAAAGACTTAAAGCTCATCATTCCCGACTTAGATACCCGTACATTCGTGTCGCAGGTAATGGACAAGGAGTGGGAAAACAGAGAACTCAAACAACGCACGGCACATATTGCAACAGTACTCAAAAGGTTCTTACCGGCAGACTACAAAGATGCAATGGCAAAAATACTCGAACTACTGGATCATATAGAACCCCGCTATCCGCATTGTTTCAAGATAGATGACACGAAGTTTGGCTTACTCTTAGAGTATGGAGGAATATTAGATAACTACGTAGAGCAATATGGGCTGGACGATTACGAGACCTCTGTTAAAGCCATAGAGAGAATCACCCAGTTCACAAGCTGTGAATTTGTGACCCATCAGTTCATTGTCAAATACCCCGATGCTATGATGGCACAAATGCTCATTTGGTCGAAGCATGCACATTGGGGAGTCCGTCGGTTGGCATCAGAAGGTTGCCGCCCACGCCTACCCTGGGCAATGGCTTTACCAAGCTTGAAAGCCAACCCTTCCCCTATCATTCCCATACTGGAAAATCTAAAAAACGACCCGGCACGGTTTGTGCGGCTGAGTGTTGCCAACAACCTGAATGACATAGCCAAAGACAATCCCGAAGTGGTGATTGATTTGGCAAAAAGATGGCAAGGAGAGTCCGAAGAAGTCGATTGGATCATTAAACACGGTTGCCGGACACTCCTTAAACAAGGCAATCCGGAAGTGATGGAGTTATTCGGCTTGGGTTATACGAAATATATAACTATTAAAGACTTTCAGATCGCAACCCCCAAAGTGGAAGTCGGCAGTTCGTTGGAGTTTAGTTTCAACCTATTGAGTAACAGCAACAAGGAAACTAAAATAAGACTTGAATACAGCTTGTATTACCAAAAGGCGAATGGCACCTTATCGAAGAAAGTTTGTAAAATCAGTGAGAAAGACTACGCCGCCAACTCAACCACACCCATCACTCGGAAACACTCTTTCAAGGTAGTAACCACCCGAAAACTTCACCCCGGACTTCATCAGGTCGCTGTTATAATCAACGGGAATGAATTTGCCAAACATGATTTCGAGCTGGTAGAATAAGGGAATTTCTGTTCAAATGACCTCCGGCTTTTTACATATAATGAGTGTAAACTTCATCGGAGGGCGAGATTTCATCTGTTTTACAGGTTCATCTATCTTCTGGATATCAATCGAACCGCAGTCGCGAAATTCTCGTTTTATGGAATCTTCGTCATAAAAAAACAATTTTGCACCCTTTATACGTTCAAACCGGTCTTTACTAAGCTGTTTTCCTTGCCCGAACGAGGCATCTTCTTTAGAGATGGTAGAAAAGACCATATATCCGCCGGGCTTTAACTGTTGAAAACAATCAACTATAAGTTTCTGCCTCTCATGCACATTCAACAAATGTATAAGGGCATAACAGAAAACAGCATCGTACAACTCGTCATCGAACGGCATATCGGTTACAGAGCCATGATACACTTTTGCCGTTTCGCCAAAATGTTTTTCAGCCAGTTCGATAGCCGTTTCTGATATTTCTATTCCAGTTATTTCAAAACCATTGTCAAGAAACGGCTTTGCATTTCTTCCATATCCGAATCCGGGGATCAGTATCTTCTTTATTCCGTTCTTGCGGAATAATTCCAATGCGATATAAGCAGAATCAGCCGCTTCCAATCCCCACATAATCTGCTTGTCCCTAAAACTTAATTCCCAAAATTCAACCATCTTATCTGTTTTTATCGTATTTGTTTACTTTCATCATCCTCCTCTTTTATAAAGGCATCTTTTAGTCCGTAAATATCTAAATAGTTTTTTGATTTGAGGATAAAAGCACTCAATAACAGTAATGTATTTACTAAATTTATAACCTTACATAAGAAGCCATAATATGAATATAATTACAGGAGCCAGCGGAAAGGTAGGTTCGGCATTAGTAAAAGAATTGGGTAACTTTGAGCATGAACAGAAAATACCGATGGTTTCACCACAGGATATAGCCAAGTTTATCGCTTCTGTTTTCATGAAGCCAACTTTTACTGAAAAGATTATTGAACTTATGCTGTTATGGCAGGCAGAGCATATTTAGATTTCTATTACCGTTACACAAAATTTATCTCATAAAACTATGGCTGAAGTATTTTACGATATATTCTTGCCATTATGGGAGCTTCCCCGTTGCTCTTAATCGCATTCTTTTTAATGTAGAAAAGAATTTTAAATGTACTACGTATAATGATTCGTTCATTTTCGCACACTAAAATCCAATATGTTAAAATATCGATTGTAAGCAAAACGGCCGTTTTACTTACAAACCCATACGTTAAAAAGTGTTTCTCCCGGGAGTTTGTCTCCAAAGTCCCGCTTTTTCACACGCAAAGTCCCACCGAAATTACAAATCGTAAATTGGGGGTTTCGTCGGAAATGGGCAAATTAACGTTTGTTTACATTGATTCACTTTACACTCTACGTCCTCCCAACTTTGGCTGAACAGTTGCCAATCTGCCTGTTATACGTTAAAAATGCGAAAATAATTTGCTGGTTTCGAGCGCGTATGCTTTCTTTGGTTTGCAAAAAATTTCCTTAGGGGAAAGCTTGATATATAGTCAGTTTTAGAGTAAAAACCATTCGTTTTTTCCAACAGGAGCAATATTAATGTTTATGAAAAAAGTACTATTCTTTTTAGCAATTGTATTTCTATCGGCATGCTCACAAGAGTCTGGCCAAAAGGAATTGATACTCAACGATCTTGAGTATTTCGAAACACAAGGATTTAATGTATTGGTGTACAACAACCCGTTTACCGGTGGGTTTAACGATGAGAAAACAGCCGGTTTGGAGTTGATCCACCATGGTGTGCGGACATCGACAGGAGGAGGCATCAGGCTTTCCAACACACCCGAGCAATGGGACCTTGTTCCTCAAATGAAAAACCGAGTTGTCAACAAAGAGGCAAAGACCATCGAGGTGACGCTTAGTTATCCGGATTACAATTTTGATGCTCGCATGGTTGTTGCCGCCAAAGGCAAAGGGGTGGAAATTTCTATTCATCTCGACAAACCCGTTCCCGCGGCACTTGAAAAGGCTGCCGGCTTCAACCTGGAGTTCCTGCCGTCGCAGTATTGGGGCAAGACCTACCTGATGGATGGACGCGTCAGTTTGATTCCACGTTATGCCGTAGGCAATACCGTTACGCGGCCTAACAGCGAAAAGCCCAAACAATACAAAGGTTATGTCACTTACGACGACAGAGGTACCGACCGCTTTGTCGATCCACTGCCTTTGGAAACAGGGCGTACGATCGTTCTGGCATCCGATTCGCCCGAGCGTATGGTAAAAATCACTTCCGAGGAGACCGACCTGTCGCTTTACGACGGCCGCATCCTGGCACAAAACGGCTGGTTTGTCGTGCGCAGTATGCTTCCGGCAGGGAAAACAGGGAAGGTATTGACCTGGACACTCGAAGGGAATACCATCGACAACTGGACGAGAGAACCGAATATTGGCTTCTCACAAGTGGGTTATATTCCTTCGCAACAGAAGGTTTCCGTGATCGAACTCGACAAAAAAGACAAACCTCTGGCGAAAGCATCTGTTTATAAAGTGGACGAAGGAGGAAAAGCAACCGAAGTATTCAGCGGCAAGGTGGAATCATGGGGTGACTACTATAAGTATCACTATGCAAAATTCGATTTCTCTGCGGTCAATACACCCGGTGTTTATTATATTAAATATGGTAATCTGCAGACAAATCATTTCCTGATTGCAGACAACGTGTATAACAAGATAACCGATGCTACCAGCGACATCTGGATCCCCATTCACATGAATCATATGTTTGTGAACGAGGGTTACCGGGTATGGCATGGCGAACCGTTCAAAGAGGGTTACTTGCAGGCTCCGCCTAATACCGACCACTTCGACCTGCATGGTCAGGGGCCGACCACCGACACCAAATACAAAGGATTGGAACATATACCGGGATTGAACATCGGTGGTTTCTTCGATGCCGGAGACTTCGATATCGAAACAGGAGCCAACATCGGCGTAGTACAGAACTTTGTGCAAACATGGGAATACTTCAAACCGCTGCGCGACCAGACTTTTGTTAGCCAGGAGCAACGTTATGTTGACCTTCACCGTCCGGACGGAGCGCCTGACATCCTGCAGTTTATTGAACACGGAACATTGCAACTGGTTGCCCAGGCAGAGATCCTTGGCCACATGGCGCAAACCCTCTCCAACTCGGTTCTCGACAACTACCACCACCTGGGCGATGCCGCTTCTATCACAGACGGCCGTATCTACGATCCGAGCCTGGGTCCTTACGAAGTATCTCGCGATGGCAAGAGAAGCGGTGTGAAGGATGATATGTGGGCCTTTACCAGCCGCAATCCGGGACTCGACCTGCGGGCTGCCACAATGTTTGCTGCTGCAAGCCGGGCTCTCGAAGGATACAACGACGACCTCTCGGCAAGAGCCCTGACACAGTCGAAAAAACTATTGAAAGAGGCGACCGAACTGTTGGCAAAACAGCCGGCACGTGGTGGCCGATCCGGTAGCGGAGGTGGAGATATGACCACCAACCTGCAATTGTATATCACCACGGGTGAGCAGCAATATATCGACAAATTCCTGGAACTCCTATGGCCGGCACTCGATCGCAACGTAAGTTCCACCATTCTGACCGCCCTGCACGCCATACCGCATCAGGATGCGGCTTTCAAAGAGAAACTCCGCCCCTATATGCTGAAATACAAGGAGTTTATCGAAGGACTTGATAATGATAACCCGTACGGAGTGCCTATCGGCATGGGCAACTGGGCAGGCAGCGGAGGCATTGTAAACTTTGGTACGACCATTTGCTTTGCCAACAAGCATTTCCCGGATATTATCGATGCCGGTCATGCGTTTAAAGCCACCAACTGGCTGTTTGGCTGCCATCCTTACCACAATTATTCGTTTGTGGCAACGGTTGGCGCTACCCGCCCCAAAGCAGTATTCTACGGTAACAACCGTGCCGACTTCTCTTTCATTCCGGGTAACGTGGCGCCGGGTCTTCTGTTCCGTCAGCCCGACCACTTTGAAAACTATGACGACTGGCCATTCCTTTGGGGACAAAACGAAGGAACTATCGGTGGAAACACGGCCTATCTGATCTTCGGAAGTGCTTTCAAAAACATCATTATTTCTGAATAAACAGAGACGATGATAATCCATTCACGACACATATAATCAGTAAGAGAGGCCCAAATCGTGGCCTCTCTTTTTTGCATGTATGCTAATTCTGTACTATTTTTGAGCTCATTTTTTAAAAACGAAAAACACATTTACAATTACAATCTTACACAAAGTCACATGGGAAAAACTAAAAATCAGTGGAGTAGAGCATTCAAAGTCGCGTGCCTTGTTGAACTTTTCGAGCGAGCCGCCTATTATGGCGTATTTATTGTTATCACCCTTTATCTGAGCAGAATCCTTGGATTCAATGATATTCAGGCAGCAAGCATTGCCGGCGTATTCTCTGCCTGCCTCTATTTGCTTCCTACCTTTGCCGGTGCGTTGGCAGATAAGATCGGCTTTCGTAGCTCGATGCTATTGGCCTTTTCTTTGTTGACACTGGGATATCTGGGGCTCGGCCTGTTTCCGACCATGCTTGAGTCGGCGGGATTGGTAGAATACTCGATGACGACCAAGTTTACCGGTCTGTTGGAAAGCAGCGCACGCTACGGCATATTGCCCATTATGGCGTTGATCGTTTTGGGGGGATCGTTTATCAAAAGTGTGATTTCCGGAACAGTAGCGAAAGAAACCACGCCCGAGAACCGGGCTAAAGGCTTTTCGATCTTCTATTCGATGGTGAACATCGGTGCCTTTTCAGGGAAAACCATTGTGAAACCTCTGCGCGATGCGATGGGGAACGAGGGACTTATCACACTCAATTACTTTTCAGCGTCCATGACATTCCTGGCGCTTATTGCCATCTGGTTCTTCTACAAAAGCACCCAGCATGCCGGAGAAGGGAAATCGTTCCGCGATATCTTCCGTGCCTTGGTGAAGGTGTGTAGCAACGGACGTCTGATTATTCTGATCTTTATCATTACAGGATTCTGGATGGTGCAACATCAGTTGTATGCGACCATGCCTAAATATGTGTTGCGCCTGGCGGGCGAAGGCGCCTCTCCCTCCTGGTATGCCAATGTAAACCCGCTGGTGGTGGTATTGACGGTAAACCTGGTGACGCAGCTTATGCGCAAGAAGACAGCACTTACCTCAATGACGTTCGGTATGTTTATCATGCCGGTGTCGGCGCTTTGCATGGCCTATGGGAATGTATTGGATCCCTCGCAGTCGATTCTGGGCATGCACCCGGTGGCCTTTATGATGGTGGTGGGAATTGTTTTCCAGGGATTGGCCGAAACATTTATCTCGCCTCGTTTCTTAGAATACTTCTCTCTTCAGGCTCCTAAAGGAGAAGAGGGATTGTATCTCGGCTTCAGCCATCTGCATTCTTTCCTCTCTTCGCTCTTCGGATTCGGGCTGTCAGGCTTTTTATTGAATAAGTATTGCCCCGAGCCCATGTTGTTCAATAGCCATGCCGAATGGCAGGCAGCCAGCGCAAACGCTCATTACATCTGGTATTACTTCGGAGCCATCGCCCTTGTTTCCGCTATTGCCCTGATTATTTACGGAATAGTGGTGAAGAAATTGGATAATCGGAAACAGGCTATTTAGAGACAGCCGCATCCATCTTCGGAACGGATAAGCTCATAACTCCATAAACGTTGCAGACGGTCAGCTTTTGAAAAGAAAAGCTGACCGTCTTCGCTATGTTGCTCTGGAGCATAGATATCGATATTGCCAAGGTAGATTTGCCCGTCGCTTTTATACACTGTCGGCACAAACAGATAAGAAGAGAGCGGATCTTTGGCGCCGGGCACATCCTGAATATACAGGTAATAATAGGTTTCTCCCTCGTATGCATAAGAATCAATGAAGCTCCGGGGATAAGAGATCCCACCTGTATAGTCGACCCGGTTATAGAAATCCAGGTTCTTGTCGAGATAAGCTTTCACATTGCTCTTTGCCTCATTCAGCCAGGGAACCCTGTTCATGGGATTATCCGTATCCTGATTCACTATTTCAAACCAGTCATATGAGTTGATACGCTCTTTCTGACAGGAGGAGAACGATACAGACAATAGGACAACCAACAGCCATCCCCCAAATGATTTCACGAATTTCATTTATACATACATGAACCTACCCATTCGGCAGGCAAGTTAATCATTTTCTTCTTTCAACACTTTTTCCAAAGTCTGCTCGAAATTATACATTTGGAAATTATCATCCATGATGCGCCCTTCGCGGTCGACCATCACATAGCGGGGGATACCATTGAATTTAAATAGCTCCCGCAGATATACGTAGTCATCCTGTTTTATCCGGTAGACGTTGGTCAATTCCTGTTCTTCAACAAACTTCTCATAATCCTTTAAAGGCGACTCTCTATCATTGGTGATAAAGAGAAAGGTCACATCCGGACTATCTTTGTATTTGGCGCGAGCCTCTTTTTGGCTTTTGATGCCGGAAATACAGGGCCCACAGGTGGTTGCCCAGAAATCGACAAAGATATATTTCCCTTTGAACTGGTCTGCCATACTGCGGAATATATCCGTTCCTTTCCCCGGAGGCAGCTTATAAGCTCCTTTCGACTGGGCAGCATAGGTGTCATTATATAATCGTACCGCCTCTGCTTTCAGGAAACTATGGGGAAGAGGCAGGATCAACTTGGCCAAGAAGTCCAATGCTTCTTCTTTTCCCAACTGCTCAAAATCAAATTTCATTTCACGCACCTTCGCTATATCATACATCAGACTGGGCGGCAATCCTAACACATGCGTATAGACAGAGTCTTTCTGTTGCCAAAGAGAGAGGTACATCGCCCCGAATTCCTGCTTCACATATTTTGCCATATATGCTTCAACCTGTTCTTTGTATTTAGCATTAAACGCGTTTGCGAGGCTCATAATCTCCTTTTGTTCCTCTTGACTCGGATCTTCTTTTTTCTCTGCCATCTTATTAGAATAGGCTATATATTCTTCATCGGAAGCCTCTTTCGGGAGCCCTAATTCATTGAATAGATAGTCAAACAGGCTTATCTTCGGTTGTGACATAACGACAAAGCTCCTTCCTCCTCTGAGTATATCCATATATTCAAAGCGGTTTATCAGTGTACTAAAGGATGAAGTCATCAGCAGTTTCTGGTCATTCAGGGGTATTTTATGCAGGAAATCATAGAAAGAGAGAGGCAAAGACTTCACATCAGTCTCCCCTTTCTGCATACGATCCATTTTATAACGCATTTCGTATTCAAGCAAATAAACATAGTATTGTACCATATTTTCTACCTGAATGATATCTCGTGTATGGGGAAGAAGCGCTTCCGTATCGAGAATTTTTTTGAGCGTTTCTTGCTTATTGCGCATAATCGAATCCAATAGAAGAACATAGTTGCCTGGTTCCAAAGAAATGTTATCATACAGTTTCATATAATCAACTTCAGGCAGACGGCTTTGGATACCTGCCAATTCCTTGTTGACCTCAGCCGCGGCACCGGCATATTGAATGTTTTCGAAACTATACCGGCGATTGCGGTAACGATCGGCCTTGCGAAACTCTTCCCAGTCTATCACCATCGACAAGGTCTGCCCCGGTTCGATATAGAAGTTGACAATCTGGTTCTGAAAAACAACATACTTATAGATCGGGTGTATCAACGGTATCTCGCCTTCGAAACGTCCGTCTTCATGTATCTGAATAACAACCGGCGAGCTTTCCCTCGTCAGCTCATTTTCGGCATAGACAATCCCCGACGCAAACCCGGCTTGGGGATGATAGCCCTTTATATACCCGATCAGCCGTGCCGGTTGACGAGAAAAGAAATCCTCACTATCCAGATCGATCAAGGTCTGCTGCGGTGCTTTCTTTAGTTCCTGTTCGATCCATTGGCGAACCTCTTCCGGCATCTCGCCTTTCGGTGCTGCTTTCGCTTTCGGATTCAAAGAAACTCCATACACAATGGTTCTGTCGCCTTCTCCGTAGTTTATCGTTTTTACCTTTTTGGAGTCTATCGGAGGGAAAATAAGGATCATGGTCGAGTCGCCCGATGCCGACATATAGATTTCTTTGTCCAGCTCTCCTTTTTCCATACCGGTAACGGTATAACGCTCGCCGGTATCCGCATCTTCAATAAAGGTAGCAGAGGGGAAACTTACCCACCAATGCGGAATAAATGTCGAATGAATATGCAGACGCGTCTCATTCGGAGTAATCTCTATTTTGGCTATATTCGTAATACCCGAAGCATTGAACTCATAAACCGGATTCGTAATAATCACATTCTTAGCCGATAGGCCGATCATTCCGGTAAGGAATAACACAAAAAACAACAAGATACTCTTTTTCATACGCGCAACGTTTTACTCATGTTTTATAAATATATCAAACACAAAAATATACGATTATTTAATAGTTTCGTATCGATTGTTCATTTTTTTTGAGTCTATCTATTTTTGGGGGATTTATATTTATTTGTTTATATACCGTTCATAAGCCTTTGAGAGATCTTCTACGCTTACACCCAGTAGCTGCATTTCCTTGAAAACCGTAGGCAGGATCTCTTCCACAAACTGTGTATAGCGCATTTTCCGGATCTCTTCCCCGGCCGAGGGCGAGACGAAATAGCCGAGTCCCCGCTTGTTATAGATAATTTCATTAGCTTGCAGACGCTCGAAAGAGCGCATCACTGTGTTCGGATTCACTTCCATTTCAACAGCCAGTTCGCGTACCGAAGGAATACGCTCGTCGGCTTTGTACTCTCCACTGAGGATACGATCGCATATCCGATCGGCAATCTGGAGGAATATCGATTGGTTGTTTGTATAATTCATCGGATCTGCATCTTTTTTAGTCGGACATACGCCGCATAGAATAAAAGAATAGAAAAGACATATAGGATCGTATTCATATGATCGACCAGGAAGTATAGGGGATTCTCTACCGCTATATAGGGTATCGTTACATCACCGGTAGAGAAGATATTCGTGAACAGATACATCTTCAGATAGGAATAAAGTCCGACGACAATCGCTTCCACGGCCATAGCAACGACCAATGCATATTTACGGAAAGATACTTGCGCTAAGAAGAAATAGGCAAAATGGAAGATAATCAGCGCAAGAGTTCTCATTGCAAGCGGAAATCTAAAGCCATCTATTGAAACGTTTGATGATTCCATACCAAATAAATGGACGATAGGTCTGTCGTTCAAGCGAAAGGCAACTTGTGTAGAAAACCAAAATACAAAGATAAAGATGCCTATATAGAGTAATCCGACAATCAATAAAACTGTATACTTCTCTAAGGTAGAAGCAGGCAAAGTCAGCCACCGGCCTCTTAAAAGATGTATTTTCAGGCCGACATACCCAAAATAGCTAATTATTGTAAAAACAACCCCAAGCATAAAAAGATTCCTATGCGTGTGAATACTACCATTCCACATCAGTAGCAGGTAACCTATTAGCAACAAGGCGATAGTCAACAGAAACGATTTCTTGTGCTCGATCCAATCTGTTTTCAGAATCAGACCAATGCGTTTTATATTAAATGTATTGTTCATCGTTGTTGTTTTTTAAGTTGTACATAACCGATATACAAGAAAAGGAGAGCAAATAGATAAAAGATGATATCTGTCTGTTGCCCTAAGATATAATACGGGGCATCAAACACATGGAAAACAGAACCCATTGTGTAGATTTCCCAATGGCCATTCATCAGACAATCAACAATAAAGGTCAGCCCCCCTAAAAACAAGGCCTCTATCAGGAAAGCAGCTCCCAGCGCATTTTTTCTAAAAATCGTCGTTATCATTAAACAGTAAGCAAAATGGAGAGTTATAAAACCAAACCCTTTCAAAGGTTCTGCGAGTTGCTTCATGGAGTAAATAGGTGCATCTTGCAACAAATAGAGCACGACACGAACGAGGTGAAAAAGAAGTAAAAATGCACTGACATATACGATGCCGGCTATTAACAGAGCAACATATTTTTCCAGCGTTGTCGCCGGCAGTGTCAACCAAAGGCCTTTTGAGTGATGTATTTTTTGGTCGGCATAATTCTGATATACAAGCAAGGTCAAAAACAATCCAAACCATAAACCCGTAAACTGGGAAGGCTCTGTTCCCGACCGCATCACAAGTAAAGAAGGAACTATCATACAAACTGCTAAAGAAATCAGTTTTGTATATTCTTTCCAATCTGCGCGTAAGATCCAACCGACACGTTTTATATTGAATTCAGCATTCATCGTCGCTTCCGTTTAACGGGTGAATATTCGATTGATTTCTTTCGGCTGTTGTGTGACAGCCTGAAACAGGAGTTCCAAGGAAACAGGCGTCTCTTCATTCAAGACATTTTCGCCTACGCCCATGGTGCCCATTGGTGTCTGTTCCGTGTAGAACACGTTGTCGTCGGCAGTGACCGGACGGAAGAACAAACGCTTCGAAACTTCGTCTAAGGAGCTGTTCAGAAGAATACGCCGCCGCTCCATAATCAAGACCGAATCGATCAGACTCTCCAGGTCGCGCACCTGATGTGTGGAGATGATCACCGTCTGCTCATCGTTCATACTCGATGCCACCAGGCGGCGGAAAACGGCTTTCGACGGAATATCCAAACCGTTGGTCGGTTCATCCATCAACAACAAAGGGGTATGAGCAGCCAGTGCCAGCGTGATAGCCGCCTTTTTGCGTTGCCCCAGCGACATCTTCGACATCCGCCTATCGGTCTCTATTTCAAACGATTCGATACAGGTATCCCATATATCTTTCCGGAAATCGGGAAAGAAGGGCGCATACATACGACCATATTCCACGATCGTGACATCCGGCAAACTCACCTCTTCCGGCAACAGATAGATTTGCTGTAGAAATCCGACCGCCCTTTCTTTCGGCACATAACCCATCACACGGCAATCGCCCTGTTGCGGAAACAACAACCCACACAACACATGCAACAACGTTGTCTTCCCCTCTCCGTTTTTGCCCAATAGGCCGTAAATATGCCCTGGAGTCATTTTCAGGTTTAACTTGTCAAGCACCGGAGTGTTTCTTTTGTAAGCAAAGCTTACCTCTTTTAATTGAATCATATTTTTAAATTTTTAGTGTATTAGTTCATTAGTACACCGCAAATGTAAGTCTTTTTTCAAGACAAACAAGTATTTTTCTATTTTTTTCGATCCGGAAAGCAAAAAAAAGAACAAACACCCTTTCAAACGCCCATTTGACAATACATAAATATAAAGGCGACTATGATAATATGTCAAATTGAATCCCCACCGGTATATAATGATTTTGTCACTTTACAATAATGTGAATATATGTTAATTTGCCCGTTTTCGGCGAAACCCCGAATTTACGATTTGTAATTTCGGCGGGAGTTTGCGCGCAAAAAAGCGGGAGTTCGGAGACAAACTCCCGGGAGAAACACTTTTTAACGTATGGGATTGTAAGTAAAACGGGCGTTTTGCTTACAATCCGTATTTTAACATTTCGAGAGGGTGGAGTGCGAAAATGAACGGTGAGATCGTTAAATTGGATAGGATGTAAAGATGTCATCTCTTTATGCGAGGCTTGCCGAGCTATCAATTGCCGTCGGTTTCAACCGACGGATCAAGGATGTTTTTCTTCATGGCTTTAGCCAAAACATATTACACATTTGGCTAAAGCCATTTCATTTTGCCTTCTCTAACCGTCGGTTGAAACCGACGGCAATTGATAGCTCGGCAAGCCTCGCATAAAGAATGAAAAATCTTTACATATTACATAATTGGAAGATCTCCGCAGATGTCCCGGGAGGGACATCATCTTTGTAGGCCGTTGCTTTAGCATCGGTATATATGTCCCAAATCCAAACCGGGCGTGCCGCAGGTATGCCATCATCACAGATCGCGTACCTGCGGCACGCATATAATGGAATTCAATGCATTAATACCGATGCTAAAGCAACGGCCTACAAAGATATACAACCGTTCCGGTTGCACTATCCACCTTCACATATTACAATATTTGAATACCCTTTCCTGTTTCGCCCCAACTAACCACTAATCACTAATTCCTTTCTCCCTTCTCCTTTCTCCCTTTTCCCTATTCCCATCCTCCCATTCTCCCATCCTCCCATCTCCTTTACTTCGTGTAATACCTCCTCCATATAAGTTTACAGATAAATCCTCCGACATTCTTTTTCTTGAAAGAATTTATACCTATTTTCACTCGCTAAATAGAGACATTATTCCATCTTCTTTCATGGCATCCATGCGGAAGATTATTTTAATCACAGCGTAATAGTTCAATAGTTATGAAAAAAGTTTTATTCATTCTTTTTGTGTTAGCCCTGTTCTCTTGCAAAAAAGCGAATACTTCGCAGGGTGGCAAAACCGACAGCGCGGCAGTG
Source organism: Parabacteroides sp. PFB2-10 (assembly GCF_029893085.1). Classification (GTDB taxonomy): domain Bacteria; phylum Bacteroidota; class Bacteroidia; order Bacteroidales; family Tannerellaceae; genus QVMG01. Next base: position 15,281 of record NZ_JARXWI010000013.1, read on the forward strand.
ACAACGCTGAAATTCAATCCCAAAAAGTTTGTTTCTATTTACGACACGCCTTTCTTTGAAAAGAAAAAGGTAGTAACATTAGAGGTTTCAGACGAATCTTTAGTTGCCGGATATCCCTCTTTATTTCAGGACGAAACTCATTTTTATATTTACACCCCCAACCAGCCGGCTCCGGTTCTCCGGTTCGACAAAAAGGGGCATTTTGTAAATGCCATTGGAGCCATAGGAGAAGGCCCGGCGGAATATGTTTTATGTTCGGATGTCTTGTATGATGAAAAAGAAAAGCTGATCAATATATTGACAGATGTAAAAATAAAACAATACAAGCCTGATGGTGCTTATCAGCAATCGATCGATCATGATTTGCCGGCCAGTACTTTTGTAAAAGACGAACAGGATGATTGTTATTGGTTCTATATCGGCAACAACAGCATGTATAGTCCCTATAAGTTGTTTAAACGGAATTTCCGGACAGGAACGGTCGAAAAGTATTTATATGAAGAGTCACAATTATTCCCTATGATAGAAAATAATTTTTCAAAATGTGGAACAACTACCTTTAGGGAGACTTTCAATAACAAACTGTACCATATCGCAAACGGGCAGTTGACGGAACGATTCACTGTTGACTTCGGCTCCTTATCACTGCCCGCTTTCATACACCAGGAAGATCCTATGTCGGTGTTAGACAAACTGAATAATACACATTACGCCACCATAAGAGGGTTTTACGAGAACGACAACTACGTCTATCTCCTTATCTCCGAAAAAACCAAAGAGGATCCGATTCCCTTCTTTTACCATTGGATCATTAAAAAGGAAAACAATACAAGTCTGTTAATCAAACAGGTCAAACATCTGTCGGAAGAGTCCTATCTATTCTTCCCTCAGTTTCTGACAGACGATGATGATCTTTACTTTATCGGTTACATCCTGGAACAGGAAGAAGCGTTGGGTAATCCCGAAGAAAACCCTTCTATTGTCAGTATAAATCTGAAAGAACTGTTGTAAGGGGCGGTGAATACAGGCTTGTTATAAGGCCTGCATTTCTTATGGGAATTATATGAATTCCTTTGCTTTCTGTCTTTTCATTGTCGAATAATATGAGTACCTTTGCGCAATTTTTAATGTGAGTCATAAAGTTTGAAGAAAAGATGAATAAGAAGTTTACCGAATATTCGAAGTTTGACCTGTCGGGTGTGAATAAAGAAGTGCTGAAAAAGTGGCAGGATGGCGACATCTTCCATAAAAGCCTTCAGATACGCGAAGGCAAGCCGTCGTTTGTGTTTTATGAAGGGCCTCCTTCAGCCAATGGTATGCCGGGTATTCACCATGTGATCGCACGCTCAATCAAAGATATATTCTGCCGCTACAAGACCATGAAGGGTTTCGAGGTGAAACGCAAAGCGGGTTGGGATACCCATGGGTTGCCTGTGGAGCTGAGTGTGGAAAAGGCATTAGGGATAACCAAAGAGGATATCGGTAAAAAGATTTCGGTGGCCGACTACAACGCCGCCTGCCGGAAGGATGTGATGAAATACACCAAAGAATGGGAAGACCTGACGGAGAAGATGGGCTACTGGGTGGATATGGATGACCCGTATATCACCTATGAGAGCAAATACATCGAGACGTTGTGGTTCCTATTGAAGGAGCTTTACCAAAAAGGACTTTTATATAAAGGATATACCATTCAGCCCTATTCTCCGGCTGCCGGGACGGGGTTGAGCACACACGAATTGAATCAGCCGGGATGTTACCGGGATGTGAAAGATACGACCTGTACGGCGCAATTCTATATTCAGGATCCTAAGCCTGAGATGACGCAGTTTGGCGATCCTTTCTTCCTGGCCTGGACAACGACTCCCTGGACATTGGCCTCCAATACGGCGCTTTGCGTTGGGCCGAACATTACCTACGTGGCTGTTCAGTCTTACAATCCCTATACGGGTATGCCGATCACGGCCGTACTGGCTAAAGACCTGGTGCCTGCTTATTTCAGTGAGAAGGCAGCCGATCTGGCATTGGAAGACTACAAGCAGGGCGACAAACTGGTCCCTTTCAAGGTAGTAGGCGAATGGAAAGGTTCCGAATTGGCCGGCATGCGTTATGAGCAACTGATCCCCTGGGTGAATCCGGGCGAAGGGGCTTTCCGCGTGATCACCGGTGACTTTGTGACGACCGAAGACGGTACGGGTATCGTACATATAGCGCCCACCTTTGGTGCCGACGACGACCGGGTGGCGAAAGCCAACGGTGTGCCTCCCCTTATGATGCTCGACAGAGAGAAGGTGATGCGCCCCATGGTCGATCAGACCGGAAAGTATTACCGCCTGGAAGACCTGGATCCTATCTTTGTACAAAAACATATGAACGCGGCTGACTACGACCCGTTTGCGGGAAGTTTCGTAAAGAACGCGTTTGATAAAAACCTGACCGAAAAAGACGAAACACTGGATGTACGTCTTTGCATGATGCTGAAGGTGCAGAACCGTGTGTTCCGTATCGAAAAGCAGGTGCACAATTATCCGCACTGCTGGCGTACGGATAAGCCGGTGTTATACTATCCGCTGGATAGCTGGTTTATTCGCACCACGGCCTGTCGCGACCGGATGATCGAACTCAACAACACGATCAACTGGAAACCGCAGAGCACCGGAACAGGGCGCTTCGGTAAATGGCTGGAAAACCTGCAGGACTGGAACCTGAGCCGCAGCCGTTATTGGGGTACTCCGCTGCCGATCTGGCGCACGGAAGACGGATTGGAAGAGATCTGTATCGGCTCGGTAGCCGAACTGATGGAAGAGATTCGGAAGTCGATCGATGCGGGTATCATGGAAAATAATCCGTTTGCAGACTTTACCCCCGGTGATTACTCGGAAGAAAACTATAAACGGATCGATCTGCATCGTCCGTATGTGGATGAGATCGTATTAGTTTCAACCAGTGGCAAACCGATGAAACGTGAGGCAGACCTGATCGACGTGTGGTTTGATTCGGGCGCTATGCCTTATGCACAGATTCATTATCCGTTTGAAAATAAAGAGATTCTCGATAATAAAACCGTTTACCCTGCCGACTTTATTGCCGAAGGGGTCGACCAGACACGCGGTTGGTTCTTTACCTTGCATGCACTGGGCACGATGATATTCGACAGCGTAGCTTTCAAAGCGGTGGTGTCCAACGGACTGGTGCTCGATAAGAATGGCAATAAGATGTCGAAACGCCTGGGCAATGCGGTGGATCCGTTCGATACAATCGAAAAGCATGGATCCGATCCGTTGCGTTGGTATATGATTACCAATGCCTCGCCTTGGGACAATCTGAAATTCGACGCGGAAGGAATGGACGAGGTGCGCCGTAAGTTCTTCGGTACGCTTTACAATACCTACTCTTTCTTCGCCCTTTATGCCAATGTGGACGGATTCGACTACTCCGAAGCCGATGTAGCCTGGGAAAAACGGCCGGAGATCGACCGTTGGATCCTCTCTTTGTTGAATTCGCTGGTGAAGGATGTCGATGGCTATTATGACACATACGAGCCGACACGTGCCGGACGGGCTATTTCAACCTTTGTCAACGATCACCTGAGCAACTGGTATGTGCGTCTGAACCGTCGCCGTTTCTGGGGTGGAGGCATGACGGAAGATAAATTGTCGGCCTATCAGACGCTATATAGCTGTCTGGAAACAGTGGCTAAACTGATGGCTCCGATTGCTCCGTTCTATGGCGACCAATTATTCCTCGACCTCGTGGGCGTTACCGGACGCGAGAAGGTAGAATCAGTGCATCTGGCTGATTTTCCGGCTTACGACGAGGCGAAAATCGACAAAGTACTCGAAGAACGTATGCAGATGGCACAGGATATCTCTTCTATGATATTGGCCTTGCGTCGTAAAGTGAATATCAAGGTGCGTCAGCCGCTCCAAACCATTATGGTTCCGGTATTGGATGCGACCCAACAAGAACATATCGAAGCCGTAAAAGCGCTTATCCTCAATGAGGTGAACGTGAAAGAGATGCAGTTTGTTGACAATGCGGCTGGTATTCTGGTGAAGAAGATCAAGCCGGACTTCAAGAAACTGGGACCGCGTTACGGAAAGATTATGAAGAGTCTTGCGGCGGCTATTCAGGCGATGACGCAGGATGATATCAACCTGTTTGAAGCCAAAGGCGCGTTTACCTTACCCGTCGAAGGACAGGAGGCAACCCTGGAGTTGGCGGATGTGGAAATCATCTCCGAAGATATCCCCGGATGGCTGGTGGCCAATGAAGGCCGTTTGACCGTCGCGCTCGATATCACCATTACGGAAGACCTGCGTAAAGAGGGCTTGGCACGCGAATTAGTGAACCGTATTCAGAACCTGCGTAAGAGTAGTGGCTTTGATATTACGGACAAGATTCAGGTGACTCTGCTCTCATCCGAAGAGATGGATGCGGCTGTTCAGGCATTTGGCGATTATATTTCCAATCAGGTATTGGCCGAATCGATCGAGGTTGTTGATGTGATCAGTGACGCTATCGAACTCGATTTTGAAGACTTCCAACTGTCTGTTCGGATAGAAAAGGTATAATAAATACCGCTTGGGTATAGAGAGTCTCGAAAATAGAATTATATTTGTATATAGTAAACAAGTATTGCATATAGAGAAGAAAATTAATTGTTGAACCGAAAACAGTAGAACCATGGCAGAGAAAACAAGATATTCGGATGCTGAACTCGAGGAGTTTCGCGCCATTATATTAGAAAAGTTGGAGAAAGCGAAGAAAGATTATGAATTGTTGCGCTCGGGAGTAACCAATTCCGACGGCAATGATGTGTCAGATACTTCGCCTACTTTCAAAGTATTGGAAGAGGGAGCCGCCACCTTGTCGAAAGAGGAGGCAGGCCGTTTGGCACAGCGTCAGATGAAGTTTATCCAGAATCTGCAGGCCGCTTTGATCCGTATTGAAAACAAAACCTATGGTGTTTGCCGTGAAACCGGTAAGCTGATCCCGAAAGAACGCCTGCGTGCGGTGCCGCATGCCACATTGAGTATTGAGGCAAAGCAGGGTGGAGCAAAGTGAAAATTGATAATTGAAAATTGATAATTGGCAGACCGTTCGTTTAGCGGGTAAGGCAATTGGCAAGGAAGATTTGTCGTAATTGAGATAATTAATGAAAAATTCAACAGGAACTTTTATCAATACACATAAAGGATGGGGAGCAGTGTTTATTGTAATGCTGCTCCTTCTGCTTGACCAGGCGTTGAAGATCTGGGTAAAGACTCACATGGAGCTGCATGAGAGCATCCGGATCACATCGTGGTTCTATATCTACTTCACGGAGAACCCGGGCATGGCATTTGGGATGGAGGTGATGAGTAAATTATTCCTCTCCCTGTTCCGGATCGTAGCGGTGGGATTCATTGGCTATTACCTGTACACACTGGTAAAGAAAGATTTTAAAATGGGCTTTATCGCGACAATAGCCCTTATCTTTGCCGGAGCGATTGGTAATATTGTCGACTCTGTTTTCTACGGAGTGATCTTTGATCATAGCTACGGACAGGTGGCGACACTCTTCCCGGAAGGCGGCGGATATGATACCTGGTTGCATGGAAAAGTGGTCGATATGTTCTATTTCCCGTTGATTGAAACGACCTGGCCCGATTGGATGCCTATCTGGGGAGGCAAGGAGTTTGTCTTCTTCCGTCCGATCTTTAATCTGGCAGACTCGGCCATTTGCGTCGGAGTCTTTATCTTACTCTTGTTTTACCGGCATACCCTGTCGGTAAGTTTGTCGAAAGAAGAAAAAAAGGATGTGGAATAAGCAACACATACTCTTTCATTTTTTTCAGAAAACCCTGCTTTCACACCTGAAAAGTGGAGGTGGGTGTCTCTTTGTATTGTCTTTTTTCTTTTTAGGGCTGGCTTGTAGCAAGGCACCGAGCGGTATTCTCTCGGAGAAAGAGATGCAGCGGGTGCAAACGGATATGATGATTGCCGATGCCCTAACCAATATAAACTATAAAGATTTCTCGAACGATACGGCTAAAATTGCCTTATACGAATCGGTCTTCCGTAAGCATAAGATTACGCAGGCGGTGTATGATAGTTCGCTGGTTTGGTACGGGAAAAACCTCGATATCTATATGAAGATGTACGATCGTATGTTGGCAGATGTCAACCGGCGTATCCGTGATCTGGGTGATATACAGGCAGATGCTGCTCCTACCTCGAACCGTGACTCGGTCAACATCTGGCCTCGCCGCAGCTTTATGGTATTCCAACCTAAAGCCTTGTTCAATGGGGTTACTTTCGATATCAAGCCGGAGCAGAACTATGCTTCGGGCAGCTCCTTTGTGTTGGGTATGCGCGTTTGGGGTATGCCGGACGATATGCGTTCCCATCCGGAACTGCGTATCAGTGTGGTGCAGCGTGATACGATCCTGACCGAGCAGGCAACAATCGAAAAGGACGGCTACTACGAACTGGCCTTATCCTCTATGCCTACCCGCCAGGTGCAACGTGTTTACGGATATGTCTGGCTGAACAATAACGACTCTGCCTATCATAAGATTTATATTGACGGGCTGAAGCTTACGCGTTATAACTACGGCACCACTTTTGAAACCCAGTGGGGCGAAGCCGAATCGACCGAATAACCCCTCTCTCATGCGTCGGATAGCCTCCCATTTTATCTGGTATCGCCATGTCTACACTTTACATTACCTGGAAATTGACGAGCGGGGATGCTTCCGCGGTGTGTATCCTTTATGTGAAGAGATAGCCGGTACCGCCTTCTTCGACGGGGTATTAATCCCTGTTCCTATCGATTTAAAAGAAAATTTCCATCCGGACGAATGGGAAAGTGCCACGGAGAATCTCCGGATAGGTGATCCGGTTCAGGTGATCCGTCTAACCGGTTTAGAGGCTTCGGCGGCGAAACTCGGCGCATACGATGGCCGTTGCCGTTGCCACATTGAGCGACTCTGAGGTGTCTCTGCCGGCAGGAAAGCTGGGGATAAATAGTTTTTCGTTCACCAAGGCCTCTATCTCAGGAGAAATGCCATTCCCTTCATTGCCCATAATAAGGATACCTGTTTCGGTAAGCTCCTTGGTGTAGATATTCTCTCCATCCAACAATGTACCATATAGCGGTATATTCTTCTCCTTTTGCTGCGTAAGCCATTCGACCAGATCGGTATAAACCACCTTGACACGGGCAAGCGCCCCCATGGTAGCCTGCACCACTTTGGGATTAAACACATCCGCCGTGTCAGGACTGCACACAATCGACTCCAGGCCAAACCAATCGGCTATGCGAATGATCGTGCCTAAGTTGCCGGGATCCTGCACCCCATCCAAGGCCAGTACCAACTGACCGGCCGTATCGACCGCTTCGATCGACCAGTCGGGTTGCCGGAAAACAGCAATCACATCCTGCGGGTTCTTCAACAGGCTCGCTTTGCGGATATCCTCTTCATCAGCGTCAAGTAATTCGCGGGCGGGCAGGTCACCCTGCGTCGCCAGCCAGGATGATTTGGCAAGGATAAGTTCCGCTTCGAAAGCAGGCAACATGTCGGCCACCAGTTTGTTTCCTTCGGCCAGAAAAAGCCCCGACTCGTTCCGTTGCTTTTTCTTTTCTAACGATTTGATCTGTTTAACCCTGTTTTTGCTTATCATATTTGCCTGTTTTACGCAGCAAAAGTAGATGAAATTATTTAATTTCAGTACTTTTGCTTTCTAAAAGCAAAGAAAGGATGAAAGGTTTGGTGCGTTTACTTTGTTGCTTGATATTTGCAGCTGTTTTAGCTTCCTGTAGCTCTACTAAATTTGTGAGCGAAGGAGAATATCTGCTTGACAAGGTGCAGATCGATTCCGACAATCCCGACTACAAACCGACCGACCTCAAGCCCTACCTTCGACAACAACCCAATTTTAAGCTCTTCGGATTGGTCAGATGGCAGCTTTATGTCTACAACTGGTCTGGCCGCAACGATAAGAACTGGGTCAACAAACAACTCCGTCGAATCGGTGAAAAACCTGTATTGCTGGATACTACTTTGGTCGAACAGTCGGCGGACGAACTGAGCCGTTTCCTTTACAATAAAGGCTATATCAACGCAGAGGTAAATGCTTCTGTCGATACGTCCCGCCATAAAAAGGCAACCGTTACCTATCATATCACATCCAACGATCCGTATCGCATTCGCCAGTACAATATGGAGCTCGACGATCCGCGCGTCGATAGCATTGCCCATTTGCAGCCACAACACCGCTCGCGCTTGTCCGCAGCCTTCCGCTCCGCACCGGAGGGCCTTACCCCTTTGGTCAAAGAGGGTGCCCTTTTCGACCGCGATCTGCTCGACCAGGAGCGCCAACGCCTGACCACCCTCTTCAGGCGGCATGGCTACTATGCCTTCAACCGCGATCACCTGGCCTATTGGGCCGATAGCTCTTTCCAACAAAATGTGGTGGATATGGGCATGGTGTTGCGCCCATTCAGACGGTATCAACCCGACGGGACATACGTCGATACGCTTCACCGCCCGTTTTATATCCAGGATGTCACGATCCTGACCGACTATAACGCCCTGGATCTCGATGCCGATTCGCGCTTCACGCAGACCGATTCGGTGACAAACGGTAACATACATATACGTTATGGTATTTCGGGCAAGAGCATCCGCCCCGGTGTTTTGCGCAATGCCACCTACTTAGTGCCCGGCCAGATCTATAACGAGCGACAGGTCGAGCAGACCTATTCCGCCTTCTCTTCCTTGCATGCCTTGAAGAATACCAATATCCGCTTTGAGGAATTTGAAGAGAACGATACCCTGAAATTGCATGCCACCATCCTGACATCACCGGCCAAACCGCAGAGTTTCGGGGTCGACCTGGAAGGAACGCATAATGCCGGTGACCTGGGCTTTGCCTCCAGTCTCAGCTATCAACATCGCAACCTCTTCAAGGGTGCCGAAGTGTTTACTGCCCGTATCCGCGGTGCGTACGAATCGCTTTCGGGCAACCGGGGCAGTGGACTCGACAGCTATTGGGAGTATGGAGGAGAGGCCTCCATCCGTTTTCCCAGCTTCCTCTTTCCGTTCATCAGTCATGATTTCAAACGTAAGCTGCGTGCTTCGACAGAATTGAGGGTCAGTTATAACAACCAGAGGCGTCCGGAGTATGAACGGGCGATCGTGTCGGGAGGCTGGAACTATATCTGGCAGGATAGGAGCAATGCACTGGCGCGCCATACCTTCAAACTGTTGGATGTCGATTATGTTTTCCTCTCGCGTGTGCAGAGCTCTTTTATCGATTCCCTGCCGGCTTCCATGGTGTTGTATAATTATTCTGATCAGTTTATCGTTTCCTCCGGCTATACCTACTCGTTCAACAGCTATACGCCGCAGAACCGTATGCGCAATACCCATTCATTGCGTATCTCTTTCGAAGCAGCCGGTAATATATTGTACGGCCTATCTTCTCTTTTGAATGCCGACAAGGACAAAAACGGCCGTTATAAACTGCTTGGTATCAATTATTCTCAATTTGTGAAGGGAGATGTCGATTTCAGCAAGGGAATTATCCTCGACAACCGCAACCGCCTGGCCTTTCATGTGGGAGTAGGAGCCGCCATCCCGTATGGCAATGCCGAGATGATGCCTTTCGAGAGACGTTATTTCTCCGGAGGAGCTAACAGCGTGCGCGGTTGGTCGGTGCGTACCCTGGGGCCGGGAAGTATGCCACGCACATCGGCGACCAATTTTGCTTTGCAGGTGGGGGATATACGTCTCGATCTCAACCTGGAATACCGCACCAAACTGTTCTGGAAGTTTGAACTGGCCTCCTATATCGATGCCGGAAATATATGGACTATTCGCAAATACGAAGACCAGCCGAATGGTAATTTTGAATTCAAACGTTTCTACAAAGAGATAGCCGTCTCTTACGGCTTGGGGCTTCGACTCGACTTCGACTTCTTCTTAGTGCGTTTAGACACGGGAATGAAAGCCTACAACCCGCAAGAACGCGGCGATCGCCAGTGGCCCCTCCTGCATCCAAAACTCAGCAAAGACTTTGCCTGGCACTTTGCTGTGGGTTATCCGTTCTGATCATTTCCTCCTAACTATCCCTTTCCCCTTCCCCTATTCTCTTCTGGGGAATCGGTGTAGCTAAACAGCGACAAGAACCAATTTCTCTTCCAGTAAGGTAAGAAGAGAAAACTTGTACCTGCTGCATATTGTGCCGCGGGAGCCACACAGACACGATGAAGGAATAACGGGCGGAAAGGTTGTTTTCCGGTACGTTGTAAATTAAATAGGGGTAGCTTCGATTATCCTCTTCTTCTTCCAATTCTTCCATTCTTTCAGTAACAACAACGAACGATCCTTTCGGAAAGTTCTCTTGATGGAGTGAATAAGCGATGTTGGTCGTTCCTCCTTCAAGAGTCGGAAAGCCATTGACAGCGGGGGGGAGCTATACGGACTAAAGACACATGGTTTGGAGCCAAATATACATCCTATATGCATCGAAGGATGCCGGCTCAAAAAGCGCTTATTGCTATTGCACGCAAAATACTGATGATCGTATGGCATATTGTATTGCACATAAATGCATATTTACCTATTGAAAAAACCTCTTTTGAGGATCGGATATACCTAAAGTCAGATCAGAAGGGATCCTGGAGTTATTTAATTATAAAGGAAATGTTAAAATATCGATTGTAAGCAAAACGGCCGTTTTGCTTACAAATCCATACGTTAAAAAGTGTTTCTCCCGGGAGTTTGTAAAAAAAGCCCTGCCGGTTCGGAAAAAAAGTCCCGCGTTTTTGACAAAATGATATTTGGCTAAGGCCGATCTTCGATTCGCTTAGCGCAGCGTAAAGCAATTTGATAATCGCTTAACGAGCGAAGCGAAGTGCAAAGCAAAATGATATTTGGCTAAGGCCGATCTTCGATTCGCTTAGCGCAGCGTAAAGCAAAATGATATTTTGGAAATCTTCAAAAAGGGAAGGATTGGAAGATCGTGTTATTGACAATTTTTGGTGACAAAATTTCTCCTCCTTAGCAAAGGAGGAGTACCCGAACGAAGAGAGGGGGAGGTGGTTTGATCATTTATATATTTGTCAACAACATAACATATATAGAGTTACACCAAACCACCTCCCCCCTCGTACCTCGGGGTACTCCTCCTTTGCTAAGGAGGAGAAATTTGGATACTATTTTGTTACTAAAAAACCTTCACATTTTCCCAGATTGGAAGATCAATAGCAATCGCAGAATAGTTACAAGAGGTCACTTTTCTTCCTTTAAGGCAAGAAGAAGAGAAACGTAAAAATCTGAGTTTTAATGGAGGGCAGCCCTTTGTCTTTGCTTATCGGAAGTAGGTGATAACAACATATCCGTTGGAAGATGGCCGTGTTGTATTGGTTGGAAGGGTGAGGCCGGGGTTGGGCGCTTGAGTAGCGACATAATTCTGGCCACCTTTGCCACCGCCGCCGCCTCTGGAGTTTGATCCTCCACCAGCTTTTCCTCTTGCTCCGCCATTTCCTCCGTATAGGTATCCACCGCCACCGCCGCCACCGGCTCCGCCCCACGCGGCAACCCCACTTCCGGTCTCACCATTAGCTCCTGCACTACCATTAGTGTCGCTACTCGCTGTTGTAGCTCCGGCTCCTCCACTATTAGAGGCATTATCCCCATTGTCGGCATTACCATCACCTCCCATGCCACCGCTGCTGCCGGTACCTGTTGAATTTCCACTACCACCACCACTGCCTGCTGCACCGCCGGAGCAAATTAATGTTCCGCTCAATGCGTTAGATGAAAGCACGAATGTAGCTGCTCCGCCTCCTCCTCCTGCTCCGGCATAGTTATAGCCTGAAAGGCCTACCCAACCTCCACTGGCATCACCACCTTTTCCTCCATTCCCATAACTCCAATTATTGGTTCCTCCATTTGCCCCGGTTCCAGATCCTTGATCACCAGAAGCCATACTAGCTCCGGCTGAACCTACATATATAAACAATGGTGTATCTTTCTCTAATTTATATAACCCGGACGCTTTTATCGCTTTTCCTCCATCTCTTTGAGTGTTCGAAGACCTCTCTCCTTTTCCGCCTTTACCTCCATCACCTCCCCAGGCTTCGATATAGTAGTAGCCGGATTTAGAAACCGTAAAACTTGTACCTGCTGCATATTGTGCCGCGGGAGCCAGACGGATCCGGTGAATCTTGCCTCTTTCGAAGTTTACTCCGGAGGTGGTGTATAATGTTTTGTAAGCATTACTGGAGGAGGCCGTAGTGAATGTGAATGTTAATGTTTGTCCGGATAGATCTTTCACGGGCATAGGGATATACACTGCGCTTCCATCGCCTGCGGTAAGGCCGCCATCCGATATATTGACAGTCACGCTGTTGGAACCTCCTGAAAGTGTATAGGTGCTATCCAGCGGATTGTACTGCATAGTGCCATTGATACGGGTTGCATCGCTTGTGCTGCTTCCAACCGTCATGGTAATAGAAGTGACGGCATCCGGCATAAGCCGTACATCCATCTCGATGGCTGCATAGGAGAGGATATGCTCGTAGTCGAAATGCAGTCCGCCCAACTGATAAACAGGGTCTACATCGCCTTCGGGGAAAAATATCTCCGGTTCTTCATTCTTTACAACAGCAACCATGGGTGCATACTTCGCCGGTACAAATGTATTGGACGCGATGGTGTAGGAACTCAGCATCGTGAATTGCAGGGTAGAAGGGAAAGAAGCAGAAGCCAGGCCATTGATGTTATGGGGAAAGAAAGAGTAAAAGTCGAAATGGGTTCCCGCATCCATTAAGTTTTGGTATTGGACTTGAACAAGATCAGTTAGAAAAGTGGTACGCAGGGCAGGCTCCAGATTCATTGCTGTCAGCTCCATATTTTTGAAGCCTGAAACAATATTTACTGGCTCATTCACCTTCGTGACAGACATAACCACTTGATCTCCCTTGTCCCACCAATACTCATACGTATCCAGATTCAACGTGGCACGCGTATCGGGCATTTCCCCTTTTGTCTGGCTGCGTCCTCCGGACACGATGAAGGAATAACGGGCAGAAGGGTTGTTTTCCGGTTTCCCTTTTTCATTATTCTTATAGATACCTTCTTCTTGCGCGCACGACAAGGCACACAAAGCAAGGATAGCCATCCATATTTTCCGTATATATAGGTTTGTCTTCATTACTCAACAGTATTAAAACTCATATATATCCTCTCCATCTTCCGGTGATTCCAGATCTCCGCTTATTACCACATTCAGATACATCCGGCGAGAATCGTCCTGCACATTGGAAACACCGTCCACATAAACGTTTACTCTGTATATACAGTTACGATCGATATCAAAATTACCATACAATGGAGTACTATTTTCGTATCCCTTACCAACAAGCACGTAGGTTTGAAGCACCTCGTTATCTTCAGCATTTCCCTGAAAATTGAATTCAAAGGCGAATTTAGGAGCCTTTGCCTTTCGATCTTTCGCATTCAAATTCGCAACAGTTCCCCTACGGTTCTCGAGACAATAGACTTCAAGGTAATGCCATTCATATCTATTAGGAGGTTGTTCCTCGATGGGGTGGTTAACAACGCGGCGAATATCAGTTAGGGAAGAGCGGTTGTAACCTGCAGTAACAGGCGTAAGGGATTGGGGATAATCATCTTTAGCTCCAATTTCATCAATGGTCGTGTGACGTTCGACGATCCAGGAGTAGGCGGGAAGATTGTTTGAATAGCACGAGAGCAATTCCACACTGGAAAGATTATTTCCCGAAGCATCCACCAGATTGTATATATTAACTTCCATTTTGGAATACAGGCTGCGCAGTTTGAGTGTAACAGTCGTTGTCTGGATTGGATTGTTTAATGTAACTACTGCAAACGGACTGGTTTTGGAACCACTGATCATCGGCATTTTAGTAGGTGCTTTACCTGGTTCTGCCGAAGAGATAAAGTATTTATTGTTAAGGTGAGCTATATTGGTTACATCATCGAAATAGGTCTCCGCCGTATAGTCGTCGGGGCAGTTGGCATCGACGAGGTTAGCGATAACAAATACCCGGTAGGTACCGCCCCTTTTTAAATATACTCTCTCGCCGTCGGTATACTTGATAGTCCGGCGATGAAGCACCTTATCCTCGGTTCCGTCAAACACGATAATGGTAGCGTTTTCAATCGCGGTTAACGAGGGATCGATACCGGCACGTGACACCTGTACCGATCCGTTTAACCCCACCAGTTCGATAGCAACCAGCTCCTCTTCTTCGATCGGCAGCTCCGTCTTACTGCATCCTGCGAAGAGGACCAACAGCAACAAAGCATATATTATATATCGTATCGTTTTCATCTTCATATCTCAAATCTGTTAATCGTATCGCTGATCGAACCACCATTCCTCCGCCTCGGCCGCTTCGAGTCGGATCTCCGCCGTTTCTAATAATTTGAAGGCCAGGTTATATATTTTCCCTGCTAACGGCATGACGCCAGTCTTCTCCGGATCGAAGTCATAAGTAACATACACCGGATTATTCTTACCTCGGATGGAAGTAAATATACTGAACGTATAGGTTTGCGCAGGCATAGCAAGCATATAGCCGAATTCCACCGCTGCGGCCGTAGCGTAGGTAGTAGGTAGTGACAAAGAGCCTGTCACCGGATTACCGTTCGTGTCTTTGGGACGAACTGCCGGGTATTCGGTGGTTAATCCCCGCTCCGCGTCGAAAAGCTCATCATCATATTTACCTGCGTCAGCCTGTTTACCTATATTCAATCCTATTCTCTTTGGCTGATTAATAAGTTTCACGGAGTCGATGGTGCCATAAAGACTTTTCGCCAGTGCGCTCTCGGCAAAGAAATGACACCGCAAGGCGGTGAGCTTGTGCGAAAAGGTCAGTGCCTCAGTGAAGGGATGCTCAATATTTCCTCCTCCCATAGTCGAAGCCATGATGTCCTGACTTCCGTCTACCTCGAAGACTACCGCCGCCCCTAAAACATCATCCCAGATGATGGTTCCATTCTCATCCTCTTCAACGTTTTCAATATCATAGATAGCATGATAGGGATAGAATGCCACCATGTAATAGTAGATCCCCATCTCGTCGTAAAAAACCTGTTGAATGGCATCTCCCTTACGGTTGGTATATTCGATATTTCCCGTCCAAACGGTAGGGCCGGTGGCACCGGCATGAGGATCGGGGGTTATAGGGTCATCGGATGCTTCTTCGGTATAATTTCCAGGTTTGTCGTTTGGGGATTGCCCCCCGAAGAACCCGTAGTCAAGGTAAGTAGTCGGGTCATTCCATTCCGCGACGGTAGGGGGAGTATTATTTTCGTAAGAACCAAACTCTATCGTCACGATCCCTATTTTCAACTGATAGGGCGGGAGCCCGTCGCTGTTTGGAATGGGATGAATCATACCACCGGGATCGTTATACTCGTCATCGGCGCGCGTGGGGATACCCGGAGCCGGCAAAGAACCGCTCAACTCAACACGTGCCTTTTCGGGTCTCTTTGTCGGAATGGGTGTATCTTCCTCATCGTTGCATCCAAAGAGCAGCGTCAGGCAGCATAAGGCGATTATATAGAGCGTTTGTCTCATATCCAATTATTAAAATCCCTCAATCTCCCGTAGTGTCTCATCTTCCAGCCATTCATCTATGGGGTTACTACTCTGAAATTCAATCCACGCCCCCGAGATGGATAACTTCACAATGAATGTCATCACATAGCCCGGCTTATTCAGCTTCACGTCAGGGAAAGGCATCGTTATATAATGTTCCGTATTCGATGGGGAATCCGAGGCATCGTGATGGATGAACGCGACGTTTACCGCCGTAAAATTC
This sequence comes from Parabacteroides sp. PFB2-10, assembly GCF_029893085.1. GTDB lineage: Bacteria > Bacteroidota > Bacteroidia > Bacteroidales > Tannerellaceae > QVMG01. The sequence goes on from NZ_JARXWI010000013.1 coordinate 31,149, forward strand.
TTACTAAGCTCGATATTCTGCGGAATGATCATCAGGCAATTTGCATAATCTCTTCCACCCATAGGCTCTAATGCACCGGCATCTACCATCAACGGATCTTCCCATAGGTAGTCGAACGCGTAGTCTGCGGGTTCGTATCCTTCATCATCATTCAATTCGGGTATATTGGTCCAGGTGGCGGTAGCCATATCAAACCGGCCGGTATTGATAATGCGTCCCGCTGTCATATTAAATTCGGTGACTTCGTAGCGTTCGACCTCGTTCGGTAAAGGATCATCATTCTCTACCAAAGGGGCAATCATAAAGCGAAGCCAGAGCAGCGCGTGCTTCATGTTGTACTTCACGCTGCCATTGTTTTTTTCGTAGTTGATGTTTTGCACATCCGCATTATATTCCGAATAGAGCAGGTCGATCTGCTCGCTCATATTTTCCGGTACGCTGTAAATTAAATAGGGGTAGCTTATAGTATCCTCTTCTTCCAATTCTTTTATTTTCTCAGGAACAACAGCGAACGATCCTTTCGGAAAGTTCTCTTGATGGGGTGAATAAGCGAAGAAGGTATTCTTTATCGCTGGGTTGGCGGGCCAATAGGCTATGGGGGTGTAACTCCAGGATGATAACTCACCGGTCTCTTCATTCACAACCATTCGTTCGGCAAGCGCGTTATCGAATAGGTTGGGCGCTGTCTTACCATTAAAATCGTCCGTTCCCGTTGAGTAACCGATAATGCCAAGCGAGAGTATCTGGTCGGCCGTAGTCGTAACCTCCGCTTTGGTCAGGTCGGCATCTACATATAAACCGATCTTACGCGAGTTGTCCGGTGGTGTAGGCTCCTCTGCTTGTTCTTTGTCGCAACCCCATAACAGAGTTGCAAACAGGAATAATCCGATATATATATTACGGTTCATCATCATCATTTTTTTCTTATGATAAGCGTTCCTGGGTTGGTAAGCACATCCGATGGGTTGATGTTGGTCGTTCCTCCTTCAAGAGTCGGAAAGCCATCGACAGCGGGGAGTGTGGCAGACGTGGTGCCGTCTACATCATCTATCTCATAGCCTCCTTCACTTGCCCATTTCTCCCAGTCGATTCCCGGATGATCGCCTGTCTTGATCGTCTGTTTGGCTGACACAAGATCCCAATTCTCTTGATAATTCTTCAGGACAACAGTAGATTGCCTGGTTGGGTCATCATGATCATTGGGGTCGGTGGGGTCGCCGTGGTACGTATCCCATTTGCGAATCAGTTTCTTCATGTCGAACATAACATGCTGCCCCGTCTTGAAACTGGATAACAGACCCGCAGTGGTCAGCACTGCCACATCAAACTCCATATCGTGGGTTACATCGTTCACACCATACAAGCCAAAATACTTGTATGTATGCGAAAAACTATTTGCGTTGATCTTATTGAGTACATCCAGGGCGAATAGCATGTTTTCCGCATCTTTTTTTCTGTACATGGTAAGCATAATCGTTTGCAACACAAGGCTGGTAGCCCACTCGCCGATTGTTATATCATCGGAATCAGCCACCTCGACGCTGATTTCGTTTCCCCGGAAGTTCAAGGTGACATTAAATGAACGGCCTTGCGTAGATCCTTCAAAGGGAGTACTCTCCGTTTTCAGATCCAGTCCAATTGTTTTGTCGCTTCCATTGGAGGTCTTAATGCGCAACGTATATTCATTGCCGTCACCTGCCGTAACCGGCGCAGCAAGGATATAAGCTTGTGGTGCCAGATCATCACTCTTCAGGGCGATAGGGATCCCGGTAGAATAGTTTGAAACCGGTGTATCGTCTGCTACCAGATGTGCGCTTAGCGTGCTGATACTATTGTCTACCGAATAGGCGGAGTTCACGGGAACCGCTGCTCCCATATTCGCAGCACCCAATGATACGGTTACTTTGTTTTTGGTATTCGTCAATTGTAAATCCGTAATATCTCCCCAAGCCGCCGGTATACCAGCGTTTTCAGTTACCAGTGTGATATGCAGCTTTGTCAACAGGTGGTTGAATGTAAATTCCGGCTTCTCCGCCGCCTGCGAGATGTCCGAAGAGGTTTGCAGGGCAAACATCACATCCTCTTTACCGGTAAAGGTAAAAGAGGCGGTGGTAGTCGGAGAAGCGCTCCAGCCGGTAGCTGGATAGAGGCCGCAGAAATAAAGCGAAGAGCCATCGAGTTCATAAAAACTCTTTCCCGAAAATCCTTCCGTATCATACGGTGTTCTTCCTGCCCCTGTGAAGGTCATCGTGCCGTCGGCATGAAGCTTGCCGGTTGACGCCGTATAATCACCGGAGGTTTTCGAGGCAAGTACCCGCGCCTTTAACGGACTATCCACGCTCGGGCTCGTCTCGTTATAGGGCGCTTTGGTCTCGACGGAAGGTTGACGCAGGGAGGTAGCACTGGCGACAATCTCCGCCCCCGTATTGCCTCCGATGAAGTCAGGGTCATTGTCTGAACAACCAGACAAGAGCCCTAATCCCATCAAACAAAGAAATAGTATGTGTCTACCCTTTTTCACGCTATAAGTTTACTACTTATTCTACATCTACCGCAGCGCCGCCCGATGCAACCCATTCCGCTACAGTAGCCGTAGCCGTAATGCCTGTTGCTTGGAATGTTAATGCGATCTCAAAAGATTTACCTTGGGTAGATCCCGTAAATTCAGTAGATGGCGCATCCTTTTGCCTTAAATTTATCTTTACTTCACGACCTCCCGTATAAGTAGAAGAATAGATTTTTAATGTAAAATCAGCTGTTCCGGTTGCTGTGATGGGTGCCACCATAGCGTAAGCGTTAGGAGAGTCAGGGAAATTAGTGCCCAATGTTATAACTTTATCTCCATCTCCACCAGTTTCTACTTCTGAAACCGCAACATCTGTTCCCGTATGATAGAAGGGGATAACGACCGTTGTTGATCCACTTTTGGAAGGAACCACGGCTGGTATAGGGGTGCCTTCTGCCGGCTTTGTTGCCATCGTTACTGTTACCGTATTAAGCGGTTCTACCGCTGCTCCTCCAGCTTTTATTAAATCTATCCCTGTGATATTCCCCCAAGCAGCTTTCCCATCAGTATCCGCTTTCACAGACACATTCAACAGGGTCAATAGGTGATTGAATTCCAGATTAGGAACAGTTCCACCAAGAGCAGCATCTTTTGTATTGGATACCTGCCAGGCATACATTACATCTTCTTTACCGGTAAAGGTAAAAGAGGCTTTTTTAACAGCATCACCGCTAGCATCCGAAGCAGGAAGCGTCCATGTATCATACGGATGGAATCCGCTGAAATAGATAGCTGAATTACTCCCTGGATAATAGGTGGTAGTGGAAGGAGTAGTTTCATAACCTACCGCAGTAGGCGTTCCTTCAGAGCTTATGAAAATCATTTTTCCGTTTGAATAAAGAGACTTATACTCAAGCGATGTTGCTGAAGAAACAACCCGTGCTGTCAAATTCGCAGTTGTTCCCGGCGTTGTATCCATATACGGTGCCTTTGTCTCTACGCCAATCGCCAGGCTTTTGGCGCTTAGGGTGATCGCTACCGGATCGGTCTCTTCGGGTATCAGTTCATTATCTCCCGAGTTACAGGCACTCAACAGACAAATGGATAATGCGAATACTAAATACTTTTTCATTTTTGTATGTATTTAAATTGTTCTTTATTTATTTTTTATTCGATAGTACCTGCTCCTGTTCCGCCGGCTACCCAATCGGTCACTGTTGCCGTAGCTTTGATTTCTGTTCCTTTGAAAGTAAGCGTAACATTAAAAGCATATCCCGCCGTATTTGTTACTTCAGCATTTTTTGGGGTAAGCTGTACTGTAACAGGGATGGCAGTCGTGGCAGTCGTTGTTTTTATATTCAGTACATAAGCGTTTTGTGCGTCTGTACCAGACAGCGTAACCGGTGTTACCAATGAATAAGCCACCCGTGCTGCTGCAGTGGGGATTTCAATACTTTTCTCTCCCAAATTGGCAACAACAGTATCTTTAGCATGATAGGCAGTTGCACCTGCTTTGTAGAAAGGAATAGTTCCGGTAGTACCGAATGTAACAGCGTTTGTAGAGAAAGTCACGGTTGCGATCGTATTTACCGCAGCAAGCCCTGAGCTACCCTTTGCCTGCGTTAAACTAAGATCGGTGATTTTGCCCCAGGCAGCAGATGTTTCTGCTTTAGCCGTAGCATCATCACCGCCTGCCACCACCAATATATTCAGTTTTGTCAGCTTATGTGTGAAGGCTAACGTAGGATAAGAAGGGGTCGTGCCCGTTGCTGCAGATTTACTGGTACTCACTTGCGCCGCTGTCATAATATCGCTCTTCCCGTCAATCGGGTGAGTCGTTGCTGTTCCAAAAGTGCTCCATCCGCCGGTGCCAATGGCAGCCGGATAAAGCCCCACCATATAGATGGTCTGATCCCCGGGAAAAGATTTGTTTCCACCGGTTTCGATAGAGGCAAAAGCGACAGGTGTTTCTCCATTAGCCGTAAATGTCATCGTCCCGTTTGTATGGAGCGCTGAATAATTATCTTCTGTTTTAGAGACCAACACCCTTGCGGTTAAATTGTTGGTGCCGCTAATCGCCCCTTCAAACGGTGCTTTTGTTTCCACCTCCAAGGTCAACGCTTTGGATTTAGCCATAATTGCTACCTCCTGCGTGTTGTCAAAACCGTTGTCATCCTTTGAGCAACCGGTCCATGCCGTAGCCATTCCTATGGCGGCTACCATCCATAAATAACTTTTCTTCATGATCATTCTTTTTTAAATTATTACTTGTTTTTATTATTTTCTTCTTTTATAGTTGTTTTTACGCTTATCTATCTATCGTGCCCGATCCTTCGCCTCCCTCTTTCCAGGGGGTGACCCAGGCGGTCGTTTCTATATCCACCTCTATCTCTTCCTCTTTTTTCCGGAACGTCAGGGTGATCTCATACGAATGCCCCGCGGCAAAAGTGGATTCACCCAGAGGGGTTATGCATACATCCCGGAATATGCCTTTGTTGTCGGTCGCGATGTCCAGATAGAACTGTCGCAATCCGGGTTGCAACATCAGGCTGCCGGCAATCTTCTGTGGCTTCTCCTCTGTGCCCGTTATCTTCACGGGATAGGAAGAGGGGAGAGCAATATGTTGCGGATTAGACCAATCACCCAAATTGCCATCTTCGATATACAAGACAGAAGAGGTATTGACATCCCTGAATGTGATACTTTCTATGGCCGTTTCGCTAAAGTCACCCTCATCGATCAAGACAAAATGGAACTGGCTCAACAGATGGTTATAGGCTAAAGAGGCCGGTATTTTATTGTCGGATCCGACCACCGGATCGGCATACATCAGGTCTTCCTCGCCTGTCAGGGTGAAGTGAAGTAACGGAGCGGCTCCCGTTTGCTCTTCCATATAGTTCGCCCCTGCTTCGCCGGTCGGCGCATACGGATAATAGGAGTAGAAACGTACCTCTTCGCGGTAGGGATAATAATAGGTTCCTTCCCACTGAAGCCTGCCTGTCTCTGTATCGACAGCAGTTGTGCGCACATGGGGCATCACCGCCGGTAGCGACCAATCGGTGATGGCATAGATGCCTATCCGGTCGCCCATCTTGGCCAGGTCGGAGAGATCGTTGACGGAGGCACGCGATTCATAGGCATCAGTTTTCACCCCCAGCGTTATTTTAGCGCAAGAGGGCACCGGTGCCGTCTCCTCTTTCACGCAAGAGAACAGGGCGCAGATGCCAAAACAGGCTACTATGAATCGTTTAGTTTTCATCATTCTGTTATATCTCCCGTACCTTTTCCCTCTTCCCAGGGTTTAACCGTTGCTGTCAGGCCACCGTCGATCACCTCCAGCTCTACCTCAATCTCAACGGGAATATCGATTGGTATATCACCTTTGTTGCTGTCCAGTATGTCGGTTATAACCTCGCTCAGGTCGACCTCTGCCCAATAAGTGTTCGATTCGTCGTCTTCGAGTACCACATGCATCTTGTTATGATAATGCGTTCCATTGGACGGATTATAGAGTCCCAATAGGTGAATAACTGCCGTAGCCGTATTATCCTCGCTTAGTTCAATGTCAAAAGGGATCTTCCAGTCGGTCTCATCGCCAACGGGCAGTCCGGTCGCCAGGTAAACAGCATAATAAACACCTTCGAGCATACCACTTATGCGCTGATATTCATCGCCATTTGTAACACTAAACTGTAGGAAAAGCGTTCTTGTCAGGGCATACATCCGGGAATGTACGATTGTTTCCTCTTCGGCAGTAACCATGGCTGATTCCACTGCCAGGCGGAAGGCGTTTTCGGAAGGGAGGAGTTCTTTGGCGTCAGTTTTTGTCTGATCGACCCGGATAGCGGTTGCTTTCGCCTGATGGTAATCATCGAGATCCGTAAAGTCGAGACCCAAGGTATTGGTGTTATGGCTGATAAGGGAATAAATGCCTGCTTCGGTAGTGATACTATATTCCGACGAAGCGGTTTCCAGGTGTAAGGGGGTCGCCTCCATCTGGTAGAGATGGGTATTAAGCACAGGGGTTACCTCTTGTTCTTCCCACTCGGGATAAACATGCAGTATGCCTTTTGTCTCCTTAGTCTTCTCTTGCAACGTAGCTTCCGTGCAAGCAATCATAAAAAGAACAAAGACAAATAACCCTATTACTAAAAATCGATTCCTTACTTGCATTCAATTATATCATGAATCACTGATATCTTTCCCCTAAAATCGGTAAGCCAGGCTGATATTCCACTCCATGACTCCCCATTTGTTCGCTTTTTCTTCTCCGATATAAAATTTATCAGGATCGCTCCACTCATACGCGCGCGCGTTAGAATCTCTATATCCCGCGCGAACGCCTGTTTCAACACCTAATCCTTTATAAATAGTCCAATAGTATCCAACAGAAAGCCCAGCCTGCCAATATTTTCCGGTATAATTATCCGTTGGGCGGGTCGCATTTGCTGTTTTACTCTTATTGCGCACATCGTAATCTCCGGCTCCTATAAATGCCCCGACATAAAGCCCGGTATTTTTATTCCCCATCAACCAACGACGTGGCTCCATACTATAACCAGAAACGCCCCAAAATGTTCGCTCAGCCCCGTAATTCCAATACGCGTACATCGCAGACGCTTGTAGCGACCACTGGGAAGAAATGAAATATTCAACTGTGAGATTAGGGGTAAAAGCGGTATGCTTGAACTCCGATGTGAATCCGATCCAACGTAAACTGTTTGTTTTAAAGGCTAATAGAGGAGATTCCTTTTCTTTTACTTCCTGAGCACCTGATTCAAGAATCTCTTTTTTTTGCTCAGCATGAAGCGGAACAAAACTCCATAGTATAAAAATCAACACATGCAATATACCCCTACTCTTATTGTAAGCATTATTCATTAATACGCTCTATTATAGAACCATATACACCCTTCATCAAACAATAACAAAAAATTTCCCCCTTATATTCAATAAAGTTTGTACACTTACCTGTTAAATTAAAAATACAGCCAATGAATTTCCACACTTATCCTTCTACAAAGGAAGGCATTTTATTTGATAATACGAAAAAAACCAGCGATTTATCATTGGTTTTCTCTACAAATTGATCATTTCACACTTCTTTCGCTTCATTTATAGTCCGAAGCACCCACCTGGGAGCCTCTCGTCCGCTGAAAAAGAAGGGATAAGAACAAAAAAACTGCCACCCCTCAACGGGATGGCAGCACAAATAATTTCTTTTGAAGAGGTTTTACCCTAAATAAGTTTTTAGGAGCTTGCTACGTGTTCCTTGTCTCAATCTTCTGATTGCCTTTTCTTTGATCTGGCGGACGCGCTCTCTTGTGAGGCCAAATTTGTCGCCAATCTCTTCTAATGTCATTTCCTGACAGCCAATACCGAAAAACATTTTGATTATCTCACACTCTCTTTCGGTCAATGTAGCAAGCGCTCTATCAATCTCCTTAGCTAATGATTCGTTCATCAACGACCGGTCGGCGATCGGAGCATCATCGTTCACAAGTACGTCTAAGAGGCTGTTGTCTTCGCCTTCCACGAACGGAGCATCCACCGAGATATGACGTCCGGACACCTTCAGGGTATCGGAAATCTTATCAACAGGGATATCCAATTCATCTGCCAGCTCTTCGGGAGAAGGACGACGTTCGTTTTCCTGTTCGAATTTCGAGAAGGCTTTGCTGATCTTATTCAGCGAACCTACCTGATTCAACGGGAGACGAACAATACGTGACTGCTCTGCCAACGCCTGCAGAATAGACTGGCGAATCCACCATACCGCATAAGAAATAAACTTAAAACCACGCGTCTCGTCGAATTTTTCTGCCGCTTTAATCAAACCCAGGTTGCCTTCATTAATCAGGTCGGGCAAACTTAAGCCTTGATTTTGATATTGCTTTGCAACAGAAACAACGAAACGCAAATTGGCTCTTGTCAATTTCTCTAATGCTTTACGGTCTCCTCTTTTAATAGCCTGTGCCAATTCTACTTCCTCTTCCACCGTGATAAGATCTTCACGCCCAATCTCTTGGAGATACTTATCAAGGGAAGCGCTTTCGCGATTGGTAATGGACTTGGTAATCTTTAGTTGTCTCATCCAATTTGTTTCATTGAAAATATGGGGTGCAAAGTTACACTTTTTTTCGGATAAATTGGCTGAATGCACCCCACATCCAGCCAATTAAGTACCTTTAACAATCTTTTTACCCAAAAGACGAACGCCTATTCTGCTAAATCGATCGCATAATACCTCGAACGTCCATTCGGATACATCCCTTTAATAAACAACACCTGGTCATCCGTCGACTTCATCACATTCTCCACAATCTTTTCAAATTCCTCCGGAGTAGACACGCGTTGATCATTCACGACCATGATAATATATCCTTTCGTAATACCGGTTTCTTTAAACTTTCCATTGGAAACACCGGTCACCTCGATACCATATCGAATACCATATTGTCTTTTCTGACTATCTGTCAGTTCCTTAAAGGCAGCACCCAACACATCGGCCACATCACCACGGTTCTTCACCACCTCCGTATTGCCCTGCGCATTTCGCAACTCTACGGTAAAGGTTTGTTTCTTACCATAACGGTCTACTTCAACCTTCACCTTATCACCCGGACGATACTTACTAATCTGTTCCTGCAATGCGCTTGCCGTACGGATAGTTACATTATTCACGCCAACAATCACGTCACCCACTTCCATACCGGCTTCCCGGGCAGAGCTGCGATCGGTAAATTCGGCAACATACGCACCTTCCGTCACCTTCAGATTTTCCTTGTCTTTTTTCACTTTTTCATCCGAAGAGAAAGGCATATTTTGTATATCAAGCATAGAAACCCCCATAATAGCCCGTTGCACCACGCCGTACTGTTTCAGGTCTGCCGCTACTTTTCCGGCAATACTGATAGGCACCGCAAAGGAGTATCCGGCAAAATTTCCGGTTTCCGAATAGATCGCGGTATTGATACCCACCAGTTCTCCTTTCGTATTCACCAAGGCGCCCCCACTATTACCCGGGTTCACCGCTGCATCTGTCTGGATAAACGACTCGATTCCGCCATTCGTGCGGGTGATACCACCACGTCCTTTGGCGCTGACAATACCGGCGGTCACCGTCGATGTCAGGTTGAAGGGGTTACCGATAGCCAATACCCACTCACCCACTTTCAGGGCTTCCGAGTCACCAAACGGGATCGTTGCCAGGTCGTTTGCCTCAATCTTAATCAGGGCAATATCGGTTTGCGGATCGGCCCCGATCACTTTCGCCGAAAATTTCCGGTTATCGTTCAGGGTCACTTCCAATTCATCTGCCCCGTCGATCACATGGTTGTTGGTCATAATATAGCCATCTACCGAGATGATCACGCCCGAGCCCGAACCCACACGGGGTTGCGGTTGCATCTGTCCGCGACCGCCAAAGCCAAAAAAGTATTCTTCCAGCGGATGTACATATTGCCTTCCGCTACGCTGCTGCGCTTTGGCCGTTGCTTTAATATGCACAACAGCATGCACCGAGTTCTCCGCAGCTACCGTAAAATCGATATTCTCTGCAGCCACGGTGTTATAATTGGCATAATGAAATGGTTGTTGTTTAAACCCATATTCCGAGTCCACCGAATAGGTCGGCTCCGACAATTTTTTATTTGTCAGGTATGAACTCGTACCAATAGCGGCACCTACACTAATAGCTGCTACTGCCACAACCCCTAATAGATTCTTCCACGCTTTCTTCATACACTTTCAATCTTTTAATTAAACACTTAATTTTAACATTTTATTTATGCACAAATAAACTCAAAAATCGTGCTGTTATTCCCTACTCCACCTCCTTTTTCAACTCTTTTAACGCCTTACAGGCTCCGCTTAACGGGGATTAACAGTACTGTGCATAACAATGTACTCATTTCGAATCCTCCTGCCATTTCGACAGTCGTCCATATATAGAACAGACAAACTTCCCGAAGGTTTAAACCATTTTGTCAGTTTAAGTCTTTTTTAGGATAATGCAAGCAATTTGCTGGCTGAGCATGGTCGCCTGCAAATTCTCTCGACAAAAATAACGCCGACAGAAATAACAATTTTGATAGAACACTATAAATCCCGTAGATGAATAAGAGGGGGAATAGTTACGTTAATTTCAATTAATCGACTATTTATGGTATTTTTGTAATTCTCAAACATAAGTAAAAATCTAAAATACAAACACATGAAACAAATCAGCAAAATCATCACCGTCATGACCACAGCGGGGTTTCTTTTCCCTTCTTGTATCAGTTCACAACACAACACGCTGACGGAAGCAGAAAAAGCCGAAGGATGGCAGCTATTATTCGATGGGGAAACCATGCAAGGCTGGCGGGATTACAACGGAACCACGCTGACTGAACCCTGGCATGTGGTAGATGGTTGCATTCAGGCGGTAGGTAAGGGAAGCGATGGGAACGGCTATATCGTGACCGAGAAGATGTATGAGAACTTCGAGCTTTCCTGGGACTGGAAACTGACGAAGGGGGGAAATAGCGGCATGTTGTATCATGTGGTGGAACGCCCGCAATACAAAGTGCCATACGTGACCGGGCCAGAATATCAACTATTGGATGTGCCTAATTTCGAAGGTGAATTGGAAGAATGGCAAAAGTTGGGCGTCGACTATGCGATGTATCTGCCTGACCAGTCGAAAATGAAGGTGAATCCGTACGGAAAATGGAACAACTCGAAGATCGTTTTCGACAATGGCCATGTGGAACATTGGTTGAACGGGCAAAAGATCCTTGAGTTTGAGGCCTGGACAGACGACTGGCATAGCCGTAAGAACAGTGGTAAATGGGCGAATGCTCCGGAATATGGTTTGGCCAAGAAGGGAGTAATCTGCCTGCAGGATCATGGCGACCCCGCCTCGTTTCGCAATATCAAGATCAAAGAGCTTCCACATAAACCAAGCAAAGAGAGGTTGCTTTTCAATGGCATCGACCTACACGGATGGGAAGCCTACGGAACGGAACTCTGGTATGTAAAAAACGGTTTATTGTATTGTGAGAGCGGACCCGACAAACAATATGGCTACCTGGCCACGCGTGATTACTACGACAACTTCGACCTGACGGTTGAATTCAAACAGGAGGCCGACGGTAACTCCGGCGTGTTTATCCGTTCTTTCATTGAAGAGAAGGTGAAAGTGAACGGCTGGCAGGTTGAAGTAGCGCCAAAGGGACACGGAACGGGCGGCATTTACGAATCGTACGGGCGCGGCTGGATCGCACAGATTACGAAAGAACAGGAGGAACACCTGAAAGTGGGCGACTGGAACACGATGCGTATCAAGGTTGCCGGCGACAACATAAAAACATGGCTGAATGGCCATCCGATGATCGACCTGACAGACGAGAAGATAGGCAAAGGCCAGGGACGTATCGCGTTGCAGATCCACGACGGAGGCGGCATTAAGGTGGCATGGAGAAACCTGATTCTTAGTGACGAATGATGAATTATGAATGATGAATGATGAATGATGAGAATTCGCGACTTTTCATAATTCATAATTCATAATTCATAATTTATTCACCATCTTACGTGCCTCCTCCTCGGAGAGACGACGGCGGGAGGCATAGTCGGCAAGCTGGTCTTCGCCAATGGCTCCGATGAGGAAATAATCGGCTTCAGGATGGGCGATATAGAGTCCGCTGACAGAGGCTGTCGGCAACATGGCACCGTTCTCCGTCAGGCGAATGCCGATGCGGGAGATATCCAACAGGCGGTCAATCGTGAAGTTCAGTCCCTGATCGGGCAAGGATGGATAACCAATGGCCGGACGGATCCCTTGGTAGTGCGCTTTGAATAGCTCTTCCACCGGTAAAGACTCCTCGGGGGCATATCCCCAGAACTCCGTTCGTACCTTTTTATGGAGGTACTCGGCAGTGGCCTCGGCCAGGCGGTCGGTTACTGTTTGCAACAACAGGGCATTGTAGGTATCGCCATCGGCTTCAAACTGTTGCTTCAGGTAATCCATGCCGGCTCCTCCGGTTACGGCAAAGGCGCCCACATAATCGGTTCTGCCTTCTGTTCGCGGCATCACATAGTCGGCCAGCGAGCGGCAAACCGCTTCGTCGCGCTTGGCTTGCTGACGCAACATCGGGAATGACTCCTCGCCTATATAGAGCGTATCGTTCTCACTATAAGCTGGAAAGAGGCCGTAAACCGCCTTGCAATATTCCGCTTTCAGTCCGACAAGGCGATCCAACAGGCGGTTGGCATCCTTATAGAGCTGCATCGCTTCAGCCGCTTTGCCTCTTTTCTCTTCCGGAAACGAGGAGAGCCAGGAGGCACGACAGGCATCACAACCGTGCAAACGGGTGATCTCCGCATAGGAGGCGCCTAACTTCCAGGCGGAAAAGAAATAGGTCCAATTGATATAAGGAATGACCTCTTCCACGGGGATATAGGAAATTTCCTGGATTCCTTTCTGTTGAGGCTCGACAGGCGAATAGGTTTGCCAGTCGATTGAAATTCGGTTTTCACGCGCTTTTTGCAAAGAAAGAAGAGAAATCTCTTTCTGGTTTACGCCCAAACACAAGGCTTCTTGCTCTTTGTTTAATTCTTCGATAAAAGCATCGCGTGTCAGGGGATTTAATAGTTTGGCAGCCACCAATGGAGTCTGCGACGCATCGACCACATGGATCACCGGATAGTTATAATGAGGAGCGATCTTCACAGCCGTATGCAACTTAGAGGTCGTGGCTCCACCGATCATCAACGGAATCTGCAAACCGGCTTTCTGCATCGCGTCGGCTACCTGAACCATCTCGTCCAACGAGGGGGTAATCAGGCCGGAGAGGCACACCAGATCGGGTTTTTCCTCGATGGCTTTGCGGATAATCTCTTCTGCCGGCACCATAACACCCAGGTCGATCACTTCGTAATTGTTGCAGGAGAGGACGATAGAGACGATGTTCTTGCCGATATCATGCACATCACCTTTCACGGTGGCAAACAATACCTTACCGGCTTTCGAGGAGGCCTCGGCGGCTTTCTGCTTTTCAATGACCGGTTGCAGAATGGCAACCGCCTTTTTCATCGTACGGGCTGTCTTCACTACCTGCGGGAGAAACATCTTGCCTGCCCCGAAAAGCTCACCGACCCGGTTCATTCCGTTCATCAGCGGGCCGTCGATAATGTCTACCGCCTGCGGATATTGCTGCAAAGCCTCTTGGATATCGGCCTCCAGCCAATCGGTAAGGCCTTTCATCAAAGCCTGCTCCAGTCGTTCGCCGACCGGGCTTTCGCGCCATATCTCTTGTTTCTTTTCAAGTGTATCGGGTGTTTGTGGCTGTTGGTTCTGCGCATAGGTGATCAATTCGTCCACCGCTTCCGCACGGCGCGCCAGGATTACATCCTCCAAAAGACTGCGTAATTCGGCGCTTATATCATCGTATTGTACAGCTGTCGAAGGGTTCACAATGCCCATATCCATGCCTTTCGCTATGGCGTGGTAGAGGAATACGGCGTGCATCGCTTCGCGCAAATAGTTATTGCCCCGGAAAGAGAAAGAGAGATTGCTGATGCCGCCGCTGACTTTAGCGCCCGGCAGGTGCTTTTTGATCCATTCCACCGTACGAATAAAGGCCAGGGCATACCCATTGTGTTCCTCGATACCGGTGGCAATCGCCAGTACATTCGGGTCAAAAATGATATCCTGCGGAGGGAATGCTATCTTCTGTGTGAGCAAACGGTACGCCCGTTCGCATATTTCAATCTTGCGCTCGTAGGTGTCGGCCTGCCCTTTCTCGTCGAAAGCCATGACAACGACGGCGGCTCCTAAGCTGCGAATACGCGTTGCACGAGCCAGAAACACCTCTTCGCCCTCTTTCAGTGAGATGGAGTTGACGATGCTTTTGCCTTGTACACACATCAATGCCTGTTCGATCACCTCCCACTTCGAGGAATCGATCATCACAGGGACACGGGCTATATCGGGCTCCGCGGCGATAAGATGCAGGAAGTGACACATCTCCTTCGCGGTATCCAGCATACCATCGTCCATATTGATATCGATCACCTGCGCACCATCTTCCACCTGCTTGCGGGCAATCGAGAGGGCTTCTTCCTGTTTCCCCTCTTTAATCAGACGAAGAAACTTGCGTGAACCCGCCACATTGCAGCGTTCACCGATATTGATAAAGTTATTTTCCGGTTTTATTTCAAGCAGTTCCAGACCCGACAGCCAAAGATCAGTCGGCTTTTCTGCCGGGATATGCGGCTTAGCTCCCCGTACAAAGGCAGGGTATTGGGCGACATGATCGGGCGTCGTGCCGCAGCATCCGCCTAAGATATTCACTAATCCCTCTTCGACAAACGGCCGGACATGCGTAGCCATCAATTCAGGCGTCTCATCGTATGTGCCGAAACTATTGGGAAGCCCCGCATTTGGGTAGGCACTGATATAGTAAGGTGCTACGCTGGCCAATTCCTTCAGGTAAGGTTTCATATCGGCCGCGCCAAACGAACAATTCAATCCGATGCTAATGATCGGCGCATGCTGCACAGAGGCCAGAAACGCAGCCAGTGTTTGTCCGGAGAATGTGCGCCCCCCTTTCCCGGAAAGGGTGACGGAGAGCATGATCGGAAGCTCTTTATCTTTTTCTTTCAATACATCCACAGCCGCTTCCAATCCGGCTTTGGCATTGAGCGTATCGAATACGGTCTCGAAAAGAAGAATATCCACGCCTCCATCCACCAATGCCTCGATCTGTTCCTTGTAGGCGTCGTAAAGATCGCGATAGCTTACCGCCCGGTAGGCAGGATCATTCACATCCGGGCTCATGGAGGCGGTCTTATTGGTCGGACCGATAGAGCCTGCCGTAAAGAGTATACGATCGGTGCCGGCGGCACAGCTGTCTACCGCCTCCCTCACTAACCGGGCAGCGGCCAGGTTAATCTCCCGTACCTGTTGTTGCATGCCATAATCAGCCAGTGATATGGCATTGGCATTAAATGTATTAGTAGTGATTATATCCGCGCCGGCTCGCAGGTAATCCGCATGGATGGAAGCAAGCACATCGGGGCGTGTCAGGCATAAAAGATCGTTATTCCCTTTTTGTTGTTCCGGAACGTCGCGGAATTGCTCTCCCCTGTAATCTTCTTCCGTCAGTTGAAAGCGTTGGATCATCGTACCCAATCCGCCATCCAAGACGAGGATGCGAGTTGATAATTGATGACTGAATATGGATAAAGGAGAGGAGGGTGAAGGGGTTATTTGCTTATTTGTATGCATATTGTCAAAGTAATTATAGTGTAGAGGATTTATTGTCAATAGCTTATCAGTCATCCATTGTCAATTATCCATTTAAAAACCGCTTTAGCGTTTAAACGCCCTGTCCATTTCGCGTTTATCGTCACGCTCTTTGATCGATTCGCGTTTGTCATACACCTTCTTTCCTTTCCCGATGGCGATGACGACTTTTGCCAATCCCTTTTCATTGATAAACATGCGGGTCGGAACAATGGTAAAGCCACTATTTGTTGTCGCGCCCTCCAATTTGCGTATCTCCTTGCGGTTCAATAACAGCTTTCGGTCGCGTCGTGCCGTATGATTATTGTAGGTGCCGTAAAAATACTCCGCGATATACATATTCTTGACCCACACTTCGCCCCTTTCCACTACGCAATAGGTATCCACCAGGCTACCTTTCCCCAGGCGAAGGGATTTGATCTCCGTTCCCGTCAGGACTATGCCTGCCGTAAACGATTCGAGCAACTCATAATCAAAAGTTGCCCGTTTATTTTTGATCTGTATGTTATTTGATATCTTTTCTTTCATTTTTTCGCTATTTCAAAAACGTAATCCGGGCATCAATAGCTTCAGAATAATCTCAATCACATTCGGCACAAGCAGAATCATACCCGTAACCACCGCTACAAACTTCACCTTCTCGTTCTCTTCAACCTGCATATAGGCGGGTGCCCCTTCCCAAACGATATAGAATGTATAAAGAACAAATATTTTCAAAAAGAAAAACTCCGGAACCAACATCAACAGAGCAGTAAGCGCAAACAGGAAGGAAGAGGAGTAACCTACAAAATACTGCCAGCGTTTCAGGTCTTTCTCGCGCTTAAACCATCCGCTACCTATCTCATTCAATAAATAGACCGTCAGGTGATATCCGCCGAAGAAAGCAACCAACGTGCGGATAGAGGCTTTCAAGGCCACCTCCACATCGAACTCTTTCCGGGTTACTAATATTCCCAAGAATGCAGCCACCGTAAGCAATCCCATCAAAGGATACACGAATCGTCCCAGAAAGTCTTCCTTTCCTTCTTCCTTATTGGCCAGTTCTTCCCAGGCTTTTCTGGGTTGCCAGGCGAGCGAAACGACCCATTTGAATATCTCTTTAAACATAATTTCGTCACACAATTGGTTCTACAAAAGTAGCGAATTAATCGATTTCCGATAACAGAACACCATACAAAGCGGTAGACGACCAACTCAAAACACTATCGCCATCTACCACCTGCACCCGGTTTGCATATTGAAACCGGAAAAATAACGAGTCTTTTCCTGCTTCCTGCTCTTTCAGGGCAGCTTCTTTGAGGAAAGAGCCCAGATTCAATGCATGTATCTCTGTTACAGTCGACTTCAGCGAGTCAACCCCTCCTTCACGAATGGCACGCAGACAGAACTCGTAATAGCGGCCTGTTTCTTCCGTTTCACGGAACACACTATCGCGGTTAAACGCCAGCGTAAAGGCTTCCGTTTGCCCTTCGCGGTGTTCTTTCTGGTCGATATGCACAAAAAAACGTCCTTTCAGAAGTTGTCCTTTATTCATATTCAAGGTCAGAAACTGCTCGTTTGCGGAAGGAACCGTATCGGGAAGCGCCTCTTCCGTCTCCTCCAACTGATGTTGTCTGACCGGTTCCAAGGTCGACATTTCTACGGTATAGACTCCTGACTTCGCAGGCTGACTGAAATCGGCTTTAAATTCGACTAAGAAACAATCCCCAGCCTGGCTTCCGTTTAGTTCCGGAAAAGATATCTGTCGGATATCCACTCCGTCTGAGGTAGACAGACTCAAAGAGGGTTCTGTTGTAACCACGCCATAGCGGAAATACCCCATACGGTCGCTCGACTCGCCCATACAAGACGTAAGGCAGAATAAAAGCAGTAGATAGAAGCTATTGAATAAGAAATTTCTCATGACGGATGCCTTTTAGCTGGGGCAAAGATAGTGAATGTTGAATGCAGAGCCAAGCTTGCTTGAGCTATGCTGAGGCGCATCCTATCTTCGCAGCATTTATATTGCAAATATACGAAAATAAACAAAAAGAGGCGTAACAATGCAGAAACTCTGCCATGTTACGCCTCCGATTATCGCTGAAATGGTTTATTCTTATTGCTGTGGTGCGTCAACTCTTAATCTGTAAGTAGTCACATTATCCCCCCAAACAGGAGCACCGGTCTCTTCATCAAAATCTTGCACATGTTTGAATTCAAGGGCAAAGATTGTTCTTCCTGCCGCATATTCTTTATCATTAATCCGCGTAAGATGGCCATAGGTATAAAAAGGACTGATATCGGCTAAATCCTTATCACTTCCTTCGCCTTCCGTTTCCATAACACCTCGTACATAGAAGGTATATACGTAAACCCCGTCTTTCATAACAGGTTCCGCAGAGGGATCATAGTATAAAGACCAGCTATTTTTCTGTTTTTCCTTTCCAACATATACAGGTGTCAGAAAAAGATAATCGCCAATAGCCGCAAAATATTGTGGCGATTCCACACCATAGGCTCCGTGTTTTAAGGCTATTTCACCCGGCAATGCTTCATCTAAATTAGAAACTACCGGATTAAAGTTTCCCTTGTCTAATTCAACCGGTTTCTGCAACAGGGTAACATAAGCAAATCCATTGGTTGCACTATTCGCATTATTCGGATCGGCTGTGTCATATTCGAAATTCAACCAAACACAATCGCCGTTCATCAGTGTGTCAAAATCCGTAGCATAAAGCGCTCCCCATCCGTAAACATGTGCAACATTCCTAAACATAGCGCCGTTATTTATCACACCAAATCCATACCCTTCTGTTACCGTGTTCGTATCCCCCAAACAAGAGGTAAGCAACATAACTACGGCAGCCATCATGGCCACTCCCAACATCTTAATCTTTTTCATTTCTTTTTTTACTGTTAATAAATTGTATGATTCATATTTGTTTTTTCATCTAAAATCCCAAACGGAAACCCAGCTGCACACTCAGATTAAATGGTTTTTCCGAATAGATGATCGGATTATCGCTCTTTTCGTCCATAAAGCTACTGCCATTATCGAAATGATAGCCGGCTCCCACTTCGCCATAGGCACTTAAGAAACGAAGAAGCGGATAGCTCACGCCGGCGCGCGCATTCACCGAAAGCAATGGTTCTTTCATTCGTGTGGATTTCTTACTATCGTCCCAGGTCACATTCTGTGAGTTTATATCACGCACCAGTTCACCCTTCTGAGTACCTGCCACGTTCAATTCCGCCAACACACCTGCCGAAGCATACACCATAAACCGATTCCATTCTGCAATCTTATAGGTAACCGACAGAGGAATACCGACCATGTGCAGCTGTTGTTTCACCTTCACCTGATAGCCTCCTTCCACCGGTGTCGTATTCCAGTTAGAAGAAAGATAAGAATAATTCAGACCGCTTTGCAATGCCCAGCGATCGTTCAGGTAATAGTTGATACCCAAGCCAAAAGAGACTGGTTTGTTGTGATGAATATCCGTTTTAGGCAGCGGCTTGTCTTCCGAGGCGGCATTCAATATAATCAGATCCTCGCTGCGCAGTCCCATGGTGCTTACCATGTAGTTCGGCACCGAATTGCTGGCTCCTACCGAGACACCACCCGCTCCCATGCCAAAGCCCCAACGGCGGGGTACTTTTTCTTTTTCCGCCGGGCGGGTCGCCGCATCGGCTAAAAGGACAGGAGCTTCCTGCTCCCTGTCGCCAGGAGATTTCGAAGCCACATCTTCACGCTGCTTATCCACTTCACTTGTGGCTTCCGAAACCTTCCGTTCATCATCACCGACATCTATAGTCTTCAACTCTTTATCCTCTTCACTTTTCCCAACCGGGAAAATCTCTCTCACTTTTCTTATTTCTTTCTTTCCGGCAGATTGATTGGCCAAAACCGGGCGAGTGGCCAGTTCCGGTTGAACCGCCTGATAAG
Organism: Parabacteroides sp. PFB2-10; assembly: GCF_029893085.1. GTDB lineage: Bacteria > Bacteroidota > Bacteroidia > Bacteroidales > Tannerellaceae > QVMG01. The sequence goes on from NZ_JARXWI010000013.1 coordinate 50,874, forward strand.
TATCATCCACCACATCTACACCTTTCTCCATCCGTGTCTTGACCTCTTCTGTCCGGCGTTCTATTTCCTGAGCAATCTGCGGCGAAACATCTTCTGAGTCAATCATAAACAGACCGCCTATCGTAAGCAAGATAGCAATCGCCGCGGCCGCCACCCAGACTCCGGCTTTCCGATAGAAGGGAACAACCCTGCCAACTGGAAGTCTGCCTGCAATGGCATCCCAATCACTGTCTATCGTTTCGGCCTCAAAATCATATAATTTCGACCGGAACAGATCATCAATACTATCTCTTTCTTTATCGTTCATGTACATTATCCTCAAATAATTCATTAATCTTACGTTGTAGTATCTGTTTGGCACGAGTGTATTGCGAGCGCGAAGTACTTTCAGTTATACCGAGTGTTTCCCCGATCTCTTTATGCGAATAGCCCTCGATCGCAAATAAGTTGAATACCGTACGAAAACCCACCGGCAGCTCATGCACCAACTGCATCAATTCACCGGCTGTCATGGCTGATATCACCGTATTGTCGGCAGAGGCCAGCTCCGCCGTGTTATCGAGATCGGTTGATTCCCGCAATACATCTGATCGCCTCAGATATTCCAACGCATTATTAACAAAGATCTTTCGCATCCAACCTTCAAACGAGCCTGCACTGGCATAAGAGTCCAGACTGGTAAACACTTTTACGAAACCATCCTGAAGCAAATCGCGGGCGGTCTCCCTATCGCTTATATAGCGCAGGCAAACTCCCAACATCTTGCGGGAATATGTCTCGTAGAGCTCTTTTTGAGCCCGTCTGTTCCCCTTCCTACAACTCTCTATCAGTTGTTTCTCGTTCATTCAGTCGTGCCATCACTGCCTCCGCAGAGGCCATACAATTAGTATGATGTTTGTAAATACAGAAACGCTGCATGGCTTACAAAAATCGTCTGTCAAAAAAAACAAAAACGATTTTCGCTTTTGCAAAACAAAGGCAAAGATAAGGGCAAGCAGATAATAACAGTTCGTTTGATAAATATATTTAACGTATATCCACCTGCTATTTTCCGAAACAGTCCACTATCTTTTTTTCAAAAAAATAACGGAACACTAAAGAGTGGGGGTACTCTTTAAGTTCCGTTAGAGGGGGTGTATATAGTAAAGGGGGTTAGTGAAGCACCTTTTTAATATCAAACAAGTACATACTTCACTTTAAAAACTTCTATATAAAGAAAAATCCTCATGCAAATCACGAAAAGTCGGATTATAATAGCGAATCGTATGATACAGGCCTTTGCTACTTAATGTATTCAGAAGCTGCTTATGAGCCAACCCTTCATCGGTCGAATTAAATTGCTCAAAGTAAAGCAATTCACACCCGTCACTTTCCTGTAACACTTGGGAGAAGGTCTCTGCCGACCGAATACACAAAGGGTGGTCAGTCCCCTTTTCCCGGTCTATGTAGACCCAGCAATAACGATTCTCGCATTTCATGATTAAAGAATTTATCCAGTTGAACACAGAGCAAAGATGAAAAGAAAAGCATCAACGCATGTTGCAAATTAGAAAAAACTTGTTTCAATTTCAAAAAAAGCACATCTGTTTGTGTCTTTTTACATCAATTTTAAACGGACTTTTGTCTAATCTATTACAAAACAGTCGATTTACGCTGATTGCATTCTTCCCTTCCGGAATACAACAGTTATGTGAAACAGGTTCGATATACAAGAGATGGCACCCTATACCTAAAAAAATCTCATGTTTTTTTGAGCCTTGAGAATTCTTTCTCACGATTTTTTCGACCCTGAGAAAAAGTTCTCCCCCGCGTGAGAAAAAATTCTCTGGGGCTAAAAATTTGTGAGAATAATGAAACTTCATTTTGTTGATTGGAATAAGAAGAAAAAGGAACGTCCTGTCCAAATAAGAAATGCCGGGCTGTTTGTAGGCAAAAATAGCTATCTTTGCTCCTATATTCTATTGTAGTGGATATTTTCCTGATGAAAATTATTAAAGACACGAAAGAATTACAAGGTATCGAACTGGCTGTTACGGCCGGTTTCTTCGATGGCGTACACAGAGGGCATCGCTTCCTGATCGAACGTTTACAAACCATGGCGTCACAAAGGGGTCTTCCCACGGCGGTCATCACCTTTCCACAGCATCCGCGTAAGGTACTTCAGGCGGATTATCAGCCGAAACTTCTGAATTCCTTTCCGGAAAAACTGCAACACCTTGAAGAAACAGGGATCGACTATTGCATCCTGCTTGACTTTACACCGAAATTATCGCGGTTGACAGCCAAAGAGTTTATCCGTACGATCCTGGCCGATCAGCTGCATACCAAGCTATTGCTTGTCGGCTACGACCATCGCTTCGGGCATAACCGGGCAGAGGGGCTAACGGAATATATGGCTTACGGGAAGGATTGCGATATAGAAGTCTTGCCGGGTGAAGAGCTCGAAGCGGGAACATCCGCTGTCAGTTCTTCGGAGATACGACGGCAACTCCTTTCAGGCCATGTAGAAACGGCTGCCCGCTTGCTCACCTATCCCTACCAGATCAAGGGGCATATCGTCGGCGGTCACCAGGTAGGGCGCAAACTGGGTTTCCCTACGGCCAACATCCGGGTGGATGAACCCTTCAAAGTGATCCCGGCGATCGGCGTCTATGCCGTCAGCGTGTATATACAAGACAATGTCTATGCCGGCATGTTGTATATCGGCAGTCGCCCTACGCTCAACAATGGAGAGGATATTACGCTTGAGGTCAACATTTTCGACTTCAATGAAGATATTTACAATAACGAGATTAGCGTTTCGTTTATTCATTATGTGCGAGGAGACATCCGGTTCGATTCTCTGGAAGCCCTGAAAGATCAATTGGAGAAAGACCGTCAGACGGTAAAAGCACTGATGCAGGGTTGACCGGATAGTTTCACGAAAAACACCATACAATGGAACATTACTACGAAGCAATCGATATACTGAAAGGCATGATCCGCATACCTTCCTTTAGCCGGGAAGAGGAGGCGGTGGCTAATTTTCTGCAGGAAACCTGGCAGAAAGCAGGGCATAATGTTCACCGGAAGGGAAATAACCTTTGGCTGATTGCACCCGGATTCGACTTTTCCAAGCCGACCATCCTGTTGAATTCCCATATCGATACCGTAAAACCGGTTGCCGGATGGACAAAAGACCCCTTTGTTCCTACGGAAGAGGAGGGCGTGATCTACGGTCTGGGCAGCAACGATGCCGCTGCCAGTGTCGTGTCTCTGTATGAAACATTTGTCGTTATCAGCCGGAAACAACAAGCCTATAACCTGATATTTCTAGCCTCTTGCGAAGAAGAGGTATCCGGAAAGCAAGGCATCGAATCGGTATTACCTGACCTGCCCCGTATCGATTTCGCCCTTGTCGGCGAACCAACGGGTATGCATCCGGCCATCGCTGAAAAGGGATTGATGGTATTGGACTGCACCGCCATAGGCAAATCGGGCCATGCCGCCCGCAACGAAGGCATAAACGCCATTACATTAGCCTTGAAAGATATCGAATGGTTCAACTCTTATCAGTTCCCAAAGCAGAGCGAACTCCTGGGACCTGTAAAGATGACCGTAACCATGATACAGGCGGGCACGCAACACAATGTCATACCGGATCGCTGTGAGTTTACGGTAGATATCCGCACCAACGAGTATTATCCGAACAAGGAGCTCTTCGAATTGATCGCAAAAGCGGTTGATTGCGAAGTAAAAGCGCGTAGTTTCCGACTCAATTCCAGTTCGATTTCTCCGGATCACCCTTTTGTTGCCAGGGCGGTTATGATGGGAAAAACACCTTTCGGTTCCCCTACCCTGAGCGATCAGGCGTTGATGTCGTTTCCTTCCGTCAAGATCGGTCCGGGCGATTCCGCTCGTTCCCACTCGGCCGATGAATACATCGAAGAGATAGAAATCAGGGAAGCTATCGATACATACGTGCGATTACTGGATGGATTACATCTTTCTCATGGCGATAAATGAAAGGATTAATCAACGATACAAGCAACCAGACACAGGTTTTCTGGATCGGTCTCGGTAAACTGAGTTCATTTGCGCTTGCCTTTGTCAGTGCCGCCATCCTGTCGCGCTACCTGAATAAAGAAGATTACGGCACCTACAAGCAGGTGATGTATATCTATTCCGCTTTTGTTCTTATCTTCACCGTCGGGCTTCCGGAAACGCTTACCTATTTTCTTCCCAAGCTAACCAAAAGCGAAGGGAAACATTTAGTCAACCGGTTTGAGTTGACATTCGTACTCCTGGGGCTTATTTTCTCCGCTTTTATCTATTTCTCTTCAGGTATTGTAGCAGACATACTCAACAACCCCGCCTTGGAAAAGGCATTGCGCATCTATGCTCCTGTTCCGCTACTGCTTATGCCGACCTTCTCTATCGAGAGCGTTTACCTGCGGGAACAGAAAACCCACTACCTGGCCATGTACACGGTCTTTTCCCGTATCGTGGTATTACTTAGCATCATACTGCCGGTTATCCTCTACAAGGCCGACTGCGAAACGGCCTTGCGTGGATTGGTTCTCTCCTCTTTCCTGATGCTTCTGGCTGCTCTTTTTCTTATCTACCGTCCATACAGAGGCTACCGTGCGGAGCCTTCATCGCTTCACCTCCGGGATATAGCCGCCTATGCTATTCCGCTTATGGGCGCCGACTTATGCATTATGCTCTCCGGTTCGGCCGATCAATTCTTTGTAAGCCGCTACTTCGGTGAGGTCACCTTCGCGGAATTTGCCAATGGGTATATGCCATTTCCACTGGCTCCTATGATCACTGGCTCGGTAATGGCGGTGTTGATCCCGTTGTTCTCCCGCGCCAATACGCCACAACTGTTCGGGGAAGCGATCGGTTCGTGGCAAAAGGCAATTCTGAAAACAAGCCTGATCCTATATCCTTTATTAATATACAGCCTTTTCTTTGCGACGGAAATCATTGTTTTCATTTACGGAAAGGAATACAATGTTTCGGCCATCTATTTCCAGATAGCCCTGATAAGCAATTTTGTCAATATATATCCCTTCCTACCTATTATCTTAGCGCTGAAAAAGATGAAGATATATGTCGGTTTTTACCTGATATCAGCTATTTCTATCTGGTTGACGGAAGCCGTCACCATCGTTCTCTTTCCGTCGCCCGTCGTTATAGCCTGTGTGTCGGCTGCAAACTCTATCTTGCTATACGTCGCCTTTTATAGCTATATCAGATACAGGCTTCACATCCATGTGTTTACAAAAAAAACGGTTTTATCGCTATCAAAAATAATCGGTCACGCCATCCTGATCATCCTGCCCGTCAGGTTGTTGCTATTCCCCCATATCGAAACATTGCCTTTATTATTGAACCAGACGATCGCATTCGGCCTGTTCTTTCTGGCAATTCTTCTTACCGGGAGATGGCTGGGGCTCGATTACAAAAGCATTATATGGCCTATATTTCAATCACTATTAAAGAAAAAAGAATGATACATATAGATCTTTACAGAAAAAATTGGATCACCCAAGGCGCGGTGTCAACCATCGGCTGGGCCGAATGGATGGGGAAAAGCTACACCGGAGAAGCGTTTAATCAATTGATCCTATCCAGTATCCGCCAAAAAGAATACACCCTTAGCCAATTGGCCTCCGGATTGAATGGAAACTATGCCATTGTCATACATTCAAAGACCTCGGCATTCCTCATCTCCGACCATATCCGCTCCTACCCTCTTCTCTACTTGAAAGAAAAAGGAGATATCTATATTACGGACAATCTATTGGCTTCTTTTGAAAAATATGACTTGACCCCTACTGTTGATATCCGCAAAGCCGAAGTGTTTCTGACAGCAGGAATGACATTGGAAGACTCGACCATTTACGAAGATATATATGCCCTTCAGGCCGCTGAGATAGTTCGAATAAACGATCAGGAGACAGAGAAGAAGCGCTATTTCACCTATTCTTCGAATTTTGATCCGAAAAGAAAACTATCTGTCACAGAAGAGGTGGAAAAGCAAAACGAACTCTTCACCCGCCTGTTTCGCCGTATGCAGGAAAGTGCTCCGGATGTACGCAACTGGATCGTTCCGTTGAGCGGCGGACATGACTCCCGGATGGTGATCAATCAAATGCATAAACTGGGTGTCAAAAACCTGATTTGTTATTCCTATGGTTCGCCCGGCAATAAACAATCCCGCTTGAGTCAGCAAATTGCCGACGCATTGGGTTATGCCTGGCACTTTGTGGAATATACACCGGAGAAATGGCAAGAGCTACGCGAAAGTCCTGATTTCGATCGTTACTTCGACTTCGCGTTCAATGGTGTGAGCGATCCGCATATTCAAGACCTATTGGCTGTATCCGAATTGAATAAGCAAGGCATTCTGCAACCGGGCGACATCTTTATACCCGGCCATACGTTTGATTTCCTCACCGGAGCCTATTGCTTCGACGGGATAGAGAAACTGCGATCCAAACAGCAGGTCTACAACTACCTCGCCCCCTACTTCAATCAATGGGAATCAACGAAGAGAGGCGCCACAGTCTTTGAGGAGTTATCGGCTATGATCGAACATTTTCAGCAGTCGCCACGCAACTTTCCCGAATATTTTCACTGGCAGGAACGCCATGCCAAATTCATACAAAACAGTGTGCGGGTTTATGAATATTTCGGGTTCGACTGGCGTACGCCACTTTGGGACAAAGAATTGATGGCGTATTGGCAACAGATTCCGGTCAAAGAGAAGAAATATCGGCGCTTCCTTTATGCCTGTGAGAAAAACGGATTGTATGAAGAACCGCTTCGTTCGATTCCCTTCGACATGAGAATGAGGCCGGCAAGCACAAAAACAAAATTAATAGCTGCGCTGCCCGATTCCTGGAGGCGCAAACTAACCTATCACGTACGAAAAGAGACACCTCGTTCGGATGATGCCCTCTATATGGTGTATGCCGCCGGTTCGCCCCGTTTCCCGGAACAGATGCCATACGACAAGCTGCCCAACAGGCTACGTCGTTACCTGAAACCTTATGTAAAACGTCCCCTGCATTGGTTTCCGGACAACGACAATAATACCTTATACGCCATCCGAAAGGTTCGATTTTGAAGCTGTTTTGAATTTTATGGGAGCTTCTTAATCTGTTTGTACAGAGTCAGGAAGCAATTCCGGAACAGAGTCTTTTTTCACCCATAGCGTGACCAAAGGCAAAGGCAATGCCTCCTTTCTCCGGTGGTAGGTGGCCGAATCGCTTGCCACGACTAAACGTTCCGTTCGGGATGTAGCATAGCTTTGCATCTTTTTCTTTTGTTCCCGAGAGGGATTTTCGTTGTAATTCTTCAGATTCTTCGCCGTCAGGGAGTTTTTATAGAACTGGCGGTATGTTTTGCTGAAGAGCATATTCAACGGATGCACAAAATCAGTCTGAAAAACACCTGCAGGTCCCTCAAACGTAGTACCTCCCATCGGAAGCTCCAAAATCGGAGGGGTTGGTGGATTAAAGAAACGGATAAAAAGAGCCGGAGGCAGATCCGTCCAGTCGAATTCACGGGGCACAGCCGAATCAATCGACTGGAAGTATTCTTCAAAATCAATCAATAAGGGCAACTCCCGCGCCGCTTCCATCATGGGTGTGACCGGCTTGTTCCCAGGGTTAATCAATAACCCCTTCTGAATAGCATCCATGGTTTCCGGATTCAACCGCAAGGTATCTTTCCCGCTCAATACATTTTTCAACCACAGGGAATCTGTCAGCGTCCATTGTGCCCATAGGTTCCCTACCGTAAGAAAACCAAAGACTAAGAAAAAAAGTAATCGTCTGTTCATCTGCACGTGTATCTGCTGCAAAAATAAAACAGTTTTTGACGTAAGCCACTATATTTTAATTAATTTACCTTTACGATAAGTATTCTTAAGGGTTTTTAGCCGATAGAAGCCAACCCGAAAAGGCTAACGCGTATTAATGTAAACAAATGTTAATTCACCCATTTTCACCAAATACCCCAACTTACGATTTGAAATTTTCGCGGGACTTTGCGCGCAAAAAAGCGGGACTTCGGAGACAAAGTCCCGGGAGAAACACTTTTTAACGTATGGAATTGTAAGCAAAACGGCCGTTTTGCTTACAATCAATATTTTAACAATCGGAAATCGCTTAGCCGTAGGCGCAGAGCAAATAACATTCGCTTCCCGAAGGATCAGAAGCAATTGGATTTTTGGGGTCTGGAACTTACATCACCCTATGGGTTATTTGTCGCTTATTCTAACTTTTTTCCCGGAGGAGATGGTTATTGTGAAATCATATCTGTTCGATTTGCTGTCAGGTCGGTCGATTCAATAATTCCGGATGGTCGCATAGACACCATACGACTCCTTATCTATATCAAAGAAGGGACGAAGCGGGTATGTGTTTCCGTCGTTCACTAAGCGGAAGCGTGCCTGTTCCTCGTCCGTAACAGAGAGATTTGTCAACAGCTCTTCCGCCCTGTTTCCTTTCAAGACAACCTCTTTGTTGCTCTCGAAAGCCAAAAGCATTGGGCCGTAATAGATGGCAAATACCTTCGGGGTGTCGGGCATGGCCTTCAGGTGGAAGTCATAATGGAATACAAGCGTTACCTCATCTTTGTCGCGCCAAGTCCGGTTTAATTCGAGGTAAGAGGCGGGCGATGTGTTGACCGCTTGTTTCTCTTTGTTGACATACACTTCTACCTCATTCGCCCAGGAGGGGATGAATAGTTTCAGGGTGAATGTCGATTTCTGTTTGGTTGAAACCGTAAAACGAACAGCTTTGTCTTTCGGAAAATGGCTATCCTGCGCCAATCGCACTTTCTTTTCTTTCCAATTCACTTCGGAAGGGGTATAGAGATTCACCCAAAGTGCCGAATCATCATGATAATAAATGCCGGAATTAAGTTGCGAAAAAGCCTCGACAGACGAGCCACTACAACAGAAGAAATCATTCTCTTTCAGGTATTTCTTATTACGTGGCGAACCCAAAGGCAGATGATACACATAAGAACCGCTATGATCACTTTGCGTCGGAAGCACGGCATTGTAGAACATATTCATATAGACATCCGCATAAGCCGGGTCGGCTGTCCACGAAAAGAGATACGAGGTCAGCTTTTGCGTATTATGCGACACGCAGCTCTCGGCAATCTCCTTGCTTAAGGTATTGCAAAGATGATCGGGTTCGCCCCAATGTTCCGCCGTGACAGAGGTCGGGGTGGTCGCAATCGGCCGCGGACCACTACTCGAACCATTCGCATAGGCATGCCGGTGAATAAGCATATCCCAGAAATGAATAACAGCGTTATGGTATTTTTCTTCTTGGGTGATGGAATAGCGTTCGGCAAAACCATTGACAAGCACCAAGTGGGTGTTGGCATGAAGTCCCGACAAAATATCTTCATTCCGGGACAATGGCGTGAGAAACCACTCCGGATCGAACAGCTCAGCTAACGCCAGATATTTCGGATCGCCGGACAGTTTGTACAACTTATACAACAGTTCATTCATGGCGCCCATCTCATTCTGCGGATTGGCAACAGCCGTGTACATCATTTTCCGGATCGTTTCTTCATCTAATTTGGACATACGATTATCGGCATAGGAGGCCATACCAAGCAAGATATCATACGCTTTTTTATTGCCCGTCCGGGTGTAAACGTCCAATAAACCCTGCATAATCTTCTGGTAGGTGTAATAAGGCGCCCAGACTCCTGTGAACTTCTCCTCCAACAGCTCGAAGCTCTTCGCAGGGAAAGCGCTTAAATAACCTCCTCCCAGGGCTTGTTGGCATCGGTACAATTCATCGATCAGGTATGTCAGGCGTTCATTTAGTTGCGGATCCTGGTATTTCTCCACTAAGGTGGACACAGCAGAGAGATAATGCCCCACGAAATGTCCTCTCAAGCCAATACCCGGAGATTCCCAACCATCTAAAGGCGTAGCCTCCGAGGGCAGACCGGCTGTCACCCGGAAGTTATGCAACAATCTGTCGGGATCCAATGATTTCAGGTAGGCCGTGTTAAGCTCTTCCCGGTCTTTTACCCAGGAAGGCTTTAACACAACCTCTTGCTGGCTAAAGGAGGAAACCTTTTCTACCGGCTGCTTGTATGTCGGATTCTGCGCAAATGAATAAAAACAGACAAACGATATGATGCCTGTAATAATAGTTTTTCGCATATAATTCTTTTATTAAAAATCCTTCTCCTGTGTTCTTACGAACCATGCTTCATCACTTCGTTGACTGCTTCGGATGCCAGATGCTGGCCAACCGGCTTATCGAAAGTAATCTTGAAGGAATAGGCATATGCACAAGGTTTGTTCTTCGGAAAAGAGAGCTTCAGCCCTTTATCGGTCTGTTCCCAGGCGATCTTCTCTTCGGATCCCAACAGTGTGACTTGCTGTATCTTCGCATCCGCGATAGCCTCCTTATCTAAAGAGGTGACAAATACGCCTTTCTCATCCCAGTTCAACACAATGGCATAGAAATCATTGCCTTTGGTTGTGAAACGAATATCGCGTGTGCTGTAGGGCGTGGCCGTATTATCCGTAAAAGAGCCTTTTGTCGGTTCAGCATCTCCTTCGCCAAATTTCTTCCAGCAACGCGTACTGTAGATAGCCTCTCCGTTTACCTCCAGCCATTTTCCGATCGAGAGCAATACCGCTTTCTGTTCGTCCGTAATGGTTCCGTCGGCACGAGGGCCGATATTCAACAACAGATTCCCGTTTTTACTGACGATATCAATCAAATCATGCACGATCTGTTCCGGGGTTTTATTCTCTTCACCATCGATATACGACCAGGATCTCTTTCCCACCGAGGTGTCGGTTTGCCAGGGAAACTGCATCATCTTACCTGACTTGCCGCGCTCCACGTCCCATACATGTATATGGGTCGGATAGCCTTGCTTGGTATTTACCGCCACTTGGTCGCCCCAATCCAGGGCATTGTTGTAATAATAGGCCAAAAACTTATTGAAATAGGGCATCAGCACCGGGTTATTCACTGTCCAGTCGAACCAGATCAGCTTGGGTTCGTACTTATTGATCAACTCATACGTGTGGGTAAGCCATTCACGGGCAAGCTCTTCTGTATACTTTTCGGTTTCATAGCGGCGACCGTAGAGCGAGATACTCATATCCTGCACATCTGACGGAAACTGCATGCCGCCATTGAAGAACCAGGCATTCTCCGCCCTGTGGGTAGACAGACCGAAGACAAGTCCCTCTTTTTCGACAGCCGTCTTCAATAAACCCACAATATCTTTCTTCGGTCCCATTTTCACGGAGTTCCACTCATTGAGATCACTATCGTACATGGAGAATCCATCGTGGTGCTCGGCTACGGGCACAACATATTTAGCACCGGATCTTTTAAACAGATCAGCCCATTCGTCGGCATCAAACTTCTCCGCCTTAAACATCGGAACAAAATCTTTATACCCGAACTCCGTGTGAGCGCCCCAAGTCTTTATGTGGTGTTTATACTCCCGGCTATCCTGCAGATACATAGTCCGGGCATACCATTCACTGCCGTAAGCCGGCACGGCATACACACCCCAATGGATGAAGATACCAAACTTCGCATCGACAAACCATTCGGGGAATTGATAATTCTCCGCCAGGTTATCCCAATTGGGCTGAAACACTTCCGTGCCTTTAGGCGAAGCGACGGAATCAATGTTGTAAGAGACTTTTTTCTCCGGTTGGCAAGCCACAAGACAAACCGGCACTAACAACGCTGTTAAAAGTTTTTTCATTTCTAATCTAAGTTTTAAAGTATAACTGTTTTGACTACTCATACAGATGGAAAATCCGATCCATCTGCTTCCATTTTTCCGAGGAACTCGCCTTGGGATCAGCCACCTGAAAGATCGACATATACTCTTCCCATTCGGCTTGACGGGGAAGGGTTGCCAGCTTTTGGAAGGCCGTCTCCCATTCAAAGTCCAAAGGGGTCTCGACGATCATAAACAACCGTGTTCCCAACAGGTAGATCTCCATTTCCAAAATACCGACCGACTGGATGCCTTCTTTGATCTCCGGCCAATGACAAGCTTCGCTATGTCGTTTCACATACTCCTGTATTAATGCAGGATCCTCTTTCAGATCCAATGTCTGGCAGTAACGTTTTGTCGGAACGGAATAGATCTTTTGCGGATATCCTTCTTCTTTTTTCATCTTTATTGTATCTGTTTAATCTATAACCTTATACCCTTTCCAACCATAATAGGCACAGAAAATGAAACATATCAACGGAACAAAGTAAGCCAGATGGTAGAATTGTTCATTGATATCCATCAGATGCCCCGTAAGCGGTGGAAGCACAACATTGCCGACAATGGCCATCACTAAGAAAGCAGAGCCGCTTTTCGTCTTGCTTCCCAGCCCTTTGAGCGCCAGGGAGAATTGAGTCGGATACATAATCGACATAAAGAAAGAGACACCCAGCATGGCATACAAACCGATCATGCCACCGAAAGCCATAATAACGCCGCATAAGAAGATATTGGCAAGCGCGTAAACCACCAGCATATTCTGCGGTTTGAAACGAACCATCAACAGCGTACCGATCCAACGTCCAAGAAGGAATGCCAGCATATACAATCCGAAATAGGTCGTAGCCGTACCTTCCGACAGGCCGACATATTTGCAACAATAGATCAGGAACATGGCATTGATCGCCGTTTGCCCACCATTGTAAAAGAATTGCGCAATCACTCCCCAACGCAGATGAGACGATTTGAGTACACTGAAATCAATTAGTTTCTCCCCTTTCGCATTGCCTTCTTCCTGTCCACCTTCCTGAATTTTCGGCAAATGCGAGAAGATAAACACCACAGCAATCAGAATCAACACAATAGCCAACACCAAATAGGGCGTCTTCATGGCATTGGTCTCGAATTGAACAAAGCCTTCCCAACCGCCTGGATAGCTGGCCGGTATCGTTTCACGGGTATAATCATGCCCGCTTAACACCAATTTACTCAAAAACATCGCAGCAATAAAGGCACCCAACCCATTGAACGATTGTGCCAAATTAAGCCGACGCGGAGCCGTAGCCGGGTCGCCTAAAACCGTTACGTAGGGATTAGCTGCCGTTTCCAGGAAGCACATACCCGTCGCGATAATAAAGAAGATCGCCAGGTAGGCCCAGTATTCTTGAATAATCGCAGCCGGAAAGAACAACAATCCCCCTAAGGCAGCGATAGACAATCCCACGATGATACCTGCTTTATAGCTGTAACGCTTCATAAACATGGCAATCGGAATGGGGAAGATAAAGTAGGCAATCCAATAGGATGCCTCTGTGAGCGATGCCTGGAAGGCACTCAACTCAAAGGTCTTCATCAACTGACGGATCATAGTCGGCAACAGATTGCTGCTTATGGCCCAGATGAAGAACAGACTGAAGATAAGTGTTAAAGCGAATGTTTGCTTTTTCTTTTTCATGGATTCAATAGTTTTTCTAATAGTTTTTCTTTTACCGGAAGAGTCCGGCGGATTTATTCCGACATATTCTTAATATAGGGAAGCTGCGGCAGGTTCTTTAGTCCATAGAAAGCCTCCGCATTTTTCCCCAGGAATAAGGATTTTTCCTCTTCCGAAAGCAGATTTGATTTGATAACAAAATCGTATGACATCCGATAAGTAATAGCAACAATCGTGCGCGGATAATCGGATCCCCACATCAATTTCTCCATACCAACCAGTCCGGCTGCTTCCTGAATAGCCCGAACGGCTCCGGTGAAGGGATAAAACTCGTCATTAAACAACCAGGTGATACCACCCGATTCGATCCGGACATATTCGTTTCGTGCCAATTTGATCTGTTCCTGCCAGCCTTCTCTCGTCACCATTCCGAAATGCCCGATAGCAATCTTCAACGAAGGGCATTCGGCAATGATCTCTTTCATCTCGGCTACCTGCTCCGCTCCATCGGCCAGGTCGATCGAAAGGATGATGTTATTCTTTTCCATCAAACGGAACATATCCATCATCTCCTTTTCGGTCAGCCATACTCTGCCCGCTGCTGTCACCAAACGCTGTGCCGGTATCTTGATAGCCCGAAATCCCTGAGCAATCAGTGCTTCCGCATGGGCGTAATAACCCGGCTTGCGGGCATCGACCATACCGCAACAAAAGAAGCGATTCGGATATTGCTGTTCCACCTTCAGGAGGTACTCATTCTGCATACCATCGATATACTCCTGCGTAATAACAGCCGCCGACACCTGGGCATAGTCCATATTCGCCAGAAAAGCCTCCGCCGTATTCCTGCCATCTACCAGAAAGGGCGGGATCATCTGGCGTATTTCTCCCATAAACTCGGAACGCCCGTTTTCAAGCGTCCTGATCTTCTTTCCTTCCACTATCGCCTCTTGGTGAAGCCAAAGGTGGGCATGCGCGTCGATTATCGGATACATATGATCAAAACTCTATTAATAAGCGGAATACCTCTCCCGGATTGATAGCCCATTTTTCCAACGCCTCCAACGCCTTTTCAGGGGCATATATCGCTGTAATCAGTTCGTCCACCGGGCAGTTTCCCCGTTTCATATACTCCATCACCGCTTTGAAGTCGTTCGGCATCGCATTGCGGGAGCCACGGATATCCAATTCTTTCTTCACAAAATAGGAGGTATCGAACGGAATATTTTCTTTGGCATAGCCGATATACACCACTCGTCCGGTGAAAGCCACTTCCGAAATGGAAGCCACATAGGTCTCCGGACGGCCAACGGCCTCGATCACCACATCCGCACCAGCGCTGCCAGTGATCTCCATCACCCGCTCATGCAGGTTCTCTTTCAAGGTATTCACGGAGTATTGCGCACCCAGGCGCTCGGCCAGATCCAGTTTCCTGTCATCCACATCGACCGCAATCACCCGCGCACCACGCAAGGCGGCACGCACAATAGCCCCTAACCCGATCATACCGCAACCGATCACCATCACCGTATCGCTATCGGTCACCTCTGCGCGATTGACCGCATGAAACCCGACACTCATCGGCTCCACCAAAGCAAAGTCGCGTACCGAAATGGCATCGTCGGCAATCACCTTTTCCCAAGGCACAAGCAGGTATTCCGCCATAGCGCCATCACGCTGCACACCCAGGGTCTGATTAAACTCGCAGGCATTCGGCCGACCGTTGCGACACGACGGGCAATGGCCGCAATTAGTATACGGATTCACCGTGGCATGCATACCCGGCTGTAAATGATCAGGCACATCCTCCCCCAGTGCTTCCACCACCGCCCCGATCTCATGACCCGGAACAATCGGCAGCTTCACCAGCGGATTCAGCCCTCTGAACGTATTCAGATCAGAACCGCAAAATCCTACATAGCCTATCTTTAGTAACACATGGCCAGGCTTCACCTCCGGCTTTGGCATCTCCGTCACCCCTGCCCTGCCCTGCTCAGTTATTTGTATCGCCTTCATCATTATCAATTAACAATTATCCATTATCAATTATCAATTAACTATTCACCCACGTATCTCTAAACCCCGGTTCAAAGATCCGTTTCACCTCAGCCAATAGCTCTTCATTCAGCGGTGTTTCGGCATAACGGATCGTTTTCAATACATTTTCCGGGTTGGTGGTGCTGAACAGCGTCGTGGCAATGCGCGGATTATTGACCGAGAATGCCACCGCTAATGCTTCGATAGAGGTTCCTTTCGATTTACAATAGGCCGTAGCCTTCTGCGCCAAACGCTTCAATGCCTCCGGTGCCGGATGCCAATCGGGCACACCCCGTTCGGTCAACAGCCCCATCGAAAAAGGAGAGGCATTGATCACCCCGATCTCTTTCGATTCAAAATAATCCAATGAATCCACCAACGCATCGTCGTTCAGGGTGTAATGACAAAAAGAGAGCACACTCTCCACCGTTCCGGCCGGCACATGATCGATCACATAGTGGAAATGCCGCAGATTCAGGTTGGTAATTCCTACATGTTTCACCACTCCCTCGCGACGCAGATCCACCAGGGCAGGCAACGTTTCGTTGCATACCTGCTCCAGGTCAGCAAACTCTATATCGTGGATATTGATCAGGTCGATGTAGTCTACATGGAGTCGCTCCATACTTTCGTATACGCTTTCTTTGGCTTTACGCGCTGAATAGTCCCAGGTATTTACCCCGTCCTGTCCGTAACGGCCTACCTTTGTCGAAAGATAATAACGGCTGCGATCTATATTTTTCAATGCTTTTCCCAATACGACCTCCGCTTTCAAGTGTCCGTAATAGGGAGAGACATCGATGAAGTTAATCCCGTTATCGACCGCCGTATGCACCGCTTCTATTCCTGTTTCTTCTTTTAAAGAATGAAAGACACCCCCCAGGGAAGAGGCACCAAAACTAATCGCAGACACCTTCATGCCTGTTTTTCCTATTTCTCTGTATTGCATGGTATATATTTAACGTGAAACCTTGTTTTGCAAAGCTACAGGATGTCGATTTCTTTTTCTTTGTTATTATCGACCAAAACTTGTACTTTATCGATATAATTCCGTATGTTTACACCTCAATCGTCTTGATAATGATCAGAAAAGAACTGAAGAGAGATTTCATTTTATTGAATGTGGGCTATGCCTATCATAATGCGGACTGGAACTGGAAAAACATACATAGTCCCTTTGCCCGGATACATTATGTAAAAAGCGGAACCGCGAAGATCATACGGGAAGATGGTTTCTCCGAACTGAAAAAGGATCACCTCTACCTGACCCCTTCATATACCAAACATGCCTATGAGTGCGATGGCATGCTGGAGTTATACTATATACATCTATATGAAGACCTCGGGAAAAACATCAGCCTCTTCGACCAGATTGATTTCCCCGCGGAGATAGAAGCTGACCCGTTGGATATCCAGCTGATAGAGCGGTTGATCCGGATCAACCCGGAAAGAGAATTGCAGTATTACGATCCGAACTCATACGATAATTCTGCACACGTAGCCTACAATATGGCGCTCCAGCAAAAGACCCCGCTGGCTTTTGAAATGGAATCGCATGGTATTATCCAGCAGATCATCTCGCGCTTCCTGGCTCGTGCCGTCTTTAAAAACGAACACATGGAGGAGCGTATCGTGAGAAGCCTGCACTATATCCATAAAAACATCGACAAACCCATAGAAATAGAGCAACTGGCTGAGATCTGCTTCCTCACGAAAGACCATTTCATCCGCCTGTTCAAAAAAGAGATGCATTGCACCCCCGGCAAATACATCAACCAGAAAAAGATCGAAACGGCTCAGTTAAGGCTATTGCTCAACCAGGAGCACATCAAAGACATCGCCTATGGACTGGGATTCGATAACATCTCCTACTTCAACCGCCTCTTCTACAAAATGACCGGCGAAAGCCCCGGCAGGTATAAAAAACAAAGGATGCTTTAAAAAAAACAGCAATCATTGTATAGGTACTTAGACTCCGTAACGATTGCTATAATAACGTGAACAAATGTTAATTTGCCCATTTTTGACAAAACCCCCAATTTACGATTTGTAATTTCCGCAGGACTTTGCGCGCAAAAACGAGGGACTTTGGAGGCAAACTCCCGGGAGAAACATTTTTTAACATACCGGATTGTAAGCAAAACGGCTGTTTTGCTTACAATCGCTATTTTAACATTTGAAAAATCGGAATGTGAAATCCACCGTCAAAATGAGGGTGAAGGACCATAAAGAATCGGGAATTATTCCTCCCATTGATTCTTTGTTGCATTGTCGGAAGCCGACTTTTTCCGGTCGCCGGTAAACGGTTGGTTGTTGATGGTGACGTTCTTCAGTGTCAGATCCCGGATCATACCCGTTCCCTCGGCAGAAATCTTGCCGGCGTTGACCTGCAGATTCTCAAAAGTGAAGGCGGAGAGCTGATACTGGTCGGATTCGATCACGTCGAAAGCGGTAGTGCATTCTAATTGAATGTTACGCATCACAATATCATTCGCATAGGAAACACGGATGCCCTCCTCCCCTTTCAGGTCGAAGAATTGCGTCCAGGGCTTCACATCGAGCATACTGCGCGTATTTCCTGAAATATCTTCCAGGCGAATGAACTCATAATGTTGCGGCGTGTCGGGACGCATCTTGAGCTGAAGCAGCCGATGAGCGTCTTTGACCGTGGAACGGCGAAACAGGATATTGTAATTGTGAATCGCTTCGCTGCCGCAGGTCAGGGCGCTATGGCAGAAGCCGTAGGTACAGTCTTCGATCAGGACATTGCGGTTCTCACCGTTGTTTTCGTCCTTGTCGGCAAAAGGTCCTTTCCCGCCTTTCAGGGCAACCGCGTCGTCGTTGACCGCCATATAGCAGTTCTTGATCAGGAAGTCGGTGCATACATCGATATCGACCGCGTCCGTACTGGGCGCCTTAACCGGACTAGCCGGCGAGGTAATGGTGAGATCAAGCAATTTCACCCGGGAGCATTTATAGAAATGCGTGGTCCAAAAAGGAGAATTTTGCAGGTGAACACCCGAAAGTTGCACGTTTTTACTATTAGAGATATAGACCAACCGGGGGCGCATCTCGTCCATATTGGTGCATTTGGAATTGAACTGCCGCCGCAACCAGAAGGCTTTCCAGTAGCGTAGTCCGTTGCCGTCGATCGTTCCCCGTCCGGAGATCGTAAACCCGTCGACTCCGTCTGCATTGACAAGCGCCGCGAAGTATTTCAATGTCTGCCCCTCCATGCGGGTCATAACGAGCGGGAAGTGGCTGATATCATCGCTTCCTTTCAACACCCCGCCCTCTTCCAGGTGCAGGTGCGTGCCCTGACGGAAGAAAAGCGAGCCGCTCAGGTAGGTTCCCCGGGGAACGACCACCACTCCCCCGCCCTGCTGGTGAGCTTGGTCAATAAGGGCTTGTATCTTATCTGTTTGCAACAGGGTGCTATCGCCAACAACGCCATAGTCCGTCAGGCGGTAGTGTTTTCCTAACTCGTTGATATTCGTTGGTTGCGTCTCCTTAAACCAGTTGGGTATAGGTGTCCCGTCAGGAAAGAGATCCTGTGCGGAGATGGCAAAGCAGGAGATAGAAACGAACAGGGTAATCCAAAAACTACGATTCTTCATTTTTCTTTTGTTTGTTATCATGCTCTACTTTTCAACGCTGAAATCAAACCAGAGATCCATGTGTACCCCTTCGTCGCCCACCTTGATCCGGATATTGGAGGGCTGGCTTTTCGGTCCCTGCTGAGAGATCGGTTTGAAGCAGCGCATAGCCGGTATTTCATACAGGAAGGATATATCTCCTTCCGGAAATTCGGGATTGGCCGACCAGTTTGTTTTATTATCTTTCGGTTCTTCGGGCGTGAACACGCGCATAAAGACACCGTCGCTGGCGCTAAATACGGTAAAAGGCGACTCCGTCGTATGGAGGCGGCTCCAATACATATTGCCATGATAGCCTTTAAATTCCGGATAAACCAGATTATTAAAGTCGGCTCCGGTCATTGTGTTGTTGTATTCTTTTTCCCATACGCCGTAGTTGGCGCCGCGGATACGGTTTCTCCACACACGGTAAGGGCCACGGCCGAACCAGTTCATGCCCTCGACCTTTTCTTCGGGGTACGAGAAGGTGAATCCGAAGTTCGAGATATGATCTTCAAAAACCGCCTCATCGAAACCTTTTCCGGGATTGGACTTATTGAGTGTCACGGCGTACATATGAAGCAATCCGGCGGGCGTCATTTCCCAACGGATGGAATCGACCGCACCCAGGTAATAGGCTGTAAACACCGCCTTCTCGCCTTCCTGGCGATACTGCACCTCTCTCACGCGGGCTTTCATGCCTACCGGTATCGGACCATTGGCAAACGAAACGATGCCTGCCTTGTTTTTCACCTCGGTGATCAATCCGTCCGCTTCGTTAAAACGCACCGTCACATCCTGTCCGGAAAGGACTACCTGGCCGTTCTCCTGATGCACGGTGGCTCTGCCCGCCTGGTTTACCTCAGCCAATTGCCCCTGCGTGTATTCGCCGGCATAATGGATAGGCCATGTCCAGGTACAGATCTCTTCACCATGTCTGTCCCGGGCGGTTATCTCCAGGATATCACCCTGGAAGAAATTGGCGGGCAACTGCATGCGCGCTTTGCCTGCCTCACGCGGATCGATGGCAGGAAGAGTTACTGTTCCGGTCGCTATCTCTTCCGGTTTTGCCTCTTTCATCAGCGGAGAAGGCGCCGTAAGCACCCGGTAAGCCATTTTGCAGGTGTTGAGATTGGAGAACAGGTAATCGTTGCGCACGATAAACTCCCCGTTAAACGACGGAGTGATATAGAGCTGTTCGAACTGGATCGGCGCCCACACATCGCGCACCGTGTAATAGCTGCCCTCTTTTTGGCGATAAGGTCCTACGATTCCGTCCGTACCGTTCGAACCATCCGAATCGAGTATGCCTCCTTTGTCGCTGCGTCTGACCGCGTTATCGGAGAAGTCCCACATAAAGCCTCCGGCAAAAAGCGGATGAGCCGTGTACTGGTTCCAGAAGTCTTCCAATCCGGCACCGTGCCCCTGGTCGTACATACCATGTTGAAATTCAGTCGGCATAAACACCTTATACCCGTTTACAAAGCGAGCCACCCCTGTGAGGAAAGTCGGATAATGGTGGGTATCCAGGTTATCGAAGTCAGCCCAGGCGTGGATCACATGGCGCTTTTGCGGATCGTATTGACGGTAGACCGAGCCGAGATCGTGGTTGAAGCCTCCCTCATTACCATTGCTCCACAGGATAATAGAGGGATGATTCACATCGCGTGTCACTAATTCCTTCACCCGCTTAGTGCCAATCTCCGTGCCGTAGGCATTCTGCCAGCCAGCCAGTTCGGAAACCACAAAGATCCCCAACGAGTCGCAAACGTCCATAAAGTGTTTGTCCGGTGCGTAATGGAAGCGCACGGCATTGATATTCATCTCTTTTATCAGCTTCCCATCCATCAGGCTCACCGCTTCGTTGGTAGTACGTCCTCCGTCGGGATGGAAGGAATGGCGGTTGATGCCTTTCAAAACCACCTTAGTCCCGTTCACATAGAGGCCATCTTTGACGCGGAATTCCACCGTGCGGAATCCGATACGCTCTTTATAAATATGCTGTGTTTTATTGTCTTTATCCTTTAGTTCCAGCTCCAGCCAATAGAGATTAGGCGTTTCCGTGTTCCATACATCCACTTGATTCCATTTGTATTGCACGGCATGTTCGCTTCCCGCTTTCAGGGTAACCGATTGCGAATCGGCTTTTTGCCCGTTTGCCTTTACCGGCGTCAGATGCGCTGTCAGGGTATATCCCTCTTCCAAGGGCGAGGTAAACACATCGGCATACAACGATCCATCGGCTTTGGCATCGACTGCCATCCGTTCGATATGTACAGCCGGCTTCGCTTCCAAGTAGACCGGACGATAAATACCGCCAAATATCCACCAGTCGGCTTTGCGTTCGGCCGCATTCACCAGCCTATCGGACGATTCTTTGCTGACCTTTACCTCCAGATCGTTCTTGCCATTTTTTATTTTGTCAGTAATATCATAGGAAAAACGGTTGAATCCACCCTGATGAATCTCACCGGCGGATTGACCATTCACCAACACCTCCGTATCGGTCATGACCCCTTCAAAGACAATCGTTATCTGTTTACCTTTCCATCCGGACGGGATCTGGAAGGTAGTGCGGTAGATACCGGTTTCCATTGGCGGGTTTTTGATACTTCTGTCTGTATACCACCGCCCGTAGCTGTATTCACCGAATCCCTGCAATTCCCATTGTGAGGGCACTTCGATCTTCGACCATTTCTTACTGTTCATACCATCGCTGCAGTAGAACTTCCAGGTTTTCGTATCTCCCAGGCCTTTGCCCGACAGGTAAAATATCTCCGTTTGCTGAGCTATGGCAGAATAGGAGATCAAAAGACTGATTAATAGGATAATCTTCTTCATATATTTTTTATTTATTATTCAAATAACGATCCAGGGTAGAGGCAGCTTCGGTGTTGATCTCATCGTAGGTGATACCCTCCAACAGGACATTCTCCGCATGCGTGATACGTCCCACCTCATCGGTCACCACACCCACATGCACATTCTTTATCTCTATATCCCTGATCGGCAGGCGTTCATCACCCTTGATCTCATAGACCATCTTGGCCGAAGCACATTCGATTTGATTCATATGAATGCCCGCGATGCGGGTGATACTCGTCTCGTAGGTCGGCACCAGGTCGCGCCATTGGTAGAGCACCTCGGTATCGATCTCGAACACCCGCAATGTCTCACCGGCTGTCACACGATCCATATAGATATTCTCCACAAAGCCGCCGCGACGGTGGTTGGTCTTTACAAAGAAAAAGCGGTGTACGGAATTAGGTGCGTCGCAGTCGTGCATATACACATTGCGTACGCCGCCCGACATCTCGCTGCCGATACCCAACAGGGTGTGTCCGGCAAGAATCTTACAGTTGCGCACCACGACATTCTCACTCGGTGTGTTCAATCGCCAGGCATCGCGGTTGCGTCCCGCCTTGATCACAATGGCATCATCGCCCTGATCGAACAGGCAATCTTCCACTAAGAAGTTACGGCTCATTTCCAGGTCTACCCCATCGTTGTTGTGTCCGTGTGCCTTTACATCTAAGTTGCGCACCACGCCTCCTTCACACATATAGAGGTGAACCGTCCAAAAAGGGCTTTCGCGGATCTTGAAGCCATCGAGCAATACGTTTTTACAACGATTGAAATGGATCAGGTGGGGACGAAGATTATTTTCTCCTGTTGCCATCTGACGCTCTTCCACAGGCACATCGGTAGAGGCCATGGTGTAGAGTTGCGCCAATGCATCCATGTGAGGTTTCGGACGGCCAAACCATATTTTCCAGGTATCCATACGGGGCTTCAGCGTACCGGTGCCGGTAATGGCTACATTCTCGCAATCGAAAGCATACAACAGGGGCGAATAATTATAACATTCCATCCCTTCCCACGAGGTCATGACAGCAGGCAGGTAGTCGGCCGGATTGTCCGTAAAACTCAGGACGGCGCCTTCGGAAAGATACAGGTTCACATTACTCTTGAAATGTATCGGTCCGGTAAGCCATTCGCCGGCAGGAACCACCACGCGGCCTCCTCCTTTTCTGTGGCAGGCATTGATGGCTTTGGCGATGGATTCGGTATTGATCACCTCTCCACCCTCAACAGCGCCATAGTCAATTATATTAAAATCCTTTTGCGGATAGACAAACACTTGGATAGGTTCCATCGGAAAGGGAGCTTCCACTTCGATCGTTTCATACCGGGGGGCAGGGGCTGTGCATGAAAGGAGAAATAGTCCCAGGCACATCCAGCTCATGTTTTTCAGAAAATTCATCTTAACTCAATCTATTATTTTGTTATTAAATCAGATTTCAGGTTGCTTTCCAGCAATGACAAAAGTAGCGTAAACCTCTAAACCCCGACACGTAAATACGTACAATAACCTGTAAAATGGTGCATCCACAATATAGATTGTCCCCGATCAAAAGGGCAATTCGGAAATTTCCTATCTTTGTGGCATGAATCATCTATCACCGCAGGCATGGCTCCCAACTACCAAGAAGGAGATGGAGACCAGGGGCTGGGATTGGGTCGATGTGATCCTTTTCTCGGGCGATGCCTATGTGGATCATCCGTCGTTTGGCGCGGCGGTGATCGGGCGTATATTGGAGGCGGAAGGACTGCGCGTAGCCATTGTGCCGCAACCCGACTGGCGGGGCGACCACCGTGACTTTAAAAAACTGGGCGTGCCGCGCCTCTTCTTTGGCATCTCGCCCGGAGCGATGGATTCGATGATCAACCATTACACCGCCAACAAACGACTGCGCAGCGACGATGCCTACACACCCGATCGCCGTGCTGGTATGCGCCCCGACTACCCTTCGATTGTCTATACCCGCATCCTGAAAGAGCTCTTCCCGGATGTTCCCGTTGTATTGGGAGGCATCGAGGCTTCGCTTCGCCGCCTGACGCATTACGACTACTGGCAGGATCGCCTGAAACCGGGCATACTGGTTGAGAGCGGCGCCGACCTGTTGATCTATGGCATGGGCGAACTGCCACTCAGAGAATTGGTCACACGACTAAAAAAAGGAGAGCCCTTTGCCGCCATCAAAGACATCCGGCAAACGGTCTACATCGCAGATAAAACAGCCATTTCACCGGACGATATCGAACTTTTTTCGCACGAAGAATGTCTGAAAGACAAACTGAAACAGGCAAAGAACTTCCGCCATATCGAAGAGGAATCCAATAAGTGGGAAGCCAAACGCCTATTGCAAAAGGTAGGCAAACAGACCTTAGTGGTGAATCCGCCCTTCCCGCCTATGACGGAAAAGGAGATCGATGCCTCGTTCGACCTGCCCTATACCCGCCTGCCCCACCCCAAATACAAAGGGAAAGAGATTCCAGCGTTCGAGATGATCAAATTCTCCGTCAATATGCACCGGGGATGTTTCGGGGGCTGTGCCTTCTGTACGATCTCTGCCCACCAGGGGAAATTTATCGCGTCGCGCAGCAGGGAGTCGATCCTGAAGGAGGTGAAAGCGATCACACAAATGCCCGATTTCAAGGGATACCTAAGTGATCTAGGCGGTCCGTCGGCCAATATGTACCGAATGAAAGGCATCAATCAGGAGATCTGCCGACAATGCCGGAAACCATCCTGCATCTTCCCGGTGGTCTGTAAGAACCTGAACGCCGACCATGCCCCGATGTTGGAGATATACCAGGCGGTCGACAATCTGCCGGAGATAAAGAAATCGTTTATCGGAAGCGGTGTGCGCTATGATCTATTGTTGCACCGCTATGGGGAGGAAAAGTTGAACCGGTCGGCACGCGCCTATACCGAAGAGTTGATCGCGCGGCATGTATCAGGACGTTTAAAAGTAGCGCCGGAGCATACACAGACGAATGTATTGAATATGATGCGCAAGCCGCCTTTCGCGCAATTCCATCAGTTCAAAAAAATATTCGATCGTATCAATCAGGAACAGGGATTGAACCAACAATTAATTCCCTACTTCATCTCCAGCCACCCGGGATGCAGCGAGGCCGATATGGCGGAACTGGCCGCCATCACCAAAGGGCTTCATTTCCAACTGGAGCAGGTGCAGGACTTCACGCCCACCCCCATGACCTTGGCAACGGAGATCTATTATACGGGATACCACCCCTACACGCTGGAGAAAATATATACGGCTCATACCAAAGAAGAGAAACTACGCCAACGGCAGTTCTTTTTCTGGTACAAGCCGGAATTCCGCCGTCAGATCATGCAGGCATTGCAAAAGATCGGACGGAAGGATCTGATCACTAAACTGTTTGGAAAACGCTAAACAAAGGTATTACTTCGCTGCGATAAATTCGATCTCCACCAAACCATTCTTCGGCAGCGTCTTGACAGCGACAGCCGAACGTGCCGGGAAGGTGCCTGTGAAGTTGGCAGCATACACCTCGTTTACTACCGCAAAATCGGCCATATCCGCCAGGAATACGGTTGTTTTTACGATATCGTCGGTGGTATAACCTGCCTCATCCAATATAGCCTGAATGTTCTTAAATACCTGGATAGCCTGCTCTTTCACGCCGCCTTCCACAAAATTGCCGGTGGCCGGATCCATACCGAGCTGGCCGGAAGAGAATAACATATTGCCTGTTTGAATAGCTTGGCTATAAGGTCCGATAGCCGCGGGTGCGTTGTTTGTTGAAATTACTTTTTTCATGACTGTTTAAGTTTTATATGTTTCGTTGACGAATCACTTCATAAATCAAAATAGAGGAGGCAACCGAGACGTTGAGCGAACCAATGGTGCCGTATTGTGGTATTTTCACCATTTCATCGCATATGCGCAGGTTTTCCATCGATACGCCTTTGTCTTCGGCACCCATCACGATGGCTACCGGGCCATCGTAAGAAACCGCGGTATAGACATGGGAGGCCTTCTCGGTAGCGGCAAACACTTTCACGCCGCTCTCCTGCAGGAAACGGATCGACTGGTTGATATTTTTCTCCTTACAAACCGGGAGTACATGCAGAGCACCGGCTGATGTTTTCATTGCATCGGCATTGACTGTCACGCTTCCTTTGGCAGGGATCACGATCGCATCGACCCCGGCACATTCGCAGGTGCGGGCAATGGCTCCGAAATTGCGTACGTCGGTCACCCCGTCCAACAGGACAATGAAAGGGTTCTTGCCCTGCTCATACACAAAGGGGATGATATCTTCCAGGCGATGATAAGTGATTGAAGAGATAAAAGCGATTACCCCCTGATGATTCTTCCGGGTAATACGATCAAGCCGCTCAACGGGAACCCGCTGAACGGCTATATCTCTTTCTTTCAAAAGGGCGAACAGTTCACGGGAGAGTTCTCCCTGAAGTTCCCTTTTCACCAATATTTTATCGATTTCTTTGTCTGCTTGTATGGCCTCAATCACGGCACGGATGCCAAAAACCACGTCGTTTTCTTTCATGCGATCGCTTTACTTAATTGTTCTTTGCGTGCAAAAGTACAACTTTTTGAGGGCGTTACCGAAAGAATGGAGCGTTTTTATTAGCGGCGTCCCGAACGGTTGTTGTTACGATCGTCGCGTCGGTTGTTGGGCTGTCGATCAGGCCCCTTCTTGGGTTGCTGCGGGCGGTTATCGTAACGCGGCGCCGGCTTCAGGTTCCAATGGTAGGTCCAGTACTGACGTTCCAGCCTTCTCCAGTCCGGCGAGTGACGGTAACCGGCATAACGAGGATTTTCATACCAGCCATTGTAGTCGTGAATACGTTGCGGACGTTCCTGAACCGCATATACATACATACCGAACTGCTGCGGAGTGAGCATACGTTGTATCTTGCGGTCGCGATCCATACGCAGGTCATAGATCTTACGGGCGGCTTTGTCCCAATGTTTATAGTCGCGGCGAGCCTCTTTCTCTATCTTCTGTCCATATTTATGTACCACCTTCTGATAATCGCGGGCCTGCTTAGGGCTTAAACGAAGTGATTGCGCCATCGACGCGCACTGGCGGCATTGTGTTTCATGCCATCCGAACTCAATCCAAAACTGGCTGTAACCGGGCAAACTACATAGAAGCAGTAATAATGCTATTACACTTAATCGTTTCATGGCTTTCATTTTTTAGTTGTTACTACTCTGTTTGTTACTTTTTGGACTGTACGAAGAACAATCCGTTTAATAAAAGACGAATGAGGCGGCGTTTTATAACTTCTTTTAGGAATTTTGCAGCAATTCGCGCGCGTTGGTCATCGAGGCCTCCGTTAAAGTTGCCCCACTCAGCATACGGGCAATATCGCGAACACGTTCTTCGTCGGTTAATGGCTTGATGTAGGTGTTGGTCTGTTCGGCGGTGTCTTCTTTATAAACCAAATAATGCGTGCGACCTTTCGAAGCAATCTGCGGCAAATGGGTAATGGCTATCACTTGCATATTCTTAGCCAGTTGCAGCATAATTTCCCCCATTTTATCGGCCATATCGCCGGAAACACCGGTATCCACCTCGTCGAAGATAATAGCCGGCAGCGCCGTATACCCGGCCATCATAGCTTTTATGCAGAGCATCAGGCGGGATATTTCCCCACCGGAAGCCGTTTGTGCCACCGGCATCAATTCGCCTGCCCGGTGCGCGGAGAAAAAGAAGGCGACATCATCCATGCCGTCCGCACCCGGTTCGGCTTTTTTCTCTATAGCCACCTGGAAACGGGCATGGGGAATACCCAAAAGGGCAATCTGCGCGGTCAATTCTTCGGCAAACTGTTTCGAAGCGGCCAGGCGGCGTGTATGAAGCGCTTCAGCCTGTTTCAACAACTCCTTATAGGAAGAATCTTTTTGCTTTTCCAACGCATCGATCTGTTCGTCATACGAATCGATCTCTTTGAGTTGCCCCTCAAAATCGCTTTTCAGGGCCAATAATTCACCGATAGTCGATACACGATGCTTCTGTTGAAGGGAATAAAGCGTATTCAAGCGATCGTTGACCCAATCGAGGCGGTCGGGATTGAACTCAATACCCTCCTTTTGTTTATCTGCTTCCGAGGCCAGGTCGTTCAAATCGATGTAGGCGGTCTCCAGTCTTTCAACAATCTCCTCCGCGGGAGCATAATAGGAAATCATGGCACGCGCAACCGAAAGCGCCTCTTTCAAGAGCATCACGCCTCCCCGATCCTCGCCATTTAATAGTTCTTGGATCTGAAAAAGAGACAATTTGATTTCTTCAGCATGGGAAAGCATCTCCTGTTCCCGCTCCAACTCCTCCTGTTCCTCTTCCTGCAGGTTGGCTTCCGCCAATTGCTCCCATTGGAAACGGAGAAAGTCTTCCTCTTTTTTATTTTGATCGGCCGTCTCCTTCAGCCGCTTCAACTCTTTCAACAAGGCCTGATAGGCGGTATAGGCTTTTTTGTATGTTTCAAGAGAATCATTGTTCTTCGCCAGAATATCTACCACGCGCAATTGAAAACGATTGTCACCCAATAATAGATTCTGATGCTGCGAGTGAATATCGATCAAGCGAGAGCCCAGCTCTTTCATCACCGGAAGGGAGACAGGCGAATCGTTTATAAAGGCGCGCGACTTTCCCGACGCGTACAATTCACGGCGAAAAATAGAGGTGACCGGATCATACTCCAGGTCGTTCTCTTCAAAAAACGCCTGCAATTGATAAGATGATATATCGAAATGGGCCTCGATCACACACTTATCTGCTCCATGCCGGATGCTTTTCCCATCGGCACGTTGCCCCA
The DNA here is from genome assembly GCF_029893085.1 of Parabacteroides sp. PFB2-10. GTDB lineage: Bacteria > Bacteroidota > Bacteroidia > Bacteroidales > Tannerellaceae > QVMG01. The sequence goes on from NZ_JARXWI010000013.1 coordinate 79,672, forward strand.
ACACCAACCCCAAAGCGCCAAGCATAATCGACTTACCCGCGCCGGTCTCACCTGTAATAACAGATAATCCTTCATGGAAGCGGATATCCAGCTTCTCTATCAATACGTAGTTCTGAATATATAACGACGACAACATCTTTCTTATGGCTGTGTAAGTGGTTCCAAACGCATTTGTTCTGCCGGGAAGAGATCCGAAAGCATTTTGTAGCCCTCTTGCTTCTCCTGGCTGGTTGCTTTTGAATAGATAGCAACGACCTCGTCTAATTTCGCATTGACAAACATCTGTAGGATCACGGATGTCGGCCGGGCGCTTTTCACCTGTTGCAGGCCAGGCAATGCTGCAATGATATTGGCTCGCCCACGATCGGCATTTGCCGCCATTTCATCGAGCCCCCGGCGATGGTAAGTATACCACATCTCGCGGAAAGCCTCCGAGGTATTGTCGGTCAGGGCAGTAATAATGGCATGTCTGTTCTGGTCGTTCTCAAAGGCTTTCCAGCCGGTCCACGACACCTGCGCCTGCGCCAGGCTTACGACCTGCTGTGCCTGCTGCAGAAAAGGACTTCCTCCCTGCGGAGAAAAACTATCGAAATCGAGCCCCAAAATCAGGTAAATATAGAACACCATGGTGGCAGTCAGATTGCTTGACAGCATATTTTCGGCATATTCCAGGGGTTCAAACTCCGCATATTCAAAGTCGAAAGCGCGGTCGCTGATATTCAGAATCGTCGTCGTATAACTGGAATTATAAACCGGACGGCGTGCCTGTATCTGTAATTCGCTTTTGAAACTATTATCCGCCTGTTCGTTGACAATGATAGTCATTGTACAATCGATCCGCTCATTCACCGTAAAAGTGGCGTCTGTCCACTTCTTATTATTGACAAACTCCGTCAAAGCAGTTTGCAACGTGGTAAACACCTGTTTGTTGGTGCCCTGAATCTTATCGCTGTTGATGGTGATACGGGCATTCAATTCCTGTGCCTGCAGGCCTACGGAGAGCATACATGCCAGAAGAATTCCTATCATCTTATTCATTTGCTTCATTGTAACACTTTTGCTAATTGATCGATAATATCTCGAGCCACCTCCTGTTTACTCTTCAAAGAATACTCAGTGATACCTCCGTCTCTATCCAATATCGTCACCTTATTGGTATCTACACCGAAGCCGGCACCTGCATCTTCCATCGAATTCAGCACGATGAAATCGAGGTTTTTGCGCTGCAGCTTGCCTTGCGCATTGGGAATACCGTCTTTTGTTTCGAGGGCAAAACCTACCAGCACCTGATCGGCTCGCTTCATTTCACCTAACGTAGCGGCAATATCCTTATTAGCCACCAGACGCAGTTCCATCCCTTCTGTCTTCTCCCGCTTTATCTTCTCCTCTTCACGCTGCTCAGGGCGATAGTCGGCTACGGCAGCGCACAAAAGAGCAGCATCTACCTGCGGGAAATACTTAACAGCCTCTCGATACATCTCCTCAGCCGATTCGACATCGATCCGTCGAATACCCGGATGAGAGGTATTCAGAGAGACCGGCCCTGCCACCAAAACGACCTCTGCTCCCCGCGAAGCACAAACTTCCGCCAGCGCAAAACCCATCTTGCCGGAAGAGTAATTACCTATAAAACGTACGGGATCGATCTTTTCATATGTCGGACCGGCTGTTATCAGCACTTTTTTTTTTGACAGATCTGCCTGAGCGGCAAAAAAGACTTCCAGGTAGTCGATAATAGCCTCCGGTTCTTCCATCCGCCCCTTACCGATCAGTTGACTGGCCAATTCGCCTTCGCCCGGCTCGATAATCTGGTTGCCGAAAGAACGCAGACGTTCGATATTCTGTTGTGTAGCAGGATGGGCATACATATCCAGGTCCATCGCCGGAGCAACAAAGACAGGCGCTTTGCAGGAGAGATAGGTCGTGATCAACATATTGTCGGCTATACCGTTTGCCATCTTACCGATCGTAGCAGCTGTAGCCGGCGCAATCAGCATAGCATCGGCCCAAAGCCCCAGGTCGACATGGCTGTTCCACGTGCCGTCGCGGTTCGAGAAAAACTCACTGATCACCGGGTTACGACTCAAGGTCGACAGGGTCAAAGGCGTAATAAACTCCTTGCCGGCCGGTGTAATAACCACTTGCACTTCCGCACCTTTCTTCACCAATCCTCGGATAATCGTCGCCGCCTTATAGGCCGCGATACTCCCGGTCACACCCAGTATAATATGTTTACCTTGCAGCATAACACTCTTTTTTGACGCTTCAAAGGTACGATTTCTACCGGATAATTGACAATGGTTGATTGAAATTGGCAAAGCCTGTGGTATTTCAGGAAGAAAAAATAGCTCATCCCGAGAGCGCAACAGATACATGGTGTCAACTTTTATAGTAACATGCGGGAGCATTCTATCGTCGAGGGGGGGGGGGGGGGGGGGGGGGGGGGCGGGGGCGGCGGGGGGGGGGGGGGGAGGCACCGAACGTTCGTCGGGAGGCGG
>NZ_JARXWI010000014.1 GCF_029893085.1 Parabacteroides sp. PFB2-10
ACCCCCCCCCCCACCCCCCCCGCCCCCCCCCCCCCCCCACCCCCACCCCCCCCCCCCCCCGCCCCCCCCCCCCCCCCCCCCCCCCCCTCGACGATAGAATTCTCCCTATATTAACTTTGTTGAACCCACTTCGGGGTTCCGCAAGAAGCTGATTCGCACCCCGGGTTGCACCCGGGGTTATCCATGTTTTACCCCTTACGGGGTTATGACTCATCATTGCTTTACGTTTTGCTCTCCCACCACCCCACCGAACAGGATTAGGGAAATTCATAATTCATAATTCATCATTCATAATTTCTTCCACCTCTTCCCGCATCTCCCGGATTGCTGTTGTCATCACCTTCGGCTCTTTCCGGAGTACCGAGTCGGCGGCAGCTTGCCGTTTCTCCGGTTGCAGGAACCCGGGTTCATTATACAACTTGACCAACAGGTAATAGGGATAGATCCGATCCGGCAAGATATTCAGGGCATGTAGATAGATTGCTTCCGCCTCTTCGTATTTCTGTTGTTCCTGCCTGTTCTTAGCCTGCATATAATGAATCATGGGATCTGCACTCAACCAGGTTGCCTGTTTAAACATCCAGTTCGCATCGATATATTCTTTCGTTTTATTCAGGCATTGCCCGTATTCAAACAGAAACTCCGGTTTGTGTTTTAGTTTGTTATACAGCTCTTTATACCCCGGGATGGCGGCCTCGTAAGCTTTCGTATGATAGATCATCCGCACGTTGCTCCACTTGCGGTAGTTCTCATCCGTGTCCCTTTGCATCCAGAAAACAATACATGAAGTGACTAACATCATAAAAAAGAAAAACTTATTTATCCTGTTCATAAAAGGAGGCACATTCTCTTCTTCAAACATACCCCACGGCTGTGTCTCTATTCTTTTGATTCTCGGTACCAACACCAGCGCTGAAAGAAACACCAATACGATCCAGAACGAGGGTAATTGAAGCGGGTAGGAGGATAGGGCAAAGATGCCTAACGCCATGATGCCTCCCACCACCCCAAACCGGCGGTTCTTGATGCCGGCATAGATAGAGAGTCCCAACCAGGTCAGGAAGAAAAGCAGAACCGGTATCCCCAACTCGGAGGCGATCTGCAGATATTCATTAAACGCATATTCCGGACATCCGGCAACCCGCTTCTCCTGATCGGTCGCTTTGCCCGAAGCAAAATAGGCGGCTTGTGCCTCGGCATACGCCGCCGGGAAGCCTCCCAGGCCGTGACCGATAAACGGACGTTCTGCGATGGTGTGCGCCGTGACCTTCCACATCAGTAGTCTGCCGTCGGCCGAATCTTTTTTGAGTGAGTAAATCCCTACGAGGGCAGCGGCAAATACAATCAAAACACCTGCGAATACGGCATATCGCCAACGATTATAACTTTGCCATATCGCTTTTGTTCTTCCCCATCCGATGGCATACCTCCACCACACCCAGGCACTCGACACCGCTGCCGCGATCCAGGCCGAACGGCTCATGCCCGCGGGCAGTATCACCACAATCGCAATCACGCAAACCCAGGCAAAGTAATGGATGACAGCCATGACAATGCGGCGGATACGTAGCTCCTTTTTATAAACGAGATAGAGCGACTTCGGATCATCTAACTCCGGATCGTATCTGATCTCTACCAACTGTGCCTTTGATTTGCTTGTTGCAAACAAGACCCCAATGCAGACAGGAAGCAGTGTTGCCAGGTAGCCGGAGTAGGGTCCCGGGTTATAGAACGTGCCGGTCAGGCGGAACATCGCGTGGGAGGAGGAGGTATAACCATATAACTGTCGCATGCCAATCAAGGCTTCGCCAAGGGCGGTTGCCATCAACAAGAATAAAAAGACCGCCGCCAGGCGGGGGCAGCATTGCAAAATATAACGAAGTAGAAACCATAACAGCAATAATTGAATGGCAAATCGCCGTTTCTCCGGTTCAGGATCCAAAAACCAGTAATAGGTGAATAGAACAATACTACTTAGAAGCAATATACATACATCTGCCGCATAGGGATCGAATACCGGTCTTTTGCGAAAGAAAAGTGAAAGAGCCATGCAGACAGCCAACAAAACCATGGCTCGATGAAACCAGCTTACCTTCCCCATCACTATCCCATTTACCATCGTCGCATCTGTCCGGAATACGCCAAAGAGAATCAGTGCAGCGCATACGGCAAAGACGATATGAAAACATATCGAACACAGAGGCACCGAGGCAAAGAGGTCTTTTATTTTTTCTTTATTCTTCATAAATTATACTTTTACCAAGCAAATATTGATAGCTATTATTCAACCACTAAATAGTTCCCATAATTAGTATAGGATTGTCGAATTTATTGATATTTAGTTCCATAAATCAGCCATACCTTGTTCTTCAGTTACTCTTGACACGTTTTCTATGCTACAATCATCATAATAATACTCAAAACAGACCATCTCTCTTCATTTTACTCCTATTTGTTGTTTAAGTCAATTACAGCCAATACCTGTTCATCGTCTTTGTAAACACAAGCATATATATGGTTTGTCGCTTCATCTACCGTGAAGTTGGCAATATGATATCCGGTTTCATAAGCAGCCACCGGATTGCCCTCCCAGTCCAGTTGCCAAATTGTTGTCGGGGTATGAACCGGGTTCTTTATGCCAAAAGCCGTTGCATAGACATAGCTGTCCGTCGAATCAATATAAAAGAATCCATAGGTGGTCTCCTCATTCGGTATGAAGTTAAAACTTGTTCTCTGCCCTCTTATCGGATAGAAATAGCAACTCTTATAAAATGTCACATTGTCTAAATCTTTTGACAGACGATAGAACTGCATAACTCCACCAAACATGGTTGCATTTACGACCCTGTCGCCTGATGGATTGACTGATTTTGCCGCATACATATTTACAAACGCATTCCACTCTTTCTGACTTTCAAACGGTTCCGTGCATGAGTCTTCTGAGCTGGAGGACACGATGGTGTTGGGTGTTATGATATTCAGTTGATGTTCATCTCCGTTAGCAACAAACAAAGAATCTTTCAGGAAGTGAATTGTAACAAAATCAATGATCTCTTCTCCTATTAAGATCTCTTCAAAGAAGTCCTTTTCGCCGCAGATCAATTTGTCGAGAGCATACTTTAGAATCCTCCTTTTGGCAGAATCATGTATGTAGAGAATATTCCTTTTCCTGTCTAAAGAAAATTCTTCAGGCGCTATCAGTTCGCCCGGTCCATTGCCTCTTGTTCCTGTCGATAATTTAAGCTCGCCCGTCTTCTTGTCAAACAGATGAATCATATGATCCATCGTATGATCAATCAAAATAACCCACTCTTCCGTCGTAAGAATCTTCTTGCATGTGGTGAAGATAAAGCTGTCATTAAAGATCTCTGTCGTTGCCTGATATTTATTTTTGAAAACAGGAGGGTCATATACCAGCTGGGATCTCTCCCCACATCCAAAGAGCAGGAAAACCATTAAAAGAAGCAGCAGGTGGCACTTGTTATTCATAGCTTTTCTATTTATTAAATTAAGAAACTGTTTTGAATCTATGAAAGAGTTTATTTTCATTTGTTATTAGGCTTCTTCAGTCTTCTTTTCCACCTATTTACATATATGCATAGCTATCTATGCTCAAAAAAACACAACTAAGCGAAAAAGAAGACTAAATAAGCTCCAATAAAAATCAAAACAGTTTCTAATACTGCCATTTTTTTGTAAAAATGCTTTCCTTAAGTCTAATTATATGCTCCCCAATGTGTATTGCCGCATTTAGAGCATTTCCCTGATACACTTACAGCATTTGCTTTTGGTATAATAGGATCTGTTTTCCAAATTGTACCGCATATTGGACATCTCACTTGACAATCGACAACAATTACTAACGAGCTTCTGCATTCTCCCTTTATTCCATCTTCCAATTCAGTTTCGTCTTGTGCCAATGCTTCCACGTTTGCCAGTCCAAGTTCAGATAAGGAAACTTGACTCCCACTCTGATAAACATTCCATCCCGCTGCTGCTATAGCTGCAACCATTACCAATCCTATTATTTTCTTTTTCATATTCATTTTTTTTAATTTACATTTTTGATTTAAAATCGTTATAGGCAACTTTCCTACTCTTCTTCAGCCGATTGCTGTTTGCTTTAAATTACTTACCTTTGCCTGACACCTCCTTCCTTTTGGAGGACAAGTCCGGGGAGAAACATCATTCGCTGCTCAAACAGCAATACTTCCGCGTATTATGGAGTTTTACCTCTTTTTGTTATTATATTATCTCTTTATTTTCTCTGTTTCTTTACTTGCTGTGCCTTTGTGTTACTTTCTGGTTAATACTCCCACAATATCTCTTCTATTTACCGCGAAGTATCACCAAGTCGCACCAAGTTTTTTTATTATTCATTGCTTTACGCCTTCGCTCTCCCTCCACCCCGCTCTACGGGCACCCCTCCTCAGGCAGTAGGGGGATATCAATTATCAATCATCAATTATCAATTATTTTAAGCGTTCTCTTCCACCTCATCTTCCCGGTATACGGATCTTTGGCTTTCCAGATGATCCAGGCCTTACCTACGATATATTCTTCGGGCAATAGTCCCCAGTAGCGCGAATCCTGCGAGTTCTCCCCCTTATCGCCTGCCATGAAATAATAGTTCTTTTGGAAGGTATAGGCCTCGAGAGGACTATTATTCAGGAAGACAGTTGAGTCCCGGTAGGTGACCTCTCCCTCCTGTTCCCAGGCAATCAGCTTGTGATAGAGAAAATAATGGGTTCGGTTCATGGCAATCCGGTCGCCCTTTCGCGGGATATAGATCGGTCCGAACGCGCGGATATTCCATCCGATCACCGAATCAAACGGGAAAGAATGATACACACCGGGAGCATAATCCGCCTCGACTGTTCGGGAGATACGTTCTTGCGATGCCTCGTTGCCCACCTTTCCGGCTTCGCCATTGAGTAGGTAGATACCGTTCCGGATCGCGATCGTATCACCCGGAAGCCCTATACACCGCTTGATATAATATTTCATAATATGCATCTCCACCTTTCCCCAGTGGTTGGGATGCGGAAAGTTAAACACCACCACATCGTTATGGCGTATCTTCCGTATGCCCGGTAGGCGGTAGATCTCCACCTGTTCCTCTTTAAGTGTCTCGAAGATATTAAACAACCGTGCCCCGGGAATTCCTTTCCATACCAACACATTGTCTCCCGGCTCCAATGCCGGTTCCATCGAATCGCTCGGTATCTTAAACGAGCTAAACACAAACACCTGCAAAAAGAGCCAGCCAAGCCCCGCCATCATCGACCAGAAGACCAGGTTGACCAGGGTATGCGCCGCTCTGCGGAGTATAGGTTTGACTCTTTTCATTGTTTTATTTAATACCAATACTGTTTTCCATTCTCATAAGTAAATATCCGCTCCTCTTTTCCTTCCGAGAGATTACGCAACCACAACAAAGCCCCCTTCGGCACATCATCAAATCGGATCGAATAATCCGTTGCGCTCTTTCTTCCAAGGGATGACCACTCATGCTGATCAAAATACCATAATTCGTAAACCATATCCGGATAAATACCATTCGTATCATTCCTCGGCAGGTATTCGATCCGGCTGACCGGCACCTCCCGCCCAAAGTCAAACCCGACCCACGACTCAATGGCGGCAAACGAAAGCATATCGTTGTCGTTTATGTCCAACAGGTTTTCATTCGATAAAGTAATCGTATCTCCTATAACCTCCCCCCGGATCTCCTTTCCGTCCGCGTCATAAAAATGAATCTCTGCCAGATCGGTAGGCCACCCGTTATTGATAAAACGATAATAACGGAACGGCTGACCCGGATCCGTGTCAATAGTCACCTTATCACAGTAGGTACGGCTCTCAACCTTGTGAAGCATGACCGAATCGTTGAATTGCCGGTTTCCGGAAGCCTCGAAACGCCCGTTTACGAACAATTTGCTCCACCATATCTTATAATCATGCAATTGGCATTTTCTTGTCACTTCTATCTGTTGCGTGTTTTCCTTGTCGGGATCGAAGTAAACACAATCCCCATTGGCGCGCAGATAAAAGGGGTTTGAGATAAACACCTGTTGATTGCCTTCGTAATAGAACGGAATATATACAACTCCCACTCCCACCTCCTCGAAATGCGCCTTACCTCCTTTGATCTCTGTGACGGCCACCGGTTTCCAGCCACGGCTAAAAACAGCTAAATACAGGTGTTCCGCCTTCCCTTTCCTGTTTCCGACGGAAAGGGATAGGTTGATGCCCCGGGTGTGTTTGGAGGTGACATCTTTATACAATGGGTGGTGAATATAGGGATGATTATTCGGGAGCGGATATTTAGATCGGTCGGCAGCAAATGTACGCCGGAAAACTTTGGGCGCATACAGGTGTATTTCGCTGGAAATAGATCCATGGGTGCTCCGGGGATCAATGATGCTGACCAGGCTATGCCCGTTATTCCCATGACCCCAAACGGAGATCAGATCTTTGGCAGCAGGAATGCCACACATCCGCCAGAAAAAGGTCTCAGCCAACACGGCGGCCATGCAATCGAATTCAAATTCTTCGCCGTTGGGGAGTTCAAACTTCCGGAAAATATAGGTCTCCAATAGTTCATTCGAAAGGCAGTCTTTCAGGAATTTATAAATGCCATAAGGATCTTTCTGCACATTCGCAAAATGATCGGTCAGATCGGCTAATTCCATTTTATGTTTTTCCGGCAAGGAGTCTTTCCAATGCATCAGGGGTTCGTTTTCCACTCGGTAGGGCAATAGGTATTCACAGAAATCTTCAAAAGAAAGGTCACGCAGCCAATAACTGTTTTCCCATTGGGCAAAGGATTGGTCGATGTTATGGATCAGAAAGTCGGCCGTCATAACCTCGATATCCCGGACAACTTCCAGTGTACAGTCGGAAGGGTTATAATGCCCCGGCAGGGTATAAAGAACTAATCGTATCTCCAAGGGTAAGTCAGGATGGAGCCGGTCTATCTGACGCCGGTATTCTTCCACACATTCCCCCCCATAACTATAATGCCAGGGCATATTTTCGATCAGAAAAACAGCCGCTTTATATTTCAACGAATCGGCTTTGTCAGCGGAGTAATGAGCCAACACCTTCTCCAATTCCGGCCGGTTAGAACCGGCGGATTGGAGAGCGAAATCTAAGGGAGCAGGGGAATGCTGACAAGAGATAATGAGGAAAGTGAAAAAGGTACTCCAAACTATCATAAAAACCTTCGGAGTATACACATTCCGAGAAAGGACATTGTCTTTTTCTTTAGTGGGAATTGGATAATTTTTCATATATATATATTATTGTATCGCGACCGGCTCCACTCAGTATATCGGAGAAAAGACTTATTTTCGTCGAATCAAAAGTATAAAATTTATCAAATGATACCTATTCACTCCCTTTTGTTTTCTTTTAAAAATACCTGTCCCCTGATTTTTAACTTCAATCCATTCACGTGTATTACACCTTACGTGATAATCTCGTTAAAGAAACTGTTTTCTTTAGGTCTATCTCCCATTTTGTGCGCCTTTGTGTAAATGAAGGTGACTAAATCGCCTCTAAAATATCTTGTATATCATATTTGCAAAATTCATCTGTCTCAAGATCAAACGTATAAAGGTGACCATGAACAAAGTCTATGTCAAAGGAGGTAATATGACGGTTCAGTTTAAATTCAGCGATGGGATCTCCTTCCCAATTGAATAGCTGTATGCAAGGTAGTTTCTTTCGTTTAATCTGCCGTGTGCCCATATTTTCGTTTATATATAAGGCTCCGAAAAAATCTTTGTATACGCGGATGTCTGCATAGGTACATTTTCTATCCCACTCAAATCTGTATTGTATTTTATTGATGTTGTCAATCTCCTTTTCCACACAAATTGTTTTGTAAAACGAACCGTCGATCGAATATAAATTAATATGATTCAGGCGAATCGGTATTTCTACGATTCGATCCCCGGCAACATTGCGCAATGCCCCTGTTGACAAAAGATTGAAATCCTCTCCTGCTTCAATATGAACTTGATTTAATTTTTCAAAGGAGGGTGGGATAATCTTCTCTCTATTTTTTAATAGATATCGTATCTGCTGAGTACGATCATAACTTATTTCTCTACAAAAAAACGTAGAGTCATTTAATAAAATAAAATTGAAAAGATTTAGTGGTAGTGAATCGTTTAGAAGAGAGATGTTTAGTCTGTTTTCTTTTAGGGATTCATTGATATTCATTTTGTAGACCTTCCCTGTCGGGAAATCACGCATTCCTGCAAATAAGGTGTTTCCTTCCTTAAACAGGGTTGCTTGTGACACAAATGGAATTTCTGCGAACTCATTGGGGCCGTTACCTCTTCTGTTAAACTCTCCCAACTCCCTATGATCAGGTAGTGAGTAAAAAGCCCAAAAGCCTGTTTGTTGGCTGGTTGTTACAATTAGTAGCGTGTCATAAATAATAAAATCCTTATTCCCAATGATGCTTAATTCAAATTCTGTTTCATTGGATAAGCTAAAAGTATGAGGAAATTGTTCAACATAGACGACTTCATCAAATGCCATATAGTTAGAGGATGTTCCTCCACAACCACCTAATAGGGTGAGAAATAATAAAAGCAATATGAAAATGTGATATTTCATGTTTTTCTTCTTTTTTTTACTACTCCATGCCTTAACATGGAGTAGCGCTTTAATTATGGATTACATTTTTTCTTCTTTGCCCAAAATGACTTGGCTGAATTGTCAATATATCTACATTCTCCACAAAAAAATACTTTGCTAAGACTTTCTGTTTTTATTGAGTCCCAACACTCAAGTTCATTTCCTGACTCAGTGTTCGCTAATGCTTCCACATTCAGTAAACCCAGTTCTGATAACATAAGCTTATTTTTACTTTGGTATATATTCCATCCTGCAGTTAAAGCAATTACTGCAACTAAAATAAGGCTGAAAAACTTTTTATTCATGATTTTAATTAATAATATGTACACAAATTTTATTAAAACTCTATTTGCAACCCAGCCTCCTTCAGCCGATTGCATATCTCGTTATTTCTAACTACATTTTTATAAGATAGGATGCACCTCAACATAACTCAACCATCGGTCGCTTAGCGCAAGCGTAAAGCAAATAAGCTTGGTTCTATGTTCAGCTTTCACTATCTTTGTTCTTCATAAGCTTCCTCCTTTCCTTTTTTATGGTTTGGAGGGACAAGCCGGGGAGACTGCTTCTATGCTTCAAGATTTAGGGCAGTTCTCCCTCTTTTTTTACCTATCCCCTGATTTTACTTTAATTTATTCTATACTTTGTGCGCCTTTGTGTGACTTCGTGGTAATAATACCATAACGAGTTTTTTTACCACCAAGTAGCTCTAAGTCGCACAAAGGTCTTTTTCATCAAAGTACTTGTCCCAAGATCGTTAGTTTTATCCACTTCTCCGTATTACACTTAACGGTGATGGTCTCGTTAAAGAAACCACTCTCCTTGGGTGTATAAACTACCTTTACCTGCAATGTCTCTCCCGGCGGCGCCGGGTGTTTTTGCTTTACGCTTCGCTAAGCGATTTTCAATTCGAAACTGGGTGAGGCGCAGCCACAGGTGGTAGCTGTATCCATAATCACCAACGGCTTCTCTCCGGTGTTTCGGAGGGTAAAGACCGCGGTCTTGCTTTCGTTCTTTTCAAAAGATCCCAGATTGATCTCTGTTTGCTCCGCTTCGGCGGTGGTGCGGATGGGTTGGTTCGATGTAGAGGGGGTGAGGCTTCCTATAATCTGCTTTAGATAAAGGTCTTTTACCGCCAGGTTATGGATGGGGTTACCGATGCTAACCACCCGATTGTCTTTATCTAATAGAAAGGTCTGAAAGGTGATATCGGAAGGGAAGTTATTCAATTTGTTTAATTGGTCTTCCCTATCGAGGCAAACCGGATAATCAAAGTCATCTCGTTTCAAAAGGTGACGAATCTCTTTCTGATCCGATGATTGAAAGAAAAACAGGAAAGGCACATAGCCATCTGTAATGGAATCTACCTGTGTGATCCACTCTTTCCATTTGGGCAATTGCAATTTGCAACTGATACACCCCAGCGAATCCACATAAACCAACACCTTATAGTCAGCTTCCCAAACTGGCCATTCCACCGCGTCGGTAGCATATCGAGAAAACACCATTTCATCGGGGAAAAGGATCTCTTTCCCCTGCCACTCGGTCACCAGGCGGGTGATCCGCTGCTTGTCCGATTCGTGGCAGGAGAGAAAGAGAAGAAAAAAGGGTAGAATAAAAAAGTATCTTTTCATCAGCCGGGATGGATTACTTTAAGCTGTAATTGTCGATCATGAACTCAACTTTGTGGCCGTGACAGTCTACTGTGCCTATACCTATACAAAAATATCTGGAAATACCTTCATTTTCTGCTAAGGCTTCAACATTTACCAAGGCGAGTTCACTCAAGTCCTTTTTGTCTTTCTTTTTAAACATAGTGCAGCAAAGAATAAGGCATATCCCTATTAAAATTACTTTTGTTCGTTGTTTTATAATATTACTAAATTTATATTTCTGACAAATGTAAATGTTCCAATCTGTTTGTCAGCAAAAAATAATTGCTATATATTTGCTACATAGCATATAAAAAGGTCTATGTTGCCAATTTGTGGATTAAAAAACGTTAAAAAGTAGAAAGATGTGTGTGGAAAAGAAGAAACTTGTATGGATCCTTGTGATAATAGGAGTGTGTTTTTTATATGTTTTCAGCCTTCGAGTGATTATAGAAAATGAATTACCAGATTTGCATAAACAGGTGGAATGGGCATTTCTACAATCTGTCGATAAAGATTTTGAGGAACGTATTCCGGATGATGAAGAAAATATACATATCGGAAAGTCAAATACCCAAAGCGACCAGATCAGTAAAAGCCAAAATGACACGACTACTTATCACAAAAAGGCAAGCGAAGAGGATACGTTGTCTTTTAAGCAAAAAGTTGATAACTTTTTACATTCTTATTTGTATTATAAAAATCCGGTTAATGTTACCATACTGGATAGTCTTTTTCATAGTTATTTGATCGATAAAAAGATTAAAGCACGAACAGCAGTTGTTTACACCGATAATCCCCGACAGCAAACGTATAAAAGTCGGGAGGATGTAGGCTTTTATAAGTCTGCCTACGCAACAGAGCCTATTACATCAGGGACAACTCAGGAGGTGACTGTACAGGGTTTTGTAAAAGTATCTCGCTTTACCGCCCTTTTCCGCTCAGCGGCGTTTATCCCCCTTACAATCGCTTGCCTCGCATTAATCGCCTGCTTCGTTTATTATGCTTTTTATAAAAAGAAAATAGTAAACTATATACCTGTCTCAGATCTGCAGGAGGCATTACAGAATGATGTGGTACAAATCCAGCTTGTGGATGACCTGTATTATGATCGTCATATGAAATGTCTCCGCTTAAGTAGTGAAAGTATCTATAATTTTGACCCTACACCCGCAAAAGTGTTTGAATCTTTATTAAAGGGGCATGGTTCTTTTGTATCACATAAGAATTTGATTGATGCCTGCTGGGATGATCCGGCATCTTTTCAGGTAAAAAAGAAAAGACTAAACCAACTCATTCTTCGATTAAACAAAGATTTGAAAAAAGTTTCCCATATCAATATTAAAAATATCAGAGGACAGGGGTATCAAGTTTTTATTTAGAGCAAGTAGTAACTGTTTCTTCTGCGATTTCGTTTGTGCCGGGTTCAGATTGGAAAGAAATTGAAGGTGGGTCATTCTTATTTGGGTTCATAGAAATAAGTATCCAAAAGCTCCCCTTCTTAGAAAAGAAGGGGGAGGACCGCTGCTCGCAGCGGTGGGGTAGTTTGAATTCTTTATAAATGATTATTCCTTATTTTTATGACATACGACAATATACAAGCTAAAACAAATATATATAAATCAAACTACCCCACCATCGCAAGCGATGGTCCACCCCCTTCTTTTCTAAGAAGGGGAGCCGAGATAGTTCTTTCTATAAATCTTCACATTTTACACTACTTGAATCTGCCCCTTTTAAAACTTCTGGAGGCGGAACTGGATAATGGGGTCGTCGCGGTTGACATCGATGGCGGTGAGGAGGCCCCGGGATTCGTCGACATGGAAGCCTTCGATGGGGTGGTCGAGGATGTATTTGCGCAAGGGGAGGCCTGTTAGGTCGAATACATAGATCATGCGACAGCCTGTTTCCGTCTCTTCGTTGCGTCGGAGGGCGGCAATCTTCTCGTCGAAGGAGATGCCGCTGAAAGAGGCATAGATATGGCGGTCGGTCACCTGCAGGTCGCTGAAGCCCATAATGCCCTGCGGGATGGCGCGCCCTTCGGCAATCTGGAGCTGCGGATCGCCCTGCTTGCCTTTGATGATGGCTTGTGATTCACCGCTGTCGGAATAGATCTCGATCACTTCGCCCAGTTGGGTCGCCATAACCACCAGCCCTTGTGGGTGGTAGCCCATAAAACTGCGCCACCCTTGCGCCAGGGCGGGACGTGCCAGGTCGGCAAACTGTTCGTGCGCAGGAATTGTGCCGTAAGAGGCCTGACAGGCTCCTGTCCGGTCGATCCGATGGAAACGGTGTTCGCCGGAATAGTCGGGAATGAAAAAGCCCGTTTCCACCGGCAGAAAGTCGAGGGCGCGGATCAATGTTTTATCAATAGCGACCTCCTCCTCCCGATGAGCCATACCTTCAGCAACATCAATGCGCCAGCGGGTGATCTCCATCTTGTTGGCATCGATGGTCCAGAGTGAGTCGGCCGAAAAGAAACGGATAGCTTCCGCCGAGAGCATCTCTTCGGGCGCCTCACCGCGGCGACCGAACGAGGCAATATGTTGCCAGGCGGGGTAGGAAAAGGCGTGGAGGTAATGATCGATATTGTGGAGATCCATCACGACCGCTATATCATCGACAATGGAGATGCGGTAGGGGTAACGAAAAAGAGCCGTGTCCAACGTGATCGCCTCTGCCTGCAGGCGGATTTCCTCGGGGAAAGCGATCTCTTTTCCTGATTTATTGCCCTCGCCCGGAGAGCAACTGCCCAGAAACCCCAAAAACAGCAGGAAGAAAATCGGTTGTTTCATAAAGTAATAGAATTTAATAGATGAAGACAAATGTAAGAAAAAACACAAAACAATTCCGTATCGGGTTGATGAACCCCCAACTTACGATTTGTAATTTCGGCGGGACTTTTCGCGCAAAAAAGCGGGACTTCGGAGACAAACTCCCGGGAGAAACACTTTTTAACGTATGGATTTGTAAGCAAAACGGGCATTTTGCTTACAATCGCGATTTTAACAATTCAGGAAAAGAGACCTCTCCCCAATACTTCTTTACATCTTACCCTACCTTACCTGCTGATGCCTTTTTAAGCCTCCCTTAAGGAGAGAATCGGAGGTTGTTTAATAGGAACGAGGATTAATAAATCTTATTCCCGTTTTCACATTCAGTCAAAGAATAGCTATCTTTGTTGGCCTAATCAATAGAAAAGATGTTGAATATAAATGAAATACGGGAAGATTTCCCGATCCTTAATAAGAGAGTCTATGATAAACAACTTGTCTATCTGGACAATGCGGCAACAACGCAGAAGCCCCGGCAGGTGGTTGAAAAGATCGAAAACGGCTACTACAATGTCAATGCCAATGTACACCGGGGCGTGCATTTCCTGAGCCAGGAGGCGACGGAAGCCCATGAGGAGGCGCGTCGCACGGTGCAACATTTTCTACATGCCCGCTCTTCCAATGAGATCATCTTCACCCGGGGAACTACCGAGGCGATCAACCTGGTGGCTTCCAGCTTTACCGAAGGATGTATGCAGGCCGGCGATGAGGTGATTATCTCCACCATGGAGCATCATTCCAATATCGTGCCCTGGCAGTTGGAGGCGGCCCGCAAAGGGATTGCGATCAAGGTGATACCTATCAATGACCGGGGCGAACTGGATATGGAGGCCTATCGCGCGCTTTTCTCCGAGCGCACCCGCCTGGTATCGGTCACCCATGTTTCCAACGTGTTGGGCACGATCAATCCGGTGAAAGAGATCATTGCGGAGGCGCATAGCCGGGAGGTGCCTGTCCTGATCGACGGGGCACAGTCGGTGCCTCATATAGCGGTTGATGTGCAGGACTTGGATGCTGACTTTTATACCTTTTCTGCCCATAAGATCTACGGCCCGACTGGCATGGGTGTGTTGTATGGCAAGGAGGCATGGCTCGATCGTCTTCCCCCTTACCAGGGAGGAGGAGAAATGATCGCGACGGTGACATTCGAAAAGACGGTATTCAATGAACTGCCTTATAAGTTTGAAGCCGGCACACCCGATTATATCGGCAGCACGGCCCTGGCCGAAGCGCTCGATTATGTGTCGGCTATCGGCATCGACAAGATCGCTGCCTACGAACATGAATTACTGACCTACGCGACCCAACGCCTGAAAGAGATCGACGGCATGCGGCTATTCGGAGAGGCGGAGCAGAAGAGCAGTGTGATTTCATTTTTAGTTGGTGATATTCATCATTACGATATGGGTATGTTGCTCGACCGATTGGGCATAGCCGTGCGTACGGGGCATCATTGCGCGCAACCGTTGATGCAACGTTTCGGCATTGAAGGCACGGTGCGGGCCTCTTTCGCGTTCTACAATACGAAAGAGGAGATAGACGCCCTGGCGGAAGGGATTGAACGTGTGCGTAAAATGTTTTAAGGCTCCCCCCTGCGATGTGGTATTATATCCGTACATATCCTTTCTCGCTGGCTGTCATTCTGGTAGTGGTCTACCTCTCCTTCTTTAAGCCGCCCAGCCTCACGATTCCTCTTTTCGCGGGGATCGATAAACTGGTGCATTTCTGTATGTATGGCGGACTATCGGGTGTTTTATGGCTGGAGTTCCTTTGGAATCACCGGAAGGAGAAGGTGCGTTTTCACCGGGGGCTGATCGGTGCCACACTCTGCCCTATCCTGTTTAGCGGGTTGGTGGAGATCGGCCAGGAATACCTCACGCATTACCGGGGCGGCGAATGGCTCGATTTTCTGGCGAATAGCACAGGGGTGCTTACGGCAACGGTGATAGCTTGGTATGTTATAAGGCCGCTTTTAATGAAGAATCGAAGATCGCTTAGCAAAGCGCAGAGCAATGAAGAATAAAGAATGAAGAATATGCTTCTCCCCTACATCGACCCCCTAAGAACTGAAGCCGGTTGTGATGAAGCCGGACGCGGATGCCTGGCTGGTGCGGTGTTTGCCGCTGCGGTGGTTTTGCCGAAGGATTTCGTCTGCGAAGAACTGAACGACAGCAAGCAATTGAGCGAGAAGAAACGCTATGCCCTGCGGCCGATCATCGAAGAGCAGGCATTGGCCTGGGCTGTCGGGGTGGTCACACCGGAGGAGATCGATCGCATCAATATTCTGAATGCCTCTTTTCTGGCGATGCACCGGGCGATTGAGCAATTAAGTCTCAAGCCGGATCATCTATTGATCGATGGCAACCGGTTTACGCCCTATCCGGGCATCGGGCATACAACGGTGGTCAAGGGCGACGGCAAATACCTGCCGATCGCGGCAGCCTCCATTCTTGCTAAGACCTATCGCGATGATTATATGGAGGAATTGGCGCAGCAATACCCCGGATATGCATGGGATAAGAATAAAGGATACCCTACACGCGCCCACCGCGAAGCGATCCGACGCATCGGAATTTCCCCATTTCACCGGAAAACATTCACCCTATTGCCGGAGCAGTTGACGTTGGATTTTTAGGAATATTCTTCCCCTCTTTCGCTTGTTCTTTGACGATCGCTGCGCGCAGTATCTCCGCTGTAAGGAGCGGGGAGGGGTGCTGGCTGAGTTTGATGGCGCAGTGTTGAATGACGTTGACCATGCTGCCGCCGGAAAGCGTAAAAGAGGCGGCGTAGGAAAGTAGTTCTTCGTTCTTCCCGATCCATTCCGCCGGTATCATCTTTTGCCAGAGTTGCAGACGCAAGCGTTCGTCGGGCACGGGGAAATAAAGTACCGACTGGAAACGGCGCAGGAAGGCATCGTCGATATTTTCTTTCATATTAGTGGCCAGGATCACCATGCCCGGATAATCTTCCACCCGTTGCAAGAGGTAGGCCACCTCCTGATTGGCATGCCGATCGTTGGATGATTGTGTCTGGGTGCGTTTCCCGAACAGGGCGTCGGCCTCATCGAAGAAAAGGATCCAGTTGCGGTGTTCCGCCCGGTCGAATATGCCGGCGAGGTTTTTCTCGGTCTCACCGATATATTTAGAGACAACCATCGAGAGATCGATGCGGTAGACCTCCATCGCGTTGCGCTTGCCCAATAGGGTGGCGGTTAGTGTCTTTCCCGTTCCCGAAGGACCGTAGAAGAGGCAGCGGAAACCAGGTTTGATGATGCGGTCGAGTTGCCACCGCTGACGGATAGATTCTTCGTTCTTTAGCCAGGTGGATATGTTATTCAACTCTTCGCAAAGATTATACGGAAGCACCAGATCGTCCCACTCCAGCCGGGTGGTGATGCGTTTGGCGGGGAAGTTCGTACTGTAATCGGGATGAAACTCCCGTCCGTAGTGTATGCGCGAGAGGAAATCGTCCGAAACAACCAACCGCCCGCTCAGTAACGGTTCGCCCGGCGCATGTCCCTCCAGACGCAGGATGTCGCGGGTGTAGAACCAATGATCCTTATCAAACAACCGCATCACCTCCCCGCGCTTCTCCAATTCCTTATGCGTAAGCAGAAAAACCACGGTTTCACCGGTCGGAAGGAAGCCGCCATGCGAGAGCCCTTTCCATCCGCCAAACTCGGTAAAGGGACGATCGAAGGTTTTGTTCTGCATAAAAAACAGATCCAATGTCTGCGGATGAATATGCGGCATCAGGGCAAGCAACACCACCACTCGCTCCTCAAAGTTTACCTTCTGTCCCTGCAACACCTCCTCCAACCACCGACTCTCCGGCAACGGGATATCGCGGATAGCGGCATACTCACTCTCCTGTCCCAGATAAAGGGACAGGGAAGTGTGCAAGATGCGGTGGAGGTAGAGGATGTGGGGGTGCATGATTAATCTGCAAATGTCCAGTCTTTAGTCTGATTAGGAGCTCTAAAACTCGGATTTGTTCCATAGACTGTTTGGATTGCGACAATCAATGCGTGAAGGAATGTAACGTAGTGATGTTTTTTCACCTGGTTACCAGCCCCCATGATTGTCTCTCCACTGGTTTCATTATTCATCACAGCATGCGTATCTGCGTACTTTTCGCCTAGGAAATGTCTTGTCAGCTCATAATGAGTCGTTGCAGTACCTTTGATCGCACGTAAAGGGGCGCAATTACCCCACTTCTTCTCATATTTGTTATACCACTGAAACACCCCATTATGAATTCGGTACGTTGCATACATAAATTTAAAATTCTTACGACCATCATTAGAAACCATTTTATTTGCTACCACATCATACACTTTAAATCCTCTTTTTCTGATTCGCCGGAAAAAGCTTTCTACTGTAACTTGGTATTCATCATCTAATCCTAACATGTGACCAGCTTCGTGTGCATATACATTATACTGGTTATTGAAATGTGTTCGAGAAGAATTATCGGTATCACTATTCGGAAGTAAGTTGTTGTTCTCACCCAAATAGTGTTTGGTCTCATTGTATGCGCTACTTGATAGAGTCACGTGCCCGGCAAATGGGTTCACGGAGCTATTACTAAGTTTATTATTCCCTGTCATTCTAAAGAATGCGCTTGCTGCATCCGGAGTCTCTTCAACTCGAACCATAACAGAAACATTATTCAGCCAATCCCATTTATTCTCTCGAGCCTTATGGGTCGTTGCCGTTGTCTTAAAGGCGTGTTTATTACTCCAAGTTTGATGAACAACTCGTTTAAACAGCTCTCTTTCATTATCGGATAACGCTCTTTGTGTTCTGAAATTAACGGTGTTATTTGCATAGTACTCCTTCGGGATAAAGAAAACTGGAAGAGTAATTAGCAATTGTTTGGCCATAGGGGTATAGGATACTAAAAAATGTCCGGCTATATTTTTATATCCCCTTTTATAACTTTGGGATGCAAAGGCATTGAAGTAATTATCATTAGTTCCTAAGGGTATGGGTCTTCTTTGGATAGGGGAATTCAGCGTTATTTCATAATTATTAACTGCTTTTTGCCTTGTCGGATGGTAGGTGAGAGCCCTTCCTCCCATCTCATCTGCTTCGCGTTCCAGCCCCTGATCATCATTCACTTGTACGCCTTTCATTTGCATTGTCGGCTGCACGCGGCCCTGTTTTTGCTGGACAACGTGCCAGGCTTCGTGGGGGAGATGTTGTTCCTGACCGGGGGCTACGTGGATATGGCTGCCTTGGGTGTATGCCAAGGCTTGGAACTGGGCGGGTTGTGAGGAGTTGAAATGCACCCGCACATCGTCCATACTGTACCCCGAGAGAGCCTCCACGCCCGACTTCAGGTTGTCGGGCAGGCCGGTCTGGTTGCTTTTCATTTGGAGAGGCTCTTCTTCCTCTTCGGCCTCACGCTGGACGACACCTCCCTTGTAGGCTTGTAATACGGCCTCGCTTGCAGGGGATTGTTGGGACTTCATCTGAAGAGGTTCTTCCTCCTCTTCTGTTTCACGCTGGACAACACCCTCTTTGTAGGCTTGTAATACCGCAGCATTTGCAGGGGATTGTTGGGGCTTCATCTGCAGCGGCTCTTCCTCCTCGTCTGCTTCGCGTTGGATAATACCCTCTTTGTAGGCCTGCAACACAGCGGTTGCAGGCGGCTGATGGGTCTTTCCGCTCTTGGCCTGCAACGTATGTGAAACCGCTTCAGGCTTTTTCTCCTGGGTTTTCATAAGGCGATGGTTTTAGAAACGGAATTCTTTCCGCTTGAAAAAGAAATAACCTCCTCCGGCAAGTAGAATCAGTACCAGGAGGCTTATCCATATCCAGTTGTTATTGCTTTTTATTTTATCAATCGTTCTTGGTTCTACAGGCGCGACATATTCTACGCCCCACACCTCGAAACGATACAAACGGACGGTCTCTTTAGCAGGTAATTTAGCTATAAAGCGAACATAACGCCCTTTGATAGGATCGATGCTGTTGCGTTTATAGTTCTCGTCCTGCCCTTCGGCGGTTACCACTTGAATCCAATCCGACTGCCTGGGGTTTTCGTCATTGATGGTTTCAGATACAGAAATGAAATAGTCTGCGATATTTGGAAATTTCGGACGCAACGCTTTGGAGTCAATGATCCGGAATTCGGAAATCATACACATCTTTTTCAGGTCGATAATAAACTCGGGATTTGGTCCTTTCTCCGCCCAATGATCATCCTCCAACACGGCGGTTTCGCATGAAAACAATTTTGAGACAGGCCAATCTTCACTAGAATTTTGGGGATAAATGACCTTCGCCCTGCAACTGAGAACCGTCGGTTCTTGTTGTTGGTTTGCCTCAACAGTGTTTTGTGCTGACAGTGACAGCGACAGAAACAACATACTTAATAGAATACATACTTTTTTCATTGTGCTTAATTTTAATTTGTTATTCATTTGTTTACTTATTTATTATCTCCATTTCACATAGATAGGCGCTTCCATCCAGGGAAAGCGAATAGGTGTATAACTCCAAGGGATCGTATCCAACAACATATCGTAGGCCTTTTCTTCGACTGTCAGATGCCATCCGTTCTCTTTTTGCTCTAATACACCGTTGCGTATCAGAAAGGCTTCGCGCAAAGACTGTAGGGAGGTGTTCTTCATTTTCTGCCATTGTTGCCCGCATGCGGCAAGCAATGATTCGCAAGTCTCCGCTTCGTATTGGGAAATCTCCACCGATGCGGGCAGACTCTCCGCCGTAAGAGGGAAGCCGGTCAATAGTTTGTTGAGTGGAAGAGCATACTCCGCCCATTTCTGCTCGTCCGGATAGAGCAGATGTTGCAACAGAAAGATCGCCTGTATCTGCTTTTCTATATGGACGAATTGCCCCTCTTCAATATAATGCAATCGCTTAAACAGGGGAGAAAAGAAAGGGGAAAGCAATACCAAGCCGGCATTTTCAATATGAATACGTCTGTCCTTTTCAACTGCTTGCTTGCTTTCTTCCGTATTCAACAAAGGGGAAGCATGCCATTTGAATGCCTTCTTGTCCTTTATCTCCTCCCGGCCGAAGGCCAGGCGGCTTGTTTTTCCGGCTGTCTTTTCGAGTTGTTTGGCAGCAGTCTCTTCACCTTCTTCTGAAGATGGGGAACTGCCAGGATGCTTCTCTCCTTCTATTTCCTTGAGATGGATAGCCTCTTTCTCTTCAATCTCTTCTTTACGTAGGCTATTCGCCCCGATATTCTTTTCTCTCTCCTCGTCGGGATCGTCCGTGTTAATAAGATCCTTTACCGATAAGGGAGATTCCTGTTCTTCGTTTTCTGTAAACTCCTTACGTTCTCCGTCTGCCTTCGCAGCGAAAGGAGTCTCTTGGCTCTCTTGTTTTTGTATGATATCTTCCGTATCCCTCTCTCCGGCTATCTTATTTGCTCTATCTATAATTTGAGCATCCGGTGTCTGACTCTTTTGTTCTCTGTCTTCTGCCTTTGAATCCGGCGTAGAAACAGTTGGCGAAGCGGTTCCGCTATTCTGTTTCTCGGACAAGGTAGTTGGTTCCTTTTGTTGTTTGTTATCCTCTTCGATATTGCTTCCAGCCATTCTTGCCTTTTCCCTTTCTTGCTCGAGAAACCTCTCTTCTTCTTCCCGTTGTTGTTGCTGTTGCTTTATCCGTAGCAAAGACAACTCTTCCAAGTTCTCTTTTTCTTTGCTGAAAATAGCTTTTTCGTCCGGTGAATTCGCGGAAAATGGACTTTCACCGGCTGATAACTCCTCCTGGATATCGGACAAGAGCATCAATAAACTGTGATGACTTTCCGTCTCACCCGCCTTTTTCAGGTAAAGAAACAGGGAACGCAGTAAGATCTCTTTGTCTAAGTTGTAATGAGCCGCCAGGTCGGAAAGCGTTTTATGTATAAATTGTTTGCGCGAGAAGCTGCTACTGCCATCATACAAGAGGTAAGACAGAACGAACAACCAGACGACCGTCCGGTAATCGCTCTGCGCTATCTGATGATATTCCGACGTGGGTTGCGTCTGAATCACCGTCCGGGTGTATGTAACAATGAAAGAACTCTCGCTTGGCAGAAGCTGTTCGGTGACATCTTCCAGCTCCTGATCGGCATACTGCATCACAAAGCGCCTCCGGAAGGTGGTATGATGCCATTGCTCGGCAAGGATCTCCCGTATGCCCGGCTTCTCTTGGGTTTGCAGGATGGATCGCAGAAGCGTGGATGACCGCTTTTCGTTGGCCGAAGCAACCATGCCCGATGGGAAATAACCATTCAAAAGGAAAAACAGGAATAGCTCCTTTTCATGGAAACTTTGTGGTATGATGCGTATCTCCTGCTGGAAAGGATCCTGTTGTTTGTATAGGAGAGCTGTGAATTTCTCTTGCAAGGCACGAGCCAAAAGAATTGGAAATTTCTCGTAAAACTCCTCTTCGGCAATCGGCCCTATCTCCAGATCGAGGCCGTTAATCTCCATTACCTCCTGTTCACTGTCGTACCTGTCCAATATGTCATCGATCACTTTTTCCACGGAATGGCGGCAAAAAGAATCCCATCCCCCATAAAGTTCATGGGCGAAGGATCGGTTTTCCATCCGAAAATCCATAGAAAGTGTGTCGATCGTAATCATTTTCGTTCCCGCATCTGTATGATAAATTCTTTTAAATTCTCCGCATCGCATTCGGCAAAGCCGGTTTTACAGCCCTCATACAAGGACTTAAACCGGGCGGACTCCTCCTTGTCGAGCCATTGCACGGTGACATCCAGATGTGCCGGGATGCGTTGGTAGATCAATGTTTCCAACCCTTCCCGGAACCGGTTGTCCATCATACGGGGTGTTGCCCCATAGACCAATACGGTGAGGCTTAGTTCAATAGGAAACACCGGCGGCACGTAATTCTCGCTCCGGATAGGCTCTGTCAGGTGGCGAAAGAAGATATGTTCCACCACAGTGAGCTCTTCCCGATCGGTCAAACCAAGTAATGTGCGGATGTATCGCTCCAATCCCCAATATTCCCCCGGGTTCAGGTAAGAGGCCTTGTGTTTGTCTCTGCCCCATTGAGGCACCTGTTTCAGGAACTCTGTCCGGCGTATGAGTGCTTTCTCCTCCTCTTCCGGTTCGCCTTCCGGTGTCAATATGAAGTCGGGATGGCTATTTACCCCGTATAATTTATCCAGGTTATTCAATAATTTCTTCTTAAGCTCGACCCCTCTTTTGTGGGGCAGCTCCGTGTTCAGCCGGAACCAACGAGGCGCATCTTGCAACTCTTGCAGGCCCATTTCGACCAATTTATCGAACAAACCGAGGTATGCCTTCAGTTGTTCCGCCTGCCGTATGCGTTCGGGCGGACTGTCTTTGGAAATACCCCAGTCGTTTACGCCATAAATCCGGGGCAGGTCATGCCGTGCCGGGTAGTGATTGAATATAGCCCGGAACGAGCCGGCCGGATAATCCGAGAGATGATCGTCGAGGTAGTCACTGATATTCGACAGGTGTTGACGCCCATTGGTTCGGGTAGTCACTGAAACTTCGACCACATCCAGTTCTTCGCATAGATTCCGGTGGTTATAATACAATTCTTTTATCTTTTCCCGGATCTTTTCATACTCACCGGGAGGAACCGACGGATGCGCCTCTGCTTTGATGTCATAGATGCCCCGGCGACCGGATCGGGCAGGAGTCATTTTTAGTTTGCAAAGCTCGGGTATATGTCTTAAGAATAATTGCGTGTACTCCGTTGGCGTGATGGGGTCGGAATCAGATATGGCGGCGGAACTTAACAGCCCAATTTCATCGGGAGAAAAGGACTGTTGCTCCGTGTTAAGATAGTCCTCCAGGTTGTAATGGAGCTTATAATCGACATCTGTTAATACATAATTCAGGACATCATTCAGTGTCACACCCGGGTCGTGGGCATGAAAATCAGTCCATATCTTCCCGGAAAGATCTTGTAGTCTCTCCAGGGTATCCTTCTGCAGAATAGGATACAAATGCTCGGCACTTTCTTCCTGTCGGATGTCTATCATATTATTGAAATATCAAATTGTCAAAAACGCGGGAGTTTTTTTCCGAACTCCCGGGACTTTTTTCACAAACTCCCGGGAGAAACATTTTTTAACGTATCATATTGTAAAGCAAAATGGCGATTTTGCTTACATTTTGTCAAATCGGTTTCTCGCCTTTTAATAGAGTTCATTGACATGAACATCCATCATGATATTGTTCCCCAGATTCTTGTGTGAACGAATGCGTAACACGCATCCACCCTCTTTTGGAAACCATTTGACCTGAATCTTGGAAGCTCCGATCGTTTTCCAACTGTAATTTTTTTTGCGCACCCGTATAGGGCTGTTGTCATACTGAGTGGCGATCACCTTCGTAAGTGCGAAATTAAAATTGTTGAAGGTTTCGCATCCGGCAATAATCTCATAGGCTTTCGGCCCTTTTGAACCGGCGATGATATCGTGCCACTGTCCGTCGGCCGCGATCTTGCTCGAACCGGAATGTTTTCCGAGGAAGGAGTTCGCGTAGATGGTTCCGTTGACAATCACGTCATTACCCGCTCCCAGCTCGATTTTCTTATTGGGATGGAGGGTTAGGATTTTGCAGTCGTCTTGGCCACCCCGGATGATCAGACATTCATTTTTGTCCATAGCAATCTTCCAGACCGGCTGTTTGTCGATAACTCTTTTCTTAAACTCAATGGCGGCATCGTTTTCTTGCTCTGTGGCTAATTCTAATTTTCCCGCGATATGGTCGTCAACAATATTGACCATCGAATCGATCAGATCCGCGAAGTCCTCAGAGGTAGGCTTCTGGCCGGCTCCGAAGTATTTTTTTAGCTCATCGCGCGTTTTTTGTTTGGTGAAATCTTTCATTGTAGTTGAATTTATGTTTTAATGATGAATGTATTATCTATTTCCAATTCGCCGGTTCCAAACTCCTTGGTATACTCTTCGGGCGAGCAGGTAAACAATAGGTGCTCTTTCGACGGCACCTGTATGTACCAGGGATGGGATGCCCGGATAGGAACATGAGCCTGTTCTTCGGTGAATTCGAGTATTTTTCTGTTTTCGGAGCCTTCCAGGCCATTCGTTATGATGGAGTTCATGACAACAATCAGTGATAGCTGATGTACGGTCTCGATCTCCGGTTGATCTTCCAAGAGTTCTCTCACTTCATGCACAGAAATGGTATGCCCAAACACCGGCAATGTCCCGTTCTCCAGCCAGGGAGCGATATAGGCATTGAGCATGCTGCGCAGCTTTTTCAAGAAGGGGCTCTGGTAGGTGCCGGGGCGCAGGGTGATATTAGACCGGACAATGACCTCTTCGAAAACCGGATTGATCACATCGATGGTCACGAAAGGATTTACATGTTGCTGGAGCTTATCTTCGATGTCGAACAACTGGTTGTAAGGGCATAAAGGAAGCCTGCCGTCGGGCTGTTGCTGCATGACGACTAAGGTGACCACCCCTTTTCTGTCGTTGTTTTTCGTATCGCAGGCCGGGAAGCATTTTACTTTGCTGAGGAAGGGAAATAGTTCCAACACAAAGCGTTCGTAATCCTCCGCGGTAGCCGGTTTTTTCCGGAACAGCGCCTGGTTGGACGAACGGAACAACATCCCGTTCAGGGACTCCTTTTCCGTTCCGCCCAGGCTGCTTCTCAATTGCATGATACTGCTGATCCCCGGGATTGTCCGCTGCGTATTTTGGATGGTTCCGGCAGGAATGCTTTCCGTTCCAGACGGGCTTTCCGGCAGATCGCTCAATACGGCTCGGAGAGGGATCACATGCAAAAAGATGCCATATATGGTAGGGTAGTTTAAGTGATTCTTGGGAAAAGCGGCATAGAGCCAGAAAAGCCCTTCTTTATCTAAGTAAGCGGATTGTATCTTGCTCGGCAGGCGCAACTCGATGATACCGCTGTTCAGGAAATTCCCGGTTGAATCGCGAACGACTGCCTCATCGCTCAACTGCACCCACTGCCTCCCATCGTGGAAGAACCAGCTGATAGAAGAGAGGCTTTGCTTATCGAATTCCTCCTTGGAAGGGATCAATTCGGCAAACAGGCGGATCGTGTCATACCCCGTTGCATGGGAAAAGGCGAATTGCAGGAATCCCTCTTCCTGGGGACCATCGACCAACACAAAAGAGTCGCCCTTGATCGGCCGGTTGTTTTTGGTGGCGATCGGGCTGATATGGTATATCCGTGTATTGCCCGCTATCTCCCGGGAGGAGAGCGTGATGGATTCTTCCGCCTGGTATTGCAATTCCATATTGTCGATCGTTGGGGTGAACGGCTGTTGCAATAGCGTGATCTCTTCCTTGTTTCCCCGTTTGATCAGGTTGTTGACGAACAGGTTCTGGTAGAGCGTAGCGCCAAACCCGCAGTCGGGCTCGTCCAGTACCATGCGGATAAAACCGGTGTTCACACTACCATATCGGTAGTTGTCGGCAGATATTCCGGTCAATACGGGCATATTCTTATTCAGGTTCCAGCTGATCCGGCTCTCAGGCAGGAGATTCCGATGCCGGGACGACAAAGCAAACAGGGGCGTATTTTCCGAAGAGGTAGCTGTCCAGTTCTTATTTCTCAGGTATTCGGTGCGTACACGGAAAGACTCGTTGGTGATGCGTTTGCCGTAGTCCGCGTAATAACTTTCAAATCCTCCGTCGATATCAGGCAGTTGCTGCCATTTGCAGGTGATCGCTACCTCGGTAAGTGGTTTGCAGAATGCCTCTTTATATCCGGCAATCATCCAGGAACCTCTTTCCGCCTGCACGCCAAAGGGGAAGAAAGAGGAGTGAGGGTTTTGCTGCCCGTTCTCGTTATATACCTCTAAGGAGGTGATCCCTTTGACTTCGTTCTGTATACAGAGACGGGAGAAATAGAGTTTGCTGGCCCAGGAATAGGGAAATATTGGTGCGTCACGGTTGATCAGAATGTTCAGCGCAGGCATACAGCTGTCGACCCCGTGCCGCTGTTCCACACACGGCTGCGGGATGGGAAAATCATAATCCAACACAAAAGAGAGCGCCAGATAGTCCTCCCGGTCTTCGGATACATATTTGAGTTCGTAGGCTGCTATATTCTTCCAGCCCTCTTCCGTGCTGATCTCTAAGTAGAAGGCTTTGTTAAGCAGGCGGTAATAGATATTCCTCTCCCGCTCGATGCTTCCGGAGAAGTCGGTCGCGTACTGGCGGAAGAACTGAACCGAGTCGGGCGTCAGATAGAGGTTGACGGATACGGTACGGTAGCCCTCCTGTAACTGGAACATAGGCGATTCGACCCGCAGTCCCGAGGTGACAAAGAAATGCTTCTCGTCCCTTTTCGCATGAAGGTCGAAGAGCGTTTCCGGTTCCTGGTAGGCATCGGTATGAATACTTTTCTTCAGAATCGTGTTGACAAAGCGAAGCTTTTGGTTGTCGACATACATCTCTTCCTGCTTGAAGAGGATCGAAGAGACAGATTCCAACTTTAGGCGGGTGATAGCAACCTCTTCCGTGCTATAGTAGCAAAAGTCGGTTCCATCGTCGTTCTTGCCAGCCACAAAAGGGGTCTGTTCGGGGATAATGATGTCATCAGCCTCTTCCCGTTTATTAACCACCACCCAGGTTTGATCCGGGATAGCGGGATAAGGTCTTTTATGCAGGATGTTCCATACATAAAACTCAGAAAGCCTTTTCCAGATCGGGTTGAATTGGGAAACGATCTGGCTATAATGGCGGATAAAGAGATCCAGGGTGGCCAATGCCGGATCGGTGATGCCTGCCTGTTCGATCTCATAGCGAAACTCCGCATAGCCCGACTGCAAAATAATAAGCGATTCGACAGGCGGCTGATGGCTTTTATGCAAATGGGCGAGTACCTGATATAATTTCAGATCCGGGTTATGGCGAAGGAGTTTGTACCAATCGTTCAGTTTTTGTCCGATCTCTTCGGGGTCACCGGTTGTCGGTTGTGTTTTGATCTGTTCGAGAATAAACAGTGCCTGATAGCGCATCAGCTCGGGAAACGTAGCCGTTTCGCCATTTGTCAGTGGGAAAAGAACCGACTTCGCGTATTCCATCAGGGAGGCGAACAACCGGGAATAGTCGCTATCCAGCACTTCGACAGGCTCTGGCGCGCAGGCTTTGTCGATATACTCTTCCCGACCGGGACTGTCTATATAATATAATTTATTCTTCATTTACACCTTTAATGAATAGATAAAGCTGTCTGCTGTATTGGTTTCCAGTACCCAGTAATCGATTTGTATCTGCCAGACCCCGTCGAGGATCTCCGCTTCCCGGATGCTTACCCGCTCCAGTTCGATCCGGGGTTCATACAGGAGGATTGCCTCTTCGATATTTTTTTCAATATGCACCCGGGTCGTGAGCGAAGCAGGCTCGAACAGCATCTCTTTGAAGGAAAAGCCATAGTCAGGGCGATGTACTCTTTCCAAAGGAAGAGTAGAGAAGAGAATATAAAGGCTTTGCTTTATATTTTCGTCGCCTGTTACCATGCGTGTCGGGTTCTCCCCTTTTACAAATTCGGGGGGGAAGCCCCAGCTTTTCTCCGTGAATGTATTCCTATTATTCTCCATGTGTGCTGTTTATTCGTTTTAACCTCCGATCATCACCGTAGGGCAACCGAGAACGACGCTGCCGCCATGTGCCGTCATATCGCCTAAACGGGCAGCGGGCTTGCCTCCGATCATCACGGTAGCCGACCCTTTTACGATGGTGTCGGGAGGGCCTGTGCATATACAGGAATCACCCACTACGGCAGCGGGCAAGCTCCCTATCAATACATTGGCCACGCCGGGGCCTACCACCGGTCCGCCCACATGGGGGATGGGAGGTACACCCGGTGTTTGCATCGGGCATACATGCATATCTGTTATTCTGGCTGCTGGAGGCACTTCTTTAATTGTTAGTTGATAATTGATAATGGATAATTATTTACAGTCCACTATCAATCATCTATTGTTTATTATCAATTATCAATTATCCATTATCAATTGATCATTACCATCCCCCCCTTCACTGTTGTCTTGAGGGAACCGGAAAGCTCTGCCATATTTCCTTTCAGTGTCAGGTTTACTTTGGCATTGGCTTTTACATTTGTTCCATCCATCGCGATATCCGAAGAGGATGATTTTATATCTATTTTGGAAACAGCATCCACCTGAATATTTCCTTTGGCTTTGAGGATGATGTCTTTTTCCGATTGCATTGTGATGCCGTTGCTGTCCATCAACAGGCTGTTTTTGTTCTGATCCGCGATCTGAATAAACTTATCCTTATCGTTGATCTCTATCTTATTACCAGCCGGCGTATGAACGGTAATGATCTTGTCTTTATCGTTCATTTCAATGGTCAGCTTCTCGCGGGTAACGATTGTTTTTATGTCGTTCTTCTCTGTTAACTCCACCGGCGGCATGTTTTTGCTGCTGTACAAACTGCCTAACACCACCGGATAGCAGGGATCATTATTCAAAAAGCCGATCAACACCTCGTCTTCGACCTCCGGAACAAACAGAATTCCCTGCTCTTTGCCGGCATAGGGAGAGGCAAACCGCGCCCATATCTCGTTCTTCTCCCCGTTGAGGAGCGGAATCTCGATCAACAAACGAAACTCTTGTGTCGGATCTTTGATCAGTTGTTTCACCTTCCCGATGTGCAACCCCTGAATGCCCGGCAGGAAGCCGGAAGCCATCGGGGCGGTTACGTCGGGTTGTTCGGTGATCAGATAGCGGGGAAGCCCGATGCCAACACGCGTTGTCCAGTGGTGTTCATCGAGGGTGTGCTCCACCGAACCGATAAAGACATCTCCGTCAAAGCGTTTGCCTAAGCCATCTATAGCGATTAGCTTGCCCGGTTTCACCTCCGCGTTCCCGCTGATCGTGAAGTGTCCTTTATAGCGCGACAGGCTTGCTTTCAGCGCCAGGGCGTCCGCCCAGGTCTTAAGTGATTCCTTTTCTACGCTTGCATTGGTTTGATAAGTAAGCTTGTTTTTATTGAAGGCGGAAAGCGCTTTGGGCGACAGGTCTCCCTGTTTGTTCGATTCCGCCGGTTTTGCCTTCTCCTGAATGATCTTTTGTTCGGTATGGTTCCAGGCAACGGTGTTCACCTCCGCGTATTGATCAGAGAGGGAGAGCGTCGCGTTGAAATCGAAAAAGTCCGTGTCGTGTGACACTTCCAATACCGGTTTGTCGGTAATTTTGGGCTCTTCCACCACCACCTCTTTGCCGGAGGTGATCACGATCAACCCATTCGCATCTGCCCGTGAGAGCACAAAGTCCCAATCCGTGCAATAATACTGCGTGAGGGCTATATGTTTTATCTGTGTATTGGCAGTTTTTAGGGAGATGTCGCTGTAGTTGGCGAATATGCGTTTGATGATATCACTGTCTTTACTGTTCTCAAAGATCGCGTTTTTGCGACCGAGGGTAGCCAGGTAAGCATAATGGCGGCATTCGACCGTCAGTATATGCCCCTGCTCTTTGCTGACCTGTATCTCTGTGGACAAGACAAACCCTTCAAAAAGAATCTCCTCTTTCTCTTCGCGTTGTATGCCGATCCGGATGTCGGCTCCCTGTTTGAATGTATCCGCATCACTCATCACGAACGGATTAACTTCCGATTCTCCGGAATACAACCGGAGGGTTGCTTTTCCGATATGGTTTACCTCCGTGCGTATGGAGGCGCGGGAAAGTTGGAATGAATCAGGGATTTTCGTTCCGTTACTATAGATTACGCAAGTGGATATGGTGTCGTTTGTCATTTGTTTTATTATTGGGGTATAGACACATTTTGACTGGAATCCAATGGCCCTCGTATGCTGGTCATGTTGTTTTCGCGAGCCACCTTGGTGTCGTTGGTGGTCTCTCCTGTTTCGCGATAACAGATGTAGATCAGTTTATCACCTTCCTGCGTCTTTACCTGTTTTTTCTTTGGTGGCGGGTTTCTCTTTTTTGCAGTAGCCTTAGCCAGCATCCCTGTCTGTATAAACTCGAGCGTCACCTTGGCTCGCAAGGGTTCTCCGTCGGGTTTAAAAAGGGTATAATGCACGTCCATCTTCGTCAGTCTTCCTTTGAAATGCAGATCTCCCCATTTCAGGAGAACAAAGTAGGTCTGGGTCGTATCGCTTACGGTGAACGGTTCATAGAGATATTCTTCCAGCTCTTTCACTTTCGCGCTGACAACAACCGGACTTTCCGATGGAACCACACCGGTTCCGTCGATCATGAAAGAGATCGACAGCGTATTGCGTTCGTGGTGCTGGTAGACAGGAGGCATATTGTCTTTCTGCTCGTAGTGGATGGATTTCTTTTCTTTGAAATCCTCCGGGTTGATCTGAAGCTCGATCGTACGCTCTTTATTGTCGAATTTCTCGTTTTTGTATACCTCTATGGTCAGTTTTGCTATCATCGTTCCCGTTTTTGATCGTTATTCTTCCGGACAAGCCGCAGGTTCTCTTCCTCAATCATGTGCTGAATCTTCTTCATCCATTCCGGAGAAAGCGCTACCTCTTCGCTTCTTCGCTTCTCAATATGGGTCACCACTCGGATCTCTTTGATTACAATGGTCATTATTTCGTTCGGCTTAAGAGATTATAGTTCAGTTCCAGGGTCTCAATGGCCAATGCGTTCTTCTCGGCATCCAACGTATTTAGGTCCCATTTGGCGGGATAGGCATTGTTGCACAACCACTGGCTAAAGGGTTCGCCTTTGTTGTCCAACAGGGTAATGGTGATGTTACGCGGCGTAAATCCGATAGAGAACCCGTTCTCCAGGTTGTCTTTCACCCATTTCTCCAAGGCGTTATCCATATTCTCTAAGGCTCGTTTGAGTACCAAGCGGTTATGCTTCAGCCGAAGCGGCAGTTGGTGGGTGAAGTTGTTTTCTCCACCCTCCTTTACCGTTTCCACATCCATATCGACGGTAAGCCCCGATACCTCCTTGAAGTTGGTATCGGGAATGGCCGGGTCTCCATGGAAAGTGACCTTGAAATAGAAAGCCACTGGCGGAGTCCAAGCCGCGTCTTTACCGGATGATCCTGATGAAGCCATGCGTTACGCGTTTTCGATCGTCAAACCTTCGTGTACCACTTCCATGCCTTCGACAGCTGCTTCGTTGCCGTCGGACTTGAGGGTTACCCCGGTGATTTTCGCGGGCCACGCGTTGTTGAGCTTCCACACCATAGTCGGGTTGCCCTCTTCATCAAGCAGGCTGATGGTCACCGGCTGGCGGTTTACGGTGTTCAACTTAATCGAGTTGAACCAATCATAGAGTTTGTTATCGCTTTTGAAAACCCCTTTCTTGAAGGTTACATTACCCGACTTTTTCAGTCCCGGCATTTTAACGGTTGAGAACTGGGGACTGTTGCCATGACGGTATTCGATGACCTGTGCCTCTGTTCCCAGTCCGGAAACCTCTTTGAAGGCTATTTCGCCAATATCGCCAATCTCTACTTTGAAATAGAAGGCCGGCATGGGCCATTGATTGCTATTATCTTTTTCTGCCATAGTTGTTATTTTTTAATGTATATAATTCTGTTTTCTTTCTCAGCTCTTTTGCATTTGTTGCTGGAAGGTGATCTCGATGAATTCGGCCGGACGGGAGATGGCTACCAGAACCGTTACCCGCAGGATCCCTTCCAGGATATCTTCCGACGTCATGGTTTCGCCCAGACCAACATGTACGCTATAAGCATCTTCCGGCGTGGCACCTGCCAGCCCTCCGCGTTTCCATACGCTGTTTAGGAAGTTGCCGATCATGCTCTTGATGTTCACCCAGGTGTTGGCGGTGTTGGGATCGAATACGTAAGCGCGTGCCGCGTTCTTAACCGATTCCTCCAGGTAGATCATCGTACGGCGTACGTTGATATAGCGCCAATCCAATGAGTTGCCATCCAGGGTGCGGGCGCCCCATACTTTGAGCCCTTCGCCGGTAAAGGTGCGAATGGCATTGACAGCTTTCCCCGACAATGGCACATTCAGGTCTTCCTGCTCGGCATTCGAGATGTTGACAGCCGGAGCTACCACTCCGTTGATTGAAATATTCGCCGGGGCTTTCCATACACCGCGTGTATTGTCGGTCATCGTATAGAGACCGGCCATGGCGGCGGAAGGAGGAAGGAAATTGAGCTGTTTATTGATGATGGCGAAAATGTTTTTGTAGATGGCTGAATTCTGCAACAGGATCAGGTGGAGGTAATATTTTTCTTCCTCTGTGATCTTTTTATTGTCGGCAGGCTTGGCAGCCGGAGTCGCCTTTTCTTTTTCTTCGCCCTCTTTAGCAGGTGCTTTTACCGGGGCAGCGGCTTTCGCTGAACCCATGCGGTCTACCAACGCCGATACCTCTTCGTCGTCCCAGTCCTGGATCTCAATCTTCAACACCTCTTTCAGCATGTCATCGTATTCGAGGTTGCGCACGCTGATGTAGCTATCGCCAATAATCGATGTCTTCAGCCAGGGATAGTAAGCTGCGCCGAATCCCAACTGGTTGTTACCGATGCCTTCGCGGAATGTTTTCACCGGCTCTTTTTCGTTTTTCAGGTCGAGGATCGCCACCCGGTTTCTCATTTCATAACCGCAATGCATTAACATGGTTTGTTGTACCAGGGTGCATTTGTCGATCGGCAGGTTGACCGCTTCGGGAATCACCAGCATAGTGGGTTCCTGTTCGCGTTTCAACGCTTCGATACCGGCCAGGAAAGCGTCGGCGCTTACGTTGTCTTTGTAGCTGCCTACAGAGACGATGTAGCACGGGCCTCCTCCGTTCGCAAAGAAGAGAAGCAGGTTGTAGTAGAAGGTGTATTGTTTCGCGGGCGCTACCAGCATATAGTCCGTGTTGCTGATCACCACATCCGACGGTGTGTCGGCTGCTTTCTTAGCCACTTTGAATACAGGTGTCGGAGCGCCTCCGAAGTATGAGTGGAATTCCGCCATCGAGCTGATGCGGAAAGGTTTGTTCAACAGAGATTCATTGCCCTGCATTGATTTTTCGGTGTAGCCGACAAAAGCCGGTACAGCCGTCGGAACGTCTACCACCGAATTTGGAAAAGCGTTTTTCTCAACGATATAAACGCCTGGGGTCTTCATGATTGCCATAGGTTGTTCTTTTAGTTAGTAATAAATGTATTTAATGATTTCATCGCTTTTATTCGTGTCTTCCGGCTGCGGGAAGGGGATCCATTGGCTCAAAAGCCGGTCGCCATGTTCTTTCTCCTCATAGAGGCGGAGCTGAAACGGGTAGGCCGTGGATAGCGAAACCGGCTGTTTGGTGCGAAACGTCGTCGCTGTCCGCTCATACACCACCTCTTCCTTTTTGTCGAATGCCAGTTTGCCGGATAGTTCCATCAGTTTGATCTTTCGCTTGCCGCCGGTAGCTACACGCGGAAGCAGGGCGTATTTCCAGAACATCTCTTTTGTCTCGAAAGCATGGGTTATCTCAATCGCCTTTTTTTGAACGGCGGGCAGGGTGATCTCCAGTTGTTTGACGATGCGTCCTGTTGCTACCGGCTCTTCCAGGCGGGTGTATAATAGGAAAGAGGGGTCGGTCGATTCCAGTACCAGGGTGAAGCGCTCTTCCGCGTCGCGGAACGATCCGTCGGAGGAGGGTGCCTGCAGGAATACCCATTCGTTGGGTTTCATCTTTTTACAGACCATCTGACGGCGCAGAAACAGCTGTTTGCTCTCCGGGGTAGGGTAGAGGTCGAGCGATCGGCAGACCCCATCCGGGAAATAGGTATGTGTGATGGTTACCTTTGCTATGATCTGATATTTTTCCATCGTCTATTTCTTATTTGGAGTCGTTTGCGTATCCGGTTGAAGAATACGGGCTGCTACCCGGTCGATCTGGTCGCTGTCGAAGGATATCAGGCGTATACGCCCGAAGAAAGCCGGGTAATGGTGTCCGCCCATGATACCCCATAGGTTGCTCAATTCCTGTATGTTCAGGGTGATAGGTTCGATGGTGAACCGGAAATTGTCGTTGAGGCGGATCGTGCTGTTCTGTTGAAGGAAGGCGACCGATGTCGACAGTTTTTCCAGCGATTCGATATATCGTTTCTCGTCGAACACCGCTGCCATCAAGAAGGTCAGGTTGAAGAACCAGGAAGTGGCGTTTTGCACCATCTGGTTCTCGCCTGCCGATCGATAGGATACTGCCTTTCCGATACCAGTCTCGCGTTCCATATTTATTAGTGAGAATAAGATTTTATTCGGGATCTCGACCGTAGAAAACGACCGGATTGCTCCTACTTCCGCTTGGTTTTCCATAGTTTCGTAGTAGCTGTCCAAATACTCATTCAGTAGGTTGGATACATGTGAAAGGCAAGTGTATATCATAGGTAATTGAGGGTGTATTTTTGTTCTTTCATACCGATATTCAAAGCTAAGGAAGATTATTTCCGTTAAGTGGTCAGTACGTCAAAACCTATTGCTGAAAAAACCATAATTACCCAAATTAGATAGACAATATCATTGACCAACACATAGATTGTTTGTCTGCGAAGTGTTTATGGAGTTGTTTATCAGATCGTTAAAACGGAAAGGATGAATCGGTCATTTCTTCTGTTTGTTATGCACTTTCGCTAAGCGATTGGTAATTGCTTTACGCTGTCGCTAAGCGATTGGTAATTGCTTTACACTGTCGCTAAGCGATTGGTAATTGCTTTACACTGTCGCTAAGCGATCTTCGATTGCCAAAATTTTAAAATCATACGGAGAATTCTATCGTCGATGCGCCTCGACAGTACTGTCGAAGCGCATGGACAGTACTGTCGAAGGGCATGGTCAGTACTGTCGAGGCGCATCGACGATAGAATTCTCCATACAGTGTGACTATTTCATCCGTTTGGGGCAGAAATTATAAAATGTAAATAAATACTTTATATATTTGTATTAGCTAAAAAAGAAAACACCTGTCTAAATGGAAGATACACCTCGCAAACTACCTTCACCATGGCTTTCTGCCATTCCCCTGATGGTGTTGATAATCCTCCTTTACTTCACAATTTCCCTATTCGGCAGCGACTCTCTGGGAGGAGCGAGCCAGATTGTTTTACTGATTGCCGCGGCTATCTGCGCTTGTCTGGCTATTGCTTTTTGTGGGGTTAAGTGGAAAGAGATCGAAAAGGCGATCAGCCGGAATATCCTGGGGGTATCGATTGCGATCCTGATCCTGTTATTGATCGGTGCCCTGGCGGGAAGCTGGATGATAAGCGGGGTGGTGCCGACACTGATCTACTACGGGATGAAAATACTTCATCCGAATTTCTTCCTGGTCTCCAGTTGTGTGATATGCGCGATTGTTTCGATTATGACGGGCAGCTCCTGGACAACCATTGCCACCATCGGCATCGCCCTGATGGGCATTGGCGAGGCACAGGGCTTTTCGGCCGGATGGACCGCCGGTGCAATTATTTCGGGCGCCTATTTTGGCGATAAGATGTCGCCCCTGTCGGATACCACCGTCTTGGCATCAACCGTGAGCGATGTGCCGCTGTTTACGCATATCCGCTATATGCTCTACACGACCATTCCTACCTTATTAATTACGTTAGTGATATTCACCATCGCTGGTTTCAGTCATACGGGGAGCGATACGAATCAGGTGATGGAGTTCTCCTCGATTCTTTCCGAACGGTTCAATATCTCTTTGTGGCTGATGATTGTGCCGGTGGTGACGGGCATATTGATTGCCCGCAAGGCTCCTCCATTGGTTACACTCTTTCTGTCAGCCCTGTTGGCCGCCCTTTTGGCATTGTTCTTCCAACCGCATCTTCTGCAGGAGATAGCCGGAACGGAGGGCGAAAACATACATATGGGTTTCAAGGGTATGCTGATGAGCCTGTATGGAAGTACGCAGATCGAGATGGGGCATGAAACACTCAACCGTTTGGTCTCCACCCGCGGCATGGGCGGCATGCTCGATACGATCTGGTTGATTCTGAGTGCGATGTGCTTTGGTGGTGCCATGACGGCTTCGGGCATGCTGGAAAGCCTGACGAATGAGTTGAAACGCTTTGTAAAAGGACGTACCAGCTTAGTGACCTCTACGGTGGGTTCAGGCCTCTTATTGAATATATGCACCGCCGATCAATATATTTCTATCATCCTGACGGGCAATATGTTCAAAGATATGTATCATAAGATGGGATTCGAATCGCGCCTGTTGAGCCGGACGACGGAGGATGCGGTAACCGTTACTTCGGCCTTGATCCCGTGGAACACCTGCGGCATGACGCAGGCAACCGTACTGGGTGTCTCCACCTTTACCTATCTGCCCTACTGCTTCTTCAACCTGATCAGTCCTGTTATGAGTATCCTTGTTGCCGCCATCGGCTATAAAATAAAACGAATCCATGAAAAAGATTAAAGTCTCCCTTTTAGGCAAGGTAGTGATTGCCATTGTTTCCGGTATGATTTTCGGTCAGTTCTTTCCGGATTGGCTGGCGCGTATCTTTGTGACGTTTAATTCATTGTTCGGCAATTTTCTGTCGTTTGCCATTCCGCTTATTATCCTGGGGCTGGTGGCTCCGGCTATTGGCGACCTGGGAAAAGGAGCGGGCAGACTGTTGGCTATTACGGCATTGATTGCCTATGGCTCGACACTGTTTTCGGGCTTTTTTACCTATTTCAGCTGTTCGGCGGTGTTCCCCACGATTATTCCGGCGAATGTGGAACTGATTGCGTTGGATAATCCGGAAGATTTCATGCTGACGCCCTATTTCACGATCGCTATGCCCCCGTTGATGGAGGTGATGACGGCATTGATTCTCTCTTTCACCATCGGATTGGGGCTCTCCAATATTGCCGGATCGACCTTGCGCGAGGCGTTCAACGACTTCAAAGATATTGTGATCAAACTGATCGAGGTGGTTATCGTGCCTCTGTTACCGCTTCATATCTTCGGTATATTCCTGAATATGACGGTGAGCGGGCAGGTGATGCATATTATCTCCATGTTTGTAAAGGTGATCTTAGTGATCTTTGTATTACATATTCTTCTGTTGATTATCCAGTTCCTGATCGCGGGAGGCGTCAGCGGGAAGAATCCTTTCCGCCTGCTTCGCACCATGTTGCCGGCTTACGCAACGGCTTTGGGCACCCAATCGTCGGCAGCCACCATCCCGGTCACGCTGAAACAGACACGCAAGAACGGTGTACGCGAGAGTATTGCCGTTTTCACCGTGCCTTTATGCGCCACGATCCACCTGGCGGGCAGCACCATGAAGATTGTTGCCTGCGCCATGGCCATCCTGATCATGGCGGGCGAACCGGTTTCGCTGATGAGCTTCAGCGGATTTATTATGATGCTGGGTATTGCCATGGTAGCGGCTCCGGGTGTGCCGGGTGGAGCCATTATGGCGGCTTTGGGATTATTGCACAGCATGCTCGGCTTTAACGAAACACTGCAAGCCCTGATGATAGCCCTCTATATCGCCATGGATAGCTTTGGAACCGCTTGTAATGTGACGGGCGACGGCGCGATTGCCGTGGTGGTAGATAAGATTGCCGGAAACAACGCTCCTTCGTCTCCCTCGTCTCCAGCCTAAAGTGTGATTGCAACCAAAACATCCTTTCTATTGTTATACATAGAAACAAGAAGAATTATGAAACGAAAAAGTGTTTTTTTAGTAATGGCAGCCGCTTTGTTTGTGTTTACTCTGACCGGCTGTAACAGTAAAAAGAAAGAGGCGGCTCCTGTTGAAGAGAAAAGCGCCGTAGTAGCTGATGTACACAATTCCAGAAACTCCTTAGACTATGAAGGCACCTATACGGGAACGATGCCTTGTGCGGATTGCTCCGGCATAGAGGTGGAGATTACCTTGACCGGTGATCAATATACACGAAAAAGGGTCTATCTGGGTAAGGAAGATAATACCTTTGAAGACTCTGGTGCTTATCGCTGGAATGATTCCGGTAATATCATTATCCTGAACGACGACAGCAGGGATCAATATCAGGTAGGTGAAAACAGCTTGATCGCCCTCGACGAAAAAGGTGAACGCATCACCGGCGATCTGGCGGATCTCTATATCCTCCGGAAACAGTAATTTCAGACAAAAAATGGAGAAAACAGGCTCTTACAGGTTTTTTCGGAAATCGGTAGGTGAGAGCCCTGTTACCTTTTTAAAGGCACGATAGAATGAAACCCGGTCGTTGAATCCGGAATCGAAGGCAATTTCTTCCATGGACATACGGCTGGCAGGGGGGTGATTTTTATCCGATTCCATCAGGAAGATGGCCTCTTTTACACGAAACTCATTGATAAAAAAGTTGAAGTTATTCCCGGTCGACCGATTGATCGCCTGGGAAAGAGTGGTGCGTTTAATGCTTAACAACTTGGAAATACTTCCCAAAGTGAGTGTAGGATCTTTATATAATTCATCCTGAACGATTCGTTCCCGGGTAGCTTGAATGATATCCCGGTCGTTTTCCGTGGGTGGTTGTTGCTCGGTTGCTGATTCTTTTTCCTCCCTTATGGGTAGGGGGTGGTTGTAGGCGGCCCATTCCCGGCTTCTCTTCACCAACTCCTTGTAGGCGTGGCGGTTTTTATTATTCAACCGGATAATGAAGACAAGAAGAAGAAGGAACAGAAGGCAGGCAGAAAACAATAAGAGATTGATTCTCCTGTAAAAAGTCTCTTTGACCTGTGCCAGGTAAAGCTCTTCTTCTTTCAACCGCGTATTGTGCTCGATCTGTCCGGCGATCACTTTCAAAGAACGCTCCGCGCTCTCAATCTCTTTTACCAGCCGCTTCTCCGTTTCCAGCGCCTCCAGCGCTTTCCGGGCATCTCCTTTATACTTATAGGCATAATACAATTGGCTGGCGGAATTACACATATCGCCCTTTTTATTTCTTTTTTCAGCAAAAGCGTACGATTCTTCCGACGTAGCAATGGCCTCATCATAGCGGCCGGCACAGATATAATAGGAAGATAGAATATTCAGACCGATAGGGGTCTGATCCGGTATTTTCAAGCACTCTGTCACGCTGTATTCAATATGCTCCCACGCTTTGTCCAATTCCTTCAACGCACAATAATTCAACCCAAGCGCAGCGCGTGATATTTTAGCATTCGGATCATAGCTCAACCCCTTTTTCAACAGCTCAGTACTATAAAGCAGGCTGTCGCGTTTCCCTTTACTCATAGGGAGATGCATATCTTTGTAGGCGTCGAATCCGGCGTAATAGACCTGAGATTGCCCAAAGCAGGAGATCGTTATCATGGCGGCATCGTTGAGAGAATGGGCGATCTCTTCCGATTTGCTGTAGTATTCTTCGGAATTAACCCCTTCAACGGTGTTACTGCTTCGCGATGCCTCCCCGATAGCGTAATAAATACGGCATTTCTCCTTTTCAGTCATCGGGTATTGAGCTGCTTTCAGGAAATAGTCGAGCGACATATCTGCCAATCCCTGGCCGTAATACAGCCTGCCAACGTTATAGTAAGCCTGGTAAATAGCCGAAGAATCTCCCTTTTGGACCACTCCCTGCAAAAAATGATTAGCAAGGCCTAACCCTTCTTCATACTCGCCACTCAACATCGAACGGTTGACTAAGATATTGGTCAGCATCATTTCTAATGCCAAATCGTGATTTTCATTGGCCTGTTTATTCTTTTCAAGAACAAGGGGGAGTAGAGAGTCCGGCAGAAGCTCGTTCTGGTAGATCCGGAATTCCTCCGGGTTGAACGCTTCGTGAGCCAGGCTGTTTTCTACTTTCTCTTTTTCACAAGCTGAAAAGAGGATACTCCATAGAAACAGGAATACGTATATATGTTGTTTACGAGCAGGCATCACTTTGTTAAGAGTAAATTGCAATTCAATTGGTCTACCATACAAAGATAAACGCTGAAATTGGATTTCTTTCACTTTTGAATCAAATTTTCTACTTTTGGTTCTTCAATAAACGTTTATAATAAATCGGCAAGCGGCCGGTAAACAATAATTATGATAAAAGAAATAAGAACTGTCTGTGTCTATTGCGCGTCGAGTACTAAAATCGATCCGGTTTATTTTGAAGCGGCAGCCCGGTTGGGCGAGTTGTTGGGACGGCAGACGCTGCGTGTCGTGAACGGAGCCGGCTCTATCGGCTTGATGCGGGCGGTATCCGACGCCACCTTGAAAGCCGGAGGCAGCGTGACCGGGGTGATCCCCCATTTTATGGTAAAGGAGAACTGGCATCACCCTCACCTGACGGAGATGATCGAGGTGGAGACCATGCACCA
This sequence comes from Parabacteroides sp. PFB2-10, assembly GCF_029893085.1. Classification (GTDB taxonomy): domain Bacteria; phylum Bacteroidota; class Bacteroidia; order Bacteroidales; family Tannerellaceae; genus QVMG01. Next base: position 40,354 of record NZ_JARXWI010000014.1, read on the forward strand.
GCGCAAACAGACGATGGCCGACCTGTCGGATGCCGTTATTGCCCTGCCCGGAGGTTGCGGCACACTGGAAGAGCTCCTGGAGATCATCACCTGGAAGCAATTGGGGCTCTACCTGAATCCGATTGTGATCCTCAACACCAATCACTATTTCGACCCCTTGATTGCTATGCTGCAACGCGCCGTCGACGAGCAATTTATGCGTCCGCAGCATCAAACGATGTGGGCGGTTGCCGAAACCCCGGAGGAGGCAGTAGACCTGATCTACTCCATGCCGTTATGGGATAAAGGACAACGAAAAATCGCCGCGATATAGTCCGGATAAACAGAATTGTTAAAATGAAAGATTTTAAGCAAAATCGTCTTTTTGCTTACAAACCCATACGTTAAAAAATGTTTCTCCCGGGAGTTTGTCTCCAAAGTCCCGCCTTTTTGCGCGTAAACTCCCGCCGAAATTACAAATCGTAAGTTGGGGTTTGAGTGGAAAAAGAAGCATTTTAACTATTGTTAATATTTCGTATGCCTTCAGGGAGTTGTTCAACGATTGCCGTTGATCGAATTTAGGAAGATTGGAAGATACAGGGTATACCGAAATAAGTATCCAAAAGCTCCCCTTCTTAGAAAAGAAGGGGGTGGACCGCTGCTTGCAGCGGTGGGGTAGTTTGAATTCTTGATAAATGTTTTTCCTATTTCTTGATAGTTACAAATACACAAAACAGAACAAATGTGTGATTTTAATGCGTCAAACTTAATACATCAAACTACCCCACCATCGCAAGCGATGGTCCCCCCCTTCTTTTCTAAGAAGGGGAGCCAAGATAGTGCTTTCTACAAACCTTCAAATTCTTCCCGATTTGAATATACCCTCACCTTTCCGTATCTTTGCCCTCCTATTCTTATTGAATTATGCTGTCAGATATTCAGGCTATACCTATTGATGCATACGATTATCCGTTGCCGGATGAACGTATCGCTAAGTTCCCTTTAGCGAAAAGGGACGAGTCCAAACTGCTTCTTTTCAACGAGGGAAAGGTGGGAGAAACCGTTTTCAAAAACCTACCCGATTACCTGCCTCCCCAGTCGTTGTTGGTGTTTAATAATACCCGGGTGATACAGGCACGACTGCTTTTCCGGAAGGAAACGGGTGCCCGGGTGGAGGTGTTTTGCTTAGAGCCGGCCGAGCCGCGCGACTATGCGATGATTTTTCAGCAGCGGGAACGTTGTAGTTGGATATGCTTGGTAGGCAACCTGAAGAAATGGAAAGAGGGTTTATTGACGCGTGAGATCCTTATTGATGGTGAAAAGGTCATACTTACAGCCGAAAAGAAAGCGACGTATGGCGATACGCACGAGATCGAGTTTGCCTGGGATCATCCCGATTGTACTTTCGCCGATCTGTTGGACGCAGCGGGTGTGTTGCCTATTCCTCCCTACCTGCACCGGGAAACCGAGGAGAGCGACCTGGATAGCTACCAAACGGTCTATTCGCGCATCAAAGGATCGGTGGCAGCGCCTACCGCGGGGCTTCATTTCACGCCCGAGGTATTGGCTGATCTCGACCGGAAAGGCTTCGGACGCGAAGAGTTGACCCTGCATGTCGGAGCCGGTACCTTCCGACCGGTGAAGAGCGAAACGATTGCCGATCACGAGATGCATACGGAGTTTATCTCCGTTCCCCGCACAGCCATCGAACATATTAAACAAAACATCGGACATGTCATTGCCGTCGGCACTACCTCCGTCCGGACATTGGAGAGCCTCTATTACATCGGCACGAAATTGGCCGCTACGCCGGATGCCGACGCGGATTCGCTGGTGGTCGATCAATGGATGCCCTACCGCGAGGAGGCCAACCGGTTGACAACCGAGGAGGCGTTGCAATATGTCTTGGATTACCTGGATCGGACAGGAAGCGACCGCTTGATCACCGCCACGCAGATCATGATTGCTCCGGGCTATCAGTTTCATGTCGTACGTGGGATCATCACCAATTTTCACCAGCCTAAGAGCACGCTCCTGTTGCTTATCTCCGCTTTTGTGGGGGGCGATTGGAAAAGCATCTATGACTATGCGCTTGAAAAGGATTTCCGTTTTCTGAGTTACGGTGATAGTTCTTTACTCTTATAATAAGGCAATAAGCAATCATTTCCTGCGTTAATTAGTCATGATAAAAACGCGTTTGTCATATTATCTACTCTTCTTCCTCTTGGGTTCGTTATTGTTTTCCTGCAAAACGGCCAAATTAAGCGATGCCGAAGAGAAGCAGGCGATCGGGGAATATTACGAAGCCGCGGCCATCTATCGCAAGGTCTATCAGAAAACATCTTCCCAAAAGCGCGACCTCAGAGCCTATGTGGCTTTCCGGATGGCGGAGTGCAACCGGTTGATCAACTACACGCCGCGGGCATCCGGCGCTTATATGAACGCGTTGCGCTATAATTATCCCGACAGTGTGGTCTATCTCCGCCTGGGGCAGATGTACCAGAAAGAGGGAAAATACAACGAAGCCATTAAGTATTATAATGAATACCTGACCGGCTACCCCGACCATCTGTTGGCACAAAACGGGTTGAAAGGCAGCCAGCTGGCGCCGGAGATGCGGAAGAACCCGACCCGTTACACGGTGAAGCGGATGGATAAGTTTAACTCGCGGCGGGGTGAGTTCAGCCCGATGCTGACGGGAGAGAACTATGACAAGCTTTATTTCGCCTCTTCCCGTCCGAATAAGGCGTTAGAAAATCAGCAGATAAGCGCTATTACCGGCACAAACAGCAACGATTTATACGAAATTTCCCAGGATGAAAACGGCAACTGGTTGGCGCCTATCCCTGTGGAGGGAGGCGTGAACACTGAGTTCGACGAGGGAACCCCTTCGTTTACGGCGGATGGAAGTACCATGTATTACACCTACTGTGCCAGCGACCCGATCGATGCGCGTACGGCGGAGATCTACCGTTCACAGCGAAGCAGCGCGCAATGGGGCAAAGGCGAGAAGGTGGCATTGGTGAAAGACTCGGTCACCCCACTGGCTCATCCGGCCATTTCACCGGATGGGAAGTATCTCTATTTCGTCTCTGATGCCGTAGGTGGCTACGGAGGCAAGGATATTTTCCGGGCACGAGCCATTGGAACAGGCTTTGGGCCGATGGAAAACCTGGGGCCGGATATCAATACGCCGGGCGACGAAATGTTTCCCTATGTGCGTGATTCGGTTACGATTTATTTTGCCTCCAACGGACATCCGGGCATGGGCGGATTGGATCTCTTCAAAGCCACGCAAGACAGCACCGGACGATGGACGGTAGAGAATATGGGATATCCGGTCAATTCGATGGCGGATGACTTCGGAATCACCTTTGCCGGACGGCAGGAGCGGGGATTCTTCAGCTCGAACCGGAACGATGCCCGGGGCTACGACCACCTTTATTCGTTTGAATACCCGACAGTGACCATATTGATCGAAGGTTTTGTGTTGGATGTGGAGGAGTATCCGATCGAAGAGGCAGTGATCCGTATCGTAGGGCGCGACGGCTTGAATGTGCGTGTGCCGGTACGCAAAGACGGAAGCTACCGTGTGGAGCTGGAACGCGACATCAGTTATGTGATGATGGCCAGTGCGCGGGGCTATCTCAATCAGAATTTCGAACTAAAGACCGGGCCGGAGGAGGAGAACGAGACCTATATCGTTGACTTTTTCCTTTCACCTCTCCATGAACCGGTGGTTATTGAAAACATATTTTACGATTTCGACCGAGCTACCTTGCGTCCTGAATCCAAAGAGGCGTTGGACGAGATGATCAAGATGCTGGATGATAATCCGAATGTGACCATCGAACTGCGCGCCCATACCGACCGCAAAGGAACCGAAGCCTATAACGAAGGACTGGCACAGCGCCGCGCCCAATCGGTCGTAGACTATCTGATTGCCGCAGGAATCGACAAAGAACGCCTGGAAGCCAAAGGATATGGCAAAACCACCCCCAAGGAGATCACGAAACGAATGGCAGAAAACTACGACTTCCTGCAGGAGGGAACAGTACTGACCGAAGAGTTTATCCTTACACTTACCCCGGAACAACAGGAGATAGCCGACCAGATCAATCGACGAACTGAATTTAAAGTGGTGCGTACGAATTATAACCTGTTTTGATCTTATCTGATAAAAAAACTTAACAAACGGTTTTATATAGTGTAAATCTGTATCTTAGTTGCGTTATCGTGTGACTACTAATAAAATAGCGATATGGAAAAACTAAAAACTACCTTTGTCAAGTCTCTGTTTATTGTGAGTATTTTATTTAGTGCCTCTTTCTATTCAGCCGCCCAATCGGTAGCGATTGAGGTCGATCTGCAAGAAAGAATCGAACCGATGCGTCCTATCTGGGCCTGGTTTGGGTATGACGAACCCAACTATACCTATATGAAGGATGGTAAAAAACTATTGACCGAACTGGCTGAACTGAGCTATACGCCAGTCTTTGTCCGCGCTCATAACCTGTTAACGACGGGCGACGGCACTGCTGCCCTGAAATGGGGATCGACCAATGCCTATACCGAAGACAGTCAGGGCAACCCGGTGTACAACTGGACCATCATCGACAGCATCTTTGACACCTATCTCGCCCGAGGCATGAAGCCTTTGGTGGAAATTGGTTTTATGCCGGAGGCGTTGTCGGTCAACCCTCAGCCCTATCAGCACGACTGGCATCCGTCGCGTACCTATAATAATATCTTTACCGGCTGGACGCATCCTCCGAAAGATTACAACAAATGGCGTGAACTGGTCTATCAGTGGGTGAAGCATACGGTAGAAAAGTATGGAGAAGAGGAGGTGGCTTCCTGGTATTGGGAGGTATGGAATGAACCGGATATCGGTTATTGGCAGGGGAGCTTCGAAGAGTATTGCATGCTGTATGACTACGCGGCTGACGGACTGAAGAAAGCCTTCCCCCGCGCCCGCATCGGAGGCCCGCACACAACAGATCCGAGTAACCAAAAGGCCAGCGAGTATTTGCGGAAATTCTTAGAGCATTGCCTGCGTGGGAAAAACTATGCTACCGGCAAAACCGGCTCTCCGCTCGACTATATCGGCTTTCATGCGAAAGGCAGTCCGCGTGTGGTAGAAGGAAAAGTGCGCATGAATATCGGCCGCCAATTATTAAACGTAGCCAGCGGCTTTGAGATAGTCGCCTCATTCCCTGAGTTGAAGCATCTGCCCATTATTATTGGTGAATCGGATCCGGAAGGATGTGCCGCGTGTTCGATTGATTTCCATCCGCAGAATGCCTACCGTAACGGCACGATGTATTCCAGTTATACGGCAGCCGCTTTTGCCCGCAAGTACGAACTGGCTCGCAAATACGGCGTCAATTTCCTGGGAGCAGTGTCGTGGTCGTTCGAGTTTGAAGACCAGGCGTGGTTTGCCGGCTTCCGGGATCTGGCGACTAATGGGGTGGATAAACCCGTGTTGAATGTGTTCCGTATGTTCGGCATGATGAAAGGCGACCTGGTTGCCGTAAAATCATCCGCACCCCTTTCAGCAGAGGAGATGACTCAGAAGAGCGTGCGGGAGATGCCCGACGTAAACGCCCTGGCCAGTGTAGATGAACATAGTGCAGCAGTGATGGTATGGAATTATCACGATGACGATATCAAAGCGGCAGCAGCTCATATTCAACTGGATATAAAAGGACTGAAAGGCAAAAACGTCCGGGTGAATCACTACCGGATAGATGATAAGTTCAGCAACTCGTATGAAGCGTGGAAAGCCATGGGAGAACCTCAGAATCCAACGCCTGAGCAATACGCTCTACTGGAACGCAGCGGCCAGTTGCAGATGTGTTCGTCGCCGGAATGGCGAAACGTGTCGGGAGGAGGAATCGATGTGGTGTTCGACTTGCCACGGCAGGGAGTATCACTTATTACGCTTTCCTGGTGATATATTCAATCCAAACCAATTAAAACAGGCTTATAGCTTCACAACCTGCGTGTAAAATACTAATTTTGCCTCGTTACTTATTGAAAAATAAAATGTGGCAAAAATGTATATGGGTGATGATATTGCTTCTTTCTGCCGGCGGTCTGCTGGCGGAAGAGGCTATTGTTGATAGCCTTACCAAGAAAAAAGACCCGCAATTTCTGGCCATCAATGCGATGGGAGGCGTGGTGCTTCCTACCAATGCCTATATCAAAGAGGGAAACAAGGTGCCGGCTTATAGCGCTTTGTCGCTGAAGTATGGTTTTTCCTCTTCGGGAGACAGCTGGGAAGATGTGGCTTACGGGATGCCTTACTATGGCATTGGCTTATACGGAGCTCGCTTTTTCCATAAAAAAGCCCTGGGTTATCCCTTTTCGCTTTATCTGTTTCAAGGAGCCCGGATCCGGGATTTCAGCCGGAAAACCTGGCTGGGTTTCGAGTTGAACCTGGGTATGTCGTTCAACTGGAGAGCATACGATGCCTTTGATAATCCGGACAATATCGCCTTGGGGTCGGCGGTCAATATTCATGTGGGCGCCAGCTTGTATATGACTACCTCCCTCTCCAAGCGGGTCGATCTGCGTTACGGCCTGGGCATTTCCCATTTCTCGAACGGAGCACAACAATTGCCCAATAAAGGATTGAACATGGCGGCTCCGTTTATCGAGGTGATTTATAAGTTACAGGATGATGCAGAAAAACCGTCTGTCAACAAGAACCTGACACCGCCTCCGGTTGACGAGCATTTCAATTACGACCTTACGTTTACCTCCACCACCCGACAGATCTGGATGGATACGCTTGGCACGAACCTGCCAAGCCGTTTGATTGACAAAAACTTCAAAGTATTCGGATTGAGCTTCTCGGCTTTGTACACCAATAATTATAAATACCGCTGGGGACCGAGCATTGAGTTTGTCTATGATGAAAGCTCGGGAGCACACGCCTGGCGCCAGCAACACCCCGAGGATGGCAAATATTACGACCGTATCCGCTTTGGTTCCTTTTTCGAAAGGCTTTCATTGGGCATCTCTCTCCGGGGGGAAGTGACCTACCCACATCACTCCTTTTTCTGCAATCTGGGATACAACCTTTTGCATGGCAACAGTTATGACTTCCGTTTCTATCAGATCGTAGGGGTGAAGGCCTACCTAAAGGAGAACATATTCGGGACATTTGGCATCCGGGCGGCTCGGTTTAGTAAAGCGCAATATATCTATTGGAGCATTGGATATACCATTCCCGGCAAGCCGATCAAAGAGCGAAGAGAAGCTAATCCGCGCTAAAATCACCCCCTTCCGGAATGCCCCCCTTTCTCATTTTACCCTGCTTTTTGCTTCGCTTACTACGTGTAAACCTTTTTAGTTCGCTGGAAATTCTATCGTCGATGGGCATCGACAGTACTGTCCATGCCCTTCGACAGTTCTGTCCATGCGCCTCGACAGTACTGTCGAAGCCCATCGACGATAGAAATCTGGCGGGAAATTGTGACTTATCCTGAAATTGGTTGTCACTTTTTGCCACTGTTTACTATAAAAGTTGACACCATACAATAGCGTGGATTGGAAGAAGGTTATGAATGTTTTGTCATATACTTAGAGGAATGGTAAGGGGGGTAGTTTGCCAATCGAAACGGTTGCGAGCACTTTAAATAGGGGGAAAACAAAAAGAAACGGCGAAGCTCACGCCTGGCCGTTTCCACATTTAACCGTTTTAAACAAAAAGAAAAAGTTAGTTAAGGTTCATATTATAAAATTTACTTACACAAGGTAGGTAAATCTTTTTTTGCATTATAATTCTATTTGTGGACAAATATAGACATTCTTTGCGAATATGCCTCATTTTATGGAAGTTTTTTATTTTGTACCTGCCAAAAAGAAGTTTTTATGTAACTTTGCAGGCAAAGAGAGGACGAATACATGACTGATTTCGATATGCACATTCTGGGCTGTGGTTCTGCTCTGCCTACGACCCGCCACCTGCCCTCTTCACAAATCGTCCGGCTACGGGAAAAGCTTTTCATGATAGACTGCGGGGAAGGCACCCAACTTCAGATGCGACGTATGCACATCCGTTTCAATCGGCTGAATCATATTTTTATCACCCATGCACATGGCGACCATTGTTTCGGATTGCCCGGATTGATCTCTACGCTGGGAATGCTGGGACGCATAGGAGACCTGGTCGTATATGGTCCCCGGGATGTAAATGACTATCTGACTCCTGTCCTTGCACAGTTCTGCCATCACCTGCCGTATAAAGTAGTCTTTCGGGAGGTAGATCCGTTTAAGCATGCCCTGATTATGGAGGATCGCTCCATACAGGTGTACACCATTCCCCTGAAGCATCGAATCCCCTGCTGTGGATACCTTTTCCGAGAAAAACAGAAGGAGGCGCATATCATTCGTGAAATGACGGACTTCTATCAGGTACCGGTGCGCATGATGAAGGATATAAAGCAGGGAGCCGATTTTGTTACGCCCGATGGCACTGTCGTTCCCAATGCGCGGTTGACCCGCCCGGCCGTTCGTCCCAAGAGTTTTGCCTATTGCTCCGATACGGCCTATTCGGAAGAGATCATACCGATGATCGAAGGGGTCGATCTTTTATATCATGAAGCGACTTTTGGCGAAGAAGACCTGGCGCGCTCCAGGGAAACCTACCACTCGACAGCCCGGCAAGCGGCGGAAATCGCCCGGCAGGCCCAGGTGAAAAAGCTGGTTATCGGCCACTATTCGGCGCGCTACGACGATATGTCACAACTATTGTCGGAGGCCCGGGAAATCTTCCCCGACACGCTTGCCGGAAACGAGGGAATGGTTATTCCCATTTGATTGCATTACCATCCGTGAAATAATCGCAAAATGTTTCTCAATTGAGGAAATCTTCCTACATTTGCATAAAGCGGCGAGAAGATGAGAATAGTATACTGTATCGGCATAATGCTTCTTTTGCAAACGGGCGTTTGGCTTTCCGCACAGGAAAAGAAAACAGACGCCGGTGTGGCTGTACCCCAAAATGTCACCACAGTTGAAGAAGAAAAGGATGAACCTAAAATATCCGTCAGCGAGAACCGCATTTCCGTTTCGAACGCCCCTGTCGGAAGTAAGATGGAAATATTCAGTGTGGTTGGCACCAAGGTGAAGGAAATAGAGATGAAAGAACCATCGGGGGAATACTATGTAAATCTGGAAAAAGGAATCTATATGGTACGAATCGGTCCCGCCTTTGTGCGAAAAATGCTGATTCACTAAAGAGGAGGCAAGCGATTCACTTCTGATAGAAAAACAAACAATAAAGAGATACAAGAAGCCCCGGCCAATATGATGGTCGGGGCTTTTTAGTATATGGATCGATCCGTTTTGCTCTAATAAACTACTTTCATGCGGTTATCGCCGGATGTAATGATGTAAACACCACGGGCGGGAAGGGTTATGCTTTCTTCCCCTCTTTCTGCCAAGCCATGATGGATAAGGATTCCTGAAATAATATAGACACTCCATGGTTGACCTGGGGTCAATCCGCTGACATACAACGTGCCGCTTTGCACGCCAGCCTTCAGTGTTTCCGCCTGCGAGCCATCGAGGGCTGTTCCTGTGGAAACATAGGTGATCGCCTGCGACACAGCGGTAAGGTCTTCAGCACTAACCGTCAAGGTCGCCTTATAGGTGCCGATCGGTAAATCATCATCTACGGAAAGAGTCACATCTGTTTCCGCGCCAATAGCCAGGCTGGCAACGGTGGCCGACGGAAGCGTGAACACATCCGCGTTCGTACCGGAAAGAGCTAAGGTCAGTTCGCCGGTCGCCACGTTGCCGCTGTTCAGGATATGCACCGTCAATTCGTTCAATAGGGAGAGTTCGATGCGCTTTTCGGGTGTCTCAGTATAAGGAATAGCCAGGATAGTCCCTGAGGTCGTTTCCGTAGAGAGCGTGGTGGCGCCAAGCATCAGGGTAACGGTATAGGTAAACGAACCGTTACGCCCTGCCGGAGACTCTTTCGTGCCGGCTACGGCCGGTGAGAAAGAGAGTATCTCTACATTCCCCACCATGGACGATCCCGACGAACGGAACTCCACCTTATGCGAACTGCCAAATAGGTTATTCAGTGTATTGACAAGCCATGTCCGGAGGGATTCTTCCGTGTTGCCGGCGGTTTGTGCCACGCGATAGGTGCCTCCTTCGACCGCCTCAACGGCCGCCTCAACGGCTTCTTCATCCTGTTTTTCTTGCGTTTTCGTAAAGAGTGCAGTGACTGTTACGCCATATTTAGGCATGGTGAATGTGCGTGTTGCGCCATTCTGATTGCCTGAACCGCTTAACGATACACCCGTAGCTTGGCTTCCGGTCTTATACGCGGCAATGGAATCCAACTGATATCCGTCGGTGATACTGATGGTCAAGGTCACGGTTTCTCCCGCAAGCACAGCCGAACCATTGGATGAACCGGGCGAAGCAGCCCGGACGCTTCCTCCGGCAAAACTGCCTATACTGACTCCATAGGTTGGGGGTTGATCAGAAACAGTCATATTGATAGAAGTACGGCTAAGAATTACGCAAGCGGAGTTTTGAATCTCGCTTACTGTTTTCCCGATAAAGCTGTTCGCCTGGCTTCCATACGAATAGGGGACACCGTATATCGTATAGCTGCCGTTCGGCAAAGTCCTGAAATCAGCGGTAGGACTATGTTTTTTAATCTTATTATCCGACTGATCCACGGCAATATAGGTATAACTCATTCCATCAGGAGTGGCTGCTTCGGCATACGAAGTGCCGGGACCGGATGCTGTGATCCGAAATTGAGTTGTCGGCTGAGAATAGAGCATTATACGCAGATAATAGGTCGTGTTTGCTTTTAATGATGCCGTAACGCTTTTTCCATAACCGGTGCTGGTGCTGGAGCTTCCTGTCCAGTAGCCCGAAGAGTCAAGAAAGCCTGTACAAGAAGGTGTTTCGGTACTAAACAGTGTCATGATAAGGTTATCGTTACCGGTAAAGGTATAATTCCCATCTTTTGTTACTTTGATTCTTAATTCTTTCCAGTAGACATTAAAATTGCCTCCGTTTGAATAGGTGTGACAATTAGTCGACGAGCTATTTTCCCTCACATAAATAGGAGTAAGACCTTCCACTAAGCTTATGATATAAGGGCTTTGCTTTGTAAGAGTTCCCGCTTTCATGTCCAGATTCAGGTCATCATCTCCCGAAGGAGCAGTCACATTATCAGAAAAAGAGGGATCACTTGGAGAGGAATCACAAGCGACTGCTACGCGATTAACGATCACTTGATAGGTTTTCCCGTAATACTTATTCGCAGAAGATACCGAAAGGGTAAACACATTATTCCCATGGTCTAAATAGGCCTTTGTGATATTGCCTTTTACTGTAGAAGAGGAGATGCCCTCTATGGTGACTGTATCCTTTTCCGTTCGATAGGTATAGGTCGCCTTATCAGGGTCAAATCCCTCTATCGTTACACCGTCTACCTTCAGATCGGTCAATAGGGTGTTGCGGATCAACGTCTTATAAGTCGCCGTTGCATGTTTGTTTTGGCGAAGTGTCCGGGCGTTGTCAGCCGTTTGGGCATCCCCGATATAGACGCCTGATTCTTGATAGTCAATATCCGGACTGGAGAAATAAGGAATTTCTTCATAAGAGGTGATACCATCCCAATAATAAGCATTACCATAGGTCATGATCGTACATTGGTTTTGTCCATTGATAATTCCTTTCCAGCCGCTTGAATAATCATAAAGCCCCGGCCCGGGTTGTTTCGATTGATCTTTATGATGGCCGCACCCCATGTTGTGCGCCATCTCATGCACCATGGTCGTTGTCCAGCTCAATTGCTGCACGCGTGAGAGGGCGAAGCCATACGCCGGGTTACCTATCGTGCTAGTCATAAGCCACCCCACTCCTCCGGTGAAATCAACTTCCGGCACAAACATCACCAAGTCGGCTCCATACTGTCTTCGAAGAGGATGCACTTCGTCCATTTTTCCGTCAGTCGGACTCGTCAGATGATTCAAATCAGCACTATTATTTACCTCCACATAATCGGTCTGGTAACTATGCACCAAATTGAAGATAATTCCAATTCCTGAATTAATCGATGCCTGGTTTGCCTTTTGCATAGCTAAGGTTATCATATTCTCAATACTCGCCTCCTCCTGGGTCTTAGCATATAGCATTGCTTTTTCCGTGTAAACAACCATCACATTGATTGTTACCTCCTCCAACTCATCAGCCCGTGTCGTCAAACCGGCGGCTGTCTGAAGTGGACTATTACTTATTTGCTGTGGCTCGAATGAAATGACTTCAGGCTGTTCGGGAGGCAAAACGGACTGGCAGGCCAACCGCTGTTTGTTTAATTCCTCTTTGTTATACGCACGCAAATAACCACCTTCAGCATTTGTGGTAGCTATATAATAGGCATTCTTTTCTACCAGATCCACGTGAATCAGTGTTCCCTCGTCCGAGGCAGAGATATAGCAATAGCTAAAATCCATTCCTTCTACCTTGGCTGTGATGCCGGTTATCCCGTTATAACCGTGCGTCACCTGCTCAACCGAAGCGCGAAACTGTTTGTCTTCGAATAGGTCGAGCAACAGAATATCACCTTTATTATCTGAAGTAAGCGACTTTAACTGCGGATTGATGTCAAACAGACGTGCCTGTTTCGGTTTGCCTAAAGCATAATTGCCCGCTTGTTCCGGCATAAGCTGTCCGGTGCTTCTCAGACCACTACTTTCTTTATTGATATTTATCGTTTGCTGAGCAAACAATCCCTGGGAAATCAATAGGAAGACGAACAATCCTAAATTCCATGTTTTTGTGACAAGCTTCATTCGTAAGGCTAAAATGAGAAGATTAGTATTCATCATTATTTGTATTAATAGCGGTAGTATTTAGGGATAGGTTATATATCTCACCCATAGAGACTCCCTTTATGTTACATATTTGGGCGTAAATATAAAGAAAAGTAGCAGCATAGTCACAAAAAAAGGATGCCATTGTGTGGCATCCTTTTGATAATATAGATAAATATTCTTTTTTACAACACCTGTACGCCCTCTTCGCGCGCTTGGTCTTCACCGGTAGGCGTGATCAGCTTATAGCCCTTTCCATGAATATTGATAATTTCAATACCCGGATCTTCTTTCAGGAGCTTACGCAATTTGGTGATATACACATCCATGCTGCGCGCATTGAAATAGTTATCGTCGACCCATATTGTCTTCAGGGCGTAATTGCGTTCCAGTATCTCATTCGCATGGGCACACAAAAGACTGAGCAGTTCACATTCTTTGGTGGTCAGTTTCGTCACTTTGTCAGCGATTGTCAGTGTCTGTTTCTGTGTGTCGAACAGGAATTCGCCCAGTTTGTAGAAAGGAATATCTTTCATTTTCTTTCCTTTCACCCGGCGAAGGATCGCTTCGATACGCAACAGCAGCTCTTCCATGCTGAATGGTTTTGTCAAATAGTCGTCGGCTCCCAGTTTGAATCCTTCCAGGATATCATCTTTCATGGTCTTTGCCGTCAGGAAGATGATGGGTATATCCGGATTGATAGAACGGATTTCCTGCGCCAGGGTGAAGCCGTCTTTCTTCGGCATCATCACGTCCAACACACAAAGGTCGTATTTGCCCTTGGTAAATCCTTTATATCCCGCTTCTCCATCGGAGAAAAGATCCGTAACATACCCTTTAGCCTGCAGGTATTCCCTGAGTAACATTCCTAAATTTTCGTCGTCTTCGCAAAAGAAGATCTTGATTTTTTCTTCCATAAGTCTAACTTTTTATAAGAGGTAAAGTAATAATAAATTTCGTTCCAACATTGCCGGCGCCCTGCTCGGCACGGATCGTGCCTTTGTGGTCTTCTACCATTTTACGCACATACGCCAGGCCTAATCCAAAGCCTTTCACGTCGTGTACGTTGCCGGTTGGGATCCGGTAAAACCGATCGAACACTTTTTTCAGGTGTTCTTTCTTGATGCCGATCCCGTTGTCTTCCACCGAGATCAACAGCCGCCCATTATCGTTCCAGGTACGCGCCATCAGCTTCAGCGGCACATCCTGTCGGCGGTATTTCACTGCGTTATCCATCAAATTGAACAACACATTGGTGATATGCATCTCATCGGCATAAATAGCCGACTCCTCTGCACGCAGATCGATATCCAATGTGCCGCCATATTTTTCCACTTTCAATACAAACGTATTGGCGATGCCCGCCACCAGATCGTTTGCATCGATCTCTTTTAGTTTCAGGCTGGCTTTCTGCTTTTCGAAAAGCGACATCTGCAATACCTTTTCCACCAGGAAGCTCAGGCGTTTTGTCTCGTCACCAATTACACCGGAGATGTGCTTGAATACGTCCGGACTTTTGGTGATATCGGTATCTTTCATCATCTGCGACGCCAGCGAAATGGTCGATACCGGCGTCTTCAGCTCGTGCGTCATATTGTTGATAAAGTCGTTCTTCATCTCCGACAATTTCTTCTGACGGAAGATAATAAAGAGGGTGAAGGTAAACGTGACAAGCAGGATGAACAGAAAGATAAACGACGGCACAATAAACTGCACCTGGCTTCGGATATAATCCTGTTTGGTCGGGAAATAAACACGTAGCCAATTCTGCCGGGAGGGAGGGTCGTTCGAGAACAACACCGTGGTTACCATATCCGAAGCATTGATCTGTCGCTGCATTTCCCCGCTCTGATATACCGGATTGCCGTCTTTGTTGATCACTTGAAAGACAAAAGGAATATTTAGCCCATTGTTTACAAACTCGGTTCGCAGATAGTTGTTCAACTGTTTGAAGTCGACCCTTTCCTGAATAGGTTTCAGGTTGGCCGTATGCAACATATCCCGGGCAACCTCGCGAAGTTGTTCCAACTGGATCAAATAACGGCGGGCATATTCCCGCTGCAGGTCGGCAGATGTCTTTACGATGTTATGGCCGGATTGCTGTTGTTGCTGGCGGGTAGATAACGAAGAGAGAGGATCTGTTTTCTGGCTGGCAATCGCATTGAATTCTAATTTCTGCACAATGCCTTCCTCCTCCTGGCGTATTTTGTATTGCATAATGATCTGTTCCACATTCCTTGTGTCCAAGGAGGAACTCTGCAGGTGGGAATGCTGCAACTCCATGTCTTCCAACAGGTATTTGTTCGCCTCGTCTTTTTCAAGGTTTTTCGACACCTGGTTCAGGCTTTTCTTCACAATTTCGTTGAATTGCTCGCCTCGCATCCGGGTGATATCAGCAATGTAGGTTACCTGCATATAAAGCAACATCGCAAAGGTGAAAACCATTACGCCTGTTACTAACCATATCGTTGACTTCCTCATTCTTTTTCGAATCTCTTTTTAACAAAACAAATTAAGCTCCTTTTAGTTTAATATTCACACAAAAAAAGTAAAATTTGAGGGGTTCAAATGTTAATTAAGCCTGTTTTTCCGATCTTTTATCGCAGACAATTAGGGTTTTATTCTCTAATTACTCATTCCGCCATTTTGTCATAAAAAAATCTTTTTCGAGAAGATAAAAACGGATTTTTGTAAAGAAGCCGAAATGTCATTTTGATATTTCGGCAGGAGAATGTTGGAGAAAAGGTAGGACTTTGGAGACAAACTCCCGGGAGAAACACTTTTTAACAAACCGGAATGTAAGTGCAACTACCCCATTTACTTAGAAAATTCGGTCTGTTGCTTACACCTTGTTTTTACTGTTTCTACTGTTTTGTGGCCATCGTATCGACTGACGCAATGGCAGTTTTGGAGCATTTGCATCCCGTTCGATCGTTTTATAATGCTTCAGGTGAATAGTTGTGTTATAAAAAAGCCCGGTATCACTTTGCTGATACCGGGCTTTTCTATTTTTTATTAGAAAGGCATACCGCCGCCTCCCATAGGAGGACCACCAAAGCCACCACGACCGCCGCCATGTCCACCCGGTCCACCCTGTCCACGACCCGGACGCGAATCATCCATCGTAGCACCGCCTTTAAAGATATTGAAGCGGTAGATGAAATGAACCATGAAATAGCTGCCTATCGTATTGAATTGCGAGTCACGCGTGTAGTTAGCCGTTACGGTACGTGACACATTGCTTCTCTGTTGCAGAATGTCGTACATCTTAAAGCGAAGCGTTGCCGCATTTCCCTTCAGGAAAGAATAAGAAGCAGAAGCATTCCACAAGAGTTCGTCCGTATCATAACCATCGGTGTAACCCGTGCTTGTCCGCCAGGCGATATCACTTTCGATTTTGAAATTGGCCGGCAAATAGATCGTAGTGTTGCCTCCGACGCTATAATTGTAGATGTTCTGATTCTGATTATTGCTGGTCTCCAACGTATTCTTCGTCTTCTGGTAGTTGATCGAGCCATTCACACCCAAATCCAGGAAAGAAGAGCGGAAATCGATACCAGCTCTTTCCATAATCTGAAGATTTGTATTTTTATTCTTGCTGTCGACAATGGTGAAATTCATATCATCCGACCATACTTTATCGCCAATATAGGTGGTTCTGTTGTTGAAAGAACCACGGGTCATGGAGTTGATCGAGAATTTTTTGTTCTTCAGCGGGGTATTAATCATCAATGTCAGGTCGCCGCTATAGTTACCGTTCATATTGCGGTAGGTCGTTGTCTTGTTACCGCTTCCGTCGTTCTCGTTGATCACATAAGAAGAGATATTGTTCACCACATAATTCCCGCCTCCCATCACACGCATGGTAAACTGGCTTTCCTGCTGGAATGTCTGGTATGTCACACGGAACTGGTTGGTATAGTATGGTTTCAAATCCGGATTACCCTGTACTACATTACGCGGATTGGAGTAATCGGGCACCGGTTGCAACTGGGCAACACTCGGCTGGGAGGTTCTTCCGTCGTAATCGATTCGCAAATTAGACTGACGACTGAAGTTATAACGGAACTGTGCCGTCGGCGAGAAGTTCACTACGCTTTGTTTCACTTCCGAAAGGATGGAGTCACCGATGAAATTCACACTCTTACTATTCGAAGGATCGACATTAAACCCGATCGTATAATTATACTTTTCCCGGATAGCCTTAAAGCTTAGGCTGGCACGTTGGGTCAGGAAGTCATTCCGATAGTTTTGTGTTTGCGCCGTATCGATCACCGTATAGTTGCCAAAGTCATCCAATACGTAAACATTCTTCAGCGATTCCTGTTGCTGACGGCTGATATTATAGGTCAACTGGATAAAGTTATTACGTCCCAAAGGTTCCACCCAAGAAACATACGCCCGGAAGTTGCTTCCATTGACATCGTTCTTTATCTTTTCATCGCGCAGATCATCCGCCCGATTGGCATAATAGGTATTGGCAACATTGCTTCCGTCCTGATCGCGGCTGGTCATTCCTCCTGAAATAGAAGCACTGAAAATACGACCATTATCATTCAACCGACGGCTGAATTCCAAGCGGGCATCCATATTATAGCCATCACCGCTGTATCTGGATAGCTGATCGCCATAGTTGATGGTATCGCGCAAAGCATCCAATTCTGCCGTATAGCTGGAACCAAACTGGGAGTTTTTACTGTAACTCAGATTGGGACGGAAAATCAATGTCGTGCGATCGTCCGGTTTCCATTCCAAGCGAAAGTTTGCTCCAATGTTATCGTTTGAATTACTACGGAAGCTGGAACCTGTTTCGT
Source organism: Parabacteroides sp. PFB2-10 (assembly GCF_029893085.1). GTDB lineage: Bacteria > Bacteroidota > Bacteroidia > Bacteroidales > Tannerellaceae > QVMG01. Next base: position 58,010 of record NZ_JARXWI010000014.1, read on the forward strand.
ATCTTGTTTCCGACTGTACGTTTTCCTGGCTTGTTTCCGACTCCGCTTCGTTCTTCGACTTGGCATACCGCAGATTCCCATTTAACGTCAGCGTCTTACTGAGCTCCTTCGCAAAGTCGAAGCCGATATTTCCGGAAGTGGTGATGCCATTACCGCCGCCCCCCATCATCATACCACGGCCTCCGGCGCCACCCATGCCGCTGAACATTCCCATATCCGAGAATCCCATATTGTTGGTATTGTTCATACCGCCTAATAAGGTGTAGCGGTCGTTGTTAATCATTCTATTCAGCATGAAGTTTCCTTCGTAACGGTCTTCGCTACCGTATCCGGCATTGACATTTCCTACCCAGCCCTCTTTCATGCCCGGTTTGATCGTCAGGTTGATCACCGTCTCTTCATCGCCGTCGTCAAAACCGGTCAAACGTGCCATTTCACTCAGGCGATCCAATACCTGTACCTTATCCACCATATTGGAAGGAAGGTTTTTGGTAGCCACTTTCGGGTCGTCCGAGAAGAATTCTTTTCCATCCACAAGGATTTTATTGATCGACTTTCCGTTTACAGTCACTGCCCCTTCAGAACTGACCTCCACGCCCGGCATCTTCTTCAATAGATCTTCCAGGGCTGAGCCTTCGCTTACTTTAAAAGAATCGGCATTGTATTCTATCGTGTCGTTGCGCACAATTACCTCCGGCGCTTTTCCGGTAACAACCGCTTCCCCCAATAAAACAGCATCGTCTTTCAATTGCAATTTGCCTACATTTACCGGATCAGTCTGTCCGGATATCTGCAAAGGCTGATAAACAGGTTCAAAACCAATAAACGAGACATTCAGCATATAGACGCCGGAAGGGATATTCTTCAAACTAAAACTCCCATTTTTTCCTGTAGCTACTCCGGCCACCATACTGCTGTCACGCACACTTAACAAACGAACCGTAGCCTGTTCGACAGCGTCGCCTGTTCCGGCCTCCACCACCTGTCCTTTCACCTCTACGCTTCCACCGCTGCTTCTCCGACTCTGGCTCTGGCCATACATACTCACAGATGTAACCAACAAAATCATCAACAATAGATATCTTCCCACTTTCATAAAATTTATTGAATAGTTTCACTTATGTTCGGAAGATAGACAAGGCGATAAAGAATTAGTTTAAAAAGAAAAAGTATGATTTGCTTTTATTAACAAAACGCCCGATATTGCCTTGTAATCATTTGAAGGGAGAGGTCTAATAGTATAAGAGGTAAAGATACCAATTAGCTAAACCCGATCTTTGCTTGTTAGATGGGTTCTTTTCGATTGCAGGAAAACGGAAAGTAGGATCAATATCAGGCCGATATGAATACCTGCATATTTCACCTATGCACATTACCTGTTGCGGAATGAAAACAGCATATATTAATTCTATCAATGGGCTATCTGTCAATTAATTCAGCAAAGATTAGGTAAAGTCAGTTAGTCGTGGTTATATTTGTGAGATGATTAGAAAACCATTGTAAAATGATCACTTCCGGAAAGAAAAAACTATACCTCCCAATTTGGCCGTGCTGGCGTCGGTTTTTAGTGGTTTTAATTTTGGTTGCTTTGGTTGTAAGTGCGATACTAAGTTGGCATTCTATTACCGGTGACGCCATGGCGGGATGCGGCAATGACGGTTCATGCCATAACGTTTTTGGCAGTCGCTGGTCGATGTTGGCAGGAATATTCCCTGTCAGTGGTTTGGCAATGGGGGTCTATTTTGCCCTTTTAGTCTCCGTCTTTTTCATTGGGAACGACACGGATATATCGATCCGCCGCTTGGCTTGGGTTGCCCTTTTAATCCTTTCCGGTTCTATTGCAGGCAGTGCGATTTGGTTCACGATTATCCAAAAACAGATTATAGGTGAATTTTGCTCTTACTGTATGACGGCTCATGTCGTGGGTCTTTTCATAGCCACGTTAGTTATTTGGTGGGCTGCGAAGGAAAAGGCATATCTCCGGCATGCACACAGAAAGCTTTTCAAACCACTCCAAATAGCGCTGCTTGTTTTTACAGGTTTGGTGTTGGCCGCTCTTTTAGCTACCATACAAATCAACTTCACCGGTGTGGCTACAACGCAACGCGGCAATTATCAGGATGATCAGGTGATTTTTGACTTTCAGGATGTTCCTCTCGCGGGTTCGCCCGATGCGCAACATAAAGTAACACTGCTTTTTGACTATCAATGCTCTCATTGCCAAAAGATACATTTCATGCTCGACGATGTGATACAACGTTACGAAGGAACACTCGCCTTTGTGTTGTGTCCGACACCGCTGAATAGCTCCTGCAATCCGTACGTTTTGAAAGATGTCGACGCATTCGCGAATTCGTGCGACCTGGCCAAGATAGGCCTGTCGGTCTGGTTTGCAAACCGGGAAGTTTTCCGCGAGTTCGAGAATTGGATGTTTTCATTCGAAACAGGCAACTACTGGCGTCCCCGTAATATAGAAGCCGCCCGGGCAAAGGCGATTGAACTGTTGGGAGAGGAGGAGTTCGAAATCGCAAAGACTGATCCGAGAGTGGAGCAGTGTCTTCAAAACAGCATGTATATCTTCGGTCAAATCATACGAGGAGGCAACAGCAGTATACCCAAAATGATCTATGGTTCGCAATGGATAACTCCCGAACCCTACAGTGCGGATGAACTGGTTTCCATCTTAGAGAAAAGCCTGGCTGTGCCTTTGCCGTATCGACACAACACGCATTAACAGTATAATTATAAATAATAATTCTGATCCACCATGAAAAGTAAAAACCGCTTTGTTATCATTCTTACACTGGCATTCACACTGCCAATTCTTGCTATTTTTTCGATAGTTTCTTGTACGGAAACCGGATCGGCAAGACAGGAAGGACCGTGCGACATTTTCGCTGCCGAAGGCACGCCCTGTGTGTCGGCCCACAGTACCACACGCGCGTTGTATGCCTCATACAACGGACCTCTCTATCAGGTGACGCGTCAATCAGATGGTAAAACAATGGATATACACTTAGTTCCATCTGAAAACGGCAATCCCGGAGGATATGCCGATGCCGCTTTGCAGGATGCGTTTTGCTCCAATACGCTTTGTTGGATATCGGTTATTTACGACCAGTCGGACAAAGAAAACCATCTTTACCAGGCTCCTCCGGGCACATTTGTCGGGCCTGCAAAAGGCGGATTTAATACGTTGCCAATAGCCGATATGGCTCCGGTAACTATTATGGGTCACAAAGTGTACGGCACTTATATCATGCCTGGAATGGGGTTGCGCAACAACGATGCATCAGGCCTCGGAATCGACGATGAGGCGGAAGGGATTTACATGGTTTTCGACGGCACTCATTATGACAGCGGCTGCTGTTTCAACTACGGAAACACATCGACCAACAGCGACGCCGTAGGCAGAGGCACTATGTCGACCGTCTATTTCGGCACGTCTACGGCATGGGGCCGCGGAGCCGGCACAGGACCTTGGATCATGTCGGATATGGAAGCAGGATTATTTTCCGGCTATAACACGAAAGAAAATGTAGAAAGCCCAACTATCGACTCCTGGCGCTTTGTGACCGGGATGGTCAACGGCGGCGGCGGGAATGTTTGGGAAATACGCGGCGGAAACGCACAGGAGGGTGAATTGTCTCTTTTCTACAAAGGAATCAGACCGGAATCGAACGAAAACAGCAACTACTACCCCATGCACAAAAAAGGAGCGATCCAGCTCGGAAACGGGGGAGACAATGGAAACGGTTCGGCCGGAACATTTTATGAAGGCGTTATGACTTTAGGTTACCCGAGTGAAGTTGCCGTACATGCCGTTCAGAAAAACATCGTGGCAGCGAAGTACGATGTGCAACGGCTAAGCATGTCACGCCTTACGACCTTTACGCCGAAAACGGCACAGGAGGTAACCGTCAGCTTTACCAATACGACAGGAAAGGCGGCAAAGAAAGTGACGTTGAGCCTGGACCTGCCATCGGGTTGGGATGCTGTGGTTTCCGGAACAGACGATAAGGCAAAAACTTTTTCCGGCTCAATAGCCGCAAACGAAACAGTGACTGCAACGTTTACCGTCATTTCACCGGAGTCGGCCGGAGTCGGCTACCTCACCGCTAAAGCTGAATGGAAAAACAATACGAAAGGAATTCAATCGGATCTAAACTCCCAACGGATAAGAAATACGATGCCGGTGAAAATAAATGAAGTCCGGTTAAATACCAACCTGAATCCGACGAACCAATTCATTGAACTTTACAATGGTTCGGATCAGGAAGTCGATATCTCGAACTGGTCATTGATAAATACCCGGAGCGAATGGGCTCCGGTGAAACTGGCAACCATCCCGGCAGGAACTAAAATAGGATCCAAAGAGTTTTACCTGCTCAGTATGGCAGGATCAGGCCTGGCAGCACCTGCGGTTCAAGGAAGCAACACAATCAACGTGATCAGTACGACCGGTTATAAAGTAGGGCAACGCATTCAGATCGATGACGAAATAAGAGAAATACAAAGGATTGGCACCCCAGCCTCGCCTATGACCCTGATCTTTGTTCCTGTTTCGACCGGACCCTGGTTGATCCTCCCTGCGGGGACAAGAAATATTCCGGTAAAAAACACCACTGGATTTGAAGTCGGACAAATGATCGGTATCGACAGAGGTGGGAATTATGAGCAAGCTACGGTTACCTATGTGGGGAAAGCATCTTCCCAAACAAAACTTGCCGTTGAGGCAAAGGCCGGCGAAACCATTATTAAGGTGAATGGCAATACCAATTTGACCGTTGGCGATAAATTGACAATAAACACCGGATCTCGCAAGGAAATAGTTGAAGTAAAAAGAATTATAAACACAGTTTCAGAACCGGTACGTGGTGGAGGCTTAGAATTGTCTATGCATCGGGTTCCGGGAGAAATAGAACTAACCGAACCGTTGAAAAAAGATCACATGCTGGCTGTCGATGTGTCTTGCCCGGGAACAGGGATCACTTTTACTCCAGCCACGAAGTTTGCGCATCAAAGTGGCGATGCCGTTCAGGCTCTCGGGAGCGGCATAACGCTCTCCAAGGCATTGGATAACGGCCATGAATTTGGCGCACCCGTTATAAATGCCGCCGTAAAATCGACTGGTTATCAAGATGCCTTCGTACCGAATCAATGGTATGGAAATCCTCTTTCCACTTCTGCCGGTTCGATCGCGCTGATGGACGCCACCGGAGAAATAGTAGTTGACGCCATGGTCTATGGCTCACAACAAAGCAATTCCAGTGCCAATGGCACGATTGCCAGTCCCGAGTTGGCTACGCTGGAAGGAGTGCAAAGCCAGGGAGGCTGTATTGTTGTTGTTCCTGCCTCCGGCAGAGGACTCCAGCCCGCCACTCCAGCTGCATGGGAAATAAACAGGAGCTTTGGCCGATATCCCGATGGATCCGATACGGACAACAACTGCGACGATTTCTCACTGCAAAAGACTACTACATTGCTGCTCCCAGCCTCTTCGGGCTCAAACAATATCAAGATAGCAAGCACTGCCGGTTTTGTGGCCGGACAAGAGATTACTGTTGGGTCAGGCTCCAAAAAACAGACGGTTTCTATAGCTGAAGTCGGTACAACAGGAGCGACAACTACAACAATGACGATAGAGGTCGGAGCAACGGTTATCCCGGTTGCAAACACAACCGGTTTTAGCATCGGACAGACTATTGAAATCAACAAAGGTGCATATCTTGAGAAAGCAGTTATTACGTCGATAACCGCCGGACGTCGCGCCTATGGTGGCAACAGTGGTTCGCCGAGCTCTATCACGGTTTCTCAGCCGCTTCAGAAGGCACATGCAACCGGAGTGCAAGTTGCGGGAAGTGGTATTACGCTTAAATCGAATCTCATATTGTCATTCGAAAACAGCGCCCCTGTAAGCGAAGGAATACCTACACCGGGCGCTCCCAATAAGTATGCACATTAATACAGGAAAATACAAAATCTAAGTTGGTGCGTTTGGAGAAAAAGGGGCGATTCATTGTTTGATTGCACTCTTTTTCTCCGAACCAACCTTTCGGGATTGAAGGAAAACGGAAAGAAAAATAAGTCCTAAACCTGCATAGAAAGGCAGGGTGAGTTCCCGGGCTTCTCCAAAGAAAAGCATGGCCAGGATGATGCTGTAGATGGGTTCCAGGTTGTAGCTCAGGTTGACGGTGAAAGCGGAAATGGATTTGAGCGCTTCTATCTGCAACATATAAAGCCCGATCGTACAGAACAATGCCAGGATAAATAGCCACAGGAGGTCGGTCGTGCCCGGAAACAGGGAGGCCACCGGTGAGAAATGCAAGTAAAAGGGCATCAGGCAGACCAGCATCAGACAACCGCCCACCATTTCATAGAATAACATGGTGGAGGAGGCGTGACGCACGGCCACCTTTTTGTTGGTAATGGTAAACAACGCTGCCAAGGCAGCCGAAGCTACCCCGAAGAGAATGCCTGTGCGGTAGCGGGTATCGAACTGAAAGATCAGGGCAATGCCGCATACGGTAAGCAGGCTTAATGCCAACTCGCGCCAGGAGAAACGCCGGCGAAGCAATAATGGCTCCAGTAAAGCTGTAAAAAAACTGGTCAATGAAAAACAAATCACACCGATAGATATATTCGCCAGTTTGATGCTTCCGAAAAAGAAAACCCAGTGGAGTCCCAACAAACAGCCCGTAGCAGCTATTTTCCACATCTCCTTTCCCCGCACCCGTACCCAGGTCTTCGTCAGGCGCAGGATCGGGTAAAGGAGCAATGCGGCAAACAGCATACGATAGAAAACCAATAACCCTTCGTTGAGGGTTATCAGTCTTCCGAACAGCCCCGTAAAACCAGCCAACAGGATGGAGAGGTGGAGCTTGATAAATATGCTTTGATCTTTCGTCGCCATCAATATTTGAACGTTCCCCCACCCAGGAACTCACGCAATAGCGAGGTGCCCGGCAGGTCGGCCTCATTGATGTAATTGAAATAGCGCAGGAAACGCAACAGGCGGTAGGCCTCCGCATTCTCCTTATCGCATTCGCGCACCTCCCGGAGGATGGGCTCGGCAAACTTACGCAAGGCGGCCAGTTCGTAGAGCATCGCGCTATTGAACATCGCGTCGGCGTTTTCCTGATACGGGAAGATCCACTTGTCTTCACCCCGGCGCACGCTGGGCCAGCGCGAAATAGTCTCCTGTGCCGAATAGCCCCGGAAGCGGTAGTCGCGGATGATGCGCCGCAATAGGCGGTTGTCGGTTGTCGGGATCCAGTTGTGGTTGTCGAGCGAGATAGAGGTCAGAGCCGACACATACACCCGGTATTTGAAATGATCGTCGATAAAAGCGGTCAACTCCGGATTCAAGGCATGGATGCCTTCGATCATTAGGATGGAGTTTTCCTTCAGTTTCAACTTCTTACCTTTGTATTGACGCGTGCCTGTCTCGAAATTAAAGCTGGGCAGTTCGATCTCTTCGCCTTTCAATAATCGCTCGAGGTCGCTATTGAAATAGGGAAGGTCGAGCGCATACAGGGATTCAAAGTCATATTCGCCATGCTCATCCAGTGGGGTATCCACCCGATTCAGGAAATAATCGTCGAGGGAGATGCTGACCGGATGGATCAGGTTGGTGATCAATTGGATGCCCAACCGCTTGCTAAAGGTCGTTTTCCCCGAAGAAGAAGGGCCTGAGATTAATACGATGCGTACGCCCGTTTGATGGAACCCTTTGGCAATCTTCACGGCAATATGGGCGACCTGTTTCTCCTGCATGGCTTCCGATACCATGATAATCTCGCGACTATGTCCGGCAGCGATCTCCCTATTCAGGTCACCGACATTATCGACACTGACCGTGCGTTGCAGGGTCAGGTGTTGTTTGTAAGCTTCGAACATCTGCGGCTGGGGAACGATATCTTCCAGTTGGCTCATATCGTCGCTACGGGGTATACGCAACAGGATTCCACCCTCATAAGGAGCTAAATCGAAGAGGTGGATATAGCCGGTCGAAGGGGTCAGGCAACCATAGAAATAGTTAATATATCCATCGAGCTCGTAATAGGAGGTGTAGAGCATACCGGCCGATTCAATCAGGCGCGCTTTGTCTTCCATGCCTCGCTCGCGAAACAAGACGGCAGCATCCTCCGTACGGATGGTGCGGGGAACGAAAGGCAGGTCGGCATCGATGATCTCCTGCATGCGGATGCGGATGCGGTCGATGGTCTCCTGATCGATCTCTTTCCCGTTGTGGATCACACAGTAGTAACCCTTCGAAACAGGATGTTCCAGGTAGAGGGTGGCCGTTGGCAGGATATCGTTTACTGCCTTGGAGAATATATGACAAAGGGAACGCACATAGGTGCGAAGACCGGACGACCTGGTGTAGTCGATATACTCAATGTCTCTTGGATGCCAGCAACGGAAAGTCAAGCCTTCTGTCTTACTATTAACCTGGGCGTTCATGGGACGGTGCGGCAGCGGTTCTCCTAATCTTTTGTAAATATCGAGTAATGAAGATCCTATGGGCACATCTAAATAGGCATTGTTGTTTTTGCAGAAAATTGTAATGGTATCAGGCATAATAATCTATTTAATTTTGTAATTTCGTCCCCCAAAGTAAAGAATATTAATCAGATATACAATCGCATAAACCTATTTTAAATGGACTACTCATTTTTTGACTTTTTGACCCTGGTAGGATCGTTGGGGATGTTCCTGTATGGGATGAAAGTCATGAGCGAAGGTTTGCAGAAGGTAGCAGGAGAGAGATTAAGGGGCATCCTGTCGGCCATGACAACCAACCGCTTCACCGGCGTATTAACCGGTATCCTGATCACCGCTCTTATTCAATCTTCCAGTGCAACGACCGTTATGGTGGTCAGCTTTGTAAACGCTGGACTTCTCTCGTTAGCTCAATCCATCAGTGTCATTATGGGAGCCAACGTAGGGACGACGGTGACCGCCTGGATTATTTCACTTTTTGGCTTCAAAGTAGATATCAGCGTGTTTGCTCTTCCGCTTATCGGTATTTGTCTGCCGTTGATATTCTCAAAGAAAAGCAAGCGAAAGTCATGGGGAGAATTCCTGATGGGTTTCGCTTTCCTGTTTATGGGGCTTGCTTACCTGAAAGATTCCGTTCCCGATTTGCAAAGCAACCCGGAGGTATTGGCCTTCCTGCAGGGATATACCCAGATGGGGTATGGCTCTATCCTGCTCTTTCTGGCCTTGGGTAGCATCCTGACGGTGATCGTGCAATCGTCGAGCGCGACGGTAGCCATTACACTTATCATGTGTACCAAAGGATGGATCCCCTTCGAGATGGCGGCGGCGATGGTCTTGGGAGAGAATATCGGAACCACGATCACGGCTAACCTGGCGGCTCTTTCGGCGAATGTATCGGCCAAACGCGCGGCTATTGCCCACCTGATGTTCAATATATTCGGTGTCTGCTGGATCCTGGCGGTGTTCTATCCTTTTACGAATATGATCTCCTGGATCGTTACCAACTACGGACCGGGCGACCCCAAGGCGATGATGGAGTTCCTGAATACATTATCTCCGGAAACCATCTCGGCCATTACCTCCGGACAGACGCTGACCGATCCTTATTTGATCGATCTGCAGAAACAGTTGATGTCGCTGCAGGTATCGGTGTCGTATGGCCTTTCGCTCTTCCATACATTGTTTAATATTGCCAATGTATTGATTATGGTCTGGTTTGTCAATGGCTATGTATTTGTATGCTCTAAACTGATCAAATCAAAAGAGAGCGAAGAGGAAGAGTTCCAGTTGAAGTATATCTCTTCGGGTATGCTATCGACCTCCGAGCTTTCATTGATGCAGGCTCATAAAGAAATTGCGGTGTATGGAGAACGTACCAACCGTATGTTTGGTATGATCAGGGATCTGATGAAAGAGACCAACGATGACGACTTCATGCAAAACTACAACCGGATAGAAAAGTACGAAAGCATAAGCGACCGCATGGAGGTAGAGATTGCTAACTATCTGACATACGTTTCCGAAGGACGCTTAAGCTCGGAAGGGAAAGAAGAGACTCGTATCATGCTGCGTACCGTTACGGAGATAGAAAGTATTGCGGACTCCTGCTACAACCTGGCTCGCTCTGTCAAGCGCCGGAATGAAGGCAAATCGGTATTTACCGACGAACAGAACGAGAACATCGAAAAGATGATCCAGTTGTTGACAAAAGCGATGGATCGGATGAATGTGATTCTGAAGAAACAGGATCTTGTGCTCGACGATGTCAACCCCTCTTATAATCTGGAGAATCAGATCAACAACCTGCGCAATCAGTTGAAGACGAAGAATATCGAAGACGTAGACAATAAGAAATATGACTATCAGGACGGGGTGTATTATATGGATATTATTGTTGAATTCGAGAAGATGGGCGACTACATTCTGAATGTAGTGCAGGCCATTGTGGAAAAGAAAATATAAATTCACTACCTTTGTACATAATCTATTAATAAAAAAGGAGTTCCGTTATGAATAAATATATGTTATGGCTTGCGGTGTTATTATTGTGTGTGCTTGCTTTTACGGCCTGTGATGGTGAGAAAGATATTCCGGATCCCGATCCGAATCCTACGCCAACAGAGAAAACAACCAATGACTGGATATACGAAACCATGCTGGAGAATTACCTTTGGTATGACGAGATAGAGAAAAAAGAGGCCTATAACTTCAGCCTGACGCCGGATAAGTTCTTTGAATCGCTTTTGTCGGAGAACGACGGTCTTTGGGAAGGTAATACAGGACGACGCTATAATTTCCACTTCTCCTATATCGAAAAGAAACGAACCAAGAGCAAAGCCATCTCCGACCTGGATCCAACCTATGGGTTTGAGTTTTATGCTTACGGCATAGCAGCGGGACAAAATACTTACCTCTATGTACGCGTATTGTATGTCCTTCCCGGTTCTGCGGCTGCTGAAGCAGGGCTAAAGAGAGGCGATATGATTGTTGGATTGGATGGAAAAGCAGACAACTTGAAAGATTATGCTTTGCTTGAAGACGGGAATGGTGTAACTCTTTCCATAGGAGATGTACAATCCAATTCAGAAGGATACATTACCGGAACCACTGTAACCCATATAATTACCTTGTCTGCCGCTCGTTTAACAGAGAATAATCCTCTTTTCTTAGATACAGTATATCATATAGGTAATAATAAGATTGGCTACCTGGTGTATAACCATTTCTCTTCCGGCCCGAAAGATTCTTACGAAGACAAAACGTATGACAACGAGATGAAGTCTATTTTCAAAAACTTCAAATCGGAAGGAGTTAATGAGTTTGTGCTGGATTTGCGTTATAACGGAGGAGGATTAGTCTCTTGTGCCCAGACTTTAGCTTCTTGTTTAGCTCCAAGTGATATTATTAAAGATTCTAAGAATTATTTTTGCATCATGAAAAATAATGGAAAATCAACTGCGAAAGCGAGTAATAGCTATTATCCGTTTAACAGTTCTCTAACCTCTTCAAACCTTAATTTGACAAAAAAACGTCTTTATGTGCTTACTGGTCGATGGTCCGCTTCTTCCTCTGAAGCGGTTATCAATGCCCTTAAGCCTTTTATGGATGTCATATTAATTGGCGAACAAACCCTAGGAAAAGCTGTAGGTTCCATCCTTTTTGGGGATGGAGACGAAGGTGATAAATATGATTGGATTATGCATCCGATTGTCATGAGTATTTGCAATCATGATGGTGATTACGCTTATAGTCAAAAAGGTTTTACTCCAGATGTTCTTAATGACGAGTACGGTCTCCCCTTTGTTAAGTTTTGTCAATTGGGCGACACCAACGAGACTCTGCTATCGACAGCCTTAGCCTTGATTGCTGGACAGACTCTCTCCGCCCCGGCATTGCGCTCATCAGCTTCCATGCCTACCCTGGAGCCTGTTTATAGTTCTGTTGGACGCCATGTTCCTCAAGGCTTAATCTTCGACGAAGGAATGTTGGAAATGGCTAAATAAAAGAGAGATAAATTCAAAACTTTCTATATCCCCTTCTTGTTCATTTAGAAACAAGAAGGGGTTTTTTATGAATCTAAAAGAACAATATTGGCGCATCTCCTTAGTCGCCTTGATTATTTTATTAGGCTATGTCCTGTTTCAGTATATGCAACCGTTTATGGGAGGGATCCTGGGGGCATTCACCATCTATGTGCTTGTGCGCAAGCAAATGCTTTACCTCACGGAAAAAAAACGCTTCCGTCCCAGTTGGGCGGCGCTTCTATTGTTGGGAGAGGTTATCTTAGTTGTCCTTATCCCACTCTCGTTGATCCTTTGGCTGATTATCAATAAATGGCAACACTTCAACCTCGATACCGCCATGATTGTCTCGGCGGCTCAGCACGTGGCCGACCTGGTACAGGAAAAGATTGGTTATAACCTATTGAATACCGACAACCTGATCTCCGCCGTCTCCGTATTGCCTAAGATCGGGCAGTCGCTGGTGGGCAGCATAAGCGGCTTTTCCATCAATATGATCGCGTTGATCTTTGTCTTGTACTTCATGTTGGTAAGTATCCGTCCTTTCGAAACCTATATTATGTCCCTGCTTCCCTTCAGCAACCGGAACAAACGGCGGGTGGTGAATGAGATCTACCTATTGGTCAAGTCCAATGCTATCGGCATCCCGCTATTAGCGGTTATTCAAGGAGCTATTGCCTTGATTGGTTATTACATTTTCCAGGTTCCCGAACCGATTATATTCGGTGTGATCACCTGTATCGCCACCGTGATTCCTATTGTCGGCACCGGATTGGTATGGGGACCATTGGCCATTTATATGGCTCTTTCGGGCGAGTGGTTCAATGCCATTGGTCTGATTGTATTTGGTTTATTGGTTGTCTCCAACGTCGACAATATGATCCGCTTCGTGCTTCAGAAACGCTTAGCCGATACACATCCATTGATCACCATCTTCGGGGTGATCATAGGGCTTTCTATGTTTGGATTTATTGGCGTTATCTTTGGCCCGATCCTGATTGCCATCTTCCTGCTTTGTGTGAATATCTTTAAGGAGGAGTTCTTGGATAATAAAAAGAAGAAGATTATTCTGCCGAAGAAACAAATGAGTAGTGAACACTAACCACTAAATCAATACCATTGCTGTGCGTCGCGGTAGTTGCTGCTCTGATTGTATTTCAGGTCTTTCAACAAAGAGGAGTTAACGGCGATAGAGAAAGAATAGGATTTATAGGGACCCACCGGCATAAAGCTGGCCGACATCTGGAAGCAGTGTAATTCGCGTGTGATGTTACAACTCAAGTTGGTAATCTTCTTTGCATCGAAGTTGTAGGTAGCGTTGAAATTAAAACGCCAGTTCTTTGTCGGCTGGATATTTCCGTTGAAGGTAAGGTTGTGCGTCAATCCATATTTGTATTCCAGGCGTTTCTCATCAATTTTCTTTGTGTCGTAGCCCAGGTTCATGGAGTAGTTGATCGTAAAGCTCCAGGGGATTTGGGTAATCAGGTAGCCATCATCATCCCGTTCGCCCACCTCCTTCTTTTTGCCTAAGAGACGTCCTCCGCCCTGTTGGTCACCCTCCATACCGTCGCCCCCTTGTTGATCAGGAGAGGTCATGCCATCGCCCTGTTGAGAGTCGCCGCCGCTATCGCCTTTGGAAGAGTCTTTCTTGCCGCCAAATAGCTTTTTGAACGTATCGTTGTTGAAGGTATAATTGAAAGAGGTACCCGTGCGCTGCAGGCGTCCCAGGCCGCGTCCGTTCATCACGCGCAATTTATCCACCTTGCGCAAACCGGTGATATTCCCTTCCGAGTCTCTGATCGCCTCGTTCATATAGGTGTCGAAAGTCATATTCAGGTTGAGGGTGTAGGCCTTTCCGAACTTGATACGCAGGTTGGCATTGAAGTTCTGGCTCCACTTAAAGGAGTCGACCGCCATGTTATAGCCAAAACCGGTCAGCGACAATTTATCAATCAGGCTAACCTTCTTTTCCGCGATCGAATCGTTCTTCGAGGCTACCTTCATCTCCAGGTTGTTGTCGAGCGAGAAGCTCACCATGCCCGACTTACCGGTCGGCGGCACCCCGTAGATCCCATGGCGGAAAGGTGAGTATTCATAGATTTGCTCTTCGCCTTGGCTATTGACATAAGAGTAGCGCTCCATAAACCCAAAGAGTGGATCGCCGAAGTCGGGACGATAGGAGACACTGACAGAAGGCTCCAGGCGATGACGTATCATTTGGATACCGGTTAGTTTCTTCAGAAAAGCCACCGGTGTGAAATCCCCATATATCGTAGTCGATGCCGAGAGAGAGGCGTTGAAGTCATACAAACGATAGAAGCCCATCGTCGTATCGGCCGGTGCCATCCGCTGCGCTATCGGATCGTAAGTCTCTGTGATTTTGCTGGTATACCAACGCTCTGTATAGTTGAACGAAGGACTGATATTGATATAATTAAAGACATTGAAATTGGCGCTCACCGGAATATTATGCTTCATCCCGTTCTTCCAGTCTTTCAACAGGCTCGATTCCATCAACAGGTATTCTTTGGTGTTGATCGTATTGCGCAGATAACCCGAATAACTCATCGAGATCTTTTCGTACCATCGCTCCTTGCCCACCGCATTTTTTCGTTTGAATGGATAGATACGCGACATGGTGATGGAGATATCCGGCAGGGTAACCGCCAGCATCGAGTCGCGCGTTTGCTGATTGACGCTGAATGTGGCTGCGACCGTAAACGGACTGTTGGGGAAACGCTGTGTCAGGTTGATCGTCGACCCTTTGTTGTTCTGCGAGGCATCCGAATAGCCATTGCTGCCGGGATAAAAACTGCCGATCTCATTGCGGTGATAAGAAGAGGTGGCGAAATTCACACTGGCGGAGAAAGAGCGGTATGGGTTCATCTTCGCATCCTGCGTATGGCTCCATTTCACCGAGAAATCCTTGCTCTTTGTATAGTCGGGCATGCCTTTGTCGCCCTCCACATTGACGGCGTACGATAGGTCGAAATTACCCGAGAACTTATAGCGCTTGCGGTAGGTCGAACGGGCATTGACGCGCCACGATCCTTTGGTATAGATATCGCCCGTCAGCGCCAGGTCGACATAATCGCTCAGGGCAAAATAGTATCCTCCGTCGTGCAGGTTGAAACCACGTTTCGATTCATCCCCATACGAAGGCATAATGATACCCGACGAATATTCGCTGGTGAAGGGGAAAAAAGCAAAAGGCAGGGCTACCGGCAACGGCACATCTTCGATCACCAGATAAACCGGCCCGGTTACAATATCTTTATTCGGGCGCACCTTCGCCTTGGTCATCTGAATATAGAAGTGAGGATGGTCGTGGTGGTCGCAGGTGGTATATTTCCCCCCGACCATATTGAGGGCGTCGGTCTCTGTCTTCTTCGTGCGGTCGGCAATCACATAGCCTTCCCCCTGCTGGGTCACCACATGGGTGATATATCCTTTGCGCGTCTTGAAGTTATAGCGCATCGTCTTGCCTTCGTATTGCTGATCGCCCTGCGAGAAAAGAGGATAGCCGAACTCATCGCCTATGGAGTCGAGCGCAAATTTGGCGTACACCTGGCTGCTGTCCATATCGATGTCGATCGCCTCCGATTGCAGTTCGATATTCTGGTATTTCACATTTGCCTCTCCGAACAGGTAAGCCATATTGCCGGCCGTCATCACGATGGAGTCTTTCGCAGAATAGATCACCTTCGCCTCCAAGGGGCTTTTCCGTTGGGGAACCGTATCGACAGCCACATCACCTACCGTGACATAGACCGAGTCGTCAGGCAATACCGATCCCTCCGGGGATATCACCTCCTGAGCCCCGGCATACAGAGTTCCTGCAAGGAAAACGCAGATATATGTCAATAATCTCCTCTTCAATTGTCAATCTCTTCGGTCTGCAAATGTATAACAATTTCACGACCTCCCTTGTAGAATTAGCCTAAAAAGAGTTTACACCAATACTTAAAACGCTCCACACCGTCCTGTCCATACCTCTCCAAGCTCCGGATCGCCTTATCGATCGAACGTTCTTTGTCGAGTTTTGTTTTGCTGAAGAACTTATCGGCAAAGCAGATCAACTGCTCTTCCAGGCTGATGGGTTGCATATCGCGGTGCGGGATCGGCAGGTTGCGCCCCAGAATGGTTTCCAACGATAGGCCGGTGCCTGTATGCCGTTCACACACGAGTGCGTGGCGTGGATAGCCGGCTTTTTCTACCAATTCGGCTCCCAGATAGCCATGGCAGATATACTCCACATCACCAAAACAACCGATTTCAGGCGCGTTACACAGGAACATGCCAATATCGTGAAGCATTGCTGCCTCTTCTATAAACTGGGTGTCCAACGCCATCTCCGGATGGTTGCGGGCAATCGCCAGCGCTTTGTCGGCCACGCTCCGGCTATGGGTCACCAGAATGCGGTAACCTTCGGAGTCAATCGGGTAATAGTGAGTAATCAATTCGAACGGATCCATGTTACAGCTGTTTATAGTACGCAAATATAGGAGTTTAATTATTATTTTGTGTATGGATTTAGTCAGAGAATAGCTGGCGAGGGTAAGATGTGAAGGAAATAGGAGATGGGAGTGAGGGGGAAAGGATCAGATAATGTAATATGTGAAGGAAAGCAGGTAACGCCCATAGGCGTTTAACTCCTAATAACCCCCAGTGAAGAGAGCGAAGCGAACGACTGGGGGTGCTGCATAAAGGACTTAATAAAAAAAGAAACACAAAAAGGTTAAAAATGGTAAGAACCGCCGTTAAT
>NZ_JARXWI010000015.1 GCF_029893085.1 Parabacteroides sp. PFB2-10
AAATATAAGCTTTTAATCCGGATCAAACTACCCCACCATCGCAAGCGATGGTCCCCCCCTTCTTTTCTAAGAAGGGGAGCCTTGGATAGTGATTTCCCCCATTCCTACTTACAATAATCATCCTAAAACTCCTTCCAATTCTTTCCTTTTTGAAGATCTCACCACCTATTTTCACACTCCTAACTCTCAAAATGTTAAAATCTCGATTGTAAGCAAAACGCCCCTTTTGCTTACAATCCCATACGTTAAAAAGTGTTTCTCCCGGGAGTTTGCAAAAATACTCCTGCCTTTTTGCGCGCAAAGTCGATCGGAAATTACAAATCGTAAATTGGGGGTTTTGTTGGAAATAGCAAAATTAACATTCGTTCACACTCTTACGGGGTGGCTGAATAGTCACCTTTAAAAATAATAGGTTAAAAATAAACAATCACTCAACCGGAGGCGTAAAGCAAATGCTTCTCCGGAAGTTTGTGAAAAAAGACCCCGGATTTCGAAAAAACACCTGTATTTTTGGTAAAATGATAATTTGAAGAGCTATTTTTACTCACCCAAATAGTAGAGTTTTATTCATCACTTGATTTATATGCCATGGCAACACGCAGAGATTTTCTGAAACAAAGCATTTTAGGTACGGCAGGCTTGACATTAGGCGGCCTGGCCTTCAGTCACGAGAGCTATGCCCGCATCTACGGGGCAAATGATAAAATACGGGTAGGCATTGTCGGTTTTTCAGACCGTTCGCGCCATTCATTGATCCCTTCTTTTCAGGCGTATGCCGATGAACTGGGTTTTGAGATCGTAGCGGTGTCCGACCTTTGGAGTCGCCGCCGGGAGGAGGCCGGGAAATACTTCCAAGATAAATGGGGTAAAAAGGTACGCCTGTTTCGCAATAATGAAGAGATGTATGATGCCCGTATCTGCGACGCAGTGATTATCGCTACAGCCGATTTTCAACATGCGCTTCATTGCGCAGAGGCTGTCAGGGCAGGTTGCGACGCTTATGTCGAAAAGCCTTTTGCCGAGACCATGGCCGACGCGCGCGAAGCACGAAAAGCGGTTGAAGAGACCGGGCGAATCGTGCAGATAGGCTCTCAGCGTCGCTCGGCTCCCAACTATCATGCGGCTAATGATTTCATACGCTCCGGCCGTTTCGGGCAGGTCACAATGGTGGAGATGACCTGGAATGTGAATCAACCGGGACGTTGGCGCCGGCCGGCTCTAGTGGCTCAATGCTTTGAAAAGGATACCGATTGGAAACGTTACCTGATGAACCGCCCCTACGAGGCATGGGATGCCCGCAAATACCTGGAGTATCGCCTGTTCTGGCCCTACTCATCCGGCATACCCGGGCAGTGGATGGCGCATCAGATCGATACGGTTCATTGGTTTACCGGTCATGCCCATCCACGCTCTGTAGGTGCCAATGGCGGTATTTACCAATGGAAAGACGGACGCAGCAACTACGATACCATGACGGCCGTCTTTGACTACGGAGACGACGACGGGACAAACGCCTTCCAGGTGGTTTACTCTTCCCGCATGCACAACAGCGCAGGGGGCGTGAAAGAACTCTATTTTTCCAATGGCGGGACACTCAACTTAGACACCAACCAGATCACACCTGACGGCGGATTAACTGAACGATTCGCAGCCGATATGGGCATGAAGGCCAATCTCTTAGAACCATACCATCTCCCTTCGGTGCAGGTGGCGACCGATTCGAATACCGGTTCCGACCCGATGACCAACCTGCATATGCGCAATTGGATGGAATCTGTCCGTAATCGCAAACAACCCCATGCGCCGGTGGAGGCGGGTTACAATCATTCCATCGCTAATATCATGTGTACAGCGGCTCTTCGCACCGGCGAAAAGGCGACATTCGACACCGCCCGGCAAGAGGTATTGGCGGGAGGTAAGGTGTTTCATCTGTAATGTATAGGTAAACGACAGAATCGTTATGAAAAGAATCATACTGCAAGCCATAGTGCTTACGTTTATATTAATCTCGTGTGGACAAAAAGAAAAAGGGTTTGAACTGATCCAACATGTATCGGATAAGCGGGTGGATGTCTACTACGAAGGCAAACTATTCACCTCCTATGCCTATCCCGAGACGATGGAAAAGCCGATCTTATATCCGATCTATAATGCCCATGGCATTGACCTGACGCGCGGCTTCCCCGCCAATCCCCAGCCAGGAGAACGGGTAGATCATCCGCATCACCTGGGGTTATGGTTCAATTATGGGAATGTGAACGGGTTAGACTTTTGGAATAATTCATACAATATACCGGAAGAAAACAGGCCGAGGTATGGCAGCATCCGCCATGTCTGCATAGAGGAGATAAATAACGGAGCAAAACAGGCAACGCTGACGGTTCAGTCGGACTGGATTGATCATACGGAGAAAATACTCCTCGTGGCAGAGACTCACTATATTTTCGGAGCGGAAAAAGGAATGCGCACCATTGAGCATATCGTCACCCTGACGGCACAAGCCGACACCGTTATCTTCTCCGATAGCAAAGAGGGCCTGTTGGGTATACGCATGGACAGGGCATTTGAAGAGGTATCGGATGCTCCCGTCTTGCGTATAGGTGAAGATAAACAGCCGATGGAGGAACGGACGGTCAACAACGACGGGGTAAATGGTCTATATCGTAATAGTTTAGGCGATGAGAAAGAGAGTGGTGCCTGGGGAAAAAGAGCCGGATGGGCCAGCGTATCGGCAGAGAAAGAGGGCGATAAAACAACGGTTGCCATACTCGACCATAAAGAGAACCCGGGTTACCCGGCTCATTGGCATACACGCGGATATGGCTTGTTTGCCGTGAATAATTTGGGTAGTAAAAGCTTCCATGCGGAGAATCCCGCTACCTCCCTGACATTGTTGCCGGGTGAGTCGGTGACCTTCAAGCATAAAATCCTGATCAAAGCCGGCTCGTATGCCGAAGATCAAGAAATAAATATCGTATTCGAGGAGTTTAATCGCTGATTACTTTTATCTTCAATGTATTCAGAAACTCTTTTGTTTCTGGACTGATGCGGTAGCTCTCACGGGCTTTCTGTATGGCTTTGTTGTGTACGAAGCGGGAGAACCTCTGTTGTTCCAAAAGCGGAAGGGTTTTGTCGTAATATTTGATCAGAGCCACGCTGAGCGCCCAGGCAATCGCCATATCCACGTAATACTGCCCCTGAGGTATCTCTTGGAAATGTTTCAACGCTATATCTATATAGGCATCGTTCAGGAAAAAGTCCATTAGGACAATTACGAAAACACGTTTCGTAAACTCTCCTTCATCCTGTTTAAGCGGTAGGAAGTGCGCTAATACCTCGTCGGGATAATGTTTAAACACCTTCAACGAAGAGATAATGGTATCTACATGTGCCCAGTTATCAAATTTCAGTATCAGCGGGTCTAAGTAGCGGAACACCGTTTCTAAGGAAGGCTTTTTGAGGTTACTAATCACCAGGCCGTATAATAGGATATGATCGTAGGTAGTGTATTCCGCCTGCTGAAGGTAAGTCTCTACATCCGGATTTGTTGCCATCTCTTTTGCCAGTTTTTTCAACGCGGGCATGCGGATACCGATTATTTCATATTGGGTAGGGATAAGTTTTTCGTTAAACTGTTTGTAATCGCTTTCAGCCAAAGCCCGGAGCTTTTGATTGATAATGGTATTCATTCTCTTTAGATTTTTATGGGACACATCCTGTATTATACTTAATACAAAGATAAAAGAAAACAGTATTCGTTCGCACTTAGCCTGAAATCACTACCTTTGCGCCGTACTGTAAAGAATCTTTGTATGTTGAAATTCCTAAAGGACTGGATGCTTCCGCTGGCTATGATCACCGGAGTGCTCACTTATCCGTGGATAAGCCGGCTCATTGTCCTGACTCCTTACCTGATTTTCGCGATGTTGCTACTTACGTTCTGCAAACTCTCTCCACGTGATATCCACTTCCACAAGGCGCATATATGGCTGTTATTGATACAATTGGTGGGATGTGTGGCAGTTTATGCGGCTATTTATCCGTTTCATCCTATCGTAGCCCAGGGAGCCATGATCTGTGTATTGGCACCGACAGCGACAGCGGCTGCCGTGATCACCGGCATGCTGGGCGGGAGTGTTGCTTTTCTGACAAGTTACACCCTGCTTTGCAACATAGCGGTGGCCATAATAGCTCCAGCCCTCTTCCCATTGATCGAACCGCATTCCGACGCGACCTTCCTATCTGCTTTTTTCTATATCTGCCGACAGGTAGCCCCTATGCTTCTCTTACCTCTCTTCGCTGCCTGGGGAATGCGCAAATATACACCGAAGATCCACAAAGTATTGGTTCGTCTTAACGGATTGACCTTCTATATCTGGGCCTTTTCGCTGGCTTTAGTGACAGGCGTAACGGTCAAATTTCTTGTCGAACAGGAGAATCCCAATTATGCCGTAGAGATAAGCCTGGCCATTGCTGCGCTCGTGATTTGTGTTCTTCAGTTTCTGATCGGACGACGCATCGGCTGGAAATACAACGATCCGGTCTCGTCGGGGCAAGGATTGGGGCAGAAAAATACGATCCTGGCTATCTGGATGGCGCAAACCTACCTAAACCCGATCTCATCGGTGGCTCCGGCCGCCTACGTATTATGGCAAAACTGCATCAACTCGTATCAACTCTGGCTGAAAGCAAGTCGCGACCGAAAACAAATCAAAGAACAACATAAATCGACAGCATTATGAAATTAAGTAACGTATGGTTCACAGCCTTATCGGAAAATGAAGAGGGTAATATGGTCGCCGTTTACGGACGTGACGAACTTACTCAATTTATCGAGTCCGGAAAATTCAAAGAACGGGTAGAGATCACCTGGAAGTATGAAGGCGATAAGAACGGTATGCCTTCGGATGAATTGGCCGAGAAAATGGAAACAGTGGAGTTGGCTCTAAAGAAAGCCATGGAGAAGGATAAACTCTCCATCCTGACCAGCATATATTCAGGCGGAGGTGAAAAGATATGGGTTTATTACACCCGGACGACCCGTGTATTCGGCGAACGACTCAACGAGGTATTGGCTCCTTTCGAGCTTCTTCCGATTACTATTTACACCGAAGTGGATCCGGAATGGGAAGAGTACTTAGATATGTACGAGATGAAACAATGGGCGGTGGACGAGTGAAAAATGAAGAATTCACCTAATCATGTGACTAAAAAAAGAGAGGCTGTCCGGATTCGGAACAGCCTCTCTCTTTATATTGATATCGGATAAACTCCTTGTTTATTCACCATCACTACCCAGTTTGGCTTCGATTTCGTCGAATTCTTTGCTCATATTGAGGTTATAATAGATACCCCGCAATGCGATCATATATTCTACCTGATCCGGCTTTTGCGCATAGGCTTTTTCAAAATAAGGAAGCGCCTTTCTAAACATATCTTTTGCTTTAGCCAGTTCTTCCTGATACAGCTTGTTATCGCTAATCATATTGGCATCCGCCTGGATGTTGATAGCCCGGTTGTAGTAAACACGTCCCAAGTTTGATAATGCTTGCTCATAATCAGGATCAATTTCCAATGATTTGATATAGGCTTTTTCAGCATTTTCCATGTCTTTCATTCCGGTTTCATATATATTCCCTAATACGTCGTAAAGCTTTGCATCATCTGGTTTTTTAGCAAGTTCTTTTTCCAGATACAGGATAGCTTCTTCATTTCTGTTAGAATAGATATAAATATTGATCAGGTGAAGCGGGAAGTAATCTTCATTCGGGAAAACTTCCATTCCTTCTTTCAATATTTTTTCAATATTAGCCGTATCTCTCAACTGTTCGTATTCAGAATGGATATATTGATACATTTCGAATCGTTTGTACTCGTATTTTTTAGCACGATCCAATGTGGCAAGCGCCAGATCATGATCGCCTGTTTGGATGGCAGCAAGTGCTGAATAGTATTGAACAGTCTGATACATCGTGTCTTTCGCAGCAATAGGTTCACCGGCAAACATAGGATCTTCAGCGATGGCCAGGTATTGTTCGAAAAACTCATACGCCTTTTTGTAATCTCTTTCATCAAAGTAGTAAGCACCACCATTTACATAATACACATGGTTTGCCATCATAATACCTTTGATGTCTTTGGTGTGTTTCGGTTTTACCTTACCTTTTGCATCCGGTTTCTGATCCAGCTCGTAGGATTTCTTCAGATAGGGATACACATTCAATAAAGCCGTATACATCACAGATTGGTTAGGCTGCTGACCCAGCATTTCTTTCATTCTTTCCGCACTAAATTGTTGATCTTCTACATATCCGGCTACATACCAAGTCTTAGGATCATCTTTTGTTTCAGCATTTTCTAACGCCCCTTTGATAAGCGTCCGTGCTTCTGCAAAATCCGCATTATTCCCTTTAGCAATGCTTTGAGCCTGGCTTACAGCTTTTTTCTGAGCAAAAGCGGCTGTGGCAGCTACACATAATGCAATTGATAATAACAATACTCGTTTCATACGATTCTAATTTGAGATTAATATTCTATTTATTTAATTTGTTTTATTCTTCCGATGCCTCCTCGTCTTCCAACAAGTTGTTTTCTTCTGTTTCTTCGTCCGTTATATCCACACTCTCGGATACTTCAAAGACAGGCGTTTCCAGTCGGGCATCACGTTCTGCCTTTTCTTCCGCAATCTGCTCATCCGTTTCGGATAACACCTTACAAACCGAAGCAATTTCATCCTGACGTTTCTCCAGATTGATCAACCGCACTCCCTGAGTCGCGCGTCCGATCACCGACAGATCGGCTACTTTCATACGGATGGTTATACCCGATTTGTTGATAATCATCAAGTCATTCTCTTCTGTGACATTTTTTATGGCCACAAGTTTACCCGTCTTATCGGTGACATTAATAGTTTTTACACCTTTTCCACCTCTATTAGTAATTCGGTAGTCTTCGATATGCGACCGTTTCCCATAGCCTTGTTCGGAAACAACCAGTACGGTTTCGTGTTCCATATCTTTGATCGTGATCATACCAACCACCTCATCATCAGTACTATCCAGCGTCATTCCGCGCACACCAGCCGCCGTACGCCCCATGGTGCGAACAGCACTTTCGTGGAAACGGATCGCACGACCGTTGCGATTGGCGATTAATACTTCATTATCACCATTGGTCATTTTAACTTGTATTAACCCATCGCCATCACGCAGCGTAATGGCATTTACACCATTCTGGCGAGGCCGTGAATAGGCTTCAAGCAATGTTTTCTTGATCACCCCGTTCTTCGTACAGAACAACAGGTAGTGTGAATTGATAAATTCCGTATCGGAGGTCAGCTTCTTCACGCGGATAAAGGCCTGGATCTTGTCGTCGGCTTCGATATTCAATAGGTTCTGAATAGCACGTCCTTTGGCATTCTTCGCTCCTTCCGGAATTTCATATACCTTCAGCCAGTAGCATTTACCTTTTGCCGTGAATATCAATAGGGTGGCATGCATCGACGCCGGATAGATATATTCCACAAAGTCTTCGTCGCGTGTTTCGGAGCCCTTCGCTCCTACTCCACCACGTCCCTGGGCACGGAACTCAGAGAGCGGCGTACGTTTGATATAACCCATGTGCGAAATGGTGATAATCATCTCATCGTCGGCATAGAAGTCTTCCGGATTCAATTCTTCCGAAGCATAAATAATGTCCGTTTTACGATCATCACCATACTTATCATTGATCTCCTGCAATTCTTCTTTCACCACTTCCATACAACGGTCTTCATTTTCCAGAATCTCTTTGTAGGAGGCGATTAAGCGTTCTATCTCTTCATATTCAGCGCGTAATTTATTCTGTTCCAGCCCGGTGAGCTGACGAAGGCGCATTTCTACAATCGCTCTGGCCTGTATATCGGTCAGTCCGAAACGCTCGATCAAACGTTCGATCGCTTCCTGCGGGCTGGATGATGAGCGGATGATAGCAATCACCTCGTCGATATTATCGGAGGCTATCAATAGTCCTTCTAGGATATGCGCGCGTTCTTCCGCCTTTCTCAGATCGTAGCGTGTACGTCTTGTCACCACCTCCTGGCGATGATCAACGAACGCCTTGATCATATCTTTCAGGTTCAACTGCCGTGGACGACCGTTGACCAACGCGATGTTATTCACGCTGAAAGAGGATTGAAGCGCGGTCAGTTTATACAGTTTGTTCAGAATCACGCTGGAGTTGGCATCCCGCTTCACATCTACGACAATGCGCATACCGTGACGGTCGGACTCATCGTTGACATTCGATATACCTTCCAGGCGTTTTTCGTTCACCAGGTCGGCAATGTGTTTGATCAGTTCTGCCTTATTAACAAGGTAAGGGATTTCCGTGATAATAATCTTTTCGTGATTGTTTTCGACTTCAATCTCCGCCTTACCGCGCAGAATAATACGTCCCCTACCCGTTTCAAAAGCGTCTTTCACGCCCTGGTAGCCATAGATCGTAGCACCGGTTGGGAAATCAGGCGCTTTGATGTATTCCATCAATTCGTCGATTTCGATCTCACCGCGGTTATCGATGTAAGCCATACAACCATTCAACACCTCTGTCATATTATGAGGCGGCATATTGGTAGCCATCCCTACCGCAATACCCGAAGCACCGTTAATCAATAGATTCGGTATACGCGTAGGCAGAACGGTCGGTTCTTTTAATGTATCATCGAAGTTTAACTGGAAATCAATCGTATCTTTTTCGATATCCCGCAGCATTTCTTCGGCCAATTTGCTCAAGCGAGCCTCCGTATAACGCATGGCAGCAGGGCTGTCACCATCGACGGAACCGAAGTTTCCCTGGCCGTCGACCAGCGGGTAACGCAATGACCACGGTTGCGCCAAACGTACCATGGCAAAATAAACGGAACTATCACCGTGCGGGTGATACTTACCTAAAACGTCTCCTACAATTCTGGCGGATTTTTTGTACGGTTTATCGGATGTATTACCCAGTTCGTTCATCCCAAATAATACACGACGGTGAACCGGTTTAAAACCATCCCTCACATCAGGAAGAGCTCTCGAAACGATAACCGACATAGAATAGTCAATGTAAGCCGATTTCATCTCATCCTCGATGTTGATCTTTATAATTCTGTCTTGATCAATCATTTAGCTATTTATTTAATATACGCACAATTTCATCACTGAAAAATCGCACTAAGGTAAGGCTTTTCTCTTTACTACAAAAAGATTTGGAGCGATTTTTTCGTAGGAAATCCTTTTATAATGCTGCCAAGCGTTTCATTTTCGCTGCTTCATTTTTCAATCTTTATTTTGTGGTAGTCTTTTTTATTTGGAATATTTGCTGGTCGAGCATGGTCGACCAGTTGGCTGAGCATGGTGAACCAAATGGCTGAGCATGGTCGACCAGTTGGCTGAGCATGGTCGACCAGCAAATTTTATCTCCCTTTTGTGGCGGGAATTTATTTTGTTGGTATTATCTTTGGTTGCCAAAAAACAGAAATAGATATGAAGATCATCACGTATAATGTAAACGGTTTGCGCGCGGCCATCACAAAGGGTTTTCCGGAATGGCTGCAAGAGACTCAGCCGGACGTTCTCTGCCTGCAGGAGACCAAGTTGCAGGAAGATCAGTTTCCAGGAGAGGTGTTCGAAGCATTGGGGTATAAAAGTTATCTCTTTTGCGCCGAGAAAAAAGGATATAGCGGTGTGGCAATCCTGACACGCCAAGAGCCTGATCATGTGGAATATGGCATGGGCATCGAGAAATACGACCGGGAAGGGCGGTTTATCCGGGCTGATTTTGGGGATATTTCCGTGGTCAGTGTCTATCACCCTTCGGGAACCAGTGGCGACGAACGGCAGGCTTTTAAAATGGAGTGGCTGGAAGATTTCCAGCGTTATGTGGTCGAGCTGCAGAAAGAACGACCCAATCTGATCCTCTGTGGTGATTATAATATTTGCCATGAGCCAATCGATATCCATGATCCGGTGCGCAATGCGAAGAATAGCGGTTTCCTGCCGGAAGAACGCGAATGGATGACACGCTTCCTCTCCGCGGGGTACACCGACACCTACCGCCACCTGCATCCAGATGTTGTGGGCTATACCTGGTGGAGCTATCGCTTCAATGCCCGGAAAAACAACAAAGGATGGCGTATCGACTATTGTATGGTCAGCGAACCTCTGCGCTCTCTGATCAGCGAAGCCACGATCCTGCACGATGTACATCATTCGGATCATTGTCCGGCGACACTGACAATCAATAAATAACCCCAAGAGGAAGAAAATTTATATGACAAAACAAGGTACCCTATTGGTCGTTGACGATAACAAAGGCATACTGACAGCCGTTCAGATGTTGTTGAACTCCTGTTTTGAAAAGGTAATAACCATCAGCAATCCCAATAAGATAAACGCCACGTTGCAGGCAGAGAAAATTGATGTCGTCCTATTGGATATGAATTTCAGTGCAGGCATCAATAGCGGAAACGAAGGGCTGTTCTGGCTTTCGGAGATCAAGAAAAAAGAGCCTTCCCTTCCCGTTGTTCTCTTCACGGCCTATGCTGATATAGAGCTGGCGGTCAGGGGAATCAAAGAGGGAGCAGCCGATTTCGTTGTTAAACCATGGGATAATCAAAAATTGATCGAGTCTTTGCAAAACGCTTATAAACAACGGAAAGGCGAAAACAAAGCCCAGCGGAAAATACAACCACTATCGACTGAAAGCGGCATGTTCTGGGGAGAGAGCCAGGCGATGCTGCAACTGCGTCATTTGATCGAAAAGGTAGCGGTGACCGATGCCAATATCCTGATCACCGGGGAAAACGGAACCGGGAAAGAGATGCTTGCCCGGGAGATTCATCTGCTTTCGCGACGCAAGAACGAGGCAGTTATCACGGTCGATATGGGAGCGATCACGGAAACACTGTTCGAGAGCGAATTGTTTGGGCATGTGAAAGGCGCGTTTACCGATGCGCGTGCCGATCGTCCGGGTAAATTCGAAGCCGCCAATAACGGAACCCTTTTCTTGGATGAAATTGGTAATCTACCCTACCATTTACAGGCGAAACTATTGACGGTGCTTCAACAGCGGGCAGTCGTTCGTGTAGGAAGTAATACCCCTATCCCGGTGAATATACGCCTGATCAGTGCGACCAACCGGGATCTGACGCAGATGGTGCATGAAGGAAGTTTCCGCGAAGACCTGTTGTATCGCATGAATACGATCCATGTGGAGATCCCTTCCTTGCGTCAGCGCATTGAAGATGTGATACCTCTTGCGGAGATATTCTTAGTGAAATACGGCAATATTTATGGCAAACCGAACCTGCAATTATCTCCTCAGGTGAAGGCAAAACTGAAAGAACTGCCCTGGATGGGGAATATTCGGGAACTGGAACACACCATTGAGAAGGCGGTTATCATCGGAGACGGGAAGATATTGGATGTAAACGATTTCCATTTCCCGCAAAAGCCGGTAACTCCGCTCAAGGAATCGACCACTCTGGAGGAGATGGAATACAATATGATCAAAAATGCGATGGATAAATGCAATGGCAACCTGTCGATGGTGGCTAATCAATTGGGTATTTCGCGGCAGACGCTCTATAATAAGATCAAGCGTTACGGATTGTAAAAATAGAGAATGAGATGAGACAACTGACAACGATCCGCCTTTTTTTCAAACGAATACTCGACAATGTCTATTTCCGCCTGCTTCTGGTGGTGGGATGTACGGTGGGCACAATGTGGTTTTATCAGTCAGGCAAATGGGAATGGTTTGTTTTATCGCTGGTCGGACTGTTCGTCTCTATTCTGTTGATTGGCAATCTATACAGAAGAAATGCTCGCAAGATCGCTTTTATGTTCGATGCGATCGACAACAGCGACTATGCATTTAAGTATGCTACCCGGGGGCATGCCTCCGACGATAAGTTGGTCAGCGAATCGATGAACCGCATTACCCAAATC
This sequence comes from Parabacteroides sp. PFB2-10, assembly GCF_029893085.1. Classification (GTDB taxonomy): domain Bacteria; phylum Bacteroidota; class Bacteroidia; order Bacteroidales; family Tannerellaceae; genus QVMG01. The sequence continues at coordinate 11,973 of NZ_JARXWI010000015.1, forward strand.
CTTTTCCAGGCAAAGTCGGAAGCAGCTCAGCAGGAGAAATACTATGAACTGATCATGGATTCGGTTTCTACCGGTATTATTGTATTGGATGATAATGGCTATATTTACCAGACAAACAAAGAGGCTCTCCGGCTTTTGGGCTTATCGATTTTTACACATGTCAAACAGTTAGCAAAGGTAGATACAGGTGTCGCTCAGGTGATGCAGCAGATACAGCCGGGCGAAAAGCACCAGGTTACCTTTACAAACGAGCGCGGAACGGTTTATCTCTCCCTGCGTGTGTCGGAAATGACCTTACAATCGAAGCACTTGCGCATTATTGCCATCAATGATATCAACCGCGAATTGGATGAAAAGGAGATAGACTCCTGGATCAGGCTGACGCGTGTGTTGACACATGAAATTATGAATTCCGTGACACCGATCACCTCACTGAGCGACACACTTCTGTCGATGCACCAAGGAGATGTGAATGAGGATATTAGAAACGGTTTGGAAACAATCAGTACAACAGGAAAAGGCTTGATTGCCTTTGTGGATTCATACCGCAAATTCACCCGCATTCCTACCCCCAACCCTACTTTGTTTTATGTAGGTAAGTTCTTAGACAGGATGATCCAGTTGGCAAAGCATCAGAACAACTACCCGATGATCGAAGTTATCAGCATCGTAGAACCGGACGATCTGATCGTTTACGCCGACGAAAACCTGATCACACAGGTGGTACTCAACCTATTGAAGAACGCAATGCAGGCCATTGGTGGCGAACGCAGCGACGGAAAGATCCTGATCCGTGCCTTTTCTACCGAGGAGGAGGCAGTAGTTATCGAGGTGAGCAACAACGGTCCTATCATCCCGGCGGAAGAGATCGAACATATTTTCATCCCATTCTTTACCACCAAAGAAGGCGGAAGCGGTGTCGGTCTCTCCGTATCCCGACAGATCATGCGCCTTTCGGGCGGCAGCATCGCGCTGAAAAACAATGCTCCACCCTTCTCGACTACGTTTGTATTGACCTTTCCGTAAACAGTATAAAAACGAAAAAGCTGCCCAATTATGGACAGCTTTTCTTTTTTTCAACAGTTATTTCTCGGTTTTTATATGATCGTTAAATCGACTAAGGTTGCTTCCGGAGCATTCTTCTTAACGGACTCAATACCATTTTTCATCGCAGCTTCGCTGTTATACATCTCGCTGGTACCGACAACTTGTCCGTTTGATGCTTTCAAATTAAAGTAAGAACGATTGTCTTTCGATGTCTTGATTTCGTAACGAGTATCGATCTGACTGTTCTTACGTACGGATTCAATTCCCTTCAAACAACTATCTTTGGCTACATATCCTTCACTTGTCAGAATAACCTGACCGTTGCCTGCTTTCAAATTGAACTGGAATTCTCCATTCTTTCTCTTTGTTACTTCAAATTTTCCCATAATTCTTTTTCTTTTTGTTTGGTACTTATATAACAAGGGCTGCATGGAATATGTTCAAAATTAACAAACTTAAACTTTTCAAGAGTAAGCCATCATGAAATGCAAGCGGTTTTGCAGGTTTACCTCTGCCACTCCCCCATCTATATCGAGATACAAAATATTCATCTCCGGATAGATCTTTTTCAGCCTCTTCTCTACACCACGCGCCACTATATGGTTGGCGATGCATCCAAAAGGCTGTATGCAGACCACTTTGTTTACTCCCTGGCGAGCATAACAGGCCACTTCTGCCGGAATCGACCAGCCTTCGCCGAACTGATGCGCCAGGTCGAGTATTTCGGAAGCATACTCCGCTTTGACAAAGACCGACTCAGAAGGTTCGTAAAACCGGAAATCTTTCATGCGGTTCTCGAACACTTGCATTTGTTTATTGATATATTTCCAGGCAATCGAGTTAAAGAGATCGCTCAAAACCGAAGCTTTCTTCACTCCGTTCTTCACGTTGGTCTGCGCGTTCACAAAATAGGGTAATACGAAATCCATAATGGGCGGCGTGTGTACCTCCATCCCTTTCGAACGCAGCCATTCCGTGATATGCGCCTGACCATAGTTGTTGTATTTCAAATAGATCTCTCCAATCAGTCCTACTTTGGTAAACGCGCGGTCATAAATCTCTATCTGGTTGAAGTCGGCAACAGCTTGTTCTAATAGTTTCACTAAGCAATGATAATCGTTACGCTGCGTGGCCTTCACCCCCTGTTCGATATAGAAGTCAAACAGCTTCTTTGTTTCTCCCTCTTTCTTCTCCCGGATGACGAGCGAGCTATACATGTTCTGAATGGCATCCGCATAGAGTATCGCGTAAATAATGATATGAATCAACTTGGCAACCGGCACCTTAAAGGCACTCTGATCGTTCTGATACACCTTGCCCGTACTTACAGCCAGTACCGGAATATCCTTGAAACCGGCGTTCCGGATGGCGGTTTTTATTTGTGAGATATAGTTCGTTGCCCGACATTGTCCGCCTGTTTGCGTAATGGCCACCACCGTATTCTCCAGGTCGTACTGCCCGGATTGTAATCCCATAATGATATCTCCCACGATCAGGGTCGAAGGGTAACAAACCTCATTATGCCCGTATTTCAAGCCGATCTCTGCCGATGCCTTCGATGATTTGGGCAGATTGACAATCCTATACCCAGCCAGTTCGCCGATAGCCGGGATAAAAGGCGAGATATAATCGGCAAACCAGGGAATGATAATGGTCTTCTTCCGGTCTTCCTTTTTATAGGTCACCCCGTAGGCTTCAAAGCCTTTCGCTTCCGAAGGCATATCAGTTGGCTGAGCAGCCTTCAACGATTCGATCAACGAACGCAAGCGCAAACGAACAGAACCGGGACTGGCTATCTCGTCTATCCGCAATATCGTATGGTTCTTTCCTGCCTGTTTCAGGATATCTCCGATCTCATCCATAAAGAAAGAGTCGGGACCACATCCGAAGGAGTTCAATTGAATATACTGCACATTCCGGGGCAATTTTGCCACCTCTACCGCAGCCTGCACCGTACGATTCGGGTAAGACCACTGGGAGATGATATTCAATGCGCCAAAACCCTGTTGGTTTGTCACGCGAAACACATCATCCGTAAACACATAGCCTCCCAGATCCGACAGAATCTGCCCTGTCTTCTGATGGATAAGCGGGTCGGTATGATAAGGGCGTCCGGCAACCACAAAGACAGGTTCGTTGTTTGCCACGGCCTCGTCAAAGCGTCTTTTCTGCTCAACAGCCAGTTTCTCTTTTGTGGCGGCCCGCTCCTTCAGAGCGCTCTTAAACGCATTTCGGAAGATCTCCTTGGGAATACCTATGGAAGAAAGATAATTCCAGCAAGCCTTTTCGAGCGCCCGATCGCTACTGAAGGTAACCACCGGTTTGTCGAAAGGGATGCCAAAGCGCTCTTCCGGGTTCATGGCCGAACGGATCACATCCGGATATCCGCTGACTACCGGACAGTTATACGAGTTATTCGCTTTCCCGAATTCATCTTCTTCTTTCGGCACAATGGGATAAAAGATACGATCCACCCCTGCTTCCGCCAACGCATGGATATGCCCATGTACCAATTTGGCCGGGAAACAGATATTCTCTGACATCACGCTGCCCACTCCTTTCTGATAAAGCGCAAAGGTGGACTCCGGCGACAAGACAAGCCGCAAGCCGCAACTGGTGAACAATTTATGCCAGAAAGGATAGTTTTCGAACATATTCAACACCCGCGGAATACCTATAACAGGCAGGTTTTCGTTTTTCGCCGCATGTTCTTCCCGTTGGAAAAGGATCTCGTTTTTCTTTTCAAACGCGTTGAATCCTTTCTTATGCACCGTGTTTTTATTGAAAAAGACCTTTTCGCACTTATTCCCTGCATAAGAGGTATTCCCGTTATTGAAGCGGAAACGCAATACGGAGCATTTGTTGGTACAACCCTTACACTGCAACTCTTTGGTTTCGATATGATCCACTTCGGGCAAAGCTTCATGTCCGGTGAACGAGGTTGTCCTTTCCTCGCTCCACCTTCGCTGGGCATACAAAGCAGCGCCCAGGGCACCCATCAGTTCGGGATGATCGGTGGTGCTGACCGTTTTCCCCGATAGTTGTTCCAACACACGGTAGACCGCGTCGTTGCGGAAGGTACCTCCCTGCACCACGATGTGATCGCCCAGTTGGTTCAGGTTATTTATTTTAAGCACTTTATACAAGCAATTCTTCACCACCGAATAGGCCAGTCCAGCCGCAATATCCCCGATTTCAGCCCCTTCACGCAGGGCTTGTTTCACTTTGGAATTCATAAACACCGTACACCGCGAACCCAGATCGCTCGGACAGGCCGACATACAGGCTGCCTTCGAGAAGTCGGATAGGGAAATATGCATGGTCGAGGCAAAGTTTTGCAGGAAAGAGCCGCAGCCCGACGAACAGGCCTCGTTTAGTTCGATGTTGGAAATAATGCCTTTATCGACAAAGAGCGACTTCATATCCTGCCCGCCGATATCGAGTATGAACGAGACTTCCGGATCCACATACTGAGCACCGGAAAGATGCGCCATGGTCTCTACAATCCCGTAGTCCAGGTTGAGAGCCGACCGAACCAGGTCTTCCCCGTATCCTGTCACGGCAGAAGAGAGAAAGCGGTAATTCACCCCTTTTTCTGCCGCACTCCGATAAAACTCCTGCAGGCCTTCCACCACCTTTTTCAACGGATTCCCTTCGTTCGCACTATAATAGGTGTAGAGAATATGTCCGTCTTCTTTCATCACAACGATTTTGGTCGTGGTCGAACCGGAGTCAATGCCCAAGAAACAGGTTATATCTTGTTCGATGCCTAAAGGTTCCAACTTGATTTTTTTGATCTTTCTTGTCTCTTTCCAATGGATGTACTCCTCTTCCCCTTTAAACAGAGGAGGCAAGGTATCTTTCTCTTCCGTTTTGGTCGCGTTTAATTGCTGAAGCAGCGACGGGATATCGACAGTTTGTCCGCTCTCTTCCTTTAATAAAAGAGCGCAGCCCAATGCTGGGAAGTATTCGCCGTTTTCAGGCATAAGAAAGTCATCCTCTTCCAGTTGAAGCAACTCCTGGAAGGCATGGCGAAGCGCCGGCAGGAAAGTCAACGGCCCACCGATGCACAATATCTTACGTTCGATATCGTATCCCCGGGCCAATGAAGTGATGCATTGCAACGCTACCGTATGAAGAATAGAGGCCGAGAGATCATTCACCGGTACGTTCCGGCAAATCAGGTTCTGCACGTCCGTCTTGGCAAACACACCACAACGCGATGCAATCGGATAGATCTTGTCATAATGCATCGCCTGCCGGCCCAAGGCTTCGATAGTAATATGCATCAGGTCGGCCATTTGATCGATAAACGCGCCCGTACCTCCCGCGCAATTCCCGTTCATACGGATATCGGGCTGTTTCCCGGAGTGGAAGAATACCATTTTGGCATCTTCCCCGCCCAGGTCGATCAGGGTGCGCGTGTCGGGATAGAGCCGGTTGACCACCTCCACAGAGGAGACCACCTCCTGTACAAACGGGATGCCCGTACGCTCGGCAATGCCCAGCCCGGCCGAACCTGTGATCTGTATCCGATAAGACAACTCAGGGAACGTACGGATAATCGTTTGGAGCTCTTCCGCGAATATGCGGTTGATATTGGCTTTATGACGACGATAGGTTTTGTAGATGATGATGTCGGAAGGGTCTAATACGACCATCTTTATCGTAGTAGAACCCACATCAATCCCCACCCGACACAGTTGTTGATCTTTTTTCATGTTAATGTCCTCCCCCTTCTTAAACGATCGTTTAATTCACAGGCAAAAAAAATTATGGTTTGAGAGCTTGTATAACAAAACGTTTCACATAGTCTTTATGCTGAACCAGTACCTCATGATATTCCTCCATGGATCGACCGGTCACTTTCACGGCCAGCGAACCGAAAATAAAAGGGAATACGCATAGGGAGAGTATGTTCAGGAGCAGATCCAATACCGATGTTTCCCTAATATTCCCCAGGCGTCCCTCCTCTTCCAGTCGTTTGGATATGTTGAGGAAGATATCGTAAGGTTCGCGTCTTTGGATGCGCTCGGGCAACTTCTCAGGATGCTGATTGATCTCATACAATATGAAAATAGGGATCTGTGGATATTCCATCAGGCTCTCATAATAGGAATCGATCCATTTCTCTATCAGTTCCAGGATCGGCATATCCGAACGGAGCACGGAAAATACGCGGTTCATTACCACATCAAACGCCTCTTCGAAGATGTATTCAAACAGGTTATACTTGGAGTGATAATAATAATTGATCATCGCCACGTTCGTTTCCGACGCAGCTGCTATATCCCTGATACTCGTGCCGTTATAGCCTTTCTCAATGAAAAGTCGGCGCGCCACCTCCAGAATCCTGCCTTTTACATCTGTATTTTCTTTCTCTTTAAACATTTGTTTTAAACACTTGTTTAACGCAAAGGAACTGATTATTATCGTCTCAGCAAATGTTTGGAGGCTTTTAAAACATAAAGGTTGTTAATAAGTCTTGATTGCCTTTATCGTATCTATTCAGATCAGGACGAAAAAACCCGATAGAGGCTAAATAGTCACACAGCTGACAGCAATATGTTAAAATATCGATTGTAAGTAAAAAAGCCGTTTTGCTTACAAATCCATACGTTAAAAAATGTTTCTCCCGGGAGTTTGTCTTCAAAGTCCCGCTTTTTTGCGCGCAAAGTCCCTCCGAAATTACAAATCATAAATTAGAGGGTTCGCGGAAAATGGGCGTTTTAACGTTTGTTTACATTATTGCAAGATGGCTTAATACTTGCTTGTAAAGCAAAATGGTCTTTTTGTTGTCCCTTAGTTTGTATTTTATTATTTTAAGTTTCCGACATCTCCCGTTTGTATATTGTCATTTTTCATCGTTCGTTTTTTGCGGAGAATCCCCATGGATACTATATTGTACAACGTACATAAAGGCGGTTACTGTATTGTTTACACTAAGTGGAAATGTGTTATTGTACAAAGTAAGATAACAAAGAGTCTTATCTATAAGTGTTTACACGTTACAAAAAATAGAATAAATATTTTGATATATCGAATTAATACATATATTTGCAGTCTGATTATTCGAGTGTGTATACATGGAAAACGCAAAAATGTTCAATCCGCACGTATCGGTAGACTGTGTGTTAATGACCATTGTCAACGATAAACTTTCCGTCTTATTGGTGGAAAGAAAGGGTCAGCACGGACAAGCTTTGGGGTTGAAATTGCCGGGAGGTTTGATCTATCAGACAGAAGATTTGGATGAAGCAGCCAACCGGACACTGAACGACGCGACCGGCATGAAGCGCGTACAGCTGCATCAGTTTCGTTGTTTCGGTTCACCTATGCGTACAAAAAACAAAGAAGATGTGATCTGGTTGGAATCCGCTTCGAACCAGAAGATCATGCAGGCCTATCAGGGCAGTATTCGTATCATCACAGTGGCTTACCTGGCTTTATGCAAGCCCGACAAGAAAACCGCAGACAGCGAATATGAATCCAAACACTGGGTGGCGATCGACAGTCTGCCCCGTATGCCCTTCGACCACAATGAGATCGTCAACGAAGCCGTCAAAGAGATACGGTTATGGATCGATCGGGAACCGGCGATCGTATTTAATTACCTGAAAAAGAAATTCACGGCCTCAGAATTGCGGCGCACGTACGAGATCTTGTATAATAAGACACTGGACGTACGTAATTTCCATAAGAAGATGAAATCGTGGGAATACCTGCTGCCAACCGAAGACCGGAAAGAGGGTACGGCACATCGCTCGCCCCGCTATTATCGTTTTGATAAAATTATTTATAACAAACAACGAGCTAAGCTCAATAAAAATCTGGAGTAAAATTATGTTATTAGGTTGCGACATAGGAAGTTCTTCCATTAAAGCGGCACTTGTTGACGAGACAACAGGTAAAATCGTTGGTTCCGACTTTTATCCCAAACAGGAGGCTGCCATCAATGCGGTTCGTCCGGGGTGGGCCGAACAGGATCCCAACGAATGGTGGAAAAACCTGAAAATGGCTATTGCGGGCGCTTTAGCCCAGGCAAATGCCAGCGGAAAAGAGATCAAAGCGATTGGTATATCTTATCAGATGCACGGGTTGGTCATTGTTGACAAGAAGCAGCAACTGCTTCGTCCTTCGATCATCTGGTGTGATAGCCGGGCGGTGCCTTATGGCGAAAAAGCCTTTAAGAATATGGGCGAAGAATATACCCTGGCGCATCTGCTTAACTCCCCCGGTAACTTCACGGCCTCAAAATTGGCCTGGGTAAAAGAATACGAACCTCAGCTATTCGATCAGATCCATAAAATCATGCTTCCGGGAGACTACATCGCCATGCGGATGACGGGCGATATCGTTACAACGGTGTCTGGTCTGTCGGAAGGTATATTCTGGGATTTCAAGAATAACAGCTTGTCGGACGACCTAATGAACTATTATGGCTTCAACAAGGATGTGATTGCCGATATCAAACCTACGTTTGGTTTGCAGGGAGAATTATTAGCTTCTGTTGCCGACGAACTGGGTCTGCAGAAAGGCACTCCGGTGACCTATCGCGCGGGCGATCAGCCTAACAACGCTTTGTCGCTTAACGTCCTGAACCCCGGAGAAATCGCCGCTACAGCCGGCACATCAGGGGTGGTGTATGGGGTAAACGATCAGGTGAACTACGACACGCTTTCACGCGTTAACACCTTTGCCCACGTGAACCATACGGCAGAGAATCCACGCTTAGGTGTTTTGCTTTGCATCAATGGTGTCGGCATCATGAATTCCTGGACAAAACGCATGATCGGTGAAGAACTGAGTTACAATCAATTGAACGACCTGGCGGCTACTGCGCCCATCGGTTCCGGCGGCGTTTCCGTGTTGCCGTTTGGTAATGGGGCGGAACGTATGCTCGCCAACAGAGAGATTGGTTGTTCACTTCATGGTATCAATTTCAACATTCATACTAAAGCTCACCTGGCGCGTGCCGCTCAGGAAGGGGTGGTCTTCTCGTTCAAATACGGTATGGACATCATGAACAATATGGGTATCAACATTGAAGTGATCCGGGCGGGTAACGCCAATATGTTCTTAAGTCCGATCTTCCGCGAAACGCTTTCGGGCATCACCGGAGCTCAGATCGAATTATACGATACGGATGGCGCCGTGGGGGCAGCCCGTGGAGCCGGTATAGGCGCAGGCATTTACGCATCGCCCCAGGAGGCTTTCGCTTCGCTTACCAAATTGCAGGTAATCGAGCCGGATGGGCATCATGCCGATAGCTATTGCGCTGCTTACGAAGTATGGAAAGAAAAACTGGAAAAACAAATTTAATATTCATTTAATTAATAAAGTAAAAATCATGAGTATCAACAACGGTAACAAAGAGTACTTCCCTGGAATCGGGAAGATTGCTTTCGAAGGAAAAGAGTCTAAAAACCCGATGGCATTCCACTATTATGATCCGGAAAAGATGGTTTACGGACGTAAGATGAAAGACTGGTTCAAATTCTCTATGGCATGGTGGCACACCCTTTGCGCTGAAGGAGGAGATCCATTCGGTGGCGGAACCAAGACTTTCCCCTGGGCAGCAGGCAACTCGGCTTTGGAAATAGCGAAGCAAAAACTGGACGCGGGCTTTGAGTTCATGCAGAAAGTAGGCATTGAATACTATTGCTTCCACGATGTAGACTTAATCGACGAGGGTAACTCAATCGAAGAATATGAAGCCAACCTGAAAGCTATTGTCGCTTATGCGAAAGAAAAACAGGCTGCAACCGGTATCAAATTGCTTTGGGGTACGGCAAACGTATTCGGACACAAACGTTATATGAACGGTGCGGCTACCAACCCAGACTTTGATGTAGTGGCTCGCGCAGGGGTTCAAATCAAGAATGCTATCGATGCAACAATCGAACTCGGAGGTGAGAACTATGTATTTTGGGGAGGACGTGAAGGTTATTCTTCTCTCTTGAATACCCAAATGAAACGTGAGAAAGAGCATCTGGCTACTATGTTGACAGCCGCTCGCGACTATGCTCGCAACAAAGGTTTCAAAGGAAACTTCCTGATCGAACCGAAACCTATGGAACCAACGAAGCACCAATACGACGTGGATGCGGAAACGGTGATCGGTTTCTTGCGCGCACATGGCTTAGAGAATGACTTTAAATTGAATATCGAAGTAAACCATGCAACCCTGGCAGGTCACACGTTCGAACACGAACTGCAGTGTGCTGCTGACGCCGGTATGCTGGGATCAATCGATGCTAACCGCGGTGATTATCAGAATGGCTGGGATACAGACCAATTCCCTATCGACATCAACGAACTGGTTCAATCGATGTTAGTGATCCTGCGCAGTGGTGGATTGCAAGGTGGCGGAACGAACTTCGACGCTAAGACACGTCGTAATTCAACCGACCTGGAAGATATCTTCATTGCTCATATCGCCGGTATGGATGCATTCGCTCGCGCTTTAGAAGTAGCGGCAGCCCTATTAGAAGAGTCACCTATGCCGAAGATGCTGGAAGATCGTTATAGCTCTTTCGACGCAGGCAAAGGAAAAGAATTCGAAGAAGGCAAACTCTCTTTGGAAGAGGTAGTCGAATATGCGAAGGCAAAAGGCGAGCCTGCTCAAACCAGTGGCAAGCAAGAGCTTTATGAAGCAATCGTTAATTTGTACATCTAATAGTAGTAAACAGGCAAGCTGTAAGCAGTGAAAATCACTGCTTACAGCTCACTGTAAACCGATTACCATGAAACAATACAATTCAATTTATATTTTCGCAATCACCTTGGTTGCCACCTTGGGAGGACTGCTTTTCGGTTACGATACGGCGGTTATCTCCGGTACGGTTGACTCTATCAAAGCTAATTTCATTATACCTAACGGATTAGGAGATTTTGCTTTGGGAGCTACTGTATCCAGTGCCTTGATTGGCTGTATTATCGGAGGCCTGATTTCCGGTTTTCTATCCAATCGATACGGACGAAAGAGAAGTCTGCAAATCGCGGGATTCCTCTTCTTCCTCTCGGCTTTGACCTCCGCATTCCCTGAAGTACTGTTCTTCACGAAAGGGGAACCTTCTATAGGTCTGCTTTTGGCTTTTAACTGTTATCGTATTATCGGAGGTATTGGTGTCGGTCTGGCTTCGGCTGTATGCCCTACCTATATCGGAGAGATTGCTCCTGCCGATATGCGTGGCCGGATGGTATCTTTCAACCAGTTTGCCATTATCTTTGGTATGCTCGTGGTTTATTTTGTGAACTGGGGTATTGCTAAAGGTCAAACGACCGAATGGGTACACGATATGGGATGGCGTTATATGTTTGCCTCAGAGGCTATTCCTGCCGGTTTATTCTTTATCTTCCTGTTCTTCGTTCCGGAAACACCGCGTTATTTGGCGTTGATACGTGAAGAAAAGAGAGCACTTAGTGTTCTGGAAAAGATAAACATCAACAAGGAAAGAGCGAAACAAATATTGGATGAGATTGTCGCTACGGTATCAGAAAATACGAAAAGCAAACTATTGTCTTATGGCAAGAAAGTAATCGTTATCGGCATTCTGCTTTCTGTATTCCAACAGTTTGTGGGAATCAATGTCGTTCTGTATTACGCTCCTACCATCTTTGAGAATATGGGAGCCGGACGAGATGCTTCCATGTTACAAACCATTGTGATGGGATTGGTTAATGTAATCTTTACCGTACTGGCGATCATGACAGTAGATAAGCTGGGACGTAAGCCTTTGTTGATCATTGGCTCTATAGGTATGGCAGTGGGTATGTTCGCCGTAGCTATCTTAGCTTACTTACATATTATCAACATCCTGACATTGGTATTTATCATCATCTTCACAGCCTCCTTTATGATGTCTTGGGGACCGATCTGTTGGGTTTACATATCCGAACTCTTCCCCAATAAGATTCGCGGACAGGCGGTAGCTATCGCGGTAGCGGCACAATGGGCTGCTAACTTTTTCATCTCATCGACCTATCCGTCCATGATGAGCTTTAGCGAACCGATGACCTACGGATTCTACGGACTAATGGCAGTCTTATCCATGCTGTTTGTTTGGAAGATGGTTCCGGAAACCAAAGGGAAATCACTGGAAGAAATAGAAAAATATTGGAAAAAATAAAAAAAGAGACAACGAAAAAACCACTTAAACGACACAAATATTACCACTAATGAATGATGAGCGGGAATTATCCTTTACGAAAGGGATGGTTCCCGCGTTTTTTATACGAATCACGGTGGTTACCTATATCCGTCGGGTGATCGCCCATGATCCGACCATCCGGATTATAGCCATCCCAAGAAAAGGCTATATGTTAAAAGGATAAACCCTTCTTTTTGTCTATTTTTGCAACCTGATTAAACAAATCAGGCTCTCGCGGTTTATATATATATATACATTATAAAAATATTCTCGATATGAAACTAACACATTTTTTCTCTTTATTACTGGTCTGTATGCTGTTGCAAGGCTGCGATGTAGCCAAACAGGTAAGTGGTGCCTACAACCTGACGCAGTGTAAATTCGATTATAATTCGATCTCCAACCTGCAACTCGCCGGTATGGACCTGTCCAAAGGTATCAATCCGGTGCAGCTATTGCAACTAACTCCCCTGTTGACCGGGCAGGCCAGCTCTGTGCCTCTCAACTTCACATTGAATCTCGACATAACTAACCCCAATCAATCGGCTGCCTTCCTACAGGGATTGCAATATATCCTGCAGATCGACGGTGTGCAGTTCACCACCGGCAGCATCAACCAGGCGCTCAATATCGCCGCCGGAGCCAAACAAAAACTTCCTTTGTCGATCGGCTTCGACCTGGCTACGCTGTTGAAAGGCGATACGAAAGACGCTGTAGTCAATGTCGTAAAGAACATCGTTGGCGTAAACGACCAGCAATCACAGATCACCCTCCAACTGCGCCCCAATATCAAAGTGGGCGACTACACCATCCCCTCCCCTGTCTATCTGCCCGTGAGCTTTGCTTTCGGGGGGAAATAAGAACTGTGATTTCCCTGAATGCAGGATGGGCTATGATTTGATTTCTTGATTTAGATGATTTTCTGATTATTTGTGTAAACAATCAGGTGATTCAAAAAAAATCAGGAGAAATCAAATCATAGCCCATCCTGCATTCAGCGTAATCAAAGTTCAATTTATCATTTTGTCAAAATCGCAGGACTTTTTTTCCGAACTCCCGGGACTTTTTTCACAAACTCCCGGGAGAAACATTTTTTAACGTATCATATTGTAAAGCAAAATGGCCTTTTTGCTATCAAAATGATAATTAGCTTTTTTGCCGCTATGGATAGTTTTCAACATCTATCAAAACAATGGCATAGTATTTGCTGTTTATTAAACAAGATATTTATATTTGCATAGATACAAACCAGAAGGAATAGAAAGATGAAACAAAATTATACGAAGAGACTGATGGATGTGATCGAATATAGTCGTGAAGAGGCTATGCGCCTTCAAAACAGCTATATAGGTCCGGAGCATTTGATGCTGGGTATCATCCGTGATGGTGAAGGGAAAGCAATACAGCTCTTACATGAGTTGAATGCGGATCCGACCGGTATTAAAAGATGTATCGAACAGGATATTCGCAATACGGTCGACGCAGACGATGACCACCAGCAGGAGATTGCCCTGACCAAAACCACCGAACGCGTATTGCGCATGAGCGTGTTGGAAGCCCGTATGTTTAAGAGTACGGAAACCGGAACCGAACACCTGCTTTTGGCCATATTAAAGGAAGAATTCAATATCGCCGCTCGTGCCTTGAACAAAGAGGGCGTCAATTACCGCAGCGTTTACAACCATTTGGTAAGCGGCAGCGGATTGACCGAATATGAGGAGGTGGATGAAATAAGCGACGGATACACCGACGATGAAGATGACGACGAGGATGATTTCGCCTCCCGAAAAGAAACTTCCCGTGGTCAGGGTGGCAATCAGCCGAAGTCGCCCAACGACACGCCGGTGCTCGATAATTTCGGTACCGACATGACCCGTGCGGCAGCCGAAAACCGCCTGGATCCGATCGTTGGCCGCGAGACGGAGATCGAACGCCTGGCGCAGATCCTGAGTCGGCGCAAAAAGAATAATCCGGTGCTTATTGGTGAGCCGGGTGTCGGAAAATCGGCCATCGTAGAAGGGCTGGCGCTTCGGATCACCCAACGTAAGGTATCACGAATCCTGTTCGACAAGCGTGTGATAAGCCTGGATATGGCATCGATTGTCGCCGGAACGAAATACCGCGGACAGTTCGAGGAACGTATCAAAGCGATCCTGAACGAGCTTTCCAAAAATCCGAATATCATCCTGTTTATCGACGAGATCCATACGATTGTCGGAGCCGGTTCGGCTTCGGGTTCGATGGACGCGGCCAATATGCTGAAACCGGCTCTGGCACGTGGTGAGATACAATGTATTGGAGCTACCACACTGGATGAATACCGCAAGAATATAGAGAAAGACGGTGCCCTGGAGCGTCGTTTCCAAAAAGTAATCGTTGATCCGACCACGGCGGAAGAGACATTACAGATATTGAAAAACATCAAACCGCGCTATGAAGAGCATCACAATGTGAGCTATACGGACGGCGCGCTTACAGCGTGTGTCAAATTGACAGAACGTTATATCAGCGACCGCAACTTCCCGGATAAGGCGATCGATGCCCTGGATGAAGCCGGATCGCGTGTACATATATCCAATATCATCGTTCCCAAGAGCATCGAAGAGTTGGAAGGAAAGATTGAAGATACGAAAGCAGAGAAGCTGGCTGCTGTGAAATCGCAGAATTTTGAGCTGGCTGCCAGCTTCCGTGACAAAGAGCGTCAATACCTGTTGCAACTGGAGGCAGCAAAAGCCAAATGGGAACAGGAAATGCAGGAACACCGTGAAACGGTCGATGAAGACAAGGTGGCCGAAGTGGTCGCCATGATGTCAGGCGTGCCGGTTCAACGTATTGCTACCACGGAGAATGCCCGCCTGTTGGAAATGGGCGATATCCTGAAAAAGCAGGTAATTGGCCAGGATGAAGCGGTGAGCAAAATCGTAAAAGCTATTCAGCGCAACCGTGTCGGACTGAAAGACCCGAACAAACCGATCGGCACCTTTATGTTCCTGGGACCGACAGGGGTGGGTAAAACACATTTGGCCAAGAAGTTGGCAGAATATCTGTTCGACTCGGCTGATTCCCTGATCCGTATTGATATGAGCGAATACCTGGAGAAGTTTGCCGTATCGCGCCTGATCGGTGCACCTCCGGGATACGTGGGATACGAAGAGGGCGGACAGCTCACGGAGAAAGTGCGCCGCAAACCCTATTCGGTCGTATTGCTCGATGAGATTGAGAAGGCGCATCCGGATGTGTTCCATCTGCTTCTGCAGGTATTGGACGAAGGGCGCTTGACCGACAGTCTGGGACGTCGCATTGATTTCAAGAATACAATAGTGATCATGACATCCAATATCGGTACCCGTCAGTTGAAAGACTTTGGACGTGGCATCGGCTTCCAGGCACAGGCGGCAAGCGAAGCGGATAAAGATTTCTCGCGCGGCGTGATACAAAAGGCGTTGAATAAGGCCTTTGCTCCTGAGTTCCTGAATCGTGTGGATGATATTATTATGTTCGACCAGTTGGACAAAACATCTATCCATCAGATTATCGATATCGAACTGAAGGGACTTTACAAGCGTGTTGAAGACCTGGGTTACAAATTAGTTATTACCGATGATGCGAAGGATTACATCGCCTCTAAAGGATATGACGTGCAGTTTGGCGCCCGTCCACTGAAACGTGCCATCCAGAAATACCTGGAAGACGAAATGGCAGAGATGATCATTCGGGCATCGGTGGGCGAAGGCGATGAGATCATTGTCGGCTTCAACAAAGAAGAACAACAGATCACCACCGAAGTGAAAAAGAAAGAGCCGAAAGAAGAGGCTTGAAACAATATAGGATAATAGAGAGAAAAGGTTACCGCCGAATGGCTGGTGACCTTTTTTGTGGTTCATAATGCAACATTTAAAGCCTGCATTGCATCATAATAGAAGTACCCCAAAAGATAATCTTATGAAAAAGTCCTATTTGTTTGCTGTCGTTCTGTCTGTTTTATTGTTTTCAGCCTGTGATAATGACTTTGATTTTGATGATCCCGAACACAACAGCGGGAAATTGCGTACCGTACGAATGGAAAAGACCACCATTGGCGATGGACAAGTAATTGTTGCCTGGGGGTATAACAACCAATATACCCAGGATATAAATACCAAGTGCATCATGCTGCCCGATCTTGAGCCCGAGAAGTTTACCCTATATCAATCGTTTGACCCGGATAAGGATTTTACGAAAGTGGTTGAGTTTACAAACCGAAAAGACCCCTATTTTGAACATACGATCAAAGGCCTGGAGAATGGAAAACCGGTCTATTTTTATGTGGAATCCTCCCGCAAAAAATATGATTCGGAGGTGTCACTTACTATTATGGTTATCCCTAACCCAGAGGTTCAATCTCAGCTAATCTTCAAAGAATCAGCAACAAGTGATCTTATTGATTTACTACGTTACTGTCCTGTGAATAATAAAGTTGCGTACAATACACGCCTTAATATTTTAAATAAAAGACAATTGATTGTAGTCAACCTGGATGGCTCGGGAAAAGAGTTGGTACATAATAATCGTTCCCTGTATGATATTTGCTGGAGCAGTGACGGGAATATGATTGTCTATTCCACGATGATTGGAAACGATAAAGCTATCCTCGTGTATGATTTAACGACAAAAGAGGAGTCAATCCTGTTTACATTACCCGATAAATATGTGTTTAACCTGGCGATCTCACCTGATTCCAAAAAGATTCTTTGCACGTCATTAGAAAACACGGAAGAGTGGAAGTACTCTATCCGTATGCTCGATTTGGAAACAAAGGAATTAACAACCATCTTGAAGCGGGATGATTACAATAGTTTGGAAAGTATTGATTGGATCAATAATGAAGAGTTTATCTTTGAAGCAAGAGAATCAATAGATTATTATCGGGCTTATTCTTGTATATATAGGGCATCCATCAATAGCGACAAATGCGAAAATATCATTCGCTCCCAATGGCTCGATACGGATATATCCCTCTCTCCCGACAAAAAGAGAATGGCATTCACTTCAACTCGCTCCGGAAGTACGCAGCTTTGGGTGTACGATATCGAAAAGAAACAGTTTAATCAACTGACAGGATTCGATGTAAATCAGAGAGATGCTTATGGCATTTCGCGTCCGGGATGGATCGATAATCAGACCATCCACTACCTGGAAAATGCCCGGAATATACGAACCTTATCGATCGATTAATGTGCATCGGTATGTAATATCCCGATAAAAGGCGGGATCAATCCCAGATTTTCTTCAAACGCGTTGAGCTTCTCCTTTTCACCGGCAAGCAGAAGTGTGTCGCCCTCTTCGAACATAAAGTCGGGATAAATATGGATAATGGAAACATCGTCGCGTTCGATATTGATAATCATACATTCTGTCTGGTTTTGTATATTCATGGATTGAATCGTCTCCCCGATCAGGGGAGAGCCGGGTTCCACCACGTATTGTGATAAGCTGATCTGGTAGATGGGCTCCTCTTCCGGTATCTCCACCTGTGCCCGGTCGGCAATCACCTTGGTCATGTTCTGGATATCTTCATCCGATCCGGCCACGATCATCTTGTCATAGGGATAGATACGCTCGTTGGCATCCGGGATATTGATCTTCTGGTTGCCACGGATGATTGAAACCACATTCACTCCATAACGGCTTCTCAGGTCAAGATCGCGCAGGGTCTTCCCTATTTTAGGCGAAGAGGGCGACACATCTATCTCCTCCAGGTGGATATCTTTCGACAACAAGGCATTGGCAATCTTCGGATGTATGGGTGCGCGCTTCTCTTCAAACAGCTGTTTCTGGTTCAGATTCTCTAAGAAGCGTGCTTCCATACGCCGCGATTGTGTTTTAAAGCCCTGGAAAAATATGATACAGGTAACCACGCCACCGGAGATGACCCACAGCCAAACCGTGGCATTCGGGAATAAAGGAGTCAATACCATCATGGTTAAGCCGATACATATAACCACCCGAAGCACAATCAGCGAGATCAATGCTCCGCGGTTGAAGTGGTTGTCTTCCCATAAAGACTTGAATTCTTCCGAGCGATTCTTCTTCATCATGATGGCACGCAGGAAGGGCGCCATCAGGATAAGCGTGATGGTAGCCGCCAATAACCGCCCCCAAATAGCCGGAACATTCTCTAAAATAAAGGGCGTAACGAAGTATTCACACAGATAAATCACAGCTAAAGAAACGGTTGCATAAATAGCCGTAAACTGCAGTATGCTACGCAGTAAGCGATTCCAGTGCGTACGTTTGTTTACTGTCTTCAGGTTCGAGGAGGCATAGCCTTCCAATAAGCGGGTCAGATTGGCAGGCGTATGTTTCTCTATCCAGTTATAGATGGGTGTCGACAGGCGGATGCAATAGGGCGTGGTGAAGGTGGTGATGATGGATACGGCGACAATAATCGGGTAAAGCGTGTTGCTGATCACCCCCAGACTATTACCCAACGTAGCAATAATAAAGGAGAACTCCCCGATCTGTGCCAGACTAAAACCTGCCTGCATCGCCACCTTCAACCCTTCTCCGGAAGCCAACACACCCAAAGTAGCAAAAATAATACGCCCGATCAATACCACTAAAGTGAGTACAACAATCAATGTAGCATATTCTACGATCACATTCGGGTCGAGCATCATGCCGACAGAAACAAAAAAGATGGCGCCAAAAAAGGTTTTGATAGGCTCTACCAGATGTTCTATCGCCTTTGCCTTGACCGTTTCCGCCAGAATAGATCCCATAATAAACGCCCCAAGCGCTGCCGAGAAGCCAACCTTTGAGGCAAACAAAACCATGCCCAGGCAAAGACCGATCGATACAATTAACAGGGTTTCGTCGTTCAGATACCGGCCCAGTTTCTTAAGCATTGTGGGTATCAGGTAAATACCCACAATAAACCACACCAACACAAAGAACATCAGGCGCAACAGGCTATTCAACAGCTCCACTCCTTCGATAGTATGGCTTACGGCAACCGTCGACAACAACACCATCATCAGGATCGCCGCCAGGTCTTCGACGATCAGCATACCGAAAACAATGCCGGCAAACTTCTGCTTTTGCAGGCCCATATCATTGAAGGCTTTGATAATGATGGTGGTCGACGACATAGAAAGCATGCCTCCGAGAAAGATACTATCCATTTGTGACCAGTTTAATAGTTGCCCGACGATATAGCCTATCAGGATCATCGATCCCATATTGATTAAGGTGGCAATCGAAGCCGTTCCACCCACATCCATCAATTTCTTGAAACTAAAATCGAGCCCAAGCGCAAACAATAGAAAGATGACACCAATTTCCGACCATATCTCCACATTCCCCATATCGGTCACCGTTGGAAGCCATGTAATATAAGGCCCAGCAATAAATCCGGCCACAATATAGCCCAATACCACCGGTTGTTTCAGCCATTTAAAAAGTATAGTTGCGATGCCTGCTGTGATAAGAATGAGAGCCAGGTCACCTATAAAATCATGAAGATGCGTCATAGTCTGAGTTGTTTGCGTGGTTAAAATTAGTAAAAATCCGTTAGTTTCAAGTGACAATTTCGCTTTTTTACGTCTGCAAATTTGTCAGTCGGAAAGAAACTTCCCCTCTCCTGCCCCGTTTGGCATCTCTTTTGCATACAGCATAATAGCAAACAAAGTATAACTACATAAAAAACAGAGAAAGAACGATGAGTAAACAAGGTAACATTGGGGTAACGAGTGAAAATATATTCCCCATTATCAAGAAGTTCCTCTACAGTGACAATGAAATCTTCCTACGCGAAATTGTATCAAACGCAGTCGACGCGACTCAGAAACTGAGGACGCTGGCATCGGTTGGCGATTTCAAAGGTGAAATGGGTGACCTGACAGTCCGCGTCAGTTTCGATGATGAGAAGATCGTTGTTTCTGACCGGGGTATCGGTATGACAGCCGAGGAGATCGATAAGTATATCAATCAGATCGCCTTCTCCGGTGCCGAAGAGTTTGTTGAGAAGTATAAAAACGATGCAGCCTCTATTATCGGCCATTTCGGTTTAGGCTTTTATTCCTCTTTTATGGTATCTAAACGGGTGGAGATTGTCACCAAATCACATAAAGAGGGCGCTGTCGCCATGAAATGGAGCTGTGAAGGCGATCCCGAATACACCGTGGAGGAAACCGAAAAAGCCGATCGGGGAACCGATATCATCATGTATATCGACGATGAGAATAAAGATTTTCTCACCAAAGAGAAATTGCTTGGCCTGTTGACCAAATATTGCCGCTTCCTGCCTGTATCGATCGCATTTGGCAAGAAACAGGAATGGAAAGATGGTAAATATGTCGACACGGAAGAGGACAACATCATCAACGACACTACGCCGGCTTGGGTGCGTAAACCGGCTGACATGACCGACGAAGACTATCAGAAGTTCTACCGCGACCTGTATCCGATGGCCGAAGAACCTTTGTTTTGGATCCATCTGAATGTGGATTATCCGTTCAACCTGACGGGGATCCTCTATTTCCCACGCATTAAAAACAATATCGACCTGAACCGGAATAAGATTCAGTTGTACTGCAACCAGGTTTTTGTAACCGACTCGGTGGAAGGAATCGTACCGGAGTTTCTGACCCTGCTGCATGGTGTGCTCGATTCACCGGATATTCCGCTGAATGTGTCGCGTTCCTATCTGCAGAGCGACCAGAATGTGAAAAAGATCTCCAACCATATCACCAAAAAGGTATCCGACCGCCTGGAAGAGATCTTCAAGAGCGACCGTCCTCAGTTTGAAGAAAAATGGGACAACTTGAAACTCTTTATCCAATATGGCATGCTAACCGATGAAAAGTTTTACGACCGCGCCGCGAAGTTTGCCTTATTGAAAGATGTGGATAATGCCTATTTCACCTTCGAGGAATACAAAACGTTGGTAAATGAGAATCAAACAGATAAAGAAGGAAACCTGATCTATCTCTACACCAACAACCGGGAAGATCAGTACAGCTATATCCATGCGGCGAAAGACAAAGGCTACAGCGTATTGTTTATGGACGGGCAATTGGATTCGCATGTGATTGGTCAGTTGGAACAGAAGCTGGAGAAGACGCGTTTTGTGCGTGTCGACAGCGATACGGTTGACAATCTGATTCGCAAGAGCGATGCCAATAAGGTGACACTCGATGAAGAACAGCAGAACGCTTTGCAACAGATGTTCAAAAGCCAGCTTCCTCAGATTGAGAAAACAGAGTTTATGGTTGCTTTCGAAGCCTTAGGCGAAAACAGCCATCCGGTGATGCTGACCCAAAGCGAGTATATGCGCCGTATGCGCGACATGGCCGCTATGCAACCCGGCATGTCTTTCTATGGTGAAATCCCCGACAGCTATAACCTGGTATTGAACACCGACCATCCATTGGTAAAGAAGGTATTGGCGGATGAAGAGCTGGCATTGAACGATAAGATCACTCCGATTGCTGCCGATATCAAAGGTTGGGAAGCTCGCCAGGCTGACCTTCAGGAGGCTCAGAGTAAGAAAAAAGAGGAAGAAATCACTTCCGAAGAGAAAGAAGACAAGGCCAACACCGATAAAAAGTTGGATGAATTGCGCGGGCAGCGCGATGCTATCATTGCCGAATATGCCGGTACGAACAAGATGGTCAGCCAGTTGATCGACCTGGCTCTATTGGCCAACGGCATGCTAAAAGGCGAAGCACTTAGCCAGTTCATCAAGCGAAGTGTACAGATGATAGAATAAAGCTTTATTTGTATTGTATAGTTAATTGAAAAAGGCTGCTTCCCATACTGGAAAGCAGCCTTTCATTTTTTATAGAAAACCTTCATTATACAATAAATGTTTGAAACAGCTTGTTGTCACCTAACTCATCATACCCCTTCATTTCTATCCCTTTCAGATTGAAATAGGGCTTTACTCTGTCGTTCGCTTCAGGGACAAATATCTCTTCCACCTGCTCGGTGAGGGCCCAATTGGAGAGAGTGTTCAGATCGGCAGACGCCACATCCACATTTTCCACTCCAACCACTTTGTCATTCTCGACATCGAATACTATCACTCGACTGATACGGTCTTCGACCTCTTTCTTCTCTTGCCTTAAAACTAATGCTATCCTCATCTCAATATCAGTTTAATATTATACGTAAATATCATACTTTTAAAACGATTACGAAAGGTCTATATTGCAACATTTCTATTCCAAATAACAACTGGTAAACATAAATAGTTTTAATTTTCCTCGTTCTCAACAGATATTTTAAGAAATCCCGGTTCAAGACGAAATATCATTTTGTCAAAAACGCGGGAGTTTTTTTTCGAAATCCCGGGACTTCGGAGACAAACTCCCGGGAGAAACATTTTTTAACGTATCATATTGTAAAGCAAAATGGCGATTTTGCTATCATTTTGTCATTTTGTCTCTCTTATTAATTTGGGGCTGTGATGGTGATTGAAAAGAAGGAATGGAATCCTGTTTTTTAGAAATAATTTTCTACCTTTGCATTCATGCTTCGCATTACAAAACATATCGAACGGTTGCTTTTGGTACATGATTGTGTGATTGTGCCCAAGGTGGGTGGTTTTGTATTACAAACTGTCGCCTCTTCTTGCGAAAAGGTGACGCATTTCTTCGAGCCGATGCATAAGGAGGTGGTCTTTAACTGTTCGTTGCAACACAACGACGGCCTATTGACGGAGTCCTATATGCAGTCCTACAAAACAGATTTTCGTAAGGCACAAAAGATGGTGGAAGAGGATGTGACCGAACTTCTGGCACAACTCCGCCGTTTTGGGAAAGTGGCTTTCGAGCAATTAGGCTCCCTCACCCTGGGTGATGAAGGGCAGATCGTTTACCATCCGGCAAAAACGAATCACTTCAATGTGGATTATTACGGATTGTCTTCTTTCCATTTTCCGCAGCTTCCTATGATAGAACGCGACGAAACAGGAGTCATTCTTCCGGAAAAGCAAAAAAAGGATGTGTTCTACCTGCCTGTCAATATGCGGTTTGTGCGTAGTGCTGTTGCCATGGTGGCTGCTATTGCTTTGTTTCTTATCATATCGACCCCGGTAACAGACGTGCAACAACCGGCCTATACCGCCAGTATGATTCCACATGAACTGCTCAGCAAAGCGTCGATCGAGACGGTTTCAACCGGTGAGTTGCCCGAAATAGTGGCCGAAGCCGACCTGAACGCAAAAGAGGAAGCCATGCCGGAACCGGCAAAAAACAGGAAGAATTACCATATCGTTATCGGAAGTTTCCCAAACGAAGCAAAGGCAAGCGAATATCTTTCAACGCTTGACCTCGACCAATATCCCTATATCGGAACCATAGTCAAAGATGGCCGCCATCGTGTGTATGCCAATACATTCGATAACAAACAGGAAGCGGAGTCTTTTCTTAGCTCCATCCGGGAATCTGAAAAACACAAAGAAGCCTGGTTATTTGTCAGCCGCAATTAAGGATTCACTCCTTCTCGTCACCCTTCTTTTTCTTCTTTAATCGTCCGGCTTTGCGCAAGGCCTGATCCAGTATATATTGAATCTGGCCATTTGTGCTGCGGAACTCGTCCGCAGCCCATGTTTCAATTGCTTCCATCATCTCAGCATCGATCCGCAATATGAAGCTTTTATTTTCTTTTTTGGCCATTTTCTGTTACTGTTTTGTTAGTGATGCAGGGTTCCTGTGTTGAGTACCGGCGTGGCCGCTTCATCGGCACAGAGAACAACCAATAGATTGCTTACCATAGCAGCTTTCTTTTCTTCGTCCAGATCAACAATTTCTTCTTTCGCCAACTTATCTAAAGCGAGTTGAACCATGCTTACCGCACCTTCTACGATCTTTTCCCGGGCAGCAATAATGGCATCGGCCTGCTGGCGACGCAGCATAACTCCGGCAATTTCAGCAGCATAGGCCAGGTAGTTGATGCGGGCCTCAATGATTTCAATGCCGGCAATCGCCAGGCGACTGTTGAGTTCTTCCTCCAGTTTGCGCGCCACCTCCCCGTCGTCGGAGCGAAGCGTAACATTATCTCCCTCCGCTTCATGCGAGTCATAGGCGTACATTCCGGCGATCTTACGCAAAGCCGCGTCGCTCTGGATGGTGACAAAGTTTTCGAAACTTTGCATATGTTTTGACAGTTCGGCGGAGGTTCCGATCGTTACGGTGCCGGCTTGTACAACGGAGAACGAAGAAGAGTCGATATTAAACATCGCTTTGTAGGTGTCTTTCACTCTCCATACCATAACGGCTCCGATCATCACCGGATTACCTACCTTGTCGTTTACCTTGATCGGTGCAGCATCCAGGTTGCGGGCGCGCAGCGTTATCTTTTTCTTATTATAGAAAGGATTCACCCACATAAACCCGTTTTCCGTAATAGTTCCTTTGTATTTTCCAAAGAAAACCATCACCCGCGCATCGTTTGGCTCAATGGTCATAAAGCCCATCAGGCAGATAAACAATATAAACAGGCCGACAACGCCGACGAGAACACTCCAGGTCAGTCCCAAAGTAATTAGATAAATGGATCCTACCAACAGGATAAACCAAGCGGTCAGGGCGGCAAAGCCTGAGAGTTTTACGCCTTTAAAAACTGTTTCTGATGCTTTCATGATTTGATTTTGTTATGATATTAAAATGATATCACAAATGAAAGCATATTTTTTTGAAAATGCAAATGATTTCATAGAATTTGTATCTTTGTATATATTATGAGTGCTGAGTTCGAGTTCCAATTAGATACAGATAATAGCGAGTTTCAAAACGCGTTGCAATTGATCACGCATACGCGCCAGTCGGTCTTCCTGACCGGCAAGGCGGGAACAGGGAAATCGACCTTTCTGAAATATATCTGCAAGCATACCAAAAAGAAACATGTCGTACTGGCGCCTACCGGTATTGCCGCCATCAACGCGGAAGGGGTAACGATGCACTCTTTCTTTAAATTGCCCTTTCGCCCGATGATGCCCGACGACCCGGATCTAAGCACAAAAAGCGGACGCATATTCGAATTCTTTAAATACCAGAAGAAGCACCGGAAGCTGATTCAGGAGATCGAACTGATCATTATCGACGAGATTTCCATGGTACGAGCGGACACCATCGATACGATAGACCGCATTCTGCGGGTATTTTCCGGCAATACACGTCTGCCCTTCGGAGGCAAGCAACTATTGTTTGTCGGCGATATTTTCCAGTTAGAGCCGGTGGTTCCTTCCGATCAGAAGGAGATACTGAGTCTCTTCTATGCCACGCCCTTCTTTTTCTCGGCCAGGGTATTCAAGGAAATCAACCTGGTGCCGATCGAATTGCAGAAGGTCTATCGCCAGACCGATCCGGTATTCATCGATATCCTGGATCATATACGCAACAATGCAGCCCATAAGCAGCATCTGGAGGTATTGAATACCCGCTTTTTCCCTCAGTTCGAACCGCGCAATGAAGATATGTACATCACATTGGCCACCCGACGCGACCAGGTCGACTTTATCAATGAGCGCAAACTCAAAGAGTTGCAGGGAGAAGAGTTTGTCTCTGTGGGCCGTATCGACGGGGACTTCCCCGAAGCCTCCCTCCCCACCCAGCTTAACCTGGCGATTAAGGAGCAGGCGCAGGTGATTTTTATCGACAACGACCCTGATCGCCGCTGGGTAAACGGAACGATCGGCATGGTTTCCGGGATCGATGAGAACGGCAATGTATATGTGATGCTGGAAAATGGCTCCGAACATTTGGTGGAAATGACCTCCTGGCGCAACTATCGCTATAAATATAATGAAAAGGAAAAACGGGTGGAAGAAGAGATTATCGGCACATTCGAGCAGCTCCCCATCCGCCTGGCCTGGGCCATAACCGTACACAAAAGCCAGGGTCTCACGTTCAGCCGTGTCGTGGTCGATCTGACCGGTGGCGTTTTTGCCGGCGGACAAACCTATGTTGCCCTCAGCCGTTGCACTTCGCTGGAAGGATTGGTATTGAGAAACCGGATCTCTTTCCACGATATCTTTGTGCGCAAAGAGATTGTAGCCTTCAGTCAACGCTTTAATAATCCGCAACTGATAGAAAACAGCTTCCGCGAGAGTGAAGCCGAACTGCAATATGCACAAGCCGCTCTTAGCTTTAATAAGGGGGATATGAAAACGGCGGTGGAATCGTTTGCCGCAGCCATCGAAAAGCGGAATGAACTAAAAAGCGAAGAGGTACAGCGTTTGTTGCGTTTCAAACTGGGCAAGATCAATACCCTGACGGAACAGAACAAAAAACTAAAAGAGGAACTGCATGCCCTACGTGAAGTACAAAAGGAGTATGCCCATGAATATTATCTGATGGGCAACGAATGTGTTACGAAAGCCCGTGATGCTCGTGCCGCTATCCGCAATTTCGATAAAGCCCTCAAACTCGATCCAACCTTTGTGGATGCCTGGGTGCGCAAAGGCATTACTCTGGCTGATTTAGAGGAAGAATACGACGCCTTGTCATGTTTTAATCAAGCGGTAAAGCTTAGTCCCAACTCCTTCAAGGCGCACTATAACCGAGGGAAATGCTATTTGCATATAAAGTATTACGAAGAGGCAATGGCTGATCTATACAAAGCCGTGTCTTTAAAACCCAAGCATCCCCCCGCACATGAATACCTGTCCGAGGCATACCGCCATCTGGGAGAAGAAGAATTGGCTCAAAAGCACCAGGATATTGCCAATGAATTGCGGGAAGAAAGAGGGCGATAAGTCTGAAAAACTTAAAAAAGACTCATTATAAACTCTTATTAATCTCTTCAATATAATTCAACACCTCGTCGCGGCCATCCCTCTTTTCTGAGGAGGTTA
Organism: Parabacteroides sp. PFB2-10; assembly: GCF_029893085.1. Lineage (GTDB taxonomy): Bacteria > Bacteroidota > Bacteroidia > Bacteroidales > Tannerellaceae > QVMG01. The sequence goes on from NZ_JARXWI010000015.1 coordinate 39,012, forward strand.
CGAATATCGGAGGCAGCTCTTCCCAGACTTCAAGCAGCTTTTCTGTGTAGGCTTCCAGGTTCTCGGTAAGGCGTGAATTACTGAGTTTATCGATCTTGGTAAAGATAATCGCAAAAGGGATGCCGTTTTCGCCCAACCACTCCATAAACTCCAGGTCTATTTTCTGTGGACTATGCCGGCAATCCAAAAGCACAAACAGGTTGGTCATAGCCTCCCGTTCCAGGATATAGTTTTCGATGATCTTCTGTATCCGTTCGCGTCCCTCTTTTCCCCGCTGGGCATAGCCATAGCCGGGCAAGTCGACCAGATACCATTCATCGTTGATCAGGAAATGGTTGATCAACTGCGTCTTTCCCGGCTTCTGCGAAGTCATCGCCAATCCTTTGCGGTTGGTCAGCATATTGATCAGGGAGGATTTCCCTACATTACTGCGCCCGATAAAGGCATATTCGGGTCTGTTATCTTGCGGACACTTCGTTACATCCGTATTACTAATGACAAATTCAGCACTTTTGATTTCCATTTCTTCGTCTTTTAATTGATTATTTCCCGGAGGGTTCTTTCGGCAACAGGCTTCTGCGGACAGCACTTATCCATAAACCGGCAAAGGTAATCAGCCCGTTCAACATCAACATCTCATAGCCAAAACGATACCCCGTATAATGAGTAACTAATTGATCGGTTGCAAAACAGATCAACGGCGATGCAATACAAATATAAGGAACATATTTATCGCGCGGACGTCGGCGGGTAAACAAACCAAACACAAACAACCCGAGCAATGGCCCGTAGGTATAGGAGGCAATCATGTAGATAGCGTCGATAACCGACCTGTTATTCACCGCTTTAAATACGATTATGATAAGGGCAAACAAGACGGAAATCAATAGATGCACCTTCAAGCGTGTACGCTTGGCTTTCCCCGCTTCCTCGCGTTCGATCCCCAAAATATCCACGCAGAACGAGGTGGTCAGTGCCGTCAAGGCCGAATCAGCGCTGCTGAATGCCGCCGCAATAATACCGATGGTGAAGAAAACCAGAATGCTATTGCCCAACATACCCGAGGCACAAAACATTGGCAGTATGTCGTCGTTCATCGCCGGCAGGGCAATCTGTTGTTGCTGCGCAAAGACAATCAACAACACCCCTAAGCAGAGAAAGAGGAAATTCACCGGAGTAAAGGCAAACCCGTATGTGTACATATTCTTTTGAGCCGCGCGCAGGCTCTTGCACGAAAGGTTCTTTTGCATCATATCCTGATCGAGTCCGGTCATCACAATGGTAATGAATATCCCGCTGAAAAACTGTTTGGCAAAATGTTGAGTGCTGTGCCAGTCATCGAATTCGAAAATCCGGAAATGGGGACTCGAAGCAATCGTGTCGACCATGCCCCGCATATCCAATCCCATTTGATTCTTTACCTGCCATATAATCAGTATAAGCATACCAATCAGGCAGATAGCCTGCAAAGTATCCGTCCAGATAATGGTTTTGATCCCACTGCGAAAGGTGTACAACCAAACAAGAAAGATACTGATTACCACCGTCACGCCAAACGGAATATGCCAAGCGCTAAACACATAATTCTGCAATATAAGCACCACCAGATAGAGCCGCGCGGCCGCTCCTACTATTTTGGAGAGCAAAAAGAAGGAAGCTCCTGTTTTATACCCACGCTGCCCTATCCTGTCTTTGAGGTAAGAATAGATGGTTGTCAGCTTCAGTTTATAATACAAAGGCAGTAATATCTTCGCGATCAGGATGTATCCGACAAAAAAGCCCAACACAGTCTGCATATAGGTCATGTCGATTGACCGCACCATGCCCGGCACCGACACAAAAGTGACGCCCGAGAGCGAGGTTCCGATCATACCGATTGACACAATCAGCCAGGGTGACTGGCGATTGCCCAGAAAGAAGGCATCGTTCCCACTGTTTTTCCGTCCGGTTATCCAGGCGATTAAAAGAAGGAGACTGAAGTAGGCTATAATGATCAGAAGGATGACGGAACTACTCATGCGGAATAAATTTCGCACAAAGGTAGGGATTATTGTGAGAAAAACCTCGATTTAGCGAACATCCGGCAGTTGAAACGGTTTATACAATAAATAAATCCTTACATTTGTAATCTAATCCAATTTAAAGCAAAATGAATAAGTCGGATAGCATCGTTATCATCCCCACCTACAACGAGAAAGAAAATATTGAAAATATTATCCGGGCTGTCTTTGGTCTGGAAAAGGTTTTTCATATCCTGATTATTGACGATGGCTCGCCCGACGGCACAGCCGCTATTGTCAAGAGAATGCAAGAGGAGTTCCCCGAGCGTCTGTTTATTGTGGAACGGTCAGGAAAACAAGGGCTTGGTACCGCTTATATCCGGGGATTCCAATGGGCATTGGAACATACTTACGGTTATATCTTTGAGATGGATGCCGACTTTAGCCATAACCCGAACGATTTGATCCCGCTTTATGAGGCATGTGCCCTGAAGGGAGCTGACGTAGCGATCGGATCGCGCTATATTGATGGCGTGAATGTGGTGAACTGGCCTTTAGGCCGTGTGTTGATGTCCTATTTTGCATCTATGTATGTCCGTATCGTTACGGGTATGAAAATCAAAGACACCACGGCCGGGTTTAAGTGCTATCGCCGGGAGGTGTTGGAGACAATCGAACTGGAGAAGATCCACTTCAAAGGGTATGCTTTCCAGGTAGAGATGAAATTCACCGCCTATAAATGCGGATTCACACTGGCTGAAGTGCCTATTATCTTTGTAAACCGGGTATTGGGTGTTTCCAAGATGAACAGCTCGATCTTCGGAGAGGCGCTGTTTGGTGTGCTCAAACTCAAATGGTGGAGCTTCTTCCGCAAATATCCCCAGAAGCAAAAGAAAGCAATAGAAAACGTATGATAACATGGATCAAGAACGCCCGCATCGTCAATGAGGGGCGGATGTTTGATGGTTCCGTTCGGATAGAGGGCGAAACCATCGGTGAGATCGTTGAAGGAAGCCTGTCTGCCGGTCGTGAACAGGAAGCGGATCGCGTGATCGATGCTGCCGGTAAATGGCTTCTGCCCGGAATAATCGACGATCAGGTGCATTTCCGTGAACCGGGACTAACCCATAAAGGTGATATCGCTAGCGAGAGCCGTGCCGCTGTGGCCGGTGGTGTAACCACTTTTATGGATATGCCAAACACCAAACCGCAGACCACCACGATCGAAGCGCTGGAATGGAAACTGCAACGTGCCGCGGAGACTTCGCGTGCCAATTACTCTTTCTTTTTCGGGGCCACCAATGATAACCTGGAGGAGATAAAGCGTATAAACAAAAAACGCATACCGGGCTTAAAGCTCTTCTTAGGCTCATCGACGGGCAATATGCTGGTCGATAAGAAAGAAACCTTAGAGCGCATCTTTGGCGAGGCCGATATGTTGATTGCCATCCATGCCGAAAAAGAGGAGATCATCAAGAAAAACATAGCCTATTACACCGGACTGTACGGCGAAGACCTGGATATCTCTTTCCATGCGAAGATACGGAACGCGGAGGCTTGCTACGCCTCGTCTGCCGAAGCGGTAGAACTGGCTGATCGCTTGGGTAGCCGATTGCATATCCTTCACCTGTCGACCGCTAAGGAGATGACGCTGTTGAGCGACAAACCCCTGCAGGACAAAAGGATTACAGGCGAAGTATGTGTGCATCACCTTTGGTTTGACGATGCCGATTACGCAAAATATGGAAACCGCATCAAGTGGAATCCATCCATCAAAACACGCGACGACCGGGAGGCTTTGCGACAAGCAATCAACAGTGGTAAATTGGATATCGTAGCCACCGACCACGCTCCTCATCTACCCACCGAGAAAGAAGGAAGCTGCTTGAAGGCGGCATCCGGAGGCCCTTTGGTGCAACACTCGCTGGTGACGATGCTTGAAATGGCATCGGACGGACTCTTCACGGTCGAGAAGGTAATCGAAAAGATGGCACATGCCCCGGCAGAGCTGTTTGGCATAGAGAAACGAGGTTATATCCGCAGTGGGTATTACGCAGACCTGGTACTGGTCGACCCGAAAGCCGACTGGCTGGTAACCAACGAAAATATACTCTACAAATGCGGCTGGTCGCCATTCGAAGGCACCCGCTTCCACCATAAAGTCTGGAAAACCTTTGTCAACGGGCAAGAGGCCTACAGCGATGGCTGCGTCAATGACGCTGTGCGCGGCATGGAAGTGGCGTATCGCTAAGATATAAAACGGTGTATTGCTAAGCCCGAAAGGGCTTATACATAGATAACCCCGTGCAAGCCTATTGGCGCAGCTCGGGGTTATCTTATCCACGTATAAGCCCTTTCGGGCTTATATTACCACTTTGTCACAGTCACATAGCGAGCTTCTATCACCACCGAGTGACAGTCACATTACGGAACTGAATATCCTTCCCTTCGCTTTGCAGGCCAATGTGTCCGCTTTTCACTTTGTTTGTTCCCGTATTCTGGTAAACACCATTGATATAGACCGTGATTGTGCCATCTTTTACCCAGATATTGGCTTCGTTCCATTCGCCTATTTCCTTTTCACTCGATGCGTTTGCCTTTTTCACCACAGGGAAAGTAGGGCGTTCTGTGCCGGGGCGTTGATGAAACTCAAACAGATCAGAACCACCTAAGCAGACAAAATCGCCTGCATTTCCGGCTTGCAACTGACATTCGATGCCATTCGGAAAAGGATTGTTCGGCTCGTCGATCAACAGGAATATACCGCTGTTATTGGGTTCATTAGGCCATCGCCACTCCACATGCAATTTATAATCTCCATACTTCTCTTTGGTATACATATACCCCAGCGTGCCTTCAATACAAATCACTCCGTCTTTCACGGAATAGACCTGCTCTGCCGGTTTTGAGTTCTTATCGACTACAAAACTCCAGTTCGACAAATCCTTTCCATTGAATAACTTTTCTGTCTTCTGAGCCGACAGATTCAAGCTAAAAGCAACAAACAATGCGCTTAATACAAAAACTTTTTTTTTCATGATTCTTTATGTTAATTTCCGATAGCGAACTCGTTTCGGTTCCTCGTATCCGTTTTGTTTACGCTTGTGTTCTTCATATTCCGAATAGCTTCCTTCGAAATAAACTACATTCGAATCGCCTTCAAACGACAGGATATGCGTACAAATACGATCCAGGAACCAACGGTCGTGGGAAATAACCACCGCACAGCCGGCAAAACCTTCCAACCCTTCTTCCAGGGCGCGCAGGGTGTTCACGTCGATATCGTTGGTCGGTTCGTCGAGCAGCAACACATTGCCTCCGGCTTTCAGTGTCAGTGCCAGGTGCAAACGGTTCTTCTCACCGCCCGACAGTACGCTGCAAAGCTTCTCCTGGTCGGCGCCGTTGAAGTTGAACTTCGACAGATAAGCACGGGCATTCACCTCCTTATTACCTACTTTGATCAATTCCTGTCCACCGGAAATCACCTGATAAACCGTTTTGTTCGGGTCGATATCTTTATGAGTCTGGTCGGCATAACCGATCACCACCGTCTCTCCTACCTCAAAATTACCTTTGTCAACCGTCTCCATCTCCATGATCATCTTAAACAAGGTGGTCTTACCGGCACCATTCGGCCCGATCACCCCTACGATACCATTCGGCGGAAGCATAAAGTTCAGATCGTCGAAGAGCAATTTATCACCAAAGGCCTTGGCTACATGCTGCGCTTCAATCACCTTATTCCCCAAGCGAGGGCCGTTCGGTATAAAGATTTCCAACTTTTCTTCTTTTTCCCGCTGGTCTTCATTCAACAATTTCTCGTACGAATTCAAACGTGCCTTTCCTTTGGCCTGGCGGGCTTTCGGTGCCATGCTGATCCATTCCAACTCGCGTTCCAGGGTCTTCCGGCGCTTGCTTGCCTGCTTTTCTTCCTGCGCCATGCGTTTGGTCTTCTGATCGAGCCAGGAAGAGTAGTTGCCCTTCCAGGGAATACCTTCGCCTCGGTCGAGTTCGAGAATCCAACCGGCCACGTGATCGAGGAAATAACGGTCGTGTGTAATACAGATTACTGTTCCGGCGTATTGCTGCAGATGCTGTTCCAACCAGTCGATCGACTCGGCATCCAGGTGGTTGGTAGGCTCATCGAGCAGTAATACGTCAGGCTGTTTCAATAACAACCGGCAGAGAGCCACCCGACGGCGTTCACCTCCCGACAGCGTATCGACCACTTGATCTTCCGGCGGACAACGCAAGGCATCCATCGCCCGTTCCAGGCGGCTGTCTAAGTTCCAGGCATCGCTGGCATCGATAATATCCTGCAACTCGGCCTGACGGGCAAACAATTTATCCATTTTGTCGGCATCCTCATAATATTCCGGTAAGCCGAATTTCTCATTGATCGCTTCGTATTCAGCCAGGGTATCGACAACCTCCTGTACCCCTTCCTGCACAATCTCTTTGACGGTCTTGCCTGCCTCCAACTGCGGATCCTGTTCCAGATAGCCTACCGAATAACCCGGCGAGAAGACTACATCGCCCTGGAATTCTTTTTCCAAGCCGGCAATAATCTTTAACAGAGTAGATTTACCGGAGCCATTCAGACCGATAATGCCGATCTTGGCACCATAGAAGAAAGAAAGATAAATGTTTTTAAGAACCTGTTTCTGGGGAGGATAAATCTTATTCACTCCCACCATTGAAAAAATAACTTTTTTGTCGTCTGCCATATTCTTTCGTAGTAATTGATTAAGCTGTTTGTATGTTTGGGGGGTAAAGATAGTGAAAGTCGAACGCAGAGCAAAATGTTATTTCGAACGAAGTTATTTGATACAAAAAAGTTGCCTAAGAATGTGACCAACGGTTCGATTACCGACTTGGCAAAATGGTTGAATAGGTGAGGCGATCAGGTCGATCCAGATAGGAGTGAGTCACATTGATACGCTTCTTCTTCAGATCCGTGCCATCTATCGAATGGTTCTTTATGCAGTATTACACCCTAAAACTTGTTTTGTATAGAATAATCAAAAGTAAAGGTTTTTGTTAAAACACACAAATATTATATGTTACCTTTGCAGTCAAATAAAGAAAATCTTCTATCCATCATGCAGATACGAATTAATAAATACATCAGTGACAGCGGATATTGTTCGCGTCGCGAAGCAGACAAGTATATCGAACAGGGTGAAGTGACCATCGACGGCAAAAGAGCTGAGGTAGGAAGTGTCGTATCGCCGGGGCAGACGGTCAGGATTTTCGGAGAAGAGATCAAGCGGACCAGCAAATCGGTTATCATCGCCTATAACAAACCGGTAGGTGTTGTTAGCACGACAGACGCCGACGAAAAGAATAATATCACGGCTGCCATTGGGCATGAGGAGCGTATATTCCCCATCGGGCGCCTCGATAAGGACTCGCAGGGATTGATCCTGTTGACCAACGAGGGAGATATTGTCAATAAGATATTGCGTGCCGATAACAATCACGAGAAAGAATATATTGTGACGGTGAATAAATTGATTACGGCGGACTTCGTGCAACGGATGCAAAAAGGGGTACCCATCCTGGGAGTGGTCACCCGTAAATGCGTAGTGACACAACAAGGCCCCAACACCTTCACGATTGTATTGCGCCAGGGACTCAACCGACAGATTCGCCGTATGTGTGAATACCTGGGATATACCGTTACCAAGCTGCAACGGATACGCATTATGCATATTCATCTGGGCAACTTAAAAACAGGACAATACCGCAACCTGACAGCCGCCGAGACTGAAGAGCTGTATCGAAAAATCTCTACATCCGCTAAAACACAAAGCACTTCTACCAAGAAGAAAAGCTCCGCGCCTTCTTCAGTACGCAAAAAGGAAACACCCGATCACTCGAAAAGAAAGCCGACACAGAGTAAAGCAACAGCAGCCCGACCGACAGCAGGAAAAGGCAAAACAGGCAAACCTTCTGAAAGAAATACCTCTTTTCGTCCCAGAAGCAAGCGAGGTTAAAGGTCAATATTCGAACGCAACCACCTCTCCATAAGCCGGCATCAGTTCGAATGTCCGGCGTATATCCGCTTGTTCAAAATAGACACGGGCGCAACTGATCACACCCCCATGTGTAAAAATAATAACGGATTGGTAGTTTTTTTCTCTTTTCAAGGTATCGAAAAAATCGGCCACCCGGTCATACATCATCATAAACGATTCACCGTTGGGCGCCGGGGTATCAACCCAGTCTTTCTCCCAGGCCGACATATCCATATCATCCCATCGCTGGGTTTCCCAATCACCAAAATGGATCTCTTTCAAACGGTCGTCTAACACCGGATTGGCATACCCGCAAAAAGCGGCCAACCGGCGACAGCGACTTAAAGGACTGGAATAAACAATATCAGGCAGGATACCGCTCAAATTCTTTTTCACAACAGCCGCCTCCTCTTCAAAGGTCTCTTTCAAGGGAACATCCGTCTGCCCATAACACATGCCCGGAGGACAACCAACAGCCGTATGGCGTACTAAGTAAACTTTCATATCCACAAATATAGTGAATCCCGATTTGACATTTTGTCAAAAACGCAGGAGAATTTTTCCAAACTCCCAGGACTTTTTTCACAAACTCCCGGGAGAAACATTTTTTAACGTATCATATTGTAAAGTAAAATGGCCATTTTGCTATCAAAATGATAATTCGTCTTGAACTGTGATTTCGCTGAATACATGATGGGCTATGATGTGATTTTTCCTGATTCATTTTTTGATTCATCTGATTGATTATACAAACAATCAGAAAAATCTTTCAAATCAAACGAATCAAATCATAGCCCATCATGTATTCAGCGAAATCCCGGTTCAAGAAGCAATACAGCTATATAAAAAGAAATTTCACACAACAGAAAAAGAGCGCCGCAGCAATCGCCGGTATATCCCTGTATTTTCTTTTTCATCAGGAGGATTAAAAAGAAAAAAACCACTACAGGAGCTAAGGCGGCAAGCCAGAGGTGTGTGTCAAATAATAGAAACAGGGGCAATAATCCGAAAAGAATAGAAAGCAACAAAGCGCCAAGAGTACTTCCTTTATAGATTGTTTTTGCCTTGCTCGACTCTGCCGTTCGAGCGTAAGGTAGGAAGCGAGTCAACTGTGAGGCTATGAATTTGCAAAACGGATCGCCCACCAACAAGGCGAAACAGGCAAATGGATAAGGCAGGTTTACCAGTAAGGAATAGAACAGCAGGAAATAGAAGATAAGTCCGATTACTCCGTATGTTCCGATATGTGAGTCTTTCATAATCGCCAGGATACGCTCTTTGGTGTTTCCTCCGCCAAAACCATCTAAGAAGTCGGCTAATCCGTCTTCGTGCAGGGCGCCGGTCAGTAACACACGGCTTAACAGGGCAAGAATCACAGCAATGGAATAAGGCAATACCTGCGCTGTTAGCCATAAGGTAGCCGCCATTATTCCTCCGGTAAGCCATCCGACCACCGCCCAGTAGTTGACCACCCGGCTGAAATATTCCGGCGGTACCTGAAACGCCTTCAGCCGCCAGAAAGGAAGGCGGGTAAAGAAAACAAAAGCAGCCGCTACACTTTTCAGCATATCAGAAATATTTTGTTACCTGTATCTTCTTGAATGAATGCATCTCATTGATCATCCTGACCGCCGATTCAATAATAGGGTAGGCACAGAGGGCTCCTGTTCCTTCACCCAGACGGAATCCCAGGTTGAGAATGGGGGAGGCTTTCAGATAATCCAATAAGAGTTTGTGCCCAGCTTCATCTCCCTGATGTCCAAAGATACAATAGTGTAAGACTTCCGGATAGAGCTTGGAGGCAACCAATACGCAGTTGGTCATAATAAAGCCATCTACCAGAATAAGCATTTTCAGTTCGGCCGCTTTCAGCATGGCACCAACCGCCATAACCATCTCATACCCGCCGAAGTAACGCATGATATCCTTTACCGATCCATCTCCGGTATAGTTCTTCATGGATTGGCTGAGTACGTTGAATTTATGATGAATAATGCTGCCGGTAAAGTCACAGCCGGCACCGATACACTTATCCAACGGAATGCCCGTCAGGGCGTTCATCCAGAGCGAAGAGGAGGAGGTGTTGGTGATGCCCATCTCTCCGAATCCAATCACGTTACAACCCTCCTTGAAGCTGCCCTCCGCACACGCTGCTCCTCTCTCCAGGGCAAGGGCCATCTCTTCATGTGTCATGGCCGCTTCGTGCAGGTAGTTACGCGTGCTTTTCCGTATCTTCATGTCGATAATCGGATCATCCGGCTTGAAATCGTAATTCACCCCCGCATCGACTACCTTCAGATCGATGCCATGCTGCCGCGCCAGGAAATTAATGCCTGCGCCTCCTGCCCAGAAGTTGGCAACCATCTGATAGGTCACCTCCTGCGGGGAAGGGCTGACTCCTTCGGCTGCAATGCCGTGGTCACCGGCAAACACAATATGCGTCGGTTTATTCAATTGGGGCGAGAGCGTTTGCTGTACCCAGCCGATTTGCATCGCCAAGTCTTCCAACACGCCTAAAGAACCTTTGGGTTTTGTCAGATTATCTATTTTGTCTTGCAGATAGGGACGTATCTCGTCATTTGGTTTTTCGATCGTGAATCGTATCATTGTCTTTTATTTTTAGGTTTGTTATTTCACTTGCATGGGTATGCCCGCCACCATCAGGTAGACCTCGTCAGCACGGGCGGCCATATACTGATTCAGCCAGCCTTGCAGGTCGGCAAACTTACGTTGGAGGTCATTGGCGGACATCTCCCCCATTCCTACTTCGTTGGTCACGAAAATAAAGGTAGCATCCTGATTGGTAAAGGCATCAAATTCCTGCTTTAATTCAGTGAGAGAGGCTTCGACATCCGATTGCAGATCGAAGAAAAAGTTGGTCGCCCACAGGGTAACACAGTCGATCAGTACCACACGACCCGGAAAGCGATGGCGGCTTAATTGTTTCTCTTCTTCGATTGTTGTCCATTCCGGCCCACGTTCGACTCGATGCCGCTCGATACGTCGGCGATGTTCTTCATCCCATACGCGGGAGGTGGCCAGATAGACAGGATTGGCAGCCAGCGACAAAGCCATTTCCTGTGCAAAGCGACTCTTGCCGGACCGTTGTCCACCGGTTATCAGAATAATCTTTTTCATTATTTATATGCTAAGATCCACAAAAGTACACACAATTAGGACGATAACAACACATAGCAACATGCCGATTTCCGCCCGGCGGTTTATTTGTATGGCGCGCTGCATATCCATCGTTGTCAGTTCCCTTTCCCGTTCGCCAATATAGGGCTTGTCTACCCGTTGGCCGAAATAGCTGTTTGGCCCTCCGAAACGGCAGCCCAGAATCCCGGCCAGGGCGGCTTCCGGATAGCCGGAGTTCGGGCTGGCGTGATGTCGTCCCTGTCTGCGTACAAAAGCGAACAAGGAAAGATTGCCGCTGGCAATAACCATCAAAGCGGCCGTCAGACGTGCCGGAATATAATTGGCTATATCATCTATTCTCGCGGCCCAGCAGCCGAACTCTTTATAGCGTTCATTCTTATAGCCGATCATCGAGTCGAGGGTATTCACCATCTTGTAAGCAAACATACCAGGTGCGCCAAGCACCAGGAACCAAAATATTGGAGCAATCACGCCGTCATTTAGGTTTTCCGCCAAGGTTTCAAGAGCAGCCGTACGCACCTGTTGAGGCGAAAGCTCGAAGGTGTCACGCCCAACAATACGGGCAACCTGCCTTCTCCCCTCTTCCACCGAGCGGTCTGTTGCCACAAATACCTGACGAACCTCTTTAATCAATGTTTTTCCGGCCAGACAATAGAAAACAACTATCGCGGAAAGGACAACCGCCAAACTCGGATGAATCGCAGTGAATCCCGCTAACAGGGCATACATCAACAGAAAACTCAAAACAATCAGGGAGATACTAAAGAAAGCCCCTTTCGCTTTTCGCCTCTTTCCTTTATTGATTGTTTTTTCTCCCCAGGCAATTACCTTACCGAAACCTACTACCGGATGTGGCATCATAGGTGGATCTCCGAACAACCGGTCAGCTATCCACCCCGTCAACAGCGGAATCAATCGGTATAAACAGATCAGATCCATTGCCTTATAGCTTTTACTAACAGATTGTTTTCCTCTTTTAACTGAGCTGCTATCCGAAAACAAAAGGGATCCAATCCTCTGAAGTTGGCGGCATCCCGGATCAGTATACCATGCGATTCAATCAGGTACTCCTTCAATGCGGCAGCCTTTCTATCCTTCAAACGGCAGAGAAAGAAATGGGTGTCGGTAGGATAGATCGTCAGTCCTTCGATATCTTGCAACGCTTGTTGCAAACGTTTAGCCTCTTCCAGGCAGACAGACTCAGGCTGCATCTCTTCGTTTTCCAATAGGAATTTCCCGGCTTCTACCGCCAATACATTCACCGACCAAGGCATCCGGCAAAGGTTTATGTTGGCAATCAGATCCCGATGCGCGGTCAGATAGCCCAGACGCAAACCGGGAATGGCATACTGCTTGGTCATGGAATGAAGAAGGATCAGATTCCGATAGCTTGTTGCCTTCGGCACATCCCAGACCCTTTCCCTCGTGAAATGCCCGTATGACTGATCGAACACAAAACAGGTTTGCGGGTTTCGTTCTACCATATCTTTCAACAGATCGATATTATAGACCTTTCCCGTTGGGTTATTTGGGTTACATATCCATACTAAATCCATGGAAGAGAGATTTATCTCTTCCGGTTGCTCGTAGAAAGAGAGCGTATGTCGGTGTATCCGACAGGCATCTTCATACTCGCTAAAAGTAGGGATCAGTATGGCTGTTTTGCTGCCTTCGAACGCTTTTGCGATCAGGTAGATCGCTTCAGTCGCGCCATTGGTTACACAACAACAGGCCTCTTCTATCCCCAGCTTCCCGGCCAGCATTGCCCGAAGCGACTCCGCCTCCGGCTCCGGATAGGAATGAATCAGATGCAGATGGGCAGCAAGGTAAGCACACAGAGCCGGCATATCCTGCGCGCCGCGTATATTGGAGCTAAAGTTCGCAACAATCTTCCCGGCGTAGTTATGGATATCATCTCCGTGTCCCTGTATCATGGTTGCTCATTCATTATGCGGTAAACCAATTCCATATCCACATGCTGGCGCACATGGTCAGCCAGTTTATTGTATTGCTCCTCTTTAAAGGCTTTTATATCAAAGGGCGCACCTTGGAGTTTGTCGGCGTATGGCGCCAATAGGTAGTCGATCGCCGCTTGATTGTCAAAGATACCATGCATATAGGTGCCGAAACATGTTGTATGAAGGAAATAGCCTTCTCCCTTGCCATTATCCAGACGGTTTAGCGGAGAGGTCGGTTGCCCTTCGATTGGTAGGGTCGTTCCCATGTGGATCTCATAGCCTTCGCATACCTCTTCTTTGTCGAGTAGGTGGAACCTCATCTGCCGGGTGGTCTTTTCAGTTTCTATCCGTGTGACAACAGGCAGAAGTCCAAGCCCCGGCATCCGCTCGATCCCTCCTTCGATATGTTCCGGATCATACACCTCCTGCCCCATGATCTGGTAGCCACCGCAAATACCAACAACGGTCGCGCCCCGCTTACTGGCCTGTATAATGCTTTGTGCCGCTCCATTACGGCGCAATTCATAGAGATCGCCAAGCGTGTTTTTGCTTCCCGGCAGCAGGATGATATCCGCCTTCTCCAACTCCTCCCTGTTGTTTGTATAGTAGAGATGAACACGCGGATCACGTTCCAATACATTGAAATCGGTGAAGTTCGACATATGGCGCAATAATACGACCGCAATGTTTATCTTATTGTGGGATGCCTGCAGATTCTTTGTCTGCAACATCACGGAGTCCTCCTCCTCGATATAGATATCTTTATAATAGGGCACTACTCCAATCACAGGGATGCCGCAGAGTTCTTCGAGCATCTTTATGCCCGCTTCGAACAACCGGATATCGCCCCGAAACTTATTAATCAGAATTCCTTTCAGGTGTTTACGCTCCTCCGGTGTCAACAGCATGACTGAGCCATAGACCGAAGCAAACACCCCTCCGCGGTCGATATCCGCTACTAAGATCACATTCGCTCCGGCATAGATCGCCATCGGCATATTCACCAGATCCACCTCCCGGAGGTTGATCTCTGAAATACTGCCAGCCCCTTCCATGACCACCGGATTGTAATGCGCCTGTAGGCGGTCGAACGCCCGATGTACCTCGTTGCGCAGCTCCTCCCGCCCTTCCCGGCTGAAATAGGTATAGGCATCCTGGTTGCCGGAGGGTTTCCCATTCAACACCACCTGGCAGACCTTATCGCTGGAGGGTTTCAATAATAACGGATTCATATCCGCCAGACAGGGTACGCCAGCCGCCTCGGCCTGCACAGCCTGTGCGCGGCCTATCTCCAGCCCTTCGTGCGTTACATAGGAGTTGAGCGACATGTTCTGCGCCTTGAAAGGAGCCGGTCGGTAACCATCTTGCAGGAAAATGCGGCAGAAAGCGGCATTAATCACGCTCTTTCCCACATCACTGCCCGTTCCGGCAAACATAAGGGGAGTCAGTTTCTTCTGTTCAGACATATTTATTCGTTCTAAAAGAAGTTGCGAATTTACCTCTTTTTTAGAACAAACACGTCCTGTTTGCTGCGTAGTATTTCTTATTTACTGATCAGTTTCTTATTCACAACCGTATCAAACAGTTCTTCCCTGCGATGTTTGGAGAGAGGAAGTTCTTTTCCGTTCACGAATACTCGACCACCACTAATCAGTTCGATATGAGCCACATTGACCAAAAAAGATTTGTGAATACGAAAGAAAGCATCACGTGGCAACATCTCTTCGATCGACGACATGGTCTGGTGGATTACATAATGTTTTTCCTTAAATTGAAGCTTCAGGTAATTCTGCATCCCTTCCACATACAAGATCTCTTCCCAGGCGATTTTCACAAAAGAATCTCCCTGGCGGATATACACATCAGAAGGAATCTCTTCCGCATTATGATGAATAGACAGGCGCGAAGTATATAGTTCAAGTGCCTTTTGCGCCGCCTGAAAAAAGCGTTGGAAGCTGATCGGTTTCAGTAAGTAATCGACCACATTCAAGCGGAAACCATCCAGGGCATATTCGGAATAGGCCGTTGTAAATATAGTAATAGGAGGATTCTCCAGTGATTCCAGAAACTCCAACCCGGTCAGGTCAGGCATATTGATATCCAGAAACATCAGATCAGCCTCTTCCTGTCGAAGGAAATCGGAAGCTTCGATGGCGGAGGAACAGGAGCCGACCACCTCCAGAAAGTTCACTTTGCCAATCAGCCCAATGACCCCTTCGATGGCAAACGATTCGTCGTCGACGACCAGACAACGCAAGACAGGGGATTTAATGGATGCTTCCATAAATATTATGTATATAACTTAAGGACAGACAGATAAGTATTATCAGTCTCTTTGATTGACAAATGGTATCTTCGCCCGTAATGTATCTCCAGGCGCGCTTTTATATTCTCTAATCCGATACCGGATGTTTTCTTCTTTACCGATTTGTTCGACTTGGAGTTTTCCACTTCCAAGGCAATAAAATGCCCCTTTTGGACGAAATGAATATGAATATACCCTTTGTTGGACTCCGAACGCGACACATGCTTGAAGGCATTTTCTATAAAGGGAATGAATAACAAAGGAGGAATATCCATATTGGTATCCTCGATCTGCCAGGTACAACAAACATCGAGCTTGTCTTCCCAACGAAACTTCTCCACATCGATAAAGTCTTTGAGGTATTGCACCTCCTGCCCCAGTTTAACCGTTTCGCTTTTCCCGCTATACAACTGATAGCGTAAGGTATCCGAATATTTCAACAACAAAGCGGATGCCAGTTCCGTATCTTTCTGTATCAACACATAGAGGTAATTGAGTACATTGAACATGGAATGAGGATTGACCTGCGCATGCAACACCTTTAATTGAGCCTCCAGGTTGGATTGCTGCAAGAGCGAATACTCATAATACAACAGGATAACACAAAAAATAAGGTTCGAAGCGACGACGGAAGGAAAGATATCACGCATACCCCCCATAAACGGAAGGGTTTCATCCAGGTAATAGGTCGACTGAAAGAGACCAATTTGCTCCAACGAGCAAAACATTTTATCCATAAAATGCAAACCGACTGCCATACAGCCGCTCATCAGGAAGAACTTCACCACCAGCGGAAGCGTCTTTCTATTCTGGATTGTCTTTCGAAAGAGTGTTTTACTAAAACAGAGAGAGATAACGATGTAGATAGCGGCAAAAGCAATAAAACTAAACATTCGCTCCGAAAAGGGCATTTCTTTATCGCGCGAGAACCAAACCAGCAAGCTGATTCCCAGCCAATAAGAGATAATGATCACATTTCGTTTTCTTCCTTCCTTGTTCATACCATGCAAATGTAAAGATTTATTGACAGAATCAATAAAAAGAAAAGGAGAGTATGTTTGTCTTTTTCATCAGCGCTCTATCAAACCATCAAACATACTCTCCATAGGGAACTACTACTACATCTTAATTATTGATAACCTAAATCTATTTATAGTACAGGTCTTGATTGTCACTCACACATATATACCCTCTTAATATTTTGTCATATTTTGTTTCAATTGTCATTAGTCTATCTATTTGTTGTTTCTGATGCAAATATGCAGGATCGGAAAAAACCCGCCAAATTTGTTTGACGAATGGACGATAGGCTTTGATTAATGGGTGAAAACAGCATATTTGTACCGAGAATTCTATCGTCGATGGGCATCGACAGTACTGTCGATGCGCATGGACAGTACTGTCGAAGGGCATGAACAGTACTGTCGATGCCCATCGACGATAGAATTCTCCCTGTTTTGAGCAAAATGTAAGTATCGCTTTAGCAAGTAAAAACGAAGCGTAAAGCAAAAGATATTATAGATTTGTGTAATTTTGCACAAATGGAAATACAGGAACTACTCAGTTTATATAGTGCTCACCCTCAGTTATCCGCCCTTCATGCCCTGTTGCAGAAAAATGATACGCGCAATATCTTTTTAAAGGGGCTTCATGGTTCGGCTGCCACGATGGCTTTTGCCTCCCTTTTCAGCCAGGGCAATCATTGCTTTGTCTGCATCTTGAACGATATGGAAGAGGCAGGTTATTTCTACCATGACCTGATGCAACTGACATCGGGCGAAGAGATCTATTTCTTCCCCTCGGCCTACCGCCGATCTATTAAATACGGACATATCGATGCGGCCAACGAGATATTGCGTACCGAGGTATTGAGTATGCTGCAAAACCCGGCCGATTCCTTTGTGATTGTCACCTATCCCGATGCGTTGGCAGAAAGAGTCATTGGGCGGGAGGTATTGAAAGAGAATACGCTGAAGATACATGTAGCGGAAAAGCTGGATAATATTTTTGTATCCGATGTGTTGGAGAGTTATGGCTTTGAGCAGGTCGATTATGTGTATGAACCGGGGCAATATGCCTTACGTGGTAGTATTCTCGACGTATTCTCCTATTCGCATGAGTATCCCTACCGCATCGACTTTTTTGGCGACGAGGTAGAGACGATCCGTACCTTTGATGTCGAAACCCAGCTCTCCAAAGAGAAACTGAACAGCATCTATATCGTCCCTAAAATAAGCACCAGCAGTGATGCGAAAGCCTCGCTACTGCAATCGCTCC
This sequence comes from Parabacteroides sp. PFB2-10, assembly GCF_029893085.1. Classification (GTDB taxonomy): domain Bacteria; phylum Bacteroidota; class Bacteroidia; order Bacteroidales; family Tannerellaceae; genus QVMG01. The sequence continues at coordinate 56,731 of NZ_JARXWI010000015.1, forward strand.
CGGCAAACGCGCTTTTGGCGGTCAGAGACCTGGCCTGGTGTAAAGAGAAGGTAAAGGGTATCTGGATGGAAGAGCCGATGCAGGCCGACGAAGATTCCTTTTCGAGCCAGGAGAGTATGCGTCGCAAGCTGATCGCAGACGATGAATTTCTGCGTTCTGTTGTCGAATTCAGGCGGTTGCATTTTGGCGCCCGCCCGATGGGGGTAGCCGAAGCCACCATCGCCTTCGCAACCCAGCAGCAGCCTATTTACCATAAGAACTTCGATCTGGTCAGCAAATCGTTCCACTCCTACCTTGAACAGGGATATACGCTCTATCTCCTGAGTGATGTGGAGAAGCAGGCGAAACGCATACAGGCTATTTTTGAAGACCGGGGAGAGGATATCCCGTTCACTTTCGTCAACCGCACTATTCATGAAGGGTTTGCGGATGACACGTTGCGCATCTGTTTGTTTACCGACCATCAATTGTTTGACCGTTTCCATAAGTTCAGCCTGAAAAGCGATAAGGCGCGAAGCGGAAAGATCACCCTCTCACTCAAGGAATTGAACCAGTTTACCACCGGCGACTACATCGTGCATATCGACCATGGTGTAGGGCAGTTCGGCGGATTGGTGCGTATGGAGGTGAATGGGAATATTCAGGAGGTCATCAAACTGATCTATCAGAACAACGATGCGATATTTGTCAGTATCCACTCTCTGCATAAGCTCTCGAAATACAAAGGCAAAGAGAGCGGCGAATCGCCCAAACTGAACAAGCTGGGCACCGGTGCCTGGGAGAAGATGAAAGAGCGGACCAAGTCGAAAATGAAAGACATTGCCCGCGACTTGATTATCCTCTATTCCAAACGAAAACAGCAGAAAGGATTCTCCTACAGCCCGGACAGCTTTATGCAAAACGAATTGGAAGCCAGCTTTATCTATGAAGATACCCCCGATCAGACCCGCGCTACCAACGATGTGAAGATGGATATGGAGGCCGAACGGCCGATGGATCGGTTGATTTGTGGCGATGTGGGTTTTGGAAAAACGGAGGTGGCTATCCGCGCGGCAGCCAAGGCGGTGGCCGACAACAAACAGGTGGCGGTACTGGTGCCTACGACGGTGTTAGCGTTTCAGCACTTCCAAACATTCACCGAACGCTTGAAAGATTTCCCTTGCCGGATAGACTATATCAGCCGTGCGCGATCGGCTGCACAGATAAAAGAGACCCTTAAGGAGGTGAAAGAGGGCGGGGTCAATATATTAATAGGCACCCACCGTATCGTAAGCAAAGATGTGCAGTTCAAAGATCTGGGCTTGTTGATTATCGACGAGGAGCAGAAATTCGGCGTTTCCGTGAAAGAGAAACTGCGGCAGATGAAAAGCAATGTTGACACGCTGACGATGACTGCTACACCAATCCCGCGTACGCTGCAGTTTTCCCTGATGGGCGCACGCGATCTGAGCAATATATCTACGCCCCCTCCCAACCGCTATCCGGTTCAGACCGAGGTGGAACGCTTTAATCCCGATATTATCCGCGAAGCCATCAATTTTGAGATGAGCCGCAACGGACAGGTATTTTTCATCAATAACCGCATACAAAACATACACGAGATCGAAGCATTGGTTCGACGCGAAGTGCCCGACGCCCGCATTGCGGTTGGCCACGGACAGATGGATCCCAAGACATTAGAGAAGATCCTGCTCGACTTTGTCAACTATGAATACGATGTATTGATTGCCACCAGTATTGTGGAAAGCGGCATCGACGTGCCCAATGCGAATACGATCATTATCAATAACGCGCATCAGTTCGGGCTTTCCGACCTGCATCAGTTGCGGGGACGCGTAGGGCGAAGCAACCGTAAGGCCTTCTGTTACCTGCTCTCCCCTCCTCTCTCCTCACTGACCCAGGAGGCACGACGCCGATTGCAGGCTATTGAGAACTTTGCAGAGCTGGGCAGTGGCATCCATATAGCGATGCAAGACCTCGATATTCGTGGCGCCGGCAACCTGCTGGGAGCAGAACAAAGCGGATTTATTGCCGATTTAGGCTACGAAACCTATCAAAAAATATTAGAAGAGGCTGTTAATGAGTTGAAAACAGAAGAATTTTCCGATCTTTACAGCGAAACATCCGGACAAGTGCGCAACAGCGGGCAAAATTATGTGCGGGAGACATTTATTGAAAGCGATCTGGAACTCATGTTCCCACCCTATTATATCCCCAACGATTCGGAGCGAATCTCGCTCTATCGCGAACTGGATAATATGGAGCAGGAACGGGATATTCTGGCATTTACCGAGCGATTGAAAGACCGTTTCGGAAAAATACCGAAAGAGGGGAAAGAGTTGATCCGCATTGTGCGCCTGCGTCGTATGGCAAAATGCCTGGGTATGGAAAAGATAGTATTAAAGAAAGAGCAAATGGCTATCTTCTTGGTTTCTAATATGGATAGCCCATATTACCAAAGTGATGCTTTCGATAAATTGATCGCTTATATTCAGAAATATCCCCGGATGTGCAACCTGCGGGAAGTAAACGGAAAGCGAAGTATTACGATCAAGCAGGTAGACACCGTGGAGAAGGCATGCGCGATACTGGAAGAGATGGAACAGATGCCGGTTGTCATTCGGTAAGAGATTAGGAGAAATTATTCAATCAAATAAGTGCTATTATCATGAAAAAAACATTAGTTGACCTGTTTGAGGGTTCGGTAGCTCAATATCCGGACAACACATTCCTTTTAGAGAAAACGAAAGACAAGTTTGAACCGACCACTTACACGCAGGTGAAAGAACAGGTATATGACCTGGGAGCCGGCCTGATCGCCTTGGGAGTGAAGAAAGGCGATAATATGGCCTTATTGAGTGAAGGGCGTAATGCCTGGATTATCGGCGAGTTATCGATGTTTTATGCAGGAGCCACCAATGTTCCCCTCTCCATCAAACTGGAAGAGGCAAACGATCTTCTCTTCCGTCTTATCCACGCGGAGGTGAAATATATCATGGTTTCAGGCACTCAACTGAAAAAAATACGAGCCATCATCGACCAACTACCTCTGATCAAAAAGATCATTGTATTCGATGAACAGGACATATACGAAGAGAAAGAGATCACCCTGCGCGAGGTGAGCGAGATGGGCAAGAAATGGTTGAAAGAACATCCGCTGGAAGAGTTTCTTTCAATCGGTAAATCGCTTCAGAATGACGACCTTGCGACGATTACCTACACCTCCGGTACAACGGCAGATCCCAAAGGTGTGATCCTGACTCATCGCAACTATACGGCTAATGTCGAGCAGTCGTTGACCTGCATGGACATCGACAGCAGCTGGCGTACCTTGATTATTCTTCCGCTCGACCACTGCTTTGCTCATGTAGTTGGCTTCTATATCTTTATGTCGAAAGGCGCCAGCGTAGCAACGGTGCAAAACGGCAAGACCGGCATGGAGACATTAAAGAATATCCCTATCAATATCAAAGAGGTGAAACCTTACCTGATCCTGAGTGTTCCCGCCCTGGCTAAAAACTTTAAAAAGAACATCGAACAGGGCATTCGTGCGCAAGGTAAATTGGTAACCAGCCTGTTTGAATCCGGACTCAAAACCGCTATCAACTATTATGGCGACAGCGATGATGAGCATGGACGCGGCTGGCGCTTCATACTGAAACCGCTGGTTGCTCTTTACGACAGGGTTATCTTCCGGAAGGTGCGTGAGAATTTCGGAGGGGAGATGCGTTTCTTTGTTGGAGGAGGCGCCCTGTTAGACAAAGACCTGCAGAAGTTCTATTACGCGATCGGTATCCCGATGTACCAGGGCTATGGCTTGAGTGAGGCTACGCCGGTAATCTCCACCAACGGACCGCGGCGTTACCGTTTCGGTAGTAGCGGGGTGTTGGTTCAACCGTTGGAAATGAAGATATGCGATATGGATGGCAAAGAGTTGCCATTAGGCGAGAAAGGCGAAATGGTGGTCAAGGGTGAAAACGTAATGGCCGGCTACTGGAAAAACCCGGAATCGACCGCGGAGACGATCAAAAACGGATGGTTGTACACAGGCGATATGGGCTATATGGGGAAAGATGGCTTGCTCTATGTTTTAGGGCGCTTCAAGAGTCTTTTGATTGGCAGCGACGGAGAGAAATACAGCCCCGAAGGGATCGAGGAGGCGCTGGTAGAACACTCTTCGGCTATCGATCAAATCGTACTACATAACAACCAGAGTCCTTATACGGTTGCTTTACTTGTTCCAAATAAAGAGTTTATAAAGAGAGAGTTATCGAATCAGAACTTGTCATTGGACACTCCAGAAGGAAAGGCTGCTGCCATCGCGATCATACAGAAACAGATAGACCGTTTCCGTAAAGGAGGCGACCTGTCGTATATGTTCCCTGAGCGTTGGTTGCCTACCAGCTTCGCCGTGCTTCCGGAGCCCTTTACAGAACAAAACGGCCTGGTGAACAGTTCGCTAAAAATCGTTCGTGGAAAGGTAGAGAAACTGTATGCGGACCGCTTAGAGCATCTCTATACGCCGGACGGTAAGAACCCGCAGAACGAAAAGAACCTGGCCTCTTTATAGTCATAGAATAAAGAATCCGATTCGTCAAAACAGTGACAACTTTAGCCTAAACAGCATCTTATAGGTGGCTGTATCAGGTAAATAATGTACCTTTGCGGGCGTAATTGATACGGTGAAAAAGGAGGCATGAAGAATAGGTTCCATATACGTGGATTGATCATTTTAGTATTACTGGCGGTAAGTGGCACCGTCCTATTTGCGCAATCCGTGACCAAAGCTGCCGGAACCGTGAAAGATGCCATCACCAAAGAGCCCGTTTCGTTTGCTTCCGTCTTGTTTGAAGGCACAACTACCGGTATCATGACCGACGATAACGGAGCATTCAGCCTGCAAACCACCGGTGGTCAAACCACTTTGGTGATCAGTTCATTAGGCTATCAGACCCAAAAGCTTGCCCTGCCCCAGGGAAGAAATAGCGAAGCACTGAATATACTCCTCCATCCTACTTCGTATGAAATAGAAGAGGTAACCATTCGTCCGACACGGGAAAAGTATTCGCGTCGGGATAATCCGGCCGTCGAACTCATCCGTAAAGTGATCGAAAACAAAGATAAAAACCGGATCGAATCCAAAGACACCTATAAGGTGGAGATATATGAGAAGCTTGCCTTAGCGTTGGATGATTTTGATCCAAACATGGAAAAGAATGCTTTGTTGAAAAAGTTCAGTTTCATAAAGAACTACGTCGATACCTCCGTGATTACCGGAAAGCCTATTCTCACCTTATCGGTTCGCGAAAATATATCTGATCAATACTATCGGAAAAGCCCCCGTTCGGAGAAAATGATCACCAAAGGGCAGCGCATAGAAGGGGTAGACCAGACCATAGAAGACGGAGGTACCCTGACGGCCAACCTGCAGGAGATGATCAAAGGCATAAATATCTTTGATAATAATATAGAGATATTGCTCAATCGCTTTGTTAGCCCCCTCTCCTCCACCCTTGCTGTATCCTATTATCAGTATTACATTATGGATACGCTCGATATCCGGGGTGACCGCTGTGTCGACCTGGCTTTCGTGCCTGTCAATAGCGAGAGCTATGGCTTCACGGGAAGGCTGTATATCACATTGGATGGGAATTATTCTGTCAAAAGATGCCAATTGAATGTACCCCGCCATATCAACCTGAACTGGGTAGACTTTCTGCAAATCGAACAAGACTTCGAGCCGGCACCCGACAGTACCTGGGTCTTGGCGGAAGAGAATACCTATATCAACTTCTACGCGATCAAAGGAGCACAGCAACTCTATGCTCATAACTACCGACACTTCGATAAATATGATTTTGCCCCGGCCGATGCCGATTCGGTCTTTGGCTTGCTGGGATCAACCCATATCCTGCCCCAAGCGCCTCTCCGCCCCGATACCTTCTGGGTAAACAACCGACATACGCCTTTACGCGAGAAGGAAGATGCCTTGAAACAGCTATTGGAAGAGCTTTATGCTATTCCGGTATTCAATGTATTAGTGAAAACGATTGAAGTATTGGTCAGCGGATATATACCCACCAAACCGGACAAGAAAGAGAGTCCGTTCGACTTTGGCCCGATGAATACCACCTTTAGCTCCAACCGCCTGGAAGGATTCCGTGTCCGCCTGGGAGGTATGACGACAGCCAATCTGCATCCACGTTGGTTTGCCAGTGGATATGTAGCCTACGGGATGGACGACAGAAGATTGAAATACAACCTCAGACTGACACATAGCTTTAACAATAAGACATACCACGAACTGGAGAGCACCGTCAACAACCTATCGTTCATACAGGAGTACGATGTCTACACCCCGGGGCAGGACTTCCTGTTCACCAGCAAAGACAATATGTTTTTAGCCTGGAAAGTGGGTGAACCCATTACCAAAATGGAATATACCCGCCTCTCTATGCTTCAATACGAAAAAGAATGGCTGAACGGGTTTACACTGAAAACCTGGATACAAAACAAGAACAGGGAAGCCGCCGGAACGCTGCGTTACAATGAATATGCGGCAAACGGCCTATTGCGGAATATCCACGACATTACCACCTCGGAAATAGGCATGCAACTGCGTTTTGCCCCGGGCGAAAAGGCCTACAACAGTCGCTCGGGAAAAGAATCGGCCTTCAAATTGGCACAGGACGCTCCTATCCTACGACTATCCCACCAGATAGGGTTTAAAGATTTCTTAGGAGGCGACTATAACTATCACCACACGGAACTGAGTGCCGAAAAGCGTATCTGGCTCTCTTCCTTCGGACATATCGATGCGAAGGTAAAAGCCGGGAAGATCTGGAACAAGGTGCCTTTCCCGCTATTGATCATGCCCAACACCAACCAGTCGGTCACCATACAGCCCGAAGCATTCAATATGATGAACGCTTTGGAATTCGTAACCGATCAGTATGCGGCCTTTTACATTACCTACTACCTGAAAGGATGGATATTCAACCGGATCCCGGTTATCAAATGGCTGAAGCTACGTGAGGTTCTCTCTTTCAACGGTATATACGGAGGCTTAACCGATAAAAACAATCCATTGATTAACCCCACCGGATTGTTCCAGTTGCCCGACGGAACACGCCCTTTAGGGTCAACGCCTTACCTGGAAGCCAGCGTCGGTATAGAAAACATATTCAAGCTGTTGCGCGTTGATTACTACAGAAGGCTCACCTACCTGAATGAGCCGAATATCCACAAAGGAGGTTTCAGAATAGCGCTTCGATTCACTTTCTAGTTGCATCATGGAGAAAATAGACAAACATATCCGGCATACACCCAATCCGTGGGCACTGATCCCACTGGGCGTATTCCTGATTACCTACCTTGTTGTATCGATTATAGCCGGTGATTTCTATAAGATGCCGATCACCGTAGCCTTTGTGATTGCTTCGGTCGTGGCGATCGTCCTGTCGAAAGGCGGGAAATTCACCAACCGGGTGGAGCAGTTCTGCCGGGGAGCTGCCAATAGCAACATCATGTTGATGGTGCTTATCTTTATCTTAGCCGGAGCCTTTGCGCAAACGGCCAAATCGATGGGCGCTATCGATGCCACCGTTAATCTCACCATGGCTCTGTTGCCCTCCAATCTATTGGCAGTCGGTATCTTCATCGCTGCCTGTTTTATCTCCCTCTCGGTTGGCACCTCCGTCGGTACCATTGTTGCCTTGGCACCGGTGGCCGTAGGTATTGCCGCCAAGGCCGGTATGCCCGAAGCATTTATGCTGGGAGTAGTCGTGAGCGGCGCTATGTTTGGCGATAATCTCTCGTTTATCTCCGACACCACCATCGTGGCCACCCGCACGCAAGGCTGCGAGATGAGCGACAAATTCAAAGTGAATATACGCATCGCCCTGCCGATTGCCCTCGTTGCCGGATTACTCTATCTATTGAAAGGATGGGGCATGGAAAGCAATTACGTGCCGGAAACCATTGAATGGGTGAAGGTGATTCCGTATCTGATAGTCCTGGTTGTCGCTGTTTGCGGGGTGAATGTGATTGTGGTTCTCTTTATCGGCATCCTGTTTTCCGGCCTTATCGGACTCTTGACCGGCGGATTGGATTTTTGGGGATGGACCGGAGCAATGGGTGAAGGCATCAATAGTATGGGGGAATTGATTATCGTCACCCTTTTGGCCGGAGGTATGCTGGAGATGATACGTTATAACGGCGGTATCGATTGGCTCATGCAAAAGCTCACCCAGCGCATCCACTCGACCAAAAGCGCCGAAATAAGCATTGCCGCGTTGGTGAGTTTTGCCAATATCTGCACGGCGAATAATACGATAGCCCTGATCATGTCCGGCCCGTTAGCCAAAGACATTGCCGACCGCTTTCATGTCGATCCGCGCAGAAGCGCCAGTCTGTTGGATATGTTTTCCTGCTTTATTCAGGGTATCTTGCCATACGGAGCCCAACTACTAATGGCTGCCGGGCTTAGCCAGGTCTCCCCTATCGAGATTATGCAATACCTCTATTATCCGTATCTATTGGGTATAGGCGGGATGTTAGCTATTCTATTTCAATACCCCCGCAAGTATACCCTGTCATAAGACGTTAATAATCTCCCGTTGCCGGTCGAAATAGATCTTCCGCTGTCTCTCTCCACTGACGGAGATCAACGTGGAAGAACGAAACATGGAGTTTGTTCGTTGTTTAACAAGCTCAAACGACTCGATATCTAAGGAGGTAAAATGGTTAAACACAAATGCTTTTATCAAGCTAATATGGTATTCGTTTAGCTTTACCGTACACATATTCACATTGAAATTGATGCTGGCAATATAGAAATGTAGGTTGCTCCCCGTCTCTTTATCAACCCCCAAGGTTGCCGCTTGCTCCAGATTGAAAATCAACCTCTCCAAATCCTTCTTCAATAAGCGCACCTCCTCTTCATTGAGTAGGTCGATATTTTTGAAATAGATAATATCATTTATCCAATACTGGAAAATCAACGGGTCAAAAATGTAATAAGCGTTTTTGATCCTTCTGGTTAAACGGCTACATTCATTGGACAACTCGCCCATTCTTTCATTGAAAAAAACCTCGTCAAACTTCTTGATTGCATTGGTCTGACCGGATTCATAGATATTCTTCAATAATTGTAACCGTTCCAAATAGTGACATCCTTGTAAGAGCTGCAAGGGAAATATGGAAGTACAATCGACCAACTCCGAAGTGGGGTCATCCAAAGCATCCACCAAAATATCATTATACTCCTGCATCATAGCATAATCGATCTCCTGCGGATCAAAATAATTGATCATTTTCAGTTGAAACGGACGACTTTTCGATGAGAGTGTATTACTGATGATCGCGTCTAAAGAGATATCAAAGGCTTTGGCAATAAGGGCTATTTCAGCAAACGAAAAAGGGACTTCACCGCGGATCCTCCGGTATACAGCCTCCTTTTCGATATTCAGCAAATCAACCAATAAATTTACTAATACAGTCCTATTGGGAATTTTCTCTTTTATGACTTGCAATATGTTTTCCTGAATCAACAGCTTCTCCATCTCTTTGGGTTATATACGTGGTTAGCAATACGCAAGGCCAAGCGCAAAGATGGATGTCTTTGTTGCCCATACCAAGACTTTTCTACCTTACGCAAAGATAGTAATTTTTCATATGCAAAAAAGACATTTTCAGAAAGGGTTGAGAATCTTTGTAACCTGTTGTTTTAGCATCTGTATAAACAGTGAATCCCTTTTCCGAAGGCTCAACCGGAACGGTTGGTAATCTTTGTAGGCCGTTGCTTCAGCATCGGTATAAAATAATGGATTCCCCCTTTGGGGCGTGCCGAAGGTATGCCATCTCTTTTATGGCATCGCTTCGAACAAATACTTCTCCTCGTATGCCACTTTCGTTTTGTTTAAAATATCTATATACTCTTCTCTAAAGGTTCTTTTACGATGATGCTCTCTCTGATTCAATATATACCGGCACACCTGATCTATTTGTGAATGTGAATAGCTAAATGCACCATATCCACTTTGCCATTGGAAATGTTTGTTTTTGTCAAACCGTTCGTGAATAAATTTGGATGATGAGCTTTTTATCTCCCGGACTAAATCACTGATCTGCGTCTTTGGACGCAACCCTATCAATAGATGTGCATGATCAGGATTACAATAAATAGCTAATACTTTGCAGTTATGATTGGAGACTATTCCACATATATATTTTTCTACTTCATCTTTCCACCCTCCTCTCAGTAGTGAAGAGTGATTTGCTTTAACTGCGAAAACAAGTTGAATATACAGTTGAGAGTATGTGTCAGCCATAGTTAATAGGTTTTTAGTTTCACCAAATATAGTGTTTTTTATGATATAGTGAAACAAGATGGCATACCTTCGGCACGCCCCAAAGGGGAATTCATTCTTTTATACCGATGCTGAAGCAACGGCCTACAAAGATTACCAACCATCCGGTTGTGCCTTTCCTTTCTGTCATTTTGGCATAAGGGGAATCCTTTCGTGAGATAGAAAAAGAGGATTTGAAAGAAAAGTCGAAATAGCATTTTGATATTTCGGCGGGAGAATTTCGCTGAAAAGCAAGGAGTATTTTGAAAAAGTCCCGGGAGAAACACTTTTTAACAAACTCGATTGTAAGTATAACTACCCCATTTCTTTACAAAAATGCCATCCGTTGCTTACATTTGGTTTTAACGATTTTTGTCCTTTTTAATACAAAAACAGGCCTGCCGTAATGTCAGAAAGTGTAAATTCGGTTGTTTAATTCTTTATTTGCGCCTATCTTTGCCTATCATTTCATAAAAATAAAAACAGATTAAAATAAAAGAATTATGACAAACTGGTTCGAGTGCAAAGTGGCCTATGATAAGTTGATGGAGAACGGAATGCAGAAAAGAGTAACAGAACCGTACCTGGTTGATGCCCTTTCATTTACAGAAGCGGAAGCACGTATTATCGAAGAGATTCGCCCATTTATTACCGGCGAATTTGTGATCTCCGACATCAAACGCGCCCGCCTGTCGGAACTCTTTTTCAACGAAGCCGGCGATCGTTTCTATCGTGTGAAGGTGCAGTTTATCACCCTCGACGAAAAGAGCGGAGCAGAAAAGAAAACGTCGGCCAATATGCTGGCGCAGGCATCTACCCTGAAAGAGGCCATCACGGTATTGGAAGAGGGAATGAAAAATACCATGGCTGATTATGTGATTGCCTCCGTTTCTGAAACGCAGATTATGGATGTATTCCAGTTCAGCGCCGCCCATATTCCTTCTGCGCCTAAATCCGACGAAGAATTACTGGCCGAAGAGAAAGCGTGAGCTAAGGCTCTATCTCCTGTTTTATTCACAAAGGTTTGATAAGTTATGTGTATTGCCCAGAAAGTTCAAGCTCTTACTTCATCACTACCTGATAGGGTGACCCTGGTTGCCGTGTCGAAATTCCATCCCGTGGAATCCATCAGGGAGGCATACGATGCGGGGCAGCGTGTCTTTGGGGAAAGCCGTGTTCAGGAACTGAAAGCCAAGCAGCCGGCATTGCCTGATGATATCGAGTGGCACTTCATCGGTACGCTTCAGCGCAATAAAGTGAAGGACATTGCTCCCTTTATTCATACGATCCATAGCTTAGATTCCATTAAACTACTGGAAGAGGTGCATAAACAGGCTGCCAAACACGAGCGCGTCATCCGCCTTCTTCTGGAAATACATGTCGCCCAGGAAGAGACAAAACAGGGTCTGACACCGGAAGAATGTATGGAGTTGTTGGCGCATTGGAAGCAGGGGGAATATCCTTTTATCCGCATCACCGGCATCATGGGCATGGCAACCGATACGGAAGATGAAACATTGATCCGGAAAGAATTCCGAACCTTACATCAGGTATTCTGCGATATCAAGCAACAATTCTTCAAGGATGACGACTCCTTTCAGGAGATCTCGATGGGCATGAGCCACGATTATCCGATTGCCGTAGAAGAAGGAAGCACCCTGATTCGCGTCGGAACCTTTATTTTCGGGCAACGTAAATATTAACTATATTTCCGACAACAAAATTAATAGCTATCTTTGTTTTACTAATATAAACAAGAAACAGTATGACTGACATGAAAACACAATACGCAGGCCTCGCCTTGCGCAACCCGATCATAGTAGGCAGTTCGGGATTGACAATCAAAGCGGAACGCAACAAAGAGTTTGAAAAGGCGGGTGCTGCTGCCATTGTCTTAAAGTCTCTTTTCGAAGAGCAGATAGAGATGCATGGCAATTCGCTGCTGCAGGAAACCGATTATCCGGAGGCGATGGATTATATCCACCAATATGTGAAAGCCAATCAGGTAAACAAATACCTGGATATGATCAAAGCAACCAAAGATACCTGCTCGATTCCTATCATTGCCAGCATCAACTGCTACAAAGCAGATGCCTGGATCGAGTTTGCCCAACAGATTGAATTGGCTGGTGCGGACGCGTTGGAATTGAACATATTCTATATGGAAACGTCGCTCAATTATGACTTTGAAGCGACAAGGGATATGTATATCAATATTATCCGCAAGGTAAAAGAGACGGTTCGCATTCCGGTTATGGTCAAGTTAGGGAAGTATTTCAGCAATATCCCTTCTGCGATAAACACTTTGAAAGTAAATGGTGCGGACGGAGTGGTGCTCTTCAATCGCTTCTATCAGCCCGATATCGACATCAACACACAGCAGATTGTGTCAGGCAATGTGTTCAGTAACCATTCCGACCTGAGCGATACCATCCGCTGGACAGCCATTGTTTCCGGACTTATCCCGGGCATTAGCATTGCCTCCTCTACCGGTATTCAGGAATGGGAAGATGTGATCAAATGTATTTTGGCAGGTGCTGATGCCGTTCAGATATGCAGTGCGCTCTATACGCATGGGCCGGAGATCATCACACAAATACTCCGTAGCATGGAAGAGTGGATGCAATATGCCAATTATGAGTCTGTATCGCAATTCACCGGACTGCTTAATTATGCCAATATAAAGAACCCGGCTATGTATGAACGTTCGCAGTTTATGAAATACTTCTCGAACAGGGATTGATAAATTGATCGTATGATCGCCTCTATAAAAGAAGGATCGCGCTATTTCTATAAATAGAATAGCGCGATCCTTCTTTTATATACCCTTGTTTCTTATTGCAGAGGCAGGGCGTCGATGTCTACCTCCGGGCGTTTTCCTTTCGCCGTACGACTGAAAAGAGTGCCGAGTTCCGTATATTCATTGAAGAAACCGCCGTTGCGTAAGAAGAAGGCGTCACCTTCTACCCCACCGGCAAAGTCCATGCGCACACCGGCACGCGCCGTAGCATCGTTCGTAAATCTCCCTTCTATCAATTCCACCCAGTCGCCTTTCGCTGTACGAACCCACTGATTATTGAAGAATACTTTGCGTCCCAGATAGCCTTGTTGCGGCAGAAAGTTTTCCAGAAAGGAATGGGCACGCTTATACCAGGTGTTTGTTTGCGGACGTGAGAATCCGGCAATCAAGCGCCAGCGGCTCTCTTCAGCGGCATAAAACCAGGCATAATACTCCGTGTTTCCTTTGCCGTCCGGGCGTACCCGTGTGATAACCGGATAATGAACACCCGCTTTCCAGGGATAGATCAGGTAGCTCTGCCCACCGGATCCTTCGTTTCCAAACTCACCGATATGTACGCCTTCGCCTTTTGCCAACAGTTTGATGCGCTGTTCTTCCGGTATATCCTGCGGATTATCGGTCTCAAACGGACTCCATACAGAGAAAAGAACACGGCGTTCGGTCTCGCGGTTCACCTGAATGCCGCAATAGCCTTCGCCAAAACCATTGGTCATAAAATAGCTTCCGATCTTATCTTCGCCTTCAGGCACATAGACCTCGTTGTAGAAATACTCTACATCGGCCTCCGGCAAGGCATAACCCATATGCACCGAAGGGCCACGCAAGCCCCAGTAAGGTTCGAAATCGCGTACGAAATGTAAGGGTTCGGCTGCTGCCGGCCCATCAATCAACAGGGCTTTCACGAATGGATACTGCTCACCCTCTTTACGGATCCCCTGCATATCAACACGCAGATAGCCCGGTTCGTTCACCTCCACCGTACCAATCGGCAACACAGGAGATTCCCCGTTTTCCACTTTAAGCGTAAAGACTTTGTCGAACAGACGCACCTGCAACGTGGCAGGTGTCACATCCTCCGGGAGTTCCATAAATAATCGTAATTCGCCGGTATGGCTCAGTTTGAACCAGGTCGAGAGAACGGCCTCCGATCCCGACCATTCCTGAATCCCCTGCGGGGATACTTTGGCACTTTTATGTCCGTCGGTTACATAGGTATTTCCGACAACATCAATTTTCATAGCTTCAGGGGTTGGGCTTATGTTACCAGCCTGACAACCCGTTAGCAATACAAGTACTGCTAAACCAAGAGTTTTTTTCATCATTATTTATCTTATTTAATTAAGTCAAAACCGGTATAAGGAACCAAGGCTTTGGGTATACGGATTCCTTCCGGTGTTTGATTGTTTTCAAGCAGGGCGGCAACGATACGCGGCAGAGCCAACGCACTACCGTTTAACGTATGACAAAGCTCAATCTTTTTATCCGCATTGCGATAGCGACACTTCAGACGGTTGGCCTGATAGCTTTCAAAGTTAGACACAGAGCTTACCTCCAGCCAACGCTGTTGTGCCACAGAATAGACCTCGAAGTCAAAGGTTAACGCCGAAGTAAAGCTCATATCCCCTCCGCAAAGGCGCAGGATCCGCCAGGGAAGTTCCAGTTTGGTCACCAAGGACTCTACATAAGCGACCATTTCCTGCAATGATTCATAGGAATGTTCTGGTTTGTCAATGCGTACAATCTCCACCTTATCGAATTGATGCAAGCGGTTCAACCCACGCACATCCTTGCCGTAAGAGCCCGCCTCGCGACGGAAACAGGCCGAATAGGCGGTATTCATCACCGGTAGGTCGGTTTCGTTCAAGATCACATCGCGGTAAATATTGGTAACCGGTATCTCTGCCGTTGGGATCAGGTAAAGATCATCAACGGTTGCATGGTACATCTGTCCCTCTTTATCAGGTAAATTTCCCGTACCATAAGCAGAATCGGCATTTACCACATAGGGTGGTTGCACCTCCAGATAGCCTGCTTCACGTGCATTATCTAAGAAGAAATTGATGAGCGCACGCTGCAAACGACTGCCCATTCCTTTATAGACAGGGAATCCGGCACCGGCAATCTTCACGCCCAGTTCGAAGTCAATCAGATCATATTTCTTGGCTAATTCCCAATGAGGTAACGCATCTTCGCCCAACACCGGAATGACTCCGCCCGTCTTTTCAATCACATTGTCTTCGGCTACCTTTCCTTCAGGCACCGAATCATGAGGCATATTCGGGATCTGCACCAACAGATCGTGCATCTCCTTTTCCGCATTCGCTTTTGTTTCTTCCAGAACCTTATTGGCCTCTTTCATCGTGCCCACCTGAGCGCGTGCTGTTTCAGCCTCTTCTTTTTTACCCTCTTTCATTAAGGCGCCGATCGATTTCGAGATGCGATTCAATTCTGCCAGATTACTATCCAGTTCTGTCTGGCTTTTTTTGCGCAACTCATTGAGTGCAATCACTTGGTCTACGATTTCTTTGGCATCGAAATGCTTACGGGAAAGGCGGCGAATCACTTCGTCGGTATTTTCTGTAATAACTTTAAGCGTCAGCATATAGTCTTTTTTGATTGATTATTTCGGGGAACAAAGATAGTTATTATTTCATTATTTTACCCTTCCTCCGGTAATGAATGTACGCACATAATAAGGCTCACTCAGGGCGCTGACCATAACGCCACGGGAGGTGCTGGCATGAATAAAACGGCCATTTTTCAGGTAGATGCCTACATGGTTGGGTGTTTTCTTCCGGCTGCCGTCTGTCCGAAAGAAGACCAGGTCACCCTCCTGCAAACGATCGCGCCCCACCTTCCGACAATCGTGTTTCAACATATCCGCCGATGATCGCGACAATTGTTTGCCATAAATCTCCCGGTATATATTCGTCACCAAACCGGAACAGTCGACCCCTTTCTTGGTCAATCCACCCGAACGGTATGGCACGCCCAGCCACTTCGATCCTTCGTTGTACAGAAAAATATTATCATTCGGAGTCAGGCGCACCCCGTATAAGCGTGACAACTCCTCCGGCCCCTTAAAATCAGCCGGCAACACCACCTTTTGTTGTTTCGTTCCGCAAGAGAAGAATGAAAAAACAAAAAAGAGAAAAAGCAATAACTGCTTCAATCTTTTCACATATATCATCCTACAAACATAGGAAAAGTTTAACGAAAACACATGCCCTTACCCAAAGGCGTAAAGCAAATGTTTCTCTAAGAAGTATTTTTCTCCAGCCATCATTCTATCGTCGATGGGCATCGACAGTACTGTCGAAGCGCATGGACAGTTCTGTCGATGGGCATGGACAGTACTGTCCATGCCCATCGACGATAGAATTCTCCCTATAACAGGTGGGGTGTGCGTGGGGGGGTTGTGGAAAAAGT
>NZ_JARXWI010000016.1 GCF_029893085.1 Parabacteroides sp. PFB2-10
CACCACGCCGATGGTACTGCTCACAAGGTGGGAGAGTAGGTAGCTGCCGATTTAAAGTGAAAAGAGCTTGTTCTTAATTGAACAGGCTCTTTTTTGGTTTAAAGGGGCTTTAAAGGCTTAAAGGTTCTTATTTTCTTTAGCTCCTTTTAGCGATAACGTACGGCAGTGCCGGCAGCGGTAACCATCAGCATGGAGTTGCCGGAGCCTACTGTTTCATAATCGAGATCAATGCCGATAACCGCATTCGCTCCCAGACGTGCTGCCTGATCGCTCATCTCTTGTAAAGCGGCATCTTTTGCCTGCTTTAATACTTTTTCGTATGCGCCCGACCGGCCTCCGACAATATCCGTAATACCGGCGAAGAAGTCTTTCACAATGTTGGCTCCGATGATGGTCTCACCGGATACAATCCCGAAATATTCAATAATCTCTTTCCCATCCAGGGTGTTTGTGGTTGTCAGTAACATGTTTGTTTTATTTATTTAGTGAATATGATTTAGAACCTCTTCTTCAAAGATAGATAAAAACTCCTGACATCAGAACTATTTTCATATCTTGTCTACAAATAAAAAGGTAAACACCTATATTTGCATTCCAAAGCTAATGAGGAAGAGACTCCTGTAAAACGTGTTTTGTTTTTATGTTAAAACAACAATTACAACAAAAACTCCAGCAAAAACTTTCTCCGCAACAGATCCAGTTGATCCGGTTGTTGGAGTTGCCTACTATTGAGTTGGAGGAACGGGTCAAGCACGAGCTGGAGGAGAATCCTGCCTTGGAAGAGGGGAAAGAGGCGGAGGAGTTTGAAGGCATGGAAGCGGAGGATACCAATGAAGACTCGGCGGTGGATATTTCTTTAGGCGATTATCTGACGGAAGATGATATTCCCGATTACAAATTGCGTGAGATGAGTGAGCGTTCGGAGCGCAAGGAGGATGTGCCTTTCTCTATAGGCGAGTCTTTGCAGGAGGCACTTTTGCAACAATTGGGATTGCGTGAGCTGGATGAAACACAAATGAAAATAGCTGAATACATCATTGGAAATCTGGATGATGACGGCTATTTGCGCCGGGATCTGGCGGCTATTGCCGACGATCTGGTCTTCCAGGCTGGGCAAGATGTTGATGAAAAAGGAATCGAATCGATCCTGTATGTCATTCAGGATTTTGAACCGGCAGGCATCGGTGCCCGCAATCTGCAGGAATGTCTCTTATTGCAATTAGACAGGAGGACGAAAACACCTGCTGTTACATTAGCCATTCGCCTGCTCTCCGATTATTTCGATGACTTCACGCGAAAGCATTACGACAAGATATTACGTGGATTGTCCGTAGACGAGTCTGCCTTGAAAGCGGCTATTCAGGAAATCACTTCGTTGAATCCCAAGCCAGGAAGTAGTTGGGGCAGCTCGTTGGAGACGGCGATGAACCTGGTTATCCCGGATTTTATCGTAGAGGCACATAATGGTGAGCTGATATTAAGCATGAATAGTCGGGGAGTGCCCGACCTGCATATCAACCGCGAATATGCGGAGATGTTTCAGGATTATGTTGGCAATAAGGCCAACCAGACCTCCGAAATGCGTGATGCGGTGCAGTTTGTCAAACAAAAATTAGACTCTGCCCAGTGGTTTATCGAAGCGATCAAACAGCGACAGGAGACATTGCGGCGTACGATGGAGGTGATTATCCTGTTGCAACAGGAATTTTTCTTTACGGGCGACGATGCCAGCCTGCGTCCGATGATACTGAAAGATGTTGCGGAGAAGACAGGTTATGATATCTCTACCATCTCACGTGTGAGCAATAGCAAATATGTGCAGACCAATTTCGGTGTTTACCCTCTTAAATATTTCTTTTCGGAATCCATGCAAACCGATACGGGCGAAGAGATTTCTACCCGTGAAGTGAAGAAGATTATGAAGGAACATATAGAGGCGGAAGATAAGCGTAAGCCGCTGACAGACGAGGAGCTGGCAAAGATACTGAAAGAAAAGGGGTATATCATCGCCCGGCGGACTGTTGCAAAATATCGCGAACAATTAGGGATACCGGTTGCCCGCCTCAGAAAAGAAATATAACTTTGTAACCTGATGAAGATACTATCGAATATAATCTCAATTCTTTTCCATCCGTTACTGGTTGTCACGTATGGAGTCCTTCTTGCATTGACGCAGACCTATCTGGCGGAATACCCTACTTCAGTCAAGTTGGCAATCCTGGGTGGCACCTTTCTGACCACGGCACTGATCCCGGGTCTTTTTATTTTACTGTTGATCTACAACGGTGCCGCAACAGATGCCGAATTGACCGATCGGAAAGAACGAGCCGTTCCTTATCTTATTATCATTATATCTATGTTGTCCTGCTTATACTATCTCTATCGGATGCGCATGCCTTTCTGGCTGATAGCGATTGTAGTCGGAGGCTGCATTGCATTGGTGTTAGCACTTTGTATCAATTTCGTCTGGAAGATAAGCGCTCATTCGTTGGGTATGGGAGGATTGCTGGGCGGAGTGATGGGCGTCTGCCGCATTCACATGATGAATCCGTATGTCGGATTTATCATTCTGATTATAGGGGCGGGGCTACTGGCTATGTCACGTATCTATCTTAAACGTCATACCCCCATGCAGACCTACGCCGGCTTTGCCTTGGGATTTGTATCTGTTTTCTCGGCTGTTTCTATGAGTTATCTACATTTATTTATCAAATAAAAACACGAAAAATTATGAATTTTCCTGCAGATTTAAAGTACACAAAGGATCATGAGTGGATCCGTGTAGAAGGTAATGATGCTTTTATCGGTATCACAGATTATGCACAAAGTGAATTAGGTGAAATCGTTTTCGTAGACATCACTACAGAAGGTGAAACCTTAGACCAAGAAGAGGTATTCGGAACAATTGAAGCTGTTAAAACGGTATCTGATCTCTTTATGCCTGTGAGCGGTAAGGTAGTAGAAGTAAACGCTGAACTGGAAGACCAACCGGAACTGGTAAATGAAGACGCTTACGGCAAAGGCTGGCTGGTGAAGGTTACTCTTTCCGACTTGTCAGAGGTAGACGCATTGCTGTCGGCCAGCGACTATGAAGCATTGATAGCGAAATGAAACCAATAGTTAGTATCATCATGGGCAGCACTTCGGATCTGCCCGTGATGGAAAAAGCCGCTGCGTTTCTCGACGAGATGGAGATTCCGTTCGAGATGCACGCACTTTCTGCCCACCGTACACCTGCCGAGGTGGAGGCTTTTGCCAAAGGAGCTAAGGAGCGGGGCATAAAGGTTATTATCGCGGCAGCCGGCATGGCCGCGCATCTGTGCGGCGTGATTGCTTCCATGACAACACTCCCGGTGATCGGCGTACCTATTAATTCGACATTGGACGGGATGGATGCCCTGTTGGCCATTGTGCAAATGCCTCCCGGCATTCCTGTGGCAACCGTAGGTATCAACGGCGCGTTGAACGCCGGTATTCTTGCCGTACAGATGTTGTCTGTAGGCGACGAAGCATTACAGGACAAACTGGCTGCCTACAAAGAAGACCTGAAGAAAAAAATCGTAAAGGCGAATGCCGAATTAGCACAAGTAAGCTATAAACACAAGACAAATTGATAATGGATAATTGATAATGGATAGTTGCTCTCACCACCCCAGAAGGAAACTGAGATAGTAATTATCAATTATCAATTATCAATTATCCATTAAATAGAGCCATGTTTAATTACACCCGCCGTACATCTTCCGAAGTACAGATAGGCACTACTCCGATGGGAGGCGTGCGTCCGATCCGCATACAATCGATGGCGAATGTGTCGACGATGGATACGGAGGCGGCTGTCGACCAGGCGGTACGCCTAATCGAAGCAGGGGCGGAATATGTTCGTTTCACAGCTCAAGGCGAGCGCGAAGCCCTTAACCTGGGAGAGATACGGAAACGATTGAACGACTTGGGTTATACGACTCCGCTGGTAGCCGATATCCATTTCAATCCGAAAGCCGCCGATGTGGCGGCCTATCAGATTGAAAAGGTGCGTATTAATCCGGGCAATTATGTGGATAGGGTGAAGACTTTCAGTCAGATCGAATACACCGATGAAGAGTACGCGGCGGAAGTGGAGAAGATCCGGAAACGTTTCCTTCCTTTTTTGGCTATCTGTAAAGCAGAACACACCGCTATCCGCATCGGAGTGAACCATGGTTCGCTCTCGGATCGCATCATGAGCCGCTACGGAGATACGCCGCAAGGCATGGTTGCCTCCTGCATGGAGTTCCTGCGTATCTGCCGGGAGGAGGAGTTTCCGAATGTGGTGATCTCGATCAAAGCCTCCAACACGGTGGTGATGGTGCAAACGGTACGCCTGCTCGTGCAGACGATGGAAGCGGAAGATATGCACTACCCCCTTCATCTGGGCGTGACGGAAGCCGGCGACGGTGAAGACGGGCGCGTCAAGAGCGCGGTAGGCATCGGAACGCTCCTGTCGGATGGGATCGGGGATACGATTCGCGTCTCACTGAGTGAAGAGCCGGAAGCGGAAATGCCCGTTGCCCGTAAACTGGTCGATTATATCCGGGAGCGGGAGGGGCACGAACCGATCGAAGGAAAACTCTCCGCCGGTTATGACCCGATCTTTCCGACAAGGCGCCTAAGCCGCGCCATCCGCAACATAGGAGGAGGGCAGCCTCCCGTTGTTATTTCTGACCGCACCCAGGGTTCTTTCGAGATGAACCCATCGCTTCTTCCCGATTATTTCTACATAGGAAAGGAAGATCCTGATAACCTGCCCGACCATTTGCCCTTACTGGTCGATTCGCATTTCTGGAAGAAACGACCCGCTTGTTATCCCTGTTTTATTGCCTGTGAGGCGGAAGAGATGAAACATTTCGAGGCGGAGATCAAATTCTTGCGCATCAATAGCCTGGAACTGACCGATTCATTGATCCGACTGATCCATGCCGATCCGCGTGTGGTCGTGATCCTGAGCACGGTGCATCGCAACGGAGTCGGCGCTCAACGGGCTGCTATGCATCGCCTGATCGGTGCCGGATGCGACGCCCCTGTTGTGTTGCAACGCGACTATTACGAACCGGATCCCGAAGCGCTACAAGTTAAAGCCGGAGCCGATCTTGGCACGCTGTTGCTCGATGGTTTCGGCGATGGTGTTATGCTACATAATGAGACCGGAGACCCTGTCGCTTTGGACAACTGCATGTTTGGCATCCTGCAGGCCGCGCGGGTGAGGATCAGCAAAACAGAATATATCTCCTGTCCGGGATGCGGTCGCACCCTGTTTAATCTGCAAGATACCATTGCCCGTGTCAAAGAGGCTACTTCCCATCTGAAAGGCCTGAAGATCGGAATTATGGGCTGTATCGTCAACGGACCGGGCGAAATGGCTGATGCCGACTATGGTTATGTGGGGGCTGGACGCAACCGGATCAGCCTGTATAAAGGGAAAGAATGTGTGTTGAAAAATATTCCCGAAGAGGAAGCCGTAGAACGTTTAGTAGCGTTAATAAAAGAGAACGGAGACTGGCATAACGAATAAATAGCTATCTTCGTGCTTCAGAACGAAATAGTCAAATCCTGTTTGACTACTTTAACTACAAAGGACATGAAAGTAAAGATAGTAAACAAGTCTCATCATCCGCTTCCTGCTTACGCAACTCCTCTATCGGCAGGAATGGATATCCGTGCCAATTTGGACGAACCCGTCGTATTGAACCCGTTGGAGCGCAAGCTGATCCCAACGGGATTATTTATATCCCTGCTCGAAGGCTATGAAGCGCAGATGCGTCCACGCAGCGGATTAGCCATCAAACATGGCATCTCCCTGCTCAATACCCCGGGCACCATCGATGCCGACTACCGGGGAGAAATAGGCATTATCTTAGTCAATCTTTCCAACGAACCGTTTACGGTGAATGATGGCGAACGTATCTGCCAGATGGTGATAACGACCCATAGCCAGGTTGCCTGGGAACCCGTAGAAGAACTCGATGAGACCGAACGCGGAGCGGGCGGTTTCGGACATACCGGAAAGAAATAAGCAAAACAACATATATATGCGTATCCTTTATATATTTCTTCTTTTAACCGTTGCCGGATCTGCTTTTTCCCCCTTATCGGCAGAAAAGGGGAAGAAGGTTGCTTTGGCTACAGCTCTCTCTATTACCGACCAGCGTAAGTTTGATTATTACTATTATGAAGGGCTTAATCTGAAAGCAGCGGGAAAATACGACGCGGCTTTCGACGCGCTTTCGCATTGCTTGTCGATCGACTCGACCGCTGCGCCGGTTTTGTATGAGCTGTCGTTCTTCTATATGCAGCTCGACCGCCCGGAGAAAACAGTAGAATACCTGCGTCGTGCCGTTGAAAATAGCTCCGACAATTACACCTACCGGATGGCCTTGGCGTCGGTCAACCGATCGCTCGGCATGTTCGACGAAGCCGTAGAAGAATACCAGAAGCTGTCTAAGCAATATCCGGAGAAGATGGAATTGGTGTTTTATCTGGCGGAAGCCTTGACGCAGAAGGGTGATATCGCGGAGTCGATCGAAGCATACGACACTCTGGAGTCGGCAGTCGGTATGAATGAGGCGCTTTCCCAACAGAAGTTCCGTCTCTATATGCAAATTGAAGAGAAGGAGAAAGCCTACAAAGAAATAGAAAAGTTAGCCGATAAATTCCCAATGGAAGCGCGTTATCCACTTATGCTGGGCGATTTATACCTGGAGAACAAAGAGATGGACAAGGCCTTGCAAAATTATGAAAAGGCTCATAAGATAGATCCGAAGAATCCCTATTATATCGTTTCCATGTCGAACTATTACGAAGCAATAGGCGATAACACCGCTTCGGAATCCTTGATCCGGGATGCGTTGGTAAACGAAAAGCTTGATGTGGAAACCAAAGTCGGTATACTTTCCCGCTATATCATCCGCCTGCAGCAGACCGAGAAGGGCATGGAGGGGGCTAATGTCATCTTTGACGAATTGATTGAGCAACACCCGGAGGATATCGACCTGAAGCTAATGTATGGAAGCTTGCTTACGGCTCAAGAGAAAAAAGAAGAAGCCGAATTCCAGTTCCAATTGGTGACCGAAATGGAACCGGCCAATCCATCGGCCTGGCAGCAGTTGCTCAACCTCGCTATGCGCCATGAAGAATTAGACGAGGTGGTTCGTATTTGCACCACCTGCATGGACATATTCCCGGGTGCGCCGGAATATTATTTCTATTTGGGCATTGCCTATTACCAGCAGGACAAATACGAAGAGGCTTTGCAGGTTTACCGCGACGGTATTGCAATTATACCTGCGGAAAACGGACGCCTGAAATCGGACTTTTACGGACAGATGGGCGATATCTATTACCAGATGAAGCAGATGGATAAGACCTATGAAGCATACGATGAAGCACTGAAATATAATGCGAACAACGTAATGGTGCTCAACAACTATGCCTACTTCCTTGCTTTAGACAAGAAAGACTTAGACAAGGCTTTGCGCATGAGTTTGCAAACAATCAATATGGAGCCTGAGAATGCGACCTACCTCGACACATACGCCTGGATCCTCTTTGTGAAGGGAGAATACAAACTGGCGAAAATCTATATTGTGCGAGCCATTGAGCGGGATGATACGAACAGCTCCGAACTGGTAGACCACTACGGGGATATCCTCTATATGATCGGTGATAAAGAAAAAGCCGTCGAACAGTGGAAGAAGGCGAAAGAGCTGGGCAAAGAAGGGGAAGTCCTGGATCGTAAGATTGCGGAAGAGACCTATTTGGAAGAATAACACGTCGATATGAGAACAATCCGATACACACTACTTTGTTTGATCGCCGCTATCGCTGTTGTATGCCTCAGCGGATGTAAATCGACCCAGAAGGTGGCGACCGTAGCGGCAGGCGAAGCCAAAGCGCATTTCGATTTCTTTGAATCCATCCGTGAGCAATCCTTCCGGTTCGAAACACTGAACGCCCGGATGAATGTCGAAGTGAAGATGCCCGGCAAAGAGTTGAGCTCACGAGCCGAATTGAAGATGGTGCGTGATAGCGCTTTTGTGCTTTCCGTTCAACCGATCATGGGCATCGAGGTGATACGCCTGGAGATGGATCGTGACAGCATTCGTTTTATCGACCGGATGAATAAACGTTACCTGGCAGAAAACTATGCCCAAATGAAAGGGCAGACCCCAATTGTTTTCAACTACAACAACCTGCAATCACTTTTTGTCAATCACTTGTTTTTCCCCGGTGAAGAGAGCCTGACTCCGGCATTGTATAACCGCTTTTTGTTGAATCAGGAAGGGAGTAGTGCAGAGATCAAAGCAACCGACAAATCGGGACTATATTATACCTTCAAAGCGGATGGAGAAGAAAAATTACTCTCCACCTTCATCACCAACCGGGAAGAGACCATGGCGCTCGAGTGGTTGTATTCCGCTTTTGTATTGACCGAAGGACAGCCGTTTCCTACGGTGATGGATGTGAAACTATTAGATAAAGGAGAAACAAAAGGTGGCTTGAAGATTCAGTTTACCCGGATACAGACCGACATCCCGGTACAGGTGGCCGGTTCGATCCCGGATAAGTATCAACGAATCACGCTGGCAGACCTCATCAAAGCATTGCAAAAAAACAACGAATAAGTATATGCGTCTTTTCTGGATCACCCTATTGCTCTCATGCGTTTTGCAGGCGGCTTACAGTCAACAGAAGTCGCCTGAAGTGCAGCGTTTGGAACAACAACGCAAAGAGGCATTGGCTGAGATCGAAATGACCAACAAACTCCTTAAAGAGACGGAGAATACGACTAAGAACTACCTGAACCGACTCAATCTTTTAGGAAACCAGATCCTTCAGCGCAAGAAAGTGATCCGCCTGCTTATGCAGGAAACGGCCGCTATCGACCAGGAAATAACCGGTTTGCGCAATGAAATCAGCCAATTGGAGAAGGAGTTGAAACAGAAACAGGACAACTACAAGCAGTCGGCTCAACGTCTGCAACGACGTGCCAATTCGCAAGACAAATTGCTTTTCGTGCTTTCGGCTGAGAACTTTTCCCAGTCGATGCGTCGTATGCGCTATCTTCGGGAGTTTGCCTACTGGCAAAAGCAACAGGCGCAAACCATTGTTGAAAAACAAAAGGAGATAACCGCCAAGCAGGCAGCCTTGCAACAAACACGTGCCGAAAAGCAGGAGCTGTTGAATGAGCGCGAAACAGAAAACAAAAAACTGGTTACCGAAGAAAGCAATCAGAAGAAAGAGGTGCAGCAGCTCAATAAGCGCCAAAAGGAACTGCAAGCGCAATTGAAGCAAAAACAACAACGAGCGCAGGCCTTAAACCGACAAATCGAGAAATTGATCGCCGAAGAGATTGCCCGGGCAGAAGCCGCCTCGAAGATGCAACCGGGAGGAAAAGAACCGACTCGCGTGGCTGACAGTAAAGGCGGTTATGCGATGACCAAAGCCGAAAAACAACTCTCGGACGACTTTGCCAGCAACCGGGGACGACTACCCTTCCCCTTAGAAGGACAA
Organism: Parabacteroides sp. PFB2-10; assembly: GCF_029893085.1. Taxonomy (GTDB): domain Bacteria; phylum Bacteroidota; class Bacteroidia; order Bacteroidales; family Tannerellaceae; genus QVMG01. The sequence goes on from NZ_JARXWI010000016.1 coordinate 9,547, forward strand.
TATGCCATTGTAGGCACTTTTGGCGAGCAGCAACATGCCCAATTGAAATATGTGCGCATGAATAACAGCGGAATAGATATCCAGACCTCCCCCGGCACCGATGCCTGTGCTGTGTTCAACGGTGAGGTGACCCGCGTATTTGTGGTGCCCGGTTATAATAATTCGGTAATTGTTCGCCACGGGAATTACCTGACGGTGTATAGCAATCTCAGTCAGGTCTACGTGAAAGCCGGCGATAAGGTGAAAACCCGCCAGCCCATCGGACGCATATTCAGCGACAACGAAAACGCCAACGAAACCATCCTCCACTTCCAACTCTGGAAAGAAAAAACCAAACTAAACCCCTCGCCCTGGTTGGATAAGTAAATAGATCAACCGCAATCGCAGCATAGTTACGCTATTTAAATGGTGTAAACAAATGTTAATTTGCCTGTTTTTGGCGAAACCCCTAATTTACGATTTGTAATTTCGGCGGGACTTTGCGCGCAAAAAAGCAGGACTTCGGAGACAAACTCCCGGGAGAAACACTTTTTAACGTATGGATTTGTAAGTAAAACGTCCGTTTTGCTTACAATCGCTATTTTAACATTTGGGGAGGTGGGGTGCGAAAACGAACGGTGAGATCGTTAGATTGGAAAGGCAGCCTTCGATGCTGCCAGGCCGATCTTCTCTACTCTATACATCATTTTAATTTGTATTTTACAATGACCATATTGCCATCTTCTTCTAATGGGTGAATGGCGGAGGGGTTTAATGGGTATTGCCGATCTTCGCCCTCTAAAATAGAAGTGGGACTTAATGAAGAATAGAAATAACCATCATCGTAGGTTAGTATTTTTGGAAAATAATCTTGATAGTCGTTAAATACTTTTTCTCCTGTCTCCGTGTTAAACTTGAGGAAAGCGATTTTCCCTTTGTTTACAATAAAAGCCCATAATGTACTTTCAATAACATACGCCTCTAAGAAAAAGCTGTAATTCCGTTGGTTGTTTATAAATAATTGGGGGTTAGACCAGGCCTCTCCGGGTACCGCATCATTTAATTCAAAATGAAATGATTGAATTTCCTGAATAGCATTGTAAGGAAAAAGGGAAAGAGTTGAAGTAAAGTTGTCAAAATAGGCGATCTCTTTTTTGGTGTCGATAAGTGGATTCGTGATGAAAGGAAGAAATGCTATCTGCTCAGGGGGTAAAGAGATATTTTTCCCTTTTAGGTTGAATTCTTTATCGAATGAAAACAATTGAAAAGTATTTCCTTCTTCTGTAAATATCTTTTCGTTTGTTGAACAAACAAATCCCTCTGGCGAACTGCAAATGCTCCAAAACAGCGGATCTCCTATTTTCTTTGAATGCAGGAAGCTACCAGCCATATCATAGATATAGACTAATGACGGAGTTGTTAATAAAACAATTTGCTCATTTTCTTTGTCGATTGTGAAATCTTGTATGTTAATATACTCGCCGGGACCGCTGCCTATGGATCCGATAGAGTGACTGAAAGAGCCGTCAAAATTAAAAACAAACACTTTTTTTGTTGTTATTTTATCTAATATATAATATTTGTTTTGATAGACTTGCATTTTGTCAATATCACCCATAAGGCTTGTTGATGATGCTTCCATAGGGGTACAATCAACGATTTCGAAGAGTTCATCATGTGATGTTTCCCCTTGTACTTCTTTTAAAGAAATAGTGGACTGAACAGCTTTGTCTTGCTTTTCGGTGCAGGAAGATAGCGTAATGACAATCCATAGTAACACATAGATATTTTGTGTGTTATTTTTCATAATAAATCAGTATAGGATTAGAGTCTTCAGATATTGTTTCTAATGCTTCGTAGTTTTTTATGTTTTTATTTACATATCCATCCGTTATGAAGTTTTTAAATATAGGAATGGCGTATGACGAAATGTATCCATAAACTCCATTTTTGTCTGCGCATCCTATTTTTTCAAGGAAACCATTTTTACAATAAAGTAAATCGTTTTCAACCTCATTCGTGATATTTAAGTTGTTGTTTTTACAATCGTAAAATATATATGTTTGTTTGAAGTTGTTTCTGAATCCAAAAAAGATCAAATCGCCACATTCCATAAAGTTAAATATGTCGTATGATATTTTTTTCTGATGAATTTTCTCAAGTAGGAAGTCTTCTGGTGTGTCTTCTTTGATTTTTTCAACATCCGAAACCGTCACCCATTGATTGTCTTCGAGTGTAAGGAATGAAGAGATTCCATCCTCGTTTATCCCTATGACAGTATTCATGAATAGCCTGATATATTTAGGTTGCCTGCTGTTCCGTGAATAAAAAAAACTTTCATCTTTTGTCGCTAAAGATGACCAGTTTCTCTGGTGGGCATTTGCGTCTAAAAATGTTCCGACCTGTGTTCCTGTTTTAGGATCTATTTCTTGTAGTAGATATTTTTCCTTTTTGTTCATGTCATAGAAAAAAGCATCGGCATATAGTTTGTTGTCGAAATACTGAATATGCTTGGTATTTATATCATTTTCCCCCAATTTGATGGAACGGATAAACTGGCCTGTTTGATAGTTATATATGTTTATTTTATTTGATTCAGGATCCATTAAATAAATTTCTTCATTTTGGGGATCGATGGTAAAATCAGAAACATCAATATATTCTTCAGGTCCTTGTCCGTTGCTGCCTATTCTTCGTACAAACGTTCCGTCTTTCTTGAAAGCATAAAGACTGTTTGTCCGCAGTTTGTCCAGTATAAATATGAGGCTGTCAGTCACTTGAATCCCCGAAACATCTCCAATTATAGCGTCATCATGTGTCTCTAAAACGATAGCTGTGACTTTGCTGAAATAGTCAGAGAACAAAATCTTTTCCTTTTTTTCAACATTGTTTACATTGATCGTATGTGTGGAAACCTCGATATTTCCCCCTTGCTCTTTTTTTGCATTGCATGAAAGGAATATGATCGGAATGAAAAGTGTAATATAAAATTGCTTCATTGTTGTTTTTTTTAGTGACTGCAAATTGTTATTTGTTTGTCCTATTTCGGAGCTTTAATCCGGGTAGTAGTGGTGTTATTTATCTGTTGAATAGAAAAATATTATTGGATTAGAATCTTCTTTTAAATTGGATAGAAAGTTCTCTTCTTGTATACTTTTTGACAAAAATCCATTTTGAGCTATTTCATAAAACTCATGCATTTTATGTGGATGAATATATGCATACAATCCTTTTGAGTCCGAGCAGATGAAGTTATGAAATAAGACTGCTTTTTCTGGATTTGCATATACCATATCGTCCATAATTATATCAAAAAGCATGACGGATCGATCGTTTTTATAGAATAAAATGGTATTGCCTGTAAGCCCTTCTAAGAATTGAAAGTATATGTATTGATCAGTTTCTAAGTAGTTACTTATTCTGTATATTTTATTCTTTTCATATATTTTATCCCACGCATCATTGTCATGTTTGAAGTCTAAACCTTTTAGATCATCCTTGGATATGAATTTACTACTTTTTAATACCGCGTATGGAGTCACAGAGTCGGCATTTAATGAAAGGATAGTATTCCCCCAAAAAGAGATGTATTTAGGGCTTCCATATGTTCTGGAATAAAAAGAGTCATTTGTGAGTATAATTCCACTGAAACCTTTGTTGTAATCTGTGGATTTTAAAATTTGGTGTTCTTTTTCCGGGTTGTTTAAATAGATATAATTCATCAAATATGAACCCTCGTCAAGATCTTCTTCCGAATAGTTATCCATATATAATATGTTTTCAACATACTGTATGTTAAACCGGGTTAGTCCTTCCCCGCTTACAGGTATAGACCGAATATAATCGCCACTATTCATGTCGTAACATAATACCTTCATAGAGTGGTTGTCGAAGATAAGGATCTCATGGTCGTCTTTGTTTATGGTGAAATCAGATATCGAAAGGTATTCGCCTGGTCCATGTCCTACATTCCCGTATTTCATAAAAAAAGAACCATTCTTATGAAATCCATACAACGATTCAGCATGTTTCTTGTCCAATACAAATATGTAGTCATCAGTGATTTGTATATTGCTTATTTCTCCAATCAAACAATTTTCTTTTGTCTCTAAAGGAATTGTAGTTACATCTTTGAATAAGGACGATGTTTTTATAATCCCCTCTTTTTTTACATTATCTATATCTATAATGTAGGTGTCGTTATTCGACTCCACTGTCTCAACTTCATTTTTTTTATTATTTAAAACGCATGATGACAGAACTATAAGCGCAAGTAAAATTATCTTTTTCATAAGTAAGACAAATATAACGACCATCCGGAGTATTCCAATATGTAAATCGTTAAAATACTTTTTAATACATAAAATAATCCCCTCTCGGTCGCACGACCGGGAGGGGATTATATTTTAAAGACAGGCAACTCTTAGGGATTACGGAAATTCCATTTAGAGTTATCGCTGTTCATGTCGAATTTGCCGAGTGAAGGCGTGCTGTCGCCTGCAGAAATCAATACCAGTTCTTTATCGCTGCCCGGTACTTTTTTAGGCATAATCCGATAGGTGCCGTCTGTCAACTGATCGATTCTCCACAACTGCTCGGGTGCTCCCGTAAACGTAGGAACGGCTATTACCTCTGCATCCGCTGTGGCAGCTAATGCACGATTGGTGCCTTCGATCAGAATCTTGTAATAAGGACCTCCCAGGTATCCGCCGGCTTCAGGCACAGCGGTAATAGTCCACTTCTGATGGGGGCGGAACATATAGTCACCTATTCTTACATTGATATCTCCCTGTGGCCAGGTGCTGATCACATCATTCAATGTTTGCGACTTCACAGGAGGAAGCGGGGGATCATTTGGATCTCCACCACGACGTCTAACACTCTCCATGCGTACGAAATCGACAGCAAGCTCGAGAGCATACCCTCTGCGTTCAGACTCAATCTCGTAGGTTCCATCCTTAAAGGCTTCTCCGGCTACGGGCCATCCGTTTTTCCACACGATCGGGCGTATGGCCAATACAGAACGACCGCCCTGATCGAAGTCGGCTTCGTAATGGAAAGACATCTTCTCTACGCCCTCTTCCACGATGTAACGTCCGAAGTGTCCGGGGCCGGTCTTGCGGTTTTCAGCAGCAATAACCATCTTACCACCGCCTTCCAGCATGCTTCTGCCTACATTGTCTAAGTAGGGTCCCGTTACATTGCGTGAGCGGCCTACGACAATATTATAGGTAGAGTTCGGACCGTCACAGCAGGTGCCGTGCGTACCCAATAGGTAGTACCATCCGTCGCGATACATCAGGGTGGTGGCTTCACAGTCAATGGCGATATTTATCGCTTCGTTGCCTTCCACCCGTTTGCCGGTCTTGGGATCGAGTTCCACCATTCGGATAAAGCCGAAATAGGTTCCGTAAGTACACCACAGGCGACCGTCAGGGCCGAGCAATAATCCGGCATCAATCGCGTCGCAGTCTTCGTCATCGAGCGAAGAGGCTACTTCGATCGGTTCAGTGTAGGCGAAATCAGGTGAGTTGGGATCTAATGTTTTGTTCCACATGGTAAGTACCTTGCCGGCGTGTCCGCCGCCCAATCCACCACCGGTGGCGCTGTAAGCAATCAGGTAACGATCACCGATTTTTAGAGCATCCGGTGCAGCGCCCCCACCGGGACGTACTGCTCCGCCGTTCCATGTCCAGCCGTCTTCGGAAATCAATCCGCCGCCGCCCGTTCCGAACGTATAGTATTTACCGTCGCACTCCATGATGTTGGAGGGATCGTGAATATACGGAGTACCTATTTGTGCAGATGCTTTTTCGAATGTCAATGCAGACATCAGGGCTATTGTGCCCAATAATATAGTTTTTGTTTTCATTGTCATACTCATTGATAACTGATTGTAAAGTTCTTAACAGGCTTTCCGTCCTCATCTACAAAGCGAACGCAGAAGTCACTCATACCCGGGCCATTGATAACGGCTCCGCGCAAGATGTTCCGCCCTTTCTTCAGCGTCAGCCGGTGCGACTGACCGTCATCCACCACCATGCGGCGGTCACCTGAAAGAAGCAATACCTCCTCGCCGTTCAACCACCACATAGAGGCCGAATTGGAACCTGCCGAAAAGCGAACATTCTCGATGTCTTCTTCGCATTCGATCACAGTTACCGCCCAGAATAACAGGCCATACACCTGTTTCTTAAGGCCGGCAGCAAAACGATACAGTTTCACGTTGTAAAGTTTGCTGTCCAATGCATGCCAAGCCAGTTTCTGTTTGCCTACTTTCACTTTCTCTCCATCTTTGGGTAAGATAGTGAACTGATTTTTGAAGTAGAGCGTATCGAATGCCTGGCGCAGATAGCTGTCGGTAAAGACCGTATTGGTACGATTCGGTTTGTCGATCGGTTCCAGTATCATCCAGCGGCGGATGAAACCCTTTTCATCCGGTGAGACGACACCCTTGGTCGCTTCCGTGAAATAGTCGGACAGGTTGGTTGGCGTTTGAATCTTGTAGTTTTGTCTCGGCGGCGGGAAAGCTCCCGGTGCCGGTGTCGCGTTCTGTGCAAAAGCGGACACCCCGAGTAACACGGCAAAACATATCGCCAATCCTGTTTTTCGATGGAAAATATTCATCGTTATAGTATGTTATAGTGAGTTATACATTATTTCTTTTTAAACAACAGGGGGGCAAATTCATGCAGACATCTACGCCAGGTCAGGAACTCATGCGCTGTGCCCGGTGATTCGTAATATACATTGTTGATTCCTGCTGCTTTCAATCCTTCGCTGAGGTTGCGGGTTCTCTCCGGACGTTCTTCCGAACCGATACCCAGGAAGAATACATGTACCTTCTCATTAAAGGCTTTCTTGTCTTTGAATACACCGCCGTAGGCTTCGTCTAACTGATTCAGGTTGATAGAACCGGCACCGCTGAATCCACCAATGTGAGAGAATTTATCCAGGTTGTTCAACGTAATATTAAATGTTTGAAGTCCTCCCCAGGATAGTCCTGCCATAGCGCGGTTTTCGCGATCGGTCAGGGCACGGAAGTTCGATTCGATATGCGGAATGATCTCTTTCAACAGAATGTCGGGGAAGTCGGCACCGAACTTCTGACGAGCTTGGTTAGGATCTTCGCCCGGAGCGGTCTTAAACACTTCGATATTACCATTATCCATCACAACAATCATCGGAACCGCTTTGCCTTCGGCAATCAGGTTGTCCATAATGAAGTTCATATTACCCTGTTGCGACCAGCTGGTTTCGTTTTCACCCATACCATGTTGCAGATAAAGCACCGGGTATTTCTTGTTCGGCTCTTTGTCGTAACTCGGTGGAGTATATACAAAGCAATGACGCCATTCTTTGCGGATAGTTGAATAATACCAGCTTTCATTTACTCTTCCGTGAGGTACCGCTTTCGGTTTGTAGTAGTCGACTCCTTTTTCAGGTATCTCTATACCACTCACCCATTTACCCATACCAAAGAATGGTTTACCATTCGGGTCAGCTACGCTAACGCCATCGATAATAACCTGATAATAATGGAATCCTACCACTTCCGGTCCCTTTGATACGAGTGTCCAGTGGCCGTCGTCCTCTCTGGTCATCTCACCGCGGAAACTGATCTCTACCTTTTTAGCATCCGGGGCAAAAACCCTGAAATAGGTTCGTCCGTCTTCGCCAATACGGGGGTAATCGGCCCCGTTAATATTATGGATGTTCGGTTGTGTTCCCGGAGGGAATACATGGTTTTGCTGAGCATTTACAACCAGCGGTAAAGCCATTAAGAAAAACATGGCTACTTTTAATACATTTTTCATAACTTAGAATTTTTACTCATTAATACTATTATATACTTTTCATTTAAACAATAATGGAGCAAACCGGTAGAGACTCTCGCGCCACACAGGCCAGGTGTGCCCGCCGGGTGTTTCATAATAGGTGTACTTGATGCCAATCTCATCAAAGCGCTTCATCATCACCTGGCAGTTATTATAGGCAATATCCTCCTGTCCTCCCATGGAGATCCAGAACTGTTTGAAGCCTTTGTTATACTTGTCTTTGTTTTCTTTCAACAGGGTGTAATACTGTTCGGTCGTGTCATCATTGGCTAATCCCTGCGGAGCCCTTGCCCACCAACCGGAGCTGAACACACCGACATAAGAGAACATTTCCGGACGGGAGATGCTGGCATTCAGCGTTTGAATACCACCCATCGATAATCCTGCCAACGCCCGGTAGTCTTTTCCCTTTTTCACTTTGAAAGTCTTTTCTACAAACGGGATACAGTCGTTGAACAATTCGGCGTTGAAATCGCGGCTATTGCCATCGAGCATAGCGATTACCATCGGCACGGCCTCGCCTTTTGCGATCAGATTATCCAGGATAATATCCGTACGTCCCTGGCTCGACCAGCCACTTTCGTCTTCGCCACCGCCATGTTGCAGGTAAAGCACCGGATAGGTCTGATTGCTTTGGTCGTAACCGGGAGGGGTGTACACAAACATGCGTTTCCAATCGTTCGCCGTTTGTGAGAAATAATATTTTATGCGCACATCGCCGGTAGGCACATCCTGCCGGTAGAAGTGGTTGATGCCTTCCGCATAAGGGATTTCTATCCCGCTTGACATCATGCTGCATCCGTAAAAAGAACGGCTGGCCGGATCGGCAACCGAAACACCATCGATAATCAGGAAATAATAATGGAAACCGGGGCCTAACGGATCCGTCGTACATGTCCACTCGCCATTATCATGCCGTTGCATATCATACTTTTTCCCCAAGTCGATCTGTACCTTTTGGGCATCGGGGGCTTTCACCCGGAAGGTCGCCCGGTTGCCGGGCAAAATGCGCGGATAACCAGTCGGTCTTACATTGTAATCAGAAGGCTGACCCGGAAGATCAACAGGTCGCTGTTGTGCCGTTACGGCGCTTACTAAACAGACAAAAAATAGGCAGGAAACAAGACGTTTTACCATTTTACTCATATCAATTTATTTTAGTGAAAACAGGTGTGATTTTTACAAGCGCAAGTTACCCTCTTCCGCTTCAATCTAAGCGGATAATTCTTGCAAATGGGTGGATAAATGTTACTGTCCATGCGCCTCGACAGTACTGTCGAAGCGCATGGACAGTACTGTCGATGGGCATGGACAGTACTGTCGATGCCCATCGACGATAGAATTCTCCGTATTGTTTAAAAAATAATCAGGAAAGGATTTGTTCGATCACCCGTGGATAATGGGCGTATTCAAGGGCGTGTACTTTGTTGGCTACCTCCTCCGGTGAGTCCCCGGGAGCCACTTCGCATTTTGCCTGAAAAAGGGTTTCGCCTTCGTCGTAGTGTTCATCTATATAATGTATAGTGATGCCCGTCTCTTTTTCTCCGGCGGCCACCACCGCTTCGTGTACATGCATACCATACATGCCTTTGCCGCCATATTTCGGAAGAAGAGCCGGATGGATGTTGACAATCCGACCGGGGTATGCCTGCAGGATCGGATCGGATATCTTATTCATGAAACCGGCCAATACAATCAGGTCGGTTTTGTATTCCGCCAGCTTCTGAAGCACCGGGGTTGCCTCTTCAAACTCTTCCCGTGTGAAATGGAAAGAGGGCACGTTCAGGCTTTTCGCTCTTTCGTGTACTTTCACTTTGCGGTTGTTCGATAGAACAACGGCCACTTGAATCTCAGGGTTTCCTTGAAAGTATTTAATGATGTTTTCGGCATTCGTGCCTGAACCGGAAGCGAAGATAGCGACGTTTTTCATATATTTTACCTGCTTGAATTTGCACACGAAAAGAAATTATGTGCAGTTTTTCGTAATTTTAGCCAATTATATTTGCTTTGTTCGCAAAAAAATTCTTTCCTTTGCACTGCAAATTTAAGAAGTATATTCTAATTATTAATTTAAATTGAAAAAGTTATGTCTGAAGTTGCATCTAGAGTAAAGGCTATCATCGTTGACAAATTAAGTGTTGAAGAAACAGAAGTTACTAACGAAGCGAGCTTTACTAATGATTTAGGAGCAGACTCTCTTGACACCGTGGAACTGATCATGGAATTCGAAAAAGAATTCGGTATCTCTATTCCAGACGATCAAGCAGAAAAGATTACAACAGTTGGCGACGCTGTCGCTTATATCGAAGCTAACGCGAAGTAATCAACCCATTCATTAAAGTATGGAATTAAAAAGAGTTGTAGTAACAGGTCTTGGTGCTATTACTCCATTAGGTAATACCCTCTCAGAAACCTGGGAGGGTCTTATTAATGGAAAAAGTGGAGCAGGACCTATTACTCAGTTTGACGCATCTAAATTCAAGACACAATTTGCCTGCGAGGTAAGAGGGTTTGATCCGTTACAGATTATGGATCGCAAAGAAGCCCGTAAGTGTGACCGATATGCCCTGTTAGCGTTGAAAGCAGCCCAGGACGCCGTAGAAGATTCTAAGTTGGACGTAGAAAACGAAGACAAAGATCGCATCGGTGTTATTTTTGCTGCCGGTATCGGAGGGATCAAAACCTTCGAAGACGAGGTGATGGGGTATGATGCCGAGCGAGGTCCCCGCTTCAATCCGTTCTTTATCCCGAAGATGATCGCGGATATAGCAGCCGGACAAATATCCATGAAATATGGATTCCGCGGGCCTAACTTTGCGACGGTATCGGCTTGTGCCTCTTCCACCAATTCAATAGCGGACGCGTTCAATTACATTCGTTTGGGTAAAGCCAACGCCATTGTGACCGGAGGGGCGGAAGCCACGATCTCCATTGCTGCAATCGGCGGGTTTAATGCCATGAACGCCCTGTCGACCCGGAATGACGAACCTGAAACGGCCTCACGTCCGTTCAGCGCGAGCCGTGACGGATTTGTGATGGGTGAAGGCGCCGGTTGTCTTGTATTAGAAGAGATGGAACATGCTATTGCCCGTGGCGCTCACATCTATTGTGAAGTGGCCGGTGCGGGAATGTCGGCAGATGCTTATCACCTGACAGCCTCTCATCCGGAAGGATTAGGCGCGAAATTAGTGATGCGTAACGCGTTGTCTGATGCGGAAATGAGCCCCGAAGCGATTGATTATATCAACGTACACGGCACCTCTACTCCGGTAGGAGACATCTCGGAAGTAAAAGCCATCAAAGATGTATTTGGAGAACATGCCTACAAATTGAATATCAGTTCGACCAAATCGATGACAGGACACCTTTTAGGAGCCGCGGGCGCAGTCGAAGCTATTGCCTGTATCAAAGCGGTCGAAGAAGATATCGTGCCTCCAACGATCAATCATGTGGAAGGCGATAACGATCCTGAAATTGATTACAACCTGAATTATACATTCAACAAAGCACAGAAAAGAACGGTTAACGTAGCGCTTTCAAATACATTCGGATTTGGCGGGCACAACGCTTGTCTTATTGTAAAAAAGTTTGTAAAGTAAGTGTTTAGGCAATTAAATAATAAGTTAAGGCTCCTTAAGGTAAAAGATAAGGAGCCTTACCTGTCTATTTACAAAATAACCGGATACTATCCGAATAATGTCCAGTTGTATGAACAGGCCTTCCTGCATAAGTCTTCGTCGGTCGAGGCGGACGATGGCAGATGGCTCAACAACGAACGATTGGAGTTTCTGGGCGATGCCATCCTGGATTCGATCGTCGCAGACGTCGTCTACAAACATTTTCCTAACAAACGGGAAGGATTCCTGACCAACACACGCTCAAAGATTGTACAACGCGATACCCTGAACCGCGTAGCCGTGGAGCTTGGCCTCGACAAAATGGTGCGTTTCTCCGCCCGGATGAACTCACACAACAACCATGTGTATGGCAATGCACTGGAAGCCTTTATCGGCGCCGTTTACCTGGATCAGGGCTACCGGCGTTGCTTTCAGTTTGTGACCGAACGCATTATCAACAGATACATCGACCTGGATGTATTGGCCCGCAAAGAGGTCAATTTCAAATCGAGCCTGATCGAATGGAGCCAAAAGAATAAATTGGAGATCTCTTTCGACCTGATCGAAAACTTCACCGATAACGAAGGTAATCCAGTCTTCCAGACGGCGGCTTGCCTGGGCAACCGGCAAATGGGCATTGGGATCGGTTATTCCAAGAAGGAATCCCAACAGAACGCGGCTAAGATGGCTGTGAAAAAACTACGTACCGACAAAGAGTTTCAGCAATACGTATCAGACCTTAAAAACCTGAATAGCGCCAACAACGAAACGTCCACCTCGGAAGATGTTGCCAAAGAATTGGATGAATTGCCGGAAAGCGAATAGTTATGCTTTAAAGCCCCGGGCGACCTTACACTTTAACGCCCTTACGCCAGCAAAATCAAGCTGACCGCCATTATAGCCATTCCGGCTACCAATCCATAAATAGAAACATGATGTTCGCCATATTCACGGGCGGCAGGAAGCAACTCGTCTAAAGAGATGAAAACCATAATGCCGGCTACCCCGGCAAACACGCAGCCCATCATCACCGGCGACATAAAAGGCATCAGCAGCAACCAGGCTAACAGGGCGCCAACAGGCTCCGCGATACCGGAGAAAAGCGAATACAGAAAGGCCTTTTTTCGATCGCCCGTGGCATAATAAATAGGCACAGACACCGCTATCCCCTCCGGGATATTATGAATGGCAATCGCCACGGCAATCGCTATCCCCAAGGTCGGGCTTTCCACAGCCGCCATAAACGTCGCAATCCCCTCCGGAAAGTTATGGATCCCAATGGCCAGGGCGGTCATGATACCCATGCGTTTCAGTTTGGCATTCACCTGTTCCGGCCTTTGCCGCATATCCTCTACCGAACGAGCCTCGTGCGGGTTTTCGTACGAAGGAACCAATTTGTCGATCAGGGCAATCAAGCCGATCCCCAGAAAGAAGCAGACAACCGTCACCCACATCCCTTCGCGCGCGCCCAGTTCGGCCGACAGACTGTCTTCCGCGCTGCGAAGCAATTCCACGAACGAGACGTAGATCATCACCCCGGCGGATAGTCCCAGCGAGAAAGAGAGGAAGCGCTTATTGGTCTGTTTGGCAATAAAGGCAATCAAACTACCTATCCCGGTCGCCAGTCCGGCAAACAGGGTAAGCAAAAGAGGGAGTAAAATATTGGTATCCATACGATCTTAAAACAAAAGAGAGAGATAAAAAGTTGCAGGTATTTATTTTTGGCTGAACTCACATCCGCAATAGGTCTGATTATAGAAGTTGTGTTCGGCGATGATCGCTTTGCGCCGTTCGCTTAATCCGCCTTTGCGCCAGTTCTGTTCCCAGAAGAGGGTGCCCGGATGGCGCTCCATGGCATAACGCCCGGCCGCATGGATTTGCTCCAGGCTTTTCCAGCGCGATGAGGCGAGGGTAGTCGTGAAAACCTTCAAGCCTCTTTCTGCGGCATAACGGGCTGTTTCGAATAACCGCATCTGAAAACAGGAGAGGCAGCGGGAACCTCTTTCAGGTTCATGTTCCATGCCTTCCATATCGCTTCGCCAGGCAGCATGATCGTAGTCGCCATCGACAATCTCTAATCCAAGCGCCTTGGCGTAACGCGTACATTCCGCTTTGCGGATCTCATATTCTTCTAAGGGATAGATGTTGGGATTATAATAGAAAATGACCGGGCGGATCCCGTTTTCCAATAGACATTCAATAATGGCCGACGAACAAGGGGCACAACAGGTGTGCAATAAAACCTCCCGCTCTCCGCCGGGAACCTCCAGGGTGAGGTTCGTATGTCGCTGTTCGTTGGTGGTCATGCGTGTTAGTCTTTACTCAGTATCTCGCTACACTCCCCGTGGCAATGGGCGGTTGATAGCTCGAACTCCAGGGTTACATGTTGCACGCCTACGTGAAGCAGGGCGTGTTTGATCTCCTCTTTCACCTCCTCCATGTGGTCGGTATTTTCCACCACGATATGTACCGTCAGGGCTGTCTCCGTCGTACTGATACCCCATACATGCAGGTGATGCAGATCTTTCACCCCCGCCACCGAGCGGATGGTCTTTTCGATCTCTTTTACATTGGTTCCGGCCGGCACGCCGTCTAAGGAAAGACGCAGGCTGTCGCGCAAGAGCCCCCAGGTAGAGTAGACGATGACACCGGCAATCACGATGCCGATGATCGGATCGACAATATACCAGCCGGTATAGACAATGATAATGCCCGAAACAACGACTCCAACCGACACCAAGGCATCGGCCGCCATGTGCAGATAAGCGCCTTTCACATTCAGGTCTTTGTCTTTATCTTTCATGAACAGCCAGGCGGTAATGCCATTGATCACCACACCGATACCGGCCACCCAGGCGATGGCTCCCCCTTCCACCGGCTGCGGATGGAAGAATTTATCGATACTTTCGCTGATAATGATGCCCACGGCAATCAACAGGATAACGGCGTTCAACAAAGAGACTAAGATCGTACTCTTCTTCAATCCGTAGGTGTAGTTGGGCGTCGGGTTCACTTTAGCCAGCCGAAAAGCAAGCATCGCCAGTATCAGACTGGCTACATCGCTCAGGTTATGCCCGGCATCCGACAATAATCCTAAGGAATTATACCAGAATCCGGCAGCAAATTCCGCCAATACAAAGGCGATATTCAAAGAGATACCGATAATAAAAGCCCGGTTCAACGAAGTGATTTCGTGATGATGATGGTCGTGGTGATGGCCTTGTTCGTTACCATCTGCATGATGATGTCCCATAATGATTAAACATAAATTGGTTCAACATGTTCATTCTCACCACAAAGCTACGTCTTTTTTCTATCGTTTCCCATCCCCATATATAGGTATTTTGCCACGATATCCTCCCTAAAAAGAAAAAACGATAACCGATCTGTAATCAGTTACCGTTTTAACGTGTTTGTACACCCATGGGGAGTCGAACCCCAATCGCTGGAACCGGAATCCAGTATTCTATCCATTGAACTATGGGTGCGGATAAATGTTGGGCAAAAGTACATATATTCTCTTAGTTTCGCAAACGAAGAACTGAAATAATCGATTTTGATAAAATGTACGATTATTGGCCTTATTTGCTTTCGTTTTGCATTAAAAACGACCTCCTAACTTGCTGATTTGATATATATCACTATCTTTGCCAGCCATAAGCACACGACAAAGCGCAAAACAAATGAGCTATTTAATTAAACCTGCCGGATACAAAGCACTGCTTAATCTGTGTCAAACTGAGTTGGGTATAAAGAAGATCAAAGACATCTTTCAACAAAATCTCTCTTCCGAATTGCGGTTACGGCGCGTAACAGCACCTCTTTTTGTTTTAAAAGGATTAGGGATCAATGACGACTTAAACGGAACCGAACGTGCTGTAAGCTTCCCTATCAAAGACTTAGAAGATGCGAAGGCAG
Organism: Parabacteroides sp. PFB2-10; assembly: GCF_029893085.1. Lineage (GTDB taxonomy): Bacteria > Bacteroidota > Bacteroidia > Bacteroidales > Tannerellaceae > QVMG01. Next base: position 24,899 of record NZ_JARXWI010000016.1, read on the forward strand.
AGATTGTCCACTCCCTGGCTAAATGGAAAAGGCTTACCTTGGCCGATTATGCTGTGGAAGAGGGATACGGTATCTATACCGATATGAATGCGATCCGCTCGGACGAAGAGTTGGGCAATCTGCATTCCCTGTATGTCGACCAATGGGACTGGGAACGTGTTATGCGCCGGGAAGAACGCAATGTGGAGTTCCTGAAAGACATCGTACGCCGTATTTATGCCGCGATGGTGCGCACGGAATACTTAGTGTACGAGATGTTTCCCCGCATCAAACCGATCCTACCGAAGGATATCTATTTTATTCATGCTGAAGAATTGCTTCAGAAATACCCCAATTATTCTCCGAAAGAGCGCGAAGACGCCATCGCAAAAGCATACGGCGCCGTCTTTATCATAGGAATCGGTTGCTTGTTGAGCAATGGCGAAAAGCACGACGGACGTGCTCCCGACTACGACGACTGGTCGACTATCGGCGAAAACGGATTGGCGGGCTTGAATGGCGACCTTTTGGTATGGGATGAAATACTCGGACGTTCGCTCGAACTCTCCTCGATGGGTATCCGTGTCGACAAGGAGGCGCTTCTCCATCAATTAAAGATCACCGGAGCAGAAGACCGGAAAGAGCTCTATTTCCACCAACGCCTGTTGAACGATGAACTGCCCCTCAGCATAGGTGGTGGGATCGGACAAAGCCGTTTATGTATGTTCTACCTGCGCAAAGCCCATATCGGAGAGATCCAAGCCAGCATCTGGCCGGACGATATGCGACGGGAAGCAGCTGAGGCAGGAATGCCGTTGATATAATTGATAATGGATAATGGATATATTTTCTATCCATTATCCATTATCCATTATCCATTATCAACTGTCATTTTAACTTGTGTACGCCATGAATGTAAAGATCGAACAAAGCTGGAAGGAACGTTTAATGCCGGAGTTTGAAAAGGACTATTTCCGGCAATTGACTGATTTTGTACGAACAGAGTACAAGCAGACAACGATTTATCCTCCCGGTTCCGCCATATTCAACGCCTTTGCCCATTGCCCGTTCGACAAAGTAAAGGTCGTTATCCTGGGGCAAGACCCCTATCACGAGCCTCGACAGGCGCATGGACTCTGCTTTTCCGTGCAGGACGGCGTCTCTTTTCCCCCTTCTTTGGTGAATATATTCAAAGAATTACAGAGCGATCTGAACGTTTTGCCTCCCTCTACCGGCAACCTCACCCGCTGGGCCGACCAGGGAGTGCTTTTGTTGAATGCCACATTAACCGTACGTGCCCATCAGGCCGGTTCGCATCAGAACAGAGGATGGGAGACCTTTACGGATGCGGTGATCCACCGCTTAACGGAGGAACGCGATCATATCGTCTACATCCTTTGGGGTTCTTACGCCCAACGGAAAGGGGCTTTTATCGACACCACCCGCAACTTAGTGCTCAAATCAGCCCATCCCTCCCCCCTCTCTTCCTATCGCGGATTCTTTGGCAGCAAGCCCTTCTCCCGTACAAACGACTACCTGATTGCTACCGGACAGGAGCCTATTCGCTGGTAAACGATCGGGAATTAATTATTTACTATTTTATTTCAACTTTGATTTTCAATCAATTCTTTGCTTATATTTGAAAACTGTATTCAAGTATAATTAGTAAACGTGTGCCCCTAATGAAAAAAGTGTGTCTATCTCTATGTTGTTGTCTTCTATTCTTTTCTTGCGTAGAGCAGAAACCAAGCGATTCTTTACCGAAAAATGCCATTGTCCTAACGTATGATAAGGCAAAAACAATCGATTTTGACTATTCTTTCCTGTTCGACTCGGTCGAGATTGTGCTCTTAGATACGCTTCATGATACATTATTAGCAGATTATTTTAATGTAAAATATGCCTTCGATCGCTTTTTTGTGTCGGATAAGAGCCATCAGTTGTTTGTCTTTGACCGCACCGGTAAGCCTCTTTTGAAGATCGACGGCAGAGGAGCAGGCCCGCAGGAGTATGTCAATTTAAGAGGATTTGACCTCTCGCTTGAAGATTCGCTTATTTGTTTGTTTACCTATCCTCCGAAATTGATGTGGTATGATCTGAATGGAGAGTTCAAGCATCAAACAAATGTAGAAAGTCAAGGGTTTGAATTGGCTTTATTCGATGACAATGGGGCGGTTTATGCGAGAAATAGATTAGACAACGGGGAAGCTCAGTTGTTGAACTATGTAGATCTTTCAACCGGCAAAACGGAGACAAAAATGCTCGGCTATCCGTTTCTTAATGGCGTATTACTTCCGACCTATCAACGAAGCGAAGCCTTTACCCGAACCTCTTCGGGTGAGCTATTGTTTAACGACCCTCTGTCGAATTATATCTATGCGTTAGCGGATGACGGTGTGGAGGTGAAATATGTGTTGGACTTTGGTAAAAAGAACCCGCCTCAAACAGAGAACATCCCTTTGATGAATACTTCGGAGTCATCCATTGATTATATCCCCAAACACTTTCCGGTGTATGCTTACAACAACTGTTGGGAAAACGAACGCTACTTTTTTATCTCTATGAGAATAGATGAACAGAAAGAAGAGAGTTTGTTGTATGACAAACAAGAAAAGCAGCTATATGCCGGATACCTTCGGAATAATATGTTCGGAGGAAGTAATTCTTTTAATGTGATGGCTACCGACGAATGGCTATTAACCTATATTCCCCCGGAGCAAGTGGCAGAGCTTAAGTATTTTCTCGAAAGCCGGGAAACAGAAGTTGCAAAGCAGGGTTCTGTGATGGAATACATCGACAGATTAGATGAATCACATGGAAATCCGGTCATTTGCCTCTATCATTTTCGCACATCAACCCCGAAAATGTTAAAATAGCGATTGTAAGCAAAAAGACCATTTTGCTTATAAATCCATACGTTAAAAAGTGTTTCTCCCGGGAGTTTGTCTCCGAAGTCCCACTTTTTTGCGCGCAAAGTCCCGCCGAAATTACAAATCGTAAATTGGGGGTTTTGCCGGAAATGGGCGAATTAACATTAGTTCACGTTTTATTAAGCAATATTCGCTTAACGAGTGAAGCGCAGAGCAAGCAGAGATGAAGGCATTTTATATGATAATTCTATCCCTTCTTGATTCGTTGCGGTTTGATATTGGGCAGGAAGATAGCGACAAAACCCAAGAGGGGCATATAGGCACAGAACCGGTAGATGGCTTCGATGCCCTGGTGGTCGGCCACATAGCCCAGTACGGCAGCAGCAATACCGGCAATGCCGAAAGCCAAGCCAAAGAACAAGCCGGAAATCAACCCTACTTTGGTGGGCAGTAACTCCTGGGCATAGACCAGAATGGCCGAGAAGGCCGACGATAAGACAAAGCCGATGATAATGCTCAATACACAGGTCCAGAACAGGTTGGCGTAAGGCATCATCAGCGAGAAGGGCGCCGTGCCGAGGATAGAGAACCAGATCACATATTTCCGTCCGAAGCGGTCGCCCACCGGTCCCCCTATAAAGGTGCCTAAAGCCGAGGCAAAGAGGTAGGCGAAGAGGAAGAGCTGCGAGTGCTGCGTGGTCACATCGAACTTCTCGATCAGGTAGAAGGTATAATAATTGCTTAAGCTGGCGGTATAGACATACTTCGAGAAGATCAATATCAGGAGTATGCCTAAGGAATAATAGATCTGTTTCTTTCGGAGACGTACCCGATGGATCACCGTTTTCGACACCGTTTTCGACTGCATATCGGTGATGCGTCGACGGTTCCATTTCGAGATGGGGCGCTTCGTCAGGATGGAAAATACCGCGATGGCAGCAAATACCAGCATATATTCCTGCCCGTAGGGGGCAATAATCAACGCCGCCAACAGCGGTCCAATGGCGCTTCCGAAGTTGCCTCCTACCTGGAAGATCGACTGGGCCAATCCATGTCGGCCACCGGAGGCATAATGGGTCAGCCGCGAGGCTTCCGGATGGGTGATGGAAGAGCCTAATCCGACAAAGGCGACGGCAAGGATAACGGCGAAAATCGAGTGGGCGACGGCGAGGATCACCAGCCCTGTGGCGGTCGATATGATGGCTAAGGTCAGGTACCATGTCCTGGGTTTCTTATCGAAGAGGACGCCGAAAACCGGTTGAAAGACAGAGGCACAGACCTGATATACAAAGGCGATAAGTCCGATCTGTCCGAAGGTAAGTGCCAGGTTGTCGCGAATAACCGGGTAGCTTGCCGAAACGACCGACTGCAGCATATCGTTTGTTAAATGGGTCAGGCTCAGTGCCAAAAGAACCTTCAAATAGGTTTGAGGATAAGAGGGCGCCGCACGCTCTACCACTGCTTTACTTTTCATGCCGCAAAAGTAGGCTTTATTTGGGGGAATAAAAAGGGGGGTAGCTTTTTTGCTCCGCGACAATATAAAGCGGGCGGTAGGTCAGGGCTACCCCTTCGGGGCAAGAAAAGCGTTCGAGGTATTGATTTGTAAAGCGTTCCAGCTGTTTTCGCGTCCAGGGTGCGGAGTTGGTGGCGGTGACTCCTGTATATTTCAAATGCTTCAATACCTCGGTCGGATGCTGAAAGGTCAGTCTGTTTTCCTCTTCCTGCAGGTGGTGTATATGGAAATAGGGCGAAAGCCACGCCTGCCATTCGGCGAGGGTCGGGTAGGAGAGTCCCTGGCCTGTCAGTTCTCTGATCTCTTGTAGGTTGCCCGGGGCAAAGACATTGCCCAGAAAGAGGCCTTCGGGTTGCAGTAGGGAGGCAATCCGTTCAATAAACGCAGGCAGGTCTTCAATCCATTGCATAGCTGATGCCGAAGCGATCAGGTCGAATTTGCCCGGAAAATAAATCCGGGAAGCGTCGCCGGCGAGGAATTTCACCTCTTTCCCTTGCAGCAGGGTGCGGATGCCCGGTTCGCAGTCGGCACAGAGGTCGTTGATTACCCATTCATCAACTCGGTTATATTGGTGAAGAAGACGGGTGAAATAGCCGCTACCACAGCCTATTTCCAACAGGCGGGGGAATTCTTTCCGGCCCTGCTTATCCAATAAATGGATCAGGTGGTGGCAGATCTGTTGCTGCACAATGGCATGCCGGTCGTAGGTCGACAGGGCGCGGCTGAAGCGGTGTGCGATGTGTTGTTGCGTCATAAGGCGAGGATCTCTTTCCAGTGGGTGAACAAATGAAACGGATAATGGCTCCCTTCGATATGGATAACGGGTAGGCGGGGCTGCCACCAGGCCTCCTGGTTGCTCGTAGGGAAGATCAGGTCGTGGGAGGAGATTACCGCTTTATGCCAAGGGAAAACCGGGGTACTCCTCTCCTGACTGCCAAAAAGGATATATAGGGCAGCCAGTTCCTCCCTTACCTCCTCCAATGGGCGGGGTGGCACTGCCTCATACATGGCCAACACCGCGCGGCTTCCACACATACGGCGGTTGAACCGACGCAGCCCCTCTTCATTTAGATGATCGAGTGTGCCCCGGAAGATCGCTTCCGGGATGCCATAGCTGTCGTGTACCGGGAAAGGGGTGCCGTTGATCGCGGTAGCCGAAGTGAACGTTATCCCGGAGAATATCCCCCGGGCAAAGAGCTCTTCGACCACTCCAACCCCCATCGACCAGGCAAGGAGGTCGATCCTTTCATACCCCGCCAGCTTTCCTTCCCACTGCATATCGCGGTAATCAGACACAATCCATACATCCTGATCCGCTGCTGCCTGTATCGGTTCAAACAGCCGAGGCGATGCCGACCAACCCGAGAAGAAAAGCAATAGGGAATTGACTCCTTGATTTATCTGTTTGTTGATTTTCATTTGTTGTCTTTTAATAGTGAAAATAACTATCTCGGCTCCCCTTCTTAGAAAAGAAGGGGGGGACCATCGCTTGCGATGGTGGGGTAATTTGAATTCTTTATAAATGATTATTCGATACTCATCATATAAACGAAAGCTGATATGTATATTATAGATCAAACTACCCCACCGCTGCAAGCAGCGGTCCACCCCCTTCTTTTCTAAGAAGGGGAGCCGAGATAGTCAATTTCTTAAATCTTTAATAAGCTGTTTCAATTCTTTTACCTCCTCTTCTGTAATCCCCGCCGTCAGCGAGAAGCGGATGCGTGAGGTGCCTGGTGGCACCGTCGGCGGACGGATGGCTAAGGCGTAATAGCCACCCTCTTGCAGTTGGGAGGCAACCTCAATTGCTACCTGGCTATCACCCAATATATACGGGACGATATGGCTTTCGCTGATCTCCCCGCCTACACCAGATAAGGATTCACGCAGGTAGCGGCTGATTGTTGCCAGCTGCTCGCGTTCTTTTTGGAACTCAGGGAGCTTTTCGAAGATGAACTCGGTCCAGGCAATCTGCAGTGGTGGCAAGGCCGTGCTGAAGATAAGCGGGCGCATGGTGTTCACCAAATAGTCGCGGATCACCCGGTCGCACACTAAGTAGGCACCCATCGAGGCCAATGCCTTGCCGAAGGTGCCGACCAATAGGTCGATCTCCGCGATGCAACCGGACTCTTCTGCCACACCCAAGCCTGTTTCACCGAAGACACCGACAGCATGTGCCTCGTCGACATACAATAATAGATTCGGATAACGCTTCTTTATCGCTGTCAGGCGGCGCAAGTCGGCTTTGTCACCATCCATACTGAAAACGCTTTCAGTCACCACGATCACCTGTTCATACGCTGTTGCCTCTTTCGCCAACAGACCTTCTAACTGCTCATAGTCGTTATGCCGAAAGCGACGAAACGGTGCCCCGCTCAGGCGTATCCCATCGATCAGGCTGGCATGCACCAGTTTGTCGGCTACGATCAATGTCTTTTTGTCGGCCAGGGCGGGCAGGATACCGATATTCGCATGATAACCGCTGTTGAACAGCAGCGCCGCTTCGCGTTCAAAGCGTTCGGCTAATAATTTCTCCAAGGAGGAGTAAACGCTGTAGTTGCCTGTCAACAGACGTGACGAGGTAGAAGAAAAAGGATATTCTTTACCCCGTTCCTCCATAAACTCCCCACGCAATTCCTCCCGGGCAGCCAAGCCCAGGTAATCATTGGAGGAGAGGTTCAGCATACGCTTGCCATCCCGCTCGATATGTTTCCCGTTATGGTGGATATCGGGCAGGCTTCGCAGGTTACCCGTGGCTTTCAGTTGAGCCAGTTCGTGTTGATAATCTTTCATTTTTCGATTGTTTGTAGGACGCGTAATAATCCTCCGGTCAGGATGGATAATTCGTCGGGCGTGATAATAAACGGAGGCATGAGGTAGACCATTCGCCCGAAGGGGCGCACCCAGATGCCTTCCCGTACGAAAAGGCGCTGCATAACGGCCATATCGACCGGCTCTTTCATCTCCACCACACCGATGGCGCCCAGGACGCGTACCTCAGCTACCGACACGAGGTCGCGGGCAGGGGCTAACTCGTCTATCAGTTGTTTCTCTATTCTCTTTACCTTTTCCTGCCAGCCGCTATCTAACAGGAGCGACAGAGAGGCCGAGCCTACGGCACAGGCCAATGGATTGCCCATAAAGGTCGGGCCGTGCATAAAGCAACCCGCCTCACCGGAACAGATGGTGTTGGCCACAGCAGTCGTTGTCAGGGTAGCCGAAAGGGTCATATAGCCTCCCGTCAATGCCTTGCCGATGCACATAATATCGGGCACCACCCCGGCATGTTCCCAGGCAAAGAGCTTGCCTGTCCGCCCGAATCCGGTGGCGATCTCGTCGAAGATCAGGAGAATATCATATTTATCGCAGAGTTTGCGTGCTTCGATCAGGTATTGAGGCGCGTAGAAATACATACCACCCGCACCTTGTACGATGGGTTCCAGGATCAATGCGGTGATCTCATCGCCTTTCTCTTCAAACAGCTGCTGCAAGGGACGGATCGCCTCCTCGTTCCACTCCTCCTGGAAACGAACCGAAGGCTGAGGAACAAAGTAATGAACCGGCAGGTTTCCACCGAAAAGGCCGTGCATGCCGGTGACCGGATCGCATACCGACATGGCATGCCAGGTGTCACCGTGGTAGCCATTTCGGATGGTGGCCAGCTTCTTTTTCTTGTTTTGTCCGCGCGATTGGCGGTATTGCAATGCCATCTTCAGGGCCACCTCCACGGCAACCGAACCGCTATCGGCATAAAAGAGTTTGTTTAGTGAAGGAGGCAATAATGGGAGCAATTTCGATGCTAATTCAACAGCCGGCTCATGTGTAAAGCCACCGAACATGATATGGCTCATCTTACCCAACTGACGCTCTACGGCAGCGTTCAATACCGGATGGTTATAGCCATGGACGGCTGCCCACCACGACGACATACCATCCACTAAGCGGGTTCCGTCTTTCAAGGTGATAACTACGCCATCGGCCCGTTCCACCGGGTAGACCGGCAGGGGATCGATGGTCGAGGTATAGGGATGCCAGAGGTGCTCCCGATCGAAATGTAAGAGTTCTTCGGTCGTCATCATCCTTTCCAATCGGTGTTTTCGGTGAGTGAATAGTCCATGGCGGCGAATAAGCGCTTATCCTCCTCCGCCCGGCTGCCGAGCGTCGTCAGCAGGTCGCCGGTAATGGCGGCATTCACGCCAATGTAGAGGGCTTTTTGTTGCACTTCCGGCGACAATAAAGCCCGTCCGCCCGAGAAGCGCAGGTAGGCTTCGGGGTTGATAAAGCGGAAAAGGGCAATGGTGGTCAGGATCTCCTCCTCGCTGAGCGGTGGCGTATCGGCCAATGGCGTACCGGGAATGGGCTGCAGGAGGTTGAGCGGAATGGAATGTACCGAAGCGTTTCGCAGGAAGAGTGCCATCTCGATCCGTTGCTCCATCGTCTCACCCATGCCGATAATACCGCCCGAACAGATGCGGAAACCTATTTCGCGTGCTGCCTGGATGGTACGCATCTTGTCTTCGATCGTGTGCGTGGTGCATAAGGTGCCGAAGTAGGAAGGTGCCGTTTCGATATTGCAATGGTAGTTTTCCACACCGCTATCGAACAGGATCTGTAACTCTTCCTTCTCCAGAAGGCCCATCGATGCGCAACATTTAATATCAGAGGCACTGCGGATGGCCCGTACGGTCGTAGCCAGGGCGTTTACCTCCCGGCGCGATAAGCGTTTGCCGCTGGTGACCAGTCCGAAACGTCCGATGCCCTGTCGGCGGTTATAGACTGCCTGCTGCACACATTCCTCTGTGGGAAGAAGGGGGTAGCAGGTCACTTTCGTCGCATGATGCCCCGACTGGGCGCACCATTTACAATCCTCACTGCAATTGCCGCTTTTGGCGTTTACGATCGAGCAGGTGTCGAACCGGTTGCCCATCATGGAGCGGGTAATCACATGCGCTGCTTCGTAGAGCGCCTCTTTGTCAGGCGATGTCGCCAATGCCATGGCCTGTTCGGGTGAGAGCGTCTCGCCATGCAAGACGAGTTGTTTACAGGTTTCTATCATATTTGTTACATGAAAAAAGCGGAGAAGTTCCCTATAAGGATCTTCTCCGCTTTCTTATTATTAATTGAAAACGAATCAAATGAAATGATCGATGAAACAGCTATCGGCTGAACCGCCGGCTTTCCAATCAACCAAAGAAGTAATTCCTGCCAGAGAAACTCCGGGCTATCGGTTCCTTCCTGGTTATTCTCTTCCGCAACTCCTATCGAAGCGGATATTTCTGTAAGGAGCGTATGCAGACAGCCTTGCTTCACTTGCAAGCGATCCGCCAGCCGTGAAGCCAGCCTGCCGATATTCACCGTATGGTGCAGGCTAACAAAAGCAGCATACCCCTTCCGGCTCCATCGTCTGAAGCGGAGTGCGTGATGCGCGGAAGGTGTATATTGCTTTTGCTGCATATTGTTTCGTTTTATTTCGCTACTCTTTCAAGCCATTTCAGCATGCCGAGCATCATAAACATAGAGATGAGGCAAGCGGCCACGAAGATACACCAGGTAGCCCAAACAGGAATAGAGTTGTAGAAGATAACGCCGATGAAGAGCAACTGGTTACCCAAAGCGGTAGCCGAGAGCCATCCTCCCTGCATGATTCCCTGGTATTTGGGAGGAGCCACTTTGGAAACGAACGCGATACCCAGCGGGCTGATAAAGAGTTCAGCGATGGTCAGGATCAGGTAGGTGCCGATCAACAACCAGGGAGTTACACGCATAGAATCATCTAAGCCACCCATAGCCGTTCTGGTAGCCGCGTCGGGCAAACCAACAGAACCCAATGCCATCACGGCAAATGCCAAGGCTGCAATACCCATACCGATCGCGATTTTCTTAGGAGTAGATATATCGATGCCACGGGCTTTAAACCAACCGAACAATCCCATCACTACCGGAGTAAGGAATACCACGAAGAAAGGATTGAATGTTTGGAATACCTCCGCGCCTTCGAGGGTCGTGAAGCCCAGGTTGATCTTTATCAGGCGGGTATATTCGTCGGCAAAGAGTGTCAGGGTCTGTCCGTTCTGGTGGAAAGAGAACCAGAAGAAGATAACAACAGCGAATACAGCAAACAGGGCGTAGATGCGTTGTCTTACCTCTTTCACATCCATCTCAACGACAGCAGCCGATTGTTGCGTTGCTGTTTTCATGCCTGGATCAGGCAATTTGTTTTTATTGTTGAGGAAGATCACTACTGAGATCAGCATAGCAATGATGGCAATACCGAAAGAGTAGTGGTAGCCTGTCATAAATACATTTAGGTATTCGTGGGCAAAAGCCATCAGGTCGCCTGATACGTGTCCTGCTTCGGCAGCCAGTTCGCTAAAACGGGCAGAGGCTTCTGCTGTGATATCGCCGCTGATAAACTGGTTACATAATTTGGGCAGGTCGGCATTGAAGCTGAAACCGTTGCTTTGTACATACCAGTTACGCAGACCAACAGCCATCAGCGGAGCAAACATAGCACCGATATTGATAAACATATAGAAAATCTGGAAGCCTGTCTCGCGCTTATCGGCATATTCCGGGTTGTCATACAATTGTCCGACAACGGCCTGCAGGTTGCCTTTGAAGAGTCCGTTACCAAACGCGATCGCCAACAGTCCGAAGCAGGTGATCGTCAGGATCAACGGCATATTCTCTACCGGAGTAGGCGTCGGAATGGCCAGTAAGAGATAACCGACCGACATCAGTATGAGTCCGCTAAGGATAGTTGATTTGTACTTTTTCGTTTTGTCGGCAATAAGCCCGCCTACCAGCGCTAAGACGTAGATCAAAGCATAGAAGACAGAGTAAATAATGGAACCTTCCGCGCCCGTAAACCCGAATTTATTATTCAGGAAAAGCAACAGGATGGCCATCATAATGTAGAACCCGAAGCGTTCGCCCATATTGGAAAGAGCCGCTCCGATTAAACCTTTGGGATGATTTTTGAACATGTGTTTTAAGTATTAAATTAGTATTTAGTTATTGAATGATTTGCTTAATAGCGCCTGTTTCCGGATAGAACAACACCTTCACCGGTGCTTTTTTATCCTCAAACATGACAGAAGCCAGGCTTTCTATGCTGCCAAACTGAGTGACCTGTACTTCGGCTTTTAATAGGGTTTTCTGGTTGGTTAAAATCTCTACACTGGCTTTGCCCGGCAGGTTGTAGATGACCCCTTTTCCGTTTTTGAGTTTCTTTTCCGCCTCCTTCGGATCCATCTGTGGGATACGCTCGGTGGCCTTCAGGTTCATATAGACCGGAGCGCCGCCCAGGTCGTCGGCATCGACAATGCCCAGCTTCTCAGAGAAACGGAAAAGCACCTCTTTGTTCAGATTGTCGTAGGGCACGACGGTTACTTCATACAGTTCGGTGGAACGGGTGATCACGCCGGTAAACAAGTTCGACAAGGCTTTCTCGCGCTCTTCCAACTGATCGATCACAATCTGCATCGCCGTTCCGTCGGGAGGCAGGTTGTCGGCTTCACCGGTCAGGATATTCAAACGGCTTTCGCGGATGCGGTAGATGTCTTTGGCGGCGATCTCTGCCTGACGCGCAGTCGATCCGGCCATCAGTAGCTCTTCGGAGAAGACCGAGGCATTCACCACCCCGACAGGCTCCGCTTTTTTCTTACGTAGTATCTCCAGCTCCGATTCTTCCGCCACATAGTCGGCGTTGATGGCACACAATAGTCCCTCTTCCGTCAGGTAGGCATAGGGGGCTACCGTACCTGCCTTGAACTCCAACAGGTAATTCTTTTCCGGATCAGGCACACCCACATTCGAGAGGTTGACCTTCCCCAATTCATAATAGACCCTGTCTTCCGTGATGACATCTTTTACCCCCAGGTATTTTTCCGCATACTGATAGTAGGGACCCGCTTTACAGGTCGTTTTAATCACCTCGGCAGTTATGACCAGATTGGTTTGAGGCAAAGAATAGGTGATGCCGTAATTGTTGGCTTTTACAGCATTTTTCTTAACAAGCTTGGTTTGCGACATAACAGAAAGGGGTAACAACAAGCTTATTATGATCAGTATATTTTTCATATGTATTCCTCTTTTGGGCTATGACTAATGCACAAAACTAAATATTATTTTGTTAGCAACCAACCACAAAAGCACAAATTACAGGGCAAAAGCTTTTAAGCGATGTAAAACAAATCACATAATAAGAGCCGAAAATGGACTGTTGATAGCTATCGACGGTCAGATTATCAATGGACGTCGATTTAATCAATAGTCTATATCCGCGACGATGTCCAACACTTTGGTATTTAGCATATATGTATACAACGTATAAACAGGGGTGGCCACTGAGGAGGTGAATACATATTCCCGTCCGACTTCAGGAATGATCAAAGGAAAGGCTTCCAATTCGGCATAAACAATCTCTCCGGGATCGATATAGATTGTTGCCGAATGAGTCACTTCCATTTTTACTACCAGCATATGGAAACGGTTTTCTTTTACTCCATGGACAGGTGTCATTTTCCCTACATCCAATACCTTTCCTCCCCATTGGTGTTCATGATCGGAGGCTGTTTTGCCCCATGTTGACTTTGTGGAAGGAAATTCATTCTGCCCGGAACATGAACATCCGCCCATGACCAATAGAAATACTGTTGCGTATAACAAAATAAATTTTTCCATTTTCTTCCTGTTTTATAGACGAGATAACCTATTCTATCATTCTTATTTATAGAACAGTAATGGAAGAACTATTGTTTCAAGGCAAGTTATTTCACTTCAATTGCTTGAAGGCTTTTCCCAGCATTTCGGTGATGTCTCCGGCAATCATGCTTTCTTCGGAAAGGAGAGTAGCTGCGAGATCGCCTGCTACGCCATGTAAATAAACACCTAAGAGAGATGCTTCTTTCGGAGTGTAGCCTTGGGACAATAGGGACAATAGGATACCTGTTAATACATCTCCGCTTCCGGCTGTTGCCATGCCCGGGTTGCCGCTCGGGTTGAAAAAGATCTCTCCTTCGGGCGTACAAATGGCGGTGTAGGCTCCTTTGAGTACGATATAGATCTGCCGGTTACGGGCAAAAGCGGATGCTTTGTGCAGGCGTTCGTATCCTCCCAGGTTCTCTCCGGTCAACCGATCGAATTCTTTCGGATGGGGAGTCAGGATGCTGTTGGCAGGAATCTTATGGAAGAGATCGTGGTTGGCTGATAAGAGATTGAGCGCATCGGCATCGATCACCATCGGTTTGCCTGCTCTGTCCATGGTGCGTTCGAAGGCTGCTGCTGTTTCAATGCTGTGTCCGATGCCCGGGCCAATGCCGATGGCGGCATAATTGTTCAGGTCGGGCACGTTGGTGAAGCGTTCCTGGTGCGTGTCGAAGCTAAGCATCGCCTCAGGCAGAGCCGTTTGGAATATCTGCTCGCCTCGTTGAGGAACATGTACCGTAAGCAAACCGGCACCTCCTCGTAGGCAGGCACGGGCGGCCAACAAGGCGGCTCCCATCTTACCCCGGCTACCGGCAATCAACAGCGCATGTCCGAAGGTGCCTTTATGGGCAAAGCGATCGCGTGGCTTGAGCAGTTTCGAAATCTCCTCTTCCGTAACCATTTGATAAGGTGTTTGCATCTGCTCGATGGCCGTTGGATGCAGGCCGATATCCAATACCTTCCAGCTGCCTGTATAGGTTCCATTCTCCGGTAGAAAGAATGCCAATTTGGGGAAACCAAACGTAAAGGTATGATTGGCTCGGATAATCGTCTCCGGGTTATTTGTCCGGTTGTCTTCGCCAAACAATCCGGAAGGAATATCGATCGAGACAACCGTTGCTTCGGATTGATTGATATACTTCACCACCGCAGCAAACCCACCGGTTAGCGGGCGATTGAGTCCCGAACCGAATAATCCGTCGATCACGATATCGCGCCGTGTCAACAGCGGCGGGACAAATTCCCCGGTGATCTCGTTGAATTCAGCGTCACTATTATGGATCACTTCATGGCGGTTGTAGTCGCATTCCGCCGACAGATGTTTGTTGGGATTGAACAGATAGACCTCCACCTGATAAGATTCATTGGATAATAAACGGGCAACAGCCAGCGCATCGGCTCCGTTATTCCCCTGACCGGCAAAGACAATCACCCGCGACTGGCGGGAGAAAGAGCGACGAAATTCATTGACGAAAGCGGTGGAGGCACGTTCTACCAGGTCGATCGATGCGATCGGTTCCTGTTCGATTGTATATTGATCTAATTCTTTTACCTGCTGTGTGGTAAATATCTTTATCATGACTGTTGTTTTTTGATGCGATTGGTTTCTGTTTACAAACGTACAAAAAAATGAAGAACGAAAAAACCAAACCTCTTGTTTTCACTAAGAAAGGAAGGATTTCATCCCTATTCCCCGGACGACAACAAGTGAAGGATGGCCGTTTCTATCAGTGTATCCCTGCCTTGCTGGCTGTCTTTTAAAGTCATCTGTACAAGCCGGTCGGGGTCTATCCCAAATTCGGTATGCTCTTTGTTCTCGTCGAGCATCGGGCAGGCAGAGAAGCGTATACTCCAGCCATTGGGCAGTTCCGAATGAAAAGGAAACCCACTGCCTCCGCCGGTACGATCGCCCATAATGGTCACTTGCGGCATTTGGCTCATTTTCTGTACAAAGTTATTGGCTGCGCTATAGCAGCGTCGGTTGGTCAATACCACCACCGGGCTTGTCCAGTGGATACGCTCTGAAGGATTCAGATAAACAGGGTAAGGCTCGGAGAACTGGGCATGTCCTTTTCCGGTCTTGTGTTGTATGTATCCGACGAGGGTCTTTTCGCTCAGAAAGCGGGAAGCTATGCGGTCGGAGTTCGAGAGAGTGCCGCCTCCGTTTTCACGGATGTCGATGATCAGTCCATGGCAGTCTTTGAAATAGTGGAAGATATAATCCAGTTGGCTATCACCAATGCCGGTAGCAAAGCTGCCGTAATAGATATATCCGATCGTTCCCTCGTTCAACGTGCGGTATTTAATGCCTCCTACCTGCATGTATTCGTTGGATTTCCCGAGGTAGTTGTTGAGAATATCGCTCGAGAAGTTAGCCGGATAATCTTCATACCATGCCCAGTAGCGGGAGGTATTGAAAGAGGAGATCAGGTTGGTATGCCCATCCTGTAGCTCCGACAGCATCTCGCCCAACACATCAAACAGCTCGTACTGATCCATCGATTCATGAACTTGTGGACTGTAACGGTCGTACACCTCTTGCCAATCGATCTGTTTGTATTCGAAGAAGCAATAATATTCATCCATTATTTTCCACAAGGCCTCGAAATTCTCCCGGGGAGAGTAGAGATCGGTCTCTTCCGTTTCGCAGGCTGTCAGTAACAGACCCATCAGGAGCAGTATGTAATATCCCGCTTTGCGCATGGACTTAGTAGTAGGCGCTCCTGTAGCGCTCTTTTTCTTTCAGGCGTTTGCCCCCGAAAGAGATAAATTCTTTCACCACCCCGATCATAAAAGAATGGGAACGGATATGCGTTTGTATATCATTCACATCCGTGTAGTAGTAGCTATACAGGTAGCCCGCCCGGACGGTGAATATCTTGGCTGAGAAGTCGACCGTCAGGTAGTTCTTGATGGCGAACTTATTATGAAAGGAGTTGAAACGGACGATGCCGTCGTAATTCTTCAGGTTGAATATCTCGTAATAGGACTGTCCGAAATGGGGAGAGAACATCACCCCGCCCACCGGCATCTCCAGTTGATAACGCAAGGTCAATGGATAATTGTGCAAGCGCAGGTGGTAGATAGCCAACAGCGAGAGGTTCAGGTCGATATCCACCTTGGCAGAAGCCGGGTTGTTGCCATTGCGCGTATTGTAAATAAACCCGGCCATGCCCCGGGCAGCGGCGCCTGTCAGGATTTTCAGGTCGGGCAAGGGGTGCAGGTGGTAGTGATAGCCCAGGCTGTAATCGATGAAGCCGGCGAAATCGGTCGCTGACTCAGCCGGATTATCTGTCTTGGCTACGTCGATATTGAGGATCTGTTGGCGGGAAAAGCGGTAATCGACCCAACGAACCATCTTCATCCGTTCGTTCAGGATACGCAATCCCCAGCCCGAGTAATCGACCTCCTTGCCGGGAGTCAGGTAGGTGTCCTTAAGCGTATAGCCTCCAGCCCCTATCAGGGTCGCCTCGTTGACCGACCACGGCTCATCTTCCCCATCCGATTGTGCTTGCGAAGGCAAAACCAAACAAAAAAGGAAAGCTATGAGGAGGAGGCGGTTCATGGTGTCTAATCGTCGAATAGTTTCATCTGTCCGGTGATCTCGTCGATGATATCGGTATCGCTTTTACGCACCTCTTCGGGTTCCTCTTCCTCGTCGGTTTCTACCGTTTGCGACTCTTCCGTCGGCGCCGTCGGATCGGGGAAGCGGGTGGGTTCTAATTCGTTGATCGTCTTTACCTCGAAGGTGGTGAGGCGTTTCCCTTTCGCCTTGAAGCCTTTCACGCCGATAAACTCTTCAGCATCGATAATCAGCGGCTCGCGGAAGTCATCATTGCCACCGAAGATCACCTCAATGCGCGGATAGACCTCGTCGGTCAATAGGAACAGACGACTTTCCGGATTCTCACCGATGAAATTCTGTTTGCGTGGCGTCGCCTCCAGTTGGAAACGCTTGAGGTAACGGAAGCCCTGGTCGGCATCGTAGAGGGCACAGGTCCACACCTTATGCGCATCATATTTCTCGATGACCAGGATATTGTCTTCGTAGTGATTGCTTACATCGAAGTTGGAGATATAGAAATCGCCGTTGCGCAAGATCACCAAGATACGGTCGTCGCTCTGGAACTCGCCCAGGTGATCGCCGCGCCCGTCGTAGTTGAGGCGCAACACATCCCAGTCGAACCATACCTCGCGGCCGCCCAGCGTAGATCCTCCTTTCTGTTTGAGGGAGATCTTATGTATTTCGAACTTCGTCAGGATATTTCCCATCGAAGCGCGCCCTTTGATCAGTATCTCACTGAAGTCTTTTTCATACTGTAGTGTTTTCAGGCGTGGTTTGGGTTTAAGGATATATTTCACCGTCTCTGCCTCCCCGTTCGGATTGGCGCTGAAATAGAGGATGCGTGACCCCTTGGTTCCCTGGGTGATGTCATATTCCTTGTCACGGCTTACGCCCGTCACGAAGAAACGCTTGATATAGTTGAATCCCTCTTTGCCGTCGCGGTAGATCACATTGTAGATCGTGCGTTTGTCGTTTTTCTTGAATACATCGACAAAGAGTACGTCTTTCCCGACAAACATCTTGTCGCTCACCTTGACAATTTTATACACACCACTGCGGTAGAAGATGATAATATCGTCGATCGTCGAGCAGTTGCAGATCAATTCATCCTTTTTCAACGACATCCCGATAAAGCCTTCCGCCCGGTTGATATACAGTTTTTCGGTGGCTTCCACCACTTTGGTAGCTTCGATGGTGTCGAAGTTGCGAATCTCCGTATGCCGTGGATAGTTCTTGCCGTACTTCTCTTTCAGCATGGTGAACCAGTCGATGGTGTACTGCACGATATGTTCCAGGTTGAAGTCGATCTTTTTGATCTCTTCCAGGATCTGGGCAATCTGCTCTTCGTTCTTTTTCGCATTGAATTTGAGGATGCGAGCCATCCTGATCTCCATCAGATGCAGGATATCGTCGCGGGTGACCTCCCGAATCAGTTTGGGCTTGAACGGTTCCAGGCGCGAATCGATATGACGGATCGCTTCGTCCATATCCTTGGCATTCTCGAATTCCTTGTCTTTATAGATCCTTTCTTCAATGAAGATCTGCTCCAGCGAGGCGAGAAACAATGATTCTTCCAATTCGGCCTTCTGGATCTCCAACTCGGAGCGCAACAGCCCCAATGTATGGTCGGCCGAGTTGCGCAACACATCGCTGACGGTCAGGAAGTAGGGTTTATTGTCGCGGATCACGCAACAGTTGGGTGATATGCTGGTTTCGCAGTCGGTGAACGCATACAATGCGTCGATTGTTTTGTCGGAGGAGACGCCGGGCGCCAGATGCACCAGGATCTCTACGTTCTGCGCCGTGTTGTCGTCGACTTTGCGGATCTTGATCTTATTCTTTTCATTGGCTTTCAGGATCGATTCGATCAGGGTCGAGGTAGTCTTACCGAAAGGAATCTCCGTAATGACCAATGTTTTGTTGTCGAGCTTGCTGATTTTAGCACGTACCTTGACCGAGCCGCCCCGTTCGCCGTCGTTGTATTTGGATACGTCGATCTGCCCTCCGGTCAGGAAGTCCGGATAGAGGGTAAACTCCTCCTCTTTGAGGTAAGCGACGCAGGCGTCGAGTAGTTCGTTGAAGTTATGCGGCAGTATTTTCGAGGAGAGCCCTACGGCAATCCCCTCTACACCTTGTGCCAGCAGCAACGGGAATTTCACCGGAAGGGTGATCGGTTCTTTGTTACGCCCGTCATACGAGCTTTGCCAGGCGGTGGTTTTGGGGTTGAATACGGTTTCCAAGGCGAACTTAGTCAAGCGCGCTTCGATATAACGCGGAGCAGCCGCCCCGTCGCCCGTCAGGATGTTTCCCCAGTTTCCCTGGCAGTCGACCAATAGGTCTTTTTGTCCCAGCTGCACCAGGGCGTCACCGATCGACGCGTCGCCATGGGGATGAAACTGCATGGTATGCCCTACGATGTTGGCCACTTTGTTGTAGCGCCCGTCGTCTAAGCGTTTCATCGAATGCAGGATACGCCGCTGCACGGGCTTCAACCCGTCGTTGATATGCGGCACGGCACGCTCCAGGATTACATACGAGGCGTAATCCAGAAACCAATTCTGATACATCCCCGACAGGAGATGCGCCGTCCGGCTCGGCTTATCGGGCAATTTATAATCGGAATGTCCCTGTTCGTCTGTCGTTTCGGATCCTTGCGGATCCTGGTTCTCATCTACAGGATTTTCATTTTCATTTAGTTCTTCCCTATCGTCCATATCCTCTTCTCTCATATTGATCGTCTTCTTTCTGCTCTTTGTAATTAACTATGGTATCACGAAATTGGCTGTAAATATACAGAATTGTCGTGAAAAAACCTACAGGCGAAGGGAGAACAAATGGATAAGGAATGATTTGTTTAAAGATCATATAGGATTCCCCAAGTAGTTAGAAGCAGTCAGACAACCCGCGCCTGTGTTCTTCTGTATTCGATCGGGGAGATGCCGTGGTGTTTTTTGAAAAACTTTCCAAAGGTCGACTGGTCGGAGAAGT
This sequence comes from Parabacteroides sp. PFB2-10, assembly GCF_029893085.1. GTDB lineage: Bacteria > Bacteroidota > Bacteroidia > Bacteroidales > Tannerellaceae > QVMG01. The sequence continues at coordinate 44,523 of NZ_JARXWI010000016.1, forward strand.
TGAGTTCGTCGGCTATCTGTTGTACGGTTGCTCCCGTTGTCTTCAATAGCTTCCGAGCCTCCAAGATCAGGTTCTCGTCGATCCAACGGTTGACGGTCTTGCCCGTAAGCTCCTTGATGATCAGGGTGAGGTATTGCGAAGTGATGAATAAGCGGTTGGCATAGAAGGCTACCTCATGCTGCTCTTTGTAGTTCTCCATCAGCAGGTTCAGGAATTTATTGAATATTTCCTCTTTGCGCGTCGACGGATGCAGGAATGAATTCTTAGATCTGTTGTCTAAACTGTGGAAGAGATCCAACAAGAGGGAGAAGAAACTGACTGACACCTGCTCTTTATAGTAGGAGTGGTTGGGCGACTCAATTTTCTTTTTCAGATTGATAAAGTCCATTTCTAACAGGGTGATATCTTCGGTGGTCAGGCTGATCTGCAAGGCGCGCTTGATCAACAACTGATAGAAGAAAGAGAGGATCTGCTTGTTGCTGATACATTCATCTAAGTAATTTTTCTCCGCGATAATCATCTGCGCCTTGAAATCGGGGCTGACCGATAAAAACCGGAAAGAATTTCCCGAGAGCATCAGAAGGAAATCTTTGCTGTCGAGCGAATAATGGATGCCTTCCATCCGGATCGAGCATTCGCCCGTCAATACCCATAACATCATCCGTTTGTCGGAGTCGAACGGAAAACGGTAAGTCGCCTCTTCCGTTTGCCCGTTTATGCTGGAGGCATCTAAGGAGGCCAGGCCTAACACATTATCGTAGAGGGTAAACAGGCCATTGAACCTGTCAAGGTCACGAATCTCTTCCATATTGTTCCATTCCATAACCGTAGCGTTTTTAATGTTTGTCAGTTGTTCTGATAAATATATCTTTCAAGTATTCACGGAAACTGTAGAGCATCTCATCTGGAAATTGCTCCGGACAAAATACATATTGCAGCGAAAAACCTTTCATGACAGCCCCCAGATGGATCATGACAAGCGAGGCGTTCTCCGGGAATTTGCGGGAGAAATAATCGGTATACATACCTATTATATTCTCTGTCTGCGGCACATGAAATCCCTGTAGCGATTGCATCACCTCCGGCTGCATAGAGAGTTGATGATATAATTTCAACTCCTCTCTCCGGGTGCGGAAAAACTCGAAGACAAAATCGATAAAATGTAACAGTTCATCGTCTTCCAGCATCCCGTCGTGATTCGGATCGAGCATATCGAGCATCTCTTCCATTAGCTGCATCAGAATGGTGCGAAGCAATGTCTCTTTGCTTTCGAAGTAGTTATACATTAATCCCTTGGATATACCGGCTTTCTCCGCGATCAATTTGATCGACGTGGCTGCGTATCCCTGATTGGCAAATAGTTCCAGAGCGGTATCTAAGATTATTTTCTTCTTTTCTTCGCGTATCTTTTCGAATTGTTCCGGGGTGCGTGGCATCGTTTGTTTTTTAATGTATTCAGGTTGTCGACAGTCTCGCTATTTGTTTTTGACTGAACGACCGGTCAAATATAAAAACTATATTTTATACTACCAACAACTCGAATAAGATTTATTTATTTTTATCTAATTTATTTGAATGGGAGAGGAGCGGATAGAAGAAATGTTAAAATAGCGATTGTAAGCAAAACGGCCGTTTTACTTACAAATCCATACGTTAAAAAGTGTTTCTCCCGGGAGTTTGTCTCCGAACTCCCGCTTTTTTGCGCGCAAAGTCGCGCGGAAATTACAAATCGTAAAATGGGGGTTTCGCCGAAAATGGGCAAATTAACATTTGTTAATCTTTTCGGTATATTAAACAAAGCAACGTTCACTTCCCGAAGGGGAGATCATATCATTTTATGAAAAGGGCAACGTATAGAAAGTGAGGGTATAGAAGAGTAAAATGGCGCTAATTGCCAACTCCAGTGAGCAATTTGTACACTCAAAATGTTAATAGCATGGAAAAGTGGCAGGAATACTGAAAAATTTCCTTAATGCGGGTTTTCCAATCGAAATTTATATTACTTTTGTATCCGGTTTACAAGGCATTTTTTAAGCGTAAGCTCAAAACAGGGAGCCTCCCTGTTATTTTTTGCGTAGAAGTGAGATAAAAGTAATATAAACCAAACAATTAAATTATTAACAAAATGGCTAATTTAGATTTAAGCAAGTACGGAATTACCGGTGTAACTGACATCGTTTACAATCCGTCTTATGATCAGTTGTTCGAAGAAGAAACGAAACCAGGTTTGGAAGGTTTTGAAAAAGGTCAGACGACCGAATTGGGTGCTGTGAACGTGATGACAGGTGTTTACACCGGACGTTCTCCTAAGGACAAATTCTTCGTAATGGACGAAACAAGCAAGGATACCGTATGGTGGACTTCTGATGAATATAAAAACGACAACAAACCGGTAGATGCTAAATGTTGGGCTGCCGTAAAAGACCTGGCTACCAAACAGCTTTCTGGCAAACGTTTGTTCGTGGTTGACGCATTCTGCGGTGCCAACGAAAACAGCCGCTTGAAACTGCGCTTCATCATGGAAGTAGCATGGCAGGCACATTTCGTGAAAAACATGTTCATCCGTCCGACAGAAGCTGAACTGGCTAACTTCGGTGAACCTGATTTCGTGATCATGAACGCTTCAAAAGCAAAAGTTGAAAACTATGCAGAACTGGGCTTGAACTCTGAAACGGCTGTAGTATTCAACCTGACTGAGAAGATCCAGGTAATCCTGAACACATGGTACGGTGGTGAAATGAAAAAAGGTATGTTCTCTTATATGAACTATCTGTTGCCGCTGCAAGGTATGGCTTCTATGCACTGCTCTGCCAACACAGATATGGAAGGCAAGAACACAGCTGTATTCTTCGGTCTGTCCGGAACAGGTAAGACTACCTTGTCAACCGACCCAAAACGTCTGTTGATCGGTGACGACGAACACGGATGGGATGACGAAGGCGTATTCAACTTCGAAGGTGGTTGCTATGCAAAAGTTATCAACCTGGATATCGAAAGCGAACCAGACATCTTCAACGCAATCCGCAAAGATGCTTTGTTGGAAAACGTAACGGTTGACGCGAACGGCAAAATCGACTTCAACGACAAATCGGTAACAGAAAACACCCGTGTTTCTTATCCGATCGATCATATCACCAACATCGTAAAACCGGTGTCTAAGGCAGGTCCTGCTGAAAAAGTAATCTTCCTGTCGGCTGACGCATTTGGCGTATTGCCTCCGGTATCTATCCTGAGCCCGGAACAGACTCAGTACTACTTCCTTTCTGGATTTACTGCAAAACTGGCAGGTACAGAACGTGGTATCACTGAACCGACTCCTACTTTCTCTGCTTGTTTCGGTGCTGCTTTCTTGTCATTGCACCCAACAAAATATGGTGAAGAACTGGTGAAGAAAATGCAGAAATCAGGTGCTAAGGCTTACTTGGTGAACACAGGTTGGAACGGAACCGGCAAACGTATCTCTATCAAAGATACACGCGGTATCATCGACGCTATCCTGGACGGTTCTATCGACAAAGCTCCGACCAAGACTATTCCTTACTTTGATTTCGTTGTTCCGACTGCATTGCCGGGTGTTGATCCTAACATCCTGGATCCGCGCGACACCTACGCAGATGCTGCACAGTGGACAACCAAAGCGGAAGACCTGGCTGGACGTTTCATCAAGAACTTCACGAAGTTCACCGGAAACGACCTGGGTAAATCACTGGTTAACGCCGGTCCGAAATTGTAATCATTTACAATATTATATGACTAAAAAAGAGGTGCCTCCTTCGAGGTGCCTCTTTTTTTGATTATTTTTGCGGCTTATTCCTTAAAGACCTCAAGGACTTTAAAGAAAACAACACTCTATCTATTAAAAAATAACAACATGAAAAAATTCTTTATTATCTGTTCGCTGTTTCTCATCTCTTTTGTGATGTATTCCCAAAACCTGCAATTGCATTTCGATCCGCGGCATGGTATTCATGGCGACAAGATCTCCGACACCAATTTTTTTACGGCTACCTTCGAGATGTTTAAACCTGACAAATGGGGCTCTACTTTCCTCTTTGTCGACCTCGATTTCAACCAGAGCCGGGGGAATATCGGAACCGCCTATATGGAGATAGCCCGGGATTTCAGCTTAGGCAAATGTCCAATCATGGCACATATCGAATTCAACGGCGGGGTGGGCAATGCCAATAGCTTCGGATTCAGCATTGAGAATGCTTATCTGGTGGGGGTGTCGTATGCCACAAACCTGAAAGGGGCAAACCTCAGCACCTATCTTGCTTACAAATACAACGCCTTTGAAAAGGTAAGCAACGACATTCAATGGACAGCTACCTGGGGTATCAACTTCCTGAACGACAAACTCACCTTTGCCGGATTCCTCGATATCTGGACGCAAAACAAAAACAAAACACACGCGCCGGGCGAAAGCGGCAAAGAGATCGTATTGTTGACCGAACCGCAATTGTGGTATAACCTGACAGAGCATCTTGCCTTGGGTACAGAAATCGAAATCAGCAACAATTTCCTACTGCGGAAAGACAAAGCCTACATCAATCCAACGATCGGGGCTAAGTGGAACTTCTAAAACAACACAATATAATGAAACACCTATTTGAGAAAACGTTCCGTTTGACAGAGAATAAAACAACCGTTCGCCGGGAGGTTATGGCGGGGCTGACCACCTTCCTGACCATGTCGTATATCCTGATTGTAAACCCGAGTATCCTCTCGACCACCGGGATGGATCGGGAGGCCTTGTTTACGGCAACGGTTCTTTCGACAGTGTTGGCTACGCTAGTGATGGCCTTTTATGCCAAACTGCCGATAGCTTTGGCGCCGAGTATGGGCTTGAATGCCTTTTTCGCTTTTACGATCTGCGGGGTGATGGGCTATTCATGGCGATTTGGCTTGACTGCCGTACTGTTGGAAGGGATTCTGTTTATTATTATCTCTTTTTTCAAGATACGAGAGATCATCGTTAAGAGCATTCCGAAAGTATTGAAAGATGCCATACCGGTCGGGATCGGATTGTTTATCACCCTGATCGGGATGAAGAACGCCGGTATTGTTGTGTTACATCCGGATACGCTTGTTACTCTGGGTGATTTCTCGCAGCATAGCGTCTGGATTGCCATGGTGGGGTTGATTGTTGCGGGCATTTTATTGTCGAGAAATGTGAATGGTGCTATCCTGATCGGGATTGTGGTGGCTACCCTTTTCGGGTTGCTACTGGGAGATGTGACATTCCCCGATTCAAGTATCATCAGTGCTCCCCCATCCATTGCTCCGGTTTTTGCTCAGTTTGAATGGGAACATGCCTTTTCATTGGATATGCTGATCGTGGTATTTACCCTCTTGTTTGTGAATCTGTTCGATACGGCGGGTACCCTTCTCGGTGTAGTTTCCAAGGCGGGACTGGCAGATGAGAATGGCGATTTCCCCCAAATGAAGAAAGCGTTGCTTTCAGACGCGATCGGGTCGACCATCGGAGGTATATTGGGAACCAGCACGGTGACCTCGTATGTGGAAAGCGCTTCGGGCGTGGCAGCAGGAGGGCGAACCGGATTGACGTCGGTGAGTACAGCTTTGTTTTTTGCTCTGGCTCTGTTTCTGGCACCTCTGTTTCTGATGGTTCCGGCGGCGGCTACCTCTCCGGCGCTTATTGTTGTCGGTTTGTTTATGATCTCGTCGGTAGCTAAAATCAATTTCCATGAGATAAGCGACGGTCTTCCGGCCTTTCTGACGATCATCTTTATGCCATTCACCTATAGCATTGCCAATGGGATTGTATTCGGGATGTTGAGTTATGCGCTGATCAAACTTTGCTCAGGCAAATCGAAAGAGGTCTCGACAACGGTATATGTGCTGGCCGTCTTGTTCTTATTGAAATTAGTCTTGGATGCATTACACATAACGGGATGAGCTTTTTTAGATTTTTAATAGAAAATTAAAGGATTTTTAAATTATATTATTATCTTTACCACATCTTTTGGTTATGATGGGAAATTGTATAATAATGAAAAGCAAAATAGCCGTATTCATAGGGATCATACTGTGCTTGTCGTCATGTGGCAAGGACTATGTTTACCGGATTGATGGGAAACTAACCAATCTGGAGAATCAGATTGTGTATGCTGTTTTTGAAAATGAAGATTACCGACAAGTCGATACGATAGAGTGTACGAAATCAGGACAATTTAAGATTCTTCAGCAAACGGAAGGATTCAATAGCGTTACGATCTATTTCGAAAATCGTAGCCGTTGGATCACTGCCTACTTGAAGTCGGGAGATAAGATTTCTATATCGGGAGATGCACGATATCCGCTTTTGTTACAGGTGAAAGGCGGACGCATCAATGATCAGCTTACGGATGTCCGGAAACGATTATCCCCGCTATTGAAAGAATACACAGACCTTACGAATCAGCTGAATAACGGAAGTAATAACTCGTCGGAGGAGACCGATATGGTAGCTCGTCTTTCGAATATTAATATCCAGCTTCAGGAAGAGGTTATCAATCATATCAAAGAATTCCCGGACGAAGAGGCTTCGGTGGTGTTGATCGAGATGTTTTTTGCCGAACCCGACGATACGCGGCGCATGGATGAGTTGTTGGCGCTGCTCGATCCTCAATTAAAAGAGTTCTACCTGGCACGCGATCTGGAGCAGTTCAGTATTCGTGCGAAGCGTACGGAATTGGGAGCTGAAGCGCCTGATTTCCTTTTAAAGAATATCTATGGCGATCAGGTTAGCCTGAATTATTTCCCTGATAAGTATTTATTGCTTGCCTTTACGGCTCCCTGGTGTGATATGTGCCAGACCGAAGATCTGTTTTTAGATCAGGTAGTCACCAAATATCCGCAGGATAAGGTGGATGTTTTATTGGTTAGCCTGGATTCGAACCCAGAAGAGGTACGTACTTTCCTGAAAGAGGACAGCATCTCCTGGAACCTGGTGACCGATTCTGCCGGACAGGCGACGATGATGATTGATTTGTATAATGTAAGTGCTATACCTCGCTGTTTTCTGATCGACGAGGAGGGGAAAATCCTATTGAAGACAGATAACGGAATCGAGATTAAGCAAACACTGGAAAAGCTGCTCGAAGAAGAGGAGGAAGAAGAAAATGAAGAATGAGGAATAAAGAATTGGAGCGAAGCGATCTTCGATTCATAATTCATAATTCATAATTACATATTTAACCATTGCCTTACCATGTTAGTCAAAACCTATGCCGCGGCGGTTCAAGGCATTTCCGCTATTTCTGTTTCGATAGAGGTAAACACCTCCAAAGGGATTCAATTCTTCTTGGTTGGCTTGGCTGATGCCGCTGTGCGGGAGAGCCACGAACGTATCATTTCCGCCTTGCAGGTGTGTGGATACAAGATTCCCCGTAACCGTATCGTAATCAATATGGCTCCCGCGGACATCCGCAAGGAGGGATCGGCATACGATCTGCCGCTTTCGATTGGTATATTGGCCGCCACGGAGCAGGTCGATGCTGCGCGGTTGGATCAATATGTCTTGATGGGTGAATTATCACTCGACGGCAGTTTGAAACCGGTCAGAGGGGTGTTACCCATTGCCTTGCAGGCAAAAGCGGATGGCTTTAAGGGTTTTATTCTTCCATTGCAAAACGCCAAAGAGGCGGCTATCGTACAAGGATTGGAGGTGTATGGGGTAGAGAATCTATTGGATGTGATTCTTTTCTTCGATGGAAAGAAGCCATTAACCCCCATGACTGTTGACACACAAAAGGAATTTTACGGCAAACAGCAGGCCTTCGAGATGGATTTCTCGGAGGTGAAAGGGCAGGAAAATGTCAAACGAGCCCTTGAAGTAGCTGCCAGTGGCGGACATAACCTGATTATGGTTGGTCCACCGGGCAGCGGCAAATCAATGATGGCGAAGCGTTTGCCGTCTATTCTCCCGCCTTTTACCCTGGAAGAGTCATTGGAAACAACGAAAATACATTCGGTAGCCGGCAAGATAAACGGTAACAGTTCCCTGATGCCACAACGACCTTTCCGGTCGCCACATCATACTATATCGGATGTTGCCATGGTTGGCGGTGGCGCTTATCCGCAGCCCGGCGAGATCAGTCTGGCGCATAATGGGGTGCTTTTTCTGGATGAACTCCCTGAGTTCAATCGATCTGTGCTTGAGGTTATGCGGCAGCCGTTGGAAGATCGTATGATCAATGTGTCGCGGGCGCGGTTTACGGTGGATTATCCCGCCGGCTTTATGCTGGTTGCCTCTATGAATCCCTGCCCCTGCGGGTATTACAATCACCCGGAACGCCCCTGTTTTTGCAGCTCCGGGGCGGTGCAGAAGTACATGAACCGCATCTCCGGTCCCCTACTCGACCGAATCGATATACAGATAGAAATTGTGCCTGTCCCCTTCGATAAGATATCCGAACGCCAGCCATCGGAAAATAGCCAGGCCATCCGCGAAAGAGTGATCCGCGCCCGCCATATCCAAGAACAGCGGTTTGCAGATCATCCCGGTATCTACTGCAATGCCCAAATGACGACAAAGCTATTGCATCAATATGCCGTGCCGGATGCCAAAGGATTGGAACGTCTGAAAAACGCCATGGAGCGCCTAAGCCTTTCTGCCCGTGCTTACGACCGGATACTGAAGGTCTCCCGCACTATTGCCGACCTCGAAGGAGAGCATGATATCCAGGCGAGCCACTTGGCTGAAGCCATCAACTACCGCAACTTAGACCGTGAAAGCTGGGGGATGTAAACAGAAACATAATGAATGCGTGTGTGTAAAATCGGAATGAGGTAGGTACAAAAAATTAAAGGCTGTCTCACGACAACCCCTAATCAAACTTTGTTAACCTTAAATCTAATACTATTATGAAAAAACCACGATACAAAAATAGAGGGTTTGTATGTGTATGCCTAATAATTTCCACTAAAGAATGTTATTCGATTTATAATAAAATTTAAAAGCACCTGTATTTTCTATTGTTGTCAAAAATAATCAAACCCATTATCGGGTGAAAGCATCGCGAGAAAAATACAATGCTTTACGTAAAACGTATGAATTTGAAAAAAAAGTTGTTTCTTTGCGCTAATTAAAAACAATTTGAAAGAAAACAGACGGATTTACTAACTAAAAGAAACGTATACTGGTCATGATGTGGAATGAGATGATTGAGGGCATGAGTAGGGAGGAGATGCGCAAACTTCAAAGCTATCGTCTGAAAAATCTGGTAGAACATGCTTATCACAATTCACCTTTTTATCGGAAAAAAATGCAGGAGATGGATATTACCCCGAGTGATATTCAGTCGATCGATGATATTGTCAAATTGCCTTTTACTGTCAAGCAGGATTTGCGTGATAACTATCCTTTTGGGTTGATGGCTGTGCCTATGTCGGAGATCGTGCGTTTGCATGCTTCGTCGGGCACGACAGGCAAACCGATCGTGGTGGGCTATACCCGCAAAGACCTCTCGATGTGGTCGGAGGTGGTGTCGCGTTGCCTGATTGCCTATGGGGCGACTAAAAACGATATTGCCCAGGTATCCTATGGGTATGGGCTGTTTACCGGTGGCTTGGGTGCTCATTCGGGTATCGAGTCGATCGGGGGGACAGTGATTCCCATGAGTAGCGGGAATACGGAAAAGCAGATCTCCCTGATGCACGACTTTGGTGCCAATATTCTGTGCTGCACGCCTTCGTATGCCCTGTATTTGGCCGAAACGATCCATGCCTCTGATATTCCGCTGGAAGAATTCAAACTGCGCATCGGAGTGTTCGGCGCGGAGCCCTGGACAGAGAATATGCGTAAGGAGTTGGAAGACAAATTGCATATTAAGGCGTATGATATTTATGGCTTGACAGAGATATGTGGACCGGGTGTCGGCGGGGAATGCCAGTGTCAGAACGGCACCCATATCTGGGAGGATCATTTCTTTCCGGAGATTGTCGATCCGGTGACCTTGCAACCGGTAGCGCCGGGTGAACAGGGCGAATTGGTGTTTACCACCCTGACCAAGGAGGGTATGCCGATGATCCGTTACCGCACGCGCGATCTGACATCGCTTCATTATGAGACATGCGACTGCGGACGCACGGCAGTGCGTATGGGTCGTATCCTGGGACGTTCGGACGATATGCTGATTATCCGTGGTGTGAATGTGTTTCCGTCGCAGGTGGAGTCTGTTTTGTTGGAAATGTCCGAGTTCGAACCGCACTATTTTATTGTGGTCGATCGTGTCAATAATACGGATACATTCCAGGTGCAGGTCGAATTACGTCCGGAATTTTATTCGGATGAAATGAATAAAATGTTAACTTTGAGGAAAAAGATCGCCGCGCGTATGCAAAGCGTGATCGGTATTCAACCGGAGATCAAAATCATGGAGCCGCGGAGTATCGAGCGCAGCATGGGTAAGGCAAAACATGTAGAAGACAGGAGAAAACTTTATTAATGGAGAATTGATAATTAATAATTGATAAATTTATTCTTCATTGCTTTACGCCTTCGGCTAAGCGATTTACAATTCATCATTCTTAATTTAAAAATATGATCGCAAAACAATTATCTATCTTTCTGGAAAACAAGAAGGGACGATTTACGGAAGTGGCAAAGATCTTGGGTGAGTCGGGTATTAATATGACCGCTTTTACGGTGGCGGAGAACTCCGATTTCGGGATTTTGCGGCTGATCGTTTCGGATACGGACAAGGCCATTGCGGTATTACGCGAAAGGCTGTATGGCGTGAGTGTGACGGATGTGGTTTGCCTTCGTTGCCCCAATGTGGCGGGATCGCTGGGAAAAGCGATGGATATCATCACGAAAGCCGGGATTTTTGTGGAATATATGTATGCTTTTTCGGAAGGCGAGACAGCTAATGTCATTATCCGTCCCGACAACCTGGAGAAATGTGTCGAAGTATTACAGGCTAATAAGCTGGAGCTTTTAGCCGCCAGCGATTTGTATAAGTTGTAATATTACCCCATAATATAACTGACAGAAAAGCCTGCTCTTGATCAAGGAGCAGGCTTTTTTATTTCATTTCCCCCAATCTTCCTCTTTTTTGCTTCTTGCTCTTTGATAGGCAGATAATGAAAATACCTTTTTATTAGTAGTAAAGAGGGGGAAAATACCTAAAACGGGTGATTTTCTGTCGCTCGGCTAACCTCTACCTTTGCGGTCGATTTAAGGAATCAAACATAACAAACTATTCTATTAAAGACTTATTGGATGAAAAAAGCAATCTATATTCCTATTCTGTTATTCTTCTTTTTCTTTTCGACGGTGTATGCGCAGGAGCGTGTCACTCTTTCCGGTAAGGTGACCTCTACGGAGGAAGAGGTATTGAGCTACGGCACCGTCTTGTTGAAAGGCACCTCTTATGGAGGGACGACCGATATCGACGGAGCCTATTCCTTTCAGGCGCCGGCAGGAGAATATACCCTGGTGGCCTCTTTTCTGGGCTATGAAACGTTTGAGAAACGGGTAAAGCTGGTAGCCGGGAAAAATGAAACATGGGATATTGTGATTGCGCCCAAAGCAGCTGAATTGGGTGAGGTGGTCGTGGTCAGCAGCAACATCAAGCGGGTCAGGGAGTCGGCCTTCAATGTGCTTGCGCTGGATGTGAAAGAATTGCGTAACTCGGCCGCCGAGATCAAAGATGTATTGGCTAAGGCGCCGGGCATAAAGGTACGCGAATCGGGAGGTGTAGGTTCGGATGTGAATTTCTCGTTAGACGGGTTCAGCGGGCGTCACGTACAGTTTTTCCTCGACGGGGTGCCGTTGGATACGCGGAACTCCTCCTTTAATATCAGTAATATCCCGGTTAATTTCGCCGAGCGTATCGAGATCTACAAAGGGGTGGTGCCGGTCGAGTTTGGCGCTGATGCGTTGGGAGGCGTGGTCAATATCGTGACAGGCGGGAACCGCGAGCGCACGCTGGTCGATGCCTCTTATTCGTATGGCTCGTTTAATACCCACAAAACATCGGCTTTGGTGAATCATACCACCAAACAGGGAGTGACCATGGAATTGAATGTCTACCAGAATTATTCCGACAATAACTACTATGTCTATACACCGGTGGAAGATCTGGAAAACGGGCAGATCAATAATAGCAAGGTGGAAAAGGTGAGGCGTTTCCATGACACCTACCACAATGAGGCGGTGATTGCCAAGGTGGGCTTGGTGGGCAAATCGTTTGCCGATCGTTTGTTGCTGGGCATCAATCTCTCGCAAAGCGATAAAGAGATACAAAACGGAGTGCGCCAGGAGATCGTTTTCGGACAACGGCGCCGCAAGGCAAAGTCTTTCATGCCCTCTCTGGAATACCGCAAACGGAATCTTTTCACCAAAGGATTGAATGCCTCTTTGACGGCCAACTACAATTACAGCCAGACATATCTGTTGGATACGGCTACCTATAAATATAACTGGCGCGGCGAGTCGGTTTATAACGGCGGAAAGCTGGGCGAGCAGAGCTATCAGAACACGAAAAACGATAACCGAAACTGGAATGTTACGGCCAACCTGAACTACCGCATCGGGGAAGCGCATAAGATCGTATTGAACCATGTATTGACCGCCTTCGACCGCAAGAACAACAGCCGTTCGGAAACGCAAACACAAAACGGGATTGCTAACCGGTCGCGCAAAAACATCACCGGACTTTCCTATCAATACAACCATTCGAACCTTTGGAACGTTTCGCTTTTGGGAAAATACTACAATCAATACAACTCGGGTCCTCAGAACTCTTCCTCCGATCCGACCCGGTTCGACTATGTGAAATCCAGCCAAAGTACGGATGCTTTTGGCTACGGGGCGGTGGCCTCCTATTTCCTGTTGAAGGATATCCAGTTGAAGCTGTCGTATGAAAAGACGCTTCGTCTGCCGACCAACAGCGAATTGTTTGGCGACGAAGACCTGGAAGTCGGTAAATTGGAGCTGAAGCCGGAACGCAGTGACAATGTAAATTTCAACCTGAATTATGAATATACGATCGCAAAACACAACGTATACCTGGAGGGTGGCCTGATCTATCGCAATACAACCGATTATATCCGACGCGTGACCAACCGCTATTCCGGAGGGCTTTATTATGGCGCTTATGAGAATCATGGCAACGTAGTCACCAAAGGAGCCAGCGCGGAGTTGCGCTATAACTATGCCAATCGGCTGTCGCTCGGCGGGAACCTGACATACCAGGATATCCGGAACAACGAACGCTACATAAACGGCTATGAAGGAAGGGAAAGCTCTACCTACAAACAACGGATGCCGAATACGCCCTATTTCTTCTTCAATGCCGACGCGACCGTCTATTTCCGTGATCTCATAAAGAAAGGAAATCTATTGACTATAAACTATTTCAACACATACGTGCATGAATTCTCCCTCTATTGGGAAAACGAAGGGAGTAGTAGTTCGAAATTGAAAGTCCCGAAACAATTTTCGCATAATGTGAATATTAGCTACAGCATGAAGAACGGGCGGTATAACATCTCGCTCGAATGTCGGAACCTGACCGACGAACGCTTGTATGACAATTTCAGTTTGCAGAAAGCGGGACGGGCTTTTTATGGAAAGATCCGTTACACCTTCAATAAGTAAAACAATTATATAGTAAAACATTGGATAAAATGAAAAAGAAAAATTCAGTATGGGCTTTGATGGCCCTGTGCGCGGCTCTTTTGACAGCCTGCGACAGCGACAGTAACAACAACCTGCCAAACGGCGGGGAAGAAGAAAGTGTGGAAAAGTATATCGTAGCGGCATCGGGCGCCGAAGCGATCTATCTATTGGAAACAGACGATATCGAAGCGGGCTCGCTGACAACGGAAGGCGCTCCCGTAGAGGTGGAAACGGCTACGGCCTGGCTGTTCCCGAAAAATAAATATGCTTATCGCCTGGTTTATGCGCAGGGCAACGCGGGCACGGGCTCTTCTTATAAATTAGACGAGAGCGGTCATTTGGTGGAGCGTGAGATCGCGTTCAGCATCACCGACCGCTTTACGACCTACGGGATATATAAGGATCTTATTATCTGTGCCGCTTCGGGCGTAACCGACCAGTTCGACGCGGCCGATGCCGACAAGTCCTATCCGAAGTATGGGGTGACCTTTACTTACTTAGACACCGAAGAACAAACCAAACACACCAAGACTATTGTAACGGAAGACTTCCTTGGCAATGGCGAACGCTATACGGTATCCGGCATTGTGGAGTCCGATGGCAAGTTCTTTACCGCGCTCTGTTCGGAAGGGTTTAGCCCGTACGGCGTTTGGAAAAACCATGATGCGATAGTAGAGATGCTGACTGCCGCGGGCGAAGATGTCGATGCGACCGTTACCAAAACCGAAGCGGGACTCTACAGCAGTATCGGGTCGACGATGTATCCCAACGAAGTAGCCGTGGCTATCTATGAAGGAACCAGCTTTGAAAATCCAACCATCCTGACCGACGATCGTTTGAGTACGGCTACTTCCCGCTATCGTTCACAGTATTATTCCAACATAGCTGTGGCGGATAATGGTGATGTGTATGTGTTCTCCGCCAACCATGCCGGAGCGCGCGAAGGTATTTTTCAATCAGACAGACCATCGGGGGCTCTTCGTATTAAATCGGGCGCGGCCAGCTTCGATAAAGATTATTTCTGTGATATCACCACCTTGTCGGATGGACGTAGCCTGTTTAAGGTATGGCATATTTCGGGGAACTACTTCCTGTTGCAGATGTTTGCCGAACCGGGATTCTATACCAGTGGCATGAACCAGAATACCAACCGTCTGGCGATCCTGAAGGCCGACACCAAAGAATTTGCCTGGGTGAGCGGCATGCCCGACGACGATGCGATCAGCAGCCTGGGCAGTTCGCCCTATTTTGAGGAAGGGAAAGCCTATATGCCGGTTGTTTTCCGGAAAGCGGATGGTGAGGAAGTGGCCGATGATCCTGCGGTTTATATGATTGACGCGGCAACAGCGACAGCCACAAAGGGCTTAAGCATCAAGGCAGACAATGGTGTCAGCGCGATTGGAAAGTTACATAATTAAGAAAATAATATACGCATGATAAAAGTATTAATCGACCTGCTCACATTCCTGCGAACCACCGTGCCATTGCTCTTTTGCGTGGCGGTGTTTGCCCTCTTGTTTATATGGCTGGCCAAATCGATAAAGAAGTATTATTACATCTATTATACCCTGTTTGCCATCCCCTTTCTGATGGTAGTCGTACCCTCTCTGCTTCGGATATTCGGCGTAGAGACCTCGTTTAACTTCACCCGGATCCCGGTATTGGGCGAGATCCTTCGCGACTATATCCACATGGCAAGTCTGGGACATCCGCTGTTGATTATTATCATGTATATGGGGGCGCTCGATGTAAAGAACACATACGTGAAGCGATTGATGAGCATCCGCAAAGAGATATCGATCCTATCCGGCTTCCCTATCCTGACCCACTCATGGATCCGCGTCATGAATAATTTCCCGGAGGCGCTGAAATACTTCACCGATCACGCGGAGTTCATGGAAAACCCGCGGGTGACCAGCGCCTTGGGAGCCGGCATTACCAATACGGTACTGGTATTGGGTATTGTGATGCTTGTGTTGTTCTTTATCCTTTGGATCACCTCCTTCGATACCGTCCACAAACGCTTGGGCGGCATTCGGTGGAAGAAGATTCAACGGTGGTCGTATGCGCTCTATGCTTTATTATTCATCCATGCGATGGGGTTGCAGGTGGGACGAATGGTGAGTAGCGCCGCCACCACCAAGCCTCAGACAGAGGTCGTAGCAAAAGCGCAGGAAACCCGGCCGGCACAGGGAGGTGGTGGCGAACGTACGCAGGCGACCCCTCAGGCACAAGGCGGACATGGCGGGCGTACACCGTCCAAAGGTCTTGCCGATATCAAAGTAAATAACACCGCCAAACAGTGGATTAGCGTTTCTTCTCTCCTATTAATTTACGGCTCCTATCTGATTCTTCGGGTACGAAAAGCAGGAAAAAAGGGGAAAAAGAAGGGGATATCTATTACAGCATAGGCATTTATTAACGTTTTGTGTTTCGTATATTGATGAGATTGCACTAACTTTGCGGGCTAAAAGTATGCGAATGAAAAAGGTCTTCCTATTTTTGATGATGAGCGCCTTGTTCTTTTCCTCGTGTGGAGAATACAACAGGGTATTGAAGAGTACGGATTATGAATACAGATATTCATACGCCAAGAAATACTTTAATGAGAAAAAGTACACCAAATCGGCCGCCTTGTTAGAAGATTTGTATCAGAACTTCCGTGGAACGGCTTATGCGGAGGAATCTCTTTACCTGTTAGCACAAAGCTATTACGGGCAAAAGGACTACCAGACTGCTTCTCAGTATTTCGAAACATACTACACGATGTATGGAAAAGGGGAATATGCTGAGTTGGCACGTTTCTATTCCGGATACGGACTTTACCTGGATTCGGCCGATCCTCGCTTAGATCAGTCGATGACCTATAAAGCCATCGAGCAGATGCAACTCTATCTGGAGAGTTATCCGCAAAGCGAACGCGCTGCGCAAGCGCAGGAGGTGATGTTCGAGTTGCAGGAGAAACTGGCTTTGAAAGAGATGATGGCCGTTCGATTGTATTTTAATCTGGGTTTATACATGGGGAACAACTATGAGTCTTGCGTGATTACGGCGCAGAATGCATTGAAGAATTATCCGTATACCAAATACAGGGAAGAGCTGATGTATTACATAGTGCGTGCAAAATATGAAGTAGCCTTAGTGAGTTTGGACGAGAAACTGCAGGGACGCTACCGCGAAGTGGTGGATGAGTATTACAACTATGTCAATGCGTTCCCGGAAGGGAAATACCTGCGCCAGGTAGAACGCTACTTCAATTATGCGAGCAGCCGCATACAGGACTCGTATTAAGTCAACCCTCAAAAGGAAATTTTTAATTAATCAAATCAATATGGATTACAGAAAATCGAATGCTCCGGCAAACACCGTTACGCGTGATATGATGCAGATGTCTGCCGACACGGGTAATATCTACGAAACGGTAAAGATCATCGCTAAACGGGCGAATCAAATCAGTGTAGAAATGAAAGGTGACCTGGAGAAAAAACTGCAGGAGTTCGCCTCTTACAATGATAACCTGGAGGAAGTGTTTGAAAACCGTGAACAGATAGAGATTTCACGTTATTACGAAAAACTGCCGAAATCAACCTTGATCGCTACCCAGGAGTACCTGGAAGGAAAGGTATACTACAAGAACCCGGCGAAAGAAAAGAATAACTTTTAAGAAATGGATAATTGATAATGGATAATTGATAATGAGGTAAAAAACCATCTTATCAATTATCCATTTTCAATTTTCAATTATACAGAACCATGTTACAACGAATACAAACAGTTTATCTTCTACTTATAAGCCTATTATTTATCGCGTTATTGTTTATGCCGTTGGCTATTATCACGGGCGATCAGGCATATCGCTTTGATGTGACCGGCTTAAGTACTATGCTTCCCGAGGTAGAGCTTCTTTTCCCGACATGGGGATTGTTTGCGCTGACGGCAATCATAGCTTTATTGGCCTTTGTGACGATTTTTCTATTCAAAAACAGAATACTTCAGATCCGTATTTCCATTTTCAATGCGCTATTGATGGTGGGTTTCTACGCGTTGGTGTTCTATTATGTGTACAACATCAAAGGCGATATGGAGGTGGCAACGATCAGCATTAAGTTCGGTTTGTCTTTCCCGTTGATAGCCCTTATCCTGGATTGGCTGGCCATACGGAATATCGGAGCAGACGAAGCCTTGGTGCGCTCGTTGAATCGTTTGCGTTAAGAGTCAATTATTAAATAATAAAAGCCCCTCGTTTGCCAAATCGGCAGACGAGGGGCTTTTATATTGTGGCTATTTGAGTTTAGAATAGCTTCTGAGGATATTCACCGGCATCGACCAGCGCCTGAATCTTAGCCACCACATCGGGGCGGTCGGCAGCGTAGGTCACCCCAAACCATTTGGAGGTCGTATCCAATACCTTTACCCGGGCAGTCCCCTCGGTGATCAATTTGTTTACCATCAACGGAATAAAATATTCGCTTTTCAGGTTGCCGCTGTTGGCTTTCAGAAAGTCTACAAAGAAATCTTCCGAGTACTTGAAATAGTCAGGAGTGAATCCCCACATATTCATAGAAACCGGCGTGTTCGGATCCAATACAACCTTCTGATCGTTTTCGTCGATAAACTGGATCTCGCCGTCTATCTCTTCGATCGCGGTTCTTTCCACCACACCCGTCAGATAGCCACCTGCACTGGTTTCGCATACGCCTCGTGCCACTGATCCACTTTCGCTCAGGGTGTTACCCACGCGGTAGCCAACCATGCAATAGTCGTTTTGTTTGCCTTCCATCTCCATCAAGGCCTTGCCTAACACAGCAAAACTGTCGCGTCCATAAAAGTCATCGGCATTGATAACGGCAAACGGCTCATGAATCACCTCTTTACCCATCAGTACCGCATGGTTGGTTCCCCATGGTTTTTCGCGCCCTTCCGGCACACTGAACCCTTCGGGCAGTTTGTTTAACTCCTGAAATACCACCTCTACCGGAATATGATCTTCATATTTAGAAATGATTTTTTTGCGGAAATCCTCTTCGAAATGTTCGCGGATAACAAACACCAATTTGCCGAATCCGCCACGTATCGCATCGTAAATCGAATAATCCATGATTGTTTCACCGTTCGGCCCCAGTCCGTCCATCTGTTTTAACCCTCCGTAGCGGCTTCCCATACCGGCCGCTAATACAAATAATGTAGGTTTCATAGTTTGTAATCTTTAGAATGTTTAATGTTAGAATTTTTTGCAAAGATAACAACTCCTCTCCTATAACTTGCCTTTTTAAAATATCATTTTGCTCTGCGCTTCCCCGATTGACAATTTGTCAAAATCGCGGGAGAATTTTTCCGAAATCCCGGGACTATTTTCACAAACTCCCGGGAGAAACATTTTTTAACGTATCATATTGTAAAGCAAAATGGCTATTTTGCTATCAAAATGTCAATTGCTTTCACTCCCGTCAAACGAACTTATTTGATAATTCCGATTTTATAATCTGGAACTTTTTTTGCAATCTCGGTATTGCAATTCGAGAATGTTTCCTATCTTTGTGACCACTAAAAAACAAGAGAGACGGAAGGCGTGGAATCATTTTTCAAAACACATAAGTATCTTGTTGAGCACCTGTACTCTCCGGTGCGTCGCGGCTTGATGGATGAGATCGACTGGAACGATCGGTTGATTGGAATCAAAGGTTCGCGTGGGGTAGGGAAGACGACATTTCTCTTGAGTCTTGCCCGGGAACATTTCGGCGCGGACAACAAAGAATGTCTCTACATCAATCTGAATCATTTTTATTTTACGGAACGCACACTGATCGACTTTGCTTCGGAATTCCGTGCGAAAGGGGGCAAAGTGTTGCTGTTGGATCAGGTGTTTAAATACCCTGATTGGTCGAAAGAATTGCGCTATTGCTACGATCATTTCACGGATCTGAAAATAGTCTTTACCGGATCGACCGTGATGCGTCTGAAAGAAGAAAACCCGGATCTGTCGGGCAAAGTGGCTTCTTACCACCTCAGGGGATTCTCTTTCCGGGAGTTCCTCAATCTGATGTCGGGCAATAGTTTCCCGATGTACACCCTGGAGGAGATTATAGCGAATCATGAAGAGATCGCCAAGCGTATCTGCTCGGTGGTGAAACCGATGGCCTACTTCCAAGACTATCTGCATCATGGCTTTTATCCCTTTTTCTTAGAGAAGAGAAATTTCTCGGAGAACCTGTTGAAGACCATGAATATGATCCTTGAGGTCGACGTATTATACATCAAACAGATCGAACAGACCTATCTGCCGAAGCTCCGGAAACTGCTCTACCTGTTGGCCACCAACGCGCCATGCACGCCCAATGTGAGCCAGTTGAGCAAAGAGATCGAGACATCGCGGGCAACGGTGATGAATTATATCAAATACCTGACGGATGCGCGGTTGATGAATATGCTCTATCCGGTAGGGGAGGCTTTCCCGAAAAAGCCATCCAAGGTGTATATGTACAGCTCCAACCTGATTTATCCGATCCGCCCCGAGGAGGTGAATATGCAGGCGGTGCGCGAAACATTCTTCTTTAATCAGTTGATGAAGGACAGTATCTTGAATGAAGCGCCCCGGAATGCTCATTTTCTGGTGAATGAAACTTATCATTTCCGTATTGAAGAGAATGTGAAAATAAAGAACAATCCGGATTTCTATTATGCGGTAGATAAAACGGAAATAGGCGAGGGCAATATGATCCCGTTGTGGCTGTTTGGGTTCTTGTACTAATTGTTAATTATGAATTGTTAATTGTTAATTAAAAAGGCGATTGACAATCAGGGATTTGAAATGGGAAATCTTGTAATTAACAATTGATAATTAACAATTAACAATTAAATAATTACTAATAGTTTATTGGTTTATGACAAAGCAAAAGAAATTTTTAACCTGTGATGGTAACCAGGCTGCTGCGCATATCTCGTATATGTTCAGCGAAGTAGCTGCGATTTATCCTATCACACCATCGTCTACTATGGCAGAATATGTAGACGAATGGGCTGCTGCCGGACGTAAGAATATTTTCGGCGAAACAGTGTTGGTGCAGGAAATGCAATCTGAAGGTGGTGCGGCTGGTGCCGTTCACGGTTCGTTGCAGGCCGGTGCCTTAACTACGACCTACACAGCTTCTCAGGGGCTGTTGTTGATGATCCCTAATATGTACAAGATCGCCGGTGAATTACTACCTTGCGTATTCCACGTATCGGCTCGTACATTGGCGTCTCACGCGTTGTCAATCTTCGGTGACCACCAGGATGTGATGGCTTGTCGCCAGACAGGCTTCGCTATGTTGGCTGAAGGTTCGGTGCAGGAGGTGATGGACCTGGCTGCTGTTGCGCATCTGTCTACCCTGAAGTCTCGTGTTCCTTTTGTGAACTTCTTCGATGGTTTCCGTACTTCTCACGAGATCCAGAAGATCGAAGCGTTGGAAAACGAAGACCTGGCTCACCTGATCGACCAGGATGCACTGGCTGAATTCCGTGCTCGCGCATTGACTCCTGAGAACCCGGTAGCCCGTGGTATGGCGGAAAACCCGGATGCCTTCTTCCAACACCGCGAATCAAGCAACTCATTCTACGAAGCGGTTCCTGCTATCGTAGAAGAATATATGAACGAACTGTCGGTGATTACCGGACGTAAATATGGCCTGTTCGACTATTACGGCGCGCCGGATGCCGACCGTGTGATCATTGCTATGGGTTCGGTAACGGAAGCGATCCGCGAAGCCATCGACCACCTGACCGCTCAGGGCGAAAAGGTTGGTTTGGTAGCTGTTCACCTCTATCGTCCGTTCTCAGCGAAACATTTCATGGCCGCTGTGCCTAAGACGGCAAAACGTATCGCTGTACTCGACCGTACCAAAGAACCGGGAGCTAACGGTGAACCGTTGTATCTCGACGTAAAAGACTGCTTCTACGGACAGGAAAACGCACCGGAGATCGTAGGTGGTCGTTATGGATTGTCTTCAAAAGACACTACGCCGGCTCAGATCCTGGCCGTTTACGAAAACCTGGCGATGAATATGCCGAAGAATCACTTCACTATCGGTATCGTTGATGATGTTACCTTCACCTCTCTGCCTCAGAAAGAAGAGATCGCTATGGGTGGCGAAGGCATGTACGAAGCGAAGTTCTACGGTTTGGGAGCTGACGGTACGGTAGGTGCCAACAAGAACTCTATCAAGATTATCGGCGACAATACCGATAAATACTCTCAGGCATACTTCTCTTATGACTCTAAGAAGTCGGGAGGTTTCACCTGTTCACACCTTCGTTTCGGAGATACACCGATCCGTTCGACTTACTTAGTGAATACGCCGAACTTCGTGGCTTGCCATGTACAGGCTTACCTGCGTATGTATGATGTAACTAAAGGGTTGCGTGAAAACGGTACCTTCCTGTTGAATACCGTATGGGATGGCGAAGAACTGGCAAAACACCTGCCTAACAAGGTGAAACGTTACTTCGCACAGAAGAATATCACTGTTTATTATATGAACGCGACGCAGATCGCCTTGGAAATTGGTCTGGGCAACCGTACCAACACCATCCTGCAATCTGCGTTCTTCCGCATCACACAGGTGATTCCTGTTGATCTGGCTATCGAGCAGATGAAGAAGTTTATCGTGAAGTCTTACGGTAATAAGGGTGAATCAATTGTCAATATGAACTACGCGGCTGTTGACCGTGGTGGCGAATACAAGCAACTGGCTGTTGATCCGGCATGGGCTAACCTGGCGGACGATGAAGCGGTAGCTAACAACGATCCGGCATTTATCAACGAAGTAGTTCGTCCGATCAATGCACAGGATGGCGACCTGTTGCCGGTTTCAGCTTTCAAAGGAATCGAAGACGGTACCTGGATGCAGGGAACAGCTCAGTATGAAAAACGTGGTGTAGCTGCCTTCGTTCCGGTATGGAATGCCGAAAACTGTATCCAGTGTAACCAGTGTGCCTACGTTTGTCCTCACGCTTCTATTCGTCCGTTCGTGTTGGATGAGGCAGAGATGGCAAATGCTCCGCAGGTAGATTACCTGGATGTAAAAGCTCCGGCTCAGATGAAAGGCATGAAGTTCCGCATTCAGGTCGATGTATTAGACTGTCTGGGTTGTGGCAACTGTGCTGATGTATGTCCGGGCTTCAAGGGCAACCAGGCGTTGAAGATGGTTCCGCTGGAATCTCAATTGAACGAAGTGCCTAACTGGGAATATATGACCAAGCAGGTGAAGAGCAAACAACACCTGATCGATGTGAAGATGAACGTGAAGAACTCACAGTTCGCTACGCCGTTGTTTGAGTTCTCCGGCGCTTGCTCGGGTTGTGGAGAAACACCGTATGTGAAGTTGGTGACTCAGTTGTTCGGCGACCGTCAGATGGTAGCCAACGCGACAGGATGTACCTCTATCTACTCCGGTTCTGTTCCTTCTACGCCTTACACTAAGAACGAAAAAGGACAAGGTCCGGCTTGGGCTAACTCCCTATTCGAAGACTTCTGCGAGTTCGGCTTGGGTATGCAACTGGCGAATGAGAAAATGCGCGAACGCTTGGTTCGTTTGATGACTCAAATGAAAGAAAACGGCATCTCTGACGAAGGTAGAGAACTGATCGACGCTTGGATCGCTAACCGCGAAGATGCGGATAAGAGCCGTGAACTGGCCGATAAGATTGCTCCGATGGCGAAAGCCAACGCTGCCAACTGCGATATCTGCAAACAGGTATCCGAACTGAGCCATTACTTAGTGAAACGTTCACAGTGGATCATTGGTGGTGACGGTGCTTCTTACGATATCGGTTACGGAGGTCTCGACCACGTGATCGCTTCAGGCAAGAACGTAAATATCTTAGTGCTCGATACCGAGGTGTACTCTAACACCGGTGGTCAGTCATCGAAAGCAACGCCGGTAGGTGCTATTGCTAAGTTTGCGGCAGCCGGAAAACGCGTACGCAAGAAAGACCTGGGTATGATCGCTACGACATATGGTTATGTATATGTTGCTCAGATCGCGATGGGTGCCGACCAGGGACAGACCCTGAAAGCCCTGCGCGAAGCCGAAGCCTACGACGGCCCATCTTTGGTTATCGCTTACGCTCCGTGTATCAACCACGGTATCCGCAAGGGTATGGGTAAGAGCCAGGCGGAAGAGAAAGAAGCCGTAGCTTGTGGTTACTGGCACCTGTGGCGCTACAACCCTGCGTTGGAAGCCGAAGGAAAGAATCCGTTTACGCTCGATAGCAAAGAACCCGACTGGTCGAAGTTCCAGGACTTCCTCAAAGGCGAGGTGCGCTTTGCCTCTGTGGCGAAACAATACCCGGCCGAAGCAGCCGAATTGTTCCAAGCTGCCGAAGACAATGCGAAGTGGCGTTACAATAGCTACAAACGAATGTTAAGCCTGAACTGGGGCGAATAAAAAAAAGCGGCTGCTCATCGAGCAGCCGCTTTTTTTTAAATTGATAATAGGTACTTTTTTTAAATTGATAATGGGTAATGGATAATTGATAATTAGGGTTTCACTCCATTATCAATTATCCATTATCAATTATCCATTACTTATAATATTCCTCCCATCCCTGTCGTGGTACCGCTGCATAGAGCAGTTGGTTAGCGATCGGATCGTTGGTGATCTGTTTCTTTTCGCGGTCGAAGATCAGCTTCTTGCCTGTCCACTGGGCTAACACGCCGAGGCAGAACACCTGGCTCAACGGCCCTGCAATGGAGAACGGCGAACGCGGTTTCTCTTTACCCATACAGCTCAACAGGAAGTTGGCAAAGTGGTTCGACGGGCTTTTGGGTACCTCCGGCAGTCGCGACGCCATCTCTTTCGCTTTCTCTTCGGGAATGATCGAAAGGGTGCTGCCATGTGAACCTCCCTTGAAAGTCAATTCTTTTGAATAGATCTCTTTTCCGGGATTCAGTTTGGCCGGTTGTATCTTGCCTCCTGCCACGGGCGGAATGTTCGGGTCGATCTCCGATACCCCGTATCCATCGGGCACAGCCGGAATATTATCCAATCCGTCATACCAGGTGATATCTACGGCAGGCATACCGGCACGTTCCGGGAATTTAAACAATAATGTAGAAGACATCGGATAGAAGAACGGATTATGATCTTTCAGGTAGATTGGATCGATCTCTGTCGGCAATCCCAGATCCAGAAATTCATGGATCGTATCCAGGATGTGCGCTCCCCAGTCGCCCAAGGCACCCATGCCGAAGTCGTACCAGCAACGCCATTGTCCGTTGTGATAGGCATTCGCGTTGAAGTCATGATAATGCGTCACGCCCAACCAGGTGTCCCAGTCTAAGGTAGAAGGGATAGCTTCTGCTTTGGGGTAAGCGGTCATTTTCGGATCGAATTCATGCCAGCGGCGGGAGTTGTTCATATGAGCCGTCACGGCGGTCACATCCTTGATGATACCCGCCTCTTTCCAAGCTTTGAACTGGAAGTAGTTGGCTTCGGAATGTCCCTGGTTACCCATTTGAGTCACCACGCCATATTTCTTTTCGGCCGCCATCATCAGTTCGCATTCATAGAAGGTACGCGCCATGGGTTTCTCCACATAAACATGCTTGCCGCGCCGCATCGCCTCCATGGTGATGGGGAAATGCGAATGGTCGGGTGTCCCAATCGACACGGCATCGATCTGATTGCCCATCTTGTCGAACATCTTGCGGTAGTCCTGGAAGCGCGGAACGTTCGGAAACATTTCCGCGATCTGCTTTGTCTGGCGGGCGCCCATATCGACGTCGCACAAGGCAACGATATTACACAAACCGGTTTTATACAATTCTTTGGCGATCTCACCGCCTCGGTTGCCTATGCCGATCAACGCCAGGTTGACTTTGTCGTTGGCACTGATGCGTGCCCCTCCGGGCAGTGTAGATGCTTTGGCCGAAGTCCATGCGGTAGGAATAGCCGTGGCCGCCGACAGGGCGATAGCCTGTTTCAGGAAATGACGGCGGGAGTTTTCATTTGAATTCATGGTACAATTATTTATCTATTTATGATGTTTGCGCAAACACTAAGCGATTGTAAGGAAACAAAGATAAGATGATAATCAATACTTCAACAACAATGAAAGCAAAAAATAACAATCCTTTACAGCCAATTGATTATTTTTCGCTTTTATATGCCGACCTAAGCTGCCGATATTTCTATCGTCGAGGGGGGGGGGGGGGGGGGGTGGGGGGGGGGGGGTGGGGGGTGGGGGGGGGGGGGGGGGGGGTGAATGGGGGTGGGAGGGAGA
>NZ_JARXWI010000017.1 GCF_029893085.1 Parabacteroides sp. PFB2-10
GTAATTCCAAAATTCACCCGTTTGGGTTTTCTTGAGATATTCTTTCCTTTAGCCCCCCCCCCCAGTCGTTCGCTTCGCTCTCTTCACTGGGGGTTATTAGGAGTTAAACGCCTATGGGCGTTACCTGCTTACCTTCAATTATTACAAGATTGGATTTCTCTGCAGGTGTCCCGAGAAGGGACATCCTCTTTGTAGGCCGTTGCTTTAGCATCGGTATATATGTCCCAATCCAACCCGGGCGTGCCGCAGGTATGCCATCATTATATGCGTACCTGCGGCACGCATATAATGAAATTCAATGCATTAATACCGATGCTAAAGCAACGGCCTACAAAGATATGCAACCGTTCCGGTTGCACTGTCCTCCTTCACATATTACATTATCCGAAGACCTCCGCAAGCAGTCACCTGAACGCGGGCATTGCCCATTCAAACAATGAAGATCGCCAACAGAAACATCGTTGTGATTGAGGTTTTCTTTCACTTTTTCACAGTTTGGTTGTTTCTTCGCTCAAAGATCGATAAATAAATCACTATATTTGTGGCAATAAGACCAGAAAATTATGAAGTATAAGTTGTTAGTATTAGACGTAGACGGAACTTTACTCAACGACCAAAAAGAAATATCTAAAGGCACAAAGACTGCTTTGTTGAAAGTTCAACAAATGGGTTTGCAGATTGTATTGGCATCCGGCAGACCTACACATGGTGTGCTTCCGATTGCGCAGGAATTAGAACTTGACCAATACGGAGGATACATTATGTCGTATAACGGCGGGCAGATCTTTAATGCGCAAACGGGTGAGCGCCTGTTTGAAAAGCGTATCGACACCCAATGGATTTCTTACCTGGAGAGAAAGTCTGTCAAAAACGGATTCCCTATATTTACCTATCAGAAGGATCGTATTATCACGAACAGACCTGACAATGCCCATGTGCAGGAAGAGGCTCGACTGAACCATATGGAGGTGGTGGGTGTGCCTAATTTCAGTGAAGCGATCGACTTCAAACCCTGCAAGGTGATGTTGGTCAGTGACGATGCGAGTGCGTTAGCCGGATTGGAAACCCATTGGCGGAAACGGCTGAGTGGTTCCCTCGATGTATTTCCCTCCGAGACCTACTACCTGGAGGTGGTACCCGAAGGGATCAATAAAGGTAATACCCTGGCCTTTCTGTTAGACAGGTTGAAGATAACGAAAGAACAGGTCATTGCTCTGGGCGACGGGGTATGCGACATTCCTATGCTTCAGTTGGCCGGTATGGGCATTGCAATGGGCAATGCGATGGATGTGGTAAAGAGTTGTGCCGACTATATCACCCTTTCGAATGAAGAAGACGGGGTAGCAGCCGCTTTGGAAAAGGCGGTCATCGCGGAACTGCGTGAGACCTCCATTCCGTTGGATGAACTGAACGCCCGGGCCAGGCATGCACTTATGGGGAACCTGGGTATACAATACACCTATGCGTCGCCGGAAAGGATCGAGGCGACCATGCCGGTCGATGTGCGTACCCGGCAGCCTTTTGGCATCCTGCACGGGGGAGCCACCCTGGCATTAGCCGAAACGGTTGCCGGATTGGGGTCGATGATCTTATGCAAACCAGATGAAATCATTGTCGGGATGCAGGTGAGTGGCAACCATCTGTCGTCGGCACATGAGGGCGATACGGTGCGTGCCGTCGGTACGATCATTCACAAAGGGCGTTCGTCGCATGTATGGAATGTTGATGTGTTTACCTCGACCGACAAATTGGTATCATCAATCAGAGTAGTAAATAGTGTCTTAAAGAAAAAATAAGTTATGGAACATGTTTATGCTGCCATTGATACGGCAATCCACGACAATAGAAGTTTCGTCGTATACCGTCTGCCAAATGACAATAAACTGCGTTTTGTTTCTGCAACAACGGAAGATGCGGTGCAAACTTTCTATGATTTTAATGAACTGAACGGGCTGGAAGGTTTTGTGATTGCTCCTTTCGGCGTTGGGCAGGAGTGTCCGATCGTGTGTATACAGGCAAAGGAGATCACCTGGGAATACCCGGAGGAGTCACCCTATGATTTTACAAATGAAGAACCGCCTGTGCCGGCTCATATTACGCCGCGCTACAAGAAAAGGTTTCACAAGTTTATGGCTGCCTTCCATGAATGGGGCATGCAAAAGATTGTCTTTTCTCGGCAGTTAAAGATGGAGCGGCCCGATATGTTTTCGCCTTCGGAGGCATTTATGAAGGCTTGTTACCGCTACCCGGACGCCTATGTCTATCTTTTCCATACACCGACCACGAGTACCTGGCTGGGGTGTACGCCCGA
Organism: Parabacteroides sp. PFB2-10; assembly: GCF_029893085.1. Taxonomy (GTDB): domain Bacteria; phylum Bacteroidota; class Bacteroidia; order Bacteroidales; family Tannerellaceae; genus QVMG01. The sequence continues at coordinate 2,312 of NZ_JARXWI010000017.1, forward strand.
GTTGTTGCTCGAAGGGGAAGGTGAACAGTGGCGGTCTGTTGCCTTAGCAGGCACTCAGCCTTTGGTAAACGGTGTCCTGCCTATGGTATGGAGTGAGAAGAATTATGAAGAGCAGCGCATGGTGTCGGATTATATCTACAACCAGTTGCAGGCTGCCGGAATCGATACGAAAGAAGAGGGGCCTTTTATCGTCCGTGCCGGCGAAGTAGCCCACCTAAGCAGTACATTCCATTTTACACTTCCAGACAATGAATACCTGGGCGATCTGTTGCAGTTGCTTCACCCAACGCCGGCGGTTTGCGGTTTGCCGAAAGAAGATGCCTATTGGTATATATGCGACCATGAAGGCTATTCGCGTGACTATTACAGTGGGTTTCTCGGATGGTTGTCGCCGGATGGGAAGACGGAATTATATATGAATCTTCGATGCATGCAGATTGGTCCTAAAATCCTGATGCTTTACGCAGGCAGTGGCCTTTTGCCTCTTTCGACGGCCGACGACGAATGGCAAGAGACGGAAGCAAAGATGCAGACGATGAAGGCGCTTTTATAAGAATTATGAATTGTGAATTATGAATTATGAAGGGGGAAGAGTTTTCTCTCATAATTCATAATTCATAATTCACAATTAAGAAAATATGTATACTAATAAAAAATCAATACTCCAATTAGTAGAGCTACTAAAGGAATATGAAGTAAAAAACATTGTGTTGTGTCCGGGAAGCCGAAACGCTCCGCTGGTGCATACATTTGTAAATCATCCCTATTTCCAGTGTCATTCGGTAACCGACGAGCGAAGCGCAAGCTTTTATGCGTTGGGATTGGCCTTGCACGGTGGGAAACCGGCGGCAGTTGTGTGTACATCGGGAACAGCTCTATTGAATATGCACCCGGCTGTGGCGGAAGCCTATTACCAGCAGGTGCCTCTTGTGGTGATCTCTGCCGATCGTCCTATTCAATTCCTCGGGCAGATGGAGGGGCAAACCATTCCGCAAGCCAATGTCTTTGCCTCCTTAGTCAAGAAGTCGGTCAGCCTGCCCGAAGTGCGCACCGAAGAGGAAGAGTCTTTTTGCAACCGCCTTATTAACGAAGCCCTGTTGGAATTGAACCACCGAGGGAAAGGACCTGTCCATATCAATGTACCTATTTCGGAACCTTTGTTTGAGTTTACGACTGAGAAGCTACCGGATGTACGCGTGATCACCCGCTACCAGGGACTGAATGTGTATGATAAGGACTATAACGAGCTCGTCAATCGCCTGAACAGGTATAACCGTCGGATGATGCTGGTCGGACAAATGATGCTTATCTATCTTTTTGACAAGAAGATCAGCAAATTGATATATAAGCATTTTGCCTGGTTGACGGAGCATCTGAGTAACCGGACTGTTCCCGGCATGGCTATCAAAAACTTCGATACGCTATTGTATCTGCTTTCGGAAGAGGAAAAGGAGAAGATGCGTCCGGAGCTGGTCATTACCTATGGCGGCCATATTGTGTCGAAACGCGTGAAGAAATTCCTGCGCGATCATCCGCCGAAAGAGCATTGGCATGTGTCGGCCGACGGCGAAGTGGTTGATATGTTCGGCTCCTTAACGACGGTGATCGAAATGGATCCTTTCGAGTTTATAGAGAAAATAGCTCCTTTGCTTGAAAACAAACCCTGCACCTATCCGCAGGTTTGGGAGAACCTTTCCAAACAGATTCAAGCGCCAGAGCTTCCTTATTCCGCCATGACAGCGATAGGGTCGCTGATGAAATCGATGCCCGAGGTGGCCTCGTTGCATCTGGGGAATAGCTCTACGGTGCGCTATGCGCAGTTGTTTACATTGCCGGAAACCGTCGAGGTGTGTTGCAACCGGGGGACTGCCGGTATCGATGGGTCGCTTTCGGCGGCGTTGGGCTATGCCTCCTCTTCGGATAAGATCAACTTTATTGTATTGGGCGATTTGGGTTTCTTCTACGATATGAATGCTCTCTGGATGGGAGAGATACGGACTAATGTGCGTATTCTTCTGATTAATAACGGCGGAGGAGAGATATTCCAAACCATTCCGGGATTCAATATGCCGGAAGAGACCCGGAAATACGTGACGGCTGTGCATACAACCTCTGCCAAAGGATGGGCGGAAGAGCGGGGATTCCGGTATGGTTCCGCACGTAATACAGAAGAGTTGGCCGAGGAGATGGCTGGTTTTGCGACTGCTGAGGAGGCCGACCGCCCTATGTTCCTGGAAGTTTTTACGGATAAAGCGGAAGACGTTCGTTTATTGAAAGAATATTATCACGCATTAAAAGAAAACAAATAAGATATGGAAAGAATATGGACGCCTATCAAGGCTTACGAAGATATACTTTTTGACTTTTACAACGGCATTGCCCGTATCACGATCAATCGCCCCCGCTACCGCAATGCCTTTACGCCAACTACCACCGGAGAGATGAGCGATGCGTTGCGTATCTGCCGGGAGAATGCCGATATCTGTGTGGTGGTATTGACCGGAGCCGGCGACAAAGCCTTTTGCTCGGGTGGCGATCAGAATGTGAAAGGGCGTGGCGGGTATATCGATAAAGAGGGTGTGCCGCGGCTTAGTGTATTGGAGGTTCAAAAGCAGATCCGTTCGCTTCCGAAACCGGTCATAGCGGCTGTCAATGGCTATGCGATTGGTGGAGGTCATGTATTGCATGTGGTTTGCGATCTTTCCATTGCTTCCGAGAATGCGATCTTCGGACAGACAGGACCGCGCGTGGGTAGCTTCGACGCCGGATTCGGCTCCTCATACCTGGCGCGTATCGTAGGTCAGAAGAAGGCACGCGAGATATGGTTTCTCTGCCGCCAGTATAATGCTGTGGAGGCCTTGGATATGGGACTTATCAATAAGGTCGTTCCTTTGCAGCAATTGGAAGACGAGTATGTGCAATGGGCGGAAGAGATGATGCAACTCAGTCCACTGGCTCTTCGTATGATCAAGGCGGGATTGAATGCCGAGTTGGATGGACAGGCCGGTATTCAGGAGTTGGCCGGTGATGCCACCTTGCTCTATTACCTGACCGACGAAGCACAAGAGGGGAAACATGCCTTCCTTGAAAAACGGAAACCGGACTTCAAGCAATATCCCAAGTTCCCATAAAGAAGATATATATTTTCTTCTAAGCATGCTTTACGCTTCGCGAATGATGTATCAATTATCCATTATCCATTCTCAATTAAACTTCCGTCTTCCTGCCGGAACCTCCCGGGGTGTGTACACCTCCCGCCAGGTTTGGTATGTCCTCCTGCAGAACAGGGAAGATCCGCGTCGATGGGGAATAGGCGAATGTGCCCCACTTCCTTCGTTGAGCATAGATGATGTGCCCGAATACGAATATATCCTGGCGAAAGCCTGTTGGCAGCTGGAACAAGAGGGTGTTCTTCCGATAGATTCTCTTCGCGATTACCCTTCCATATTGATGGGATTGGAAACGGCTCTGATGCAATACCATGCCGGTGGTTTCGGTTTCTTCCCTACTCCTTTTGCACAAGGGGAGGAGGGAATCCGTATTAACGGGCTTATCTGGATGGGCGATTACGACTATATGCTATCGCAGATACGCCGGAAGATAGAAGCCGGATATCAATGCATTAAGTTAAAGATCGGAGCGATCCGCTTTGAGGAAGAGTTGGAGTTGTTGCGATTGATCCGCCAGCAGTTCTCCGCTCGTGAGATAGAACTCCGGGTTGATGCTAACGGTGCCTTTTCGCCAACCGATGCGTTAGAGAAGTTGAACAGACTGGCTGAACTGGATATTCATTCCATTGAGCAGCCTATCCGTGCCGGGCAATGGGAGGAGATGGCACGGTTGGTGGAGGCGACGCCCCTGCCGATAGCGTTGGATGAAGAGTTAATCGGGAACTATACATACGAAAAGAAGGCGGAGCTGCTCTCAACCATCCGGCCACATTATATCATTCTGAAGCCATCCCTTCACGGAGGCTTCGCAGGGTGTGAAGAGTGGATCGCCTTGGCGGAGAAGCAAAAGATCGGTTGGTGGGTCACTTCGGCATTGGAATCAAATATCGGATTGAATGCAATCGCACAATGGACTGCGCGATGGGCTAACCCCATGCCTCAGGGATTGGGCACCGGATTGTTGTTTGAGGAGAACATTGACCTGCCTCTTACCATACAAGGAGATTGTCTTTGGTTTGATCCTGAGAGTAAAAACCTGCCTGAAACGCCTGAAGATATGGCTTTTCCTGCTGAAGGAAATTATTGCTTTCAACGCAAAAAACAAAGACTGCATGCCCTGACATCTATCGACGAAGAGGTGAAATTATTCCTTGAAGAATGGCAAAACGAGCAACCCTGCCTCCCTGTCCGTACCTCGGGTTCTACCGGAACGCCCAAAGAATTATGGGTACGCAAAGACCGGATGATGCAAAGCGCCCGCATTACCTGTGCATTCCTTGGTTTGAAGAAAGGGGATGTGGCACTACACTGCCTGCCTCTTTCCTATATCGCGGGTAAGATGATGCTGGTGCGTAGCCTGGTGGCCGGATTGTCTTCGAAGTTTATTTCCCCCTCTTCGCATCCGCTTCAGGAGGATATGGGAAGAATTGACTTCGTGGCCCTTACTCCAACGCAGGTGTATGAGACATTACAGGTGCCGGAAGAAAAAGAAAGGTTGAAGCGTATCAACCATGTTCTTATCGGCGGCGGCAGCCTTCCACCGGAGGTAGAAAGAAAATTGGCCGGATTTCCCAATCATATCTACGCGACATACGGCATGACAGAGACCCTTTCCCATATCGCGCTGCGCCGCGTAAGCGGGGAAGAGGCAACGGAGTGGTATACCCCCTTTCCCTCTATCAGGCTTTCGCTTTCCGAAGAGGGAACATTGGTTGTCGACGCTCCCTTGGTCGCTGCGGAGGTTCTTGTAACGAATGATATAGCTGTCATCCGGGAGGATGGAAGCTTCCGGATTCTGGGGCGAAAAGACAATGTGATCAATTCAGGAAGTATAAAAATACAAATTGAAGAGCTGGAAACAGTGCTTCGTGCATTTATTTCTTTTACTTTTGTGATTACCTCGGTGTCCGACCCGAAATGGGGCGAAATAGTTGTTCTCTTGATAGAGGGCGCCTGCCGGACAGAAGAGGTCTATGCCCTTTTAAAAGAGATGTGTGCACAAGAAAAGATACCGAAGTATCATTGTCCCCAATATGTTTTCCGGGTAGAGCAGATTCCTCTGACGGAGAACGGGAAGATCGACCGGGCGAATTGTCGCCGACTGGCTGAAGAAATAATAACACGATCATAAATTATAAAACGTCAACCCCATGAAAAAAACACTTTTCTCCCTGGCTCTCTGCTTCGGAGTCCTGCTATCGGCAACCGCACAGGTTTACGATATGAACAAATTTCCGGGCAATCCGACACCTGATGTATTGGAAAAGTATGCCGGTTATGATTGCTTGGTCTTATTAGACAGTACCTCCGTTGAGGTGGAGGCTACCGGATCGGGCAGCTTCATTATCTATAAAAGCTTGAAGATACAGACGCCTAAAGGTGCTGTGGCGAACCGGATCGTTAAATACGATTACGACCCCTTGACAGCATTTGCCGAGTTCCGCCATGTGACTATCTACCGGGCTAATGGCGATATCCTCAACCTGGATGTGACCAAAGCCTGCGATTATGCCGCGCCCGCTCGCTCTATTTACTGGGGAGCCCGTCAGATTATGATGGAGGTGGGACGGTTGGAGCCGGGCGATATTGTTGAATACAAGATCCGGAAGAAAGGATTCACCTACGCGCTTTTGGCTGATGGTGGCGACGATGATGCCCGCTTTATCCCTCCGATGCGCGGACATTTCTACGATATTGTTCCCTTCTGGGTGGAGAATCCGACTCTGCGCAAGGTCTATTCGGTGACACTGCCGAAGGAGAAAGAGATGCAATACGAGTTTTATCAGGGTGAAAGCAGTTCGTCTGTCTACTTCCAAGAGGAGGGCAAGAAATATACCTTCCAGATGCGGGACGTACTTCCCTTCCGTGCGGAACCCAATATGGTGGATCTCTTTGATGCCGCCCCCAAGCTTTTCATGTCGTCTACGCCCAGTTGGGTAGACAAATCCCTGTGGTTTAATAAGGTCAATGAGGACTACGGCAGCTTTGAAGCGCTTCCCGAAGCCCAGAAGAAGGTGGACGAACTCATCAAAGGCAAGAAAACGGATATGGAAAAGATCGCTGTATTGACCCATTGGGTGGCCGATAATATCCGTTATTCCGGGATCTCGATGGGCGAAGGCGAAGGATTTACCCTACATAATACGAAGATGAATTATACCGATCGCTGCGGTGTATGCAAGGATATCGCCGGTATGCTGATCTCTTTCCTGCGTATGGCCGGTTTCGAAGCCTATCCCGCCATGACCATGGCCGGCAGCCGGGTGGAGAAGATCGCGGCCGATCACTTTAACCACTGCGTGGCAGTTGTTAAGCTTTCCAACGGAACCTATATGCCGCTCGACCCGACCTGGGTGCCCTTTACCCGCGAACTATGGAGCAGTGCCGAACAACAACAGAATTATCTGCCAGGTGTTCCGGAAGGATCTGATCTGCAACTCACTCCCCTGTCGGCTCCCGAAAATCACTATGTGCGCATAAAAGCGGAGAATCGCATTGACGAAAAGGGTCGTTTGCAGGGACAATTCACCATCACCGCCGAAGGACAGTCCGACCGTGCCATTCGCCGGATATTCACGACCGGATGGCAATCCGAATGGCAGGCATCGCTCGAACGCGAACTACTCAACGTATCGCCGAAGGCCATACTGAAGAAGGTCGACTACGGCAAAGCGCCGAAAGACTACCAGGCGGCACCTATCCGTATCACCTTCACCTATGAAATACCCAACTATGCCGTCACAACCGGCAGTGAATTGTTGTTTAAACCGATGGTTATGAACAACCTGTACGATCAGGTTAAAACCTTTTTGCGCTTAGATACAAGCCTGGATAAACGCCAATATGGCTTTAAAGATGCCTGTTCCCGCTTGGTCGAAGTAGACGAAACGATCCGCTTGCCTAAAGGTTATCAGCTGGTCACCTTCCCGAAGCAGGGGAGCCTGCGAAGTGGCTGCGCCGACTTTATCGGATTCCTTCAACAGGATGGCAACCAGATCCGCTTGCGTTCGGAGATTGCCCTCAAGAAGCGGGTCTATGAACCCGAAGACTGGGACGACTTCCGCCAGGCGGTAGAGGCCTATAAGCAATATGGAGACTATATCATTGTCAGCAAATAATCTAAACAGAAAATACAGTATGAAAACAATATATAAGATTATATCTATTTTGTGTTTGTCGGCTATTGCAGCCTATAGCCACGCGGCTTCAGAAGCCGAATACGGGAAGGTGGAAAAATCCTGGGTGTTGCATGCCGACGGCAGTCAGACCTATCGCTACGCTATGGAATTGACCCTCTTCACCCATACGGCCATGAACAGCACCTACGGGGAAAGTTTCATTCTCTATAACCCGGCGTTTCAGGAATTGGAAATCCTGACATCCTATACCCGCCAGACGGACGGTACCATCATAAAGACACCCGAAAACGCTTTCGTAGAGGTGCTTCCCCGCAATGCCGCCGATGCGCCGGCCTACAACCACCTGAAAGAGATGGTGGTGGTACATACCGGTTTGGAGCTCGGCGCCACGATCTACCTGGAATATATCTTGAAAACAAAGCCTGGCTATTTCGACGCACTCGACATCTACGAACCGCTGCAGGAAACATCTCCGGTGAAAAACTATACGGCGACCATTACCGTACCCGAAAACAGCCCTTTCCATTATCAACTCACCGGAATAATGGCCAAGGCAACGGAGGAGATAAAAGACGGATCGAAGACCGTTTCCTATTCATTGCGCAACGTGCCGGCCACCTCCCGCGAGTCTTTCCAGATGCAAAACCGCGACAACTCACCGCAGCTTGCCGCCTCCACCTATGCCTCCATCGAAGAGGCCTTGTCGACTCTCTCGAAAAACCTCTACACAGGCTCCAACCTGGAAGCGGAAGCCTTTGCCGAGTATACCATTTACGACGAAACGGAAGACAAAGGCAAGGCAGAGTTAATCCAGAAGCATATTATTCAGAAAATGGGAACCAGCCAGGTTGCTTTGGAACAAACGGGCTATAAAACCCGTAATGTAAGCGAAGCCCTGCGTAGTGCCTACGGGACGGCTGCGGAAAAGGCCGCCCTGCTGGCTATCATGTTGAACTCGGTAGAGATCCCGGCCGAAGTGGTGGCTGTTTATCCGGGCCATGTGGATCCTGTCGGATTGAAAGGCCTTAAGCATCTATTTGTTCAGGCAAAAATAGCTGGTGAAGATACCTTTCTCTCTCCCCTAAGCCTGGCTGCCCCTACGGTTATGCCGCGCGGCGAATTGGATCAGATCTACACCCTTTCGGGCAAACGGATAGAGGTGAAGGCCGCCCCCCTTGTAATCACTGAGAAGAGAGAAATCAAGCTGACAAGAGAGCAAAACAAGAACGGATACATTATCTATGCGTTGCCTACCATTCCCCAGGGGATCGACACATGGGGCATGCGTACCCTAAACACACAACGCAAAGAGGTGTTTGAAATTCCGTCGCTATTGGAAGAGGAGATCACGTATGAGATCACGTTGGAAGAGTATATCGAATTGAAAACCACCACGTCCCGCCATATCACGCACGCGGCGATCGGATCGTTTTCGCAGACCATCAGCCAGGAAGGCAATCAGGTGATCGTGAAACGTGCGATCCGGCTCGACAAACAGCAGTATTCGCCTGCCGAATATCAGTTGGTACGTGAACTTATCCAGGAATGGAATGACCCATCCGGACGGACACTTTTGTTTTCCATCATGTAAACAGGATTTAAAAAATCCTATTTTATCTTCTGAATTCCACATTTTGTCTACTTTTCTGCACAGAATTGTAGACAAAAGATATCTTTGCGTTATCGTTGCATATCGTAACGCATCAGTAATACAATAAGGTGCATGGGAAAAATAGTTGGATGGGTTTTGTATCAAAGTTTTTATGTTAGTCTATATGTAGTCGGCCTGTTGCCTATGCAGCTATTGTATAAGGTTTCTTCTTTTTCTTCTTATTTTATGTTCCACGTCCTTTCTTACCGGAAGCGTGTTGTCACCCAGAACCTTTTGCGCTCATTCCCGGAGAAGAGTGAGGAGGAAAGAACTCGGATCGCCGCCGGGTTTTACCGTTGCTTTACGGATAATATCGTTGAGATCGTCAAATTGTTCTCGATCCATCCGGAGAAACAGGCCGAGAAGGTATCCATCAGCGGCACGGAACAGCTCGTTGCCCAGTTGGAAAACAACAAACATGTGATTGTCTGTATGGGGCATTGTGCCAATTGGGAGATCCTAAACATATTGCCCTACCGGGGAGATATAAATATGTATGCCGTTTATAAGCCTTTGCGAAACAAGGCTGTTGACCGATTGTTCCTGACCCTGCGCTCCCGCTTTGGGCTGGGGCTCGTTCCGTCCAAATCCATTGTCAAGCATTTTCTGTCGAATAAGAACAACCCTTCGGTCTATTTTTTTATTGCCGATCAATGCCCGAAGGTGGTCGAAGAGAAATATCGACTGATGATGTTAAATCAAAAAACAAGTATGTTCTCCGGCGTAGAGAAACTGGCCCGTTCGACCGATGCCGCCGTGATGTATATGCACGTGACCCGATCCAGCCGGGGCAACTACGCCATCGAATACAAACTCATCTCGACACAACCCAAACAAACCGAAGAGACCGAAATCATCCGCCACTACGCCTCCCTCCTCGAACAAAACATATTGGAAAACCCCAGCGATTGGCTTTGGTCGCATAAGCGCTGGAAGAGGTAGACTGTGATTACGCTGAATGCAGGATGGGCTATGATTTGATTCGTTTGACTTGAAGGATTACTCTGATTCTTAGTTCATCCGATAAATGTGTGTTTGGAAGTTTGGATAGGGTGAGATAATGAACTGATTATTCATGTAAACAATCAAGAGAATCAGATAAATCAAAAAAATCAAATCATAGCCCATCCTGTATTCAAATAAATCACAGTTCAAGAAATATCATTTTGCTCTGCACTTCGCTTCGCTCGTTAAGCGATTTACAAATTGTCAAAAACGCAGGAGTTTTTTTCCGAAATCCCGGGACTTTGGAGATAAACTCCCGGGAGAAACATTTTTTAACGTATCATATTGTAAAGCAAAATGGCCTTTTTGCTTACATTTTGTCAATTTAACTTTTCGCTCTTTTAGGGATCCGGATCGAAATCTTTTATTTTTTTCGGCGACAAATCGTACCGTCATGTTGAAGAGTTGGCAGTATATTTGCAAACCTATTTATGTGTAAGCCTGTTTCCATAATATACTATCCTTGTGAAAGGGTGGTTTTTGGTATGGCTTTATACTTGTAAATCAATAAGAAACAAAAAAATATAGAAGAAATGAACAAGGTGAATGAAGAGAGAAAGAGGGTGTCGGAAGATGATCCGATAAACGAATGTGCGACAAATTTGCAGGAAGAAGCACCCATTTCGTCAGATGAAACGGGTGAAAATGCTGACAATGTGGCTGACGGATGTGAAACACTACAGAAAAAGTACGATGAATTGAATGATTCGCATCTGCGTTTGATGGCCGAGTTCGACAACTACCGTAAGCGCACATTGCGCGAGAAGGCGGACCTGATCAAAACCGGCGGAGAAACGACGCTGACAAACCTGTTGCCTGTGATCGACGATTTCGAGCGGGCGTTGCAAACCATCCGCGTGGCCGAAGATGTGAAAGCGGTGAGCGAAGGGGTGGAACTGATCTATACGAAATTCATGGCTTATCTGGCTCAGCAGGGCGTGCGTCCTATTGAGGCGATTGGCAAGACATTCGATACGGAGGCTTTTGAAGCTATCGCGACGATTCCGGCTCCGGAAGAAGATCTGAAAGGGAAAGTACTCGATTGTGTCCAGACCGGATACACATTGAACGACAAGGTCATCCGCCACTCTAAAGTGGTTGTGGGCGAATGACGAACAAGTGTTAAGAAGAAACAAACAAAACAATGGCTAAAAGGGATTACTACGAAGTATTGGGCGTTGCTAAAACTGCCACCGTCGACGAGATAAAAAAAGCGTACCGTAAGAAAGCAATCGAATTCCATCCGGACAAGAATCCGGATAATAAAGAGGCGGAAGAGAAATTTAAAGAGGCGGCAGAGGCGTATGATGTCCTGAGTGACGCGCAGAAACGGCAGCGTTATGACCAGTTCGGACACGCCGGTATGGGCGGCGCTTCGGGTGGTGGTGGCTTCAGCGGCGGTATGTCGATGGAAGATATATTCTCCCAGTTCGGAGATATTTTCGGCGGCCATTTCGGTGGTTTTGGCGGCTTCAGTGGTTTTGGCGGCGGATCGCGTGGCGGACGCCGGGTGAACCGTGGGTCGGATCTTCGCGTGAAGGTGAAACTGAATCTGAAAGACATCGCTCATGGTGTAGAGAAGAAAATCAAGGTAAAGAAGTTTGTTCCCTGTAAACATTGTCATGGATCGGGAGCTGAAGATGATAAGAGCGTTAAGACCTGCGACACATGCCACGGTAGTGGAGTCGTAACGCGCGTGACCAGTACCTTCCTCGGACAGATGCAGACTCAATCGGTTTGTCCTACCTGTAACGGAGAAGGAAAGGTGATTACCAAGAAATGTACCGTTTGTGCCGGTGAAGGCATCGTGAAAGACGACGATGTGATCACGATCAATGTACCGGCCGGTGTAGCAGAGGGTATGCAGTTGTCGATGAGTGGCAAAGGAAACGCGGCCCGTCATGGCGGCGTGAATGGCGACCTCCTGATCTTAGTAGAAGAGGAGGCGCATCCCGAACTGATCCGCGATGAGAATGATTTGCTTTATAACCTGTTGCTCACTGTTCCACAGGCTGCTTTGGGTACCACGGTCGAAGTGCCTACCGTCGACGGCAAGGCCAAACTGAAGATCGATCCGGGCACGCAACCGGGCAAGGTGCTTCGTTTGCGCAACAAAGGGTTGCCCTCCATCAATAGCTACGGAACCGGCGATTTATTGGTGAATGTGAGCGTCTATATTCCTGAAGTATTGACTCCATCCGAGAAGGAAACCCTGACTGGTTGGGAGAACTCCCCGAATTTCCAGCCCAACAAAACTATGAAGGAGAAGATTTTCAGCAAGTTCAGGCACATGTTTGATTAACGGGGAAGAAATGGAAGAGGGGAAAGAGCATTGGTATGTTTTGTATACCGCGCCACGGGCCGAAAAGCAGGTACATGAGCGGATGAAAATCCAGGGTATGGAGAGCTGGTTGCCATTGCACCGTTCGCCACGCGTGTGGTCGGATCGGGTTAAAATGGTCGATATACCTCTTTTCCCTTCCTACCTGTTTGTGCGGACTACTGAGCACCAGGTTCATTCCCTACTTCGTGTGTATGGGGTCTCCCGTCTGCTCTATTATAATGGGAAACCGGCAACTATCCGCCAAAAGGAGATCGATGCCATTGAACTGTTCCTGCAAGAGGCATCCGAACGTCGGCTGTTGCCGGGCGATGAGGTGGAGATACTCTGTGGGGCAATGAAAAATGTATCCGGTAAGGTAAAGAAGGTAAAGAAAAACTACCTTTTGCTTTACCTGGAGCAATTAGGGGCAACCGTTTGTGTGAACCTGCATGAGGTGGCGCCGCTCAAACGACTGAAATAGTCCGACAAAGCGAAATGCCCTGATAAAAGCCTTCGTCAACCGCCAAAAAAAATGTAAGTTTGTGCCTCAAATTCAATAAAGAGAAAAAACAATGAGTATATTTTCAAAGATTTTCGGAAGAAAGAAAACGGAGACCGGGTTGGTGGACAGTGAACGAACCATGGAGGAGTTTATGACCTTTGTGCGGGTGTATTACCAAGGGGTTATTGCCGTGAATTTAGGCGTTACCAACATGAATATGTTGCCCGATCTTGCCCTGTTTAAACGGATGCTGAAGATCCCGACACAAAACAACAAACCCGGCCTGGCCGAGAAGTCGAAAGTAAAGAAGGTATTGATGGCGGATTACGATCTGAAGGACTCTTTCTTCAGGGAGATCGACGCCTCGGTAAAGAAAAACTGCAAGAAGCAACAGGATATACAATCTTACTTCTTTAAATTTCAAGGCTTTTGCAATGATCTCTTCTCGCTCTTGGACAATCTGATGAAATGGAAGTTCCGTCTTTCTATGCTCAACAAGAAATTATTGTATCAGCAAACGGAGAAAACGGTGCATGACATTGTAACCAAATCCGAATGGAAAGAGGTCAACGATCAGAAAGCGGCCTGGAGTGTTCGTAAGACGGCAGAGGTGTTGGGCTATTCGGAAGAGTGGATGACCGATTTTATCTATAACATTGTGTTATTGGCCAAGAACGAGGCCAAGATGAACGCCAAGAAAAAATAATATGGAAGTCCGGACGGAACAACATCCTCTGGGCTTTTTTTTGCCCCCTAACTGCCGATTGTTGATGCTGGGCAGCTTTCCTCCTCCCAAGGCCCGCTGGTCGATGGACTTTTACTATCCGAACATTATCAACGATATGTGGCGGATAATGGGACTGATATTCTACGAAGACAAAGACTATTTCCTGGCCAATCCGAAAGCTTTCAGCCGTGAGAAGGCAGTTGCCTTTTGTGAAGCGAAGGGCATTGGTCTGGGAGATACGGCGGTCGAAGTGATTCGCCAGAAGGCAAACGCATCGGATAAATTCCTCGAAGTAGTCAAGCCGTTGGATCTGTCTGTTATCCTGCCAGCAATACCCCAATGCCAGGCGATTGCTGTTACGGGACAGAAGGCGATGGACACGATACTTTCCCTGTTGCCCGGCACGAAAGAACCTACCGTTGGCGGAAGCGTCGTCGTTGATTACAAAGGACATTCGCTATTGCTTTTCCGGATGCCCTCTTCCTCGAGAGCTTATCCAAAACCATTGATCGAGAAGGCTGAGGTCTATAAAAGCATGTTTGAAACGTTGAAAATGGTATAAAAATGTTGTAATACAAATATTAAACGTTAAATTACTATGTTATTTCTTTTCAGATAGAAAGTAAAAGGCTATTTTTATTGCCGATAAAAAATAGTGGGAATACTATTACATTCTGAAAGAACGAATATGTTTTAAAAACCATGCGTAAAAACACTTTGTCAAAGCATTATCATTCTGGCAAAAAAAGAAATTTCTTTAAGAAAAGAACCTTTATCTTTTTTATTGGCCTCATTCTGGGAATAGCAATCGTCGTATCTGCTTACCTTACCTCTGTTCATTTTTCAACAGACGAATCTTGTATGGTCTGCCATGTGCATCCGCATGTGGAAGATAGTTGGAAACTTTCAACGCACGTGAATAACGGAAGCGGCGTAAAAGTGAGTTGCGTCGATTGCCATCTTCCGCCACAGAACGATACGTGGGATCATTATACAGCTAAACTGAAGCTGGGACTGAAGGATGTTTGGGGTTATATGACAAAAGACAGTGCCGACTTTGACTGGGATATGAAGTCGGAGTTGGATCATGCCGTAAAATATATACCGAATCAATCTTGTGTAAAATGCCATCAGAACCTTTTCCCCGAAGGCATTACATCGGATGGTATTACCGCCCATCTCTATTATGAGGAAAATGAAAAGAAATTGAACCTGCAATGTATCAGTTGCCACTTAGACGTGGGGCATTATAATCCGAACTATACCCATTCGAAACTAACGGGCATACCGGGAGTTACTTTTGGTGTAACGATAGATCCGAGCATGTACTTTAAGGAACCAACCAAGGTGAATGCCTTCGAGGACTTTGAAGAACAGATTCCGGGCACGGCTGTAACCGTAGCCATGAAGGCGATACCGGGCGGCACGTTCCAAATGGGTAGCACAGCAAAAGAGCCATTCCGCAAAGAAGACGAGGGACCGGTGCGTACGGTAACGGTTAGCCCATTCTTCATGGCAGAAATAGAGACCTCCTGGGATCAATACTGGGCATTCTATGCGCAAACCATGAGCGAAGGACGTATTCCGCCTGAAGATGTGTATGCCAACAACAGTAATCCGGAGGTAGATGCCATTTCCGGTCCGACTCCTCCGTTTGGATTCCCTGATCAGGGTTGGGGCGGAGGCGAGCGTCCGGCCATCACCATGACACACTATGCTGCAGAGACATTCTGCCAATGGCTGTCGCAAAAGACAGGTAAGAAATACCGGTTGCCGACAGAAGCCGAATGGGAATACGCGGCACGTGGAGGCACGGAGACGCCTTATTTCTTCCCGGGCAGTCCGAAGGATTATTCTAACCTGGGATTCTGGCGCAAAATCTTTGATGCCAAGACAGACAGTATTTCACCGTATGTGATTTATACGAATAATAGCCGCAATCGCACACAGGAGCCAAGCGTTGTTCGGGCAAATCCATTCGGATTGAAGAATATGTCGGGTAACGTAATGGAATATTGTGCGGATAAATACGATGAGAAAGCTTATAGCAAATGGGCAGAGCAGGTAACAGATCCGCTGGTTACCGAAGGTGAGGAATGGGTTGTGCGTGGGGGTAATTACGCTTCCGATGCGTCGGAACTGCGCGTGGCAGCTCGTGATTATACAAAACATGACACCTGGTTAAAGACCGACCCGCAACAGCCTAAGAGTATCTGGTGGTATTCGGATATTCGTGGCGTTGGTTTCCGCGTGGTTTGTGAACCGGCATCAGCAATAGAACAGTAAACAACCGAAATAATAATCTATTATCATGAAAAAAGGAAGTATTAGCAGAAGATCATTTTTGAAAAGCTCAGCGGCAGCAGGTGCTTTAGGCGTTATCGGAACAGGTGGCGCGGCAACAGTATTGACCTCTTGTGATGGCGGAAAAGAACCGGCTATCAAACCTCTGAAGGAACCGGGAACCTATTATATCCCTGATTTGGATATGGACAAGGCGGCCGATGGGAAAGAGCTGAAAGCCGGGGTGATCGGTTGTGGTGGTCGTGGTTCGGGTGCGGCGTTCAATTGGTTGAATGCGGCCGATGGCGTAACCATTACAGCGCTTTGCGATACTTTCAAAGAGAGAGTTGACAGCTTGGCTAAAAGACTGAAGGAAGAGAAAGAGATTGATATTCCGGAAAATATGCGTTTTGTTGGTTTGGATGCCTACAAACAACTTATTGATAGTGGTGTAGATGTGGTAATCGTTGCCACACCACCTAATTTCCGTCCGATTCATTTTGAATATGCGACGCAGAAAAACAAACATTCTTTCCTGGAAAAACCGATTTGTGTAGATCCAGCCGGCTATCGCACCATCGTTGCAACAGCCAAACAGGCGGCAGCGAAGAACCTGCGTGTTATTACAGGAACACAACGCCATCACCAACGCAGCTATGTAGAATCCTATAAGAAAATAATGGAAGGCATGATCGGCGAGATCACCGGTGGTGTTGTTTATTGGAATGGCGGTAAATTGTGGCATCGCGATCGTCAAACAGGTTGGACCGATGCTGAATGGATGATCAAAGACTGGGTGAACTGGAAATGGCTTTCGGGAGACCATATCGTGGAGCAACACGTACATAATATAGATGTATTTACCTGGTTCAGCGGATTGAAACCGGTAAGTGCTGTTGGTTTCGGATCGCGTCAGCGCCGTGTAACGGGTGACCAGTTCGATAATTTCAGTGTCGACTTCGTGATGGAGAATGGTATTCACCTGCATAGTATGTGTCGTCAGATCGATGGTTGTGCGAATAATGTGAGTGAATTTATTCAGGGAACCAAAGGAACCTGGTGGGGGAATCAAGGTCGTGATGCTATTATCAAAGATTTGCAGGGTAATGTGCTCTGGAGCTGGGATAAAGCTGTCGAAGACGAGAACTACAAACAAGTAGACCCCTATACATTAGAGCATGTGAACTGGATCAATGCCATTCGTCAGAACAAACCGCTGGAACAGGCTTCCGAAACAGCTATCTCCAATATGATGGCTATCATGGGACGCGAGTCGGCTTATACCGGAAAAGAAACTACTTGGGATGAAATGACTGCATCGCCGCTGGATTATATGCCGGAGGATCTAAATCTGGGTAAAATGGACATGAGTACCTTTACCGTTCCTGTTGCAGGAAAAGCCTATGTGCCAAGAAATAAGTAAATAGTATGGGATTAGATAGAAGAAACTTTTTGAGAACCGGTCTGTCGACAGTAGCCATCGCCTCTGTTGGCGGCGCCTCTTTGGCTGCGTGTGCTGGGAAAGCATCTTCCAAAGAAGAGGAAGCCTGTTCTGGAGCCTGCTGTAAAAGCAATATTGAACTGAAGATCTCTTTCCAGGAAGGAACCGCTCCGGGCAAAGACCTGAATGAGAAGTTCGATTATATGGAGAAACTGGGCGTCGTTGGTTTCGAGCCGGGTGGACGCCGATTGAAAGAGCGTGTGCCGGAAATAAAGGAAGCACTGAATGGCCGTAACATTAAAGTAAGTGCTATTTGCGCCGGTTTCCAGGGTTTTATCCTGTCGACCGATCCGGAAGTGCGCAAGCTCTGCATGGACACCATGAAAGAGATTATGGCCGCCGCCGGAGAGCTGGGGTCGACGGGTGTGATCATTGTGCCGGCCTTCAACAGCCAGCAACCAGCTATGCCGCACACACAGGAGACACGTGACTTCCTCTGTGAGCAGTTTACCGAGATGGGGAACTTCGCCGTAGAGCATGGTACCACCGTTATCTTCGAACCCTTGAACCGCCGGGAGGCCTTCTATCTGCGCCAGGTAGCCGATGCCGCGTCACTCTGTCGCGACATCAATAACCCCGGCGTGAAGTGTATGGGTGACTTCTGGCATATGACGCATGAGGAAACCTGTGATATGGGCGCCTTCCTCTCGGCCGGAAAAGAATACCTGCAACACGTACACATCGCTAGTCGCAAGCGCCGCTCTATGCCGGGCGAAGACGGAGAGGCTGATCAATACGTGAATGGCTTCAAAGCCTTGAAGATGCTTGGGTACGATAAGTATGTAAGTTTCGAGTGCGGCTCTCAGGGAGAAAAGGAAGTGACTGTCCCTGCTGCTGTGGAACTCATGCGCAAACAATGGGAAGAAGCTTAAGAATATGGCATTAGTATACGCTAATATGCAAATGAGTGAGGTGGTCGAAGAGTACCCCTCACTCATTCCTGTTTTAAATCGTTTCGGTATCCGTCTGGGCTTGGGCGATAAGCCGGTCGATACGATATGTAAGGAAAACGGCCTGGATACGGACTTTGTCCTTACGGTTATTAATACCTTCCTGAACGAAGAGTATTTCCCGGAAAAGAAACTGCGCACGTTCCATACGTCGCAGATCATTGACTACCTGACAAAGACCAACCTCTATTACGAACGCTATCAGTTGCCCAATATCGAACGCCACCTGAACTCTTTCATTTCCATCAGCAACCCGGAAAACCCCACCCTACTCCTGATCGGCAAGTTTTTCAACTCTTTTAAAGACGAACTAAAAACACGTATCATGCACGACAAGGAGAAATGGTTTCCCTATTGCCTCCAGTTGAGTCGCCAACTGGCTCCCCTTTCGGAAGAGGAAGAGATCCTGCGCCTGCAGAACGAAGGCAATGAGGAGGATGCGATCGAGGCTCTTCTGTTCGACCTGAAGAGTATTATGGTGCGCCATCTTTCGGGCGATTACGATGAAAACCTATGTTATGCCGTGATTTTCGGCGTGAGCAGCCTGGAAAAGGATATCAAACAACATAACCGCATACGCTATCGGATACTGATGCCGATGGTGGCCGCGATGGAAAAACTTCGCTAAGTAAGCCTTAACCGAGATGCCCCTTCACAACAAACAGATTGCCCTTGTGTTAACCGATACGCTCCAGCGCATCGGTCTCCGGTATGTATTGAACGAGTATTTCCCCTCTCTTTGCGTCTATAGCTGTGATTGCCCGGAGGCATTGTCCGATACGGTGGACTATTATGTGACTACGGCAGATACCTTTCTGATATATGCCGACTTCTTTTTGCCGCGGCGCAACAAAACACTTCTGTTGATTGATCGCTACGAGGAGTCCGCTTTCCCGGGGTCAGCCCCCACGAATCATTACATATATAAGAATATTTCGCAAGAGGCATTGATCGAAAAGCTCCAACTCTTCTTTACGGCGGAAGCTTCCGTACTTTCGCAGGGAGAGGGCAACAAAGACCTCTCCGCGCGTGAAACCGATGTGCTTCAACTGATCGTCAAAGGCATCACCAACAAAGAGATTGCCGACAAATTGAATATCAGCCTGAATACCGTCTTGACACACCGCAAGAATATCACCGCCAAGCTCGGCATAAAAACCGTATCCGGACTCACCTTCTACGCCCTGATGAACGGGCTTGTCTCCGGGGATGAAATAGAAATCTAAAACTTTGTAATTCCGCCCGAAAAGCTGTTCCTTTGTATAAAAAGAACAGTAGTATGGATAATATGGTAGAAGTGGCTCGGTTTACGCGCCCAACGGATGCACACGCCTTGGCATCCCTGTTACAATCGGAAGGCATTGAATGTTATGTGCGTAATGAATTGACATCACAAACGCTGGGCTTGATCGACTTGGGCGGCGTCCGGGTAGAGCTGTTGGAGAGCGATGTGCAGCGTGCCTTGCAGGTGATGCTTGACAACGGTTACGAGATCCCCCGTGAAGACGAACAACCGGAAGAGATCAAAACCGTATCGGGCATCGCCAGACAGTTTCCTTTCCTTCGTCGGTTTTCGCCGGAAAAGCAAATCATCTTATTATTCCTCCTTGTTGCCGTTCTTTTGGCAGCGCTACTCTTTTTGTATCCTCTTTTGGTAAAAAACTAACAAAATGTCACGATGGCGCGCAGAAAAATATCAAAAAGTCAAGCCGTATGCATCATCCTTTTGTGGGGAGTTCTGTGTTATATGTTGCTTGCGTACAGTGAAAAAATAACCTTCAACGTCCTGTTTGCCCTGGTATCCTCGGCTATTATTGTATTTGTTCCTTTGTATAAGAATATGCGGAACAAGGATTGACATAAGTGTTCGTAAAACGACCGTATTTCTGACGAAATGCTATTTTTTTAGCCTTTTTGCTTTCTTTTGTTTGTTTGTTTTTAATAATTGCTTACCTTTGTGCCGCTATTCGAATGGCTTTTCCGACAAACAATTTGTATAACATCCAAATAAAAACAAATCATGAAAGCGAATGAAGTTTTAGAGAATCTGAAAAGAAGATTCCCCAATGAACCTGAGTATCATCAAGCCGTAGCCGAAGTCTTAGCCTCCATTGAAGAAGAATACAATAAACACCCGGAATTTGAAAATGCAAACCTGATCGAGCGTCTTTGTATACCCGATCGCGTTTTTTCTTTCCGCGTGACCTGGACAGATGATAAAGGCAAGGTACACACCAATATGGCGTACCGCATTCAGCACAACAACGCAATTGGCCCGTATAAAGGCGGTATGCGCTTTCATGCTTCTGTAAATCTCTCCATTTTGAAATTCCTTGCGTTCGAACAAACCTTCAAAAACTCACTGACAACCCTCCCTATGGGTGGCGGCAAGGGTGGATCCGATTTCAATCCGAAAGGCAAATCAAATGCGGAAATCATGCGTTTCTGCCAGGCTCTTATGTTGGAATTGTGGCGTCAGATCGGTCCCGACACCGATGTACCTGCCGGCGATATCGGCGTAGGCGGACGCGAAGTGGCCTATATGTATGGTATGTATAAGAAATTGGCACGCGAGAATACCGGCACATTTACCGGTAAAGGAATTGAATTCGGCGGTTCATTGATCCGTCCGGAGGCAACCGGTTACGGAAATGTCTATTTCCTATTGGAAATGCTGAAGACACGCCATATCGATATCAAAGGAAAAGTGGTAGCCGTTTCCGGTTCGGGAAATGTGGCACAATACACGGTTCAGAAATTGATTGAACTGGGTGCTAAAGTGGTAACCCTGTCGGATTCCAATGGATACATCTACGATCCGGACGGCATCGATAGCGAAAAATTAGCTTATGTCATGGAACTTAAGAACCTCTATCGCGGTCGTATCAAAGAATATGCCGAGACATACGGTTGCAAATATGTGGAAGGCGCACGTCCATGGGGAGAGAAATGTGATATCGCCCTGCCCAGCGCAACGCAGAACGAATTGACCGGCGAGGATGCAAAAGCCCTGTTGGCCAATGGATGTATTGCCGTTTCCGAAGGAGCGAATATGCCCTCTACGCCGGAAGCCATCGATGCGTTCCTGGCAGCGAAGATCCTGTATGCCCCGGGTAAAGCGGCCAATGCCGGTGGGGTGGCTACATCCGGTCTGGAGATGACCCAGAACGCGATGAAGCTAAGCTGGAGTGCTGAAGAGGTAGATGAAAAGCTGAAAGGCATTATGAAGTCTATTCATGCACAATGTACGAAATACGGAACCCAAGCGGATGGTTATGTCGACTATGTGAAAGGCGCCAATGTGGCGGGATTCATGAAAGTCTCCAAAGCCATGATGGCTCAGGGTATCCTTTAAATACGATACACTTTAAAGTTTACGTTTTTTATTTGCATAAAATGAGAAAAGGCGCCTGCGAAGGCGTCTTTTTTTGTTTTTCCAAAATATCATTTTGTCAAAACCGCGGGAGAATTTTTCCGAAAACCCGGGACTTTGGAGACAAACTCCCGGGAGAAACATTTTTTAACAAACCGAAGTGTAAGTAAAAGAGGGGCAAATCGTTCGGAATCGACCTTTTTTGCTTACACTTCGATTTTTAAGATTTGGACGGAAAAAGGGCTGTTTCTTGTCATCTCCTTGTTTGAAAAGGATAGAATGGTTACTTTTGACTTCGACAAAAAAACGACCAACATGACACAAACGGACGCACAGGCTACGCTTGCGTTGGATTATATCCGGAACACCGATACGAATCTATTCCTGACCGGGCGGGCGGGCACAGGAAAAACGACCTTTCTCCGTCGCCTGAAAGATCTTTCGCCCAAGCGCATGATCGTGGTGGCTCCGACGGGGGTGGCCGCTATCAATGCCGGTGGGGTGACGATTCACTCCTTTTTCCAATTGCCGTTTGGTCCTTATATTCCGGGAAGTGCCACGAAACAAAAGGATTTCCAGCATAAATTCAACCGGGAGAAGATACGGATCATCCGCACACTCGACCTGTTGGTAATCGACGAGGTCAGCATGGTGCGCGCCGATCTGTTGGATGCAATCAGCGATGTGTTATGTCATTACCGGAACACCACCCGCCCGTTCGGAGGAGTTCAATTACTGTTGATCGGCGATCTGCAGCAATTAGCGCCTGTGGCGAAAGACGAAGAATGGGATCTGTTGCAACACCATTATCCTTCGCCCTATTTCTTCGACAGCCAGGCATTGTACAAAAGCGAGTACCACAGTATTGAACTGACGCATGTCTACCGCCAACGGGATGATGATTTTGTGGAGTTGCTTAATAAGATACGCGATAACCGCCCCGACGAAGCGACGCTGCGGCAACTGAATGCCCGCTATATTCCGCAGTTCACTCCTCCCGAGGAAGAGGATTATATCACCCTGACCACCCATAACTACCAGGCGAATCAACTGAATCAACACAAGCTGGCGGCACTTTCGACAGAACCCTATCGTTTTTATGCGACCCAAGAGGGCGACTATCCCGCCTATCTCTATCCGACAGACGAGGTATTGGAACTAAAGAAGGGCGCCCAGGTGATGTTTATCAAAAATGATTCTTCCGCGGAAAAGCAATACTACAACGGAAAAATCGGGCGGATCACCCAGATCAATGCCGATCATATCTTAGTGACGGATAAAGAGGGGGTACGGATCGAGGTCAACCGGGAGACCTGGCAAAACATGAAGTACACCATCCATCCGGAAAACGGAGAGATATCCGAAGAGGTGATCGGTGCTTTCACCCAGTATCCCTTGAAAACAGCCTGGGCCATCACCATCCACAAGAGCCAGGGCTTGACTTTTGAACGCGCCATTATCGACGCGGCATCGGCCTTCTCGCACGGACAGGTGTATGTGGCATTGAGCCGTTGCCGAACATTAGAAGGCATGGTGTTGAACAGCCCCATCTCGCAGCGGGCATTGGTGAGCGACGACCGGATCGACCGCTACACGACATCGCTCGACGAACGACAGGCCAACCGCCATTATCTGCAGGAGGCACAACACGAATACTTCCTGAAACTGGTGGTCGAACTCTTTCAGTTCGAAACCATCCAGCAACGTCTTCAATATGTAACCCATCTGTTGAACAACCATGCCGTCAAATTATACCCCGACCTCTGCCGCCGCTATTCGGAACATCGGGATCAATTCCGCACGGATGTGACCGAGGTGGGACTGCGCTTCCAACAGCAGTTGCGCCGTATGATCACCACCCAACCGAATTACCAGGAAGATCCTTCGATACAGGAACGCATCCAAAAAGGGGCGGAATACTTCTTGCAGCAACTCGAAGCCTACAATCACTCGTTCCTGAAAGCCGCCGATCCCGATATCGACAACAAAGAGGCGCGGAAGCAAATCAAAAAGGCGGTGGCCGCTTTGGCGGAAGAACTGCACCTGAAACGCACGACACTTCTTGCCAGCCGCGACGGATTCAGTACCGCTAAATACCTCTCAGCAAAGGCCAAATCTCAATTGGAACAACCCACCCCCGCCACATCAAAAAAGAAACGGAGCGAAAGCAACTCGCGCAAAGCGGCAAAAGCCGAAACCGAAGAGGCCTTATCCGATGATATCCGCCACCCGGAATTGATGGCTACCCTCAAGCACTGGCGTTACGAAGAAGCCTCTCAACACGGACTGCCTGCCTACACCGTATTGCAGCAAAAAGCCCTGATCGGCATCGCCAACCTATTGCCTTCGTCCGAAAGGGAATTATTACTGATCCCGGGCATCGGAAAGAAGGTGGCCGACCGATACGGAGAGACGCTGTTGCAAATGATCCTATCCTACCGCGCAGCAAAAGGCATATAATCAAGACTTTCAAAAACAAACGGCCTTCCCGGGTTGTTTCAATAATAGGAATACAATTTATCCGTTATGCAAAACAACAAAGAAGTGCAGCATCGCCATACCAATCGCTATTTTTCCGACAAGTATGTGTATGCGGGTCAACACGACACGCCCACCACGATACGGCTGATCCAATATCATGCCGAAGGCATGGAAAAGAAAAACGTAAGCCTTAACACCTCCTCTTTCAGGGAGTTGACAAAGGGTGACCGTATCAGTTGGTTTCAGATACAGGGCATGACGGATGCAGCGACCATCAGCCGCTTGTTGCAAGAGTTTGGTGTGCGCAATATCGACATCCGGGATATCCTGACCCCTCACCATGTGGTGAAAATCGATGATAACGAAGATAATGTTTTGGTCGTTATGAATAGCTGCTCGATGAATCACAAGAACCGGGTGGCTTCCGAACATATTGGCATCATAATAAAGGAACGGGTAGTGATCACGCTGACAGAAAGCAACGCGCCGCTATTTAAGAATGTAGAAAACGGCCTAAAGAATAATATACTGGACATCCGTACACAAAAGAGCGGCCTGTTGTTGGCTTTTCTGTTGAATTCCATTCTGGTGGATATCATCGAGGTGGCGGCCAAAGTAGAGGTACTGTTGGAAAAGCTCGAAGATGGCCTGTTAGCTCCAACACCTACCCCTATGAATCATATCGGACAGTATATTCAGGAATGCCGCCATGCCAATCTGATCATACGGAAGAATACCTATCCGTTGAAAGAGGATTTCCCGAAACTGATCCGTCCGAAGCAAAATATGATCGATGGCGAACTGGTTGCCCTGTTCGACGATTTGTTCGACCAATTGAAATACGCAATTCAGACATCAGAAAACAATAAAGAGATTCTCTCTTCATTGATGGATCTGTATTCCTCGAACAATGATTTGAAAATGAACCGGGTGATGAAGCGCCTGACGGTGGTATCGACACTGTTTATTCCCATTACCTTCCTGGTAGGGCTGTGGGGAATGAATTTCAAGTATATGCCTGAACTGGACTGGGAGTATGGCTACCTGGTTTCTTTAGGTATTATTCTGATCACAGGTGTTGGCACCTGGTTATTTATGAAGAAAAAGAGATGGATATAAAAATCAACATAGTACCCAAGCTGTTCGCCCTATTTGTTGGGGTCACCGTAGCGTGTACACCCCTGGTGAACGAGAGAGCGAATGAAACTGCATCAGCTGCCGACTCCCTTCTGGTAGAAGAGGAGAAGGAACCGGCATTTACCCGCGACCGAATCGTGATCGAAAAGGAACTGGCATACGACCAATACACCCTGGACGACACCTATCCTTACCGCGACACTACCCGTATGGTGCAATGGGAAACGATCAGAGACCGCCTCTTCTTTCTCGATTCCATCCAGCAGGAGCCTGCCGTGTGGGGAGTTGTTCAAAACTATAAGAACCTGAATGGCGAAGCGCCCCTGATCCGAAAATGGCATAGGGATGAATATAAATTGGTGGCCGATGACTGGGGCGTAGCCCGCTATCAGTCGGTGCCGCTCTATGCGGTATATGATCGCGATACGGCGGAGAGATATCTTCGGGATGGTTCCTTGGTCAAGATAATCGAGCAGGATTCTACGGCGTTTACGCGTGTGGAAACTGTGTGGATCGGCGGAGAATGGCTGGTGCCCAATAAATACCTGAAAGTGATTGGTGACACGGTGAGTTTTCATCACACCGTCGTGGTCGACCGGGAAAATCAAAACATTATCACGCTCGAAAAGGTCGATTCCGTATGGTACGCACGGAGTATTAACCCGGCAACCACCGGATTGCATCAGCCCCCGTACGGACACGCGACGCCGATCGGTATGTTTGTCATTCAGGAGAAGAAACCCAAAATGATCTACCTGAAAGACGGTTCCTCGGCACTCGGTGGGTTTGCCCCGCATGCCAGCCGGTTTACCAATGGAGCCTACCTGCATGGCGTTCCGGTGAATGCGCCCCGTACATCCCAGATAGAATACAGCCAGACATTAGGCACTACGCCGCGTTCGCATATGTGTGTCCGTAATGCCACCTCGCATGCCAAATTCATCTATGACTGGGCACCGACACTGGCTTCGATTGTTTTTGTGATCGAATAACGATATTCGTCAGACTGCTAATGAATCCAAATAATACTTAACGCAAAGCGCTTCTCTCTGCCTATTTATATACATTTGTCGAAATGTATGCAAGGAGAAGATGCAAAGGCTGCTACTAATTATTATTCTATACCTGCTTCCTACTGTTCCTGTATGTGATTATGTAGAATTAGACACGCCCGATCCGGTCGTGCCCGGTTATGATCTTTTATACCGGCAGATGCAGATGGAAGGGAAAGTCAGCCGGGAAGCATTTATGCAGGCCGTAACCGGCTTTTACAGTCTCGGGAACTGCCAGAAAGAGATCCTGACCCTGATCGATTTCTCCAAGCCATCTACGGAAGAACGCCTATATGTGATCGACATGAAACAAAAGGAACTGCTTTACTCCTCACATGTTTCTCATGGACGTAATAGCGGCGATAACTGGGCCACCTCCTTCTCCAACGAACCAGGCTCTTATAAGAGTTCACTCGGTTTTTACAGGACTGACGGCACCTACCAAGGCAAAAACGGCTATTCCCTCTTATTGAACGGATTGGAGAAAGGCATTAACGACAAGGCAAGAGAGCGGGCGGTAGTTATGCACGGCGCCCCCTACTCCGACCCTTCGGTGATCCGTTACGCCGGCAGACTGGGACGTAGCCAGGGATGTCCGGCTTTACCTTTGAAAATCAGCAAAACCATTATCGACACCATCAAACAGGGTTCTATCCTCTTTATCTATTCCGAGGATCCGACTTACGCCGAAAATAGTCCTGTTTTAGCTACAGCCTTGCAGAGCCAGCAGCCCCCTTTGCATACGTAATCAATTATTTACCGGGTAGAATCGCGCACAATCAGTTTGGTTTTGATAATCCGGCTGGCAATCTCTTCGTCGCTTCTTTTCCCACGAATGCGGTCTAACAAAAGACGCATCGCTGTCGTGCCTACTTCATAGCCATGCTGATCGACGGAGGTGAGCGTTGGGTCACTTAACTCGCAAATCGAATTATTGGTAAAACCGCACACTGCAATTTCTTCAGGCACACGATAGCCTAACTTTTTGGCCACATTCAAAATGCCAATCGCAGTTTCATCATTCACGGCAAAGAAAGCGTCGGGAGGTTCCGGTAGGGCTAAGAGTTTTTCGGTCATCGATAACGCGTCGTGATAATTATCGCACACCACTATAAAATCCGGATTGATTGCTACCCCATTCTTAAACAGAGCATCTTCATACCCCATGCGACGATTGTTTGAAATAACCAATTGAGAGGTGGATCCATAAAAAGCAATCCGCCGGCATCCGCTTTTCACCAAGTAATCGACCGCGGAATAGACTCCGTTATAATCATCCACCACCACCCGGTCGGTCAGTATGCCTTTACAGATACGGTCAAAAAAGACCATGGGGATCCCATTATCAGCCAATTCCTGAAAATGGTCGTAAGTCGATGTTGACTTAGCTACCGACGAGAGAACGCCACACACATGAGCCTCCAGCATGGCTTGCACACATTTGACCTC
The DNA here is from genome assembly GCF_029893085.1 of Parabacteroides sp. PFB2-10. Taxonomy (GTDB): domain Bacteria; phylum Bacteroidota; class Bacteroidia; order Bacteroidales; family Tannerellaceae; genus QVMG01. The sequence continues at coordinate 30,055 of NZ_JARXWI010000017.1, forward strand.
GCGCTCATGGTTTTCCCTGCTATGGCTCACCAGAATACGGTAGCCCTCTTTCTCTGCTTCATCTTCTATACCCGAAAGCACGGAGGAAAAGAAATAATGAACCATTTCCGGCAGGATCACGCCGATTGTCTTATTCCGGTTCGTTCGAAGGCTCGTTGCCAACGGGTTGGGTCGGTAGTTGTGTTTTTTGGCGTATGTCGTAACCATCTCTTTGGTTTCCCGGCTGATATCCGGGTGATCAGACAAAGAGCGTGACACGGTAGAAGGGGAAATAGCTAATGCTTTCGCTATATCTTTAATAGTAATCTGTCTTTTTTCCATGGTATTCTTTTCAGCACTTTTCAAAGATATGAAATTCATTGATTTCCGGCAAACAATTACGCAAACGATTCCGGTAACGTTTGCATAACAGAAATTCTGCTTTGTTAAACAATTTAACATTTACAACTGTTTTATTGATATACATTTGCAGAAATTGAAATCTTTACCTGAAACCAATCGTAAGATTGTCTAATGCATGAAACAAAAGATGAAATCTAATCTAACCAGAGCATTCATAAAACCATTTATAGTATGAGATTCTACAAGAACATGAAAAACGTAAAGCGATTAGCTTTCCTCTCTTGCATCGCTCTTGTGTTAGTAGCGTGCAACAGCAATAAAAATTCGGAATCCGACTCTGAAGAAGAGCAAACCCCAACGATTGAATTTGCCAAAGGGGCAGACATTAGCTGGGTGACAGAAATGGAACAAAAGGGCATGAAGTTCTATCATGCGAACGGTGTTGAAGCCGATTGTTTCCGTTTGATGAAAGAGTTGGGTTTGAACGCGATCAGGCTCCGGGTTTGGGTTGATCCTACGGCGCATGGGAACTGGTGCAACAAAGAAGATGTGTTGGCAAAAGCAAAACGGACAAAAGCGTTAGGCATGGATGTGATGGTGAATTTCCATTATAGTGACTGGTGGGCTGACCCGGGAAAACAAAATATTCCTGCCGCATGGGCTTCCTATTCGTATGAAGAAATGAAAGCTGCAGTGGCAGATCATACGACGGAGGTATTGCAACTATTAAAAGATAACCAAATCACTCCGAAATGGGTGCAGATTGGCAATGAAACCAGTAATGGTCTCTTGTGGCCTATGGGGTTAGCCGATAAAAATCCGGAACAATATGCCGGATTATTTGCCGCCGGATATAATGCAGCCAAAAAAGTATTCCCGGAAACGATTGCCATGGTACACCTGGATAATGGTTTTGACGAAGAACTATATCGTTGGAATTTAGATATTTTGAAAAACAATGGAGCCACATGGGATATGGTCGGTATGTCGCTCTATCCTTACTGGGCCAAAGAAAGTGGTAAAGAGACCTCGGCAGACAAAGTCATTACGGATTGTATCGCTAATATTAAAAAGGTAAGCGAAAGATATAGCTGTGACGTGATGCTTGCAGAAACAGGCATGGAGTGTGCCGACGATCAAGGAAAACTGGTAAATGCATCGGTATTAAACGCGGGCAAAACCATGTTGACCCGTATCATTACCGAATGCCGTGACAACACAAACGGACGTTGCAAAGGAGTCTTCTATTGGGAGCCGGAATGCCGTCCAAGCCAATATCGACTGGGCGCATTTACTGAAGAGGGCTATCCTACCGCTATCATGGATGCCTTCAAGTGATTCTCTCCTTTTAAGTTGTATTTAATTTTAACAAAGGTACTCAGTATTTCTAATTAAATTTATAAATGAATGAAGCAAGTTAATCTTAGAATCTGTCAAACGATTCTGACCCTAATCTTAGGGCTATTCTTGTCTGTTGGCACTTATGCACAGGACATTACCGTAAAAGGGCAGGTAAAAGACGCCTCGGGAATGGAAGTGATAGGCGCGAATATCGTGGAAAAAGAGAACCCCACCAAGGGTACAATCACCGACTATGATGGTAATTTTACATTAACCGTTCCGAAAGGTACTACATTAACCATTTCTTATATTGGTTATAAGACACAGGATATAGTTGTTGATCAACCCACACTGGTGGTTATACTGCAAGATGACACCGAACTATTGAGCGAAGTAGTGGTGATCGGGTATGGGGTAGCCCGCAAAAACGACCTGACCGGTTCGGTTACCGCTATCAAACCGGATGAGATGAACAAAGGACTTGTAACAACTCCCCAGGATATGTTGCAAGGAAAAATCGCCGGTGTGAGTGTCATCAACGGAGGGGGAGAACCGGGTGGTGGTGCTACCATCCGTATTCGCGGGGGATCCTCTCTGAACGCCTCCAATGACCCGTTGATTGTGATCGACGGATTGGCCATGGATAATTATGGTGTACAGGGGCTATCCAACCCGCTGGCGTTAGTAAACCCGGCCGACATCGAAACCTTCACTGTACTGAAAGATGCTTCCGCCACAGCGATCTATGGTTCGCGTGCCTCGAATGGGGTTATCTTAATCACCACAAAGAAAGGGCAACGCAATTCCAAACCACGCATTTCGTATAATGGGAATGTATCGGTCAGCATGGTGACCAATAAAGTTGATATGTTGGATAGCAAAGAATATGTGGACTTTGTTCAGAATCTGTATGGCTATACGGACGAAGAGTTCCTTACTAGTCCGGAATATGCCTCTTTAGGTTATGTCGATGCACAGGGGAACCATGTTTTTGCCAATACAGACTGGCAGGATGAGATCTACCGTACGGCTGTCAGTACAGACCATAACCTGACAATAGCAGGAGGTTTGAAAAATATGCCTTACCGCATTTCTGTCGGATACACCAATCAGGACGGGATTTTAAAAACTTCCAGTTTTGAGCGTTATACGGCCAGCGTGAATCTTTCCCCCTCTTTTATTGATGACCACTTGAAGATTAACTTCAACGCGAAGGGGATGTATTCAAAAACGACCTATGCCAATACAGGCGCTATCGGAGGAGCTGCTTCGATGGATCCGACCAAACCGGTATATGGAGGCACCGAGTTTTATGATAAGAATTTCGGAGGCTACTGGCAATGGGCCGAACCTGTAACCCGTGAGGATGACCCGGAATGGGGATATCAGATCAATACCCTGGCACCTGTCAATCCGGTTTCTCTGTTGAACACCACTTCCGACAAAGGTCGTTCGAAAGTGTTGATGGGTAATTTTGAAGCTGACTATAAGGTACACGGATTGGAAGATTTGCATCTGCACGTGAATGCGGGTATGGATATTGCTACGGGTAAGTCCAACAAGCATTACTCACGTTACAATGAGCCTAACTACTATTTCGGCAGTACTGGATGGAACACACAAGACACCTATAACCTTTCTTTGAATATGTATGCCCAATACATGAAAGACTTCGGCGAGAATCATCATTTTGATATCATGGGAGGTTATGAATGGCAGCATTTCCGTAAAGAAACGGACTATTATTACTATGGCACCTATCCTCAATCCAGTCTGAGTCACGCAGGTGAGATATACAACCCATCGGAGAATACACTTTACAAAACGGAGAACTACCTGGTTTCTTTCTTTGGGCGTATGAATTATTCTTTGCTTAATCGTTACCTGTTTACCTTCACATTGCGTGATGACGGTTCTTCTCGTTTTTCCAAGAAAAACCGCTGGGGATTGTTCCCATCTGCCGCTTTGGCATGGAAGGTGAAAGAAGAGAGTTTCCTTAGAGAGGTGGATGCGATTTCCGAATTAAAATTCCGTATTGGTTTTGGTGCAACAGGCCAGCAGGAAGGTATTGGTGATTACACCTATTTTGCGTCCTATACACCGAATTCAGAAGGCGCCTATTACCCTATTCTGGGAGATGGGGTAACCTATCGTCCAGATGCCTACAACAGCAATTTGACCTGGGAAAAGACGACCACTTATAATATTGGTCTGGATTGGGGCTTCTTCGATAATCGCTTTACGGCTAATATAGACTACTACTATCGTAAAACAACAGACCTGATCAATAATGTATATGTAGCCGCCGGTTCAAACTTCAAAAACAAGGTAACCAGCAATATCGGTTCGCTGCACAACCAGGGTATTGAGTTCGCTATGAACTGGAGAGCCATTCAACAGCAGGATTGGCTTTGGGAGATAGGATTTAACCTGACGCATAACACCAATGAGATTGATGAACTGGTGAAAAGTACGAGTGACAAATACATTATCAACCATGGTGGTATTGCCGTGGGTGACGCTGGTACAAATGGTATCAAAGGCTGGTCGGTTGGTGAAGCGGTTTCCGCTTTCCATACCTATCAACAGGTATATGATGAGAATGGCCAACCCCTCGAAGGTGAATTTGTCGATCGCGATGGAAATGGTATTATCAACAACAATGACCGTTATTTCTACAAGAAAGCGGACGCCGACGTATTGTTAGGATTGACATCCAAGATGATTTATAAAAATTGGGATTTCGGCTTCTCTCTTCGCGCCAGCTTAGGCAATTATGCTTATAATGCTGTCGATTGTAACCGTTCCAACCTGTCGATCTCCGGTATCTATTCCGGAAGTGCCTGGCATAATATCCCGCAAATGGCAGTGGACAAAAACTGGAAGAATGTGAGCAGTATGGATGCTCTTTCCGACTACTTTATTCAGAATGCTTCTTTCCTGAAATGTGATAATATCACGTTGGGCTATTCTTTCGACAAGCTGTTTGGACAAAATATCAGCGGACGTACCTACCTTACGGCGCAGAATGTATTTACTATCTCCAAATACAAAGGAATTGATCCGGAGATTAGTGGTGGATACGACGGCAGTATTTATCCGCGTCCTTTCGTTGGTATTTTCGGACTTAGTCTTAATTTCTAATCATTAAAAAACAAGAATAATATGAAATTCTATAATATAAAATCATTTATTCCGGTTATGGTTTTGGTCTTTACAATGGGGTTCTCCTCTTGTATCGGAGACCTGGATGTGAGTCCTATCAATCCACAACAAACCATGACTCTGAACCAAGATGCTCTTTTTAATAAAATATATGCCAGTTTCTGTCTAACTGGTCAGAAAGGGCCGAGTGACAATGGAGATATTGAAGATGTTGACGAAGGACGTTCCGAATTTTTCCGTATGGCATGGAATCTGAATGAACTTACCTCAGACGAGGCGCACTGGATTTGGTTGACAGATACCGGTATTGACGAAATGCTTCATAACACCTATGGAGCAAATGCAGACTTCTCTGCTGGACTTTATTATCGTCTTTACTTTACTATTACATTGTGTAATTTCTTTTTAGAACAGGTGCCGGATGAAGGCGGCGACAGCTCTATGCAACGGGCGGAAGTTCGTTTTATCCGTGCTCTGCAATATTATTATGTGATGGATTTATATGGTAATGCTGCTTTCACCGAAACTGTATCTTCCGAATTGGCAGAGCGATATACCCGTCCTCAGTTTTTTGATTATATAGAAAAGGAATTGACAGAATGTGAAACCGAAATGGCATCACCTGGGCAAAACACTTACGGCCGCGTGGATAAAGTGGCTGCCTGGAATCTATTGTCTCGTCTTTATCTGAATGCAGAAGTATATACCGGAACAGCTCAATGGCAAAAAGCCCTGGATTATGCCGGCAAGGTGATCGATAATGGCTATTATCACCTGTGTACGACCGGCACGACCAATCCGGTGACAGGTGAGAAATATTCAGCTTACCAGATGCTTTTCCTGGCCGACAACGACACAAACGGCGCCCAATACGAGAACATATTCCCGGTTTTATTCGATGGCGTAACCACGAAGAGTTATGGGGGCACGAATTTCCTGATCCTCTCCACCTATAGTTCAACCATGGACACGAACGTGCCTTCCGGAACAGACAATAGCTGGGGTAAATGTACACGCGTACGTAAACAATTGCTTGATAAGTTCTATACCTCTGCTCCTCCGACAGGAAAAACGGTAGCCGTGATGACGACAGCGGCCAATGACGACCGGGCTCTGTTCTATGGTGATGGATTCACCGCCTCTATCGAAGATGAAACCGATGCCAATGCAGGCTTTGCTTGTATTAAGTTCCGTAACGTTCGTTCCGACGGACAATCCAATCAGGAGATTAAATTTGTAAACACCGACCTGGGTCTGTTCCGTATCGCGGAAGCATACCTTACGTACGCCGAAGCATCTACTCGCTTGAATGGCGCTAACGCGGATGCGAAAGAGAAGATCAATGCATTGCGTGGCCGGGCAAATGCCGCTCAGAAGAATCTTTATTCGCTGGAAGATATTTGTGATGAATGGTCCAGAGAATTCTGGTTTGAAGGTCGCCGCCGCATGGATCTGGTTCGTTTCGGACGATATGCAGGCCAAGCTTCTTATAAATGGGAATGGATGGGTGGCACCTATGCCGGTGCACAGTTTGCCAATAGTAAAAGTATTTTTGGAATTCCCGAAAATGATAGGGCAAACAATCCTAATCTGATTCAGAATCCGGGGTATTAATTTAATAAAGGAAAAAACGATGAAAAAATATTTATATGCTTCGTTACTGGCGGGTGTCGTACTATTCTCTGCCTGTTCTGACGACAGGGATTCCAACCCAACAGTACAACAGCCCGACTCTTTTGAACTAAACATGCCTGCTTTGGGTGGTAATACGTACGACTTGGAGAACACCACTTCAATCAACCTGACTTATAAACAACCTGATTATGGCTATACGGCACCTGTTACTTACTACGTGCAGGTATCTCTTAACAACACATGGAATGATGCCACATCCGCCGAAGCAGATGATGCTACCTACGTGGAGTTGGATGGATCCATGAATGAATGTGAGTTTCCGGCTGCAGCCGTTCAGATCAACAAGGCGATTATGAAGTTGGGAGACTATACGGATGAAAGCCTGTTGCCCAGCGATCCGATGACACTCTATGTGAGAATGAAAGCAAACTTATATTCCGGTTATGAATGTTTCTCGAATGTATTGGAACTTTCCGTTCGTCCCTATTTCATGGCGTTAATTGCTGCCGATCCTGAATTATGGTATCTGATTGGCGGTTGTATCGGCGATGGTTCGTGGGGATCGGAAATCGGTAAGGCTGTCATGCCCATGTCTCCAGTGGAAGGATTCAAATATGATGAATCGACAGGACAAGGTGAATTGGTTTATTCAGGGTATTTCCTGAGTTCACAAGGATTCAAGATTGTGAAAGTGCCGGGAGCCTGGGATGAACAATGGGGAGGTGAAAACAATGATATCACCAAGCCTTATAAGAAAGATGCCGCTGGAGAAGGCGGTGACTTCAAAGTACCTGCCGACGGATACTACCTCATCACGTTGAATACAAAGAGTAACACACTCTCTATCGTGAAGACAGATGCTCCAAAGTACTCCTATGATCACCTATTTATTTCCGGTGACTTCAATGGTTGGGCTACCGATGTGCAGCTAACACCGATCAATACGGTAGAAGGTGTGATCAATCACAACTGGCGATTTGAACTGGATGCAACAGGTGGTGATACGACAGCGAAGTTCTTGTATGACGGTTGGACGCCTAACTGGGGTGGATCGGAATTCCCCTTTGGCTTTGGTGTCAATGGAGGAGCGAATATTCCTGTTGCTGCCGGCAACTATGTGGTGGTCTTTAATGACATTGATGGCTATTATCATTTCTTTAGTAAATAACAATAGAACAATAAAAACAATATGAATAAGACATTATTATATGGTTTACTTCTCACATTCGTCACATTTTTCGGATGTAAGGGAGAGTATGACGATTGGGCAGCCCCACAGGGATTTGAAGCGGAAGAAGCAGTTAGTGTTTCTTTGTCGGCCACTGCGACTGCAGCAATCAAAATAGCAGAGGTAGAAACGGAAACAGTTTCTCTGTTTACCCCTACTGCGACAATACCCGAAGGTGCTTCTGTTGTTTCCTACAGCGTTATGTTGGATGGGAAAAAGGAGTTGGAAGCAGACTTAAGTGGAAAAGTTTCTACGGAAGAGTTAATTAATGCTGTGACTGAGCTCTATGGGAAACGCCCGGTAGAAAGAACTGTATCAGCTGTGGTTGCCGCCCAAATCAAACAAAACGAGGTAGGGCTGTATGCCAAGTCGGCAGCTTTTAATGTATTGGTTACCCTGGAGGCACCTGTTATATCAACAGCCTATTACCTGGTAGGCGATATGGTCGGTTGGGGTGCTGATGCTATGATAACGTTTAACCATAGCGGCAAGGATGTATACGAAGATCCGGTATTTACGATCACCTTCACGACAACAGCGGAAAACCAGTACTGGAAAATCATCCCGCAAGAGAATGTTGATGATGATTTCTGGAAGAATCCAGGTGTTGTTGGCCCGGCTGTAAATGGTGATACCAGCCTGGAAGGCGCCTTGATAAACGACGGTGCACAAGCCGGTATGATAGAAGAAGCAGGTATGTATAAGATGACATTGAATATGATGGATTATACCTACACGCTTCAGAAACTCGCTTTCGGAGAATTCATCTATATCCCGGGGAATCATCAAGGCTGGGCTCCGGCAAACGCTCCTGCTTTGCGTGGTGCTTCTTATGATGGTAAGTACGAAGGGTTCTGTTATCTAAATGGTGAATTCAAATTTACGAAAGAGCGTAACTGGGATGCTGAGTACAATTATACTGACTTTATCACCTTCAGCGAAGGCATTACACAAGGTGGCAGTACGAATATCAATATGTCAACAGCAGGATTTTACCAGCTGGTTGCCGATGTCGCCAATGGATCCCTGACAGCATCAGCCGTTTCCTGGGGCATCATTGGTGATGCTACCGCTGATGGTTGGGACGCTGATCAGGATATGAGTTGGGATGCTGATAAGAAATGCTTCACGGCCACCTTGACACTGACAGATGGTTCCATCAAATTCCGCGCAAACGACGGATGGGATATCAACCTGGGTGGCACTGCTGACAACCTGTCACAAGATGGTGATAACCTCTCTGTTACGGCCGGCACCTATTACATCGAGCTTTATCTGGAACGCACCGATTCAGAGAATATGTATTGCACGATCACGAAGCAATAAAAGGAAATATCGTTTAGGTTATTTATCCGGGGGCTGATCCTCAAGAGGATTAGCCCCCCTTTTTTAAATATTATATCATGAGAAAAAATAGTCTCATTTATCTTTTTCTCCTTAGTCTTTTATCCTTAAACGCTCAGGTTAGTACAACTTCAGTCAACTTTTCCGATCAAGAGGCCATCGAGGTGATCTTCAACGCTGCCGAAGGATCAAAGGGGTTGATGGGGTATACCGGTGATGTATATGCCCATACGGGAGTGATTACCGATCAAAGCAGTACCAATCAGGATTGGAAATATGCCCCTACCTGGGGAGATAACAGTGCCAAATATAAACTAACCTCCCTGGGTGACAACCGTTGGAAGCTATCTATCACCCCGAGTATTCGCGCCTATTATGGCGTTCCTGAAGGAGAAAAAATCCTGAAGCTGGCATTTGTTTTCCGCAGTTCGGATACTAAAAAGGAGGGGAAAGGGCCGGGTAACAGCGATTTGTTCCTGAACCTGAACGAAGAGGCTTTTACACCTACCACACCCGTAATAAAAGAAAGACCTGAGGGCATAACCGATGGCATCAACTATGTGGACGATCAAACCGTCACACTATTGATCTATGCGCCGGAGAAAGAACATATTCACCTGATGGGTGACTTCAACGACTGGACGAAAGACAATGCCTACCAGTTGTATAAAGACGGTGATTACTGGTGGTACACCCTGACCGGGTTGGAGAAAGGAAAGGAATATGGTTTTCAATACCTTATTGACAACTCCTTTAAGATTGGCGACGCCTATTGCGAAAAGATTTTAGATCCGCGCTTTGATGGTGATATTGCTGCTTCCGTCTATCCAAACCTGAAGCCTTATCCCAACAAAACGGAAGATATCGTCTCCGTTTTGCAACCGGGCAAACAAGCTTACAATTGGAAAACCAAAGATTTCCAAACACCAGCCAAAGAGGAATTAGTCATATACGAATTGCTTATACGCGACTTCACGGAGGAAGGGACGATTGCTGCTGTCCAGGAAAAGTTGGATTACATCGAGTCGCTGGGTGTGAACGCGATCGAACTGATGCCTATCCAGGAGTTTGACGGAAACGATAGTTGGGGATACAACCCCTGCTTCTTCTTCGCGGCCGACAAAGCCTACGGAACACCGGAAGCCTATAAAGCCTTTATCGACGAAGCACACCGCAGAGGTATGGCCATTATCTTAGACATTGTATTCAATCATGCCACCGGACAGCATCCTTTCGCGCGGCTCTATTGGGGGGGAGATGCCCCAGCGGCCGATAATCCCTGGTTCAACGTGACGGCTCCCCATCCTTACAATGTATTCAACGACTTTAACCATGAGTATGCCGGGACAAAGACCTACTTCAAACGGGTATTGACCTACTGGTTGGAAGAGTATAAGGTAGATGGTTTTCGATTCGACCTGACCAAAGGATTTACACAGAACAAATCGACCGAGTCTACGGCTGCCAATTATGATGCCTCCCGCGTCGCTATACTCAAGAATTACAACGATCATGTCAAAGGAGTTAAACAGGATGCCATTGTGATCTTCGAACACTTCTGCGATAACCGCGAAGAATTGGAGCTGGCGCAAGACGGTGTCCTGTTGTGGAATAACCTGAACAAAGCATATGCCGAAAGTAATATGGGTTGGAAAAACGCCGAAAGCAGCCTGAACCGGGGAAGCTATTCGGATCGTAATTGGACCATTCCGGCCTTGCTGACCTATAGCGAAAGCCATGACGAAGAACGGCTGATGTATAAGATGCAGCAGTATGGTAAAGAGACAATAAGAAACGACAAAGCCCTGCGTATGCAACGGGCAGCCCTGGGAGCCGCCTTCCTGTTCTGCACGCCGGGACCTAAAATGATCTGGCAATTTGGTGAAATAGGATATGATATTTCCATCGAACAGAATGGCCGAACAGGCAAGAAACCGGTCTTATGGGAATATTACGACGAACCGGAACGCAAAGAGCTGTATAACACTTACAGTGCATTGATCGACTTCCGTATGGAGAACCCCGACCTGTTTGCTTCGCCGACGAAGATAACCATGCAGACTACGGCCACCGACTGGGACAACGGGCGGGCTATCCGCCTGGAAAGTGAAGAAAAAGATCTTGTCCTCTTAGGAAATTTCACGGAGAAAGAGATAGAGCTCTATCCCGGGTTTACCCAGAGTGGAAGCTGGGACGTATTGTTCTCAGAGACTCCTTACACCGTCACCGAAGAGACCAAAAACAAAAAAGTAACGCTTCCGCCTCACTCGTTCAGGTTGTATTCTCTCGACAAAGAAACATCTGGCACGATCGGTATCGATTCCGAAGAAGAGACTCCTGATTGGCAATACGACCCCATCACCGAAGAGTTCTCCGTATCCTCCACACATGCTGTCGATGAAATTCATCTGTACACTGTCAGCGGCGCAAAGGTAGGGGAATGGAGACAAACCAACAGTTGCCTGCTTCAACCATTTATTTCAGACATCTATATCCTGCAGATAAAAACGGGAGGTAAACTGCACACGCATAAATTTATCAAACCATAACGTAATATTAATTTCAACTATTCTTACCATGTTTTCAAAAAGTAAAATGGCAGGCGCAGTAGGCCTCTGCCTGTGTTGTGCATCAAGCTTTGCACAAACACTCACGTCGCCCAATGGCGAGTTTGAAATGAATTTTTCTTTACAGGATAAAGGCGTTCCGACCTATTCCTTGCAATATAAAGGGAAAGATGTGATCAAAACCAGCCGCCTCGGACTGGAGCTAATACCGGAAGCCGCCTCGCGCGAGTTCTGGGACTTCGCTCCGGAGGGTACGATTCATCCGATGGCCGACGCGCGCACCTCACTTTACGACGGATTCGAGGTAGCCGACGTGACCACCGGAACCTTCGACGAGACCTGGCAACCGGTTTGGGGAGAGACCAAAGATATCCGCAACCATTATAACGAATTAGCTCTACTGTTAAATCAACCGGCTACCGAGCGTCAGTTATTGATACGCTTTCGCCTGTTTGACGATGGATTGGGCTTCCGTTATGAATTTCCCCAGCAGGAAAACCTCGTCTATTTTGTTCTGAAAGAAGAGCGCACACAGTTTGCTATGGCTGGCGACCACAAAGCGATCTGGCTGCCCGGCGACTACGACACCCAGGAATACGACTATACCACCTCCCGGCTGTCGGAAATCCGCGGTTTGATGCAAACGGCCATTACGCCCAACTCGTCACAAACCCCTTTCTCGCAGACAGGCGTGCAAACCGCTTTGATGATGAAATCGGCTGAAGGCATCTATATCAACCTGCACGAAGCGGCCTTGATCAATTATTCCTGTATGCACCTGGATCTGGATGATAAAAACTTCATCTTTGAGTCCCATCTGACACCGGATGCCAAAGGGAATAAAGGCTACCTGCAGGCTCCATGCGTTTCTCCATGGCGTACCATCATCGTCAGCGACAACGCGTGCGATATCCTGGCGTCCAACATGACACTCAACCTGAATGAGCCCTGTAAGATCGAGGATACATCATGGATCAAACCGGTTAAATATGTGGGTGTATGGTGGGAAATGATCACAGGAAAGAGCTCCTGGGCATACACCGACGACCTGCCCAGCGTGCAATTGGGAGTGACTGACTACACCCAGGTGAAGCCAAACGGCATCCACGGCGCAACGACTGCCCATGTGAAAGAATACATTGATTTTGCAGCAGAACACGATATGGACGCTGTCCTCGTGGAGGGGTGGAACATTGGTTGGGAAGATTGGTTCGGTAAGTCCAAAGATTACGTATTCGATTTTGTAACTCCGTATCCCGATTTCAACGTAGCAGAGATACGCGATTACGCAAAAAGTAAAGGTGTTAAAATGATGATGCACCACGAAACATCCTCATCCGTTCGCAATTATGAACGTCATATGGACAAAGGTTACCAGTTTATGGTCGATAACGGCTACAATTCGCTCAAGAGTGGCTATGTGGGTGATATGATCCCGCGCGGTGAGCATCATTACGGTCAATGGATGAACAACCATTACCTCTACGCTGTTCAGAAAGCTGCCGAATACAAAATCATGGTAAATGCCCATGAAGCCGTACGCCCCACAGGCATTTGCCGCACATGGCCCAACCTGATCGGAAACGAATCCGCACGCGGAACAGAATACCAGGCTTTCGGTGGCAATAATGCCAACCACGTAACCATCCTTCCTTTCACACGCCTGCTTGGCGGGCCAATGGACTACACGCCCGGCATATTTGAAATGGACATCGAAAAGATCAATCCCAACAACACCTCACACGTAAACTCAACCCTGGCCAACCAGTTGGCTCTCTATGTGACCATGTACAGTCCATTGCAAATGGCAGCCGACCTGATAGAGCATTACCGGCAGTTCCCTGATGCTTTCCAGTTTATCAAGGATGTAGCCCTCGATTGGGACGACAGCCGTTACCTCGAAGCCGAGCCGGGCGAATACATCACGGTTGCCCGCAAAGCCAAAGGATCCAACAATTGGTTTGTCGGTCATGTAACCGGATATGACGGTCATCGCTCCAACATTAAATTCGATTTCCTGGATGCCGGAAAGACCTATATTGCGACCATCTATGCCGATGGGAAGGAGGCGCACTACAAAACAAACCCGCAGGCATACACCATCCGTAAGGTCGTTGTCACCAATAAATCGAAACTGACACAACAGTCGGCGCCGGGTGGTGGCTATGCAATCAGCATCATCGAAGCCGACAAGACACAAACCAAGGGATTGAAAAAATTATAACAGTTGATTAAAAACTCTCCAAAGAGGTTTTCTCGCCATGAGAAAGCCTCTTTTTTTGTAGTCTGCTTTCCGTCAGAAGCTGAATTTTGGTTCATTTAGTAGGAAATGAACATTCTTTTTCTATCTTTGCGAACAAGAACCGTAGAAAATTGTTATAAACAAAAAGAGAAAGACTGAGGTAGAGACTTCCTACATCCCCGAATTTATACGGGAATACTTTCTCCTGATACTATTTTATTCGATAAAGACACCATGATTGGGCATAGTGATATCCCGACCATTGGCATTGTCATCCTAATGTAACCGTGTTTAGGCGACAGCCCGACCATGAGTCGGTAAGCGTGTTCCGCCTGTTTTAGAATTTGCAGAAAGCAACAAAAAGAAAAAGAGAAAGAAGATGAGTACGAGAGAATTATTGATTGAAGCCATGGGGCTCAACACCACGAGCGAAGCGTTCATTCTTCAGAATGTGCCTTTGTTCACTAAAGAGAAATCTATGCTTGAGGAATTTAAAGAAAATCTGACGCGAACCTCCAGCCACTGGTACGAGGTGAGCAATGCAACGGAGATTAAACCGTTGATTCATATTTTGCATCCTGAAGCGAACGTGATTGGCTCTGCCACATCAGAAGTGAGAGGAAGCAAAGATCTGAATCACATGTACAATCCGTGTGAACTGGAAGAGGTCGACGTAGCGGTTATCCGAGCAGAATTCGGTGTTGCGGAGACCGGTATGCTTTGGGTTTCACAACAGAACATGCCTATCCATGCGTTAGATCATCTCTCCCGTCATTTGGTGATATTATTGCACCCCGACCGGTTGGTGAAAGATATGCGTGAAGCCTACGAAGAGGTCTACTCGGGAGATATCAACTTCGGCAGTTTTATTTCAGGGCCTTTCCCCGGCAGTAAGACAAAAGCCAAACGGCAACGCAAACAACACGGTCCGAAATCGGTTACCGTATGTTTCATCTAACAAAACAAATAAAAATGGGATAAATGAAGAGGCGAAGATTTCACGATCTCCGCCCTTTTCTTTTTTATAAATACCGTTCCGTTAATCCGTCAAAAGCATCGATCCGCCGGTCGCGGAAGAATGGCCACCAACGACGCACCTGTTCACTGCGTGCCTTATCGATTTCCACCACACGATACTCCTCCTTTTCCTGTGAGAACACCGCCTGCAACTCGCCCTGAGGACCTGCCACAAAACTATTGCCCCAGAACTGAATGCCACGGGTTTGGCCGGAAGGATCCGATTCATGCCCTACACGATTCACAGTGACTACCGGCAATCCATTGGCCACCGCATGACCACGCTGCACGGTTACCCAGGCATCGAGCTGACGCTTCTTCTCTTCCTCCGCGTCGCTACTCTCCCACCCGATGGCTGTCGGGTAGATCAATAATTCGGCACCCCGCATAGCCATCAAGCGGGCAGCTTCCGGATACCATTGATCCCAACACACCAAGACGCCGAGTCGTCCGACAGAGGTGTCGATAGGCTCAAAGCCCAGGTCGCCGGGTGTAAAATAAAACTTTTCATAATAGGCCGGATCATCCGGTATATGCATCTTGCGGTATGTCCCGGCTATCGTACCATCCTTTTCCATCACCACTGCCGTGTTGTGGTACAAACCGGGCGCACGGCGCTCGAACAACGACAACACAATCACCACCCCCAGTTCCCGGGCTAACGCCCCGTAGGCCTCTGTGGAAGGTCCCGGTATTGATTCCGCCTGGTCAAACAGGGTTGGATCCTCTACCTGACAGAAATAAAGCCCGTTATGCAGTTCCTGCAAAACAATAAGTTCCGCTCCATCGGTAGCACATGCCCGGATACGTTCGTGCAACCTGTCTATATTGGCGCGGAGATCACCGCTGTTCGCTTGTTGAATAATTCCTACTTTCATACGGCATTTTAGATAAAACCTTGCGGATACTGCATCGTCACACAATGCAGGGATCCGTGTTGTTTGATTAATGGTAAACAATTGATTCCAATCACTTCCCGCTCTGGGAAAGCCTCTTGTAAAGCTTTTTTCGCCACCTCGTCCAGGGGAGAATCATAAAAAGGAAGCAGGACCGCATCGTTGATAATCAAGAAATTGGCGTATGTTGCCGGAAGACGCTCTCCCTCCCACTCGACCTTGTCGGCCATCGGTAAGGCAATCAACCGGTAAGGCGTTCCGTCGGTCCGGGTAAAGCCTTTCAGTTCCTCCTCCATCTGCTTCAATTCTTCGTAATGCTCATCAGCTTCATCCTCACAGCGCACGTATGCAATCGTATCTTCGCTGCAGAAACGCGCCAGTGTATCCACATGACTATCGGTATCATCTCCGGCAAGGTATCCGTGACTCAGCCACAAAATACGCTCCACACCAAAGAGATCTTTCAGGTGATATTCCAACTGTTCGGGATTCAGATACTCATTGCGGTTCAGGGAAAACAGGCACTCTTCGGTGGTAAGCAGCGTTCCCTGCCCATCCGATTCAATGCTTCCCCCCTCCAATACGAACGGTTGCATATTGACATAGGGCACCTCTTCCCGGAAAGTCTCCGACAGAAACAGCTGACGGGTGATCTGATTGTCTTTATCGGCCGGGAACTTCATGCCCCAACCATTGAATACAAAGTCATAAACCGAAGGAACTCCATCATCGAACACAGAGATGCCCCCATGGTCGCGCGCCCAGGTATCGTTCGATTCTATTTCGCGAACGATAAGGCGCGAGTCGTCGATGTCGCCTAATTGGCTGCGCAGAACCTGTTCGTCCCGGCAAACAACCACTAATTTTTCACGTTTGAGTATTTCATGTGCTATCGCCACGAAGCAGGGAATGACCTCATCCAGGATGGGCGCCCAATCGGTATCTTCATGCGGCCAGGTCAGTTGCACAGCACTTTGCGGATACCACTCCGGGGGAAACAGGACGGAATCTTTTAACATCAGCTTTGTTCTTTTACGTTTTCAGACGTAAAAGTAGTGATTTCCGCTTAAGAATTAAAATCCTTCAGTTGTATCTGCAATTCTTTACGCGCAAAGAAAATGCGGCTCTTGATCGTTCCCAAAGGCATATCCAAGCGATCGGCTATCTCGTGGTATTTGTAACCACCCAGGTAGAGCTGGAAAGGCACACGCAAGTCATCACTTAGGTTTTCTACCGCCTGCGTGATTTCACTCAGTTGATACGAATCCTCCGGCGAGTCAAGCGGCGATTCGCTCAGGATATGCAGGTTATACAGATCGGCATTCGCGTCGATCACCGTTTGTTTGCGCACCACCTTATGGTAGTTATTGATAAAAATATTGCGCATAACGGTCAATACCCAGCCTTTGAGGTTGTAATTGTCGGTAAACTTCTCCTGACTATCAAGGACTTTCAGGGTGGTATCTTGTAACAGATCTTCGGCATCTTCCCTATCTGCCGTCAGGGACAAGGCAAAATTGTACATATTGCGTTGCAAACCGATTATTTCTTGTTGGAATTCTTTCTTATTCATAAGTCTCATCTTTTGCTTTTCTTTATGTGACAAAGATACGGCAGCTTTAAACGCTTGTCAAACAGATATTTTTTATATACTTATATAAGAAATCTATCATGCCCCTTCCAAGAATTGGTGGCCGAGCATGGTGAGCCAACTGGCCGACCATGCTCGACCAACTGGCTCACCATGCTCGACCAATTGGTCGACCTTGCTCAGCCAACAACTTCTCCCGGTGAAAAAAAACGGAATTCCATGAAATACAAGGGGAATATCAATGGTTTTTGAAGATTTTAACAAATCAATATAGCCAGCCCGTGGAAATAATCCTATTTTTGCGGTAGTTCTCAAAAAAATCAAAGTATTATGCAAAACAGACGTGATTTTCTAAAGCAAGCCTCCTTATTGCTTGCCGGAGGTGTAGTGGCTCCTCAGCTCTTATCATCGTGTGCCGCCGGTAGTCCCGGGAAACACATGGGATTGCAATTGTATTCCTTGCGCGAAATGGTTAAAGATGCCGGTATCCAGCCTGTCATCGAGGCTGTAGCCAAGATGGGGTACACACATGTGGAAACCGCTAATTACGGCGACGGAAAGGTGTATGGTTTAGCTCCTGCCGAATTCAAAAAATTATGTGATGATAATGGTCTGAAATGTACCAGCGCTCACCTGGGTCAATCGTTCAGTAAAGAGAAAGAGGCTGAGGTTATGGCCTGGTGGGACAAAGCGATCGAAACGTACGACCAGATCGGCGTGAAGTATATGGTACAACCCTCTATGCCGGTGAACAGAGAAACCACGTTGGACGATATAAAAATGTATTGCGACTATTTCAGCGCGGTTGGTTATAAAACCGCTGCAGCAAGCATTTCCTTTGGTTATCACAACCATTCGTTTGAGTTTAGAAAGATTGACGATCAATTGATCTATGACTATATGCTAAACAACGTAAGCAAGAACCATTGCTTCTTCCAATTGGATGTTTACTGGTGTCAGCAAGGCGGATACGATCCGGTGGAATACCTGAAAAAACATGCCGACCAGTTCAAGAATATCCATATCAAGGATGCGAAAGAGATCGGCGCCAGTGGAGAAATGAACTTCGAGGCAATATTCAACCAGATGAAGGCAAACAACGTCAAAGACTGGTATGTGGAAGTTGAACAGTACACCAACAACAACCCGTTGGAAAGTGTACAACAAAGCTATGATTTCCTGAAATCAGCCAAGTACGTTTACTAATACAACTGAACATAAAAAGAAACGTCCTTATGACTTCATGTCGTAAGGACGTTTCTTTTTATATAAACTCTTAGTAATTACTATAAAGATATCGCTTAATGCTCTTCTTAGGCGTCTTCTCAAACTCGTTCGGATAAAGCTGAATAGACGAAACAGACTCGTAAGGCGCCAGCAACTTATTTAGTTCCTCCTTATTGCGGTTCATAATAACTCCCAGGTCGTCATGCGAGAGTCCCGTTTGGTCGACCGCTTCATAGTCAGGATAAACCAATCCAACCAGCTTTCCGTTTTTCTCCACCACGACACTTTCCATCACAAAAGGCAGGTTGTTGAGTTTCGATTCGATCTCTTCCGGATAGATATTCTGCCCGCTTGCACCGAGTATCATGGTCTTACTGCGGCCTCTGATATAGATACGGTTGCCTTCATCGATCGTGCCCAGGTCACCAGTCTTCAACCAACCGTCTTTGGTGAATACGTTGTTGGTCGCTTCATCGTTTTTATAATAACCCGACATCACGTTTTCACCTTTCACCTGGATCTCACCAACTTTATTATAAGGATCGTCCGAATCGATACGCACCTGCATGATGCCTTTCAACACCTGTCCGCAGGATCCGGGAATAAACTCTTTGTTGTTGTCGTAACTGATCAGCGGACCACATTCGGTCATGCCATAGCCAATCGTAAAGGGGAATTTGATTTTGTAAAGAAAATCGGTCACCTCCTGATTCATGGCCGCCCCACCGACAATCACTTCGCGGAAACGTCCACCCATCGCATCTATCAGGCTCTTGCGGATCTGCGCATAGATGCGCGTATCCAACAACGGAATATTCAATGCCAGCTTCAAGGTTCGCTTATTCAACTGCGGAAGGATCATTTTTTTGTAGATCTTTTCGAGGATAAGCGGCACGGTGATGATCAGATTCGGTTTGATCTCATCAAAAGCTTTCAAGAGAATCTTGGGCGAAGGCACTTTGCCAAGTATATAGACATGGGCGCCAACGGCCAGCGGCACCAAGAAATTGAACGCACAGCTATAAGCATGAGCCAACGGGAGGAAACAGATCATCCGCTCGCTACGGAAGATAACATCCAATGTTTTAGCATAGGTCACGTTCCCCGCCAGGTTATTACCTGTCAGCATCACGCCTTTACTAAACCCGGTAGTGCCGGAGGTATAATTGAGCAACACCACCTTATCGTTCTCCAATTCGGCATATTTGATGTTCTCACGGGTGAATCCCTGCGGATAATAGAGACGCATTTTATCGTCTAAAGCGAGCATCAGTTTCTGGATCTGTTCGCCATCGCGCTGATGTAAACAACGGTAATCGGAAAGTGAAAAGACAGCCCGCAGGTTGTCGATCTTATCCTCTTCGAGCGAATCCCAAATGCGATCGCTCACAAACAGGAAGATCGACTCGGAATGGTTGATAATATGATGGATATCATTCGCACTGAAATCCTGCAGGATGGGAACGATAATGGCGCCATAGGTAACGGCAGCCATATACACAATACACCAACGGGAAGAGTCTTTTCCGACTAATGCGATCTTATCTCCCCGCCTGATCTGGCATTCCTGAAAGATAATATGCATACGGGCAATATCCTTTGCCATATCACCATAGGTGAATGTTTTGTTCTTGCTATAGTCCGTTAAGGCTGGTAGGTCCCAATTTTCTTTGAAGCTCTCTTCGTAGAGCTTAATAAAGTTTTCTTGTATCATAGCACAAATGTGACAATTTTGTGCAAAAGTAGATAGAAATATGTAGATATACAAACTATATACAAGGCAAACATATCTAAATGAATTCTGATTTACCCCTGGTTTTCCGTTTTTATTAAAAAGTCATAGTGTAAGCAAATAGCCCTGATTTTTAATAAAACTCGACATTTTTCGTGACACTTCAATTGTTAACAAATACTAACTCCCGGGACTTTATCTCCAAAGTCCCGGGCTTTTGCGCAAATTCTCCCGCGGAAATATCAAAATGACATTTTGGGGTTTGTGAAAAATGGGAGAGCTACTTACAATTTATTATTTCAGAGATATGGTATTCTTCACAAAAAAATAAATAAGTAAAGCAACTTTATTCCTATATTTGTGATAGGCCAATAGAGTACTATAAATGAAACAAAACTATTTTATTATATCCCTGTTTATTTGGTTGGCATTTGCTTGTAGTAGTGAAAAGCCAACCGGAGAGATTCCGGTTTTTGACATAGCGGCTGCTTATGGTCAATCTGAAAAAATTGTGGTATTGGATGATGTGGCTACCGATATTAAAGCTGTATTTTTAGAGACAAGTGATGATATCCTAATAAATGGTATTACTTATGCTTCTTTGTACAGAGATAAGTTATATATAGTACACAAAAGCAATTGTTCTGTTTTTGATCTTTCCGGTAAATATCTGGGAAATATAGGAAGCAAAGGCAATGGACCTGGAGAGTATACTTCTATTAGTGAAAAGCCTATATTTGTAGATAACTATATCCTTATTTATGACGTGTTTACAAAAAAAATACACAAATACTATTTGGATGGGGAATTTATATCCACACTGGAAACTCCATATAGATTTTCTTATTTTGCCCATTGGAAAGATGATGTAATAGTAGGTTATGTCCCTAATGTTATGGGCGATGAAAGGAATCGGGTTGTTTTTTTTAATACGGATGGAGAGGTATTGAGCGTTCTGCCACATTATAAATATATAGAAGGAGTAACGATGTGTTCTTTATATTCTGATGAATGCTCTATGTTTAGATTGGGTGATGATTTACGTATGAAAGAGGGTTTTAACGATACTGTTTTTACTGTAACAGCTAATGATATTATTCCCGAATATGTGATGCATGTGGGCGATAATGTTTTTACAGAAGAGATGCGTTGGCAGCAAGTAGAGGCTCCAAAGGGTGGCGGTCGGATGCCAGTCGTTTTTTATGAAGATCAGCATGTAGTGTTTGTTCGTGGCATGGGACTCAAATCTTACAGGGTTACAATCGTCTATAATAAGCATACGAAAACAAGTGAAAAGGTTGTATTTTATTATAATGAAGAATTTGCCAAGCAGTTCAATAAAGAAGAATACTATATCTCCCTTCCGGGCGGGCAGAGTGTAACCCAAGAAGATGGCACCCCAACCTTTCAGATACGAAATATTTCGGAAGACGGAAAAACGCTTATCGGATATGAGACACCCGCAAAGAATGAAGATGATAATCCGGTAATAGTGTTAGTACGATTGAATTAGTTTTTGTTGAACGAAAGATTGAGTATAATCTGTTAGTTGACATTATATTTGTATGAAACAAATCTATTCATTGAGGCTCTTCACAACCTGAGCAAGCGCATCGAGGATACCGCGCTTAAGTTCGCTTGAACAGACTGAATATTTTTGCGTAACTTTGCCGGGAAATTTGCATGTGATGATAGATAAGACAATATTCGAATATAAGACAGCCGCGTACTACACTTTAGGCTGTAAACTCAATTTTGCCGAAACATCCACGATAGGAAAAACGCTGGCTGAAAACGGCATACGCAAGGCTCGTCCGGGAGAAAAGGCTGACATCTGTGTGATCAATACCTGCTCTGTCACCGAACTGGCCGATAAGAAATGCCGGCAAGCCATCCGCCGGATCGGCAAACAACACCCGGGTGCCTTTATGGTGGTGACCGGTTGTTACGCTCAACTCAAACCCGAAGAGGTATCCAACATCGAGGGGGTCGATCTGGTATTGGGCACGGAGCAAAAGCTCGATATCCTGACCTATATCCAAAACAGAGACGAAGAGGCCGCGCCCATCGTCTCGACCCAATCGAAAGATATACGCACCTTCTCGCCCTCCTGCTCGACAGACGACCGCACACGCCATTTTCTGAAGGTACAGGATGGGTGCGATTATTTCTGCTCATACTGTACCATTCCGTTTGCCCGCGGCCGCAGTCGCAACGGTTCGATCGAAAGCTTAGTCAAACAGGCGGAAGAGGTAGCCCGGAGCGGAGGCAAAGAGATCGTGCTCAGTGGCGTGAATATTGGCGACTTCGGCAAAACAACCGGGGAGAGTTTTATCGATCTGTTGCGCGCTCTCGACCGGGTGGAAGGAATCGAACGCTATCGCATCTCCTCGATCGAGCCGAACCTGATCACAGATGAAGCCATTGATTTTGTAGCGACAAGCCGTCGTTTCGCGCCCCACTTTCATATTCCATTGCAAAGTGGAAGCGACGAGGTGTTGCGCCTGATGCGTCGCCGCTACGACACGGCACTTTTCCGGCATAAAATAGAAAAGATCAAATCGGTTATTCCCCACGCTTTTATCGGGGTAGATGTGATTGTAGGCACGCGGGGTGAGACGGATGAGCTCTTTGAAGAGACGCGTCTTTTCCTCGAAGAACTGCCGGTCAGCCAGCTTCATGTGTTCAGTTACTCCGAACGGGCAGGTACACAGGCACTGAAAATAGAACATGTAGTCGATCCGCAAACCAAGCATCGTCGCAGCCAGTCGCTGCTCGACATTTCCGACCGCAAACTACACGCTTTCTATGAGCAACACATCGGCCGACCGGCAAAGGTATTGTTCGAGCATACCCGCAAGAACAATCGGATGTATGGCTTCACAGAAAATTACATCAAGGTGGAAACGGAATATAATAAGGAGTGGGTCAACCAGGTTCAACCGATCCTGTTAGCCGGTTGGAATGAAGAGGGGAACGCCCTGTTTATTAAAGAAGCATAACACGTATGGGAACGAAGATACAATATGCCTTGTTATACACCTTGGTAAAGCTACATGCTTTGCTTCCGATGCCTCTATTATATATCTGTTCGGATATATTCTACTTCCTGGCTTACCGGGTGATCGGATACCGCAAAAAGGTGGTTCGTTATAATATGACAAAAGCCTTTCCTGAAAAGAGTGAAAGCGAATTGCGCCAGCTCGAAAAGGAGTTCTACCATCATTTCTGTGACTATATAGTGGAAACCATGAAACTGGCGCATATCTCTTCCGAAGAATTATTGCGTCATGCCTACATGCGCAACCCGGAACTGGTCGACCAATTGGTCGACGAGGGGCATACCTCTATCATTTTTGTGATGGGGCATTACGGCAATTGGGAATGGTTTTCGGGCATCTCCACGCAGTTCAAAGAAGCCCGGGCATACAATATTTACCGCCCACTCACGAATAAAGCGTTCGACAAATTACTGATCGATCTGCGTACCCGCTTCGAGGCCAGAGGAATCAAGAAGAATGATACGATCCGCGAAATGATACGACTGAAACAGGAAAAGACCCCTTCGGTGGTGGTATTCCTGGCAGACCAGACACCCAGTAAAACGAATATCCATTACTGGACCACCTTCCTCAACCAAGAGACGCCGATGTTTACCGGCGCGGAGCGCATTGCCCGCAAATTGGATCTGCCTGTGGTCTTTGTGGATGTAAAGAAGATAAAGAGAGGTTATTATACCGTCGACCTGGATCTGTTGACCAAAACGCCGAAAGAAACGCCGGAGTTTTGGATCACAGAGACCTATGCGCGCAAACTGGAGCAGAGCATTCTCCGCCATCCCGCCTATTGGCTTTGGACGCATAAGCGTTGGAAATATAAACGTAGTGATTTCGAACAAAAATGAAAAAAGTATCCATTGTTATCCTGAACTGGAACGGGAGCAGCCTGATGAAGCGCTTCCTTCCGTCTGTCGTGGCGCATAGCCCGGAAGAGATAGCGGAAATTGTCGTGGCTGACAATGGTTCCACCGACGATTCGCTCGCGATGTTGGCAAAAGAGTTTCCTGGAGTGCGTGTCATAGCACTAAAAGAAAACTACGGATTCGCCGAAGGATACAACCGTGCCCTGGCCGAAATCACAACGCCCTATACGGTATTGTTAAACAGCGACGTGGAGGTTACGCCCCACTGGCTGGAAGCGCCCTTGAAAGCATTAGATACAGAGCAGGAGATCGCTGCCGTACAGCCTAAAATACTGGCTGAAAAGGAACGGGATTGTTTTGAATACGCCGGCGCTTCCGGCGGTTTTATCGACCGATACGGATATCCTTTTTGCCGGGGTCGGATGTTTCATGTGATCGAAAAAGACGAAGGACAATACGATACTCCCTGTGATATATTATGGGGCAGCGGTGCAGCCCTCTTTATCCGCACGGATGTATACCGGAAAGAGGGTGGATTGGATGCCGGTTTCTTTGCCCATCAGGAAGAGATCGACCTTTGCTGGCGCCTGCGCACACGAGGTTACCGCTTGGTCTGCCTGCCCGATTCGGTGGTCTATCACGTCGGAGGAGCCACGCTCAACCAGGAGAACCCGCGTAAGACCTTCCTCAATTTCCGCAACAACCTCCTGATGCTCTACAAAAACCTGCCGGAAGAACGACTGCGCGCCACCATGCGCCTCCGCTTCTGGCTCGATTACCTGGCGGCCTTGCAGTTCCTGTTAACAGGACAGTTCGCCAATGTCCGGGCCGTGTATCGGGCACGCAAAGCGTTTCGTAAGCTGCGCACCGCCTACCTTCCGCTACGCCGGGAGAACCTGCAGAAAGCCACCAACCCTTTCCCACCGGAGATACTTTCCAAAAGCCTGTTGGTCACTTTCTACCTGAAAGGGAAAAAGAGATATGGGGAAATTGATTTCTTATAACTATCTTTACGCATATAAATTCATTACAATTCCTCTGCCATGAACATTCAACAGTTAGAGTATATATTGGCCGTCGACCAATATCGTCACTTTGCCAAAGCAGCCGAACACTGCCATGTGACCCAACCGACATTGAGCATGATGATTCAAAAACTGGAAGATGAACTAAACACCAAAATATTCGACCGCAGCCTGCAACCCGTATGCCCTACCCCTATTGGGAAAAAGATCATTGCCCAGGCGAAATCGGTTATTTTTGAAACACAACGAATCAAAGAAATTGTACACGAAGAGGAGCAATCGCTGAAAGGGGTGTTCCGACTCGCCGTATTGCCCACCATTGCTCCCTACCTATTGCCCCGCTTTTTTCAACAACTGACGGAAAAACACAGCGATCTGGATATCCGCGTATTGGAAATGAAAACAGCCGAAACGCTTCATGCGCTTCATAAAGGCGACATCGACGCGGCTATTATCGCCAACCAACCGGTAGAAGATTACCTGCAAGGCACCTTGCTTTTCTACGAACAATTCTATGGGTATGTGGCTCCCCAGGAGTCGATTTACAAAAAAGAGATGATCAAAACAGCTGATATAAGCGATGAAAATCTGTGGTTGTTAGACGAAGGCCATTGCTTTCGCGACCAGTTGATGCGCTTCTGCCAGATGGAAAAGGTCAAGGTACGTCAGGCAGCCTACCAATTAGGCAGCCTGGAAACCTTTATGCGTATGGTAGAAAGCAACAACGGCATCACCTTTATTCCGGAACTGGCCACACTGCAACTAAGCGACGAACAGAAAAAACTGGTGCGTCCGTTTGCCATTCCGCGCCCAGCCCGGGAAATTGTCTTCGTACACCGGAAAGACTTCATCCGCCACACCATTGGAAACTTGCTTATCAACAGCGTGAAGACGAATGTCCCCAAAGAGATGCTAACACTGCAACCAGGCCATAAAGTGGTATAAAAAACAAGAAAAAGGCCCTCCTTCCAACACGTTTCAGAAGAAAATGTTAAAATACGGTTTGTAAGCAAAAGAGACCTTTTGCTTACAAACCCATACGTTAAAAAATGTTTCTCCCGGGAGTTTGTCTTCAAAGTCCCACCTTTTTGCGCGCAAAGTCCCGCGAAAATTACAAATTGATAGTTGGGGGTTTTGAAGAAAACAGGCGATTTAACATTTATAAACATGTAAAAGTTGGAGGTGGTATTTGAGGGTTAGTGTTGAGCTTCAAGTAGGGAAGGAAGATCTCATAACTAAAACAGCCCCTATCCAACCCCCTTCTCTTTTTCAATAATTTCCATACAAAACAAAAAAAATATCACTTTTTGCTTGCACAAAACAAAAAAGTATTACTTTTGATCCCCATAAGAGACAAATCGTAAGATGAACAAGTTTAGCTTTACATATTTTTATTTTTACTTTTATTTTAGCAGAATAAAGGCAGGAATTTGTATGTAATGCGTTGAATACAGAAACATATCAATAAACGAATATAGAAAGTCCTGCCGATCATCGGTGGGACTTTTTTTTGTTTATAGCGAAAGAAAAAAAGTAACGATGATGAAAAAGAAAGTTGCCATTCAGGGAATAGCCGGTTCCTATCACGACATTGCGGCACATAGTTATTTCCCGGAAGAAGAGATCGAACTGATCGGTTGTAATTCCTTCCGGGAAGTGATTGCCACCATCCGGAAAGAGCCCTCCATCGTCGGCATGATGGCCATTGAGAACACCATTGCCGGCAGTCTGTTGCAAAACCATGAACTGATCCGTCAGAGCGGACTGAAGGTGGTGGGCGAGTTCAAACTCCGCATATCTCATTCGCTGGTTGCCCTTCCGGGTACAACGATCCATGAGATTGAAGAGATCAACTCCCACCCGATCGCCCTGATGCAATGCAATGATTTTCTGGACACCCTGCCTAACGTGAAACTGGTAGAAAAAGAAGACACGGCGATGAGTGCCCGGTGGATCGCGGAAAACAAACTCAAAGGCCACGCCGCTATATGCGGAAAACAGGCGGCCGAGATCTATAACATGGAGATCCTCGCCGAAGGGATCGAGACCAACAAACGCAATTTCACCCGTTTTCTGGCTATTGCCGACGCCTGGCTTGCCGAAGAGATGATCGAAAAAGAGGAGATCAACAAGGCGTCACTCGTATTCGCCCTGCCACATGCCGCCGGCAGCCTTTCCAAAGTATTATCTATCCTTTCCTTCTACGACATGAATCTGAGCAAGATTCAATCGCTTCCGATCATCGGACGCGAATGGGAATACCTCTTCTACATTGACCTGACTTTTCTTGATTTCACACGATACAAACAAGCCTTGGACGCAATCCGTCCCCTGACTAAGAACTTTACAATACTTGGAGAATATGCAGAAGGAAAACAAAGCGTGTAAGGCGATCATACCCGCCACACGCGTAGGCAGTGTGCAGGAATACTACTTCTCAAAAAAGCTGAAAGAGGTAGCCGAGATGAATGCCGCAGGTAAGAATGTCATTAACCTGGGAGTGGGAAGCCCTGATCTTCCTCCCTCCGAAAAGACGGTGGAAACATTGTGCCGGCAGGCACATCAACCAAATAACCACGGCTACCAGCCTTATATCGGTATTCCGGAATTGCGCCGGGCCTTTGCCGACTGGTACAAACATTGGTATGAGGTGAATCTCGATCCGGCATCAGAGATCTTGCCGCTTATCGGCTCCAAAGAGGGGATCCTGCATATATCCATGGCCTTTCTGAATCCGGGAGATGGCGTACTGGTGCCCAATCCGGGTTATCCGACCTATACCTCCGTCAGCAAACTGGTTGGCGCCCGCATCGTTTCGTATGATTTAAACGAGGAAAACGGATGGATGCCCAACTTTGATGCGTTGGAAAAGATGGATCTTTCCGAGGTGAAGCTGATGTGGGTCAACTACCCCAATATGCCTACCGGCGCCAATGCGACCCAAGAGTTGTTCGAGAAACTGGTCGACTTCGGCCGCCGCCATCAGATTGTGATCTGCAACGATAATCCTTATAGCTTCATATTGAACGAAAAGCCTTTAAGCATATTGAGTATTCCCGGTGCTAAGGAGATTTGCATTGAATTAAATTCGTTGAGCAAGTCACATAATATGCCCGGCTGGCGCATCGCGATGCTGGCCTCCAACCGGCAGTTTGTCGAGTGGATCCTGAAGGTGAAGAGCAATATCGACTCCGGACAATTCAAGCCCATGCAACTGGCTGCCGTAGAAGCTTTGCAGGCGCCGGCAGAATGGTACGAGAATATGAACGCGGTTTACCGTAAACGCCGTACTTTTGCAGAAAAGATCATGGAGCTGTTGACATGCCATTACGATCCCAATCAGGTAGGTCTCTTTGTCTGGGGACGCGTTCCGGATCATATAGAGAGTGCGGTGGCATTGGCCGACAGGATACTCTATGAGGCGAATGTCTTTATCACCCCCGGAATTATCTTCGGAAGCCAGGGCGAACGCTATCTCCGCATATCGCTTTGCTGCCGGGAAGAGGTATTGGAAGAGGCATTGGAACGGATCCGGGCTATCAATTAAAGTCCTCAAAAACCTTATTCATTAACAAAAATAAAACAACAACCATATGAACTTAGAATCAATCGTATTACCGGGCGTAGACCCCAGCCGCCCCATCGTTATTGCCGGCCCATGCAGTGCCGAAACAGAAGAACAGGTCTTGAACACCGCACGCGAATTAGCCGCACGCGGCATCCGCATATTCCGTGCCGGAGTATGGAAACCGCGCACCAAACCGGGAGGCTTCGAAGGCGTAGGCTCCGCAGGGCTTGCCTGGTTGAAGCGGGTCAAAGAGGAGACCGGCATGTATGTAGCCACGGAGGTAGCCACCAAAGAGCATGTAGAAGAGGCGTTGAATGCCGGAATCGATATGCTTTGGATCGGCGCTCGCACCACCGTCAACCCCTTTGCCGTACAGGAAATAGCAGACGCGCTCACGGGCGTAGACATCCCTGTACTGATTAAAAACCCGGTCAACCCCGACCTGGAGCTTTGGATCGGTGCTATTGAACGTATTTACGGAGCGGGCATCCGCAAGATCGGTGTGATTCACCGCGGCTTCAGTTCGTATGATAAAAAGATGTACCGCAACCTTCCGCTTTGGCATATCCCTATCGAATTGCGTCGCCGCATGCCTGAATTGCCGATATTCTGCGATCCCAGCCACATCGGCGGAAAGCGGGAATTGGTAGCTCCTCTCTCCCAGCAGGCCATGGATCTGAGCTTTGACGGCTTGATTATCGAGTCGCACACCGCACCCGAAGAGGCCTGGAGCGACGGCGGTCAACAAATCACGCCGGAGGTGTTGGATTTTGTCTTGAATATGCTGGTCATACGTGATGTACATCAAACGACGGAAAGCCTGACGGAACTACGCCGACAGATCGACCAGATCGACGAACAATTGTTGGAACTATTGGCCAAACGTATGCGTATCTCCCGCGAGATCGGTGTTTATAAGAAAGAACACAATATGCCGATCCTGCAATCGCCCCGTTATAACGAGATTTTGGAGAAACGCTCTGAGATGGGAGCCGCTATGGATCTAAGCACTTTATTTGTGAAAGAGATATTACAGGAAATACACGAAGAGTCTGTTCGTCAGCAGATGATAATTATGAATCAACAATGAAAATACTGATATTGGGAGCCGGCAAGATGGGCTCTTTCTTTACCGATCTATTAAGTTTCGACCACGAAGTGGCCGTATTGGAAAGTGATCCGAAGCGAATGCGTTTTATTTACAACGCGTTGCGCCTGCAAAAACCGGAAGAAATAGCTGACTTTGCACCGGAACTGGTGATCAATTGCGTTACGTTGAATCATACGATCGATGCCTTCCGGGCGGTGTTGCCTTATTTGCAACCCTACTGTATCATCGCCGACATCGCCTCGGTCAAGACCCACCTGAAAGAGTTTTACGAAACCTGTGGATTCCCGTACGTATCGACCCACCCGATGTTTGGCCCGACCTTTGCCAACTTAGGCAACTTGGCCAAGGAGAATACGATCATCATTACCGAAGGGGATCACCTGGGACGCATCTTCTTCAAAGACCTCTATGCCTCGCTTCATCTGAATATCTGCGAATACACCTTCGAGGAACACGACCGGGTGGTGGCCTATTCGTTGGGCATTCCTTTTGCGTCGACCATCGTATTTGCCGCCACCATGAAGCATCAGGATGCACCGGGCACCACCTTTAAGCGACACATGAAGATTGCCCGGGGACTCTTTTCAGAAGATGATTATCTGTTGACCGAGATACTCTTCAACCCCCGTACCCCGAATCAGATCAGTCGCATCCAGGAGGAATTGTCGGTCTTGCAGGATATCATCCAAAAGAAAGACTCGGAAGGCATGAAAGAATACCTCAAACGCATCCGAAAAAACATAGACTAATCACCGTGTCACTCCGTACGCAAATGGTTTACAGGGCTCTCATTAGCGACCCGCCGGGTGCGTACGGTGACGCAATTGAATCCCCTTCACGATAAAACACATGCTTTTGACAAAATGTAGGTTTCGCGTAGCGTAAAGCAATTTGCATTTCGTCCTAAACTCGACCGAAAACATGAAAAAGAGGAAAAATATCTTTACCTTTGCTTTTGAAAGGTATAATTCATTTGTTGCCTGACATTCATTACGTCTTATAAGATTCTTACTCTGATATGAAAAGAATAATTTTTTCAATAGCCCTCTTGGCCATATCCCTGATTGGCTTTGCTCAGAACAGACCGCAAATCTGTCGTATCGGTTTTTCGTATGAAATCAGCCATAGTCCGAACTGGGGGCTCGGTTTTCCGGTCGTAACCCGTATTGTTCCCTATTCTTCAGCCGAACAGATGGGCATCAAGCAGGGGGATATCCTGGAAGCCATCGATAATGTGCCTACTTTGAACCTGAGCGAAATGGAACTCAACCAACTGTTGAACCCGGCAGACAGGAACGAAATAACACTGACTATCCGGTCGTTTTCGAACCCGCAGAAAAAGGTGGCGGTGCGCAAAGACTGTAAACTCTCGAATGCCATCACAGAGGAGCAGTTGGCGATCGCTTTTAATATGTATAGCCTGGAAACCACCAGTGAACGCCGGTTTGTATGCCCGTTCAATATGAACGTAACGCCCGACCCAGTCGATTTTGCTGCCTTTTCCACCTTTACCTTTTCCGCCATTGACGAAAGCAACCGGAATATGGAAACGGCCATCAACGGATACATCGAAAAAGAATTGACCCAAAAAGGATTGATCTACGATCCGGAACAGCCGGAAATCCGGGTAGAGACCTTCTACTTTTTCGATAAGAATCCCAACTATAAAGGTCCCAGCAAAGTGATGGTCAACAAAGAGGTTATCTCGCGTTACGATGTGAATTACAGTCGGATGATCGATCTCCCTTTCCTGAACCATCAAACGGCGGAATCGGAAGCGGAGTTTCTGCTTCAGTTTGGCTTCCGTTTTGTGGATCTTCGGATCGAACCCGGGCGGGTCATCTGGGAGTGTGAGGCGCATGAATTATTGGAAAACTCATTCCGCTTGGAAGACTATGCGCGGATCCATATCCCGCTGATGCTGATGCAGTATCCGTATGTGAAATATACTCGGAATGTACCCTTCACGGTGAGTCGAAAAACTTACAATTACACCGGGATCCAGTACGATATTGACCAGTTGGAACGCGTGGCCGCTGTCGATGCGAACTCGCCGGCGTATGCAGCCGGCGTACGCGTAGGCGACACCGTCGACCGCATCGGCAATCAGCGCATGAACCATACGGCAGAAGAACTGACCGGCGCGTATAAACGATTTATCACCAACACGATGAATCTGCGCGACCCGAAAACACAGTTCAAAGATGCCAACGGATTTGAGTTTTGTATGTATTGGGATAGCTTCAAATACACGCAGGTGGCCAATGCCTTGCAACGCAGCAATGCCATGGCGCCCTTCGCTTACCTCTACTACTTTGCGCCTTATATCAACCTGTCGGGCAACAACGCCTGTTCTTTCGTTCTCCGGCGAGGGAAAGAAAAACAAGAAGTATTGATACGTCCTACCGTGCGTACGGACGTGACAATCGAAGTTAAATAACCAAGAGGATTTACACACGTGATATATCCACATAATTTTGAGCAGAAGATAGGATTTGATTCTATCCGTCGTCTGCTTACCGATAAATGTTTGAGTCCACTCGGCGAAGAACGCGTGCACGACATGGAGTTTTCTGCCGATTTCGAAACCATCACGACCCGGTTGCAACAAACCGATGAGTTCCTGCGCATCCTGCGGGGCGATGTGGAGTTTCCGGCAAGCTACTTCTTCGATGTGCGCTATTCCTTGCAACGCATTCGCCCGGAAGGGACCTGGCTCGACGAAAAAGAATTGTTCGATCTCAAGCGTTCGCTTCAGACCATCCATGAAATTATTCGTTTCCTTCGCCCACCGGACGAAGAGGATACAGAAGTGCCCTACCCTGCCCTTTCGGCATTGGCGGGCAATATCAGTGTGTTTCCGCAACTGATCACACAGATCGACCATATACTCGACAAATACGGACGTATCAAAGACAATGCCTCCAGCGAACTGGCTCGCATCCGCAAAGAGATGGCGTCGACCATGAACAGCATCTCTCGCAGCCTGCAGTCAATCCTTCGCTCGGCACAGTCGGAAGGCTTGGTCGATAAGGATGTGGCGCCTACCATGCGCGACGGGCGGTTGATGATACCGGTTGCGCCGGCCTATAAACGCAAGATCAAAGGGATCGTACACGATGAGTCGGCGAGTGGAAAAACGGTATTTATCGAACCCGAAGTGGTGGTCGAGGCCAACAACCGTATCCGCGAACTGGAAGGGGAAGAACGCCGGGAAATCATACAGATCCTGACCGCGTTCACCAATCTGGTACGCCCCTATATCCAGGATATTCTTCATTCTTATTCGTTTATGGGGGATATCGATTTCATACGCGCCAAGGCATTATTGGGCGATCAGATCAATGCGATCCGCCCGCAAATGGAAGACAAACAGGAGGTCGAATGGTACCATGCCATTCATCCGCTCCTCTATCTCTCGCACAAAAAGCAGGGGAAAGAGGTGGTGCCGCTGGATATTACACTCAATGAAGAGCAACGCTTACTGATTATCTCGGGACCCAATGCCGGTGGGAAGTCGGTTTGCCTGAAAACGGTCGGTTTATTGCAGTATATGTTGCAGTGTGGTCTATTGATTCCGCTCTATGAGAACTCGCATACCGGGGTGTTTGACAACCTCTTTATCGATATTGGCGACGAACAGAGCATCGAGAACGACCTGAGTACATATAGTTCGCATCTGACAAATATGAAAAATTTCGTGCGCAACTGCCAGGCGAAGACACTATTGTTAATCGACGAATTCGGTAGCGGCACGGAGCCGCAGATCGGCGGAGCCATTGCCGAAGCCCTGCTCGATCGCTTTAATAGGCGGAAAAGCTTCGGGGTGATCACGACACACTACCAGAATCTCAAGCATTTTGCAGAGGAGGCCGAAGGGGTAGTCAACGGCGCCATGCTGTACGACCGCCATCAGATGCAGCCTTTGTTCAAGCTGGCGATAGGTAATCCGGGCAGTTCTTTTGCCATCGAGATCGCGCGGAAGATCGGTTTGCCCGAAGATATTATATCCGATGCCTCCGAAAAGGTGGGAGCCGACTATGTGAATATGGACAAATACCTGCAGGATATTGTCCGCGACAAACGCTATTGGGAGAGCAAACGGCAGAATATCCGCCAGCAGGAGAAGAAACTGGAAGATATTACCTCTCGCTACGAAGAGGATCTGGAAGCCATCAACAAGCAACGCAAGGAGATCTTGCGGGATGCTAAATCGGAAGCGCAGCACCTTATCTCCGAAGCGAATGCCAAAATAGAAAATACCATCCGTCAGATCAAAGAGACGCAGGCCGAGAAAGAACAAACCCGCCTGGCACGCAAAGCACTGGATGAGTTCAAAGCCTCGGTTCTTTCGGCTGAAGAGGAGGAAAAGAACGATAAGATCGCCCATAAAATGGCGAAGATCAAAGAGCGAAACGAGCGAAAGAAGGCGAAACCGAAAGCTGCTGCCAAACAGGAATTCAATAAAGAGGTCATTGCTGTTGGAGATAATGTGCGCCTACGCGGACAAACCTCTGCCGGAACGGTGTTAGAATTGCAGGGCAAGCAGGCGATGGTTGCCTTTGGTATGATCAAGAGTACCGTCAAGCTCGATCAGTTGGAGAAGGTAAGCAAAGGACAAATCAAGAAGGAAATCCAGAAAAGCACCTTTGTCAGCAGCCAGACGACCGACAGTATGCACGAGAAAAAGATCCACTTCAAGCAAGAGATCGATGTGCGCGGTATGCGTGGCGACGAGGCGTTGCAAGCCGTCACCTACTTTGTGGACGACGCGATCCAGGTGGGCGCCGGGAAAATACGCATCCTGCATGGTACAGGAACGGGCATTCTCCGGCAATTGATTCGCGATTATCTGCATTCCGTGCCCGGCATCCGCCGCTACCACGACGAGCATGTGCAGTTCGGAGGAGCCGGTGTTACGGTCGTTGAATTGGATTAATCCGGGAAGGCAGCGCTGATTATCTTCTTAGCCTCGTAGTATGCCTCGCTAAAATTGCGGACAAGAATCTTCCCTTCGGGCGAGAGGAGTACAAAATAGGGCAGACCGGCAAAAGCAAAATCGACGGTGATCTGATGGTTATCTCCTTTGAGTTCCACCTCCGGCCAGGGGTGAGCAACCATGTTTTCCAATACCGGTTTTAGTTTTATGTTCATAAGTTCGTCGTCCTCTTCCGTGTTTTCATTCAACTGACGGATACTCTCTATATCGTCGGTTATGCCTATCAGGATCAGATGTTCTTTGTATTTCTCATAGAACTCCGTTATCTGTATGTCGATCATGATCGAACCCGGACAAAGCCCCCAGCGATAGAATAATACATATTTCCCACGCAGATCGGCGGAAGTGATTCGTTTTCCATCCACTGTTGTGAGGGTAAAGTCAGGCGCATCGTTTCCCGGAGCCAGCCTTGTCATGGTTTCGACCTCCTGTTTCAAAAGGCTTCCGTAAAAACTGGCGGCCGCTTCCGGTTCCATCTTCTCCATGTAAGCCGTCAAATCCTCCAGCGGCGTATAGAAAACCCGTTGCAAAAGATCAACGATCATCCACTGGGAATAGGGATTCTTCTCCATTAATTCCGCCTTTTTCTGTTTCAGAATAGTATAGGTTTCCTGATGATCCCGACTGAAGAAGTTGAATTTATTAACATACTCTTTCGCCCTCTCCATATCACCCGCTTCCCGAGCTTCATCGATTATCTTTCCGTATTCGGCACGTAGCATGCCCACGGAGTCATCCAACTGCAACATATCTTTCAATAAAGGCTCGTCGTAGATGCGGCTATGTAACCGGCAATAATAAATATGTTCGGTCGTTCCGGTGATACGCAACTCGCCTTCATCGACGATCATTGTCAACGCGACTTTACTATGCCCCCGCCATTTTCCAACCAGTGGCTTATAGGTCATATAATAATATTGTGTATGCGGATGGCTACCGGAATAGACAAACCGGTCTAGTTCGGATACAATCACCTGGAATGCCTTTTCGTTTTCTCCTCCATAATAAGGGAGAATAACTTTTTCAAACGACAAAGTATCACCCGGAACGAGTCCTTTTATCTCTCCAATAATCGTAAACTGTTTTGACTCATCCCCAACACGAATCCCTTTGGCTGAAAAGGAAACCACAACAAACAACACCCAAACAAACACAATTATTCTTCTCATACACTATTATATATTACTTCTATTACAATTTTTTCGCGACAGACTTCAGTAGTTCCTCTACACCTGCAATCGCTTCTCCATTTTCCGAATAGGCGGCCACGATGTAGCACCCTTTCCAGATAGCAGGGATGTCGCCGTTATATCGATCCTTTATCACGAGCGCGCCTTCCGCAAACTCCAATGGCTGGCGGGCAAAGGTGAAATATTTTGTCAAGATATCCTTCGCTCCGTCTGCAGAATTCCCATCGATCACAAACAGTTGAAAGGCTTTTCCCTCCCGTTCGTATTTCGCCAGGTAGATCTGTTTCAGGAATTCATGCCCGATATAATTGGAGGTGATATAGGCTTCGGAGTAGGGCTGCTTCCCTTCCGCCGGGAAGTGTTGCAGAATCGCCGGATAAGCCGCCTTCGGATCGATACGTCCGGCCAGGCCGGTTCCTATCTGATGCAATACAGCTTCGACATTTTCCTGCGAGGTAGCCCACATCTTTACATATATATGACCGGCAAAAAAGAAGAGACTGGTCGGATCGCCCTGCGCCTCGCCGCCGATCGGGTAATGAGCCAATTCGGCAGAACGTTCGGAAGCATACATACCGAAGGCATCCTCGGGCGAAGCATGTCGGTAGATCTGCAACGTGATATAGTCACTTCCTTTTTTATATTCTGCACTGGTCATCTCCTGGAAATTGTTCTCAATAAAAAGAGGCGCTGCCCCATTGATGCGGTCAAACAGATTATCCGGATCAAACACCTCTATCTCTTCGTTGATTTCCCAACCCGGTATGGCGGGCAACCAGGCCTTCAACTCCTGAGGCGTTTGCGCGGAGAGAGAAAAAAAGAATAGAATAGATATAATACTTAACACATACGAACGATATCTCATATCAGCTTTTTCTTTGCGGTGATTAACTTAAAAACTCAGTAGGCATATTCCGCACCGGATTGATAGCGGCAATTTTACGCGACACATCAAAGCCCGAAGCACAGGTTACTTTGCAGG
The DNA here is from genome assembly GCF_029893085.1 of Parabacteroides sp. PFB2-10. Lineage (GTDB taxonomy): Bacteria > Bacteroidota > Bacteroidia > Bacteroidales > Tannerellaceae > QVMG01. The sequence goes on from NZ_JARXWI010000017.1 coordinate 67,179, forward strand.
AGTCACAATTGGCACACGGGTTCTCCGGCAGCGAAAGATCCGCCAGGGTCTCTTTCGACAGCTGCGCATACTTATAACCGTAGGCATACATATAGGCACGCATCATATCCGGAATGGGCAGATGCTCGGGACATTGCTCCAGACACTTACCACATTGCTGGCAATACACCCCCTCCTGTGTACACAGAGCCGCCAGGTATTCTTTTTCACCGGTGGTCAACTTGGTGTTTTCAGCCGCCGCCAGGCACTCATCCAATTCGTCGAAATTCGAGAATCCCGGTATGGCTGTAGTGATATTTTCGTTCTGCCATACCCATTTCAGGCAGGCCTGCGCGTTGATCTTCTTGTTTCCTTCAGCATCTTCCACTGCGCCGGTCATGGCTTTCATTGCTACAAATCCGATACCCGCTTTTACGCCGCGCGCCAATGCTTCGTCGGTTGCTTTCAGATTATCCAACTTGAAATTATAACTCAACAGAATCACATCGTATATGCCCGCTTCGATAGCCGCGTCGATATATTCCGGTTTATTAGCATGCGTAGAGAAGCCCACATATTTAGTCTTTCCCTCTTCCTTGAATTTCTTGAGGATATTAACCAGGCGCGGATCTTTAATCTCTTCCACGCTCTTGGGGTCATGCACGTAATACCAGTCGACATATTTCATCTGCAGGCGGGAAAGGCTCAGGTCGAGCATATCTGTGAACTCTTTTTCAAACGAATCGGTATAAGGATATTGACGTGTCCGTCCTTTGGTTGCGACACAAAAGCTGTCACGCGGTTTATCCTTGAAGAAATTACCCAGCATCTCTTCGTTGCGTCCGTTCTGATAGCCATACGCGGTGTCGAAATGTTTGATGCCGGAATTATAGGCTGCTCGTACGACATTCGGATTGTCGGCACGCATAACCCCCATGCTCAGGATAGGCAATTGAATACCTGAGCGTCCAAGTTTGCGCATCGGAAAAGCCGCTTTCTTATGAGTTGCCATTTTATCAGGAGACATCGCTTTGGCTCCCGGAGCCAGTAAAGCTCCGGCACCGGCTGCGGCCGACATACGGAGAAAGTTTCTTCGATTCACTTTTTTTGTTTCCATGGTTCTTCTCTATTTTTATGATTGACAGTAAACAAACTGTACACATAGCCGGTCGTGGCAGACCGCTTAGCCGACATAAGGCAAAAATAAGCATATAAACAGAAATTCAATCGCTAAAAACATTTTTTATATTTACCCCTCCCACCCGCTTGCTTGAAAATTGTAATCACAAAGTTGAAAATGTTGAAATCTGCAACTTGAAGGAGTTGTAAATCTTGTTCAAAAATGCGATCGAATCAAGAAAATTCAACAGCTTACGATTTTTCAACAAAAAAGAATAAAAAATAATTCTCCACCTCTGAAGCTCTTTCTACATTCGCATATCGATCAGCGATAAGATCAAGGGAAATAAGGGATTTTATAATAACAGCATTTTTAAGGGAAAGACATGACACAAGTTCAATTTCAAACAAAATTAGTAGGATTGCAAGACAATTTATTCAGTTTTGCACTGACTTTAACCGCAAACAAAGAAGAAGCGATGGATTTATTACAAGATACCACGCTGAAGGTACTCGATAACCGTGATAAATTTGTGGATAACACGAATTTCAAGGGTTGGGTAATGACCGTTATGCGCAACATTTTCATCAATAACTACAACCGGGTGGTACGTTCCAATACGCTTATCGACGGGGGTGTTGACGTGTACAATGTGGATACGATCTGTCACTCTGGTTTTGATTCTCCGGAAGGATGCATCGATATGAACGAAATCAATCAGGCTATCGAAGGCTTAAGCGAAGATATGAAAACGCCTTTCGCCCTGTTTGTTAGCGGATATAAATACGATGAGATTTCTGACATCATGGGCATCCCTATGGGAACGGTAAAGAGCCGTATATTTGTAGCCCGTCAACGTTTACAAAATGAACTGAAAGATTTTTATTATAATTGATAAGAGAACCATTACGCATATTTAATTGTAGGGGGTAGCCGTAGCATTCGGCATGATTTGGTAACGGAGATTGTCTCATCATGAGACGGTCTCCGTTTTTTCAACTTTAATTTTGAGCAGTTAGCCACCTCATTTGCAAATGATTATCTAAAAGATTGAAAGGTGAATGGAATCAAGTAATGTTGAATCCAAGTTATTATTTTATCAAAAGCCAAAATTGCTTTTCAAAAGAAAAAAGGCATCCATAAGCGGATGCCTTTTTAAAAAAAATGTGTCATTAGTGTCCACTAAAAACTCGCAATCGTTCTTTGAAACATTTGAAATATAGTTAGTTACAGATATTTTCTGAGTCAACGGACTTGAACTTGTA
>NZ_JARXWI010000018.1 GCF_029893085.1 Parabacteroides sp. PFB2-10
TGATATAAAAAGGGATATGTAAAGTGGAACGAGAAATTCTTGTGTATATTGAAAGACACTACTGCCTAACTAAAATCTAAGAGCTAAAAGAGGGGAGCTACATCCATTGCGGTTTCACCCTTTATGAGCAATTTGGATAGTTTGTCCACTTGGAATGAAGAATAATCCACCTGCTTCCTTTGTGCATGCCGATCATACGGTTACGTTTCGTTATCTACTGCCCAACGCTAAGGAGGCAAAGGTTGACTCTCAGTTTATGGAGGGCATGGGTCGTATTGGCTTTGATTTACGTTTTTGCTGTAAATCCTTTGTTATCTGCTCAAAATCTGTTACTTTTGTTGATGCTTTTTAAGTTTTTCATGGAAAAGGTGCATAGGATGTGTCAACGATTTACTCCGGAGCGACTGGGGATTTTCTTGCTTTTTCTAACATGGATGTCCTGCTCGACGCAGCGTGTGATCCGACCGAACCTGTCGGATGAGCCTGCCAAACGGGAATTCCGTGGCGCATGGATACAGACAGCACACCAAAGTGAATATGCCACTATGACGGTGGATGAGCTTAAAAAGGATTTTATACGTAAACTGGATGTCCTGCAGGCGTGTGGGATAAACGCTATCATCTTTCAGGTACGGCCCGAAGCGGACGCATTTTATCGTTCCGAGTTGGAACCATGGAGCCGCTTTTACACAGGTGAGCAGGGACGTGCGCCTGAGGGAGACTTTGACGTGATGGAGTTTCTCATTACAGCGTGTCACCATCGCAACATGGAGTTTCACGCTTGGCTGAATCCGTACAGAGCATGCACTAATCACACAACCGTTGCTTTGGCCGAAGAACATTTGTATCATCGCGAACCGGAACGTTTTGTTGTTTACGACAAGCAAATTCTTTTCGACCCGGGTATTCCGGCTAACCGGCAGCACATCTGCCGCGTGGTGCGCGACATTCTGCTTCGCTACGACGTAGATGCGATCCATATGGACGATTATTTCTATCCCTATCCGGTGGTCGGCCTTCCTTTCCCTGACGACAGGAGTTTCCAGCGTTACGGACTGGCAAAAGGCTACAAGGAAGAAGAACGTGGAGACTGGCGGCGTGAGAATGTCAATCTTTTGATCAGCGAGTTGAAGCGAACGATTCTATTGGCAAAGCCCTGGGTGAGATTTGGCATCAGCCCTTTCGGCATATACCGCAACCAAAAGAGTACACCAGATGGTTCGGGCAGTGCCACAAACGGACTGCAAAACTACGACGACCTGTATGCGGATGTGCTTCATTGGGTGCAGCAAGGATGGATCGATTACAATATGCCTCAGGTATATTGGGAGATAGGACATACGGCGGCCGACTATACGACGCTGGTTCGTTGGTGGGATAAACAGGCCGGCGATCGCCACTTGTATATCGGACAAGACGTGGCCCGTACGATGAAAGCCGATCAGCTAACCCTGAAAATGAAGGAAGAGAAATCGCTGCCGCATGTAAAAGGACATTGTTTCTGGCCGGCCAACGAATTGTTGTGGAACAACGAAGGAGTGGCCGACAGTCTGCGGGTTCATTACCAAAAATACCCGGCTTTGATACCGCCTTACAGCCATTTACACGACCGTGCGCCCAAAGAGGTAAAGAAGCTAAAGGCCGAATGGACACCTGAAGGATACCTGTTGCATTGGGATGCACCCCAACATACGGCGAACCCGGAAACAGCTTCCTATTTTGTGGTTTACCGTTTTAAGAAAGGAGAAACAACAAACCTGGATGATCCTTCACATATCGTGGCCATCACAAGAGAAAAACAATATCAACTACCTTATCATAAGGGAACGGATACCTATATATATGTTGTAACAGCTGTTGATCGCTTTCACAACGAGAGTTTGAAAGGGAAAAGTAAAAAAGTAAAATTATAAGTCGATCAAGGTATGCTTGACCAGATCAGATGTACGAAATATACCGACTGTGCCTCTTGTTCGTTCTATCAGAAGCACATTTTTAAATATCGCTCTTACCCCAAAGGAGTGCTTATTCCGCAGGAGCGTGTTTTGCAAAACACGATGTATTTCTTGCTCAAGGGAGAGGTACGGGTAAACAGCGAAGAGCATCCCGACACCATATTCCGGGAAGGGCAGTTTATTCTGCAACCGGTAGGGTCGCGCGTCGAGTTTCAGATTCTGGAAGCAACCGAAGCCATTCTTTATCTGTTTGAACGCCCCCAAAACGTATGTAACGAACGATACAACAAAAGTATCTCTATGGCATCGGCCGGACATGTCGGCCCGGTGGTGATGGATACCGTCCAACCGTTGCATAACTTCCTCTACGGGATGAAAAGCTTTTTGGACAGCGACCTGCGTTGCTCTGTGTTCCTGCAGGCAAAACAGACGGAGTTGTTATTTCTGCTCAACTGCTATTACCCCATTAAGGATTTGGCGGCTTTCTATTCAACCATCTACCGTTACAGCAAGAGCTTCCAGTATTTCATATTACAGAACTACCAAAACGTCAAAGATGTGGAGGCCTTTGCCCAGTTGGGAGGCTACAGTGTGCCTACTTTCCGCCGGTTGTTTAAGGATACGTTTGGCGAACCGGCCTATCAGTGGATGCTGAAACGCAAATGCCAGGACATTCATGTCGACCTGCTTACGACCGACCTTTCCATCTCGGATATATGCTACAAATACGGATTCGAGTCGCTCTCGAACTTCTCCCACTTCTGCCGCTCGAACTTTGGGCAGTCGCCCCGTGCTATCCGTGCAGAACGGGAAGAGGGTGAATAAAAAAACGGGTATTCATCATTTACTATCGGACATTTAATATTTACAACTTATTGAACAGAATTCTCAATAAACGCAATTTAACTTCTGAATACCTTTGCTTCGAGTGAACTAATTTATTAAACCAGTTGGGGAATGTGCAATAATAATGCATACAGATGGTATGTTATTGCGTGTTGTTTGTTGGTATGCCTGCTCTTCTTTAGTTGTAAGAAACAAGCTGATAACTCCTCTTCTTCTCGCCAGTATGGTACGGTTACCTTTACCATCAACTGGGAGAGCATTGGAGTGGAATATGCTGAGCAGAATACGCTTTGTTACTGTTTTTATCCGTTGAATAACGGGCCGATGATACAAACCGAAAGCAGTACCGGGACATTGAAAATAGCCTTACCGCCGGGTAAATACGGCCTTTTGGTCTACAATAGTAATAACAACACCATTAAACTAAGAAACCGCAGTCAGTTTGACCATGCGGAAGCTTATTTTAACATTAAAGAAGAGGACGACGCTTCGTCGTCTCCGCTTTATGGCACAATCCATCATGATTTGCTTGTTGTTGCCGATAAACATGAAACAATCACCCTGACCCCCACCTACTTCACCAAATGCGTCTTGTTTGACATCAAACTGGACGAGAAGGATATGGGCAAAATCAAGGGATGTAAAGGCGTATTAACCGGGGTTACCCCGGCGCTGCACGTGTCCAACCGGAAAATGAACCGGACATCGACAACACAACTGCCTATCTTTTTACAAAAAACTTCCGACGGATTCGAGGGAAAGCTCTTCCTTTGGGATGGCGATACAAGTCAACAGGTGTCGCACGAACTGATCCTTACATTTACCCTTTTCGATGGTCAAAAAATGTCTTCCACCTTGGGAATTGGGCCGGCGCTTTTCGATATCAAAAAGCAAGATATCCGGATGAAGGTGAATGCCTCTGTCGACTCCCAGAGTTCCGCCGCACAAATACAGCTGAGATGTGACTCCATCACGCCTGAGCTGTTAAGTGCGAAATAATTGTATTCTTTCACTTTCTGCCCTTTTCAACTATTTTCACTAACTTGCGCCCTCAACTAATACAAGGTATAATGGATAGAGAGTTCCGCTCCAAAGTCGGTGGTTTATATCATATTTTTCTGCTTATTGTCGGTATCGGCTGCGTGGCTTCGTTCCTGCAATCGAACATCTGGTGGATGATCGGCATGACGCTGATTACGCTTATCACCATTCATGTGTTTCTGAACACCTGGTATCGAATCACAGCCGACGGAATATTGATTGCTCATTGCAGCTTCTTCCCGGAAAAGAAGATCGCCATCGCGGAGATCCGGACGATCGAACCTACGATCATGCCGGCCTGGAGTTATGCTCTTTCGTTCGACCGCTTATTGATCTTGACGGAGACCGGTCCCTGGATGATGCTTTCTCCCCGCAACAAAAAAGAGTTTATCAGCCTGTTGAAGAGTTTTAATTCCGATATAGAAATCAAAAAAGAAAGTTCGTTTATATGAAAGCAGCTTATGGTTTTGTAGAGTCTCGGGGAAACAAGATACTTATCGGGGTGGTCGTAGCGACATGGCTCATCTTGGTGGGCTCCCTCTTGTATAATAAGAATTGGGTGGGTGCAAGTTTCCAGCTGATCAATCTGGTGGCATTGTCGTATCTGTTCTATCAGAGAAGTCGCAATGCTATTCAGGTGACAGATAGTGACAAGCTGACTATCGGCTCCTTTCCTATTCCGATCAAAGACATTGTAGACCTGGAAAGAGTGGGTGAATACGGCATAAGAGTTCATTATTCCTATTACGGATCGCCTCGCAAAAGCCCCAAAGTGAATTTAAGAGAGGATGATATAACCTCTTTACTACTTGATCTGCAGCAAATAAATCCCGAAATAACGATTCGCTAAGTCATTTTTAATTCATGTTTGAAGGATATACAGGCATTCCTATAGGGCAGGAGCAATGGATAAACGATCTTATTTGGGGGATCATTTTCCTATTGTTCATATCCTTTTCTTTCATTTTCCATCGCTATTCCCCCGTATTCCTGCGTACGCTCAAAGACATTGTGCAGGTGAAGCACCGCCAAAGCCTGTTCGAAGTAGGGCAAGGGTCGAAAGGCGACGAACGGGTGTTTCATGTGTTTATGACCTTTCAGACCCTGCTTCTCTCCACACTATTTCTATTGATCTGGTGCGGAAAAGAGGGATGGATGCCGGATCATAACAGCGTAAATAGCGCAAAAATTCTTTTCTATGCGGGATCTTTATTCCTGTTATTGCTCCTGTTTTATTTCTTTAAAAGGGGCATCTACGCACTGATCGGGTGGACATTCTTTGAAAAAGAATCTTATCGGCTTTGGCAAGTAGGCTATCAGGCATCACTCGATCTATTGGGCGTGCTTTTTTATATTCCTCTTTTATGGATATTATTCATTGATACCGACCCAATCTATCCGTTTTGCCTGTTTTCCGCATTCTATCTACTGAGTCGTTGTGTTATTATTTATAAAACGATACGAATATTTCAAATCAAAAAAGGTGATTATCTGTATTTGTTTTTGTACCTTTGCGCCCAAGAAATAACGCCCTTGTTCCTATTCACTAACGGGGCAATATTATTGTATAATTTTATCGAGTTGAGTGCTTTATGGCGTTGACTATTAAAAAAATGCTGGTCTCACAACCGAAGCCTGCATCCGAGAAATCTCCTTATTTTGATATTGCTCAAAAATATGGAATCGATATTGACTTTCGCCCTTTTATTAAGGTTGAGCCTTTAAGTGCGAAAGAATTCAGACAACAAAAAATATCTATTCTGGATTTTTCAGCGATTATTTTTACGGCTCGTACAGCTATCGACCATTTCTTTAACTTATGCGAGGAGTTGCGGGTGACAGTGCCTGAGACTATGAAGTATTTCTGCACAACAGAGCAGATTGCTGTTTATTTGCAAAAGTATATCGTTTACAGAAAGAGAAAGATTTTCTACGGTTTAGGTAAGCCGGAAGAATTGGTAACTGTCGTTGCCAAACATGCAAAAGAAAAGTATTTGATTCCTGTTTCCGATGTGCATAAGAACGATTTGTTTGATATGTTGGATGCAAAGAAAATCGACTATACCAAGGCGGTGATGTACCGTACGGTGAGTAATGAATTCTCTAAAGACGAGACATTCGACTACGATATGTTGGTTTTCTTCAGTCCTTCCGGGATTTCTTCCCTGTTGAAGAACTTCCCTGACTTCAAACAGGAAGATATTAAGATAGGCTGTTTTGGCCCGACGACGGCCAAAGCAGTGAAAGATGCCGGGCTTCGCTTAGACGTGGAAGCCCCCACGTCTGAAGCCCCTTCCATGACAGCCGCTTTGGAGCAATATCTGAAGAAGGCGAATGGCAAGAAATGACAACTAAGAGGTATACCTTTACAAAACAAGAACGCCTGTCGTGGAAACGTCACATCGACCTTCTCTTTGCAGAAGGCAGTTCGTTTGTGGCATTTCCACTACGGGTTATTTTTTTGTTTTCAGAAGAGCCGATGCCGGTTCGCTCCTCGATCCTGATCAGTGTCCCCAAGAAAAAGTTTAAACGAGCCGTCAAACGCAACCGTATCAAACGGCTTGTGCGCGAGAACTACCGCTTGCAGAAAGAGCCGCTGATCGCCTCTTTGGAAGAAAAAGACAAACACCTATTGGTCGCTTTCCTCTTTATTGACCAGGAAGAGCCGACATTTCAATCGACCGGCAAGGCTATGTCGAAAGCAATCCGTATCTTGCAAGAGAAAATCGGATGAGAAAGTTTTTTACGACAATCCTACTCCTGCCGGTCTATTTCTATAAATATTGCATCTCCCCCCTGACACCGGCCTCCTGCAGGTACACGCCTACCTGTTCGGAATATGCCGTGCAAGCGCTCAAAAAACATGGTCCGATAAAAGGCCTCTGGCTGGCCGTGAAACGCATCGCCAGCTGTCATCCCTGGGGTGGCAGCGGATATGACCCCGTTCCCTAACCTCCATATGCCGCACCAGATGCTTTATTACAATATCCATACCCACCAATCGCCCTCTTCTCCCGACGAGGTTGCCATCCTGAACAGGATAATCCGCGAAGGAGAGCCATCGACCGATGCCCCTTTCCGCTCCTACGGCATCCACCCCTGGTATATAGAGGATAAAGACAAGCAATTGGAAGAGCTGCAACAGCGCCTATCGCAGCCCGAAACAGTCGCCCTGGGCGAAGCGGGGCTCGATAAATTAGTCGCAACTGATATGCGGCTTCAACAAGAGGTGTTCTATCAGCAAATCGAATTAAGCGAGACCTTTCAGAAACCCCTGATTATCCATTGCGTCAAGGCATGGCCGGAACTGCTGGCTGCTAAAAAGGAGTTTTCGCCCCACATACCCTGGATTATCCATGGTTTTCGTGGGAAAAAGGAACTGGCGGAGCAATTGATCGCCCATGGATTCTACCTCTCGTTCGGCGAAACTTTCCAAGCGGAAGCACTACGCGCCGCCTGGCCTTCACACGCCTTAGCCGAAACCGACGAAAGCCCCACCGGCATCCGCTCAATATACAATCGGATCGCCCAATCATTACGCCTCCCTATCGAGCAGGTCGCCGACACCTTAGCCAAAAACAGCCGCACTCTTTTCCCTTTCCATAAATAAAGTGGTATCCAAAAACTGCCATTACGTCAGCCGTCGCATCCTTCTCCAAACCGGATAAAACCCCAAAACGAAGTGTAAGCAATCGCTTCTTGTTTTCTAACTAAATGACCTATTTATACTTACTATTCGGAGTGTTAAAAAGTGTTTCTCCCGGGACTTTATCAAAATACTCCTTGCCTTTTGGCGAAATTCTCCTGCCGAAATATCAAAATGACAATTTGGGTTTCCGGGGGAAAGTTGCTCTTTGGCAATTAGACTACTATATTTTTATGTCAGAATGGCAGGAGATTGATGATCTGTTTCTCTCTGTGCATCCGTAGCTTTTAGAAGGTAAAAACGAAAACGATGGGGGAAGGGAATTCGTAAATTTCTTAGAGAAGGACATTCTTCAAATAGAAGAGTTGGTATTATGAAAGTAAAACATTATGTTTACGAAGCATAATAGTTAAATCTATGAAATTTAAATTTCTAATACTGTCGATGTTACCTCTGTTCGCATGTACTCAAAAAGAGGATACAGATCATGCTTTTGACTATTTAGATATAGATGACCATAAAATCGAAACTATATACAACATTTCCAACATATTTGAATCCGTAAAAATAGTAGAGTTGGAAACTACACCAGAATCATTGATTGCAGAGATTACCTCTTTGATTATTCATGAAGGGAATATTTACATATTAGACATCATTACCGAGTCGGTATTTGTGTTTGATCGAGATGGGAATTATGTTTCTAAAATACAAAATGTAGGTGAAGGCCCCGACGAATACCTAAACGTAAACAATTTTGATATTGATGCTCAAAAAAGACTTTTAGTGCTTTTCTGTGGAAACAAAATACAATACTACGATCTTGACAATTTGTCGATGGTTAAACAAGATCGGGATTCTTTCCCTGCCGCTCAAAAAAAGTACATAGGGAATGACGCTTTTGCAAGTTACGCTGCCAATATGCAGACTCGAAACAATGACAAAAATCTATTATTAGTAAAAGATAATAAAATAATAGACAGTAGCTTCCCGATAGAAAAAAACTTAACAGGATACAACCTCTCTCAAAACTACAATTTTGGAATGAAAAACGATATGAACTACACTTGGTTTGTTACTCCTTTTAGCAACGAAGTGTACTCGATAAACGATAAATCAATCAATAAAAATAAAAAGATTACGTTTACGTCAGGAGAGTTGCCAACTAATATTTTTTCAGAAAACCCCAAAGAAAAATTTACAGAAAAATTATTCTCTACTAATTACAGTTTTCTTATTGACTCATACTATGAATCGAAAATAAACAATATGGTATATTTCAATTTTAGAAAAAAAGAGAATATAGTCACCTGTTTTCACAAAGATAACGTTACCCATCTTGCTGCAAATTTGTTAAATGACCTAAACGGAGTGCCTATAAACCCTACCACCTTTTTGTACACAATGGAAGAAGAACGGTGTTTCGTTAATTACGGCTACTACCACTATGTCTACGAGATGCTCTCTCACATGGATATTTCCTCCGGTAGTATCGCAGAAACTATACTGAATGTAATTCCCATTTCGTTGGAAGAGGCTGATAAAAAGCAGGAAGATAATCCGTTTTTATTGTTTTTCTACTATTAGGAATCATGAAATATTGGGCTAAACTGTCACGCCAGATAAGAAAGAAAACTAAAATACACTAATTTTGATCAAATAATCGTCAGTTCTTTTTTATTATTATAGTTTTGTGGGAGGGAGCAAATCCCTCCCGTAATTGTAACGATAAATATATGAAATACTCATACATCCTTTTCCTTTTTGTGTGCATATCTTGTTCGTATAGCGAACGGGGTTCTTCTTTAGATAAATTAAAGAAGTTGAATAACACCAAGATCAGCTCTTCTATTCTGGAGTGTGATTCTATGATCTTGAGTGACTATTTGGTTGAGATGATAAACGACAAACTGATCGTTCAAAACTTTAAAACGGATCACGCTTTTACCATTTTTGCTATGAATGGCAATAAGCTGGTAAAAGAGAACGACTTGATACGGATAGGAAATGGTCCTTATGAAATGGTCTATCCTTCTTGTTTTGTGGATAAAGCCACACAGGATATTTATTTTTATGACTCCAAAGACAACAGCGTGGATTATTATAAAATAAACGCAGAATCAAGTAACCTGTATCAAAAAGAAAACTGGACAAAGTTTAAAAGCTCTTCTTTTAATGATTATTTCTTAGGAACCAATGGAGGTTTTGCAACAATGGGTGATAGCGCTTATGTTATAGTGGGAGGCGGTTTAGATAAAACCAATATGCTCTCCGTAGTGCATAAGGAGAAAGATATAATTATAGACACAAACGCTTCTTTCCCAGAAGATAACTGTTATGCGGAGATTATTACTAAAAGAGTAATATACAATAATGGTGGGATAAGGAGTAGAGGGATAGGAAATCAATATCTATACTACGGTTGGTCGGGTAATTATGCTGAAATTTTTTCCTTCAAAAACGTACATGAAGTATCTCGAAAATCGGTAGTAAATGACTTTACAATCTATACAACCTCAGACGATGGGATGAATCCAAAAGGGGATATTGAAAATTTAAGAGGATTAAAAGCCTACACAACGAATAAGTACATCTATCTCATGCCCTACCCCCTAAGGAATAAGGATTTTATTGATAAGAACGATTACAAGGGGTATCCCAATTTTTATAATGAAGATATTTTTGTTTTTGATTGGGAGGGTAACTTTGTCAAATCATACACATTAGACAAGTTGATAAACACATTTGTCATAAGCGAAGATGATTCATCCCTTTTCGGTATTACAGCAGATGAAAACGGCGAGTATCAGATTTTGAAATGTAATCTCGATTAGCAAATGTGGAAGCGATTGCAATTACAGAAAGGATTCCAGACGAGGTGAACGTGTTTTAAAGAGTATTATGATGATTTGGTGTTAACTCCCTTTCTAACAAACTACTTTGCGGTATTAGTTTTAAGTCGTACCTTTGACGCCATTCTTTTAGTAAAAAATAATATTTAATTCGATGAATTTTGTAGAAGAACTTAGATGGAGGGGCATGATCCATGATATGATGCCCGGAACGGAAGAACAGTTACAAAAAGAGATGACTTCAGCTTATGTTGGTATCGACCCAACAGCCGATTCGTTGCATATCGGCCACCTGGTGAGCGTGATGATGCTTCGCCATTTTCAGCGGGCTGGCCATCGTCCGATCGCTTTGATCGGTGGGGCAACCGGTATGATTGGCGACCCTTCGATGAAGTCTGCGGAACGTAACTTGTTGGACGAAGCAACACTCCGTCACAATCAGGAGAGTATCCGGAAACAGTTGGCGAAGTTTCTTGACTTCGATTCGGACGCGCCTAACGCGGCCAAGTTGGTAAACAACTACGACTGGATGAAAGATTATTCTTTCCTTGGCTTTATTCGTGATATCGGTAAGCACTTGACCGTGAACTACATGATGGCCAAAGATTCTGTAAAGAAACGCCTAAGCGGCGAGTCGAACACCGGGTTGTCTTTTACCGAATTCTCTTATCAGTTACTGCAGGGATACGACTATCTTTTCCTCTATCAGAATGAAGGCGTGCGCCTGCAAATGGGAGGTTCCGATCAATGGGGTAACATCACGACCGGAACGGAACTGATTCGCCGCAAGCTTGGTTCCGAAGCGGAGGCTTTCGCTTTGGTTTGCCCGTTGATTACCAAAGCCGACGGGGGTAAATTCGGCAAAACGGAAACAGGCAATGTATGGCTCGATCGCCGTTATACCTCTCCTTATAAATTCTATCAGTTCTGGTTGAATGTAAGCGATGCAGACGCGGCTAAGTATATCCGTATCTTCACGGCTCTTTCGCGGGAAGAGATCGAAGCGCTCGAAGCCGAACAGGCGGAAGCTCCGCACCAACGTGCCTTACAAAAGCGTTTGGCCAAGGAGATTACCGTGATGGTTCACTCCGAAGAGGATTACGAAATGGCGGTGGAAGCCTCCAATATCCTGTTTGGAAACTCCACGTCAGAGACATTGAAGAAATTGGATGAAGAGACGCTGTTGGCTGTTTTCGAAGGAGTTCCTCAGTTCGAGATCTCGTTCGATGAATTAAACGCGGGAATAAAAGCTGTGGATCTTCTTACGGAGAAGGCGGCCGTGTTCCCCTCCAAAGGCGAGATGCGTAAGTTGGTGCAAAGTGGCGGTGTAAGCCTAAACAAAGAAAAACTGGCGGAAACCGACGTTGTGATCAACGCTTCCTCGCTGTTGAATGGGAAATACCTGTTGGTTCAACGAGGCAAGAAGAATTACTTCCTGTTGATTGCTAAATAAAGATCATCAGATACTATTCAAAACGTCGTGAGTTACTTCACGGCGTTTTTTTATTCCTATGTAGCACCTGTTTGAATGATTCTTTTTAAGTTTGCGACCGAAAATGTAATATCAACCAACTAACAAACAACTCTTTTATGAAAAAGTATTTTATCATGAGCTTTCTATGCTGCCTGAGCCTATCCGTTTTTTCACAAAGCATAACGCTTTCTTCCGGATCTCTTCCCCCGTTTCAAGAGGAGCGAATGGTTGAATTTGCCTATACATACGATAATATGTCGGTAGGGAAAATGACAGAAGCGGACTATATCGACAAAAAAGTGGGCGATTATAACGAAAAAGAGGCAGGTCGGGGAGATGCTTGGCTGGAGGCATGGATAGGCGACCGTCAAGAACGCTTTGAGCCTAAGTTTGAGGAGTTATTCTCCAAACACATGGAAAAATATGACTTCTTCATTGATCCGCAAGAGGCAAAATACCTGATCATTATCAATACCGACTTTACCGAACCGGGATTCAACGTCGGAGTTGCTCGGAAAAATGCCTCCATCAACCTTACCTGCCGTATCATTGATAAAGCCACACAGGAGGAGATAGGGGTTATTAAAATCCGCAATTCATCCGCTAATGACTTCTGGGGTACAGACTTCGAGGTGGGCTACCGTATTCAGGAATGTTATGCCAAAGCTGGACGTGAGCTTGCCAAGTTCCTCGTGAAAAAGCTGAAGCTAAAATAACCAAGTTTGGCTCTGTATTCGACTTTCACTCTCTTTTCATAAGATAGGATGCGCCTCGGCAATCTTCAGGTAAAATGAGTTTTCCCTTCCGATTGCTCTCAACTTTCACTATCTTTGCACCCGCAATAAAAGGTTATAAATTAAATACATAAAAATAGATGGCATTACAATGCGGTATTGTGGGCTTGCCTAATGTAGGTAAATCCACTCTTTTCAACTGCTTATCCAACGCGAAGGCGCAATCGGCTAACTTTCCTTTCTGTACAATCGAACCCAATGTAGGTGTAATCACAGTTCCCGACGAGCGACTGAACAAGCTGGCCGAACTGATTCATCCGCAAAGAATAGTTCCTACCACCGTAGAGATTGTCGATATTGCCGGCCTGGTGAAAGGAGCCAGCAAAGGGGAAGGTTTGGGGAATAAGTTTCTGGCCAATATACGGGAAACGGATGCCATTCTGCATGTATTGCGCTGTTTCGACGATGAGAATATCACTCACGTAGATGGTCATGTGGATCCGGTACGCGACAAGGAGATCATCGATGCCGAATTGCAGATAAAAGACTTGGAAACGATCGATATGCGTATCTCCAAGGTGCAGAAGCAGGCACAGACCGGCGGTGATAAGCAGGCCAAATTGGTGTATGATGTCTTGTTGAAATTCAAAGAAGCTTTGGAGCAAGGGAAAAGCGCCCGCACAGTCACGTTCGATACGAAAGACGAACAGAAGGCGGCTCGTGAATTGTTTCTGTTGACCAGCAAGCCGGTGATGTATGTCTGCAATGTGGATGAAGCCAGCGCCGTAAGCGGCAACCATTATGTAGAGGCCGTACGCGAAGCGGTCAAAGAGGAGAATGCGGAGATTCTGGTCGTTGCCGCCAAGATCGAAAGCGAGATTGCCGAGTTTGAGACCTACGAAGAGCGCCAGATGTTTCTGGAGGAAATCGGTTTGGAGGAATCGGGTGTGGGTCGTTTGATCAAATCGGCTTATCGCCTGTTGAACCTGGAGACCTACCTCACGGCCGGGGTACAGGAGGTGCGCGCCTGGACCTACCTGAAAGGCAGCAAGGCGCCTCAATGTGCCGGTGTGATCCATACCGATTTCGAAAAAGGGTTTATTCGCGCCGAAGTGATCAAATACGAAGACTTTATTAAGTTGGGTTCGGAAGCTGCCGTCAAAGAGGCCGGTAAAATGAGCGTAGAAGGCAAGGAATATATCGTTCAGGATGGCGATATCATGCACTTCCGGTTTAATGTATAACGCGTATCAATATGCAAAAATCTCTTTTGCTAACCTTCCTGTTACTCTTACATTTTTATACTCTACAGGCACAAAACCATAAAATAAGCGGTTATATCCGGGAATCGGGTAGTAGCGAAAGTCTGGTGGGCGCCGCATTGATCGACCTCGGAAGCCACCAAGGGGCGGCCTCCAATTCGTATGGATTCTATAGCCTGACACTACCCCATGGAGAGGTGGTTCTGCAATGCTCTTATATAGGATATGAAACACGGCGAGTCTCCTTCCGCTTAGAAAGGGATACGGTTCTTGAGATCCTGCTCAATCCGTTGAGTACGCAATTGAAGGAGGTGGTGGTCAGCAGTCGCCGCTCTAAACTGGAAAGTACTCAGCTGGGCACGATCAATGTGCCGGTGGCGCAACTGACGGCTATTCCCTCTTTGTTAGGAGAGACCGATATCATGAAATCGATGCAGATGCTGCCCGGTGTGGAGGCAAGCGACGAGGGAAAGAGCGATTTCTCGGTGCGTGGTGGCAGTCCCGACCAGAACCTGATCCTATTGGATGGCATTCCGGTGTATAATACCAGCCATGTGTTTGGGTATCTCTCGATCTTCAACTCGGATGCGATCAAGAATGTCAATCTCTACAAAGCCGGATTCCCGGCGCGCTTCGGTGGACGCCTCTCGTCGGTAGTCGATATCCGCACCAACGACGGCAATATGGAACAACTGCATGGAACGGCCTCTGTCGGGCTGATCTCGATGAAGGCAGCGCTTGAAGGGCCGATCGTGAAAGACAAAACATCCTTCAACCTCTCATTCCGACGCACCTATATCGATTTGTTTATGGGCACGATACTCGACAGACTCCGCCGGCTGGACGACCAGATATCGGAACACGACGATTACAATTTCTTTTTCTACGATATCAACGCCAAGCTGCAACATAAATTAGACGATAAGAATAGTCTCTTCTTCATGTTCTACAACGGGCGGGATAAGCTCGATACCCAATACGATACGCGCGACGGTTATTCGGGAGAGCTAAACGCCCTTACCACACAGGACTGGAAATGGGGGAGTACGATTGCCGCGGCAAAATGGAATCATATCTTCTCGGGCAACCTTTTCCTCAACACCAAACTGGCGTACAACAATTATATGTATGATACGCATATTGCCAAAACTTATGAGTCGCATTATGATTATGATATGCAAAACAGGAGTTATGTCGGAGCAAAATATAATTCGGGCATTGTCGATTACAGCCTGACATCCGACCTGGACTTTATCCCTTCGCCGCAGCATTATGTGCGGATGGGAGCGGCATTCACCTTTCATAATTTCAAACCCGAGGTGCTCAGTCAGCAATCGTCTGAGGAACGTGATGACTTCTTCGGCTACGACTTTCAACAGGGAAGGCGCATCCTTGCCTACGAAGCGGCGCTCTATGCCGAAGACGACTGGGCGATCACACCGCGCTTTAAGATCAACCCGGGATTGCGCTTCTCCCTGTTTCATGTCGAAGGCAAGACCTACGCGTCGGCCTCTCCCCGGTTCTCGTTGAACTATCGCCTGAACAGCAACCTGTCGTTTAAGGCGGGCTACACCCATATGAAGCAGTATATCCATATGCTGTCGAGTAATATCATGTTTTTGCAGACCGATCTCTGGGTGCCTGTCACCAAGAAGGTGAAACCGATGGATTCGCATCAGTATTCGATGGGCTTGTTTGCCAATCTGCCGCACGGTTTCGATCTCTCGGTCGAGACCTATTACAAGGATATGCAGCATGTGTTGGAGTATGAAGACGGAGCCGACCTGCTCAGCCTCTCGGCCGGATGGGAGAATAAGGTGGAGGCGGGCCAGGGACGCAGCTACGGGCTGGAGGTGTTCCTGCAACGCATGACGGGGAAAACGACCGGGTGGATCGGCTATACCTGGGCGAAGACGGAAAGACGTTTCGAGCAGATCAATTTCAATGAGTGGTTCCCCGCCAAATACGATCGCCGCCATAGCATCAACATTTCGCTTATACAGCAACTGGGCAAACACTTCGAGTTCTCGGGCAACTGGGTGTTCAATTCGGGTAATGTGATCACCCTGCCGATGAAAGAGATCAAGGCGGCCGAGATACCCGATGCCCCTTTCGGCAGCTATTTCTTAGTTGAGCAGTTCGATCACCGCAACAACTATCGCCTCGACCCGTATCACCGCTTGGATCTCGGCATCTCCTATTATACCAGCCGCACGAAAAAGCGTTACAGCATCTGGAACCTGAGTGTATATAACGCCTACAACCAGATGAATCCTTTCCTGATCACCACCGATTATGCAGAAGATTCCTACGGCGACGAGCACCGGGTATTGAAGAAGATCACGCTCTTCCCGATCGTTCCTTCTCTTTCGTACACCTATAAATTCTGACCCATATGAAGAAAATAGCCATCCTATATTGCCTTCCGGTCGTCTGTTGCCTCCTGTTCTTTACTGCTTGTGAAAACATTATCGAGTTCAAAGGTAAGGACAAAGCCAACAAACTGGTTGTGAATCATATCGTCGATACCCGCCAGGAGGAACAATTGCTCGACTTTTCCACCAGCTATTTCCTGTTCGAAGATATGGAAGACTGGAAAGAATGGGGTGATCCCTCTTCCGAATGGAAAGACGAATGGGAACTGCCACCGGGCGGCTTGCAGGATCTGCCGCTGGAGATAACAGTGAATGGTGAACCGCAGACCTATTATGCTGCCGGGGGGAACTACCTTGCGTACAGGCCGGGAGAGTTGAAGGCGGGCGATAAGATAGCCATTGAGATCAACCATGAGTTGTTGGAAAGGGTCTATGTTGAAGAGACTGTTCCCGAATTGCCGGTGATTCTTTCCGTAGATACCATACGTTTCTTCGATTTCGAGAAGTACTCCCTGTTTATGCGTTCATTGATCACCATCAAAGACCGTCCGAACGAGCGAAACTACTACCGCCTGCTTATCCGCCGGAAGATATTGTATGACGAAGGCACCAAATGGGAATACCTGAGCGAGGTGACCGACTATTACATCAATCAGGATCTGGCACTGAGCAGCTTGGTCGATCAGGGCGTGGAGGACTATGAAGGGAACATCTGTCGCATCTTTTCCGACGATATTTTCGACGGTGGGGAATATACCCTCAATGTCTATTTCCCGTTAAGCTATGGATCAAACGAATTGAAAGAAAAGGTCGATGTAGAGATCGAACTCTACTCCATTACCGAATCGCTCTACCTCTATATGCGTTCCATCGAACAGAAATGGAACAGCGACACCTTCTCCCATCCGGTACGCATCTATTCCAATGTTAAAGGAGGCTACGGCATCCTGGGCATCCAACATCCGCTGATCTATCGGTTTTCGGTAGCCAGGGAGTAGGTTAGTTAATCTCTTTCGATTGCGAAGCATTGACAAACAGGATATCGCCAATATCCTGGAAGCCGGTAAAGAACTTCATCGGTTCGTGTTTTAAGATCTCTTCGCGGAAGCCGATCAGCGTCAGGCCGGCATGTTTGGAGCGTGTCTGGATGGCATCGCTTACGGTTTGTTTTTCATCCAACAAGACGATTTCGATATTCGCCAGGGTGATCGGCAGGCGACCTTCGGAGATCCGTTCCTGCAGTTCCTCTTTCACCACTTCCATTTCGGGGTTGGTACTGGTGATGAATATCTTTATCTGGCTCTTATGCCAATCGGGATGGGCCATGATGATATAACCCAAGAGGATCATCAGGTTGGTATTCTTCTCGTCGGTGGCCCGGATCCATACGTGAATGCCGTTGCGGGTGCGCAGCGGATAATGCGATCCGGCGAAGATGCAGATATCGAAGTTGCCCGCCTTGGCCATATTGATATTGTCTAATATCCGGCATAGTTCATCGGGCTGGTTTTTATCGAACTCATAGACCACCATATTGTTCTCCATCCCCGAAATAGAAGGGGTCTGAATCACCTGGGCAATGGCTGAGGTATAGGAGGGCGAGATCATCGTGTCGATATACAACGCGCTGTCGTGCTCGCGCTGGTTGTTGATCAGTTGGCGCAAGATCTCTTGTGATTCGGCATGTGTCTGCTTGCTGTAATAGCCCTCGATAAAATGGAAATAGGTGCCGAACCCATGCTGATGGCTGATCCATTTCATCAGTTCCAACACCTTATCGCGCTCAAAAGAATGGGGAGAAATACATATCGCCGACGGTCGCCACTCTTCATTCTCCATCACCGACTGATGTTTTTGCATAAACACCCGCAACCGGCGGTTGAGCTGGAACAAGGCCCCTTCGAAAATATCGCCAAGCCCCTTCTGGTCTTTGTTGTAATGCTCGATAAAGAGGTAGAGTACAATAATCACTAAGTAGGAGAGGATGGTGTATAACGGATTGATCATAAACATCACCCAGACCGACAACAGGAAGCCGCCTAAGGAGAAGTACCATTTGGAACGGAAACGTGGACGATAGGAGGGGGGCGACCCAAAGTGGTTAAGGAATGAGATCAGGCACAAACAGCCGTAGGTGATCAGGAAAAACATAGAGATAATACCCGCAACGCGGTCGATACTGCCCATCAATACAAAGACTAAGGCGATAAAGAAGGTAACGATCGTAGCGTTAAACGGCTCATTGGCTTTCCCTTTTCCGCGCGCCAGGAAGCGGTTGACCTTCTGAAACGGCAGGCTCTTGTCGGAAGCGAGCGCCTGCATGGTGCGGGGAGCCACCAGAATGGAACCCAGTGCCGAAGAGAAGGTGCAGGCTGCCAATCCCAACGGAATCACAATCGGCCCATACAGCGCGATGCGCGACATGATCAACTGGTCTTCCAATAGGTCGGCTTGCGGTGCGGAAACAGCCAGTTTCCAAACAATCAGTATGTAGACAATCAGCCCGGTAAGCGTGCCTGCCAGGGTACCTAACGGAATCGATTTGCCGGGGTTCTTTAGGTCGCCGCTCAGCCCTACCCCCGCCGTCATACCGGTGAAGGCCGGAAAACAAATGGCAAAGATGACAAAGAGGCTGTCGGTATTGAAAAATCCGAAATTCTCTTTTGCCAGAAAGGCTACCTCGCCCTCCGCTTCAATGGGTTTCCCCATGAAAAAGAGAAATAAGGCGATGAAAAGAATAATATTCACCACATAGAGCAATTTCATGCCCGAGCCGGCTCCTTTCTGCAAAATGCTTAAGGCCAACAGGATCAATGCGGGAATACTGATCACCTGCCGGGGAAGATCGAAGCCGAACTGCCCCGTCCACCAATCGAAAAGCGGCGCAAAAGCCTCGGTAAACGCAATGATATAGAATGCCACACTGATTGCCTGAGAAAGATAAAGGGTGATCCCGATGGTCGATCCGATCTTCAATCCGAACGAACGCGAGATAATAAAGTATTCCCCGCCACCCTCTACCCGGGTATTGGTCGCGATCTCGGAAATAGCCAAGGCAGTGGGAATGGTGATCAGATGCCCTAACACAATGATCAGGATGCCACCCCAGAAACCCAACGTGCCGACGGCATAGCCGAAACGCAGGAAGAGGATCGCGCCCAAGATGGTGGATATAGCGGTGAAATAAACGGGAGCGACGCCAAAGCCTCCTCCCTTTTGTTGTTGTATAGCTGACTTCATAATCTCCACTTTAATGGCTGCCGCACGAATCATGCCGACACCCAAGTCTTCCAAAGATATAACAAAATATGTATGGTTCATCCGAAGAATGGCTGTTTTTGTTATGCATGAACCCAAAATCACAAGTGTAAGCAGGAAGAGCCATTTTCTAACGGATTAGCACTCTTTTGCTTACACTTCGAACTGTTAAAAAATGTTTCTCCCGGGAGTTTGTCAAAATACTCCTGCCTTTTTGCTGAAATTCTCCTGCCGAAATATCAAAATGACAGATTGGCGTTAAAATATGTGTTCGCACACATATTTTCAGAAAGAAATGTATTACATTTGTCGCAGGGGGAATTATACTCCTGATATGGAGAGCCTAAAAGAGACAACAATTCTAATAATACGAAGCTATGAACGATTTATTTAGTGTAAAAGATCAGGTAGTGGTCATCACCGGTGGCGGCGGTATTCTGGGGCGCGGCATCGGGAATTATCTGGCGGAGCAGGGTGCCAAGGTGGTTATCCTCGACAGAGATGAAGCTGCGGGCAACGAAATGGTAACCAATATACGCCAAAAAGGGGGCGAAGCTCTTTTCCTGGCGACAGATGTTATGAACAAAGAGGTTCTGGAAAAGAACCGGGAAGATATTGTGGCGCAATACGGCCGGATCGACGTCTTATTGAATGCCGCCGGTGGCAATATGGCGGGAGCGACTATTCCGCCGGAAAAGACCATATTGGATCTGGAAATCGACGCCTTCCGCAAGGTGGTCGACCTGAATCTGTTCGGGACCGTGATTCCTACGATGGTTTTTCTCCCCGAAATAGCCAAACAGCCAAAAGGGAGTATTGTGAATTTTGCCTCCATCTCCTCCTTGCGTCCGCTCACGCGCGTCGTAGGTTATGGCTGCGCCAAAGCGGCTATCGCCAATTTCACCAAATACCTGGCGGCCGAGCTGGCACAGAAATTCGGCAATCACCTGCGCGTCAATGCGATTGTGCCGGGCTTCTTTATCACGCAGCAGAACGAATCCCTGTTGTTGCATCCGGACGGTTCATACACCGACCGCTCGAAGTCGATTTTGGGACATACGCCGTTCAACCGCTTTGGTGAACCGGAAGAACTCTTTGGCACGATTCAGTACCTGATCAGCGATGCCTCGAAGTTTGTGACCGGCACATTGGCCATCGTAGATGGAGGCTTTGATGCCTATACCATTTAATTGATAATTGATAATTGATAATTGACAATTGATAGTTGATAAAAAATTCATAATTCATAATTCATAATTTATAATCACCATGTTTCTATGTGAACAATCCTGGCGGTGGTACGGGCCGAATGATCCCGTTAGCTTAGCCGATATTTGCCAGGCCGGGGCAACCGGTATCGTAACCGCCCTTCATCATATTCCGAACGGAGAGGTTTGGACGGTAGAAGAAATCATGAAACGCAAACAGGAGGTCGAAGCCTATGGTTTGAAATGGGTCGCTGTTGAAAGCGTGCCTGTTCATGAACATATCAAAACCCAAACGGGTGACTTCCAAAAATACATCGACAACTACAAAGAGAGTCTTCGGAACTTAGGCAAGTGCGGGATCGATGTGGTGACCTACAACTTTATGCCTGTCCTGGACTGGACACGTACAGATCTACTCTATGAGATGCCCGACGGATCGAAAGCGCTCCGCTTCGAACGGGCGGCTTTCATGGCGTTCGACCTGTTTATCCTGAAACGCCCCGGTGCGGAAGCAGAATATACCGATGCCGAAAAGGCGAAGGCTAAAGCTCGTTTCGACCAGATGACGGATGCCGACAAACAACTGCTCACCCGCAACATCATTGCCGGACTGCCGGGATCGGAAGAGAGTTTCACGGTGGAACAATTTCAGGAAGCACTCGACCGCTATCAGGACATCGACGCGGAACAACTACGTGCCAACCTGATCTATTTCCTACGTGAGATTGCTCCGGTAGCCGATGAGGCTGGCGTTGTGTTGGTGATCCACCCCGACGATCCCCCTTATCCGATCCTCGGATTGCCACGTATATTGAGCACGGAGGATGATTTTCGCCGGATCGTGGAGGCAGTGCCTAATAAGAGCAATGGCCTTTGTCTTTGCACAGGTTCCTATGGCGTACGCGCCGATAACGACCTGGCAGGCATGATCACCCGTTGGGGCGAACGCATCTATTTCGTTCATTTCCGCAGCACGAAAGGCAACGAAGAGGGCGACTTCTTTGAAGCCAACCATCTGGAAGGCGATGTTGATATGTATGGTGTGATGAAAGCCCTGTTGGAAGTAGAACAGAAAGAGGGCCGTAGCATTGTGATGCGTCCGGATCATGGCCACCTGATGATCGACGATCTGCATAAAAAGACCAACCCGGGCTATTCCTGTATAGGGCGTCTGCGCGGCTTGGCCGAGTTGCGTGGCCTGGAAATGGGGATTGCCAAGTCGATGGAGTTGAACAAGTAGTTAGATACAAAAAAATAAAATAATTACATTTGCACCTTGAAACAGCGTGGTTCCGCATGGCCTGGCTGTTTCAATAGCTTGGTTACTTACAACTAATAGAACAAATAGAATGGAAAAGAAAGTTGTCACTTTTGGGGAGATCATGTTGCGCCTGGCAACTCCCGACTACCTCCGTTTCAATCAAACGGATAAACTGAATGCTACTTTTGGAGGAGGAGAAGCGAATGTTGCCGTGTCATTAGCCAACTATGGCCTGCCGGTGGAGTTTGTTACCCGTCTTCCGAAGAATGATATTGCCCGTGCCTGCGTACAGGATCTGCGCAAATATGGCGTAGGAACCGACCGCATTGTCTACGGAGGCGATCGTTTGGGTATCTATTTCTTAGAAACAGGAGCGGTGGCTCGCGCCAGTAAAGTGGTGTACGACCGTGCCTATTCATCTATCTCACAGATCGAACCGGGTATGATCAACTGGGACGAGGTGTTGAAAAATGCCTCTTGGTTCCACTGGACCGGTATCACACCGGCTATCTCGCAGGGCGCTGCCGACGTATGTCTGGAAGCGGCTCAGGCGGCTAATCGTTTGGGTGTGCCGGTAAGCTGCGACATCAACTACCGCAAAAACCTTTGGAAATATGGCAAAACAGCTTCTGACGTGATGCCGGCATTGGTGGAATGTTGCGATGTGGTATTGGGAAATGAAGAAGATTGCGAGAAGGTATTTGGCATCAAACCGGAAGGATTCGACGTAACAGCCACGCACGGAGAGGTGAACGCAGCCGAGTTTGAATCGGTTTGCGAACAGATGCAGAAACGTTTCCCACGGGCTAAGAAGGTGATTATCACCCTGCGTGGTGCGATCAATGCCAACCATAACACCTGGGGTGGCGTACTTTATGCCGACAAAACGCTCTATCAGTCGAAACGTTACGACATCACCCATATCGTTGACCGCGTAGGGGGTGGCGACTCTTTCATGGGTGGCTTGATCTATGGCTTGATCACCTGGCCGAACGACAACCAGAAAGCGTTGGAATTTGCCGTGGCAGCCTCTTGTCTGAAGCATACAATCTATGGCGATTACAATCAGGTGACTGTTGACGAAGTAGAAAAACTAATGGCAGGCGACGGCTCCGGCCGCGTTTCACGATAAAACGCATAAATGCGAATTATGAATTATTAATTATGAATTATGAGGGTTTCCTTCTCAATTCATAATTCATAATTCACAATTCATAATTAAGATAGTATGGCTAAATTTAATAAATTGCAGACGCTTGAAGCGATGCGTTCCACAGGTATGGTGCCTGTGTTCTATCATGCGGATATCGAGATTGCGCAACAGGTATTGAAAGCTTGTTACGCGGGCGGGGTACGTGTGTTTGAGTTTACCAACCGCGGTGATTTTGCGCAGGATGTTTTTGCCGCCCTTGTCAAGTATGCACAGAAAGAATGTCCGGAGATGATCCTGGGTATCGGCTCTATAGTCGATCCGGCTACGGCTGCGTTGTATCTGCAGTTGGGTGCCAATTTCATCGTTGGTCCGCTGTTTAATCCGGAGATCGCGAAGGTGTGTAACCGCCGCCTGATCCCTTATATTCCGGGATGTGGATCGGTTAGCGAGATTGGTTTCGCGCAGGAAGTGGGTTGTGATGTATGCAAAATATTCCCCGCGGGCAATGTAGGCGGTCCCTCTTTCGTGAAAAATGTGAAGGCGCCGATCCCTTGGTCGATGCTGATGGTAACGGGAGGGGTTGAACCTACCGAAGAAAACCTGACAGCCTGGATGAAAGCGGGTGTGACCTGTGTAGGTATGGGCTCGAATCTCTTCCCCAAAGAGGTGATTGCCGCCGGCGAATGGGATAAGATCTCCACCTTGTGCCGCTACGCACTGGATATTATCAAGCAGGTAAGATAAGGACAAACGCCCGGTAACGGGTTGAGGAAATAACCGGAGTAAGCGGGAGATATCCAGACAGGATACTTCCGCTTTTCCATTTCAGGGGGAAGGAACGCTCCATTTCCTGGTGATGCTGCCAGGCATCCGGATCGTAAACGACCCGAAAAATACCCTTGGCCGAAGGATCGACCAGGCGTTCTGCCAGGCGGATCGCGACCATGCCCATCGTATAACGCATATTGATCTCCACACAAGGGTGGATGCGATGATTGCCTTCTTCGTCTGTATAGACCATCATATCGACACCCAGGTAACCGGCGTACACGCCACCAAACAGCTCTTGCAACACCTCCGGGGTAATGGTTTTGATCTCTTCCAACGCCTCTCTGCCCACAAGGTCGGCTATTTCTCCCTCCATCTCCGCCTGTCCGGCCAACAGATTGCCACAATAGGTCTTCCAACCGGCCGTTTCAAAGAGGGATATGCCGTGGTAAACAATGCCTCCGGTGGCATCCAACTGATACTCCAAGGCAAAATCCCTGACCTTCTGAAAGCGCTTTTCAATGCTGATACTGCCCTGTTTGCGGAGGGCTCCGCTTATCCATTCCCCCTCTTTTTCCGGGATGGTGTCGTCTAATCGCAGTAGTCCGCGCCCCGAAGAGGAGAGAGGCATCTTGAGTACAAAAGGCGGCGTATGGGTAGTAATATACGCTTTCAATTCCTCCACGGAAGATAAGAAACAGGGTATTTCGGGCAAAGGCTGCCTGGCTCGCTGCCGCATTTTATCCAAACAATGGGCAGCCGTCTGCCGTTTGGCAAGAGTAGCATAGGCCTCCTGCCAGGGCGGTACGACGAGATCCCTGCCGGGCACCTCGGCAAGTTCTTCCAAAAAATGAATACTCTGCGAAGAAAGACCCCAGGGCGCTGCTTGAAGAGGCGGCAGCGAAGTCGCGCCTTCCCAGTCACGGCGGGAAACAGGAGTGGCTCGCCGGAAACACTCTGCCGGTAATCCGGCCAGAAAATCCAACGAGCCACTATGTTCTATCCAAACGTAATCATATTCTTCTGCATACCACAAGGGCAACAAGGCCAACTCTTCCCGCATACGGCACACGTTTTTGGGTGCCATATAATATTGACTTCCGGGAAGAAGCCCCGGTTCATAGCCCGGGTTAAACAGGTGGAGAGACGGACGATCGGCGGTGTCAATCCAGGTTTTCGTCGATGGCTTCAATCTTTTTAATGGTGAATTCCATTTCTTCTTTCAGCTTCTCGATCTTGCGCTCCATCTCTTTCAACAGACCGCCTCCGCCTTTTGAGGAAACGCTCAAAAAGCCGATATTGTTTTCGTAAGTCTGCAACTCGTTTTTCATCCGGTCGTAGATGCGCATCAGCTTCTCACGTTCGCCATACAATTTGTTCTTTCCCCGTTCGCCGGTAGAGATATCGCTCAATGTATTGCGGAACGACTGCATCTTCCGATCGTTTTTGTCCACCTTCAGACGGTCGAAATGTTTATCGACTGCTTCGTGGTATTCTTTGTAGATCTTGTCTTTTTCCTTGAACGGCACGAAACCGATATTGTTCCATTCCGCCATATATTCGCGCAATTGCGTCAGCGCCTCCTCTTCTGCCATCGCTGCATCCAGTGTGTTGATCTTCTCGATCAATTCTTTCTTGGCAGCCAGGTTAGCCTGTTCAACGCTCTTTTGCGATACGACATTCTTATTCTTCTGTTCGAAGAAATAGTCACAAGCCGTGATAAAGCGCTTCCAAACCGCATCGGAATGTTTGCGGGCTACCGGCCCGATCTTCTTCCATTCCTTCTGCAAAGCGATCATCTTATCGGTAGTTTCCTTCCAATCTGTATTGTCTTTCAACGCCTCTGCCTGTTCGCAAAGCGCTTTCTTCTCTTCCAGGTTCTTCTCCATGTCGTCTTTGACGCCCTTGTAGAATTCCCCTTTCTTCTGGAAATAGACATCACAGGCAGCGCGGAAACGCTCGAATATCTTCACATTGAATTTTTTCGGAGCAAAGCCAATTGCTTTCCATTTATCCTGGAGCGCGATCACCTCCTTGTTTTTCGCTTCCCAGTCCTTGAAGGTCTTCAATAGCTCGTAGTCAATGCTTTCGATCTCTTCGCAGATAGCGGTCTTCGCATCCAGGTTTTCCTGTTCTTTGGCTTTCAGCTTTTCAAAATGATCCTGGTGACGTTTGTTGATCACGGTAGAAGCCGCCTTAAAGCGTCCCCATACCTCTTCGCGCAACTCTTTGGCCACCGGCCCGATCTCACGCCATTGTTGGTGCAGCTTCTGCAACTGATGGAAGGCAGAGATCACATCGGTTTCTTCCTGCAACTTCTCAACCGTTTCGCAAAGAGCGGTTTTCAGTTCCATGTTCTTCTTGAAGTCGTAATCGCGGAACTGATTGTTTATCTTGATGATATCATAGAATTTTTCGCTATGCAGCTGATAGCTTTTCCAGAGTTCGTTGGCATGTTCCTGGGGGACATTCTTCACCTCTTTCCAACGTTGCTGGATATCTTTAAACTCATTATAGAGCTTATTGAAGTCGTCCTGGCTTTCGGTCAACGCTTTCAATTGGTCGATCATCTGCAGTTTCAGGGCGTAATTGGCCTCTTTCTGACGTTCTTCCTCTGCCAACTGGCCGGCGCGTTTTTCCCGATAGGTAGCCAACAGCTCTTTCAGCTTCGCTTCCGTTTCGTCTTCCGGCGCTTTAAACTCAGCCTCTTCGCCTCCTCCTTCGATGAATACCTTCTTCAATTCATCGATTTCGGCACGACGCAATTTATAATAAGCCTGTTTGAGTGATTCTATTTCCGCACGTGATTTTTCAACAGCATCTTCTACCAGCGTACTCAATCGTTCGAGGATCTCCTCTTTCGACAACTGGTCTATCGATTTGACCGGAACCTCCTCTGCCGCTACCGCTTCTGCCACAGGAGCCTCCTCTTCTTTTTCTTCGGGAGCAGGAGCTACTTCTTCTGCGGAAACCGGCGCCTCTTCTACAGGAGCCTCCGCCACCTCTTCCTCCGCAGGAGCAGGGGTTGCTTCTTCCGTTGTTTCTACTACAGCAGTCTCCTGAGTGTCTTCAGGTTTTGTCTCTTCGATCTCTTTTACTTCTGTTGTTTCTTCTTTACTATTTTCCGTCATTTCGACCGGAGCCTTAGCATCTTCCAACTTGCCTTCTTCGTTTGGCAAATTAGTGTCCAGAGTGTCCTTCATATTCAATCACGTTTAGAAAAAGGGATAATTCCCGATAATATTAATCCACAAATTAAACTAAAATATTTTGGATTGCACCATTTGAAGGGAATTATTTCAGTAAACTACTGAAAAGTAACAGAAATCAACTCATTTTACCTTCCCGGGGTTTCGGGCGATATAATCTTTCCAACCGGTATATTTCTTATCGGAAACCGGGTTGTTGGCCTGAAGGTAATGGCAGACAGCCGCTGCCAGGCCATCGGTCGCATCCAATTCAGCAATCATCGATTCGTTGGGGATATGCAGGATTCGTTGCAACATAGCCGCCACCTGCTCTTTGGCGGCTTTCCCATTGCCGGTAATAGCCATCTTTATTTTCAGCGGGGCATATTCAAAAATAGGAATATCCTTCGCCAGGGCAGCCGCCATGGCTACGCCCTGCGCGCGGCCCAGCTTCAGCATACTCTGTACATTTTTCCCGAAAAACGGCGCTTCGATAGCCAGTTCGTCGGGGTGATACTCTTCAATAAGCGCCGATACGCGTTCGAATATCTTACGCAACCGCAGGTAATGGTCGTCGTATTTATTAAGCTGAAGCACCCCCATCACGATCAGTTGTGGACGGTTGCCGGTCACCTTCAGTAAGCCGTATCCCATCACAATCGTTCCCGGGTCGATGCCTAATATGATGCGTTCCTTACTCATGCGCCCAGTCTATTTCATCCAACAGGGTGGTAAAGCCGACTATCTTGCTGCCAAAACGTTCGATCAGTTTTTGGTGCAACCGATTGCCTTCCCCTTCCAACCAATAGTGCAGGGTTTCTATATTTTTCACATGAAACTGAACGGAGTAACTCTCGCCTTCCCCCTCATCACTCCTCTGTATCACCCGGCGCAAACAGGGGGAATGGAGGAAACCGCTGGCAGCCGCTTGTGGGATGTATATCTTCCGGAGGTGCAAAAGAGCCTCCTCCAGCACCTCTTTCTCTATATGGAAGGTCGTATTATAGACTATCATCTTTTTCTGTTATTATCTTCACACAAATATAGTGAGAATTGAAGGAAATAGGAAATAGGATCTTCAGATAATGTAATGTGTGAAGATAAAAAGGGTATGCCCACAGGCGTTGAACTCCTAATAACCCCCAGTGAAGAGAGCGAAGCGAACGACTGGGGGGTGAGCGAATGTAGAAACAAACCAACGCCGAAAGGTGTTGAATTAAACAATTGAACCCTTTTCGGGTTCATGAGATGTTAGATCCTTTTATGCATACCCCCAGTCGTTCGCTCTGCTCTCTTCACTGGGGGTTATTAGGAATTAAATCCCTTTCGGGATTTTCCTGAAACATCTTCAAATTCTTTCCGATTTGAAGATCCTACCGCCTGTTCTCGCACCTCACCCTCCGGAAATGTTAAAATCGCGATTGTAAGCAAAACGCCTGTTTTACTTACAAATCCATACGTTAAAAAGTGTTTATCCCGGGAGTTTGTCTCCGAAGTCCCTCGTTTTTGCGCGCAAAGTCCCGCTGAAATTACAAATCGTAAATTGGGGGTTTTGTTGAAAACGGGTAAATTAACGTTTATTTACATTATTACGGAATACCTGAATCGCTATAACCCCTCTTCAATAACTATTCGCTTTTGAATTCTCTGCTAAAGATTAATTCCTACCTTTGAGGCCAAAATCAAAACAGAGATGGTACACAAATATGACTTCCTCGTGATAGGTTCCGGCATTGCCGGTATGAGTTTTGCCCTGAAAGTGGCTCATAAAGGGAAAGTAGCGCTTATTTGTAAATCGGGTTTGGAGGAGGCCAATACCTATTTTGCCCAGGGGGGCGTTGCTTCGGTGACCAACCTGATTGTCGATAATTTCGAAAAACATATAGAAGACACCCTAATCGCAGGCGACTGGTTGAGCGATCGGGCGGCTGTCGAGAAGGTGGTGCGCGAAGCTCCTGCCCAGATCAAGGAACTGATTAGCTGGGGAGTCGATTTCGACAAAGACGAAAAAGGCAACTTCGACCTCCACCGCGAAGGGGGGCACTCGGAATTTCGCATCCTTCACCATAAAGACAATACCGGGGCGGAGATACAGGACAGCCTGATCGAAGCCATCCAACGCCATCCCAATATCGATGTGTTCGAGAATTATTTTGCCATCGAGATACTGACACAACATCATCTGGGCGCCACCGTGACCCGCCAAACACCCGATATCGCCTGCTACGGCGCCTACATTATGGATCTGGCATCCGGACGTATCGACACCTTCCTTTCCAAAGTGACCCTGATGGCGACCGGAGGGATCGGCGCTGTTTATCAGACGACCACCAACCCGCTGGTGGCTACCGGCGACGGGATTGCGATGGTCTACCGTGCCAAGGGAACGGTGAAAGATATGGAATTTGTGCAGTTCCACCCCACGGCGTTCTATCATCCGGGCGATCGCCCCTCGTTCCTGATCACCGAGGCGATGCGTGGCTACGGAGCCGTGCTTCGCACACAGGACGGGCAGGAGTTTATGCAGAAATACGACGAACGCCTGTCGTTGGCTCCGCGTGATATTGTGGCGCGCGCCATCGACAACGAGATGAAGAACCGGGGCGATGATTTTGTCTACTTAGACGTCACCCACAAAGAGGCGGAAGAGACGAAAAAGCATTTCCCCACGATTTATGAAAAATGCCTTTCCTATGGCATCGATATCACCAAAGAATATATTCCGGTGGCTCCGGCGGCTCATTACCTCTGCGGTGGCATACTGGTCGATCTCGACGGCTGCTCTTCCATCAAGCGCCTCTATGCCGTAGGCGAATGTTCCTGCACAGGGCTTCATGGCGGCAATCGTTTAGCGTCCAATTCATTGATCGAAGCGGTGGTCTATGCCGATGCGGCTGCTAA
Organism: Parabacteroides sp. PFB2-10; assembly: GCF_029893085.1. GTDB lineage: Bacteria > Bacteroidota > Bacteroidia > Bacteroidales > Tannerellaceae > QVMG01. The sequence continues at coordinate 29,923 of NZ_JARXWI010000018.1, forward strand.
ACACAGCACTCATTTCTTAGATCAATACGCTTATCAGGAAGATATTCCAGCCTGGAACGACGAGGGGGTGCAATCACCCGAAGAGATGATCCTGATCACCCAAAGCGCCAAAGAGGTGGGGCAGATCATGAGTTCGTATGTCGGGATTGTGCGTTCCGACCTGCGCCTGAAGCGTGCTTGGGATCGCTTAGACATTATTTATGAAGAAACCGAAAGCCTCTTCAAGCGGTCTGTTGCCTCGAAAGAGATCTGCGAATTGCGTAATATGGTGAATACCGGTTACCTGATCATGCGCCAGGCGATGGATCGCAAAGAGAGCCGCGGGCTTCACTACACACTCGACTATCCGCCACAGGGAAAATGAAGAGGGTGTATCAAAAGCCTACGAGTTCTAAATTACAAATTACAAGTCATTACCCCGTCAGGGGTAAAATATGGATAACCCCGGGTGCAACCCGGGGTAGCGGATCACTCTTCTCTCTGAACCCCGAAGTGGGTTCAACCCGCTTCGGGGTTACTTTGAGTTGGATGGACACCCACCCCGGGTTGACACCCGGGGTTATCAACATTAAAGCCCTTTCGGGCTTCTCCCTTCCTCCCCATTCCAGAAAAAAGCAATCCCCATGTTATACTTTCCCCACTCTGTCGTCTTATGGATAGGATGGAACTCGACGCGTTTAAAGAAACAGTAGTATCCCTTCGGGAAAGATTGTTGCATATCTCGCTCCGGCTGATAGAGAATGAAGCCGATGCCGAAGATGTGGTTCAGGAGGTGTTCCTGAAACTCTGGCAGATGCGCGATGCGTTGGATCAATACCGGAGTGTCGAAGCATTGGCCGTCACGATGACAAAAAACCTGACGCTCGACAAGATCAAACTCCGCAAACCCCAGGGGGATGAACAGGATCTATTGCGCATAGAAACGGAAACGCGCAACCCGGCACTGTTATTGGAACAGCAGGATGCGGTCGCCTGCATACGCCGATTGATCGAACAGCTACCCAATCTGCAACAAACGATTATCCGCATGAAAGATGTCGAAGGGTATGAACTGGCAGAGATAGCCGACATCACCGGGACACAGATCGAAGCGGTTCGCTCCAACCTATCCCGGGCCAGGAAGAAAGTCAGGGAACATTATTTGGCAATACATACATACAACCATTATGAGAATAGATGATTTATTAGAAAAATATTTCGAAGGGGAGACCACAGCTGCCGAAGAAAAGGAGCTGCGCACCTTCTTCTCTTCGGGACCGGTAGCGGAACATCTCGCGCCTTACCAGCCACTTTTTGCCTATTTCGATGAAGAGATAGCCCGAAAAGAGGAAAAGGAAGAGGCGGTTGTCCCGGCAGTCGCAGAACGGTCAGCGCGGCGCAAGGTCTATTATATGGTTTCAGGCATCGCGGCCGCTGTATTATTATTGCTCGGCATCGGACAGATCTTCTTTTCCGAAGGGCGGCGCTACTGTTCGGACAACTATGTGATCATCAACGGACGCTGTTATACCGATGTAAAGACCATCCGCGAACATGCCTTCAGGGCATTGGAAGAGGTGGCGACCACACCGGATGAATTGATTCCCGCACTCGATCGGGATGAGGTGGATCGTCGGATCATCGAAGAACAACTAAACGACTTGCGAAGTCTTTTTGACGAAGAGGAATAAATTAAAAACGAAAATATAATGAAACGGATTATCAGTACAATCACCTGCCTATTATTTGTTTGCCTAGCTTTCCCCGCGGAGGTCCATGGCAAGGAAATGCAGAAAGACCTGCGGATACAAGAGGTGTTCCAGCGTTATGGCAAGAAAAAGAATGTGACGATGGTAGAGCTTTCTATGGAGATGCTGGAGACCTACGGCATGGCTCACTATAAGAGTATCAAGATCAAGAACGACCCCGACGCCTTACGCTTCATCCGTCGCTGCCTGGAGGCCGATCAAAAGGGTGCCCGCAAGATAAAAGAGGTGACCGATGATGGGGGTATCGTCTCGGCCTATTACCAACTACCGGTCGTACGGGAGGATATGAACCGCTATATCCTTTTCAATGTGAATAAAAAGGGTGAGATTAACCTGGTCTATATCGAAGGGGATCTCGACAGCGATGATTTGATTACCCTCCTGTTTAGGGGAAGTGATTTATAACAAACAAAAAATAAAACAGCAATGAAAAAATTATTTTTGATCATGGCCGTAGCCATTCCTTTTGGGCTGTCGGCAACAGGCGTTGTTTCTCCCGACACGACACTCTTTATCGAAGGGAAAAAAATTGAGATCCGTGAAAACGAAGAGCGTATGAAGGTGCGGGTGTACGACCGAACCGGACAGGGCAATTATGTGGAAGACGAACTGGTGTTTGAAGGGCACTACAAAGACGGACAGAGTTATGAAAGGCGTAAACAGGCGAAATCCATCACGATACCTCTTCCCAAGTGGTACAATTATGGAATAGATCCCCACTGGGCGGGTATCAATCTGGGCTTTGCCAACTTTGCCGATGCCGACCTGCATGTGAATGATATCAGTGGCGTGTCGTTGCGCAGCAATAAGTCTTGGGAATTGAATCTCAACTTCTTCGAGTACGACTTCCGCTTGTCGAGAAGATATGGCTGGGCCTTGGTGACCGGGGTTGGGATCCGTTGGAACCGTTATCGCTTAGATGATAATAAGCATTTCAAACGCTTAGACGGAAAAACAATCCTCGAAGCAGCACCTGAGGGTATTCATTATACCAAAAGCCGGTTGAACACGACGAGCCTGACCATCCCTCTTTTATTGGAATGGCAGCCGGTGAGAAGACATAGTGATTTCTTTATCTCGGCAGGCGCGGTGGGCGTGATCAATACGGCGGCCACTTCACGGATAGAATACCGCAATGAGAACGATAAGAAGGTGAAACAAAAGGTTGATGATGGGTTGTATATCAAACCGATAACCGTTGACTTCCTCTTTCAGATGGGATTCGACTGGATTGGTATCTACCTGAAGTATTCCCCCATGGAGCTATTTGAAAATAAGAAGGGACCTGCGCTTCATCCGGTATCGGCAGGGATTCAGTTGCATATTTAATAATACAAAGCGTATATATCAAAAGCTCCCTTCCTTGCTTAAGGAGGGGAGCTTTTGATATTATATACAACTTCTTAATGATTTATCGGGATAGAAACGTAGAATACAGAGCCTTTTCCCTCTTCTGATTCTACCCATATATCGCCTTCCATTCGGGTGACCAATCCATAGCAGATGGCAAGACCCAATCCGACACCCTTTTTCCCGTTCTTCAGTTGTACGAAGCGGTTTCTGTTGTTCTTTAGGGATTCCGTCGCCTGTATCTTCCACATAGAAAACAACGCGGTTGCCCTCTTGGCGATAACCGAGGCGAATGTGTCCTTCGGGGGTATGCTTTATGGCATTGGTCAATAGATTGGTGATTACCTGCACCAGGCGGTTGCGGTCTGTCAGAAACGTTAACGGGAAGGTTTCGTCGAGGATCAATTCCACACCGGGTGGCATACGCAATAAAAAGGTATTGTATATCTCGTGCATGATTCGGGCAATATCCTGCTTGGAATTGATGAGCGACATGGAGTTGGATTCGATCTTAGAGAGATCCAATACATCTCCGATCAGACGTTGCAAGAGTTCATTGTTTTGTTCAATAATATGGGCGAACTCAGCCCGGTTGCTGTGGTCTTCTTCGTCGATAAGCACCTGCGAGAAGCCGACGATCGCATTCAGCGGCGTACGGATCTCATGGTTCATATTGGCCAGGAAGGCTGATTTCATTTTATCGGCCTCCTCGGCTTTTTCTTTTGCTTCCGTCAGGATCTTTTTGTTTTTGTTTATCACCCATACCATATAGGTAAGAGCTAAGACCAGCAGGATCAATAGCATGCATCCACAGAGCAGGAAGGTGGTTTGCAGCTTGTTCTGCCGGGCCTCCATCTCCATCTGTTGGTTTTCCAACTCCAATTGTTCTACTTCATGGCGCGTCCGCATAGCGGCCAAGCTTTCATGATAGCTGGTCTTGTTCAGGGTGTCGTTGAGCTGAATCATTTCATCTTTCACATGCAGCGCCTCCCGCAATTGTCCCATTTCGACAAGCAGATCTGCTTTTGTTTTAAGATATGAATAGAGATTGAAAATAATCTTTTTCTCCCGGCAATACTCCTCTATTTTCTCTAAGTAATACAAGGTGTGTTCATTGTCTTTCTTTCCCACATAATAGGTCACATAAAGCTGATAGAGATTAGGCAGGTGTGAGTCCATTTCCTGCTCATATAATACCCGTTCATAGTTCTTTATATGTATCAATGCCTCATCCTCCTTATTGTCTGCCAGAAGACATTCGGCATAATTCCACTCGAGGGACATATCGTATTGATAAAGCGGATTTTCGTTTTCCAAATATTTTACTCCCTCTTGCTTCAGTTGTTCGACAATCCTCTCTGCCTGGTGAATCAGTTCCAGCTGTCGTTCCTTATTCTCCACACAGGAGAAGAGGTTGATATATACAGGTAATTGCAATGAAATGGGAACAGAGCGGTTTTCAAACCGTTGTAACACATCCATATATTGCTCTTCCGCCTCCCGGAGCATATTATTGGCCAGATAGAAATAAGCAATTTCCTGATCGATCATTTCGTTTGCTTCGGGGTAATGCAACTCTTCGCTTCGCTTTTTTAATTGCTGAACAAGGGAAAGCATCTGTTGATTCTTGCCTGTACGGGTCAGTATACGCAGGTGCCACATCTCCACCTGGAAGTAGCGGCGGATATTTTTGCTTTCTAACAGCAACGGTTCTAATTCGCCAAGCACCGCTACAATGCCGTCTAAACTGTCGGGATAGTAATAATAGGCTTCCCGGTAAAGGGCATTTTCGAAATGATCTTTATTGGCTTGCTTTTCCGCTTCTGTTTTGTACAGAACGATCACCTCCTTTTCTATTTTATCCCCTTGAGTTATCTCTGCCAGGTAGGATAGGCGCTCGTGGGGAGACAAGGTCTCCAGTTCATGTATTATGTCATCCGTTTTGAGTGATGAACAATACAGATGCCCTGGAAAAAGCAGGAGTAGACACCAATATAGTATATTCGTTTTTATAGACATTTTTTCCCTTATTGACACACTTTGATTTAGGTAACACACAGAACACTTTTTCTTTTCTCACGAATATAAACAATCATTCCCCCTAATTGTTCGTTTTCGGGAGTCCTTAATTATCAGCCTTTAGCATCATTTTCTTTCGAATCTCTTATTTATCTTCTACATTTGTTACAGAAATGACGAACCGATAAAAAGAAAAAATTATGGCAAAGATAGTAAAAAAGCTGACCGAACTGGTTGGCAACACCCCCTTGTTGGAATTGCAGGCTTTTGAAAAACGGCATATGGTGGAGGCTCATCTGATAGGGAAGTTGGAATATTTTAATCCGTTGGGTAGTGTGAAAGATCGCATTGCCCTGGCCATGGTGGAAGAGGCCGAACGGAAAGGGGTGCTTGCTCCCGGCGCAACTATTATCGAACCGACAAGTGGAAATACGGGAATCGGACTGGCTTTTGTGGCGGCGTCGAAAGGGTATCGCCTGATACTGACCATGCCGGAAACGATGAGCCTCGAACGGCGTAATCTATTGAAGGCTTTGGGGGCTATCCTGGTATTAACTCCCGGCGCTGAGGGGATGAAAGGGTCTATCGCAAAAGCCGAATTGTTGCAGAAAGAGACACCCGGCTCCGTTATCCTGCAGCAATTTGCGAATCCTGCCAACCCTGCGATACACGAAAAGACGACTGCTGAAGAAATATGGCGGGATACGAACGGAACGGTCGATATCCTTGTGGCCTGCGTCGGGACAGGCGGTACCGTGAGCGGCGCAGGCAAACGGCTCAAGGAATTGAATCCGGACATACAAGTTATTGCCGTTGAACCGGCAGAGTCGCCCGTGCTGTCGGGTGGATCCCCGAGTCCGCACAAGATACAAGGCATCGGTGCCGGATTTATTCCTGACAACTTCAACAGAGCAGTCGTAGACGAAATCATCCGCGTAGAAAGCGACAACGCTATCCTCACCAGCCGCGAACTGGCTCAAACGGAAGGTCTCTTAGTCGGTATCTCCTCAGGGGCTGCAGTGTATGCCGCCCTTCAATTAGCCCGGCTACCAGGAAACAAAAATAAAAATATCGTGGTCATACTTCCCGACACCGGTGAGCGCTACCTCTCCACCCAGCTTTACGCCTTCGACGAATATCCGCTGTCGAAAGAAGGGTGATTGTTTTTGACCCTGTAGAACTAATTTAGGAGAAGATTACTATTTCTGTTAACGGTATTGCCGTTTCTGTTTGCCTGTGACAAGGACATTCTCTTTGAAAAGAAGGATAAGGAGTAGGTGGATATGTTGTTTTCGTTGTTGTGAGACAGAACGAGGTGATCACTCCCTTATCTTCGGCTACGCGGATGGTGTTCGAGGATCTCACGGCGGAGGAATTCGCGGTCGATATGGGTATAGATTTCGGTAGTAGTGATTTTTTCATGGCCGAGCATTTCCTGGATGGCACGCAGATTGGCTCCACCTTCCAGTAGGTGGGTGGCGAATGAATGACGGAAGGTATGCGGACTTACGTTCTTATGAATACCCGCCATCTCCGCCTGCTGCTTGATAATATGGAAGACCATGATACGCGAAAGGGCGGTTCCCCGGCGGCTCAGGAAAAGGATCTCTTCATGTCCCTTTTTGGGGGTGATGCGGTTGCGGTCGTACAGGTAGTTTCGAATCTCTTTCAACGCCGTCTCCGAGATAGGTACAAGCCGTTGTTTATTGCCCTTTCCCTCCACCTTGATAAAACCCTCCTCAAAATAGACATCGGCATAGCGCAATCCGGTCAGTTCCGAAACACGCAATCCGCAGCTGTAAAGCACCTCCAGCATCGCCCGGTTGCGTTGACCTTCAGGCAGTGAGAGGTCGATGGTGTCCAACAGGCTGTTGATTTCGTTCAATGTCAGAACTTCCGGTATTTTCATACCAATCTTGGGCGATTCCAATAGTTCCGTTGGGTCATTCTCTAAGTATTCTTCGAGCAACAGGAAATGGTAGAAAGAACGTACACCGGAAAGGATACGTGCTTGCGAACGGGGGTGAATGCCTATATCATGCAAGCGTGCGACAAACTGTTGGAGATCACTATATGTGATATCCAATAGTTTCAATTTCTCCTCCCGGGCAAAACGCAATAGCTTCTCCAAATCGGTCATATACGCGTCGACAGAGTTGGGAGAAAGTGATTTCTCGAGCCTGAGGTAGGTATTGTATTTTTGAATTATCTGATCCTCTTGCGGTAATGTCTTCACCTTGTTTACGATTATGAAATAAAATATGTACCTTTGCCGCACATTTCACGGCGTCTTATCTTGTGTAAAGATACTAAAAATAAGTATATGAAGAGGTTTCAGATTATCAATGGCCCAAATCTTAATCTGTTGGGCAAACGCGAACCCGATGTCTACGGGAACCAGTCTTTCGATGATTATCTGGCAAAACTGCGCAACGCATATCCTCAATGCGAGATCCATATGTTCCAAAGTAATATAGAGGGGGAATTAATCAATAAAATACAGGAGGTAGGTTTTGATTTCGACGGTATCATCCTGAATGCCGGCGCCTATACACATACCTCCATTGCGCTGCATGACGCGATCAAATCGGTACCGGCTCCGGTCGTTGAAGTACATATCTCCAATGTGCATGCACGGGAGTCTTATCGTCATGTATCGATGTTGGCTGCCGCCTGTCGGGGGGTGATACTGGGATTCGGAATGGATTCGTATCGTTTAGCGCTGGAAGCAATGAATACAATTGACAATTGATAATTGTTAATTGATAATAAGGAAGAGATAGAAAAAAGGTTTTAAATAGGTTTTATTTATTGACAATTGCTAACTATCCATTATCAATTGTCCATTATCAATTAGAATAATTATGTTAAAGCATACAAAGATTGTAGCTACCATTTCAGATCAACGTTGCGAGGTTGATTTTATAGAATCGCTTTATAAAGCCGGTATGAACGTAGTGCGTTTGAATACGGCTCACTTACAGGCGGAAGGACTGACTAAAATCGTTACCAATACGCGTAAAGTGTCGGATCGCATCGGTATCCTGATGGATACCAAAGGGCCGGAAGTACGGACTACCTTCCTGAAAGAGCCGATCCCTTTGAAGACAGGGGAAACCATCCATATCACCGGCGACCCGGAGGGCGAAACAACCCGCGAATGTATTTGCGTGACCTACCGCAATTTTGTCAATGACATACACGTAGGGGATGATATCCTGATCGACGATGGCGACCTGGAACTGAAGGTGATCGACAAAAAAGAAAACTACCTCGTGTGCGAGGTATTGAATGATGCCGCGCTGAACAGCCGCAAAAGCGTCAATGTGCCGGGCGTACGCATTAATCTCCCTTCGTTGACGGAAAGAGACCGATTGAATATCCGTTGGGCGATCGAGAACGAACTGGACTTCATTGCCCATTCATTCGTTCGTTCACGCCATGATGTGTTAGAGATACAACATATCCTGGACGAATACAACAGCCCGATCAAGATCATTGCCAAGATAGAAAACCAGGAGGGTGTCGACAATATCGATGAGATCCTGGAGGTGGCATATGGCATTATGATCGCCCGGGGTGACCTGGGTATCGAGGTGGCAGCAGAGAAGATACCGGGCATCCAGCGCGTCCTGATCAAGAAGTGTGTGGAAGCCAAAAAGCCGGTGATCGTAGCCACACAGATGCTCCATACGATGATCAACAACCCACGCCCCACCCGTGCGGAGGTGACCGACATTGCCAATGCCATTTATTACCGGACCGACGCCCTGATGCTCAGCGGCGAAACGGCCTATGGCAAATATCCATTGGAAGCGGTGCAAACCATGACCAAGGTAGCGCGCGAAGCAGAAAAGACCAAGATGGCCAGCAACGATATCCGCGTGCCTATATCCAGCGACCTGGATGTGACCTCTTTCTTAGCCAAGCAGGCGGTGAAGTCATCCAATAAACTACATGTAAAAGCGATTATCACCGACAGCCATTCCGGCCGTACGGCGCGCTATCTGGCGGCATTCCGCGGAGCCGCTACGGTTTTTGCGATCTGTTACAACCCGCAGGTGATGCGTTTTCTCTCCCTCTCTTACGGGGTATGGGCTGTTCATCAGCCCTGGAACGATAGCCGACGCGGTTATTTCTTCGATGCCCTGGGGCAATTGATCAAGAGCGGACAAATCACACGCAACAATATGGTGGCCTACCTGAGCGGTAGCTTCGGCGAAGGCGGCGGAACCTCCTTCCTGGAGATCAACAATGTGGGTAAGGTATTGGATGCCGGAGGCGCTTATATGCTGCCGACCTTTCAGGAAAACGAGCAAAAGCCGGAGAATCCATAAATGACCGTCGAGGAGTATATCTTATCCCATAGCGACCCAGAGGGTGAACTTCTTGCCACGCTCAGCCGCGATGCCAACGTAAATCTGCTCCGTCCGCGCATGCTGTCGGGGCATTTGCAGGGGCGGATACTGAAAATGTTCTGCCGGATGCTCTCCCCCAAACGCGTACTCGAGATCGGCACCTACACCGGATATGCCACCCTTTGCCTGGCCGAAGGACTAGCCGAAGACGGACGGGTCGATACGATCGAGATCAACGATGAGATGGAAGACTTCATCCGCAAATACCTCGACCAATCGCCTCTTAGCGAGAAGATACGCCTGCATATCGGCGATGCCATGGAGATTATTCCCGGGCTACAGGAGACATACGATCTGGTTTTTATCGACGCGGATAAGCGATTATACACAAATTATTACGATCTTGTATTCCCGTTGATACGCCCGGGTGGCATTATCCTGGCGGATAATACGCTTTGGGACGGCAAGGTAGTCGAAGAAACCATAGCTTCCGACAAGCAAACGCAAGGCATATTGGCGTTCAACGAGAAGATAAAAAACGACGAGCGGGTGGAGAAGGTGATCCTTCCGCTGCGCGATGGACTGACAATCATTTGGAAAAAATAAAATAAAACAAGATGGAAAGTGTACGATTAAATAAAATAGGGCGCCTGCTCCAGAAGGAATTGGGCGATATGTTTCAGAAACAAACCCAGGGAGTTCCCGGCACGTTGGTATCGGTAAGCACCGTGCGCGTTAGCCCCGATTTGGGCATTGCCAAGGTCTACCTCAGCATTTTTCCGTCGGACAAGGGCGAGGAGTTGATCCAAGCGATCCGCACCAATACGAAAGCACTCCGATTCGAACTGGGGAAACGGGTGGGTAAGCAGTTGCGTATCATCCCTGAACTCACTTTCTTTATCGATGACTCCTTAGACTACATCGAAAACATCGACAAACTATTGAAAGAATAGTCCGATTTGAACCTCTCTTTCTATATCGCCCGCCGCTACCTCTTCTCCAAGAAGTCGCATAATGCCATCAATATCATCTCGATGGTATCGGTCTGCGGTGTGTTGATTGCTACGGTAGCCTTGATTTGTGCCCTCTCGGTGTTCAATGGATTCAACAGCTTAGTGGCGATGATGTTCAGCAGTCTTGATCCGGAACTAAAGATCATGCCCCGCACCGGAAAGGTATTCGACCCGCATGCGTCCGAGATAGAAGCTATCAGGCAACTGCCCGAAATAGAGATATTCAGTGAGGTCTTACAGGAAAATGCCCTGATCAAATGCGGCGACCGCCAGGTGATAGGCATTGTGAAAGGGGTCGACAGCCTCTACAAACACCTGACCGATATGGATCCGGCTTTGGTGGATGGAGAGTTCCGCCTGCGGGAAGATATTGTCAACTATGCCACATTGGGCATGGGACTGGCGTATACCCTGGGCACGCGGGTCGGTTTCATTACCCCGTTGGAGATTTATGCTCCGAAGCGCGATGAACGGATAAACATCCTAATACCCCAGAACTCATTCGATGTGGAGTATGCCTATACGGGTGCGATCTTCCGTATCAACCAGGCGGTCTACGACGATTCTTATATGATTGTGCCGATCGAACTGGCACGTAGCCTCTACCGCTATGAGAAGGAGGTTTCGTCTATTGAATTGAAACTGTCGCCTGAAGCCAACGTGCAAACGGTTAAAAAACAACTACGCCGTATCTTAGGCGACCAGTTCGTCGTGCAGGATCGCCACGAACAGCACGCGGATGCCTTCCGCATGATGCAGGTCGAGAAGATGGTGACCTATCTTATTCTTTGTTTTATTCTGGTGATTGCCCTGTTCAACCTCGTCGGTTCTATCTCAATGCTGATCAATGAGAAGAAAGAGGATGTCCGGACCCTGCGCAATATGGGTGCCGACAATCGCCTGATCAGGCGTATTTTTCTTTTCGAAGGCTGGTTGATCTCCGGTATCGGAGCCGTGGTGGGTATTGTGATCGGCCTGATTCTCTGCTGGCTGCAGATCAGTTTTGGCTTGATTACCCTGGGAACAGAAAGCGGCGCATTCATTATTGACGCCTACCCCATACAGGTTCTTTTGAGCGATGTCTTATTGGTCTTCGTCACCGTCATCACCATTGGCTTCTTAGCCGCTTGGTACCCGGTGAGGAAAAATTATGAATTGTGAATTATGAATTATGAATGGACAAACTCATAATTCATAATTCATAATTCATAATTTCTTTAATTATACTTGTCCCCGAACTTCAGCCGCGCGTCTGCCACGTATTGCTTGATGCGTTGTTCGTCTTCTTTCCGGCAGATCAATAAGACGTTGCCCGATTCGGCAATGATGTGATCGTCGAGCCCTTGTACAATCACTAAGCGATCCTGGTTTTCAAGCGATACAAGGTTTTTAGTACTCTCATACATCAAGGCTTTTCCATTTTTCAATACCACATTCTCTTGTTCGTCTTTATCGCCCAATTCATACAACGAACCCCAGGTGCCCAGGTCGGCCCAGCCGAAGTCCACACAAAGCATATACACATTGTCGGCTTTCTCCATAATGCCGTAGTCGATCGAGATATTGGGGCTATAGGGATAATGCTCCTGAATGAAAGCACGCTCTTCCGCGGTGTTGAACGTGGCGAGTCCCAGATCGAAACGTGCCGTCAGGTCGGGCAGAAATTTGTTGAAAGCCTCCAGGATGGTATTCACATTCCACATAAACAATCCCGAGTTCCAGAAAAACTCGCCGCTTTCGTAGAATATCTTGGCAAGCTCCAGATTGGGTTTCTCCGTGAAGGTTTTCACTTTCGAGAAGTCACCCAATTTCATTTCATCGCTCTGTATATAGCCGTAGCCTGTCTCCGGGCGTGTCGGCTTGATACCCATCGTGACAAGCGCCTGATGCTCGCGCACAAAATCAAGCCCTTGTTGCACATCGCGCAGAAACACATCCTCTTTCTGTATCAGGTGGTCGGAAGGCGCCACGACAATATTGGCATTCGGATTGCAGGCACGGATATGGTAAGCCGCGTACGCAATGCAGGGAGCCGTGTTCCGACGGTTGGGTTCCAACAGGATCTGTTTGTCAGCCAGTTCGGGCAACTGCTTTTTGATCAGATCGCCATACTTCTCATTCGTCACTACATAAATATTTTCTGTCGGGATGATCTTGTTAAAACGATCGAAAGTCATCTGTAACAAAGACCGCCCGGTACCGAAAAAATCAAGAAATTGCTTGGGATAACTCTCACGGCTGAAGGGCCAGAAACGGCTTCCGATACCTCCGCCCATGATCACACAATAATTATCTTTCATACGTCATTAGTTTATTTTCTATATTTTGGTCGTATGCTTCTCGCACTACACATTATTTACAAACATAACGAAAACTTTCTGTTTTTATTCCTTCTGCCCCCTACTAAATTGGTGAAAAATAAGAAAATAATAGTCCAAATGACCTCTTCCCTGTTTTTGCTGAGTTTTGCATTGATTGATAATTGTCAAACAACTAATTGACAATTGTAAATCAATTAAACCACAATTATCGATCAATTGATTGACAATTATCAATCAGTGAAAAACTCGGCAACGTTTCAGAGCTTTGGCAGATAATACAACAAATGTTCATGCGTTTACCCTGTCGGTGCAAATGGGCGTGCTGATTTATTACTACCTTTGTGAAGCCAAACAAATATATCTAAAATGTAAACAATATGCCTACAATCCTTTTCGATAGCATTATTTTCGGGCCGATACGCAGTCGCCGCCTGGGCATTTCCCTGGGGGTTAATCTATTGCCGGTAGATGGAAAGTTATGTTCCTTCAATTGCATTTATTGCGAATGCGGATTGAATGAAGAACGACGGACACGCACGAAAATACCGATGCGGGAAGCCGTGCGGAAAGCTTTGGAAAAGAAGCTTCTGGAGATGCAGGCCGAAGGGGTTTGTCCAGATGTGATCACCTTCGCGGGGAATGGGGAGCCGACGGTGCATCCCGAATTCGGTGGGATCATCGACGATACGATCGCTTTGCGTAACGCCTATTGCGGGAAGGCGAAGATCGCTGTACTCTCCAATGCGACGATGATCGACCGTCCGGAGGTGTTTGAGGCATTGAATAAGATCGACGATAATATCCTGAAACTCGACTCTGTACTCGACAGCCGCATTCGCCAGTTGGATGCGCCTAATGCGCCCTCCTTTACGTTTGCCTGGCTGTTGGAACACCTGAAGCGTTTCAAGGGGAATCTGATTATTCAAACCATGTTTATCCGGGGCGAACACAACGGGGAGTCCATCGATAATACAACCGAAGAGGAGATCGTTGGCTGGCTCGAAGCCCTGCAACAGATCGCTCCCCGGCAGGTGATGATCTACACCATCGACCGGGAGACTCCTGTCAAAGGATTGAAAAAGGTATCGAAAGAGGATCTGGAAGCGATTGCCGACCGGGCGCGCCGGTTAGGCTTCGATGTGAGTGTCTCCGCTTGAAATAACCCGTTCCTGTGCTTTGATAACGGCTTCGTTGATATCGCTACAGATATTCTCTTCGCCTATCTTATCGGCAAAACCAGATTTAACAAGCAGGTTGCGTACGGTTGGGTTTACGCCCGACAGGATCAGTTGAATCTCTTCCGCTTGTGAGAGGCGCAACAAGCTCTCCAGGTTATGCAACCCGGTGGAGTCCATAAAGGGCACTTTACGCATACGGAAGATACGCACCTGGGGTTTGTCACCCACACGCTGCATCACACTCTCGAACTTATTGGCTATACCAAAGAAGAAAGGACCGTCAATCTCATACACTTCAACGCCTTGCGGCAGGATTAATGTTTCCTCTTCTACCGCCACTTCGCTTCCTTCCGAGAGGTCGATCTGGTCGGTGGTGACAGATATCTTTGTCGTCTCCGTTACGCGTGTCATAAAGATAAACATGGCAATCAACAGGCCTATTTCGATCGCGATCGTCAGGTCGAATATTACGGTCAGGAAGAAGGTCACCAGCAATACCGCTACGTCGCCTTTCGGATTCTTCATCAACGAACGGAAGGTGCGCCACTCACTCATATTATAGGAGACAATAATCAGTACCCCCGCCAGGCAGGCCATGGGGATATGTTTCGTCAAGGGACCGAGGAATAATAGGATCAACAGTAAAACTACTGCGTGGATAATGCCGGCAACAGGCGTGCGTCCGCCGTTGTTGATATTGGTCATGGTGCGCGCAATTGCTCCGGTCACGGGGATCCCTCCGAACAGCGGAACCACGATGTTGGCGGCGCCCTGGGCAATCAGTTCCGTGTTGGAATTATGTTTGTCGCCGGTCACCCCATCCGCTACGGTGGCCGAGAGCAGCGATTCGATCGCCCCCAGCATGGCAATGGTAAAGGCGGAGGGCAGCAATCGGTTGATTGTCTCCAGGTTGAAAGAAAATCCTTCCGGCGTAGGCAGGGAGGCGTTGATAACAAAACGGTCGCCAATCGTTTCTATCGCAGTTATCCCCAGCCAGTTGCGGAGAACGAACACAATCAGGGTCATGACGATAATAGCCACCAGCGATCCGGGTACTTTGCGGGAGAGGCGGGGGGTATAGACGATAACCAGGATGCTCAGTAGCCCGATAAGTAGCGCCCACCAGTTGATGGTGTCGATATGTTGGAAATAAACCACCCACTTCGAGAGGAAATCGGCCGGCACTTTCTCGATCGAGAGGCCAAAGAGGTCTTTCATCTGTGTCGTGAAAATCGTCAGAGCAATACCGCTGGTGAAGCCAACAACGATCGGGTAGGGGATGAATTTGATCACTGTTCCGAGCTTTAATACCCCCATCAATACAAGCATAATACCGGCAATCACCGTGGCAATGGCCAGCCCTTCTACCCCGAAGTTCTGGATAATGCCATACACAATCACGATAAACGCGCCGGTCGGTCCGCCAATCTGCACATTGCTTCCGCCGAGGAAAGAGACAATGAAGCCTCCGATAATGGCGGTTATCAACCCTCTTTCAGGGCTTACACCCGACGCAATACCAAAGGCAATCGCCAGAGGCAGCGCTACGATACCTACGATAATACCGGCCATCAGGTCGGCCATAAACTTTTCTTTCGAATAATGCCGGAGGGCAGTGAAAAGTTTGGGCTGAAAATCAAATTTCTTCTCCACTTTTAACAGTTTTGTTATCTATTCTGATTCAAGCCGCAAAGGTAGGAATAAAATCATATGTAAACATTTTTAACGCTTTATTAGTTATTATAGTAGCGAAGAGCGGCTGGTTTATAAACAATATTTATCGATACGATAGATATTATTTAGCCTCCAACCCGGTGTGCTTCGCCGGGAAATGACTACATTTGAAACAACGATTATACTTATATCACAAATTTATCTTACATAAAACGATTTACAAGATGGAAAAAAGTATCAAAGGAACACGCACGGAACAGAATCTGCTGAAAGCATTTGCTGGTGAGTCACAGGCAAGAACACGTTACACCTTCTTTGCCAGTGTGGCAAAAAAAGAGGGATATGAGCAGATCGCAGGTGTATTTATGGAAACAGCCGAACAGGAAAAAGAACACGCCAAACGCTTTTTCAAATTCTTAGAAGGAGGCATGGTAGAGATTACTGCTTCGTATCCCGCGGGACGAATCGGCACAACGGCGGAAAACCTATTGGCGGCTGCCGAAGGTGAACTGGAAGAATGGGACGAATTGTACCCCGAATTTGCCGCGATAGCCGAAGAAGAAGGCTTCAAACAGATTGCAATTGCTTTCCGTATGATCGCCAAAGTGGAGGTAGAGCATGAGAAACGCTACCGTCAGCTGTTGGAAAATATTGAATTGAACAAGGTGTTTGAAAAGGATGAAGCCATCAAATGGCAATGCCGCAACTGCGGATATGTGCATGAAGGCAAGAATGCCCCGCAGAAATGCCCGGCATGCGAACACCCACAGGCCTTCTTTGAGCCGATGAAAGAGAATTATGCGTAATAAAAAAGCTACCCCGAAGGGTAGCTTTTTTATTAGTAGTCAGAGTAGTTAAAGTAGTTATCAGTTGCGTTGCAACTTAGTAGTTAAGTAGAATAGAAATTTCTTTGACTACTTTGACTACTCTGACTACTAAGTTGCAACACAACTGATAACTACTTTCCCCCTTACGGTTGCTTTCCAATATAAGCCAGAATTCCTCCGTCTACATACAGGATATGTCCGTTCACAAAGTCGGATGCTTCAGACGCTAAGAACACTGCCGGTCCGGCCAGGTCTTCCGGATTACCCCAACGGGCAGCCGGTGTCTTGGCGATAATGAACGAGTCAAACGGATGGCGTGAGCCGTCGGCTTGCTTTTCGCGAAGCGGAGCGGTCTGCGGAGTGGCAATATAACCCGGGCCGATACCATTACACTGGATGTTGTATTCGCCATATTCCGAAGCAATATTGCGGGTAAGCATTTTCAAACCACCCTTGGCTGCCGCGTAAGCAGAAACGGTTTCGCGTCCCAGTTCACTCATCATCGAGCAGATATTGATAATCTTTCCGGCTCCCTTCTTGATCATGCCGGGGATAACTGCTTTGGCTACAATAAACGGCCCGTTCAGGTCGATATCGATCACCTGGCGGAAGTCGGCAGCCGACATCTCAATCATCGGGATACGTTTGATGATACCCGCGTTGTTCACTAAGATATCGATCACACCTACCTCTTTTTCGATCTGCGCCACCATGGCGTAAACCCCCTCTTCGTTGGTTACGTCGCACACATATCCGTGGGCTTTGATTCCTTTTTCTGTGTAAGCGGCCAACCCTTTGTTGACCATATCCTGGTTGATGTCGTTAAAAACAATGGTTGCACCTGCCTCTGACAAAGCAGAAGCGATCGCGAATCCGATACCATACGAAGCACCGGTTACCAAGGCTATTTTGCCTTCTAATGAAAAATTTGCCATCTTATTTCTAATTATGAATTATGAATTATGAATTATGATGGCTGGGAACACCTCCTAATTCACAATTCATAATTCGATTTTATTATTTAATGTCCGTAATCGCTGAAAAGTCCTGATCGCCATAATCGAGATTCTCGCCTCCCATACCCCAGATAAAGGTGTAGTTGGAGGTGGCTGCTGCCGAGTGGATCGACCATTCGGGCGATAACACCGCCTGGTTGTTCTGCATCCAGATATGGCGCGTTTCGTCTATCTCGCCCATAAAGTGACAAACCGACTGGTCGGCAGGCACTTCAAAATAGAAATAGGCCTCCATACGGCGTGAATGCACATGGGGAGGCATGGTGTTCCATACACTACCCGGAGCCAGTTCGGTCATACCCATCTGCAACTGGCAGGTAGGCAATACCTGGTTTACCAGCATCTTGTTGATATTGCGGTGGTTGGATGTTTCCAAAGTACCCAGTTCGGCCACAACGGCATCCGCCTTCGTCACCTTTTTATCCGGATAATTGCGATGAGCCGTCAGTGAGTTGAAATAAAACAGAGCCGGCTTGGTACTGTCTTTGCTTTCAAAATAGACTTCGCGGTCGCCGCTTCCCAAGTAAAGCGCCTCTTTATAGTCGAGCTCAAATTTATCATTGCCCACATATACAATGCCCGGGCCGCCTACGTTGTAAATACCCATTTCGCGTGCATGCAGGAAAAAAGCCTGTTTCAACGGATCGATCGCTTCGAGATGTAATTTTTCGGCTTTCGGCATGGCGCCGCCAACAACCATACGGTCATACATCGAATAGACCATATTTACCTCATCCGGTGCAAACACCTTTTCAATCAGGAAGTCTTTACGCAGCCTTTTCGTATCATACGATTTGGCATCCTCGGGATGAGCCGCGTAACGTAATTCATAATTTGTTTTCATACCACTTTGTATTAATGATGTATAATTAATCTCTTTATCTGTTTTCCACAGGGGAAAAGTCATGCAAACATACGGCTTTTTCCCCATTCGCAGGGGTAATAATTGTTCAATCATGGGGGTCATTTGTCCAAAGAGAATGGGGAATAGACCCAAATCCTACCTATTCTTCTTCTTTGTAATAGCCGTACGGGATGAGCTCTTCCGGCTGGTTGATCGGGCGCAGATAACACTGGTCGAGCAATAGGATCCGGGTGACCGCTTTATGCACCTCCCGGAAATTATGATCGGTCAGGAGAATCCCTTTTGTCTGTGCTGCGTGGGCGATATGATGCCGTATGGCCTCGGCAGCAATAGGCGAGAGACCGTTGAACGGCTCGTCTAACAGAATGTAGGGCGCCTCAGAGAAGAGGATCAGTTTGATCTCCAGAAAACGCAGTTCTCCTCCCGATAACTCATGTACGTTGGAATGGCGTATCTTAAACAGATGCGGATCAACCAAAAATTCCCTTTGCCGCTCCCGGGGGATATAGAACTCAATCACTTGACTGACCTTCAAATGCATCGGCAAGAAGTTGTGCTGGGGGAGATAGGCGACCTGGCCGGATCGGAAAGCCTGTCGAGCGCATACCTTTCCATCAATACGAATGAAACAACGATCTCCCCTAAGTGTGCCGAAAATAATCTTCAACAGGGTCGATTTCCCGCTGCCGTTCCTGCCGAACAGACCGACCACCTCGCCCCGTTGAAGTCCTATATAGATATCAGCGAGAACCGTATGTTCGCCATACATCTTCAATACGCTATCTACTTCGAGGCCATGTTCCATAACGAATGAGCAAAAAAGGAAAGGAGATAAACCGAATAAGAGAGAAGAAAGGAGACGATCCATAATTCCAGCCGGGTGATCGAAAGATTATGGTAGAAGTAATACTCCTCCTTGCGAGACAACTCTTTGTAGAGGAAATCCAGGATTATAGCCACAGGGAAATAGGCCAAAACAGCCGATATCCAACCCAACACCCCCACAGGCATTTTGGCGGAAACGCCCAACCCGAGCCAGGCCAACACCCCCATCACCGGGATACTGAACGACAACGTGCTTTTGAAAAACACCCAATGAGCAGTGATCCGCCTGCGCATATCTATGGTGTAGGGGTTTCGCCGGTTGCCACCGGTTGATCATCAATCGTTATCTCCTGGGTGACCACACCCCAATCCTGCACCTCCGCCTCAACTGCTACCTGCTGCTTTTTCTGCCCACAGGAGGCCATAAGAGCCATAAAAAACAAGGAAAAGATAAAGATGTATTTCATTTTCATAACGGGCAATTATTGATAACAGAGGCTAAGATAATAGAAATCAGCTTCCCGTCCCGCCCCTTTTACATTAATAATAATTAAACACCACCCTCCCCAAAACAGCAACTGCCATTACGACAGGTGCTATGATCCGCCAAAAACCGTCAAAAACCCAAAACCAACCTGTAAGCAACCAACCCCTCTTTTCTAACTAAATGACCTATTTATACTTACTATCCGAAGTGTTAAAAAGTGTTTCTCCCGGGACTTTGTCAAAATACTCCTTGCATTTCGACAAAATTCTCCCACCGAAATATCAAAATGACAAATCGGGCATTTACAAAAAAGAGGTTGGGACGTTTCGGAAAGGGAAATGAATGCGACAAAATGGCAGGAAGCCATTTCGTTCTAATGAATTTAATTGGGAACAAATCCCCAAAAGAAAAGTACCCTTAAACGTCCTATTCTCGAACCAATTTTTAGCTGATTTGGATGCTATCTATGAGTTGAGGCATTAGATACCTAATCCATAACTTATTCTATAAATGTAGAGGCTTAAAAGGATATGTGCTAACCATACAACAAGAACATGAAACGACAATGGGTAAGTTAAAGCAGGAACTAAAGAAAATACATGATCTGTTCCCCCAAATTAAAGAGTTGCTCTGGATAGAGAAACTATTACTCGCGATGAGATTCTCTGAAGCCCTAATTAAGGAGATTCTAAAAATGAAACCAGTAGGATTCAAAGGGTCAGTATACTCCCCGGAATATCAACGGTACTTCAAGACAGAACATTCGGTGGCGGAGATAAAACCACATTCCAAAGAGCCGGACAAATATCAGCTTACTCTCGATGGAGTTAGCGATACAAACTGGCGTAGGCAGAAAAACGTGGAATTTCAGGAACCAATGGGAATAAAGATTAAGGAGGAGCCAGAAATAGGTGAAAGAAAAGGTTTTAGGATGTAATTAGAACTGTATCTTGAGAAAAAAATGTATTTTTGTGCTTGTTGTTTTTAGATGTTTCTATGGAGAAAAAATATGATACAAATTCATTTATGGATAGCACAGTCCTTCCGGACTGGTTAGATTCTTATATCTTCAAAGAACTTGGAGGTATATATTCTCCTGACTATATCAGATATGAATATAACTTGGATTTGTCTAAAGAAGAGGTGAAAACATACCTAGGAACATATTTCCCTAGAAGTTATGCTGAGTCATTTTGTATATTTGACAATTTGCTTAGTAATGGCAATTATTTCTCTGAAATACAACTAAAAAGAGAATTATCCATTCTCGATTTCGGATGTGGAACAGGGGGAGAAATTATAGGGCTTTTGATGGCTCTTACCAAATATCACCCTGATATAGAAAACATAAATATCTTGGCTCTTGATGGGAATCACTATGCTTTGCGACGGTTGGAATCCATAATAGATCAATTCAGACTACACTGCCAATATTCTATCAATTTGATTGTTGGTCCCATAGCGGTATCTGACAGTAGCGATATTGAGCTTATGAAAGATGTTATACAAGGATCATTTGACTATATATTATCATTCAAGGCTATATGTGAATTAATATCAAAAAAGCGAATTCCTGAGAATGCATACAAATATATTGCTGAAATATTAGCTTCAAAACTCACCGAAAAAGGGATAATGGTAATTCTTGATGTTACAGTGAAAAGCCCTGCGATAGGGACTTTCTATCCAATCTATATGAATAATGGGTTACGTGAATTTGTAAAGAAATCCAATAATTCCTTTAAGACTTTGATACCTCTTTCATGTTATCGGTATGAAAGGGCGTGTACTCAAGAGTGTTTTTCTCAACGACTTTTCAAAATAACTCACAGTCGAAAACAGAATGATTTAAGTAAAGTCTCATACCGGATTTTAGGGCGTAAGAACTTTGTCGAACTTATTATGCCAAAATTACTTATTGGAGAGCTAATCATCCAAGTGAAAAATGGAGAAAATATTTATTGTCCCCTTTCTAAAGGAGTAAGATGCCTTAGTTCTTTTGATATAAACAACTCAAACTAATATTTTATGGAGAATGAATTTTATATTGATTACGCAAAGTTGGATGACTTTCAACGTCAATTAGTTGACCGAAAAGTAAACAAATCAATGGTTATTACGGGTAGTGCTGGTAGCGGAAAGTCTGTGATTGCTTTACATAAAGCAAAACAAATCTCCTCATTAGGCTCTTACGCTGTAATTGTTTTCACTAAAACATTAAAAAAATATTTTAATGATGGACTTGAATCGTTAAATCTATCTAACGTATACCATTATAATGGCTGGCCTAAGAATAAAGTTGACTACTTAATTGTTGACGAATGTCAAGATTTTTCGCCATCGGAAATAGACGAAATGTGTGAACATGCCAATATTTGCTTCTTTTTTGGAGATACTGAGCAGTCAATTATGGGATTCCGAGGTCCTCTCCAAAAAGTAGAAGAAACAGCTCACAAATTAGGTATTTCTGCAACTCCTTTGTATTTTAACTATCGCTTGACCAAAGAAGTTGCAGCTTTAGCAGAAAAGGTTGGTAAAGTCGAAGATATAGTTGAAAAATGCAAACGAGAAGGAGAGAAACCACAAATAATACTTAAAAATTCTATAGATGAACAGTTGGATGAGATAATTCGACTCATAAGAAACAAATCTTTGACAAATGTTGGCATACTAATGCCATTCAATACAAAAGCAAAGGCTGCTTCTCGAATAGGCAATGAAAAAATATCCGTCGAATATGTGAAAGACTATTTTAGCAAACACGGAGAACCGAATGAATTTAAGTATAATGCTAATCAAAGTACTGAGATGGATTTAGATTTTCATTCATCAAACCCAAAGATTATGACTTGGTGGTGCGCAAAAGGATTACAATTCAAAGATGTATTCCTGCCCTGTTGTGAGATAAAATTTGAAGAAGAGAAGCGTTCGGCAATTTATGTAGCGATGACAAGATGTAGTGAGCATCTATATTTGTGTTATTCCAATACTTTGTCTCCTTTTTTTCCGAACCCAGATTCTGATCTATATGCAAATAACAATGATGACGAAATAATTTGAGTTATGAAATACTATATAGCTTTATCAAGTTTGAATATAGACAATATACTTTCTTCCGAAAGCATATCTCCGTATTCATTCTACTCTAAAAGAGATTTTGGTTATAGGACATTCCAAAAGCTGGATCACATATCAATCAACAATAGTCTTGTTCTTTTTTCAGAGATTCCATTTTTTGAAATTCGAGATTTGGAGAATGAAAATTATCCAATGGTGATTGAAATAGAAGATGATTATCAGTTAAATGAAAAGAATCGAATCCAAAAGATAAATTCAAATAATCCGATTTGTGATATTTATCTTTGTAGTAAAACAATTTATTTAACCCCATGGAATTGTAGAATATTCTTTTTCTCTTCGCAAGCGATGAGATTAGCTATCTTGAAGTGCGAGGATAGTCTCTGCAATAAAATAGGAAATTTATTTAGGATAGAATTAATTACACCAAACAAGTTTTTTGCTTTAACAGAAATATTAAATGAAAAATCTTTTTCTGATTTTGATTTTGAAATAAATGAAATTTCAAAAGATAATAAGATAAATAAAATAAAAGGTTTCTTGTATGGCTATTATTTAGGAGCCACTAAATCGTTACCTAAAGAAATTGGCCAGCTCTTGGGAATCCAAAAGCACATTTATAATCTTGTATCATCAATAATCAGCAATAAAGATGGGAATAATGAGCTATTTAAAATAAAAATAGAAGCCTTGGATAAAGAGTATGACAAAATTGATCCACACAAAAGAAAATTGAAAGAGTTATGGGAAGAAATGCTCTTAAAATTTTCTTCTGAAAATGATAAAAATGAATTCAATAATATTTTGAGAAATCTTAATGTTGCATATCAGGCGAAAATGAATTTTGCTAGTCAACACAATATTCCCATTCGAAGACATACTTATTTATCTACAGTAATCTCATCAAATTGGATTGATTATAGAGATGAATTATGTAATTACACAAAAAAAATCATTGATGAAGGCAAGAATTTAAGTTGTGAGCTTGACTTAATAAACAACATCCTCATTCAAGATGACTATTCTACAGTTTCTATACAAGGAGAAAATACAGAAATGTACAATAGCATTATGGCACAGTTCTTTTTTGATAGAGCCATAACTATAGAAGATTTGAGATTAAGAATACGTGACATAACAAAAGAAATTGTCTCTGAAATAAAATCAATAATAGAGATTAGGGGAGGCATCTGGGATGAAAGTATCAATAACGAAACAAAATATCTAAAAGATTTACAAAGAAATATGATAAAGAATGAGCCATTTAATTTGCAAACAGCTCCTGATGTGTGTTTGTTGTCAATCGCTGCATTTCTTCTCAAAGGGGATGATTACGAGGACTTAATGCGCTATTTGGAAGAAAATGGGGTTTCAGATTATAAATATGTCTTAGGACTATGGGGTGCGGCATGTGGATATGTGGATATGCCCAAAACGATCTTTAATCAGGTGTTAAAAAATAAAAATGTTTTCTGCGAAGCATTTAAGTCAATTTATTATTTGCTATTAAAAGAAAAACTTAATGGAGGATTTCCTGAGATCGATATAACACTAGAAACAGGAAGAAAGCAAGAAGAAAAAGGAGGTGACGTATTCTCTCCAAAAGTGAAAAAATCAACAAAAAATAAAGAAAAGAAGGTGGCAGGTATAAAGGAAGAAGATCCTGAAGAAAAGTGTATCCGAGAAAAATTGAAACAAGCAAAAATAACAGAAAAACAAATAGATTCAGTTATTGATGCTTGGAAAAATAATCATTTTTTAATAAACGAAAAATTGTTTTCCATTATTCCCAATCAAAGAAAAACAACTATTGAAAAAATTAAAACAGTTTTGTTACCAAATCAACAAAAAATACCCCTACAGCAAGAACCTACATTAGATTTTAGTTCCCTGCCAGAAAAAGAATTTTATTTAGATGAAAATGTATTGTCTTTTTTAGAAGTACCGAGCAATAAGAAAAAAGAAGTAAAAGAAGAAATAGATTGGATACAGAAGGTACACAAAGATGGAGGCTACAAAATAAAGACAGGTTCTTGGAAGTCGTTAACAGATCATTCAAACAAGGAAGTTATCAAACATTTTGAGAATAACTCAAAAGGTAGAATTGAGCCTAATCTTTTAAATCAAATAGTTGTCAAACTTAAAGAATTATATTTGTCCAATGAGTGATAAAATCCAAATAATGACCGACAATGGAACTAATGTTGAAGCTCAGGCTCCAATAATAATATCCGCGAGCAGAAGTACTGATATACCAGCGTTTTATGCTAAATGGTTTGTCAACAGACTGAAAGCTGGATACGTCATTTGGTACAATCCTTTTAACCAGCAGCCGACATACATTTCTTTTAAGAATTGTAAAGTCATAGTTTTTTGGACCAAGAACCCTAAACCTTTAATCCCGTTCCTGAATGAGTTGGATAAAAGAGGTATTAATTATTATTTTCAATATACGCTCAATGACTATGAGAAAGAGAGGTTCGAACCCAATGTGCCGAGTTTGGCAAGCAGAATAGGTACATTTAAGGAGCTTGCAACTTTGATCGGGAAAGACAAAGTTATATGGCGATTTGATCCTATTATGTTGACCAATGAAATTACCCCAAGAATATTGTTAACTCGCATTTGGCATATTGGGAATGCCTTAAAAGGCTTTACAAACAAACTCGTTTTTAGTTTTATAGATGTCAAGGCATATCGTAAGGTTCAAAATAATCTTATTAAAGAAACGAAGTCTTTCACTAAAGAAAACTTGAATATAGCGGAGCCAAGCCAAGAGCAAATAGCTGAAATTGTTGAGGGGCTTGCGAAAATACGCGAGGCGTGGACGAAAGATGGATGGAAGATCTCGATGGCTACTTGTGCTGAAGAAGTTGACTTAGATAAATACGGCATCGAACATAATCGTTGTATAGACGGAGAATTGATGAAACAAATCTTTTCCAGTGATGCTGATTTAATTTATTATCTCAATTATGGCAAACTGCCTGAAAAGACTTTGTTCGGAAACGAATCAAATATTTCGCTAAAGCTAGTTAACATGAAGGATAAGGGACAAAGAAAAACATGTGGTTGCATGACAAGTAAGGATATAGGAATGTATAATACTTGTTCTCATTATTGCGTTTACTGTTATGCTAACACTTCAAGAAATGTAGTTGGGGCGAATAAGGAAAAACTTAATGATATGAACGAAAGTTTGATCCCAAAATAGAAGGTTTCTGCATTTCTAAGAAAGACCGCTAAGAAGAATGATACGGATAGTCAAGCGACCATCTACTTCCGTTTGCGAGACAAAAATAAGGATTTCAAATCGGCAAGCGAATTGACGATTAACCCGAACCATTGGAGCCCGGAGAAGCAAGGCTACAAAGACCGGGTTGCCTTGATAAACGATGAAGTGAAAATGAAGTTGAGAAATGATATTCAAAGTATCATATCTCTCATCACTCAGAATTATACAGAAGATGCCGATGCTGAATGGTTGAGCGAAATGATCGACCGCTACCACCATCCCGACAAATACAAAACCCAAGAAGAGGTCGAAGCAGAAACGAAACTTACTTTTGGGCAGCTTATGGATGACTTCCTTTTGAAACATAAACTCTCTGAGGTAAGGCGGAAAAATTTCCGAGTAGTCAAGAGAGCATTGCTTCGTTATGAATTATATGTAAGAGCGACCAAGCGAGGACAGAAGTCGTTTGTGTTAGACATTGACAATGTAACACCTGATACGCTACAAGATATTTGGAATTTCTTTGAGAATGAGCACAAATATTACGAATTGTATCCGGCTATTTATGAGCAAATCCCAGAAAAACGGATACCGAAGCCGAGAGGACGAAACACACTGATTGATTGCTTTTGCCGGATAAGAACCTTTTTCCTGTGGTGTTATGAGAAAAAGAGAACCACAAACAGACCATTCGACAATTTTAGAATTGAGGAATGTACATACGGAACACCTGTTTACATCACATTAGAAGAACGTGATAAACTCTACGAGAAAGACCTATCAGAACATAAGCAAGTAGAAATCCAACGAGATATATTTGTATTTCAAAGTCTGATAGGTTGTCGGGTTGGTGACTTATATCGAATGACAAAGCAAAATGTAATCAACGGTGCAATAGAGTATATTCCCAGAAAGACAAAAGAAGGGAATCCGGTAACGGTAAGAGTCCCTTTGAACGACAAAGCAAAAGCTATATTAGAGAAGTATAAAGATCATGAAGGGAACAAACTCCTTCCATTCATTTCAGAGCAGAAATACAATGATGCCATAAAGAAAGCCTTTGAACTGGCAGAGGTAAACAGAATCGTTACTATTCTTGACCCACTCACAAATGAAGAAGTTAAGAAACCGCTATATGAAGTCGCCAGTAGCCACATGGCTCGGCGGACATTCATCGGGAATATCTACAAAAAAGTGAAAGACCCGAATCTGATCGGAGCGTTGAGCGGACACAAGGAAGGGAGCAAAGCTTTTAGCCGTTATCGGGAGATAGACGAGGAAATGAAAAAAGAATTAGTAAATCTGTTGGATTAATCGACGTTTTTTTGCTTTTCACTGATTATAATCGACGAAATTTTGCAATACATTGTCAACAGCTTTATATAATCGACGTTTTTTGACTATGCGGATAATAAAACGCAAACGATAATGTGAAGAAAGAATTAATAGGTATGTCAGAATAAAAATATACTTTTGTTTTAAATATCAGAATTTTATGATTTCAAAAGACCAGATAAAGGAATTACTTGTAGATATTGAGAATGAACGTGTTGAGCGAACGATTTCTACAAAGGACACGGAAAAATTTGCCAAAGCGATCTGTGCTTTTGCCAATGATCTTTCTAATAAGAAGCTCCCTGGCTACTTAATGGTAGGCACTCATGATGATGGCTCATTGAATGGATTAAAAGTTACAGACGAGTTGTTGAGAAATCTTGCCGGTCTTCGTTCCGATGGAAACATCCAGCCAAAACCTGCCTTGATGGTTGAAAAGGTATCGTTCCCCGAAGGAGATCTGGCGGTAGTTGAAGTTCTGCCGAGCAAAATTACACCTGTCAAATATAAGGGTACAACTTACGTTCGTATTGGAGCAAGAAAAAGTGAAGCGAATGAGGAGGAAGATAGGATTCTCCGTGAGAAAAGTGAAGTAAAATCTCCCACATTCGACACTACTCCTTGTTTACATAGTACGATTGATGATTTGGATTTGGACTTGTTTAAGACAGAATACCTTCCGAAATTCGTGAAAGCAAGCGTTTTAAAAAACGACAAGAGAGAGCTCAAACAACAATTAGCCTCTCTGCAGCTATTTGATTTATTACACGATTGTCCGACTGTCGCAGGGGTTTTGTTGATAGGGAAAGACCCAAAACACATTCTCTTTGGTTCATATATTCAATACGTGCAATTTGAAGGGAAAACTCGAACGTCCAAAGTACTAAACGAAAGGCAATTCTCAGGCAATTTGCTAACAATGCTGAAGGAGTTAGATTATTTTATCAAATACACTATTCAAAAGCAACGCCCGGTATTTGTTACGGTCTTACGAGAAGAAATGAGAATCAATTATCCATACGAAGCTATGCGAGAATTGGCAATGAACCTTGTTATGCACCGGAATTATCAAACAAATGCTCCTGCCAAATTTTACGAGTATTCCGATAGGATTGAAATGGATAATCCCGGAAATCTTTATGGGAAGGTTAGTCCCGAAAATTTCCCCAATGAGACAGACTATCGTAATCCAGTTATTGCCGTTGCGATGAAAACACTTGGCTATGTAAATCAGTTTGGACGAGGGGTCGAAACGGTTCAAGAGGAATTGGTGGCAAATAAAAATGGCTTAGCTGTCTTTAAGTTTGAAGACATTACAACTTTCAAGGCTATTGTTATGAATGCTGATGAAGCAGAAAAGGAGAGAAATAGTGCAGAAAGTGATGCAGATGGTGCAGAAAAGTCGGAGAAAAGTCGGAGAAGTGTCGGAGAAGTGTCGGAGAAGAATGTCGGAGAAAAATTGACCGAAAGACAGAAGGCGATCTTGCAACATATTGAACAGAATAATGTAATTTCTGCTAAAGAGATCTCCGCATTGTTGCAAATTGCAGATAGGACAGTCGAAAGAGATATACAAAAGTTAAAGGAGAAAGGTTTCCTTGAACGTATTGGTGGAGATAGAGGCGGTTACTGGGAAATAAAATAACCCACTTTACAGGTATATATCGCAAATTCAATCAATTACCATGTAATGGTTGTGCGATTTTCTATAAATGATATCGGATGCATCATTATTTCTTGAGCCGGTTAATATGCTCCAGCAACCGATCAAAGTAATCCATAAGACCTTCGCCTTTTTCAACAGGAAAGGTTTGAAACGATAACACAAAATTATCGAGCAATGCGTCATACTCTTTGAACTTTTCTTGCAGCAGGTTTTCATCTCCGGTCTCCCAGTAACGGCTATCATCCTTCAACTTGAAATCTGTTAAATATTTACTTTCCAGATGTCTAAATAAATTTATGATGATAGCATGTGTAGCCATTCCCGCAAATTGTGTTTTAGCAAATAGACGGTAAATATAGTCTCTTTCGGTTGCGTTTTTAGAATTACCGAAAAGGTAGATGCCCGACGAACAAGCCATAACACCATTAGAGAGAAACGTTAAAGAGATTGTTTCACATTCAGGTGGAGTAAAGCTTATTCCATAAATTGGACTGAAATGTTCTTGCTCGTTCAAAGTGTTGTTCGGAAAAACAGTTTCGGCAATACGATATTTCCATCCATAAACAGAACAAACATCTTTCACTTCTTCAATTAAGAGAGGCAAAGAAGCTGCATCCTTAATTCGTCCACTATAATGTATGCTTAAACCCATGAGAATGTAGATTGATTCACAAAAGTAACTCTTTTTGTGAAATGCTGATTATCTTTGTTGTAGCAATTATTTTGATATGAGCCAACAAGATTTTGATAACTTCAAGCAACAGATAAAAGACTGGATGGATTCTCACCCTGAGGAATACGATTGCTTTGAGGAAGAGATGAACCGAAAGGATAATGCCGGTTACCAGCAAATTCTTACAAAGGCTTTCTCTTTGGTGCCGAAGTATCAGAAGATCATTCGAAAAAGAGTTAACCAGGCATCAACAGAAGATGTTTCTGATATAGAAACTCTCTTTTCTGAAAACAATCTTGCAGAGTCCTTGATAAACGAATTTGAGAACTCTTCTCCAGAATCTATTGTGCCAGCAATGCTTTCATGGCTTTACTTTGGAAAGAGCTTTGAACGGATGGTGGAACGTGGTGAAGAGATACGGCGTAATCCAGAGACGACCTTTGCCGAAAAAATTGTCATTTCGCCTGTTATCAAATTAGTCATAGCTCGATCCATTAGTTTGGGGCTGCGAACAAAGGCAGATTGGGAAGAGCATCGAGAGTTGATGAAGTTGGCAGAAAGTGAAAATGTCATAATCATCCAGAAGCTTTTGCTTCTATATTGCACATTGTCAGCAGCCTGATTCACACAATCTTGCAACAGGTGTAATTGTAGTTATTTTTTTAGGATGGTAACGGCTCAATGGGGGATGAATAGTTGCAAATATAACAAGAAACGCTTAATTATGTTCATTCTGAAAGAAAGATATTCCATTTTTGGATGCTTGGGAACAATTTGGGAACAAACCCTCAAAAGAAAAAGCCTAATTGATTGATTTTCAATTAGGCTTTTGTTTTAACCGTACCCAGAGCCGGGATCGAACCGGCATGGGAATTACCCCACTGGTGTTTGAGACCAGCGCGTCTACCAATTCCGCCATCTGGGCATGTTTCAATATGTTTGCTTGGAGAATTTCTTCTAAAAGCGTTGCAAAGGTATGCATATTTTTTTATCTGCCAAATTTTAGGCGTTTTTTATATCTTCATATATTCTATCTTATGATACGAAAATGGAAGTAGAGTGCAACGCCAAGCCTTCAATAACAGCTCTCTCTGTTCGCTCGAATGTCTCAGCGAAGGACTGCTCTTTGACAGGAAACGGCGGATGGATGGTAACGATCAGTTCGTTCCCCAATCCCAACGGAAAAATACCCCAGCGAGTCATCTTCCAGGAGTTGTGGATCGTAACCGGAGCCATATAAGCCGAAGGGGCGTATTTGCATAGGATTTTCAGTCCGTTCTCCGCAAAACGGCGGGGTTCTCCTGTCCGGCTTCTGGTTCCCTCCGGGAAAATAACAGCCGAACGGTTATTGGTTTCAATGTATTTCCCCAAGGAGGCAATCGCCGATAAGGCCTGTTTCGGATCTTTGCGGTCGATTACAACCGAACCACCGTGATTCAGGTTGTAGGAGATGCTGGGGATGCCTTTGCTCAATTCAATCTTACTGACAAATTTGGGATGTATCTTGCGCATAAACCAGCCGATCGTAGTGATATCGTACATACTTTGATGATTCGCTGCGATAATAAGCGGCACGTTCTGGAGCAGGTTTTCCGGATATTCAATTCTGTAACGTGTCCCCAACAGGTAAGTATTAGCGACCAGAAAGAAATTCAATAGATCAACACTCCGTTTATGCGCTTTATAGCCAAACAGATTGAAACAAATCCATTGGATAGGATGAAAAACCAGTATAATACAGAGAAACAATAGATAATAAATAATCGACAAGGGAACAGACAATATCTTTTGCATACAAGTAGTTTATAAATAAGTGTAAAAATAGAGAATGCTGAGTGCAATCAAGCTTGCTTGAATTGCCGAAGCGCATCCTATCTTATGCAAAAATACAGAATAAAAAAGTAAAAAGAAGCAGAATAGCGAAAGTTAATTGAAAATCAGGCGTTTCAAACGATTTTCGGTTTTACCGCACGGACAAGTAAAGTCATTAAAAAGACACTTAAAGCCCCGGAACGTAACCATATTCGTAACTCGTTTGTCTGACTTATGGATTACCCGGTATATCAGTAACGACGCTGTTTCTACGCTTTTTGCTCGTTTATTCCTCCCCAAAGGTAATATTTTGGACGGACAGCGGCAAAAAATCCGATAGAATGATGCGTATGTATTGAATCACAATAATTTGCGTAACGACAGATAACTCAATTAGAATTAATTTTGAACCAATAAAAAATTGAGTTATGCGAAGTACATTTAACGTGCTTTTCTACGTGAAGAAAAGCCAGCCGAAGAAAAACGGATTGTGCCCTGTAATGGGTCGTATTACTATTGACGGCAAAGCCGTTCAATTCAGTTGCAAATTTGACATCGACCCCAAAATTTGGGACGTGGATGCAGGCCGGGCTTCCGGGCGAAGTGAACAAGCCCGCGAAGCTAACCGCCTGCTCGATCAGGTGGGCGCAAGCCTTACAAAGCACTACCGCGAGATAGTGAACCGCGACGGCTATGTAAGTGCCGAGAAAGTGAAAAATGCCTACCTGGGTATGGATATGCGGTGCGAAACCCTGCTTAAAGTGTTTGCACGCCATAATGAAGATTTTGAAAAAATGTATCAGGCAGGCGGTCGCAGTTGGAGAACACTCTATCGGTATCAGCGTGTATATAAGCTGCTGGAAGAATTTATAAAACACCGATACAACCGCACCGATATTGCCCTAAAGGAGATACAGCCCGCCTTTATTACCGATTTTGAATTATTCCTACGCACCGAAAAAGATTGCGGCTCGACAACAATATGGGTCTATATGATGCCTTTACAAAGAATGATTACGACTGCCATTAATAACGGTTGGCTTCAACGAAACCCTTTTTTTGAATATAGCATTAAGCCCGAAGTGGCAGACCGGGGATTTCTGACAAAAGATGAAATTAAGGTGCTTATGGAGGCTCAATTTTCTGATGATGATATGACATTAGCACGGGATATGTTCATATTTTGCTGTTTCACGGGTTTTGCCTACACCGACCTTTACAGCATGACGATTGACAACCTGCAAAGTTCCTTCGATACAAAACACCAATGGCTCGTAAAGCGCCGGGATAAAAGCAATGTATCATCGACCGTGCCTGTGTTGGAAATTCCAATGAAGATACTGGAGAAGTATAAAGGGCTTGCCTCCGGGGATAAATTACTGCCTGCCCCCTGTTATCCGAGAGCGAAATATTTGCTGAAACTGATAGAAAAAGAGTGCGGTTTGGAAAAGCATATTACCTGGCACGTTGCCCGCCACACATACGCGACGGAAATATGCCTTACCAACGGCGTACCTATCGAATCCCTTGCGAAAATGCTGGGTCATAAGAATATCCGCACAACACAGATTTACGCCAAAATCACGCATGAAAAGTTAAGCCGGGATGCCGATTTACTTGCAAACCGTCTTAACGGGATAGCAGAATTTAAGGCGGCTTCATTTTAATACAGCCCATAAAAAAGCGGGCAGGCTACCGAAAGCCTGCCCGCTTTTAGTGTTTATCTCCGGCGGGCTTATTTGTACGCCTCCCGGTAGCTTTCGTCTAACATCTTTTGCAGATCGCTTTCGCGGTAGAGGATTTTACCCCCTATCTGACAATAGGGTATTTTACCCTCGTTGCGGTAGTCCTGCAATGTACGGCGGCTTATCTTTAACCGCTGCGATACTTCTTTATCGGTCAGGTATCTTTCGCCGTTCAATACAGGCTTATAGTTTTTTGCCATTAACTCCAGGCGGATAAATACTTTTTCTATTGACCGGAATAACTGAACCATGCGCGGGTTA
This sequence comes from Parabacteroides sp. PFB2-10, assembly GCF_029893085.1. Lineage (GTDB taxonomy): Bacteria > Bacteroidota > Bacteroidia > Bacteroidales > Tannerellaceae > QVMG01. The sequence goes on from NZ_JARXWI010000018.1 coordinate 63,409, forward strand.
TCCTTTGTAACCAGGTCGCCCCCTAAATCTGAATATTCGGGATTATTTTTCATGGCGCACCTCCTTCCCTTCGGACATATCACTAATCAACCTTTCCACATCTTCGGGCTTATAATACATCATTCGATTAATCTGCGTATAGGACAATCTGCCGCTATCCCGCAGGGATTGCAGCGTCCTTTTACTGACATTCAGAATAGCACAAACGTCCTGCCCGTCCAGCCATTTTTTTAACTCCTTCCCGCCACTCTGTTCACATAGGGCGTCCACCTTGCGGACGATCTGCTCGAAGCGTTCCATTAACGCCTCATACGTGCGGCCTTCTATACTTATTATTTCCATATCATTAATCTTTTTTCGTTCGTAAAAATCACGGGATAACAAAGATAAAGCATTAAAAATCACGCTGTATCAATGCTTCGGTCGCTGGATGCTTGTGGCTTCGTGTGGCTCCGGTAAAATCCATTTGTCACCCGTCCGGCTTCCTCAATTATCCGCCTTTTGCGCCGCCGCTAACGGTTAAGCGGCGGCGAGTGATTTTGTTCTGTCCTATCATAATTTCTTCCCCATTTTAATCGGTATGCTACTCTGCGCCTATTAGAGTGTTTCGATTTCAGGCGCGAAAATACTTCCGTGCCGTGCGCCACAAAAGGCGACCGTCAGGGTTTGGAATGTGCAAAAAAATCTTCCGACATCCCCTGCGGGGACGTGGCGTATTTTATTCGCCCAATCTTTTAACCCCTTTCCCGGTTGGTTACGCGAAAAATCTTCCTCTTTCCCTCCTTCATCTATCCGGGCGAGCGTATTTCACGCAAAAACAGCCTACGCCTTTTTATCGGATGCTCCGCACCCGTGCCTGGTCGTAGGCTGTTTTTGTTCGCGCAAGCCTTGTGTGGGCTTCTTCACGGGATTTTCCTGCCCCCGAAACTCGAACACTCCATACCGGCTCCGAGCAGCATTGCGGTTAAAAAAAAGGTCAGAAATTATGAAACGAACAGAAAAAAATAGTGAAACCCGATCCTCCAACCTTCCAATCAGCATTGGGTTGGTTTTGAAGATAGCTTTTGTAGTTACGGGCTTTGCCCTTTGGGGTTGGTCTTTCGTGGCGGTGGTAGTGGGTATTTACATACTCTTTATAGTAGCGAAAACCCTGCTTTCCTGCCTTGTTTCCCTGCTCGTTCTGGCAATCATAATCACGCTGGCAATAGGTTTAATCTTCTAAAAATTACGGACATGAGAGATTTTATTAGTATTTCAGAGATAAGCAGATACGGCTTACAGTTATCAGACTATCAACAAAAAAATTTAGAGGGCTTACGGAAACAGTTTGCACCGTTCGCGCCTGTCTGCAAAACCGTCGAAGTGCTTTATATAAGCCATTATGACGATAAGTACCATGCCGAAGATGTTGCGGTATTCCTTGACTATAAAGGCTATCTGTTAAGGGCTTATAAGCACCATTATACAGATAAGGTTTACCGCTTTTGTCTTGTCGAACAGTACAGGCATAAGCACACCCACAATTACACGAACAGAAACGAAATGCCTAATAAAGTCGGGAAACCGACCCCGGCAAAAATGGATATTTGGCTTGCCTACCTTTTGAACGAGGAAGAAGAAAAAAAGGCATACGCACAAAAGTACATAGACGAGGAAACAGCGTTCCGGGCAGAACTGGCAAAGTTAGGCGATGCCGTCAAATGGTACGACAACGGTAACAGGGGGCATATCGTAATGAATAACCTTGTTTTTGACTTTACGATTGAGGCGTGCTACATAAACAAGACGGTAAAAATAGACCGTAGCTACGATTTAGGGCTTTCCGGCTTTCTCCAAATGGCAGATAATAAGTACCGACCCACCAAACAGCAGTAATAAACCGGGCGGGGAAACCCGCCCATAAAATCCCATAAACAACAATTTTAATCACTTTAATAAATTTCAATTATGACAACGAACAAGAACAACGGCACAGCCGTAGCAGGTGGAAATTCCATTGAACGTGACCCCCTTCGGCCAATTTAAACTGACCCCTTAAAGTTGCGTTTCAAAACGTGGTCATTTTTGTAGTTGTTTTTGA
>NZ_JARXWI010000019.1 GCF_029893085.1 Parabacteroides sp. PFB2-10
TGATATAAAAAGGGATATGTAAAGTGGAACGAGAAATTCTTGTGTATATTGAAAGACACTACTGCCTAACTAAAATCTAAGAGCTAAAAGAGGGGGGCTACATCCATTGCGGTTTCACCCTTTATGAGCAATTTGGATAGTTTGTCCACTTGGAATGAAGAATAATCCACCTATTTCCTTTGTGCATGACTTATGTTTGTATCAGAGATTTTATGTTCTTATTTTAATACCACTATTTATGAAGAATGCATTGTTTATTAGCGCTTTATTGTGTCTCGTTTTGGCCGGATGCGGCAACAAAAATGCAAACGACGGCCGTCAACGCCGCCCGTCGATCATCTCACCAGAGGTGCATGCCGATCATACGGTTACGTTCCGTTATATGGCGCCTAACGCCAAGGAGGTAAAGGTCGACCCTCAGTTTATGGAGGGCATGGCCAGTATGGAAAAAGATGAAAATGGCGTATGGAGCGTCACCTTAGGACCCATCGAACCGGATATGTATCCGTATGGTTTTGTCGTTGACGGTGTAACCGTGATGGACAACAACAACCCATTCTATTTCGAGAACGAACGATTTAAAGGTAGCATGGTGGATATCGAAGGAGATACGCCACTGGTACATGCCATCAAAGACGTTCCTCATGGCACGGTCAACTATGACTATTATCCATCCGACGTACTGGGTACCACCGGGCGTATCTTGGTGTACACCCCTCCCGGCTACGACGAAAACCCGGATCAGGACTATCCGGTGTTCTACCTGATCAGCGGTACCACCGACACGGATGAGACCTATTTCAAAGTAGGACGTGCCAACTTTATTCTCGATAACCTGATTGCCCAGGGATTGGCTAAGCCGATGATTGTGGTGATGCCTTACGGTAATCCGGCTGCCTATTTCGACGCAGGCGACCCACGCGGCATGGAAGCCGGTCGTCGCTTGAACGATGACTTCCTGCAGGTGATGATGCCCTATGTTGAAAAGAACTACCGCACGATCAACAATGCGGATAACCGCGGCATCGGCGGCTTTTCAAGAGGTGGCAACCAGGGCTTAACGCTCGGCATGAATAACCTCGATAAGTTCTCTTACCTCTGCTCTTACGCCTCTTTTGCAGGCAATGTGGCCGAATTCGAGAACATATTCAAACACTTTATCCAAAATCCGGCACAGACCAATCAGCGCATCAATCTGTTCTGGCTTGGCGTAGGAACCGACGACTTCCTGTATGATAATGCGAAACTGTTCATGGATAAATTGGAGAAAAACGGCATCGAAACCACTACGATGATCACCGGTGGCGGACATACCTGGATGAATGCCAAGCTTTACCTGGCGGAATCTGCCAAGCTTTTGTTTCAAAATAAAAAATAAAATAAACATATGAAAAGAATAAATCTCCTATTGATATGCTGCCTGGTATGCCAGCTTTTCTTTGCGATAGACGCTCAGGCACAGATGAGAAGACAAATCGTATCGCCCGAAGTGCATAAAGACCGGACGGTAACCTTCCGTTACAATGCGCCCGAAGCAACAAAAGCGGAACTCAGCGCGCAGTTTCTGAAAGAAAATCTCCCGATGACCAAAGACGAAAATGGCGTGTGGAGCGTTACTACACCGCCTGTGGCTCCTGATTTATATCCTTACAACTTCATTATCGACCAGGTGACAGTGAACGACCCGAACAACGTCCTTATTTTCCCGAACGAGAAATTCAAAGGCAGCCTGGTGGATGTGCATGGCGATACCCCGCCGATCTACGCCGTTCAGGATGTGCCTCACGGAAAAATATCCTACCGGTTCTACACATCAAAGACGTTGAATGACACCCGTCCGCTGGTGGTTTATACGCCTCCCGGATACGATCCGAACGATAAAAGTAAGAGCTATCCGGTGCTTTACCTGATACATGGAGCCACCGACACACACGAGACCTGGTTTAAGGTGGGACGTGTCAATTTCATTCTGGACAACCTGATCGCTCAGGGCAAGGCAGAGCCTATGATTATCGTTATTCCTTATGCGAATCCTCGCATGACCTATACCGGCAAAAACATCGAAGGCAGCCCGGTTGATTTCACCGACGAACTCATCAAAGAGGTCATCCCATATACGGAAAAAAACTATCGCGTTCGCACCGATGCTGACAGTCGCGCTATTGCGGGATTCTCTCGTGGCGGTTCGCAAACGCTGAATGCCGGGCTTGGCCATCCGGAATTGTTCCATTACATCTGCCCGATGGCACCGGCTGTCAATGCGCAGCGCGTGGATGAGAGCTTTAAAAACGGCACATATGCATCGGTTGATGTATTAAAATCCAACCTGAAACTGCTTTGGCTGGGTTGTGGCACGGAAGACTTCCTGTATGAAGGAGCCGTTGGATTTGCCGCAAAAATGGACGATCTGGGCGTACCCTACGAAAAGAAATACACCCCGGGCGGACACACCTGGATGAACTGTCGCATATACCTGTATGAGATAGCCCAAAAGCTTTTTAAATAATCAACGCCTTAGCGCCGATAAGGCGGATAAGGTTGTAATATAAGAAGGGACTGTTTTTAGTTAAAAACAGTCCCTTCTTATATTACGCTTCTGACTATTCCTATTTCCAGAGCGGGGTTGCCTCCAGCAATACTCCGTCTTCCATGGAGTATTGTTCCAGGGAATTCTCTTTCGATTGAATAACAATGTAGATCATCTGCTCGTCGGAGCTGTTGGTCATGCCGCGAAGTCCGGCGGGAGCTACGCGCAGGACGCTTCCTTCGGCAATATCAACACATTGGTCGTCGACCTGGAATTTGCCTTCGCCGCTCAGGATAATGTACGTTTCTTCATTCTGCTTGTGGGAATGAAAGATCGGAAGATCGGTTCGAGCCGGCAAAACACTTAGCGAAATCTCCGTACCGGTTGCTTTTGTCATCTCTTTCAGGAATGCTTTCCCATTGGCCGTTTCAGGCAGGAGTGCCAGTTTACCCATGTCTACGGCGGTGAAGTTCGTGCCTTCTGCTACTTTCTTTACGTTGCTCATGTTCTTAAAATTTTAATTATCAACAATTGTTACTATTCGTAACTTTATTACTTTTGTATGGCAAAAATAGAACGAGTGTTTTAATAAAACAAGAAGGCACAAGAGGGTAAGGAGCTTACCTCCGTGTAACTATTGTTGGGAAAGAGGGTGTTATGGAAGAAAAAAATTTGAAGAAATTTGAAGCAAACGGATATTGTCCGGTTCGGGATGTTGTTTCCCGGTTGGGCGACAAATGGTCAATCCTTGTTTTGACAACGCTGAAAGAGAATGGGCGGTTGCGGTTTAGTGAGATACAACGCAGCATAGGGGATGTTTCGCAGCGGATGCTGACCGTCACTTTGCGTTCGATGGAAGCGGATGGTATCGTAAGGCGTGAGATCTATGCTGAAGTCCCGCCAAGGGTTGAATATGAATTGACAACCTTAGGAGAATGTCTTTTCCCGCACTTGCAGGCATTGGTTGAGTGGGCCCAAGAGCATATCGATATCATTATGCAAAATAGAAGCATTCACCACAAAAATGCATAAACGGCAACGTCTGATGATCAGTTTACTTCTATAAACGATTCGCGGAAGTTGACGGTTATTTTCTTACAGGCTTTGATGAATCCTACTCCTAAGTTGCCATCCTCTTGAGATGTCTCGCTGGTCATGAAAGCCGTTCGTTAGCTTCATGTGTGCTTATACTATTTTATGACTGCCACAAATCCGCCGCGGGACAGGCAATCCACTGATACACTTTCCCTGTTTGTGATTTGCGCGGGAGCCTCTATGCGAAAGCTTCTTTCCTCCTGCCCGTCTTTGATCAGGGTGATTGTTTTAGAAGATTCTGTCAGGAAGTGGGTGGCAAAAGTCAATGTTCTGCGCTCGTTTGTACCATTGAGGCCACCTATATACCATACATCCCCTTTGCGACGAGCCATGACAACCTCTTCACCCGGATAACCGGACAATAATTTCGTCTCATCCCAAGCGGTGGGTAGTCCCGACAGGAATGTCTTTACCTCATCAGGCAGGGCGTAGTAGGTGTCCGGACGGTCGGGCATATGCTGCAAGGCCGATTCAAAAACAACCGGAAGCGCCAACTCGTGTCCGTGCGAGGTGATGTGTGGATGTTGCGAATCAGAGAAGGTGCCGGGCGTATAGTCCATCGAACCAATCACGTTCCGGGTAAAAGGCAGGGTCGCATTGTGTGCAGCCGCCCGCTCAGTTAATATCGGCAGGTTGTTATACCATTCGGCGCCATACACCGCCTCCACTGTCATCAGATGCGGATAGGTTCTTTGCCAACCACGGGGAATGGTAGCGCCGTGGAAATTGATCATCAGTTTATATTTGGAGGCATCCTCCAATAGATCGATATAATAGGCCATCATCTTTGCACCATCGACGGCAAAGAAATCGATCTTGATGCCTGAAACTCCCATTTCTTGGAGTTGCGCGTATTCTTTTTCCCGGTTCTCCTTATTGTTCAAACGATCCAACGGTCCGGGAGCACCCGGTCCAATCCAGCTCGTTCCCGAGTTATACCATAACAGCGGTTTAATCCCTTTCTCTCGGGCATATTGTAGGGCATCCTGTATGGTTCCGCCATTTGCCATCACATCCCATTCCCAATCGATCAGGTTGTAAGGCCAGCCCATATGCGCTGCCAGGTCGATATATTCCTTTACCAATTGGAAATCTCGCGAGCCATGGTTATGCCCCCAGTAGATCCAGGCCGCAGCACCCGGCACAATCCAGTTGGTGTCGGACACCTTGCTGGGCTCCGACACATCGGTCACCAAGGTCGATTCGACAACATCAGCCAGCGTTCCGACGATCAGGACGCGCCAGGGAGAGGTGAAGCTCTTGTTGAAAGCGATCTTCTCATCCGGGCTACGCACCTGGTATTGGTCGGACTGGTCGCCATTGTATAAGCGTGAGCCGCTGTCGCCCTTCCGGATATTGGCTTCGGTAATCAATACAAAAAGAGAATCCTGCGGCTCGATCAATGCCGGGTAGCCCCAAAGTTGCGAAGGACGTCTTCCCTTCGACTCCCCATTGGTAGCCAAAGGAAAGAATCCTTCGTAATCATTGGCATATTGTTGCATCCATCGGTTAGTTCCATCCGGAATAGGATACGTGGTAAGTTCTTCGGTGACAAACGCTGTTTCAGTACCTGTTTCGTCGAGCTGGTAACGGAACACAACGCCGTCGTTGTATGCCCGGAAAGCAATCTTAAGCGTTTGCTTCTCTTCGTTCTCAAATAGATAGATCCTCTCTGCAGCGTTATTGACGCAATGACTCCGCTTGCCGGTAATCATTTCGTAGCTCTCGTTGATGGCTTCGGGTGCAGAAACAGAGACCAAGCGGAGGTTATCCGCAAAACGTTGTTGTTCGGTGCAGAGTCCGAGGCTGACTTTCGACAATAGGGTGGCTTCTGATTGCCCTACCCGATAGTTGACATCGAAATAGGCCTTCCCATACGCTTTGTCGGCAGCGGGTTCTACATAGACCGATACACTGATTTTCCCGTTGGGGGATATGGTCTCTTTTTTCTGTGAGCAAGCGCATAACAAGGCTACACAGCATATAACAACAGCTGTTTTGAGAGGATTCATGGTGTACTTCTTTTTATTAAACCATTAGATCATTCAGAGAACTTCCAATAGTCAAAATACATAAGATGACTTTGAGGCTGTCCTTTCACGACAAAATAGAGGTCGTGTACCCCCGTTGTCTTAGGAATATCAATTGATCTCAATTCCCAACGATCGCTTCCTCCCGTACGAGGTATGCGAATTGTTCCCAACAAAGGACCATCTATTCCGTCGAGCCGTACCTCCATAGTTACCCGAGCTTCATGCGTTGTTGCCACTCTGGCTGTAAAGCGGGTAGCTCCTTTTTGCCGGAAATCAACATCTTTCACCTTGATATGGGCTCCACTCTTTTGAGCTGTCAGGAAGACCCCTACCTGCTTGTTTTGTGATGCTCTGAATCCTTCCGACCAGGCAATCGTTTCAGCCTCGTTCTTGGCATACGGATTAAGCGTAGCGATGCCTTTGGTGATTCCTTCGGTCATCTTCATTTGAGGGATAGAACCGTCTTTATTGAAGATCAACTCTTCCACGCATACCGAACGGGTGAAACCACCGCCGCCGGGCAAAGCGCCGTTGTGATAGAAGAAATAGGTTTTCCCTTTGAAGTCGATCACGCCCGGATGATTGGTGAAAGCTCCGCCTTCAGCCGGCATAATGATATCCCGGTATTTCCATGGGCCTTGCGGACTCTCACTGGTGGAATAACCGATAAACTCAGGCAGCGGACCACCCGGCCAGAACAGGTAATAGAGTTTCTCGCGCTTATAGAGCCACGGTCCCTCTTCATATTTGGACGGACGCTGGGGATCGGGCTTGTTCTCGCCAAACTCGCGCTTGCCAAACGACTCTTCGGTCATAGGCACCTGCACCACATCGCCGGTATAGGAGATCATATCTTCGTTTAGTTTCACGTAGTAAAGCTTCGGATTACCCCAGTAGAGGTGAGCCTCGCCGTCGTCGTCGATCAAAACGGTCGGGTCAATATCGCCCCATTCGCTTTGTACAAGCGGTTTTCCTAATGGGTCATAGAACGGACCGAGCGGGCTGTCGGCAACGGCTACCCCAATCGCTCCCCGGTTATTTGTTTTAGATATCATGGGAACGTACAGATAGAATTTACCATTCTTCTCAACACACTGTGCTGCCCAGGCATCACTCTTTCCCCATTCGAAATCGAAGTAAGAGAGAATGATTCCGTGGTCTGTCCAGTTCACCATATCGGAGGTTGAATATACTCGCCAATCGTCCATGGTGAACCAGGTAGATCCGGGTGCGTCGTGTGAGGTATAAAGATAGAGTCGGTCGTTGTAGACCATCGGCGCCGGGTCGGCCGTATAGCTTGTTTGTATGATCGGGTTCTGCGCCTTTACGCAAACAGCTATCAACAGGAAAAATAATATTCCTGACAGGATTTTACTATGTTTCATGATATAGTTATTTAGTTATTTAACGATTATAAAACCACCTTTGGGCTGAATAGTCACGGTGAAACGTCCTTTTTTGTCCGCTTTCAGCGTTCCCAGTGAAAGTGTTCTGTCTTTATTGTCTTGATAGATATTTACTGTCTCTCCCTTTTGCAGAGTCATAGGCAGATCGAAAGTGAGTTTAAGCGGTTCCTCTTGCGCATTGATACCTGCCACATACCACACATCACCGTGGCGACGAGCTATCACCGCATATTTGCCGGGATAACCGTCGATATACCTTGTTTCATCCCAGGTTGTCGGCAACCCTTTCATAAAATCAAGAGCCTCTTTAGGAGCATCTGTCAGGTTGTTGGGTGTAAGGGCAAACATTTGCACGGGATTCTGGAACAATACGCCTGTCGCCAGTTGAAACGCATCTGTTGTCTGTCGTTCCTGTCCGCGCTGATTTCCTTTATTGAGAAAGCGATTCAGGAACACACCACCGAATTCCATGCAACCGACCGTATTACGGATAAACGGATGCAACGTGGCATAAAAGGCCTCCTGATTGCGTACATCCTGCGAGAAGATAAGCATTTCGGAAGCAAGCACAGCTTCGCTACCCACATAATTGGGATACATCCGTTCCCAACCTCGCGGCAGGGTACAACCATGGAATATAATCATCAATCCATAATCGTTCGCATCCGAAAGAATATCTTCGTAGAAACGCATGGTCTCCTGTTTGTCGCCTCCGAAGAAATCGACCTTCAATCCTTTCACACCAACCTTTTTCAACCATTTCATCTCTTCCTTGCGGGCAATCGATGTATTCATACGGTTTCTGGGGCCTTGCGGAGCATCATTAAACGTACCGTTGGAGTTATACCAAAGGAATACATCCACCTTTTTAGAGTTGGCATATTTTATCAACTCTTCCATACGTTCATGGCCGATATTTGTATCCCATAAGGCATCGATCAGGATGTATTCGAAGCCCATCTCAGCCGCCAGATCGATATATTTCACCTGATCGTCCCAGTTCATGCTGTTATCCTGCCATACGATCCAGCTCCAGGTGCCACGTCCGTAGGCATACTTCTGCGAAGCTTCGTAAAGAGGATCGACAACATCATAAGGAATAGTCGTTTCTACGATCGGCTTCAATGTCTCCCCTACGGTCAACGTACGCCAGGGCGTTACTCCCGGCAAGCCAAGCTGAGCACCTGTGCTGCCAAAGCCATTATTCTGCCGTTGATCAGGAAAGGCAACAGTGTATAATCCTTCCTTTGTACCATCGGTCAGATGCGATCCGCAATAGAGGCTATTCACGCCGGTCTCGGAGATCAATACCCAGCCTTTGTCGCCTACCCGGAACAACCCCGGGAACACATAACCCTGATTCTGATGAGTCGGTTTTCCTACCGGTTCATCGTTTGTATATCCGCTTTCATAGCTGGGCGAAGTGCGGGCAAAAGCACCCATAGGCGTCATCATAGACGACAAAAAGGTGGTGGTGAAATCCGGCAATTTAAAACCGGTTGCCTCTTTCAACACAACACAGGCTCTTCGTTCCCGCCAGGTGGGAAGTTCATAACGAATTGCGATGTTATTGTCGCTCACCTGAAAAACGATATGCAGCTGCCGCTGTTTAGCATCTTCAACAGTATAGGTCAATTTGTTTGCCACGTAATGGACATGGGATGTTTTGATTTTCTCCTGCTGATAGGATTTATCAACTGTTTCCATCTTTTGATCCACATACTTCAGGTTTTGGCTGAAATCTCCTTCATTCGTTATCAGACCTAACGGAGAATTTTCGAGCATCACCTGTTCTTTGTAGGTCACCTTGTACTGAGGGGCTCCATCCTGTAAGGATACGGTCACGGTCAACTGCTTGTCCGGACTGGAAACTGCGATCTCTTGCGCACCCACAACCGTGGAGGCAAACAGACATAGGCATAAAAAAAGAGTTTGAAAAATGGTTTTCATGATCATGATATAATATGTTATTAAACTTAATTAGTGGTATTATCAAAAACAAACTCATTCGTAGTTCGCACTCAAATCGTTGTACAAAAATAGCCCATAGCCTGCCGACCGGGGCAGATTCAGGTTACAAAAGTCTTTCTACATGTTACATATTTGGCCTTATAGATATAAAACGAAACAGCTCCTTCTTCACAGAAGGAGCCATTCATGCCATTTAGTGATCATTTTACTCTAACTCTTAAACATCCATAAAATGTTCTTTTATATTTAAACCTAATTCCATTCGTTTAGTGGTTTTTCATATTCGGCTGTTTTGCCATTGATAGAAGGATTGTTATAATAAAGCGTCCGTTATCCAAAACGCTTACTTCTTTGCCACGCCGTTTTGAGTTTGTTCTACAGGCTTCATAGTGCCATCTGAATTGTAATGCAACTCATCCACGCAAACACTGCGGCGTCCGATTGCGCCTGCATGACCGTCGATGGTCAACACGGCATTGTGGTAGAAGAGATACCATTGGCCTTTAAACTCAATAATTCCCGGATGAATCGTAAAACTGTTTTCCGCCATACCGGTCAATTCGCCCTGAGGCGTCCAAGGACCTGCCATCGACGGGGCAGTTGCATACGCGATTGTTTCTTTTCCTCTTCCCATCGAAGCATAGGTCAAGTAATACATATCACCCCGTTTATGCAACCACGGACCTTCCACAAAGCGGGGCACATCCACCACCTGTATATCACCATCCAGTTCGATCAGATTGGGTTTCAATTTAGCCAGGAAACAGGTACCATTTCCCCAAGAAAGCCATGCCTCGCCATTATCATCTATAAAAGCGGTAGGGTCGATATCGTTCCACCAGCCACGCGCACCATTGTCTGTCATATCATCCGTAATAAGCGGTTTGCCAATAGCGTCTTTGAAAGGTCCCGTGGGACTATCACCGATTGCTACACCAACTACCTTACTATTATAAGGTTCGCCGGCCTGAACCGTTGTATAGTAGTAGAACTTTCCATTCTTTTCAATCACCTGAGAAGCCCACGCCTCTCCTACTCCCCATGCGAAGTCGGTTGGTTTCAATACCGAACCATGGTCTGTCCATGTCTGCATATCAGCGGTTGAATAGCATAACCATTCCGTGATATTAAATTCTTTTCCGCCCGATGCGCCGTCTTGCCCATCATAATATTCATCGTGGCCTACATATAAATAAAGCCTCCCGTTATACACCATGGGTGCCGGGTCGGCCGTAAACTTATCTTTTATTAAAGGATTTCCCGTATTCTTAAAAGTGGGAAGATTGTTCTGTTGCGCACAACAGGTAAACACAAATAAACTACTAACTAATAAAAAGAGATTTCTCATAATGGATATTTTTATAAGATTACACGGTGTAAAAGTAGTCGTTCGCCCAGAGGCAGAGGAGCATTATTTCTCTTTTTAGGCGGACTTTTCCTATCGGAATGAATAATCCGCCTGTCAAGCGAGATCGTCTTCCTTGCCATAACGCACTGAAAGATAGCAGCAAAAAAAGAACTGACGACATGAACCCTATCGGATCATAGAGCTGGGTGTGATCTTATACTGCTTGACAAAACAGCGGGAGAAATACTTGGGGTCGTTGAATCCCACCCGGTAGGCAATTTCCGACACGATGATGTTGTTATTTTTGCTGTTTTCCAATATCTTCTTGGCGAGCTGCAGACGATACAACAATATGAAACGCACCGGAGGAAGTCCGGTCAGGGAGATAAACTTTTTGTAGATAAGCGTATAACTGATATGCAACTTCTCCGCCAATTCTTTGACACCAAACTCGGGATCGGCATAGTTTTTCTCTAAAATATCCATCACCTCCTTCATGAATTGCTGATCAGAATGACCGACCTCCAGATGCGAGAGGTTCAGATCCTCTTCCACAAACTTCTTCTGACGCAGGTTGCGATTCTTAAGAATGGCATCGATATGTGCCAGCAAGACCGATTGTTCGAATGGTTTCGTCACAAACCCATCGACCCCGTTCTCATAGCTTTCGATTCGAGCCGTCTCGCTCGAGTTGGCGGTAAGCAACAGGAAGGGGATATGACACAACCTTTCATCTTTGCGTATCATCCGGCAAAAATCGGCACCGTCGCACACCGGCATCATCAAATCCGAAACGATAAAATCCGGTATAATCTGCTGAGCCATCCGGTAGCCCATCTCACCATTATTGGCTTCTGCCACATTATACTTCTCTTTCAGCATATTCCGGATATAATAGCGCATATCGGGATTGTCTTCAACCAACAACAGGGTGGGTTTATCCCGATCGATGGCAATGAAAGGTTCTATCTTGTCATCGTTGAATATCGGTTCTTTCGGCTCCTGATCCGTTTCATTTTCCACCGAATCCGACAGGACAACAGGAAAATAGATTCGGAAAGAGACGCCTATCCGTTCCGACGACTTCACCTTGATCGTACCTCCCAACAGGGTGATGATCTCCTTAACGATATGCAATCCGATACCGGTGCTGCTTTGTCCCCAGTTCGTGTATTTATGCTGATCCGATATCCGGTAGAATAGTTGGAATATCTTATCTATCTCTTCCTGAGCAATCAGGCTGCCGCTGTTGGTGACCGAGATGTATTGCAGGAGCTTTCCTGTTTCCTTATGAGGGAACTGACTGACCCGCAAGGTGATCTTTCCATGATCCGGCGTGTACTTAATGGCATTCGACAGGAGGTTGAACAATACCTTATGCAGGTTTTCTTTGTCGGAATAGATATGATCGCTTTTCAATCGATAGGTATTCTCGAACGTAATGCCTCGTTCCTTCATCAGGCTGGAGAAGTCCATGATCGTATAATTCAGAAACTTAGTAAAGTCGAACTGGGTGAAATTCAATGTCAGGTTCTTGGCATCAATCTTACGCAGGTCGATCAATTGATTGACCAGCGACAATAGATATCGGGCATTCCGGTTGACAATCAAGAGGTTCTCTTTCTGCTCCTGATTGGTGGCCTGTTTGATAAGCTGGGTAGTCGGCCCCTGTATCAGTGTGAGCGGTGTTTTGAATTCATGAGTCAGGTTGGTGAAGTAGGATAGTTTCTCCTTATTGATCGCCTCCATTTGTTGCGAAAGGTCGACCAGTTCGTTCTTCTGCTGGTTGATCTCTTCGTTGCGCAACAGTAGCTGTTCGTTCTGCTCAACGATGATTGCCTGGGAGTCGGTCAGTTCCGATATGGTGGTGTTCAACTCCTGAGTGCGCTCATCGATTTTTTCTTTGAGCAACTGCTGGATGTTTTTCTGCCTTCTGTTGTACCAGTAAAGCAGGTAAAGCAGGATGGAAAGCCCAAGGAGTCCCATCAGGGAGTAGAACCAGATCGTTTTGTAGAAAGGGGGATGCACAACAATGGTCAGGTAGGTGGAGGTCGACGACCAGGTGTTGTCATAATTCGTACACCACACCTGGAGGGTGTATTTGCCCGGTGTCAGATTGGTGTACTTGGCATGTCGCTTCTTCAACCCGGCGTTTGCCCGTTCCTTCAATTCGAGTATGCGGTGGAAATAGAATATCTTCTCCTGCTCCGTATAGTCGAGCGAGCTGAAAGTTAATTCGAATGAATTCTGGGGAGGATACAGATGTAGTTCTTCCGCATTCGAGATAGCTACATTCATTTGCTCACTGTTCAAATAGGGGGTCAACTCATTCCCATCGACCACAACGCTGGTAAGTGTCACCACCCGGTCTTTCTGCTTGGGAATGTTTACGGACGGACTAAACGAGACCAAACCATCGATCGAACCCAACAATATGGTATGGTCTGTCGACCGGCAACCGGCTCTTTTATAGAATTGCTGCACCTGCAATCCGTCGCCCTCATCAAACTTAACCGCCCGGTAGGTATTGGTGTCGAAAAAGTAGATCCCTTTGAGCGTACTGATCCAGAGATTGCCGTTCTCATCGTCTATGATGTTCGAGATACTGGCATCCGACAATCCGGAGCGTACGGCAAAATTCTGAAAGGTATACTCGCCGTACGGGCTGTTTTTGTCTAACAGATAAATGCCATTGCCCAGACTTCCGAGGAAAATATCCTTGCTTTTGGTTTCAATGATGCAGTTGATCTTTTCATTGATCTTGCTTTCCGGATCATTCAGTTTATAGGGATAATAGATACATTCATACCCCTCTTTGGAATTCTTCAGGTCGATAATGTAGATGCCGTTGCCCCCAATCCATAAACGCGATTGCGAGTCGATAAAGATCGTATTCATGTGGCTGATCGTCTCATTCGAACGGGTATAGTATTGCAATCGATTGATCACGCCGGTAGAGAAGTGAAAAGTGTGGATCTGGTTGCTGCTGCACATCCAAAGCGAATTGCGCACCGTATCCAATGCCATATCATATATCTCGTTTGAAAGCAATCCCGAATTAGACGTATTGTAATGTTCAAACACCGGATCCGAGAGATGCTGCTTTAATAACTTATCAACGCCTCCCCCAATGGTCGATATCCAATAGTCGCCCTGTCGGTCCTGAACGATTTTGGAAATATTGTTGTGAGCCAGCGAACGGGCATGAGCGGGGTTATGTGTATAAAACCGGAACCCACTACTCCCTTTCCTCTTGATAGCCAGGCCGCCATCGACAATGCCTGCCAGTACGTTTCCTTCGCGATCTTCCAATACCGTACTGATGATGTGGGGCGTCCCTTTCTCATAGCCTTGCAATTCATGCGAAAAGCTAATGCGCTGGGGCGTCATGATGTTGATTCCTCCGAAGTCGGTTCCCACCCAGATGTCATTGTTCTCATCGACAAAGACCCTGTTCACCACGTTATCGTTCAATGACCGTGCCTGCGCTCCTTTCTGAAAAGTCGCAAACTGATCATTGCGCAAATAGATATTCACCCCGTTTCTTGTGCCGATGATTATATCTCCCGAGCTGTTTTTGTCGATATCGGTAATATAGTTGGAGGATATGCTGTTGACATCACGCGGATCATGTTGGTAGAGCGAATAAAACTGACTTTGGATGTTATAGCAATATAACCCATTCTGGGTACCCAGCCATAGGTAATCGCCATAAGAGAACAAGCAGTTGAACGTAAGCCGGGAACTGTCGATATCCATCTGAACCGGCATACTCATATAATTCCCTTTCGTAGATGCGGCGAAGCGAAACAGACAGCCTGTCCCCCCGGCCCATATCTCATTACCGTATTTTACGATCGTTCGGATGTCGACTTCTTCTTTTAATAGATGGATTTCTTCGATCTCTCTCTCCTCATTGACAACAGCATAGGCTAGGCAATCGCTTTTCCCTATCCAGAGGTTCCCCCAATCATCGATCAGTATGCTCTTCACTGGCGTAGAGAGCACCTCTTGGTTCTCTCCGGCATAGTCTTTGAAATAGTCGATATTCTCCTGAAGCAGATTGATGCGCGTAATGCCTGCCTCCGAGGCGATCCAGAGATTGGCCTGTTCGTCTTCTTTTATATCGTTGATGTAGTTGCTCTCCATAAAGAGCCGGGAGGAGGAAGATGTCGTAGAGTAATGCTTCAGGTCATAGCCGTCATAGCGATCGAGTCCGTTGGAGGTACCAAACCACATGAAGGAGTTGCTGTCTTTATGAATGGCCCGGATGGAGTTATCGCATAACCCGTCACGGATGGTTAAGAACTTGTAGTTGTACTTGTTCGGATTGTTCTGTGCCCGCAACGCCTCGTGGTTCATCAGGCAAGAAAATAACAGGGCATATACGACTATGGAACGAAGGCATTTCATAGTTGCAAACATACGGAAACAGGCTGACATAACAGGGGATTTTTCTAACTTATTGGTGGAAAAATTGTCTTTATGGGGCTGCCTCAAGTCAAAGAAGTTATCAGTCGCTTTGCTTCTTAAATAGTCACCAACCATGAATAGTCCCCCAAAAAAGAAAAATAATAACCCTGGGAAGAGGGTCGTTTGTATAAGTTTGCAGTAGGATGAAAGAAGAACAATAATAAAGTAACGGATCATGATAAAGCCAATAGGCCATTATTTTATATTTTTATGCATACTGCTTCTGGCGGCATGCAACCCAACGCATAAAACATCTCCTGAGGAGGGCTATAAATTGCTCGTCGGATGGGGATCACGCCCGCCGACTACCCTGCCTTTCGATTCCCTGATAATAAGTGACCCGTTCATCCTGGCGGATGAAGAGAGCAAGATGTATTACTTAGTCGGATCAGGCGGCAGCCTGTGGAAAAGCCCGGATCTCGACATGTGGGAAGGGCCTTTCAACTACATTGAGATAGACACCACCTCATGGATGGGAAAACGCCCTCTTGTATGGGCGCCCGAACTGCATAAGCGGGGCGACCTCTACTATTGTATCGCCACCTTTACCAATACGCAACTCTTAGTCGATACGGTACCGGGACGCTACGAGGTGCAGCGGCGTTCACCCCATATATTGGTATCCGAAAAGCCGGAAGGCCCCTATCGCCCCCTGAGCAACACACCCTACCTGCCGGAGAAATGGTCGACCCTCGACGGCACGCTCTGGGTGGAAGAAGGCAAGCCCTATCTGGTCTTTTGTCACGATTGGATGCAGACCACCGATGGGATTGTGAAATATGTCGAACTCGCCCCCGACCTCTCTGCCTCTGTCGGCGAGCCGGTGGCGATGTTCAAAGCTTCGGATGCCCCTTGGCCGAGAGAGATGCGCTCGATTGGTGAACTTACCTATGGCATGTCTTTAGACGGCTATGTGATCGACGGTCCCTTCTTCTTCCGGACAGACAACGGACGGCTGGGCATGCTCTGGTCGAGCTGGAGTGATCAACGTTATGCGCAAGGAGTGGCCTATGCTATCACCGGAAAGCTATCCGGTCCCTGGCAACAGATGGCAACCCCGTTAGTGCCCGAAAATTCCGGCCATGCCATGTTGTTTCGCACCTTCGAAGGCAAACCATTGATGTCACTGCATACGCAGAGCCTGGACATGGAGAAGCCCGGACCACGACGACCGGCCTTATTGGAAGTCGATCTTTCGGGCAATGAACTAAAGATTCTGGGAAGATACCGATAAAGGGGATAGACTCCTCCCTCGCAGCGCCGTGAGCGGCAACCTTCAAATTCAGCCACCTCACAAAAGCGTAAACAAACGTTAATTTCACCATTTCCAACGAAACCCCCAATTTACGATTTGTAATTTCCGAGGGACTTTGCGCGCAAAAAAGCGGGACTTCGGAGACAAACTCCCGGGAGAAACACTTTTTAACGTATGGATTTGTAAGTAAAACGGGCGTTTTGCTTACAATCGCTATTTTAACATTTCAGGAGTTGGGGTGCGGAAATGAACGGTGAGATCTTCAAAGAGGAAAGGATTGGAAGATGGAAATCAAGAGAAGGTGGTGGTCAAGAAGTCCGGAAGGACTTTAGAATCTTCACATTTTCCCACATTTGAAGATCCCATCTCCTATTTCCTTCACACATTACATTATTAACCTTAAGCCTCCCCTTGGGGGAGGTTTGGAGGGGCTGCATCTTCAATTATTACCATATTAGCATATGCTGCACAAGTCCTCCGCTTGGAGAGGCGGAGGTTGCTTAGTGTAAGTGTAAGTAGTGTAAGCGTAAAACAAACAACGCTTGGGTATCATTCATTAATCAGCAGCTGCAAAGAGGTAGCTCCGGAGTCGGCCACCGGTTGCCCGTTGACGGTCAGCTGGCTGGTGTATTGCGCAAGCAATTCTTTTCCCTCCTTCACATATATATGTACGTTTTTTACCGAAACTTTTTCTGTATGTATCAATTCCATGCCCTGATCAGCGGTGATCTGAATATCTTCCAGCGTGATATTTTGGATTTTCATCTCGGGAAGTCCGTTGAAGAGCATCGCACGGCGCGCCCCTTTACAGGTGACATTCCGGATCGATATATTGCGAAACGAAGGGGTCTCTTCCGTTACCGCAGGCAAGACAGCCTGAATGGTTTTGCCCTCTTCCAATTCTTCCAAGGCCGATTTGCCACTATAGAACAGATCGAACAGGATCGGTTCGGTCGGGATATCGGTCATCCGGATATTCTCGATCCATATATTCTCCACCACTCCTCCCCGGCCGCGGGTGCTCTTAAAACGAAGCCCCACGTCGGTGCCCATAAACAGACAGTCGGCCACATAGATATTCTTCACACCGCCCGACATCTCGCTGCCTACGACAAAGCCACCATGTCCGTGCAATACTTCATTGTTCTTTATGATCACATTCTCACAGGGTACGTTCCTGTCGCGGCCATCCTGGTCTTTGCCCGACTTAAGACAGATCGCGTCATCGCCCACATCAAACAAATTGCCGATAATCAGTGCATCCTTACAGGATTCCAGGTCCAATCCATCGCCATTTTGCGAATACCAGGGATTGAACACCTTGACATCCGACATGATAAACTTTTCGCACATCAACGGATGAATACCCCAGGCCGGCGAGTTACGGAAAGTCACTCCTTCCAATAAAACACCCTTGCAACCGATCAGACTCACCAATACCGGACGCAGCCAGTGATGGATATCTTCCCATTCGGCATCGGTCGTCAGGTTTTGTGGGTTATTGAACATATCACTCGTTTTATACCCCCGCAACGATTCTTCGCTGGGAAACCAGATATCCCCCTTTTCATTGAGCACCCCTCCGGAGGCAATGAGTTTGCGCCATTGAGCGTTCGTCATCTTATCCCTCTTCACAAAGCGCCAGGCATCGCCCGATCCGTCGAACACTCCTTCGCCCGTAACAGCAATATTTTGTACGTTACGCGCGTGTATAGGTGAGGTCGAACGGCGTGTGTTCAGCCCCTCGAAAGAGGTCTCAATGATGGGATAAAGCGATTTGTCGGGATTGAACACAACAAGCGCGTTAGCCTCGGCATGCAGATTGATATTATCCAAGAGTTTGATCGGTCCTGTCAGCCAGATGCCGGCAGGTATCACCACCCTGCCTCCGCCCTGAGCCGAAAGTTCTTCGATAGCCCGGTTGATCGCCTCCGTATTCATGGCTATGCCATCGCCGACAGCGCCATAATCAATAATATTCACCGAACGATCCGGGAAAACAGGCCGTTCGAAAGCCTCTATTGGGAAGGGGACATGATCAAAATAAGCGGCTAAGGAGCTCTCTGCGGCAACGGTCGATCCGGGAGTAGCCTGACACCCGGTAAAAGCCAATATTCCGGCAAGGAAAAAGGAGCATAGTGGAATGGATGCTGTTTTCATGTGTATTCGATTGTATAGTTTTTATTATTTTATTCCGAATGCAATATTATAGTGTTCGGCTTGCAGTTTGGGTGAATATTTGTTTTTTTGCAGAGAGAAATTGGTAAAGATGTTTGATTTTTGGTTTTGATGTGGAAAAATTGGTTTCAGTCAATTATTTCACATAAATGAACAATCTGTAAACATCGAACCAATACGGACGCCATACATTTGCAGCTAATGATTAGTTAATTAATAAATCTATCTATCATGAATAGACAAAAAGTAAACAAAGTACACAAAGGATTATTTACATTCCTATTGAGTTTTCTCAGTGTGGTTGCTTTTGCCCAGGGACGCCAGATAACGGGTACTGTGACAGACGCGACCGGTGAACCGATGATTGGGGTCAACGTGTTAGTCAAAGGAACGACTAACGGCGCCATTACCAATCTGGATGGTGAGTACGTTATCTCTAATGTAGGGAATGACGCTGTTTTATCTGTTTCCTACATCGGCTACCTGGCGCAAGAAATCGCCGTTGGCAACCAATCTGTTATTAATGTAACGCTTCGTGAAGACTCACAAGCGCTGGACGAAGTAGTGGTTATCGGGTACGGTACGATGAAAAAGACCGACGTAACCGGCTCTCTGGCATCTGTTTCTTCTGAGAAGATCAGTGCGCGCGGAGCACTTCGCGTAGAAGATGCCCTGCAGGGATCAGTACCGGGGGTTAACATCACGCAATCAAACAGCCGTGCTAACGGTAGTTTCAGTATTCAGATCCGTGGTCAGGCATCCATCAACAAGACCAGCGGTCCGCTCTATGTAGTGGATGGTATGGTTGTCTCTTCTATCGACTTCCTGAACCCGGAAGATATCGAACGTATCGACGTATTGAAGGATGCCTCTTCAACGGCTATCTATGGTTCACGCGCTTCGGAAGGTGTGATTATCATTTCTACCAAAGGAACCGGTGCGGGACAGAACAAATCACAACCGGTAGAGATCTCTTACGACGGATATTATGGTATCCGTGAAGTAGCGCGCATGCCGGACTTTATGGATGCAACGGAATGGATGAATTATCGTTTTGCCCGTTATACACTGGGGGGAGGCGATGCTACCGGACGTGCCAAATACACTATCAGCGACGGTGACCTTCAGTCCGTATTCCAGAATGGTACCGAATGGAAAGGCTCTCCTTTGCATAATCGTTGGATGAACAATGAAGGCTATGACTGGGCAAGCGAGGTATTGCAGACGGCTTCTCAACAGAACCACTTCCTCAGCCTGAGCGGCGCTTCCGAAAAGACCAACTATCGTTTGGGCGTTGGTTATCAGAGCGAAGAGAACGTGTTCAAAATGAATGACTATGAGCGTATCAATATCAAAGGATCTTTCGACAGCAAATTGTCTAAGGTGGTAGAAGCCGGTATGGCCGTCAACTTAGTATACGATGTACAGAACGACTGGTTCACGGACGCATCGAATGCCTACTCTCCTTATAACAACGCTTTCTGGTTTGCACCGGTGGTTTCTCCCTGGGACGAAGAGGGTAACCTGTTGGCTATTCCTGCTAAAGTGGGTAAGATGTCATTGACCTCTACGCCTTCTCCGTTGGTTGACTTCGATATCGACGCTTATCAGAACGAAAGCCGTAAGTTCCATGTGTTTGGCAACCTGTATCTGCGCTTCAACATCATGGATGGACTGCGCTTTACCACCACCTTCTCTCCGAACTTCTACCACGGACGTCAGGGTACCTTCATGGGAACAGGAGTATCGGATAAGTATCCGTTAGGAACCGCTTATTTCCAGAACAAGAAAAACAATTATGGCTCAGTGGTAAACACCGACCGCTTAGACTGGACATGGGACAACCAGATCGACTACAATAAGACCTGGGGCGAACACAGAATCAACGCGATGGGAATGTTCTCTTTGTATTCAACCAACAGAGAGACCTATACGCAGTCGGTCACCAATATTTCCGACGACAAACTATCGTTCCACTCCATGGGTAAAGGATCAGGTACGAAGACAATCGCTTCAACTTATACCGAATCTTCTTTAGTTTCGGCTGCCGCTCGTTTGAACTACGCGTTCCGCGATCGCTATATGGCAACTGTTACCCTGCGTACTGACGGTTCTTCCCGTTTTGCTCCGGATAACCGTTGGGGATGGTTCCCATCAGCCGCCGTTGCCTGGCGTGCTTCTGAAGAAGGATTCATGGACAACGCAGAATGGTTAGACAACTTGAAGTTCCGTTTGTCATACGGTATCACAGGTAATAACAACGTAGGTGATTACGCAACTGCTTCTTCAGCAGCCGGTCCGACGTATGCTACTATCGGTGGCAGCGAATACCAAGGTTACTATGCCAACGGTTTGATCGACCGGTTCTTAGTTTGGGAAAAGATCAAAGAGTTCAACTTCGGGGTAGACTTCGCCGTATTGAACAACCGTGTTAATCTAACAGCCGATGCTTACAACCGTTTGTCCGACGGACAAATCATGGATGCGACTGTTCCTATTGAAACAGGTGAAAGCAAAATCACGACCAATATCGGTGCCGTACGCAACAGAGGTATTGAATTAGGGTTGAACTTAGGGATAGTACGCAACCGCGAATTTATGTGGGATGTCAATTTAGCCTTTGCCCGCAACTGGAGCAAGATCACCGAACTGCCCAACGGCGATGATATCGACAAGAACTGGTTTATCGGCGAACGCCTGAACGTATTACGCGACTACACGTCTGCCGGTATCATTACCGAAGATGGTGTGACCATGAAAACAAAGGATGGCGACCGTCATTATTCACTGCAAGAGGTATACGACACCTTCGGTGCCGGTGGTCAGAAACTGAAATGGTATGAAGGCCAGCTGGCAGTAAACGACTGGGACAACAACGGTAAGATCGACGCCGATGACAAGCAGATCTTCGCTTGCACCGATCCGACATGGACTGGTAGCATTAGCTCTACCATGGCTTACAAAGGTTTCGACTTCTCTTTTATGATCTATACCAAACAGGGACAGTGGTCTCGCAGTTATTTCCACGAGCAATACCAGAATTATGGCGACCGTGGACGTCAGAAGATGAGCTTCGACTACTATATCCCGGCAGGCACTCCGGTACTGGATCCGGTAACAGGTGATGTAACCACACAGGCAACAGCGCATATCGGTAAATATCCTTACCCGAACAATACAGAAAAGACAGGGGGAGGTTACTTCAGCAGCAGCAGTGCCGCCGTACGCTACCATGATACCTCTTTTGTGAAAGTGAAGAATATCACCCTGGGGTATACATTCCCCAAAGAATGGATGAACAAAGTGATGGTTAAACATCTTCGTTTGTATGTGAATGTGCTCAATCCGTTCTGTTTCACAAACTATGAAGGATTCGACCCGGAATGGGCAAGTGCAAACCTGACCAATGGTGGACCTGCTTCCATTACTTACCAGATTGGTGCGAATATTAAGTTCTAATAATATTAATTGACAAAGACATGAAGATCTATAAGAAAATAATATATGCTATGTGTATGGTTGGAACCATGACACTGGCGGGATGTGATGAGTTTCTCACTCCGGACAATAAGAGTTCCGTAACGGACTCCGACTTTTTCTCAACAGCTTCGGGCTTTCAATCACTCGTGTACGATGCTTACGCCCAGCTGGTTGATATCTACAACAGCACCAACGTGACCACCTATTTCAATGCCGGCACAGACCTCTATCAGGATGGTCGTAGCGATATCGACGCGGCGCATCACCGTTGGTCGAACTTCACCCCGGAAAACGGCGTGGTAAAAACATTCTATGTCGACTGTTATGACGGTATCCGCGCTTGTCTGGCTATTCCCTATTATGCCGATATAGCCAGTGTGAGTGATGCCGAAAAGCAAAAAGCGATAGACCAGGGTCGTTTCATCAACGCCATGTTCTATTATCTATTGGTAAATAACTTTGGCGGTGTGCCTTTAGTAACCTCTTACGCGGCAACAGCTGTTAAGGGATATCCGCGTGCCTCAGCCGAAGAGGTATATACCTATATCATTGACGAACTGAAAAGCGTGATAGCAAACAACGCCTTGGTAGCCTCTTCCGCGACCAAAGGTGGTGGTGAAGCAAGCATCGAAGCGGCGAAAGCATTATTGGCTAAGACATACCTGGCTGCGGCTTGGGACTTAGGCAATCAGTCTTATTTTGCGGAAGCAGCTAAATATGCCGACGAAGTGATTGGCGGACGCTCGCTGACAACCGAATTTGCGGACCTCTGGGCAGCTGACCGTTCTGGCGACGACAACGCGGAGTTTATCTTCGATATCGAATACGATCAAGCCAGTTCACACGACGCTGACGCCGGTAACCGCTGGCAGTCATTCTTCTCGAACTACTATGGTGGTGCTGAAGAAGGGATGAAAAACGGATCTTCCAGCTTTATTCCTCTGATGCATACCCTGAGAATGTTCGAAAAAGGCGACAAACGCTATGACGCGACTTTCCTGAGAACCCTGTTGGTTAGCAAAATGTGGGATCCGGCAAACGGATTCAAAGAAGACGGCAAACCGCTGGGCGATTACTTTGCTTTCTATAGCAATGGTAATACGGCAAAAGGCAAATTAGTAGGTGTTTATTATCCGGCCTATTGGGAGTGCGACGAGGCTTCTGTTGCCGCCTGGCGCGCGGAAGATCCGGAAAACCGGGCTAACACCTTTGTGATCCCGCAGACCGACAAAACAGCGCAGATGGAACCGATGTCGAACTATATGACCGACCTGGAAGATTACCCCAGCGGATTGATCATGAAATACGACTTTGAAGAGTCGCAAAGAAAGAGCTGGTCTATACATCCCTGCAAAAAGTTCGACGACAGCAAGAACCCGTTCTATGCTGCCGGAAAAAGCTTCCGTGACCTGCATATTATCACCCTACCGGAGATATTCCTCGTAGCTGCTGAGGCTCATCTGAAAAAGGGTGACAACACAGCCGCTTTGGCTCGTCTGAACAGCGTACGCAAGCGTGCCGGCGTGGCCGATGCCACCAGCATCGACATCGACGCTATCCTGAAAGAATCAGCCTGCGAACTCTTTGGTAACGGTTACCGCCGCATGGATCTTCGCCGTACAGGCAAGCTGATCGAATACAACAACCTGCACAACCCGCATTTGAAAGGGAACGCAGCGTCTACAATCGGACAGAAACTGTTGTGGCCGATACCACAGGCAGCTATCGATGCCAACGACCAGTTGACAGCAGCCGATCAAAATCCTGGATATTAATGATAGATAGGTAATAGTTTTTTTTAGATTTGCCCCGAACTTTCTCTGGAAGGTTCGGGGCTTTACTGTCAAATGTATTAAAATTGATATTATATGAAAATCCAAAAGTTACTTCCACTTTTCTGTTGTGTTGCTCTCCTATTACCTCTCCTGGCTTTCGCGCCAAAACAGAGTTTCACCATCTTTATGATCGGCGACTCTACCATGGCTAACAAAAATCTGACAGGCGGCAACCCGGAACGTGGCTGGGGGCATGTACTGCCTGGATTCTTTTCTGAAGATGTACGCGTTGACAACCATGCGGTCAACGGACAAAGCAGCAAAAGCTTCATCGACGATGGACGCTGGGACGCGGTTATTTCGCAAGTGAAACCGGGCGATTATGTCTTTATCCAGTTTGGACATAACGACCAGAAAACAAGAGAAGACCGCTACACAAAGCCCGGCAGCACCTTCGATGACAACCTCAAACGGTTCATCACCGAAACACGCGCCAAAGGGGGAACACCGGTATTGTTCACCTCGATTGTGCGTCGCCAGTTCGATGAGAACGGCTTGTTGAAAGATACCCATGGCGACTATATCACAGCCACCAAAAATGTAGCGCGCGAAACCAATACCCTCCTGATCGATCTTTGCCAGCAAACGCACGACTGGATACAGGCCTTAGGCGATGAAGCCACCCGTCAATACTTTATGTGGGTGCCTAAAAATACGCTACCCTGCTGCCCGGAGGGGAAAGAAGACAACACACATCTGAACGTAGCCGGAGCCAAGATCGTAGCCGGCATGGCTGTTCAGTCACTCGGAGAAGCCATCCCCGAGATGCGCCCTTTCTTCCGTCAATACGACTTCGTAGTTGCCCAGGATGGCTCCGGTGATTTCTTCACGGTGCAGGAGGCGATCAACGCCGTGCCCGACTATCGCAAAGAGGCGCGCACCCGTATCCTGATCCGGAAAGGGGAATACAAAGAGAAGCTGATCGTGCCCGAGAACAAAATAGGCGTCTCTCTTATCGGAGAAGAGGGTGCCGTATTGACCTACGACGATTACGCGCAGAAAAAGAACATCTTCGGTGAAGACAAATCCACCTCCGGTTCGGCTTCCTCTTATCTCTACGGCGACAACTTCTATGCGGAGAACATAACCTTTTGCAATAGTGCGGGACCGGTAGGACAAGCCGTGGCGGCCTTGGTAGCCGGCGACCGGACGGTATTCAAACGTTGCCGTTTCTTAGGCTTCCAAGATACGCTCTATACCTACGGGATGAATAGCCGACAATATTACGAAGAGTGTTATATCGAGGGCTCTGTCGACTTTATTTTCGGTTGGTCGACAGTGGTGTTCAACCGTTGCCATATCCACAACAAACGGAACGGCTATGTGACCGCCCCCGCCACCCCCGAAGAACGCGATTACGGATATGTGTTTTTAGACTGTGAATTGACCGCCGACGAAGGAGTCGATAAGGTCTACCTCTCCCGCCCCTGGCGCGATTATGCCAAAGCGGTTTTCATCCGCTGCCAACTCGGTCGCCACATCCTGCCCGAAGGATGGCATAATTGGAATAAGAAACATGCCGAAGCCACCATCTATTATGCCGAGTACCAAAACAACGGCGAAGGCGCCCATCCGGCAAATAGGCGTGCCTCGTTTGCCCGCCAACTGACAAACCCGGAGGCCTACACCATCGAACGCATCCTGGCCGGCCTGGACAACTGGAATCCACTAAGCGATCCGGAAACATTGCTATTGGAAAAGCGGTGAACACCAAATAGCATATTGTAAGCAAAAATGCCTTTTTGCCTTACAATATGCTACGTTAAAAATCAACAATCGCTTAGCCGCCAAGGCGTAAAGCGAATGATTCTCCCGGGACTTTTTCACAAAGTCCCGCAATTTTGATAAAAAAAAAATTGGGTTTGTTGACATAGAAGCCTTCGACAGGGTGGTCGAGTATATATTTACATAAGGGGAAAAACGAGTCAGTAATTGTATCGCAATAAATACCCTTTGGGATATCCGTCGTTTGAGTTTATTATTTACCTTTGCTTCGTTTTGGTTCTTTTGTATAATGAAACTAACTTAAATATCAAAGCGAAAACAAAGTAATTATGGCAGAACAAACGAAAGTGACAACTGTAGACAAAGTTGTCATCCGTTTCTCGGGAGACTCGGGTGACGGTATGCAGTTAACCGGTACTATCTTTTCCAACTTGTCGGCGATATTCGGGAATGAGATCTCTACGTTCCCTGATTTTCCCGCGGAAATCCGTGCGCCTCAAGGTTCCTTGAGTGGTGTATCCGGGTATCAGGTTCACCTGGGATCCCGCAAAGTATTCACTCCGGGCGATAAGGCTGATGTATTGGTGGCAATGAATCCAGCGGCGCTGAAGGTGAATGTGAAATTCCTGAAGCCGGACTCCATTGTGATAATCGACACCGATTCGTTCCAGAAAAACGATCTGGACAAAGCGTTGTTTACGACCGACGACCCCTTCGCGGAATTGGGGTTGGGCACGGTGCAGGTCGTAGCAGCTCCTATCTCTTCGATGGTAAAAGAGGGATTGAAAGAGTTCGGACTCGACAATAAGTCGGCGGTTCGCAGCAAAAATATGTTTGCCCTGGGGCTGGTGTGCTGGTTGTTCGAGCGTCCGCTGGATGGTGCTATGCACATGCTGGAAAACAAATTTGCCAAAAAACCGACTATCGCGCAGGCCAATATCAAAGCGCTTGTCGACGGCTATAATTACGGAAATAATATTCATGCCCGCGTTTCTACCTACCGCATCGAAGCGATGCAGTGTGAACCGGGATTTTATACCGATATCAACGGCAACAAGGCCACTTCTTACGGATTGATCGCGGCTGCCGAGAAGGCAGGATTGAAGCTCTTCCTGGGAAGTTACCCGATCACACCGGCTACCGATATCCTGCAGGAGCTTTCCGCCCGCAAAGAATTAGGCGTGAAAGGATTGCAGTTTGAAGACGAGATTGCCGGTATCTGTACGTCGATCGGTGCCAGCTTTGCCGGCGCCCTAGCGGCTACCTCTACGTCCGGCCCGGGATTGGCCTTGAAGAGCGAGGCGATTGGCCTGGCGGTGATTGCCGAGATACCTTTGGTGGTGGTCGATGTGCAACGCGGCGGTCCTTCTACCGGATTGCCTACCAAGAGCGAACAGACCGACCTGATGCAGGCACTTTACGGACGTAACGGTGAAAGCCCCGTGGTGGTGATTGCTGCCTCTACGCCTACCGACTGCTTCGACGCGGCTTACTGGTCGGCCAAACTGGCGGTGGAACACATGACTCCGGTTATTTTATTGACCGATTCTTATATTGCCAACGGCTCTTCGGCCTGGCGTTTGCCTGATCTGGAAAACTATCCGGAGATCAAACCGCCCTACGTGGATCAATACGACGGGGAACGTCCCTGGAAGCCTTACCGCCGAAATCAGGAGAACCTGGTGCGTTACTGGGCTGTACCGGGCACACCGGATCACGCGCACCGTATCGGTGGATTGGAAAAAGACTATGACAACAGTGCGATCTCGACCGACCCGATCAACCACCAGAAGATGGTGGAAACGCGTCAGGCGAAGATCGATAAGATTGCTGACTATATACCCGAACTGGAAGTGATTGGCGACGCGGATGCCGAGTTGCTGATTGTTGGCTGGGGTGGCACCTACGGACACCTCTATGAAGCGATGGAGACCATGCAGGAACAGGGCAAGAAAGTGGCTCTGGCTCACTTTAAGTTTATCAGCCCGCTGCCGAAGAATACCGAAGAGGTATTGAAAAAATACAAAAAGGTGGTGGTGACCGAGCAGAACAAAGGGCAGTTTGCCAACTACCTGCGCAGCAAAATCTCCGGATTCAATCCGTATAAGTTTAACCGCGTGAAAGGACAGCCATTCGTCGTAAGCCGTTTGGTAGAAGAATTCACAAAAATACTGGAGGCATAAGACATGGAAGATATGATCAAATTTCAGGCAAAAGATTATAAGAGTGATCAACATGTGCGTTGGTGCCCGGGTTGTGGCGACCATGCCGTATTGAACTGTATTCACAAAGCAATGGCACAGATTGGTGTCGATCCGAAAGATATCGCGGTTATTTCCGGTATCGGTTGTTCGTCACGCTTGCCCTATTATATGAATTCGTATGGCTTCCATACGATTCACGGCCGCGCGGCGGCGATCGCCACCGGCGTAAAAACAGCTCGTCCCGACCTGAGCGTATGGGTGATGACAGGCGATGGCGACTGTCTGGCGATTGGTGGTAACCACTTTATCCATGCCGTACGCCGTAATGTGGATCTCAATATCGCGCTGTTCAACAATAAGATATACGGCTTGACCAAGGGTCAGTATTCACCTACATCGGATCGCGGTAAGGTGAGCAAGAGCTCTCCGTACGGAACGGTGGAAGATCCGTTTATCCCGGCTGAACTGGCGTTGGGCGCGCGTGGCACCTTCTTTGCCCGTACGATCGACGTAGACCTGAAGAATACGACCGACGTGATGGAAGCGGCAGCGCGCCACAAAGGGGCGTCCGTGGTGGAAGTTCTGGTGAACTGCGTGATCTTCAACGATGGCATCCACAAACAGATTGTCGACAAGGAATACCGTCCGGAACGGACTATCTTCCTGCGCCATGGCGAAAAGATGCTGTTTGGCAAAGAGAACGAAAAAGGAATCGTACTCGACGGCTTGAAACTGAAGGCGGTTACCATTGGCGAAGGCGGATATACATTGGAAGATGTATTGGTGCATGATGCTAATGAGCAAGACCCGACCCTGCATATGATGCTGGGCATGATGGGCGGCGATCTACCGGTGGCCTTAGGTGTGATCCGCGACGTGGAAGCGCCGGTATACGACCAAGAGGTAGAAAAACAGATTGCCGACGTACAGGCTAAAAACCCGACACGCACCCTGAAGGAACTCCTGATGCAGGGAGAGGTATGGGAAGTGAAAGCCCGCCCGTGCGATTGCAAGGATTGATTGCCGATAGAAATATTCTGAAGAGGATGTATCACTTTTGATACATCCTCTTCTTATAACGCTAAACTAAACCCCACTCTAACCAATCGCCACCAGGCGAAAAAAAGCGATAAAATCAAGAGCCAAACAAACAAAAATGACTTTTTTTTGTTTAGTTATGTGTGAAATATATCTACATTTGAAGGCTTGAAGAGAATAGGGGATTTCACATTATAAATTATGTATTTCAAAGTAAACAGAGATGGTGCGTATAGATAGATCTCTCTTGCTCTTACTCTTGTTTCTATTTCCTTTCATCATCATTGAAAAAACACATGCGATAGATTATGCATACGATGATCCGGTAAAGACACAAGAAAAGATCAAGATAGCAGGGGTAGTTGTTGACCAGGCAGGAGAAGCTTTGCCCGGTGCCAATGTGGTAGAAAAGGGGACGCTGATGGGAACTACAACGGATGCGGACGGGTCGTTTTCGATTTCGATCGCGTCGAATGCCACGTTGGTGGTGTCGTTTGTCGGTTTTGTGACACAGGAGATCCCTGTGGATAATCGCCTTTACATACGGATTGAGCTGGTCGAAGACGAATTAATGCTCGAAAATGTGATCGTGACGGCTCTGGGACTTAAGAAAAACGAATCCGAACTGACCTATGCCATCAAACAAGTGAGTGGCGAGGAGCTGACCCGGGTGAAAGATGCCAACCTGATGAATTCGTTGACAGGTAAGGTGGCCGGTATGCAGGTGAATAAAACCTCCGGCGGACTGGGCTCTTCTTCAAAAGTGATCCTCCGCGGGATACGCTCTGTGGTGGGCAATAATCAACCGCTGTATGTAATCGATGGTATTCCGGTATTGAACACCTCCAACGAACAGGCCGCAACGGCTGTGGGAGGAACAGCCGATGCCGGCAACCGCGACGGGGGCGATGGTATCTCCAATCTGAATCCAGAAGATATAGCCAGTGTGAGTGTATTGAAAGGGGCGCCAGCCGCAGCCCTGTATGGCAGCCAGGCAGCCAATGGGGTGATCCTGATCACCACCAAGACCGGGCGTTCGGATCAACGCAAAATCACCTTTACCTCTAATCTTACCTTCGACCGCGCCTTTGCCCTGCCGGAGTTTCAGAATAGCTACGGGGTGAGCGACGGCGTGTATAGCTGGGGCAAGAAAGAGGATATGATGGCGTATGATCATGTCGGTGACTTCTACAATACCGGGGTGTTGGCGATCAATTCGCTTTCGGTCAGTGCGGGGAACGAACGGTTTCAAACCTATTTCTCCTACGCGAATACGACCGGGAAAGGCATTACCGATCATAATAATATAACCAAACACAACCTGAACTTCCGCGAAACAGCGAGCCTTTTCGAAGGACGACTGAAGCTCGACGGCAACGTGACCCTCTTCTCGCAGGAACTGAAAAACCGCAATCCGGTCGGTGGATTCTATATGAACCCGTTGGTCGGACTCTATCGTTTCCCCCGGGGCATGGACATGACGCCTTACCGGGAAGGGTTTGAAGTATGGGATCCGACGCGTAACCTCCCGGTTCAGAACTGGCATTCCGACATACAAGACTTTGAACAGAACCCCTATTGGGTATTGAACCGCATCAAGAGCAAAGATGTGCGCACCCGTGTGATCGCCGCTGTCTCGGCCGATCTGAAGGTGAACGACTGGTTTACGCTCAAAGCGCGCGGCAGTGTCGACAATGTGAACGACCGTGTACGGCAGCAATTCTACGCCTCTACCGCGCCGGCGCTCTCGGGTGCGAACGGCCGTTATGTGGAGATGACCTACGGCGAAACG
This sequence comes from Parabacteroides sp. PFB2-10, assembly GCF_029893085.1. GTDB lineage: Bacteria > Bacteroidota > Bacteroidia > Bacteroidales > Tannerellaceae > QVMG01. The sequence continues at coordinate 30,361 of NZ_JARXWI010000019.1, forward strand.
ATGTATTACGGCGATATCCTGGGAACATTCAATAAAAAATTCGACCGTTTCTCCCTGAGTGGGGCGATCGGTGCGAGCATAAACGACAAAACAGTTAATTCATTGCGCTACGACTCGAAGACCGCCTCCCTTAAATACGCCAATGTATTCAATATTGCCAATATCAATATGAACGGCTCGGCTTACATTAGCCAGCAGATCGATGCCCGCCGCCAGATGCAGTCGGTGTTCGGAACGGCGCAGCTGGGCTACCGTGAGAGCCTCTTCCTGGATGTGACGGCGCGCAACGACTGGTCGTCGACCCTTGCCTATACGCCGCATGAACGTTCGGGTTTCTTCTATCCCTCGTTCGGAGGATCGTGGATCCTGAACAAGAGCCTCTCGCTCCCCTCCTGGATCTCCTTCTCGAAGGTGAGAGCCGTATGGAGTAAGGTAGGAAACGATATTCCCCTCTATATCACCAATCCGGTAGCTCATGTGACGGCCGGTGGTGAGATCGAACCGGTGGATGCCGCTCCTTTCGAAGATATGAAACCGGAGATGACCACCTCTGTCGAATTGGGAACGGAATGGAAGTTCTTAGATAGCCGCTTGAACCTGAGCGTGACCTGGTATAAAACCAATACGCGCAACCAATTTTTTAAACTCCCTGCCCGTTCGGGCGATAAATATGCCTATCGTTATGTCAATGCCGGTGATATTCAAAACAGGGGATGGGAGGTCAATCTGACCGCGTTCCCGCTGGCCGATGAGAAAATGACCTGGCGAAGCGAGGTGAACTTCTCATCCAACCGCAATAAGGTATTGAAACTACATGATGAGCTACCGGTGTTTACCTACGGCCCGCAGGGCTTCTCATCGAGCTATGCCATGCGTTTGCGCGAGGGTGGATCGTTTGGTGATATCTACGGAAAAGCCTTTGCCCGCGATGAGCAGGGGACTATTCTCTATGAGACAGAAGGCGAAAAGGCCGGCTTGCCGATCGTTGTCGGCGACGGAAACCTGGAGAAGGTGGGCAATAGCTGTCCGCGTTTCAACCTGAGCTGGAACAACTATTTCAATTATAAGAACTTCAGTTTCTCCTTCCTGATCGATAGCCGTGTGGGAGGAGAGGTGCTTTCCCAGACCTTTGCCGATATGGATCTCTATGGGGTGACGACGGCTACGGCGGAGGCGCGCGACAGAGGCTATGTTGAACTGGAAGGGCGGCAGATCGAGAATGTGGAAGGTTTCTACCGGAATATTGTCGGAGGCCGTGCTGGGGTGACGGAATATTATATGTATGATGCCACCAATATCCGCCTGCGCGAACTATCGATCGGCTATATCCTGCCTAAGAAGTGGATGGAAGCCAGCCGGGTATTCCAGGCAGTAGAGGTCTCTTTTGTCGGACGTAACCTGTTCTTTATCTACAAGGACGCGCCGTTCGACCCGGAACTGGTGCTCTCCACCGGGAATGATAATCAGGGAATAGAAGTATATGGTATGCCTACTACCCGTAGTGTAGGCTTTAGTATAAAATGTGAATTTTAAGCATGATGCGACAGTCGGCAGTATATATAGTTATGTTGGCGCTGGCAGGTTTTGTCTCCTGCACAGGCGATTTCAAAGAGATCAATACGGACAACTCCGGTATGACGGAGGAGCAGATGCAGATCGATTTCAACTACCTGCGCATTCCGTTGGAGGTGGCTCAGCAGGGCATCTATTTCAATTACGATTTCGGAAAGGGTAAGAACTGGCCTTTCCAGATTATGCAGAACCTGAATGCCGATATGTTCAGCGGCTATATGCACGATTATAAGCCGCATAACGGCGGTTCGCATAACACCGACTACAACCTGCAGGACGGTTGGAACGGCACGAACTGGCTGTATACCTATTCGTACACGCTCCCGCAGTTAAAGAAATCCGAAGACTTCACCGCCAATGAATACCCGGTGATTCATGCGGTCACCAAGATACTGAAGGTGGAAGCCATGCATCGCATTACCGATATCTACGGCCCGATCATCTATCGTTCGTTCGGACATGAAGGAGGCGACTATACACCCGATTCACAACAGGAGGCCTATACGGCTTTCTTTGAAGACCTGGATGCCGCCCTTGCTTTGCTTACGGCGAATGCAAACGATGAGGTGGCAGCGGCTATTCTGCCTAAATTCGATACCCTCCTCGACGGAACGATCGCCGGTTGGGCACGGTTTGCCAATTCACTCCGTATGCGCCTAGCCATCCGCATCACCATGGCCGATCCGGAAAAAGCGCGAACCGAATTCCTGAAATCGTTGAATCATCCGCTTGGCTGCCTGGAAGAGCCGCATCAATTAGTGGCTGTGTCAACCAAAGGGGGCTATTCCAATCCGCTGGGTGAGATCAACCGTGTCTGGAACGAGGCGCAGATGAATGCCTCTATGGAGTCGATCCTCAACGGGTATGAAGACCCGCGGCGGGAATTGTTTTTCGAACCCTGCGAAGAGGATGTGGTCTATACCAATGCGGATGGGAAAGAGGTCATTGTTCCCTTGAAGGGACAATACCGCGGTATACGCCAGGGCGCCGGGTATTCCCATCTGTTGTTTGCCAATTATTCCAAGATCTATGTCAATCAGACCACCGATCCGATCCTGATGACGGCGGCCGAGGTGTGGTTCTTGCGCGCGGAAGCGGCGTTGCGAGGATGGACCTCGGAGAGCGCAGGCGACTGTTACCGGCAGGGTGTCTATACCTCTTTCCGTCAATGGGGCGCTGCCGGCGCAGACGAGTACCTGGAAAAGGATCATATTGGTGCCGATTATGTGGATCCCTTCGAGCCGATCAACAACATAGAGGCGCAATGTCGCGTCTCTCCCCGCTGGATCGAAACCGCCTCGCAGGAGGAAAAACTGGAAAAGATCATCACCCAGAAGTGGCTGGCTGTCTTTCCGGAAGGATGCGAAGCCTGGGCGGAACAGCGACGGACGGGCTATCCCCGTCTGTTCCCGGTACGCGTAAACAACAGCAAAGGAGGCAGTATCGACACGGATATCATGATTCGACGCCTGCCCTACCCCGGTGAAATGGTTCAACTCGATCCCCCACAATACGAAGCTCTCTTGAAAGCCCTCGATGCGCCCGACCATGGTGGCACCCGCCTGTGGTGGGATAGAGGGCGTAACTTCTAATCGTTATTTGTTTTCTTCGGCTGCGGACGGGCAAGTGTATCCTTGCCTGAACTCAGACAGGTGTTGCTCTATATTTATCTATTTGATTTTCACCAACATAATAACCGGATTTGATTCATTGTCTAAGTTAGCGGCAATCGTTTTCAATTTCCCTTTCAGTTCTCCTTTTTGGAATGACTCCACAAGGGAATGTGCTTCCATTTTTTGCCAGAATACTATTTTAGCATTCGAACATTCACTATTCGCCATAGTCACTTGCTGTTTGTTTGAATAATCATCATTAAACAATGTATATTCGTATATGGCCTTTTCTTTTGTATCATAGAGCAAATCTGTTTTTATTATCTTTTCTTTGTTACTTACCTTCTCCATAAAATAGTAGCGGTCTGTCTGTATTTTAGAGAATAAAAACAAATTGGCAAACACAGAAGACTGCACAGATGGGGTGTTTACGATAAAAGGATTCACACTAAAATCCGGCCGTAAACAGAATATGGTGTCCGATGAAGCTTCTGTAAGAATCCAGCTGTCATGATAAGGCAATAGTGGAGCATAGTAATAAAGGCTCTGTAGCTTCCCATTGGCATCAGTTGTAATTGTTGATTTTTTTTGCTCAAACGGAATTTTTATCTCCTTGGCAAGACTTCCGTTTTCTTTGGTAATGATACGAAATGTTTTTTCGGTTGCCTTACCATTGTCACCAACATCACCAATTAAATGTTCTCTGTCAAAACTGTAGATGTTTTCATAACGAATGCCTTCATCTGTCTTAATATTGCGTTTAAAGGCTCCATCTAAGTTATATACTACAATTTTTCTCCCAATAATATCATTAATGAAAATCTCATTATTCTCTTCATCCAAGATAGCGCCATAAAGAATGATATACTCTTCATTCCCTTGCCCCCGGTAATTAATCTTTTTTACCCCCTTCCCTTTCCGGTCGAAAAGAAACAGATTCCCATCTTGCCCATTATTTCTTGCAAGTATATAGTTCTCGCCAATATCAAGAATGCGACCCTGGCATATAAATTCATCCGTGGTCTCCAAAGCAACATACTCTACACTCATCATATTCTGAAGGGAAAATTCCTTTTTAGGATAATTCTTTCTTACATCAACAGTCACAAAAATACTTCTTTCATCATGCGAGGGTTTGCCTCTCCCACATCCCGATATAAATAATAGAATGAGCACTAATAGTATATTTATTTTTTTCATTTTATTACAGATAGTTGTGATGAAGTTTGTCATTCAACCAAAAGAACAGGAACAATTCCTTTAAATACCTTCGATTTGCATTTATACTTTTTATTGTTTTCCAATGCAAAGAAATGGATGATATTTAGTTGATTTTGTTCAAGTAGTTGCTTTTTCAAATAGAGTGGCATATCAATCAGTTCATACTCTTCTTTGAAAATAGCTACGGCAATAGAATCGCTCCTTTGAGAAGCGCGGAGCAATTCAAGAACAACATAACAATTTCCGCCACTTGGTCTAAATTCTTTGTTCATAAACACAGAGTCAGAGTCAATAGCGGTGGCATTGTGTTTGTTGATTTCAGTCTGAGCAAAAGTGAACGTCCAACATAGACTAAAAAGACATAGTAACACTCCTCTCATAACAGTAAACCTATACAGTCATTACTTAAAATTTATTTAGCATCGCAATGGATCGTATACAAAGAATACCATTTTCCATCAGTCCCTAAGCAACAATAATACAGACATCCATCAGAGTAAATCTCTTTTGTTATGTCGGTACATGAAACACCTCCATTTTCATTTCGAGCTAAAGCTTCTATATTTGCTAATGCAAGTTCGGGAAAGACCTTGTTTTGAGAGTTTAAACTAACATTAATAATTACTGTTACAAAAAAAGCAAACAACACAAAAAAAACACAAATCTTCTTTTTCATACTGATTGTTTTTGTTAGTGTTATGTAATAATTTAAGCAAAATCTTTCAAATATATAAAAAGTTTTCAGTTTTCTTGTTCAATTCACCTCTATTTTTCAAAAAATTATCAGTTTGACGTTGTTCTTAGCAACTATTCATCCTGTCGATATGTGAACAAATGTTAAACCGCCTTTTTTTTCACTCCCCCCAATTTACGATTTGTAATTTCCGCGGGACTTTGCGCGCAAAAAAGCGGGACTTCGGAGACAAACTCCCGGGAGAAACACTTTTTAACGTATGGATTTGTAAGTAAAACAGGCTTTTTGCTTACAGTCCGTATTTTAACATTTGGGGGGAGAAAGACCGAGTTTAGACGGCGAAAACAGAGGGTGTATCCGTTTTCAATACTGTTTGCTCTGCATTCAACTTTCACTATCTTTGCCGTATGTTACAGAGGGTCTTATTTATTCTTTGTGGGATGTTACCGTTTATGGGGTTATCCGGCGCCCGGGCGCAGGAGGCGAATCCCTTTGCCGGACTGGTCGGGAAGAGCTATGCGGAGTATTATACGCTTATCCAGGCCGAGTATGACCGGGCGGGTGGTCTCGACTCTTTGGGACGTTGGGAGCAGATCCGGCAGTTTTACGAAGTGGCTGAACAGACCGAAACGGACGACCTGCGTATCAACGCGGAGATATTCGAGTATGTGGCTCGCTTTCGTGAAAGCCGTCAGGGCGGACATACACCCAGGCCTCATTATACAGCGCAGGATTATATAAAGGATATGCTGTCGGCAGCAGACAAAGCCGGCGAGTCGGGGTTCACGGAGATACGCGCCAACACCCTGTTTATGATCGCGGAAAACTGCCGCATCTACCTTGAAGACTACGAACTGGCCTTTGAATATTACCGGGCAACGGAAACGGAGCTCGAACGGTTGGACGCCTATGAATTCCCACTCAAGTATTACTATTACCTGGAGATAGGCAATTTCTACCTCAGCTTCCGCGATTATGAAAACGCGTTGCCCTATTACGATCGCATCATTGAGGGGCCGCCTTCGGGCTGGAACTACTGGTATATCGTGAAACATGCTTACAACGGGCGGGGGATTGCTTTCCGCGCTTTGGGCGATATGGAGCGCTCGTCTGACAATTTCAGTCGAATCCTGTCTCTCCCACCGGGCGACAATCAATCGGACAACCGACATGAAATGCTGGTTGCCGTTGCCATTGGTAATCTGGGGAACAACGATTTCCTGACGGGAAAATACGCGGAAGCGGCAGTCAGGCTGCGCGAAAGCATGGAGGTGATGGCTCATTATCAAGACTATGTCTTTGCCTCCTCGAAAGCGGTTTCGCTTGCTGAGACGGCTCTTATCCTGGGAAACACGGCAGATGCCGGCCGTTATCTCACTTTGGCCCGGGATTATGGCGAACGCCCGCGGACGCCTGTTTCGGGTATCGGCAATTATAAGAGGGATTATTTCCGGGTAGCCGCCAAATATTATGCAACGATCGGGCAGGCACAGACAGCGACGGCCTGCATCGATTCGATGCGCCAGGCCGAGCGTAACTACAGCGAAGAGTTCAATACCCGGCGGTTGTTACGTGTCGAACAGCGGATGCGCCGTACGGAAACAGAGGCCCACGCAGAGGCTTTGCGGCACGAAAAAGAACAGAAAACGCTCTATCTGCGCAGCCTTATCATTACCCTGGTTGCCTCGGCGTTGTTATTATCGCTGTTTATCCTGTTGATTGTCTTATACCGCAGAAACCGGGCGGCCTACCGGGAACTGGTGCATCACGCCGAAGAATGGGCAAAAAAAGAAAATACGGACGCGCCGGCTCAGCAGAACAATGCACCGGATTCTCAGGATCGGGTCATTATGGAGAAGATAGAAGAGTTGATGAACGAACACAAACGTTATAAAGACTCCGGCATATCGCTCGACAGCCTGGCGGCGGAACTCGAACTAAGCCGTTTTTATGTCTCACGCGCCATCAACCATTGTGCCGGAAAAAACCTATCCGCCTATCTGAATGAGTACCGCATCAAAGAGGCGATCCATATCATGTCGGAAAAAAATACCATGCAACTCTCCATCGACGCGATCGCGACAGATGCCGGTTTCAACGATCGTAAATCCTTCCACCGCATATTCAAACAATACACCGGAGTCTCTCCTTCTGTCTTCCGCGACAACGTTGGGAAGTAAAAACCTGTCTTTTTCGTATAAAAATGGTCGCAAATCAATGCTTGCGACCTCTTTTTCGCGCTTGACCTGTAGTTTTGTTACTGGATTATTCCTTTTATACGTAATAAATCTAATCTATATGTTCAAAAAAAGAAAAAGACAACTATTCTTGTTCCTATTCACCGCAATCGTTCTATTTCATTTCCCCTCTCAGGAGGCTTCGGCGCAGACCATTGGAGTGAAAACAAACGCAGTTGGCTGGGGAGCCAGGACTATCAATGCAGGAGCCGAATGGGGCTTCGCAGAAAAATGGACAGCGGATCTAAGCGCTTTCTATAATCCGTTTTCTTATAGTAGAGGCAGAACGACCCATCTATTGGGGGTTCAACCCGAAGTCAGGTACTGGCCGTGCGGCGCGTGGCATGGACATTTTGTCGGATTGCATGGACAATATGCTTCCTACGACTGGGGACTGAAGAAATACCGCTATAAAGGCAATCTGTATGGGGGCGGTCTGTCCTATGGCTATGCCTGGGTGATCGCCGATCGTTGGAACCTGGAGGCAACCATTGGATTCGGAGCCACCCGTCTGGCGCACGAATACCGCTACGAGCGGAGGGATACCAACGTGTACCTTTCTCCCAATCCACGGACAGCCTGGGGATTGACGCGCATCGGCATAAACTTTATCTACATTATAAAATAAACAATAAAAACATAGTGTTATGAAAAATAGATATCTAAAAACAAATTTTACGGCAGCCTTGCTGTTAATCCTGTCGTCTTTCTTTGTACTGAATAGCTGTGTGGAAGAGGACGAACCGGTATTGATCCTGTCTACCGAAAACATAGAGATAGATGATAAGAGCCAGAAAGAGACCATCGAAGTAAAAGCGAATGGCGAATGGAGTGCTCAAAGCGATGCGGAATGGTGTCGTATCATACGGGGTACGGGGCGTTTGCATGGCTACTTTGATATTATGATGGATGATAACCTGACGGTCGAAAACCGTACGGCGGTGGTGACTGTCTCGGGCAATGGCGTCAGCGCAGCCCTGTCGGTACGCCAGAAAGCGGCGGATGTCTCCATTAAACTCAGCACCGATAGCCTGCAATTCGATAAAGCAGCAGAGAAATACTACCTGACTATCCTGGCTAACCATGAGTGGACAGCCAAATCTTCAGCCGAATGGTGTGTACTATCGGCCGAGAAAGGAAGCAAATCGGGCGGTGTAGAAATCAGTGTAAAAGAAAACACCTCCGGAAAGAAACGCTCCGCGCATCTGACCCTCTCGTCGGAAGCCAACGGGCAGAGCATCCTGAAGACGGTACAAATTACCCAAATGGCAGGATCCTTTGAGATACTTACGGAAGAGGTGACCATAAGCAAAGCGGGCGAAACGGTATTTGTGCCGATCGTCAGCGCTTCTCCTTTCACAGCGCAATCGAGCCATGACTGGTGTAAAGTATCTGTCGAAGAGGGACAGGTGAAAATTGAAACCGGTTTGAACGATACGGGCACGGAACGCACAGCGGTTGTCACGGTCTCTCTGTCGGGTACAGGCAACGAGGTGATCTCCAAAACATTCAAGGTGAAGCAGACGATGAGTTCCTTTGAAATCATGGTGCAGGAGGTGACGGTCAGCCAGATGGGCGAGACGGTCTATGTGCCTGTTACCTGCTCCTATACCTTTACGGCCACCTCGTCGAACTCCTGGTGTAAGGTGTCGGTAGAGAAAGGCCAGGTGAAAGTGGTCGTGGGCAAGAACGATACGGGTTCTGTCCGCACGGCGATCGTAACGGTAACGGCTGTAAGCGAAGAGGGCGAATCGACCTCGAAGACTTTTGCCGTGATTCAGAAGTTGACCTCTTTTGAGATACTGACGAAAGAGGTTGCTGTAAACAACTTAGGCGAAACGGTTTTTGTTCCGGTATTAAGCTCCAGTCCGTTCACGGCACGCTCCAGCTCCGACTGGTGCCAGGTGTCGGTGGAAAAGAGCGACGTAAAAGTGGTGGCAGCTATGAACAATACCGATGCCGACCGTGTAGCGATTGTAACGGTTACCCTGACGCAGGCTATTGAAAACGAGGTGGCGTCGAAGACATTCAAAGTGATACAGTTGGTAGGCACCTTCGAGATTTCGGTTTCTGAAATACTGTTGAGCCATAAGGGTGAAACGATATTGGTACCTGTCAATAGCTCTTCTCCTTTCGTGGCTCGCTCCAGCTCCGACTGGTGTCAGGTATCTGTGGAAGGCAAAGAGGTGAAAGTGGTTGCCGACATGAATACCTCGGGCGCCGAACGGACTGCCATTGTGACGGTTACCTTAGGCAAAGAGGGCGAAAGCAGCATCAGCAAATCCTTCAAAGTCGTTCAGGCGTATGAAGAGATCCTCTTCCAGTTCCCGCAAAAGAGCTATCAGTTCAAATACGAAGGCGAAACGCGACAGATCATATTAAGCGCGACAGGCGATTGGGAGATTGCCACAGAGAATTTGCCCCGCTGGCTCTCTGTCACTCCATCGTCCGGCAAGGGTTCTCAACCTGTTACCTTCACGGCCGAAAAGAATCTGTTTATCAAAGAACGTAGGTTGGATATCCTGTTCCAGAACACATTGACAAAGCAAAACTTTATACTCACCATTACGCAGGATAAGAACCCAAGTTCGGCGATCGACGACTACAAATACCTGGGTATGGGTTATGACGCCACCGGCGAATACGCGACCGATCAGTTTGTAAAAGACGCGGTACTCGATTGGGATAAACTGAATAATGAGGGATATATCGCACCTATTATTCTGGCAAGCAGCACATACGAGCATAAGATTGAAGGCAGCACCTTGCAACAGTACCAAAGAGACTTTAGCCATGCGGCAGGTATTAGCGGCAATTATGCCGGGTTCAGTGCCTCTGTGACCGGATCTTATTCATCTAAGACCTACTCGTCATCTGAAAATAAATTTTCCAGCTTCCGTCATATTACACAAAAGCAGACGGTGAAACTCGGTGAACATCTGGGAATAGACGAGCTGCGTAATTGTATGTCAGAGACAGCCAAAAAAGAAATAAACGGTGAATTGAATCCTGATCAGGTTGTCTTGAAATATGGAACACATGTTGTTGCCGGATTCATATTGGGAGGTTCACTCGATTATACCATGACAGCTGACGCAAGCACGATGAGTAATGAGGTCGATTGGAGTATCGCCGTGAAAGCGGGCTACGAAAGCGCTTCTGCCGGTGTGAATGCCAGCTACGAGTACAAACAGTATGAGTCGATGAAGAAAGAGTCCACCAATTTCGAAGAGAAACTGGTAGCCCGGGGTGGAGATTCACAGTTGGCATCCTCCTTAGGGACACAATCTACACGTAGCCAGTGGTTGGGAAGCCTTTCTGATCCCCAAAAATGGGTGATGGTCGATTATGCCGGCCAGAAACTATTGTCGATCGCTGACTTTGCAGAAGAAGAGGGAAGAAGAAACGAATTAAGAGGCGCCATTGATAAATACATGGAAAAGAAGCAGATCGGCCAGTCAAGTTCATACAAAGAATTCGCTTTACACATAAGTTCTGTCATGTTTATGGATACAGATGGTGATACGAATGAGAATGACAAAGCGACGATTAATGCCGAGATTTATACGACCATCAACACCTTTGCGAGATCTCGCATTTGGGAGACGGAAGGGCTAGAAATAGAACCGGAGGGAAAGGGAACAACTATAATTAATGAAGAGACAAGTACAAAAAAACTCAGCATACATGGCGTGAACCGGGTTACTCTTCAGATAGAAGGAAAAGAAAGAGATACTGTTACAGGGAACAATCCTGATCTATTTACGCGAACCATTGTTCTTACCTTAGATAGAGGTGGCGATAAATGGACAGACGAAGGGACGGGAGACTCCTATGGCAACGGTGATTCTATTTGGGTGAATACATACGATCCAAAAGAAACTGATCTTGACAAGGCTAAAGTTTTGGCTCGGTTTGAGCTCAAACTCCACTGGCAATAAAACAACAGTAGATAATTAACACGAGAGACTAACCTTTACTTTAAAGCCCCTCTTCCCACCCCCGGGAGAGGGGCTTCTTAATTAACTATTCAATCTGATTTTTGGCGTTGTTTACTCTGACTACAGGGCTGCCCCCAAAGTAGCGGATAACTATCTAAAGCTCCTTGCCTGGACAGGCGAGGGGCTTTAGATAGTTATCCGCTACTTTTGAGTCAGCCCCTGCCTTTTTAGCGATCCCAGGTCAGATGTAGTACAACCATTTCCGAAACGGTTCCGACGCGGTAGGGAGGGCCGGCGATGCCGATGCCCGAAGAGACATAGAATTGGGTGTTGCCTTTGCGGCTGTAGCCGTACGGGTTTTCATAGACAGCCTTCATCAACAGGGGATAGGGCCAGATCTGTCCGTAATGGGTATGCCCGTGCAGGCCGAGGTCTACGCCGTTCATCGCCGATTCGGCTAACGACCAAGGTTGGTGATCTAACAGGATGATCGGTTTCGTGTGATCGAGCTCTTTGGTAAGCGCCCGGAGCGGTTTTCGCTCTTTGTTGATATAATCATCGCGTCCGATCAGGTAGAAAGCCGAATCGGGCATCACGACCGAATCGACCAACAGGGTGGCGCCCGTCTTTTGTAGCCACTGGGTTTTGGCATGACGGTTGGCGCGGTATTCATGGTTGCCATAGACCACGAATGTGCCTAAAGGCGCCCGCAACTGCCGCAGATCCTCTTCGATACGCGCCTTTTCGGCAAAGCGCGACTCATAATCCATGATATCGCCCACCAATACCACCATATCGGGCTGTTGGCGGTTGCTCATAGCTACAAAGCGCTGCACCTGCTTTTTCCCGATCACCTCGCCGATATGCAGATCGCTCATCATCACGATCGTCAGGCTGTCGCGCCCGGCGATTGGTTTGTCGAGATGGATATCGACGTGCGTCACCGTAGGAAACATCACCCGCCGGTAGGCATGAATCATCAACAGGGTAACGCCTACGGTGATAATAACAAAACAGGCCGTTTTGACAGATCTCCACTTTTTCGTTACCCAGGCGGGAAACCAGGGCCAGCGCCGATGGGTAAACCGGATCAACTCCAGCGCGAGAATCGCCAATGTGATATAGACCGATGCGATATACCAGGTGTTGCATACCAGCATAATGGTGATAAACACCCGGTCGGGCAAGAGGGAATGGAAGAAGAAGCCGGTGAAAAACACCAACAACTCCAACAGAAAAAAGAGTAGATAGGGAATCCGCCAGCTCTTTTTAGGCGGAATAGCCTGATACCCCCTCCAACAGATGAAGGGGGTCAGGATAAGTTGTGCGACAATCGACTGTAAAAATACTTTCACGGGTTCTGGTTCTGAGGGCGGTTTACTTTGGGTAACCCACCGGATTGTTCATCAACAATAGTTGCGTATCTTTCAGTTGAAGCGCTTTCGCCAGTTCCGCATGGTTCATGATACCGCGGGGAACGGTTGCCAGGCCGAGGCCGGCACAAGCGATGTTGATGTTCTGACAAACGATACCCACATCGACTGCCGCCATGAGTTTCGTCTGTTCCGCCTGGGGATTTCCCATACGCGACAGATCCGAGACCAGAACAAGGCAGACAGGAGCCGTTTTCACATAATCCTGACTGGCGGCAATAGCAGCCCGGTGATCACCCGGAGCAACGGGGTTGAGCTGATGCGCCTTCGCATCGTAGAGGTAAGCCCCCTCTTTCATGACAACATAGATATCGACATCCTGCACATTGCGTGCCGAAGGAGCCGTGCGTCTGCCATCGGCACGATTCACGCCGTTGGCCGCCCATAACAGATCAGAGAGATCCTGTTGCGAGAGTTCTTTGGCAGCATACTCACGAACCGACTGGCGTTGGTTGAATACTTTCATTACAGCTTCCCCCTTTGTTTTGTTGGGAGCATTCAGCTTAATTACTTTCATCTCCTGTGCTTGCATTGACAATCCCATGGCTAATACAACTAATAAAACAATGATTCTTTTCATCTTCGTTTCTCTTAATGGTTTCACGCAAATGTAGCAATATTGTTTTTGAATCAGTTATTCAGAGCTGAAAATTTAAACGCTCCCATCTATTTGGCGGAATTCATTCTATTGCAGTTCGTTTTGCTTTGCCTAATTCGAAAATATTCAAGTTTGAGAAGAAGTGAAGATGCAGCCCCTCCAAATCCTTTCCCGTTTGAAGCCCCTGTTCCAATTCCCACTTCCTGCGAGGAAGCAGTTCTTTTTCAAATGTTAAAATCGCGATTGTAAGCAAAACAGCCGTTTTACTTACAAATCCATACGTTAAAAAGTGTTTCTCCCGGGAGTTTGTCTCCGAAGTCCCGCTTTTTTGCGCGCAAAGTCCTTCCGAAATTACAAATCGTAAATTGAGAGATTCGTCGAGAATGGGTAAATTAACATTTATTTACATTATTGTAAATTACCAACTTGACCATGTCTGACGATGTGCTTCTGTGAGTGAACGAACGTTGTTTTTAGGATGTATTGTGCTGATTTCTGTCGAATGTCGTATATTTATCGCGGAAAATAAGAAATACCTAACACAAAACACAGATTGAAATGATGAAGAAAACATTTTTGACCTTTGCATTGGCTTTGTCGGTTTGCCTCGCTTTCGGACAGGGTTATCAGTTTACAGACGTTGTGCGTTTGCCGGCCACACCGGTGAAAAACCAGGCGGCCACCGGTACCTGCTGGTGCTTTGCCACTGTTTCTTTCCTGGAAGCGGAATTGCTCCGTATGGGGAAGGGCGAGTACGACCTGTCGGAGATGTACCTGGTTCGCCAGAAGTATATGAATCAGTTGGAAGACAACTACCTGCGTCGCGGCAAAGGGAATATCGGCCAGGGAAGCCTTTCGCATACGGCGCTGCGCGCTTTCCGTCAGGTAGGCATTGTGCCGGAAGAGGTGTATAATGGACTAAACTACGGCAGTGAGTTGCATAACCACAGCGAAATGGTTCGTTTCATGGAGGCCATAGCCAAACCGGCGATCGATATGAAACAGCGGAGTCCGGAATATGTTAAATTAGTGAATCACCTGTTCGACACCTACCTGGGTGAAAAGCCCGAGAAGTTCAATTACAAAGGGAAAGAGTATACGCCACAGTCGTTTACTGCCTCACTGGGCTTGAATCTCGATGATTATGTAGAGATAGGCAGCTATACGCATCATCCCTATTATACCCGCTTTGAAATCGAAGTGCCCGACAACTGGGAACATGAGCAGATCTACAACGTGCCGTTGGATGAATTGATCGAGATCATGAACTACTCACTGAATCAGGGTTATACGATTGGTTGGGATGGCGATGTGAGCGAAAAGGGATTCTCCCATGTCAACGGCGTAGCGATTAATCCGGACATTATGCAGGTGGACAACTACGCGGGAACCGACCGCGCCCGTTTCGAACAGATGAACCCGGGTCAACGCCAGGAGGAGGCTTATAAGTTTGAAAGCCCCTGCCCCGAGGTGAAGGTGACGCCGGAGATCCGTCAGCAAGGCTATGAGTCGTTTGTGACTACCGACGACCACCTGATGCACATCACCGGCCTGGTGAAAGACCAAAACGGAACGCCTTATTATATCACCAAGAACTCTTGGGGAACAGAGCGCAACCGTTTCGGTGGCTACCTGAATATGTCGGAGAGCTTCGTGCGCGCCAAAACTATTTTTATCCTGGTACATAAGGATGCGATTCCCAAGCAGATCAAAGCGAAATTACACTTATAAATACAAACAAAATGAAAATGAAACGCAGTTATTTTTTACTTGCTGTTGCCGCAACCCTTTTGGTTGGCTGTTCACAAACGCCTGCTTCGTATGAGGTAAAAGGCACATTGCCCGACGCTTCGTTCGACGGACGCACGGTTTATATCCGTTCTTACGATGATAATACCAATGTAGACTCAACGGTTGTTGAGGGACAGGACTTTGTCTTTACGGGAACCATCGACAAGCCGATCATGGGGCGCATCGATGTGGAACGTACCAATTATGTCAATTTCATTCTGGAGAACGGAACGATCGACCTGGATTTCGAAACGCATCTGGGTTCACCGACTACGCCGCTTAACACGAAGTTCAACGCGATGACGGAAGAGATCAATACGATGATCGAGACCTACCAGGCCAAGGTGGCGGAGATCCGCGAAGAGGTGGCTGATCAGAAAGAGCAGCAAGAGCGCATACAGGCCTATTTTGAGGATGAGTTCCGCGCGGTTTATCTGGGAAAAATCAAAGATTATTTCTTGGCAAATACCGATAATCCGGTAGGCTACCGGGCGTTTATTGAATATTCTCAAATGGCTGAACCCGAGGAGTTGGAAGAATTGATCCCGCAGGTTGGTCCCTGGCTGGCGGAAACACGGAGCATCAATCGGGTGATCAAGCAGAATGAGGCCATGAAGACGACCGCCGAAGGCATGCCTTTCGTGGACTTCACCATCGAAACGGAAGAGGGCGGTAAGGTTTCCCTGTCGGATTATGTAGGCAAGGGCAAGTATGTATTGGTTGATTTCTGGGCAAGCTGGTGTGGCCCCTGTATTCAGGAAACGCCGATCATCGCCGAAGTATATAATAAGTATAAAGGCGACAGGTTTGAAGTATTGGGCGTAGCCGTATGGGACGAATTGGAAAAGACCAAAGAGGCCATTCCCAAGCATGGCATCACCTGGCCACAGATCCTCAATGCGCAGAGCATTCCGACAGACCTGTATGGCGTCAGCGGCATCCCGCATATCATCTTGTTCGGCCCCGACGGCCAGATCGTGAAGCGTAACCTACGCGGCGAAGGCCTGAAGAAAGCGGTCGCCGAAGCGATGGAAGGGAAATAATAAAAAAGTAGTCAAAGTAGTTATCAGTCGCTTTGCGACTTAGTAGTCAGAGTAGTTAAGTAGAGATTCCACTTAACTACTCTGATTTTTTTAACTACTCTGACTCCTTGACTACTTTAAGTACTCTGACTACTTAATTACTTCGCCAGCGTCAGCTCTTCAATCAGGCGAGAGCATTTGCCCCATTTGTCGATCATATAGAGCACGTAGCGGATGTCTACGGCGATGCAACGTTGCAGGTCGGGTTCGAAGGCGATATCACCACTCATGGCTTCCCAGTTGCCGTCGAAGGCCAAACCAATCACGCGGCCGTTCTTATCGAATACGGGGCTGCCGGAATTACCGCCGGTAATGTCATTGTTTGAGAGGAAGCAAAGAGGCAGATCGCCATTTTCATTGGCATACGCACCGTAGTCGCCGCCACGAATCAGGTCGAGAATCTCGGGCTGTACCCAGAACTCATCGCTGGTTGGATCTTCCTTTTCGAAGATACCACGCTGGGTAGAATAGTAATCATACCAGGCAGCATCGTACGGACGATAGCCCAGGATGGAACCATAACTCAGGCGCATGGTGAAGTTAGCATCCGAAGAGAGCGCTTTTTCAGGATACATCTCTTTCAATCCGGCAAAATAAAGGCGTTCGCCCTTCTCCATATCGTAGTAGTTTTGCCCCATCATCTGTTGCAATTCAAAGATACTCATCAGAGAAGAAAGGCTTAATTCGGCCGCCGGGTCTTTCTGTAGTTTCTTATATTCCTTCGGATCGCTCACCAGGGTTCTGATATAATCCGGCGAGAGCAATTTGGTTTTCTTGAACACATCGGCGGCATATTTCTTATAGTCGCCTTTGTATTTCTTATCCACTTTCGGGAAAATATCGGGCAGATACTGCGGATCCACGTTCTCTTTCACCACCTGCATCATGGCTGCCAGTACATCCTGATCCATTGTCGGTTCGTAATCCTTGAAGAAAGGCAGGATGCGGTCTTCCATAAAGATCGCTGCTTCTTCAGCAGTAGAGCCTTTCACATCGAAGCTCTGCACCATGCGCGCCAGACGAACGATCTCAACACCGCTCATATAGGCTTCCGACAGGAAGGTGGCATTGCGTGTATAGTCGTCGGTTCCGGTATAACCATTCTTCAACAGGTCGAGCACTTCGCCATATTTCGCCTGACGACCGGCATCGGCAGCTACCCATTGAGCAAAAGCGGCCTCTTCTTCCTGCTTGCGTTCGATCACGTTCAGGTTCTTCAACTGACGGTTCATGCCGATAGAGTTCTTCCAATAGTTGGAGCTTCCGGCAAACTTAGAGGCATATTTAATACGAACGGCATCGCTGGCCAGCATCGCTTCTTTCCAGATTCCCTGTTTTACTTCGCGCACTTTGATACGAGGCTCGTTCGAGTCTTCCATCCGTTGCTTCACACCCCAGGACGAGAGATAGCGACTGGTGCTTCCCGGGAAACCGATTGTCATGGCATAATCATGCTCCTGATAGCCCTGCATGGATACTTCCGCTACATATCTCGGACGGTAAGGCTTGTTGGCCGGGTCATATTCCGCCGCTTCATTGTTGCCATTCGCATACACACGGAACACGGAGAAGTCGCCGGTATGGCGAGGCCACATCCAGTTGTCGGTGTCGCCACCGAATTTTCCTACCGAGCTGGGCGGTGCGAACACCATACGCACGTCGCGGAAAACCTCGTATACCACTAAGAAATATTTGTTATTGGCATAGAAAGGAACCACATCGGCCGACAGGAATTGGTTCTTTCCTACCTCGTCGCAGATAACGCGTCCGATGGAGTCTGCCATATTCAGGCGTCGGAATTCAGTCTCCGCGCTTTCAATCTGGCCGATAACACGCTCACTTACGTCGACGATCTCTTTCAGATAGAGCACACTCAGTCCGGGAACCGGCAATTCCTCTTCCAATGATTGGGATACAAAACCATCCTTCAGGTAATCATGATCTACGCTACTCAACTGCTGAATAGAGCCATAACCGCAATGGTGATTGGTGAATAACAGCCCCTGTTCGGACACCGTGATGCCGGTACAGCCTCCACCAAAGATAACAACCGCGTTACTCAGCGACGGGTCTGTTTCGTTATACAACTCTTCGTATGGGAGCGTAAAGCCCAGTTCCGCCATACGTGCCAGATTTACTTTGTTCAATTCTTTCAGTACCCACATGCCTTCATCTGCATACGCCTGGCTGAACGTCATGACAGCAAATAACAGGATTCCTACTAATCTTTTCATAACTTTTAATTTAATATCCATGTAATGGATTGATTTGACATTTATTTTTGTTTAGCGTTTAAAATACTTTCCAATAAAAGGCATATCACTCAAGGCGATATCCCGGCGAACAGCTATGCCTATATAGACAAATAATAAGAGCGTCCGAAGTCCCAATCGCAGCCAGATCGACTCGCATTGAATAGCCATACCTGCCGCAAACAATAGAATCCCGAGCCCTATATACAATGCAGCTGAACGCAGATCGTACGCAATCGGGTATTTCTTCTGCCCGACGAAGTAAGAGATCAGCATCATCAACAGATTGCAACAGAACGATGCCCAGGCACAAGCCATAAAACCATAGGTAGGAGCAAACCCGACAATGATCAATACCGTAGCGACGCATCCCGCCAACGAGAACCAGGCGCCCCAATGGGTCTGGTCGGTCAGTTTATACCAAAGCGAGAGGTTGAAGTAGATCCCAAAGAAAAACTCGCCCGCCATCACAATGGGCACGACCTTCAGTCCGGGATAATAGTCGGGTGTCAGGAACAATAGTTTGACAATATCCAGGTAATACATCACCCCCAGGAAGATAAAAACCCCGAAGATGATAAAGTATTTCATGGCTTCGCTGTAGACCCGCAAGTTTCCTTTCTCCTTGTTTTTGGCAAATATAAAAGGCTCGTAGGCATAACGAAATGCCTGTATAAACATAACCATGATCACCGCGATCTTGAAACAGGCGCTGTAGATACCCAGTTGTTCGTCGGCATATTGTGTATCATCGAACAGAAAGCGGAAAACGATCTTGTCGGCTGTCTGATTGAATATCCCGGCAATGCCTAAGATCAGGATCGGGAAAGAGTAACGCAACATCTGCCGCAACAACGAAAAACTGGGTTTATGTTTGAATGCCGGCCGCATAGCGGGGATAAGCAATAAGAACGTGACAACAGAGGTGATCACATTGGCCACAAAAGCATAACCTACGCCATAATCGGGGCGGTAGAACCAACTGATCGCCTCCGGCATACTTCGCCAGATAACCGGGCAAAGAAGAAAGAAAAACAGGTTAAAGCCGATGTTAAGCCCGATATTTGTCAGGCGGATTGCCATAAAACGTACCGGTCGTCCCTGATAACGTAGGAAAGCAAAAGGAATCGAACAGAAAGCATCCAACCCGACAATCAGAAACAGCATCTTCAGGTAATCGGGATAGGCTTCGTATTGCAAGAGGCTACTGATCGGGTTTATAAAGAGATAGGTAGCCACAACGAAGAGGGCAGAGGTAATCGCCAGGCTGAACAAGGTGGTGGCATACACCCGCATCGGCTCTTTCTCCTCCTTTTTATTGATGAAACGGAAGAAGCCCGTCTCCATGCCGTAGGTAAGAATAACCAATAACAGCGCCACCCAGGCAAAGGCATTGGAGTAGATTCCAAACTCGCCCGTTCCGTCGAATACCCGCACATACATCGGCACCAATAGCCAGTTGAGCATCTTTCCCAGGATACTGCTTACTCCATAGATGGCCGTGTCTTTGGCCAGGCTTTTCATTCCTCCGGCCATCGTTTAGTCGAATAAGAATCCTTGGGAAGAGGCCCGCTTGCGCCCCAGGTGGGTATAGGCCAGTTCGGTCACTTCGCGTCCGCGCGGTGTACGTTTAATAAATCCCTCTTTGATCAGGAAGGGCTCGTAGACCTCCTCCAATGTGCCGGGATCTTCGCCCAAAGCCGTCGCAATCGTGGTCAGTCCGACCGGTCCTCCGTTGAATTTGTCGATAATGGTGGTCAATAAGCGGTTGTCTATCTGGTCTAAGCCATAGCGGTCGATATTGAGCGCCTCCAGCGAATAGCAGGCAATCGCTTTGTCGATATCGCCATTGCCTTTCACCTGGGCAAAGTCGCGCACGCGACGGAGCAAGGCATTGGCAATACGCGGCGTTCCCCGGCTGCGCGAAGCAATCTCGAGAGCGGCATTGGCTTCGCATCGCACCTGTAGGATATCGGCACTGCGCCGTACGATCTTCGTCAGCGTTTCGATATCATAATATTCCAGGTGCATATTGATCCCGAAGCGGGCACGGAGCGGGCTGGTCAACAGACCACTGCGTGTCGTAGCCCCTACCAATGTAAAAGGAGACAGATCGATTTGGATCGAACGGGCGCTCGGTCCCTTGTCGATCATGATATCTATGCGGTAGTCCTCCATCGCCGAATAGAGGTATTCCTCTACGACCGGACTCAATCGGTGGATCTCATCGATAAAGAGCACATCATTCTTTTCTAAAGAGGTCAATACGCCGGCCAGGTCGCCCGGTTTATCCAATACCGGTCCGGAGGTAACCTTAAAGCCTACCCCCAATTCGTTAGCGATAATATTGGAAAGAGTGGTCTTCCCCAGTCCGGGAGGACCGTGAAGCAAGACATGATCCAAGGCTTCCCGACGCATACGCGCCGCCATCACAAATATCTTCAGGTTCTCAACCACCTTGGCCTGTCCGCTGAAGTCATGGAAGGACAAAGGGCGCAGGGCGTTTTCAAATTCCCGTTCATTTTCAGGTATCCTACCCTCGCGTATGTCGAATTCGTCTTCCATGTGTGTGTCTTCCTGTTTTAAGCGTCAAAGGTAATAATATGTTTGTTAATTATGAATTATGAATTATGAATTTAAGAGTCCTACGGGTTTACGCCGCTAAAACAATTCCGCTTCCAGTCTTGTTTTCTATATATAAACAATTAAAAATTGAATTATGAAAGCATTGTATACAGCCGTAGCAACCAATACAGGTGGCAGAGCCGGAAGAGTAACCTCGTCGGATGGAGTGATTAATCTTGATTTGCGTCCTCCCAAGGAAATGGGTGGCCCGGGTGGCGACTACACCAATCCGGAGCAATTGTTCGCAGCCGGTTATTCCGCTTGTTATTCAGGCGCCTATATGAAGATGGCGCTTGAGAGAGAGGTGCGCATCCGTCCGGAAGTAACGGTGAAAGTGACGTTGAACGAAGTGAGCGACGGGTTTAAGCTCTCCGCCGTTATCGTGGTGAAAACAACCGGTATCTCCCCCGAGCAGGCGAAAGAACTGGCCGAAGCGGCTCATGCTTTTTGCCCCTATTCACGTGCCACAAGAGGAAACATTGATGTAGAATTACAAACAATAACGGAATAAAGGTTTAACCAGGCAGCGATGCCTTATTTTACATAACCTAAGGGACAGGCTGCGCATCAATTGATCGCAGCCTGTTTTCGTTTGGGGCGACAAAAGTGTCAAACAGGAAAGGATGGGGAGATTCAGACACCCTTTAGAAATGCAAACAAATGTTAATTTACCCATTTCCGGCGAAACCCTCAATTTACGATTTGTAATTTCGGAAGGACTTTGCGCGCAAAAAAGCGGGACTTCGGAGTCAAACTCCCGGGAGAAACACTTTTTAACGTATGGATTTGTAAGTAAAACGGGCGTTTTGCTTACAATCGCTATTTTAACATTTCAGGAGTTGGGGTGCGGAAATGAACGGTGAGATCTTCAAGTTGGGAAAGAATTTGAAGATGGAAATCAAGAGAAGGTGGTGGTCAAGAAGTCCGGAAGGACTTCAGTATATTCCAATTTTACAAAATCCGAAACTCTTCGAATTATCATTTTGTCAATTGAAGAAATGGTTTTTTGTAGAGAGGTTGGTCGTTCCGAAGGAGTTAGGGACGGAAATCGGAGAGTGTGGTAGAGATACTTATCATCAGCGCCATGGCAGATGGATGATATTGGGCTACGGAAACACCCACGTCGAAATAGCTGACCTTCACTCCGGCACCGGCTGAAAAGCCGCCCAAGGTGTTGCCACTTTCGAGTTTCATATCCATGCCTCTTTTGGGATTATAACCGACACCCACCCAGAAGTTCTCGGACGGAATAAAGTCTACACCGAAAACCAAGTGCTTGAACAGGGTCTTCCCGAAGTTATCTTCGCGATCTCCTTCTATTGTCTGATCGGTGTAGTTGAACTTCCAGCGATTCAGGTATTGCCCGGTAACCGAAAAACGGAAAGGGGCATTCGCTAACTTTTTCGTAATACCCAGTTGGATATCCCAAGGAAGGGAGTGGCGTTCTTCTTCGTAGGCTTTTAGTTGCGCTCCGATGTTTTTCAAAGCAAAGCCAAAAGAAAACTCCTTTTCGGAATGATAATAGGTCAATCCGGCATCGACTGCCAGGCCAATGGAGGTATATTCGGCAAAGGCGGAATAGAGAAATTTCAGCGACAGCCCGCCCCGCCAGCGATCCGACAGATCGTAAGCATAAACGCCCTGCAGGTTGATATCGTTTGCAGAAACACTGCCGCCCGTTATATTTTCCCGGGAAGCTTCTGTGAAATTACCATAATGAATATAGGAGGCACCGATAGCCCAGGCACCGCGTTCTTTGTGTGCCTTTGCGTAAATAGCACTTCCGACGTTGATATCGGAAATATAATTCATATAGTTCAGGTTGATCATGCCATCCATTTCGCCACCCAACAAGCCCGGATTATGGAAAACCAGCGAGGGATCGCGCTCGACTAAGGCAACAGAGGTACCACCCAACGCATTGATACGAGCCGAGGAGGGATAGCGCAGAAAGCCGAATACCTCGTCGCCGTTTTGTGCATTTGCGCGGATAGAAAGCAAAAAACAAAAGAGGATAATTATATATTTTTTCATGCCTACATCAGGAGAAAATAAATTCGATTTATTTATAGAAACGGAGGAATATGGAAAAAGTTGTAACAGAGGAGGTTTTTTTCTTTTTATTAAAAAAGATTAATTCGGCAAAAATAATCTACTATTCGTTCGTAATGGACAGATTATTTTATAGTTTTGCAATACGATTTGTTCGTAGTTTTTATGTAAAACCTATAGGTCACAAACTGTTAGTATTATCAAATGAAGTAAGATTATGGAAGTAAAGAAATCACCAAAAGCGGATCTGGAGGGCGGCAAAACGCTAAGCGTCCTTATGGGGCTGGTTGTTGCGCTCGCTTGTATGTTCGTAGGTTTCGAATGGGGAACCCGCGATATTCAGGTCGTAACGGCAAGTGAAGGTGTCGCCGACATCATTGCAGAAGAAGAAATAGAGATCACCCGACCGGAAGAGCTCCCGCCGCCTCCTCCACCCCCACCTGTACAGGCTGCGCCTGAACTGTTGAACGTGGTGGAAGACGATGTGGAGCTGGAACAACAGGAGATCTTATCTACAGAAGACGACCAGTCGGCTGCTCAGGTAGAGACCTACGTGGCTCCGACGGTGGTGGAAGAAGAAGAGGAGTCGGATGATCAGATCTTTACCGTAGTAGAAAAGGCTCCTTCCTTTCCCGGAGGAGAGACAGCTTTACTTAAATACCTGAGTACTAAGACCAGTTATCCTGTCATTGCACAAGAAAACGGGATACAGGGTAGAGTGATAGTTTCATTTGTGGTAAACAGGGATGGCTCTATTGTCGACGCTGAAGTGGTTCGCGGACAAGACCCTTCGTTAGACAAAGAGGCTTTGCGTGTAGTGAACAGCATGCCGAAATGGTCGCCGGGCGAACAACGCGGCAAACCGGTGCGCGTGCGATTCAACTTGCCGGTTTGGTTTCGATTGAGTAACTAACTAAAATAGTAATTATATCACTAAACACTTCAAGGTGTAGATTTCGCTGTACTTGCTTATATTAAGAAGGTGCTTCTGGTATAACCGTAAAAAAAAGTAAAAAAACACAGTATTTTTTGCTAAAAGACTATTGTGTCATAAAAAATAAACTACTTTTGCGTTATGGATTATATCTTTTATTAGAGAAACACATTATTAATCATAAGTAAAAGTATGGAAATTAAGAAATCACCAAAAGCGGATCTGGAAGGCGGCAAAACGCTAAGCGTCCTTATGGGGCTGGTTGTTGCGCTCGCTTGTATGTTCGTAGGTTTCGAATGGGGAACCCGCGATATCCAGGTTGTTACTGCAAGTGAAGGTGTCGCCGACATCATTGCAGAAGAAGAAATAGAGATCACCCGACCGGAAGAGCTCCCACCTCCACCCCCACCCCCACCAGTACAAGCTGCGCCTGAACTGTTGAACGTAGTGGAAGACGATGTGGAGCTGGAACAACAGGAGATCTTATCTACGGAAGACGACCAATCGGCTGCACAGGTAGAGACCTACGTGGCTCCGACAGTAGTGGAAGAAGAAGAGGAATCAGACAATCAGATCTTTACGGTGGTAGAGAAAATGCCTTCTTTCCCGGGTGGCGATGCGGCGTTATTGAAGTTTATCGGTAACGCGATCAAATACCCGGTTATTGCACAGGAGAATGGTATTCAGGGACGTGTTGTGGTTTCCTTCGTGGTAAACCGTGACGGTTCGGTGGTAGACGCTGAGGTTGTCCGCGGACAAGACCCTTCTTTGGACAAAGAGGCTTTACGTGTGATCGGCACGATGCCTAAATGGTCGCCGGGCGAACAGCGCGGGAAACCGGTACGTGTGAAATACACCATGCCTATCCAATTCCGCTTACAGTAAGCTGTAACAAGAACGATACAAAAAAAGGCTGTATAATGCAGCCTTTTTTTTATTTACCAAAAATAATAAACTGACGCTATTACCTATGTTCTCTTTTCAACAAATCCTCGCACAAATTGAATCGGAAATCCACCGGTTACAACTTGATTATCCCCCTAAAAGCCTGTATGATCCCATTGAATATATCCTTTCATTGGGCGGAAAGCGGATCAGACCGGCTCTGGCGCTGATGGCATACAATATGTATCAAGAAGATCTGACGCCCGCGATGCAGCCGGCTTTAGGCATAGAGGTGTTTCATAATTTCACGCTCTTACACGATGATCTGATGGACGAGGCGGATAAACGACGTCACAAGCCAACGGTTCATAAGTTATGGAATCCGAATGTAGCCATCCTCTCCGGTGATGCAATGCTGATTGTGGCCTACCGACTGATGGGCGAAACACAAGCGCCTTACCTAAAAGAGGTGTTAGACCTTTTCACCCAAACAGCGCTGGAGATATGCGGCGGACAGCAGTATGATATGGAATTTGAATCGCGCATGGATGTAACCGAGGAGGAATATCTGGAGATGATTCGTCTGAAAACAGCCGTATTGTTAGCTTGTAGTCTAAAAACGGGCGCCCTACTTGGCGGAGCTTCCCCTGAAGATGCCGACCATTTGTATGCTTTCGGCATCAACATCGGACTTGCTTTCCAGCTTCAGGACGACCTGTTGGATGTGTATGGCGATACTGAAACCTTCGGGAAAAACATTGGTGGCGACATCTTGTGCAACAAGAAAACATTCCTATTGATCAACGCCCTGAAGCGTGCCTCCGAAAGCCAGCGGGAAACCCTGATGGAATGGATTGGTAAAACCGATTACGACCCGCTTGAAAAGATTGCGATCTTTACCTTTATATATAATGAGTTGAAATTGGAGCAGCTGGTAAAGGCGAAAATGCAGGATTATTATCAAGCGGCTCTTGCGCATCTGGAGGCGCTGCAGGTTGCACCTGAACGGCTGGAAGAGTTGAAAAGTGTATGTAATCAATTGCTTTATCGGCAGTCATGACCGGAGGATTGATCGACACGCACTGCCACCTCTATCTGGAAGAGTTCGACACAGACCGCGAAGCGGCTATTGTTCGGGCAAAAGAATCGGGTATAGAGGCATTGTTGCTTCCCAATGTGGATACGACTACCATCGGGCGGATGCTGGATCTCACCGATCAACATCCGGATTTTGTTTTTCCGATGATGGGGCTTCACCCGACAAGCGTGGACGGCGGATATGCGAAAATGCTTTCGGAAACGGAGTCCTGGTTGGGCAAACGAACCTATTGCGGGATCGGCGAGATCGGTATTGACCTGTATTGGGATAAAAGCTGGTTGAAGGAACAGAAAATTGTTTTTGAAGAACAACTGCGCTGGAGCATCGACCGGCAACTACCGGTGGCTATCCATACACGGGAGGCCTTTGCAGAGGTGTTCGACAGCATCCACAAAGTCGGAGCGGAAAAGCTGACAGGGGTATTCCATAGCTTCAGCGGCAACAAGGAGGAACTGGAAGAGATAAAGAAAATGCCGGGCTTTATGATCGGCATAAATGGGGTGGTTACCTTCAAGAATTCCCGACTCAGCGAAGTGATTGCAGAAATGACAATCGACCGTATTCTGCTCGAAACAGATGCTCCGTATCTTTCTCCTGTACCCTATAGGGGTAAGCGTAACGAGCCTGTTTACATCTGGAAAACGGCCGAAAAGGTAGCGTCGGTTTATGGGTTGACAGCGGCTGAAGTGGCCGAAAAAACCCGTAAAAATGCGCTAAATTTGTTTAGAAATATTAATAAGAATGTATAGTTGTATCTTTTTACGAAAATATCCGATTTTATTGCTTGTAATCGGTGTTTATGTCGTGCAAAAACTTTAGATTTGTGCGCTGAAACATTTGCAAATGCGATTTTTTTCGTATTTTGCGCTCGTTTTAGAAAGAAAAGAGACATTGGAGAGATGCTCGAGTGGTTGAAGAGGCACGCCTGGAAAGCGTGTATACGCCTAAAGTGTATCGCGGGTTCGAATCCCGCTCTCTCCGCGGAAAGAGAGAGAGAATATACCATGAGGAAGGAAATACCATGATCGTAATAACGAATCTATTAACAATAAACTTAAAATATAAAAAGAGAATTATTAATCTTAAAAATTGAACACACAATGAAAAAGTTATTTGCAAAAGCATTCTTGGGTTTGTGCGCCCTTGGAACCTCTACAGTCGCATTCGCGCAGGAAGCCGTTGTTGATGGTGGTATGCACCAAGCGTTGAAAACTAAATTTATCGAAGGTGGTGCCGACTTTATGAGTTTGGTAGCAATCACGCTGATCTTAGGTTTGGCTTTCTGTTTGGAAAGAATCATTTACCTGAACCTGGCAGACACGAATGCTGACAAATTGTTACAAGGTATTGAAGAAGCACTGGATAAAGGTGATGTAGAAGGTGCTAAATCGATTGCCCGTGACACAAGAGGCCCGATTGCTTCTATCGCATATCAAGGTTTAATGAGAATTGACCAAGGTATTGATGTTGTTGAAAAATCAGTTATCTCTTACGGAGGTGTTCAGAGCGGTTTGCTTGAAAAGAACCTTTCTTGGGTAACCTTGTTTATCGCTATGGCTCCGTCATTAGGGTTCTTGGGAACAGTAGTAGGGATGATCATGGCGTTCGACAAAATCGAACAGGTAGGTGATATCAGCCCGACGGTTGTTGCCGGTGGTATGAAAGTGGCTTTGATCACCACAGTAGGTGGTCTTGTTGTTGCTTTGATCCTTCAGGTATTCTATAACTATTTGTTGAGCAAAGTAGAAGGCATCCTGAACAAGATGGAAGATGCTTCTATTACATTGCTTGATATGGTTATTAAATACAACCTTAAATTCAAAAAATAAGTACGATTATGGCAGTTACTAAAATAAGAAAAATGTCCAGCTGGACACTGATCGTTTCAGTAGTGATCAGTGTGGCCGTACTGTTAGCCTTCTTTTTGGGAGGGGTAGTAGACCCGGCTGCTGAGATGAAAGAGCCTATTTATACGGGCATGCTGTTGAATTGGATCTATATCATTTTTGCCATTACAGCCGTTAGTACGCTTCTTTTTGCCATTTGGCAATTTATCGGCATGTTCAAAACAAATCCTAAAGGCGCTATGATGGGATTAGGTGCTTTGGTTTTGTTTGCCGGCTTGATGATCGTATGTTATATGATAGGTGATGGTACTCCGTTACCTTTGGTAAGTGCTGACACAGCAAAATACAATATCCCGATGTGGCTGAAGGTAACAGATATGTGGATCTATTCTATCTACGCTTTAGTTGCCCTGCTGGTTATTGCTATTTTGTGGGGAAGCCTTCGGAAAATTTTTGGTAAGTAATAAACGATTAGAATAAGAAAACATGGCAAGAAAAAAAAGAAAGACACCTGGAATCAATGGTTCTTCCTCTGCCGACATTGCTTTCATGTTGCTTATCTTCTTCCTTATTACCACCTCTATGGATACGGATCAGGGGCTGGCAAGACGTTTGCCTCCTCCTCCTCAGAAAGATCAGGAAAAAGAAGAAATGGATGTCAATAAGAGAAACCTGATGGTTGTGTTGATCAATAGTAGCAACCAGGTTCTTGCTAACAACGAGCATATTGATATCTCCCAACTGAAAGACAAGGTAAAGGAGTTCATTGAGAATCCATACAATGACGAACATAAACCTGAAAAGATTGAAACCGATATACCTTTCTTCGGCAATATGATGATAACGAAGAATCATGTTATCTCATTGCAAAATGACCGCGGTACGGAATATCAGGCATACATCCAGGTGCAGAACGAGTTAGCGAGAGCGTACAATGAGCTGCGTGATGATGTATCCATGAAGAAATTCGGGAAAGCATATATCGATTTGGAAGAAGAACAACAGGAAGCTGTGCGTGTGGTATATAAACAAAATATATCCGAAGCAGAACCTAAAAATTATGGAGGAACGAAGTAATGGGAAAATTTAATAAAGCAGGCGGACGTGAAATGCCTGAATTGAATACATCATCATTGCCCGACTTGGTATTCGCCTTCTTGTTCTTTATCATGATGGTAACCTCTATGCGTGAAGTAACATTAAAAGTGGTATTCCGCGCACCTCAGGCAACTGAGTTGCAGAAACTGGAAAAGAAGTCTTTGGTAACCTTCCTGTATGTAGGGGAGCCAACCGCTGAGTTTCGTGAACAAATGGGTACAACTCCCCGTTTGCAGTTGAACGACAACTTTGCTGAGATATCTGAAATTCAGGACTACATTGCTCAGGAAAAGTCAAGTATGAAAGAAGAAGACCAACCGTTTATGACGGTATCTATCAAGGCAGACAAAGAAACCAAGATGGGTCTTATTACAGACGTGAAACAAGCGCTTCGTGAAGCATATGCATTGAAGATTAGTTATTCAGCTCGGCCTGCCGGAACCTAATCAGAAGCTAAACAGTATAATAAAAAGGCGGAATCTATATATGATTCCGCCTTTTTTTGTATCTCTTCGATTCGTTTAAACAACTTACTGGATATTGGAACTCACACGTAAATCTCCTTCCTTTCTTTATTTATCCTACCGGTATCTTTAGTTTCTGTCCGGGACGGATTTTAGAATTCGGAAGATTGTTTGCCTTTTGAATATTAGCGGCACTGATGCCCGGATACTTTTGCGCGATCGCATAGAGCGAATCGCCTGATTGCACGGTATAAGTAATGTATCCATTTGTACTGGTAGCCGTGGATGCGGCCGTTTGTGTAGTTGATTTCGCAGCAACAGCCGGAGTCGTAGCGGTAGATTTGGCCGAAGCAAAGGTAACCCCTCCGTTATCGACATACACAACCACGCGTTTACCTTTTGCCACGCGGTTGCTACCCAAACCATTCCAGCGACGTATTTCGCTTGCCGTAACACCATATTTATCGGCAATCGTATACAGATTCTCCCCACTTTGAGCCACATGTGTGATGCGTTCACGGGTAGATGATTGCCCGGTAGTAATCGCATTATAAGGTATGCAATTCGCCAATAACTCATCCATACGGTGTTGATAGATTGTATCTTCTTTTTCAACAAAAGCATAACAGTCTAATGCAGGCAGCTTCAGGACGGACGGTTTGCTGTTTCCCGGAATAATATCCCGTTTGTATTGCGGATTCAACAACCGAAGCAATTCGATATCAATACTAATCAAGTCTGTAATCTGATCGAAATGCAGCATTTTATCCACCATAATCGTATCGGTTGCCAACGGCAGAGTGGTTTGCACCGGACATAGATTATGCTCGCAGGAGTAGCTCATAATATAATAGGCAGCAATAAAGAGCGGCACATACGAACGGGTCTCCTTCGGCAGATAGGTATAAATATCCCAGAAATCGGTTTTCCCTCCGGAGCGGCGGATCGCTTTGTTTACATTGCCCGGCCCGCAGTTATAGGCTGCCAATACCAGGTTCCAGTCCTTATAAATGTCATACATATTCTGGAAATAAACACAAGCGGCACGCGTCGCTTTCACCGGATCACGACGTTCGTCTACCAGGCTGTTGATTTCCAGTCCACACGCCTTCCCGGTCGGCAACATAAACTGCCAGAGTCCGGCGGCGCCAACGCGTGACAAAGCATTCGGATTGAGGGCACTTTCCACCACAGAGAGGTATTTCAGTTCGTCAGGCATATTATGTTCATCGAGCACCTGTTCGATGATCGGGAAATAGTAATTAGCCATGCCCAGCATATAGCGCACCAGACTGCGCCGTTTCTCCGCATACAGGTTGATGCAGTCTTTTACTGATTTATTATAGGTCAGGGGAATGATATGATGCAAACTTTCCAGGCGCATCCGGTAGATGGAGTCCGGAAAAGAGACATTTTGTGCGTCGTCATGACAATAATCATCCACATTCGAGAAATACTGCACATGCCAGCTATTCAACAGGCTGTCTACATCCAGGTCGAAACTCTTCGGTATAAATCCAACCTCGAGCGCCAGGGAGTCGTTTGACAGGACGGAATACTCCTCGTTCAACGAAAAGCGAAACAGGCTGTCTTCGCCAAAAAACAAACGATCATCTTCTTCCTCTTCTTCCAGCAACTCTTCCTCTTCCAGAAGCTGTTCCAACAAGGTCACCTCCTGCGCATACATAAGTGAAGACAGAAACAGACATAAACATAATAACGTAGTAGTTCGCTTTCTCATATCCATGGTCAGAATTTAAAACTGCAATTAACCCCATACGACTGGGCACTATAAGGTGTTTTCGGTGTAACCACCGGCTCTACCCGCATCGAAAGATCCGATGAGATATCAAAATCAAACAGCTGGGCATCTACATAGGCGTCCAACAAACTGATCAGATAAACCCCGGCGGATATGATAATGCTCAGGTCGCGGTAACGACGATAATAATCCTTTCTCCTCTTCAGCGTATTATCCCTAAAGGAGGAGTTGTTGATTTCCGCTTCAGGCGAACTGTTTGCCGGCACAAACATCTGCCAGCTCGTATGCCATTCCTCTACCGGCTTTCCGCTTGTCGAGTCTTCGATATAGTCTTTATACGCCGTCGAATAGTCGCCATACATCATCTGGTTCCAGGTAACGGCGTAGGTACAGCCCAGAAAAGCCCCGTAAACGATCGGCACCTTCCAGAATTTCCGGTTATAGATCTGCCCCATACCCGGTATGAGTCCGTAAAGCATTGCCCTGGTAGGGTTCGGTTTGAAGGACGATTTCTTGGGTATCAACATCTGGGCATCCTCCTCTGCAGCCACCAGAATGGCTTGCGTCACAGAATCAGGCACCTCTACGACCAACGTATCTGTCACCCCCATCCTCTCCCATTCGGCAATCGTGTCCGGCGGCAATGTGATCAGCGTGTCCGGTCTTGTAGTAACCTCTAACAACTCTTCCTGGGCTATAAGAGCCGAAGGAAAACCCAACAACACAAAGAAAAAGATGACTATCCCGTTTCTCATTTCATTTTATCAAGTAAACCAATCAGTTTTTCCAATTCCTCTTCGGATGCAAAAGGAATCGTAATCTTCCCCTTTCCCTGCTTATTATAGCTCAACTGCACCTTCGATTTAAAAAAGCGCGACAGGTGATCCTGTAGCAGCGTGTATTCTTCCGGCAATTTGACCTTTGTTTTTTTCGCCATGGCCTTCTCCGGCTGCTTCGCGGCATTTCCCCGCACCAACTCTTCAACGTTACGCACAGAGAGTCCTTCTGCCAATACCCTTTCGTATAACGCCAATTGAATCTTGGGTTCATCCACCGAAATAAGTGCGCGCGCATGTCCCATATCAATCTTACGGTCTTTCAGTCCCATCTGTACTTCCGCCGGTAGCTTCAACAAACGCAGGTAATTGGCAATGGTAGCTCTTTTCTTACCCACCCGTTCGCTCAATCGCTCCTGTGTCAACCCGTATATATCAATCAACTTCTGGTAAGCCAATGCAATTTCTATGGAGTTCAGATCTTCGCGTTGGATATTTTCGATCAGCGCCATTTCCATCACATTTTCATCCGCCGCGGTCTTGATATAAGCCGGGATACGCTCCAAACCGGCCAATAAAGAGGCACGATAGCGGCGCTCGCCCGAAATGATCATGTATTTACCGCTATCCGTTTCTTTTAACGTAATCGGTTGAATAACACCTAACGAACGGATAGAGGTAGCCAACTCTTCCAGTGCATCCTCTTCGAACACCGAACGGGGCTGGTTGGGGTTGGGCTGAATTTTACTAAGCTCTATTTCACTAATCGACGACGAACCACCCGTTTTCAAGTCGTCCATCGTTATTAACGCATCTAATCCACGGCCGAGAGCCGATCTCTTTACTGCCATACGCTTCTATTAATTGATAATGGATGATTGATAATGGATAGGACATCAATCATCCATTATCAATTATCCATTCTTTTAATTCGTTTTACTAATTAACTCTTTCGCCAGCTGCATATGATTCAACGCCCCCTTCGATTCCGGATCATAAAGAATCACCGGCTTCCCATAGCTGGAGGCTTCGCTGAGTTTCACATTACGCTGGATCACCGTGTCGAAAACCAAATCCTGGAACGGCCGCTTCACCTCTTCATAGATCTGATTAGCCAGACGCAGGCGCGAGTCGTACATAGTCAGAAGAAATCCTTCTATTTCCAGATTTGGGTTCAATTTCGACTTGATGATCTTGATCGTGTTCAACAGTTTACTGATCCCCTCCAAGGCAAAATACTCGCATTGTACCGGAATAATAACCGAATCGGCGGCTGTCAGCGCGTTTACGGTGATCAGTCCCAAGGAGGGCGAACAGTCTATCAGGATATAATCGTATTTACTTTTCAATGGTTCCAACACCTGTTTCAGCACACGCTCCCGGTTGTCGAGGTTCAACATCTCAATCTCCGCCCCTACCAGATCGATATGCGACGGGATAATCTCCAGGTTATCCACTTCTGTCGGCAAAATAGCTTTCCCGGCCTCATCCCCATTGATCAGACACTCATAGATAGACAATTCAACCGAACGTATATCCAATCCCAAGCCGGAAGAGGCATTAGCCTGCGGATCCGCATCAACCACCAAGACCTTCTTTTCCAACACAGCCAGTGAAGCCGCCAGGTTGATCGCCGTCGTAGTCTTACCAACACCCCCTTTTTGATTCGCTAACGCGATAATCTTTCCCATAGAATATAGTTTATTTGGGGAACAAAACTAACGAATCTATCCAGAAAGACCTTAGGTAGAAAGCAGACTTTGTTCGTTTTGTTGATAAATCGCCCAAATTGTTGATAAGTTACAAAGATAGATAGATTTTTCGCAAAACGGAGGATGTCATCTGAAAAACTCCCCGGATGATTTGTTAAAGAATCGAAGAGCTGTCATAGCCTATTTTCACAAATCCTGCCATAATTCTATCGTCGATGGGCATCGACAGTACTGTCGAAGCGCATGGACAGAACTGTCGAGGGGGGGGGGGGGGTAATTGCGAGGCCCCCCAACCTCGGCATTAAAACCCAAACACCACCCAAACAA
>NZ_JARXWI010000020.1 GCF_029893085.1 Parabacteroides sp. PFB2-10
TTTAATTCAACACCTTCGGCGTTGGTTTGTTTCCACATTCGCTATCACCCCCCAGTCGTTCGCTTCGCTCTCTTCACTGGGGGTTATTAGGAGTTGAAGCCCTTCCGGGCTTTCTGCAAACCTTCAATTTCTTTCCTCTTTGAAGAAATCAGTAACTATCCCCCTCTCTTGTGGAGAACCGGAGGTCGCTTAGCGATAGCGTAAAGCAAACAACGTTCGCTTAGCCGAAGGCGTAAAGCAAAGGGGCAGGGAGAGAGGTCTCCTTTCCCAAATGTTAAAATCGCGATTGTAAGCAAAATGCCTCTTTTACTTACAAATCCATACGTTAAAAAGTGTTTCTCCCGGGAGTTTGTCTCCGAAGTCCCGCTTTTTTGCGCGCAAAGTCCCGCCGAAATTACAAATCGTAAATCGGGGGTTTCGCCGGAAACCGGCGTATTAACATTTATTCACGTTTTAGCGGAACGGTATGACCGGTTCCAATCATTTCATAAAAACAAAATAAACGGCCAATACCAGGCAAACACATGCAGCCAGGTGGTTCCATTGGAAGGATTCGCCTTTGAAGAAGATTGTGGCAAACAGGGTGAAGATAACCAGCGTGATCACCTCCTGAAGCACTTTGAGTTGCATCAGGGAGAAAGGGCCGTCGTTTCCGACGAAGCCGATCCGGTTGGCTGGCACCTGCAGGCAGTATTCAAAGAAGGCAAGCACCCAGGAAAAGAGGATGATGCTGCCCAGGCGCCAGTTGTCGATAAGTTTCATCTCCTGCAACTTCAGGTGGCCATACCAGGCTAAGGTCATAAAAATATTGGAACCGATAAGGAGTAATACGGTGTATAATGCTTTCATATCAAAAAATATAACAGAAGGTGTATGCATGCAAAAAAGCTATTTCCCGGAGGAAATAGCTTTTCTTTTTATGGATTCTTTGGCTTATTTCAGATCGGCCAAGGCTTTCTTCATACGGCTGATCGCTTCGATCAGGTTTTCATCAGAGGTAGCATACGAGAAGCGCAGGCACTTCGGCGCGCCGAAAGCAGCACCACCTACGGTAGCCACATGACCTACTTCCAAGAGATACATCGCCAGGTCGCCGGCGTCATTGATTTGACGGTCGCCCGCGCTCTTACCGAAGTAATAATCCATTTCAGGGAACACATAGAAAGCGCCCTGGGGAACATTTAGTTTGATGCCCGGAATATCTTTGCAAAGATCGATCACCAGGTCACGGCGACGAAGGAATGCTTCACGCATCTGCTCCACACAAGACTGATCGCCATTGAAGGCGGCTACGGATGCTTTCTGTGCAATAGAGCTGGCTCCCGAGGTGTATTGCCCTTGCAGCTTATTACAAGCCTTGGCAATCCAAAGCGGAGCAGCGATGAAACCGATACGCCAACCAGTCATGGCATAACCTTTGGATACCCCATTGATCACCACCACGCGTTCTTTGATCTCCGCAAACTGCGCAATGCTCTGGTGTTTACCGATATAATTAATATGTTCGTAGATCTCGTCTGACAATACGATCACGTTCGGATGTTTAGCCAATACCTCGGCCAATCCGCGAAGCTCCGCCTGAGAGTAAACACTTCCGGTCGGGTTGGAAGGTGAACAGAGGATAAGCGCCTTTGTTTTCGGCGTGATGGCGGCTTCCAATTGGGCGGGAGTAATCTTGAAATCCTGGTCGATACCGGCTTCAATAATCACATTAGTTCCTTCTGCCAGTTTGACCATCTCTACGTAGCTCACCCAGTAAGGAGCCGGAACAATCACTTCGTCGCCCGGGCCTATGATGCTCAGCAATACATTACAAACCGATTGTTTGGCACCACCGCTCACGATGATCTGATCGGTCGTA
Source organism: Parabacteroides sp. PFB2-10 (assembly GCF_029893085.1). Classification (GTDB taxonomy): domain Bacteria; phylum Bacteroidota; class Bacteroidia; order Bacteroidales; family Tannerellaceae; genus QVMG01. Next base: position 1,862 of record NZ_JARXWI010000020.1, read on the forward strand.
TAGTCCAAATCGTTTTCCCGTTTCAGTTTGTCCACAATAGCCTTCCGGAGATCCATATATCCCGGTACGGGAGAATAGAAAGAGAAGTTGTCGTCGATGGCTTTCTTAGCTGCCTCTTTGATATGTTCGGGTGTGAAGAAATCGGGTTCTCCTACACTTAGGTTGATCACGTCGATACCCTGAGCTTTTAACTCCTGGCTCTTTTGCGACATCGCCAGCGTTTCCGAAGGCGACAAACTTGCTAAACGATCTGAAACTTGTGTCATAGAATTGCTTTTTGTTATTGATTATGTGAATTTGGTGACAAAATTAGCTATATTTCCTGATTAGAGCAACACTTTGCTTTTTATTTGATTTTGTGCAACTGATGTCCCATTCGCTCTTTTTTGGTCTTCAGATAGAATTCGTTGTATTGGTTGGGTGTCACTTCGATAGGCACGTTTTCTACTACTGATAACCCGTATCCTTCCAGGCCTACACGCTTCACCGGATTGTTGGTCATCAGGCGCATCTTGGTAACACCTATATGGCGGAGGATCTGTGCGCCTACGCCATAGTCTCTTTCGTCGGCCTGATGTCCTAAGTGGAGGTTAGCGTCTACCGTATCTAAGCCGTTTTCCTGCAATTTATAGGCTTTCATCTTCTCCATCAAACCGATGCCGCGCCCCTCCTGGTTGAGGTAAACCACCACGCCTTTGCCCTCTTTTTCGATCATAGCCATGGATTTATGGAGCTGTTCGCCACATTCACAGCGCATCGATCCGAAAATATCTCCCGTAGCACAGGAAGAATGAACACGCACCAGGATGGGTTCATCTTTTTTTATCTCCCCTTTGATCAGAGCGATATGGTCTAAGCCGTTGCTTTTCTGGCGGAACGGGATCAGATGGAAGTGACCGTATTCGGTCGGCATATCCACTTCTACGCCCTTCTCTACGATCGATTCGGTTTGAAGACGATAGGCGATCAGGTCTTTTATGGTGATGATCTTTATACCGAATTTTTGCGATACTTTGATCAGGTCAGGCAAGCGTGCCATGGTTCCGTCCGGGTTGATGATTTCTATCAAGGCTCCGGCGGGATATAATCCGGCCAAACGTGCCAGGTCGACGGTAGCTTCCGTATGCCCCGAACGGCGCAAAACGCCCCGGGAGCGGGCACGAAGCGGACTGATATGTCCCGGACGAGCCAGGTCGGTCGGCTTGGTCTCCGGATCGGCCAGGGCAAGGATCGTCAGCGCGCGGTCTGACATAGATACACCGGTAGTGCAACCTTCGATCTTATCGACCGTGACGGTGAAAGGCGTATCGTAAATGGAGGTATTATGTTGCGCCTGCATTTCCAGTTCAAGCTCCTGGCAGCGCTCTTCCGTGATAGGGGCGCAGAGGAGGCCGCGTCCTTCTGACATCATGAAATTAACCTTCTCAGGAGTAATTTTTTCGGCAGCAATGATAAAATCACCTTCGTTTTCACGGTCTTCGTCGTCGACAACAATCAGGAATTTTCCTTCGCGGAAGTCTTCTATCGCTTCTTCTATGGTGTTCAGTTTAAATTCGTTCATGGTCTGTTGTTTTGCTATTTATTCGCTGCAAAAGTACAACAATTATTTCGAAGCATCGCGAAAGCCAAGAAGAGTATTTTGATTTGAAAAAAGATGTTCTTCCGGAGTTGCAACATTCAATGGTTTAGCCGGAGAATGCCTCTTTTGAGTCGTCTATGATCTTTCATCGAAAAATAGGCGAAGATTCGTCCTATCAGGTGACTATTCTGCCGCTCCGTGATAGTGCAAACAAATGTTAAAATCGTCCATTTCCGACAAAACCCCCAATTTACGATTTGTAATTTCGGAAGGACTTTGCGCGCAAAAAGGCGGGAGTATTTTTGCAAACTCCCGGGAGAAACACTTTTTAACGTATGGATCTGTAAGCAAAACAGCCGTTTTGCTTACAATCAACATTTTAACATTTGGATGATTGTTGTGTCAAAAAAACAGACGGCAAATAGATATTTACCAAATGAATCCTTACGGAATTTGGGAAATGTCAAAATGGGAAAAGGAAGAAAAAAGGAAGAAATAATAGTTAGGAAGTAATGATTTGCATGAGTTCTTCACTGGTGCGCAATACCACTTTCACATCGTGGCGAAGCAGTTTCCGCTTGTAGGTGGCAAGCAGGTAAAAAGGCAGACCTATCGGGAAAAGAATAGCAATGATAAGACCCCATGTCGGATTGATGTCGAAATTCATCTGGTAGTATCCCGACATGATTGGGTAGTCCATCAATTTATTGATAACAAGTATCTGGTTCGAATTGCCCAATTCTTCCACAATGGCTTCCACCTGATCCGACAATTGCTGGGCAATGGGGTCTTTTCCGCCCTGCTTCCAGAAGCTGAAATAATTGGTCCATCGTTTATGTGAAGAAAGATAATGTTTACAATCGCCGATCAGTTGCTGCAAACGGCCGGATACGATCCGGTAGTCCGGATTGAAAATGATCACCTCCTTCATGTCTACCTTGCGGTTCGAACGCTTTCCGATCAGGTTTTTCAATGCGTTGATATAGGTGTCGGCATTCAGGATTACGGAGTCGTTCACCGCTTTATAGGTAAGGAAAATACCCATCGGTGCTAATACAGCCGTACTCAGCCACATCCCTTGCCAGGCAGCCCAAACACCCTCCTTGGCCATTTTGAAGCCTATATTATCAATGATATAATAGAAGATGAAGAGCAAAACGGAGATAACCACAGGAACGCCCAATCCTCCTTTACGGATAATTGCGCCTAAAGGGGCGCCAATGAAGAAAAAGAGCAGGCAGGCGACCGATAAAGTAAACTTTTTATGCCATTCTGTTTTGTGCCGCCGTAGGGTGTTGCCCTCCGCTCCGATGTTGGCGCCACGGAACAGATAGTCGCTACGCGTATTATCAATGGAGCTTTTCACTCTATTTAATACAGACACTTTGCCACTTGCGGTCTGCTCGGCATAATATTTATCGAAATTGATTTGCGACGCTTCATGGGCTCTTACCTCGTTCGAACGCATAAATTCTTTGAAGTCGATCTCCTCTTTCTCTTCTTCCGAATGGGGAACCGGTTGGCTTTGGTTGATCGATCGCTTGTATGAATTGTTGTAAACCGAACGTGCATTCAGCTGGTTTATGCTGTCAAGGCGAAAACTCATGGAATCGATCGATAATTGCAGGTCTTTCAAGTCTTTCCCGACATACATATTGGCCATGAGAGACTCATCGTAGCGATTGAAATTTGCATCGAACTCGATCAATACCTCTTTGCTTTTGAATGTCTCGCGACGGTAAGGAACGGCGGTCTGCCCCCGGTTTGTTTTCTTAGGATCCAGGTTTTCAAACGACTCTCCGTCATACATGGTTAAAACAAGAAACAATTTATCGTCAGAAGTTTTCAAACGGCCGGAGTCGGCAAGAATCACCCGGGCGTTATTGAATCCATTTGAATAATCATAGATCATCATGTCTTTCAACAGGCCTGTTTTCTTGTCTTTCTCTTTTACATACACATTGAAGTTGGTAATTCCTGTATAAAAAGAGCCTTCGGGTATCTCCAGTTCGGGTGATTTGTTGCGAATAGAGTTTAAAAGGGTGTAGAGTTTTACCTGAATCACCGGCATAGCGTTGTTCTGAAAGAAGAAGGCGCTGATGGAAACAACGATAATCAGAACCATCAACGGGCGCATAATGTGTATCAGAGAGACGCCAGCCGACTTCATGGCAAGCAATTCGAGCCGTTCTCCTAAGTTACCGAATGTCATAAGCGATGCCAATAGGATGGCTAATGGAAGCGCCATGGGTATCAACGATAAGGCGGCATACAGGAACATCTCCCCCAAGACAGACATATCCAATCCCTTCCCAACCAGATCGTCAATAAAACGCCAGAGGAATTGCATCAATACAATAAACAGACAAATCCCGAACGTCATAATAAATAACGGCAGGAAAGTCTGCAACATAAAAGTATATAATCGTTTTATTCTCAGCATTGCCAATTCGGTTGAAAGCGCAAAAGTAGTGCAAAAAACGATAACAAGTTCATTCAAAAGGGTGAAACTACGCTAAGAACCTGTTAAATTCCCAAGCTACGTTTAAGACGGTCGATTTGTGAATCCCAAAGATCAATAGCATCTTCCTTTTCATCGGCCTCCGCAAAGTCGGTAATTTCCAACGCGGTAGAGCCGGTCAACTCAATCGTATGTAACTTAAATTCAAAATAAGTATCCTCCTCTTCGTCATCTATCCACCGATAGCGCACACTTATTTCCGGCCTCAACGCAATCACTTCTGCCAGTTCTTCTTCTTTATCCCATATGAAAGTGTATGTAGAACCATCAATCATCACGTCGTCGGCAAACCATGACGATAACCCCGGGGGGGTGGTCACATGGTTCCATAAACTGCGTTTGGAAACCTTATCAAAAACATACTCGATATGAAACTTCTCTTTTTTCATCCCAGTAATTTTTAGTATTGCGCACAAGTTACATAGAAAAAACGGAACGAACGGTATATATGTTTCAAAAACACCGCCGGATGATTCAGTTTTTTTTGAAACCCGCGACACTATTCGCTACTTTTTTTTGAAAAAGGTTGCAGAATAGAAAAAATACCTCTACTTTTGCACCGCATTCGACGGGAGGAATAACATTCTTCTGTAAATAGCAAACAAAACATGATGGCGAGATAGCTCAGCTGGTTAGAGCGCATGATTCATAATCATGAGGTCCCCGGTTCAATCCCGGGTCTCGCTACGAAGAGAACCAAAGACCTGCAGAATCCTGCAGGTCTTTGGTTTTTTATTTGAGGGTATCCCCAAGGAATGCCTTGGATCACCCAGATAATATCATTTTGCTTTAAGCAAAATCACCAACAAAAAAAGGGGAAGTACCGGTCTGTGACCGGACTTCCCCTAAAAATACACCCTCAATTTTCGCTAAGTCTTATGTACCCAGCAAAAGTCTTTAAGCAGATAATTTTTCTAATTGTTGTCTTTTCCACTCAGGGAAACCAGCAACGGATCTGTTCATACTGAATTGCAACTTATCGTCAGCAACCAGCTTTAAGGAAACCCCCGGATGCAAAGGCAAACTCATGTCGTCTACCCGGAATTCGGCTTTCAGCAAAACTACATCGTAGCCACCGCCAATCACCTCTTTCCCCAAAATAACCGAACGCATTGCTGCCAAATAGTAGGCAGAACGCTCATAAGCACACCATACATCCCCTTCCAAATACAGATACACGTTATTTGGATTGTCCACTTCGTTTAGTAAGACATTTTCAATGTCCAAAATACGTTCCATGTTAAAACAAATTAGAAAATCAACACTATATATTAAAGATGCCCACACGGCATCTTCCCCCTTCTATAATTATTGATCAAATCCTGCGAAAAGAGCGTTATCTTCTCTTTTCTTGCGCAGTTGTTCCAGATTGGCTGCTGCTTCACGCACTCCCCCGTTTTGAGCTTGTGTAAGCAACTTCTCTGCCTCATCCAGATTGCCTTCCAGCAGATTCAACACCCCGCGTGAATGTACTGCCTGAATGCTGTTACCAGCTTTTGTCAGGTAATTGCGCGCAGCGGCGTAATCCTTCTTGCTGATGGCGATATTGGCTGCGTTCAAATTAGCCACTTGATCTTCCGGGAACATCCGGACAGCTACTTCAAACACATTATTATATTCGGCACTTCCCGGCTGATAGGTATTTGCCACGGCAAACATTTCATCCAAGCTCAGGTGCTGCGGACGCGTTTTGATGATTTCACGTCCTTCTTCCACGGAGAATCCGCGTACCGTATAGTCGATCCGGTACTCCGTACGACGAAGTGGCGGGAAATGCTCTGCTAATACATATTTATAAGGAGCACCACCATCCAATGCGCGCAACTTACGTTCTTTCACGTCGGGTTCATCCGAGCTGTTGATGATATCCATTACACTGGCACGTGAAGGCACATTCATGTCTGCTTCTACGCGTGCTTTGAATCCATCCCAGTCTTCGGGTTGAGAATCCAATGTGAAGAAGTTGAGAGCGAACTGGCGGTATTGCTGCATAATGTAATTACGCAACGCTTTCGTACGGTTGTCGGCCAGCGTCGCATTGCTCTTGTAAGAGCCTTCCGGTGAAGCAAACCCTTTCAGGAAAATGCCCACAGGCGTGATATCTTTGTCGTTGATAACAGTCTCGATCGTGCTGCGGATCTTTCCTAACTCCACCGCATTGTTGCGGAAGTCGGGCAGGATCTGATAGCGTCCTACCTGGAAATCCAGGTATGCCGTTCCCACTTCAGCACGTTCTTTACGCGTTTCCACTTCCGGCTTCACATAAGCGTAGGTCGGCTGTGGTTCGTAGCGTTTATCCGGGCGTTGCAGGATATTGTTAGCGATCAGGATCGGATTGCCTTTTGATTCGTTTCCGCATCCGCAAAGATTGGGATCCAATACAAAGCGAGCGCTATGCATCCAGTCTTCCCAAGGAATGGTTGTTTTATATTCCACCACGTGTTCATCTTGTTCCGGAGCAACCAATACCACGAAGCGAGGCTCATCCTCCAGGTTGTTTAATGCGATTTCACGATGATAGACTTTATCGCGGTTCTTTCCGTTGATCAGAATCGACGGAAGACCCATTTTCTGACTTTCGGCTTCCAACACCGGTGTCAGTGTCAGGAATTCTTTCGATTTAACGATATCACCCGGTATGCGGATGGTAGCATCAATGCTTACGGTGTTACCTTTGCGTTTCAGTTCGTTTGAGGTAACACTCACGGTGGATTGCGCCATGGCGGAAAGGGTTCCGGCTGCAAACAACACCAATACGATACATGTATGTAGATATTTCTTCATGGCCCAAATCATTTAAAGAAGTAAATAAAAGAAAGTGCCACTTTCGTCACACCAAAATAATCTCTGTCTTTCTCAACAAAATCCCCGCAGCAAAGACAAGGATATCTGTCGTGTTCCATATGAGCCCAACCGGCGCCAATCACGGCTTCCATGCTCCAATGATCGCTGAGCAGCCATTGATAACCATAAGAAAGACCTGCTCCGTAAAGCGTTCCCTGGTAGCGGTGATCTTCCATGTTTTGACTCAGGAACTTAATGCCTCCCACGTTGTAATCGCCATAATGCCCATGGAGTCCGAAGAAATGTCCATTGAATTTTTCACAAGTCCAGTAGCGCAGTTCGGGTTGCACTAACCAATGTTTTAAACGCATCGCGTCACATTCATCACTAAATTTCCAGGGGTTATAATTTCCGGAAATGTCTAAAGTCCACTTATCTGCCAAACCGAACTCAACACCCAGATTGATGGTTGTTGTCAGGTCGTAGAGTAAGTTAGACTTTACCGCAAACTTCTGGCTATAGGCATTGGTTGTCATAAAAACCAGAAGCACGAAAAGGAAAAGTACTTTTTTCATATACTTACGTTTTAAATATTATACATCAGCTAGTCACTCACCTATTCCCCGAACACTCTAACATATATTAAATCCGTGTAACATGCCAATGATATACGGCTTTACAACAGAGCTTATTCTCACATAGGATATTTCATGTTACAAATATAGAGAAAGTTCCTCCTCATAACGATAGGTAAATCTTTCATCTTTTAAGGGTAAAACTACCAATAACATTGGTAAAACTACCAGTTTCAAAAACTTGATAGACTTACCGATGATTCGACGAAAAAGCTTTGTTTTGAATACGTCACGCATTCAAATTCCGTCAATTAGGCTGACCATATTGCGAAGGAGTCACGCCAAACTGCTCGGCGAAACGTTTGCGGAAAGTAGCGGTATCATTGAAGCCCACCATCTCGGCCACCTCCGCCACAGAATATTTCTGCATCAACAGAAATTCAGCGGCTTTCTTCAAGCGAACGGTACGTGTCAGCTCCAGGATGCTACAGTCGGAATACTGCTTGATCTTACGGTAAAGCGTCGGCAGGCTGATATTGAGCTCGTCAGCCAGAATCTTCGCCTCGAAGGTCGAATCGTTCAGATGGCTCTCTATCGAGCGGATTACGGCATCGATAAACGGACTGTTCTTCGTGCCCGGTATGCCATGCGATTCTTTCTCTTCGCCCGGAGCAGCTCCTTCAGCGCCTCCGTTACTCACGTAGTAGTGTTGCAGCTCTTCACGCTTTTTCAACAGGCTGCCGACTTTACTACGCAGGATCTCCACATCAAACGGTTTGGTGATATAATCGTCGGCTCCGGCTTCGATCCCTTTGATCACATCTTCGCTCTCTACCTTGGCGGTGAGCATTACGACCGGCGTCTGCGCCGTGCGCTTGTCGCTTTTTATCTCGCGGCAGGTCTCGAAACCATCTTTTATCGGCATCATCACATCACAAAGGATCAGGTCGGGCAATTCCGCGAAGGCGGTATCGATGCCCTCTTGTCCGTTGCGCGCTTCGACCACCTGGTATTCTTTGCTGAATACATGCTTGAGGAACCAACGGATCTGGTCGCTGTCGTCGATCACCAATAATTTCTTGCCGGTCGATTTCTTTTGCGGGATCACCTGGATCAATTCTGCTATCTCTTCTTTTTGTTTGTCGTTCAGTTTCACCAGGTCGCCTTCAGGCTCTACAAATTCTACCCGGCGCTCCATCAGATGCTTCTTACCCAGTGGGATCAGCATAGAATAAGACGTACCGTTGGTAGAGGTATCATACTCATAAATACCGCCTATGTCATCGACCATATCAATCACCTGGCGAAGCCCGCGGCGTGCGCTTTCATTCTCATCCAGCCCTTCGTCCGAGACGGTCAGGTTACAGTAGGCCGTGTCTTCCCGGCGTTCCACCGAGATATCGAGCACCACCTTCCCATAGATAAAGGTACTTTTCAGCGCATTAGTTAACAAGGTACGCAAAGCATATTCCATTTTCCGGCGGTCGAGCCATACCCAAAGTACGGCCGTCTGTGTGGTCACCCGGAAATCTATACTGTTCATCGCGATCCAGTCGACAAAAAGGTCGCAACTCTGGCTGGCGATCTCGATCATATCATAGCGGGCTACACGCAAATAACTGGCCACGTCGTTGGTGCGACGTGTCCCGATCAACTGGTCGGCAAGGTCCTGCAGCGCCAGTGTGTTACGATAGGCCGAGATCAACTGCGTCGACATATCCTCTTCAGGACTTTTATTTTGTACCACTAAAGAAAGGGATCCCAGAATAAGGGAAAGAGGGGTACGCATTTCGTGGATCGTTTCAACAAAGAAACTGTCCTGGATCGTCTCAGCCTCCTGCACCTGGGTCTTGGCGTGCTCTTCTTTTTCAGCCGCTTCACGCAGGATCGTATCGTTTTCTTTTATCTTGGCAACTAAGATCTGTTCCAACTCACGCTTATTTCCGGTAAGGGTCGAGATGGTCGCTTCCTGCTCTTGTGATTTTTGCTCCAGCTCCTCTACACCTTTGGCCAGCTCTTCATTTTTAACGCGCAACTCCTCCGCCTGCGCCAAAGCCTCTTCCCCTTTCTTCTTGAAAAAGAAAAATAATCCGGCAGCTACACCGGCTAAAAGAAGAATAAAGACAACAATGAGTATTCCTGTAGAGGAACCGCTACTTGCATCATTGGCATAGGTTATTCCCGGTAATAGCGCAAGCATTAACAGCCAACTCCCTTTCCGGAAGAGTGTATTCGTTTTCATAGGGTATTTCCTTTCATTAATTAACGATCAGCGATAAAACAGGGGCTCCTGCCAGCCTGTTCCACGCAAAATTACAAAGAAAGAATGTCATATTCAATCCAAAACCGCTTTTTTTTGCAATTCATGATTTTATTCCTCTTATTCATTATAAATACTTTTTCGCGATTTGTGTTTTAGGGTTCCTATACATTATATATATATAGGGAGAAGAGGCTACGCGAATCGTCTTGAACCGGGAAATCCCTAAATCAGCGTAATCCCGGTTCAAGACGAAATATCATTTTGTCAAAATCGAGGGAGTTTATTTCCGAAATAGCAGGAGTATTTTCACAAACTCCCGGGAGAAACATTTTTTAACGTATCATATTGTAAAGCAAAATGGCCATTTTGCTATCAAAATGACAAAAAGCGTTCGCTTAGCTGAAGGCGCAAAGCAATTTCAGTTTGAGCGTTTTCGGAGGACCCCGACCTGGTTTTAGCGAAATATGGCTCGGTTTGCGTGAGCTATTTACAGCCAACCGGGCAAATGGCTTCAAATATGAAAAGGATATCAAGGAGACAAAAAGCAAAGCTGATACATACACCACCCTATAAATCCACAGAGAAAAACCGCAGAATAATATTTTTAACTTCCTATATAATACTTTTACCACCTATATAAATAAACGATTTTCACATCAAGGAAGATCGTTTTACCACCCTTTTTGATGTGTTTACACACTGTTTTGATCGGTATACATGCTTTTTTGAGAGAAAAACGATTGTTTTAACTGTTTTTAACGCTAAAAGATTTGGTAGTATGAAATACGGCTGTATATTTGCATCGTGATGATACATTTACAACGGGTTGAGGGACCCAAATGAAGAATCACAAAACAATTAAATAAAACGTATACACAACAAAAAAATTGAGAGTCATGAAAGCAAATAATTTTACAAAAGGTTTCTTAGCAATAGCAACTTTATCTACTCTGTTGGCGTTCACTTCCTGTTCGTCTGACAGCAGCGACTCCAATTTCACCTCTACAGAAGTAGTAGCCACTCAGCAGGCTGATTTCACAGTTAAAATCAAAGCGGTTGACAAAGCCGGCAAAGATATCACCACGTATGGCGAAGGAAACGATGTAACGCTTTACATCTTTGACGAGAAATATGATTTCATCGCCTCACAGAACATTACAAAAGCAGCCGTTATGAACGGCCAAAAGATACAGATCCACGCACAAAATGCGAACCGTATTACCGTGGTTGCATGGGCTGGATTATCAAACAACAAAGAAGAAGTTAGTTCACTTACCAAAGCCAACATTTTATCTGATTTACGTGTTCAGTTGAAACAAAACAATGGACAGGTCACTACTCCCCCCAGTGACCTGTTCTATGGACAACTGACTTTAGACCGTACACAAACAAAAGCTGACCAGGTAAATACACTGGTGGTAGAAAGAAAAGTAGCACAATTCACACTCGCTACCCTGAATGTTACTGAAGCTTATGGCACAACAGGTGACTATTATTACAAAATTACTTCTGCCTCATCTGCCATAGATTATAATGGCAACGTGACTGGTTCTGTAGTTAGCTATATCGTGCCGACTTCTGTAAACGAAAACGGCAACCTTGCAAAAGAACAGATCTCTATTTTTCCGTCCGATGACGTGACTGTAGAGCTTTATAGAAACGATCAACTGATCCTTTCCAGCAAAAATTTCCAAAAAACTGAAAAAATGGCTGTAAACGAAGGAGAACAAGCCGTAGTATATTTCAACGCTGCTAACGCTAACAAGATCACTTACCATGTAGCAAACTTTGGTACTGTTGTTAATATTGTTAATGTAGCGTAACACCATCCGCCCTCAATTTTTGTATACGTTATAATAAACCGTCGCACATTTGGATATTCCCAAATGTGCGACTTGCTTTTCATACACCTCAAAGGGAGTGATAGTTTTACCGAAATAAATGATAGTTTCACCACCTATCCAAAACCCGCTCTACATGCGGAGTCTCAAAATAAAGTGATCGGCAAACCTATCATTTGTGATAGGTTTGCCGACTTTATGATAGGAATACAATAAGAATGATAGCTTCGCCAGCTTTGCTGATAGGAATGCCGCGGCGAGAAACACAACATCCGGCAAAGAAACGATAAACCCGTTTCCAGAAAGAGTTTTCAAAACGGAAATGATAGCATTGCCACCTTTATGATAGTTTTACCACCGCGTGTTATAAGGATGAATAAAAAGGAAGATCCACTCGTCTGAGTCAGGATTGCCCGGATAAGATAGATCTCCGGAATGGAAGGCTAATAGATTTCCTCTTCATCTTGCTATCCTAGCAATCCTGATTCAGACGAGTGAAGAATAAAAGCAATCAGCTTAGCCGTACGGCACGCAAATGATATAAATGAAGCTTATTGTCGCATAGGTACAAATCTAATTACAATAGATAATCTCCAATAATCCTTCTTTTAGCCTGCGCTATCCAGACGCCTACAGAAGCTAACAGACACGTATTGAAGTCACCGCAAAGCAAAACCCAGCATATTTCCCCTAACTGATACATACACCACCCTATAAATCCATAGAGAAAAACCGTAGAATAATATTTTTAACTTCCTATATAATACTTTTACCACCTATGTAAATAAACGATTTTCACATCAAAGAAGATCGTTTTACCACCCTTTTTGATGTGTTTACATACTGTTTTGATCGGTTTACACGCCTTTTTTGAGAGAAAAACGATTGTTTTAACTGTTTTTAACGCTAAAAGATTTGGTAGTATGAAATACGGCTGTATATTTGCATCGTGATGATACATTTACAACGGGTTGAGGGACCCAAATGAAGAATCACAAAACAATTAAATAAAACGTATACACAACAAAAAAATTGAGAGTCATGAAAGCAAATAATTTTACAAAAGGTTTCTTAGCAATAGCAACTTTATCTACTCTGTTGGCGTTCACTTCCTGTTCGTCTGACAGCAGCGACTCCAATTTCACCTCTACAGAAGTAGTAGCCACTCAGCAGGCTGATTTCACAGTTAAAATCAAAGCGGTTGACAAAGCCGGCAAAGATATCACCACGTATGGCGAAGGAAACGATGTAACGCTTTACATCTTTGACGAGAAATATGATTTCATCGCCTCACAGAACATTACAAAAGCAGCCGTTATGAACGGCCAAAAGATACAGATCCACGCACAAAATGCGAACCGTATTACCGTGGTTGCATGGGCTGGATTATCAAACAACAAAGAAGAAGTTAGTTCACTTACCAAAGCCAACATTTTATCTGATTTACGTGTTCAGTTGAAACAAAACAATGGACAGGTCACTACTCCCCCCAGTGACCTGTTCTATGGACAACTGACTTTAGACCGTACACAAACAAAAGCTGACCAGGTAAATACACTGGTGGTAGAAAGAAAAGTAGCACAATTCACACTCGCTACCCTGAATGTTACTGAAGCTTATGGCACAACAGGTGACTATTATTACAAAATTACTTCTGCCTCATCTGCCATAGATTATAATGGCAACGTGACTGGTTCTGTAGTTAGCTATATCGTGCCGACTTCTGTAAACGAAAACGGCAACCTTGCAAAAGAACAGATCTCTATTTTTCCGTCCGATGACGTGACTGTAGAGCTTTATAGAAACGATCAACTGATCCTTTCCAGCAAAAATTTCCAAAAAACTGAAAAAATGGCTGTAAACGAAGGAGAACAAGCCGTAGTATATTTCAACGCTGCTAACGCTAACAAGATCACTTACCATGTAGCAAACTTTGGTACTGTTGTTAATATTGTTAATGTAGCGTAACACCATCCGCCCTCAATTTTTGTATACGTTATAATAAACCGTCGCACATTTGGATATTCCCAAATGTGCGACTTGCTTTTCATATACCTCAAAGGGAGTGATAGTTTTACCGAAATAAATGATAGTTTTACCACCTACCCAAAACCCGCTCTACATGCGGAGCCTCAAAATAAAGTGATCGGCAAACCTATCATTTGTGATAGGTTTGCCAACCTTGTGATAGGAATGCGACAAGATTGATAGTTTTACCTACTGGAATGAGAGGATCGCCGCGCCGTCACAAAAGACAATCGGCAAAGAAACAAAGAGAACGCTTTAGAAAGGGATTCCACAAAGAAAGTGATAGTTTTACCAATCATATGATAGTTTTGCCTACTCATCTGATATAAATGAACAAATGGTTTAGCATTCAACTTTCCCTCACTCAACAAAAGCCGGGAAAAGTTGATCTATCTATCTAAAGAAGACAGCCCCTCTGAGAATCGCATATTTTTAAATTTCCGAAACATCGCCGGGAATATCTCATTCATACGAGCCATCAAAAAGATTCATGCACGCCATATAAACGGAAAGAAGAAAGGGGATAATAAAGAGATAAACCACCTGTAATCAGAAAGAAATAACAAGATCGATATAGTATATCCGATAAAAACACTACTTTTGTAGGCTATAAAATAAAAAGATATATGGATAAAGTTAGTTACGCTCTCGGACTAAGTATTGGAAACAATTTCCAATCTTCAGGAATCAATCAATTAAACACAGAAGATTTCCTCCGGGGTCTGAAAGATGTATTAGAAGAAAAAGCACCTGCTATCAGCTACGATGAAGCCAAACTGGTCATCAATGAATACTTCACAAAATTACAGGCAGAGAAATTAGAGAATAACAAAAAAGCCGGAGAAGAGTTTTTGCATGTCAACAGCCATAAAGCGGGCGTAACCGTTCTGCCCAGCGGCTTGCAATATGAAATCCTCAAGAAAGGCACAGGCGCTATTCCTGTTGCTACCGACAAGGTCAAATGCCATTACCACGGCACGTTGATAAACGGCACCGTGTTTGACAGCTCCATCGAAAGAGGCCAACCAGCCGTATTCGGCGTGTCACAAGTCATACCCGGATGGGTAGAAGCACTGCAACTTATGCCCGCCGGTTCCAAATGGCGTTTGTTCATCCCCTCCGACCTGGCCTATGGTGAAAGAGGTGCCGGGGAAGCCATAGAGCCCAACAGCACGCTTATCTTTGATGTAGAATTAATAGAGATTGTGAAATAACAGAATTATAAATTATAGTAAAATGAAAAAGATTAATTTTTTACTGGTTTCAGTATTTGTTGTAGGCAGCATTGCCTTCACTTCCTGTCAGCCGAAAGTCGGCAACGCAAAACTTACTAACGGCGCCGACAGCGTCAGTTATGCCATTGGTATCCTCAACGGAGATGGATTCAGACAAAACCTCAAGGGTCTACCCGGAGAAGTGAATATCGAAACGCTTATCGCAGGTTTTGTAGAAACATTGAGAGATGAAAATGCAAAAACAAAAATTCCTTTGGAAGAAGCAAATACCTTTGTTCAGACTTATTTCCAGCGCATTGCTGAGGAAGAAAAAGCCAAAAGCAAAATAGAAGGCGAAAAATTCCTGGAAGAAAACAAAGCGAAATCAGGCGTGATCACTACTGAAAGCGGTCTGCAATACCAAGTAATCACAGAAGGAACCGGTGCACGTCCTACCGAGACCGACAGAGTAAAAGTACATTACACCGGCACCCTGCTTGATGGAACCACATTCGATAGCACGATCGAACGCGGAGAACCGGCTGTTTTCCTCGTAAACGGTGTTATCTCAGGATGGACAGAAGGTTTGCAAATCATGCCTGTCGGATCAAAATACAAATTCTGGATTCCGTCTGAACTGGCTTATGGCGAAGCAGACAACTATTCTATCCCGGGTAACAGCATGTTGACCTTCGAAGTAGAATTACTGGAAATCATGGAATAAGCCCTAAGTGGCATTTTGAACATATAAAGACGAGCGCAATATGCTAAACAGCATACTTGCGCTCGTCTTTTGTCTTATATTATTACTTTTTACTATCATTTTGCTATCTATTTCAAAAATATTACATACTTTTGATACTAATAAACCAGATAATAATAACTAAATCAAAAAAAGGATGGAAAAAATTGACAAACTGGACAGGCAGATACTGAACATTGTATGCAAGAATGCGCGTATCCCGTTCAAGGAAGTCGCAGAAGTGTGTGGTGTGTCCCGTGCAGCTATTCATCAGCGGGTACAGCGTATGACAGACACAAACGTCATAACCGGTTCGGGCTATCAAATCAATCCTAAAAGTTTAGGCTACAACACCTGCACCTATATTGGCGTTGTGTTGGAGCGCGGCTCTATGTATAAAGATGTTGTCCCCGAGTTTGAAAAGATTCCGGAAATTGTGGAATGCCATTTCACGACCGGCCCTTACACCATGCTTATCAAGCTTTATGCCACAGATAATGAACACCTGATGGAGCTTCTGAACACAAAGATCCAGGAAATTCCCGGCGTTACAAACACAGAAACCTTGATCTCCCTCCGTCAAAGCGTCAGACGCGAAATTCCTATCTGCCGGGACGAATTTGAAGATTAAAGCGAAGAATCAGGACATTTCAAGGAGTAACCCAAAAACTCCTATGAATGCCACCCAATATGTACAAAGACACAGCGTATATTGAAAACACGCTGTGTCTTTTTTTATACAAATGTTAAAATACGGATTGTAAGCAAAGCGGCCGTTTTGCTTACAATCCGGTATGTTAAAAAGTGTTTCTCCCGGGAGTTTGTCTCCAAAGTCCCGCTTTTTTGCGCGCAAACTCCCGCAAAAATTACAAATCGTAAATTAGGCATTTCGCCGAAACAGGCCTAATTAACTAATTTTAACCGTCTATTTATCCTGTCATAACGCCCTAAATAGACCTTGCCTTCTCTCCCATTTACCGAATTTAATATGCCCGGAAACGAATCTTTCGCTTTCCGGATTGATTCGCGAAAACTCTCATTTTCACGTCAAAACCGATGTACTCCCGGTAAAATAATATATCTTTGCAGTCTGAAACCGTTGTTTTAAGAAACTGATTCATATATGGATGATATTAAAAGGACGCCCGACTATCTGTTTGAGAGCAGTTGGGAAGTCTGTAACAAAGTGGGGGGGATTTATACTGTACTATCAACAAAAGCGCATACACTGCAGGAAATTTTTCAAGATAGGGTGATCTTTATAGGACCTGATCTATGGGGAGAAAAAAAGAATGCGGATTTTATTGAGGACACGAGTTTATTTCCTGACTGGCAAATACACGCGAAAGAAATCAATCATTTACAAATCAAAGTGGGTCGTTGGGATGTTCCCGGCAAACCGCCTGTGGTATTGGTCGATTTTAAACCCTTCGCTTGCGATCGCGACGAGCTGTTTTTCCATATGTGGAACAACTATCAAGTCGACTCCATGCACGCGTATGGCGACTATGACGAATCCTGTATCTTCGCTTATGCCGTAGGCAAGGTCATCGAAAGCTTTTACCATTTTTACGAGCTGAAGACAAAAGAGGTCGTTGCGCTGTTCAACGAATGGATGCTGGGTATGGGCGCCTTATATATCAAGAACCGCATACCCGAGATCGCTACCATATTCACAACACATGCCACCTCCATCGGGCGCTCCATTGCCGGCAACGACAAAGCGCTTTATGCCTATCTGGATCATTATAATGGCGATCAGATGGCGCGTGAACTGAATATGGAGGCAAAACATTCCCTTGAAAAGCAAACGGCGCAATATGTCGATTGCTTCACCACGGTCAGCGATATCACCGCCCGTGAGTGTACGCAATTATTAGACAAAACACCCGATATAGTCACCCCAAACGGCTTTGAACGCAATTTTGTTCCCGTAGGCAGAAACTATACAACGAAACGCAAAGAGGCACGGCAAGCCCTGATCAATGTAGCGGAAAAGCTATTGGGATGCGAGATCAGCCCCAACGCGCTCTTGGTGTCTACAAGCGGACGCTATGAATACCGGAACAAAGGGATCGATGTGTTTATCGAAGCGATGAACCGCATCCGCACATCGGGACAGATCCAGTCAGAGGTGATCGCCTTCATTACCGTGCCGGCCTGGGTGCGCGAAGCGAGAGGCGACCTGAAGGAGGTGGTCGACAAAGACATCGCTGTCGAAGGCTGCCTGCAATTTCCGTTTATCACCCATTGGCTGCATCAGATGGAACGCGACAAGGTATTGAATTACATTCAACATGCCGGTTTTACAAATAATTGTCATGAGAAGTTGAAAATAATCTTTGTCCCTTGTTACTTAGACGGACAAGACGGCATTTTCAACAAGCCCTATTACGATCTGTTGATCGGCATGGATGCGACAGTCTACCCCTCTTACTACGAACCTTGGGGATATACCCCGCTGGAAAGTGTCGCTTTCGGCATACCCACCATTACCACCAACCTGGCAGGCTTCGGCATGTGGGCAAAGAAAAACGTAACAGGAACAGATATCGACGAAGGCGTGGTGGTGATCGAAAGGACAGACTTTAACTATTTCGAAGTAGCCGAAACCATTGCCCGGCAGGTCATCGCGCTCGCCCATAAGACGACAACCGAAAGAGACGCCATCAAAAGACGCTGCCTGACACTGGCCGGCGAGGCGGAATGGAGCAGGTTTATTGCCTACTACGAACAAGCCTTTACGATAGCCAGAGAAGCTAAAAATCAAAGAATTTGAATAGTAAACATGCCACTTCTTCAGATAGTGGCTATCTTTGCATCGTCAAAAAAATAAATAATGAAAACTTACATAAATAAATAATCATTTTAGAAACTCATTTAAATATCAATATAATGAAGATCAAAGCTAACAACGTAAACGAACCCGTTTGGAAAGAAGTCTATTCACACGCAAAATTACCAAAACAATTAGAGCCGCTACAGGAAATCGCGGAGAACTTGTGGTGGGTGTGGAATCACGAAGGAGCCAAACTTTTTAAGCGTATTGACGAACAACTTTGGAAATCAACAGAAGGCAATCCGGTTCTTTTGTTGCAACAACTCACATATAACCGCATTGAAGAGCTGGTAGCCGACAAAGATTTTATTGCTGACATGAAAACTGTCCATGCTCATTTCAAAGCATACGTCGATAAGAAACCCGACGCGAGCAAACCATCCGTAGCCTATTTCAGCATGGAATATGGCTTAACCAATATCCTGAAGATCTATTCAGGCGGGTTAGGCGTACTGGCTGGTGACTACCTGAAGGAGGCCAGCGATAGCAATATCGACCTCTGCGCCGTTGGATTCCTCTATCGTTATGGCTATTTCACCCAATCGCTCTCGATGGATGGCCAGCAAATTGCCAATTACGAGGCGCAAAACTTCAACGCGTTGCCGCTGACACAGGTAACCACTTCGAATGGCGAGCCGATGGTATTGGAGGTACCCTACCCCGGACGCACGGTTTACGCGCATATCTGGAAAGTAAGCGTGGGACGTATCCCCCTTTACCTGATGGATACCGATGTGCCTGAAAACAGCGAATGGGATCGTTCCATCACCCACCAACTCTATGGCGGCGACTGGGAAAACCGTATGAAACAGGAGTATATGCTGGGCATTGGCGGTATCATGATGCTCAATAAACTGGGCATCAAGAAGCAAGTCTACCATTGTAACGAAGGACATGCCGCATTGATCAACGCCCAACGCCTTGTCGACTATATCCAAAACGACGGACTTACCTTCAATCAGGCATTGGAAGTGGTGCGTGCCTCTTCCCTTTATACTGTACATACGCCGGTTCCTGCCGGACACGACTACTTCGACGAAGGCCTGTTCGGCCGTTATATGGGCGAATTTCCGCAGAAACTGGGCATCAGTTGGCAGGATTTCATCGATATGGGACGTGAGAACCCGGGTACCAACGAGAAATTCTCCATGAGTGTATTCGCCCTAAACACCTGCCAGGAAGCCAACGGTGTAAGCTGGTTGCACGGAAAAGTATCTCAAAAGATGTTTGCACCGGTATGGAAAGGCTATTTCCCCGACGAGCTTCACGTAAGCTGGGTGACCAATGGGGTACACATGCCTACCTGGGCAGCTACGGAAATGAAACAGTTCTACACCGAAAAGTTCAAAGAAGGCTTCTTTGAAAACCAGTCGGACAAGAGCTATTGGGAGCAGATATATAATGTACCCGACGCAGAACTGTTCAACCTGCGTGAGACATTGAAAAAGAAACTGATCGACTATATCCGCGAACAATACAGAGGCAACTGGTTGAAGAGCCAGGGCGATCCCTCCAAGGTAGTATCTATCCTCGAAAAGATCAATACGAATGCCCTGTTAATCGGCTTCGGACGCCGTTTTGCAACCTACAAACGTGCGCATTTGTTGTTCACCGATTTAGATCGTCTGGCGAAGATCGTAAACAATGAGAAATACCCTGTTCAGTTTATCTTTACTGGGAAAGCCCACCCCGCCGACGGCGGAGGCCAGGGATTGATCAAGCATATCGTAGAGATCTCCCGGCGCCCTGAGTTTTTAGGCAAGATCATCTTCCTCGAAAACTACGATATGCGCCTGGCTCGCCGCCTGATCTCAGGTGTCGATGTATGGCTCAACACCCCTACCCGCCCCTTGGAAGCCTCCGGTACCTCCGGAGAAAAGGCGGAAATGAACGGTGTATTGAACTTCTCCGTACTCGACGGATGGTGGTATGAAGGATATAAAGAGGGAGCCGGTTGGGCATTGACCGACAAGCGCACCTATGAAAACCAGCAATACCAGGATCAATTAGACGCGGCTACCATCTACAATACGTTGGAAACAGAGATCATCCCCGCTTTCTTTAACCGGAACGACAAAGGTTATTCCGAGCAATGGGCCGGATATGTAAAGAATTCCATCGCGCAGATCGCTCCGGACTACACCATGAAGCGTATGCTCGACGACTATATCGAACGCTTCTACAATAAACTGGCCACCCGTTCGGCTCGACTGAAAGAGCAACACTTCGCCAAGGCAAAAGAGATTGCCGCCTGGAAAGAAGAGGTAGCCACCAACTGGGACAGCTTCGAAGTGGTATCTATGTCATGCGAACCCGATATTTTCAATGGCAATAGCCCTGTAGTCGGCGACGATTATACCTTTAAGGTAGTGATCGACCGCCACGAATTAAAAGGCATGCTGGGTATTGATATGGTCGTTACCAACACCAATCTGGAAACAAAGCAACAGGAACTATACGAAACCCATAAGTTTACCCTCAAGAAAGAAGAAGGATCCAAGCTCTATTTCGAATTGGTATCCAATCCGGATGTATCGGGTAATCTAAACGTTGGCTTCCGCGTATATCCCGACAACAAAGACCTGCCTCACCGCATGGACTTTGCTTATGTGCGTTGGATTTAAGCAAAACAACCGCTAACCGATATACACAAAAGGGGAATGAACCGGCGTTCATTCCCCTTTTTTTCTAAGATCACAATTTGTGATCTTGAAACTATCTTATATTATTTAGAAGCTATAGCCTACTCCCAGTGACAGGGTAAAAGCACTTACCTCATAATGTCCGCTGAAGGTGTTGGTCGGATCGAGCTTATTGGGCATCGGATAGGAGCCGTCGCGTCCGAAACCGGTCACATAGGCCAGACCCAGGTCGATCGAAAGCGATTGCAACGGACGGAAGCTCATCCCTGCCGTTAACCCTAACTTATCCATACTGGGGGTCTCCGGATTCAGGAAATCATCTTTTACCGGCGACTCATCATAGTAAGCGCCCAAACGAAGATCGAAACGATCGGTTGCCGCATACTGCCCACCCAGGCGATAAATCCGGGTATTCTGGTAATCCTTCTTCGCATTGATATTAAATCCCTTGATCGCTCCTTGTGTAAATTCCACATTCAATTCGTCGTATGCTCCCCAGCCGACAAACTGCACTTCGCCCGACAGCAACAAACGCGCATTGGGCTTATAGGAAACACCCACATTCAAATTGGAGGGTAACGGCAGGGCTGCTTCGAAAGTCCCCTGATCCAGGGCAGGAATACCACCGCCCAAAATCGGTTTCAATTCCGTTTCATTGGCATATTGCAATTGCGCTGTTCCTTCGCCTACCGCCATATCTACTTTCGAACGATAAGAAACACCCACCGTCCACTGATCCGTAATATCAAACATCGCGCCGAGATTGAATCCCAGCTTCACACCCGCGTCGCCACCTAACGTAGCGGCCACCGGCGTAATATCTTTGTATTTATCGGCAAGCGGCTGCAACGCCGGATTTTGCATAGCCAAAAGGGCAAGGTCACTCGACGTAACCAACGCGCGGCTCAACTCGAAATTGCCAAACATAATCATTGCACCGGCGCCAATGCTCAGGCGATCGGTGATCTTCCAGGAGAGAGTCGGTTGAATAGCGTATGCCTTCAGGGCAATATCCTGAATCAGACCGGCTCCCTGCCAGTTCTTGCCCCAGTTCATCGCGCTTCCGTAAGGAGTCGTCAGGCTGACGCCGGCCGACAGGAAGTCGTAGATCTTGAAAGCACCATAGAAATAGAGAGGCGTGCTCGGATCATTATCTGCCTCATGTGTATAATTCCCTTGAGCGTATTTCGCGCTGGAAAAAACACCGGAAACACCAGCCGAGAGATCAAGGGTATTGTCTAAGAAACCTAATCCGGCCGGGTTGAAATGCATACTCTCAGCTCCCAACTTCATAGCGGCTCCCACATGACCCATACCTGATTGTTTCGCACTAAGCGAGTTCACCTGATATCCTTCTGCTGCGGCATACGTAAACGGTAATACACACAGACTTACTAACATCATAATTTTTTTCATACAATAATTATTAGTTCATTTAAACTATCGTCTATATCAAGGTAATATTGGTCTATATCCCCGTATAAACGGTTGCAAAGGTATACACTTTTGGCAGAAATTGCACACTTAACCCTTATTTGTGCCTAAAATTAAATAATTTAAACAGTTTCAGCCTTTGATTTATCTGGTAAATGGGTGTTTTGGAGGGGGGGGAGGATATTTAAATTGGGTAATAATTGAAGGTTATAGAAATCACTATCCAAGGCTCCCCTTCTTAGAAAAGAAGGGGGTGGACCATCGCTTGCGATGGTGGGGTAGTTTGATGTATTTAAAATCACACATTTGTTCTGTTTTGTGTATTTGTGACTATCAAAGAAATAGGAAAAACATTTATAAAGAATTCAAATTACCCCACCGCTGCAAGCAGCGGTCCCCCCCTTCTTTTCTAAGAAGGGGAGCTTTTAGATACTGATCTGATATACCTTGTATCTTCAATTTCTTTCCAATTTGAAGAAATCAGTAACTATTCCCCTCTCTTGTGGAAAAGGGGCAGGGGGAGAGGTGGTCTCTTTTCTCCAAATGTTAAAAACTCGATTGTAAGCAAAACGCCTATTTTACTTACAAATCCATACGTTAAAAAGTGTTTCTCCCGGGAGTTTGTCTCCGAAGTCCCGCTTTTTTGCGCGCAAAGTCCCGACGAAATTACAAATCGTAAATTGGGAGTTTCATTGAAAACCGGCGAATTAACATTTATTCATACTTTGCGTTTTGAGAATGATCAGTTTTCTTTGTCTCTTGACGGGGTTACTTATGCATAATTCGTAGATTTGGGGCAATAAAATACAGGCGAATGGAACAGGTCTCTTTTAAATTGATTTTCCGAAGCTGGCGACGCAATAAATTGTTTACGGTCATTTCTGTATTGAGCCTGGCCATCGGCTTGGCATGTACCAATATGCTGGCGGCGTTTGTGATCCATGAATACAATGTGGAAACCGAAAATCCGAACCGCGATCATATCTATTTTATGAGCCAGGACTCGCCCCTGCAATCCGGCGAGCGGGTCGCTTATATTGTGTCTGATATTGCGCCAAAATTGAAAGATGGCTATCCCTTTGTCAAGGATTATTTGCGGTTAGGTTCCGAGTATATGCAATCGGTTCAGGTAGACGAAAACAGCTATCCACCGATCCTGTCCATGCAGGCGGACAGCTCTTTTTTGCAGTTTTTCCCGTACGAAGTGCTTTACGGCAACCTCCGGGAGGCATTGACCGAACCCCATAAGATAGCATTAACAGAAGAGCTGGCAAAACTCTATTTTGGAGGTGAGAACCCGCTGGGGCAAACGATTTCTTATATTATAATGGAAGATGATTTCTATGGCGGCGGAAAAGAATTAAGTGTTGATTACCAGGTTGTGGCGGTTATCAAAGCGCGCGATCAGTCGATTCTCTCTTTTGATGCACTCGGCATGATCCCTTCGAACTATCACGGAGGAGCTGCCATACTGCTTACGGAACATCCGATCGATACGGAGACATTTGCCCGACAGGTGAAGGCGGATGGAATACCGACCATACAAGGCGATATCGGGCAATACTATTTCATTCCGCTTCGCGAGCGTTATTTCCTTTCCTATACTATGGAAGGATTCAATTTTGTTGTTTCCCAACAGAAACCGTTATTATATGTAGGTGTTTTCTCCTCCATACTGATCCTGCTGATTGCCTGTTTTAACTATGTCAACCTGAATTTCTCCCGTCTGTTGCAACAGGTGAAAATGATACATACCCAGAAACTGATGGGCGCTGATCGGGGGCATATCATCGGGCAGTTGTTTTTAGACACCTTCCTGACTGTCGCTGTTGCGTTCCTGTTTTCCCTATTGATCATATACACACTCTTGCCCCAGTTCAACGCGATTGTCGGGGGACGGATGCAAGCCGCCTTCCTGTTGAACCGACAGGTGCTCCCATCCTTGTGTGGGTTTGTATTGATCCTGTCGGTCGTGCCGGCACTCTATGTCGGTCGAAAGGTGACCCGTTTTTCGCTGCAAGGCTATTATGCCTTTTTCAGAGGAGGGAAACGGCAGGTTATTGTGGCTTCGCTGACGGTTCTTCAGTTCGCCATTTCGATCGGGCTTGTTATGGGCACATTGATTGTCAACCAACAGGTGGGACTGATCCGGCAAGGTGGCGAGGCGTACCAAGGATTGATCGAACTGGGAGAATGGAGCGATAAGGATATTCGTCCGTTAGTACAGGAGATACAGGCGATTCCGGGCATCGGAAAGGTCACTGCTACCGGGTTTGCTGTGTTGAACAGCGGCCTGCAACAGGTTGTCACTACCGATGAACATGGAAATGAATCCTATTACCCCTTGTTGTTTTTCAAAGGCGACACTGATTATCTGGAGACCTTCCGTATTCAACTCAAACAGGGATTCCCTCCGGAAAAAGGGCTTGAACAATGGGCGCGTCCCGTCTATGTGAATGAAACTTTTGTTCGCCTGTTTGTCCCCGAAGGAGAGAATCCGGTAGGACAGCCGCTGCAACACTATCAGGAGGTGGTGGGCAGGGATAGAAAAGGAGAAGAGGCACCGCCTTTTGTCGTGGCCGGTGTGTTGACAGATTTCTATACCAATACGCTGGAGGATGCCGTATTTCCTTCTCTTATTCAGATAGAAAGAAATGCGGAGGATGTGTATTGTATCTATTTCCGCCTGAATCGCGACCGGCCGGAACTGTTGTCGGAGGTAAAGGCGTTGTGGGAGAAGCATTTCCCGGGTCGTTATTTCAGCTACCGCCATGTGTGGGACGAGTTTAAAGAACGCAATCAGAAGGTCTTTTCCATGTCGCGATTGCTTTGGATGTATTCTCTGATCAGCCTGTTTCTGACCTGCTTTGGTTTGTTCGGCATGGCGCTTTATGCGATGGAGCAACGCACAAAAGAGATTGGCATACGGAAAGTGAACGGCGCCACGACGGGAGAGATTATGAAGTTACTGAACCGACAGTTCCTGGTGTGGGTGGGCATAGCCTTTCTGATTGCCCTGCCTGTGACCTGGTGGCTGATCGGTCGCTGGCTGGAGAATTTTGTTTATCGGGTACATGTATCGGTGGGAGTGGCCTTATTGAGCGGATTGATCGTAGGATGTGTCACCCTATTAACAGTAAGCTGGCATAGCTACCGGGCGGCTTCGCGCAACCCGGTCAATGCTTTGCGGAGCGAATAAAAAATACGGCTTTACATCAATCTGATGCAAAGCCGTATAAAAGCTTGTTTTTCATGTAGAGGTTATTCAGCCATTTTTTCATTGTTAAGCTATTAAACCGAATAAGAAATAAACTATCAAAAACCTATAATAATATGGCAACTCAAAAGTATTGTATTTCACGGTCTATATTATAGTCCTATCAGACAGTATCTTTTAAGAGCCTTCTTATTCTGTGTAAAACGAGATTGCTATTCGTTCATTTTCCGAAACTAAACAAATAGAATTGTTCTATTATTGAAATTTTGAGAAAATCATTCACGGCATTCAAAGAAATAAAAATTTTATCTCCCGGATAATAATGGTTACCTTTGCCGCCGGTTTTTAATAAAGGTTTGTATGGATTGGTTCAATGAGTTATTGTGGGGACAGGGCGTAGCGCATTCTGTCCTTTTGCTGGCAGTTGTCATTGCAGCAGGAATTCAATTAGGGAAAATCAAAGTGTTTGGTATCTCCCTGGGTGTGACATTGGTTCTCTTTGTCGGCATTCTCCTGGGGCATTTCGGGTTTAACATGGATCCGAAAGTGCTTCATTTTGTCAAGGAGTTCGGCTTGATTCTGTTTGTTTTCTCGGTAGGGATGCAGGTTGGTCCCGGTTTTTTCTCTTCTTTCAAGCAGGGCGGGATCACCTTAAACCTATTGGCTACCGGCATTGTACTGCTGGGGGCGTTGGTCACGTTGTCTATCCATTTCCTCACAGGCACGCCGATGGCCACGATGGTCGGTGTGATGTCGGGAGCGGTAACGAATACACCCGGTCTGGGTGCGGCTCAGCAAGCCTTCTCTGATCTGTTCGGGCAGGTAGACGATACGATTGCATTGGGGTATGCGGTGGCTTATCCGTTGGGAGTGGTGGGCATTATTCTATCCATGTTATTCGTCCGCTACATTTTCCGCATCAATTTCCAACAAGAAACCGAACGGTTGAGTATCGAAGAAGACAGCCTCTCTCATGGAGCCATGCCTGTTTCTTTGGTGGTAAGGAATCCTGCTATCTGGGGCAAGAGCATTGCGCAGTTATCGGAACTATTGAAGCATCGCGAGTTTGTAATATCCCGCATTATGTATAGCAACAGCAACGAGGTCGACATAGCCTCGGCTGATACAGTCTTGCATGAAGGCGACAAGATCTTTGTCATTACCACTGAACAGGACGCGGAAACGATTAAAACATTCGTAGGCGAAGAGATACAAATGGATCGCAAACAATGGATCCCGGCCAAGAGTCAGCTGGTGAGCCGCCAGATACTGGTGACCAAACCGGAACTGAATGGCAAGCGCTTGGGCGACTTGCAACTACGTCGCTTGCATGGAATCAATATCACCCGCTTGAATCGTGCCGGAGTCGACCTGGTGGGTACCCACCGTCTGACCTTGCAAATGGGCGATAAATTGACGGTGGTAGGGAGTGAACCGGCCGTGGCCAAGGTAGAAGAGTTATTAGGTAATTCAATGAAACGATTGGATCATCCTAACCTGATCACCATATTCTTAGGTATAGCCCTGGGGGTATTGTTAGGCAGTATTCCGATCTTCTTCCCGGGCATTCCACAACCGGTGAAACTGGGATTAGCAGGAGGCCCACTGATTGTAGCGATCTTGATCAGCCGCTTCGGATATAAATACAAATTAGTCACCTACACGACCCAAAGTGCCAACCTGATGCTGCGCGAGGTGGGCATCACACTCTTCCTGGCCTGCGTGGGACTGGGAGCCGGTGGTGGTTTTGTGGATACGATTGTTAATAAAGGCGGCTTGGCCTGGGTGGGCTATGGTTTTGCCATCACAACGATTCCTTTATTGATCATTGGCTTTATCGGACGCTACTTCTGCAAACTCAATTACTTTACACTGATGGGGCTGATGGCAGGTAGTATGACCGATCCGCCAGCCCTGGCCTATTCCAACGCCACCGCCGGCAACGATGCGCCCGCCGTGAGCTATGCTACTGTTTATCCGATGACGATGTTCCTGAGGGTATTGGTGGCGCAGTTGTTGATATTACTATTTTATGTATAATCCTGAACTGTGATTACGCTGAATACAAGATGGACTATGATGTGATTTTCTTGATGAAATGATTAATGTGATTGGGCTTCCAATCAACTAATCCTATAAATCATCTTATAATCAAATCATAGCCCATCTTGTATTCAGCGTAATCACAGTTAAAAAATAAAAACCGTTCGCGTGCGAACGGTTTTATTGCTTTCTCATGAGGCAATCTCTCGACTCTCTCGTGACAAAGACTTGTTAACCTTAGATCTAAAATACTATGAAAAAAACTCATTGCAAATATAATGCAAAATTCCTGTATGTCTTGGATATTTGTATCAAATATGGACTTTCATGTTACATATTTGGATTATTTCACCCCTTCAAATTCAATTGATGCGGAATATTGTCCATGATTTCGAACAGTTGTTCCACCGTCTCCGCGCGAAGCATGGCAATCCGCGTGGGTTTAAAATCAGGTATTCCTTTGAAAAGAGGGGTCGCTGCCAGGTGACGACGGATATGAAGAATGCCTCTTCGCTCGTCCAGACGCTCCACACTTTGCACCACCTGTTGCTTTAATATATCCAGGTACCATTGGAATTCCCTGCCGGGCAACACTTCTCCTGTCGTAAGAAAATGTTTTATCTCTTCAAATATCCAGGGGCGACCAATGCTCCCGCGCCCGATCATCACACCATCCACCCCATAGCGATCGAAGTATTCCTTGCACCGCTCGGCTGACGTTACGTCGCCATTGCCGATAATCGGTATATGCATCCGAGGATTATTCTTCACTTCGCCGATCAGTGTCCAGTCGGCCTCGCCGGTGTACATCTGCGAACGGGTGCGCCCGTGGATCGAAAGCGCCGCGATACCGCAGTCCTGCAGTTGCTCCGCCAGGTCGACAATCACCAGGTCGTTCATGTCCCACCCCAGGCGTGTCTTCACCGTTACCGGGATATTCACCGCTTTCACCACCGCTTTGGTGATCTCAATCATAAGGGGGATATTCCGCAACATACCGGCGCCGGCGCCTTTTCCGGCCACCCGTTTCACCGGGCATCCGAAGTTTATATCCAATATATCCGGACGTGCCTCTTCACATATCCGCGCTGCTTCTGCCATGGCGTCCACCTCCCGGCCATAGATCTGTATGGCTACGGGGCGTTCGTCTTCCGAAACAGTAAGTTTTTGTTTTGTTTTATTGACATGACGGATCAGGGCATCGCTCGATACAAACTCCGTGTATACCATATCCGCTCCAAATCGCTTGCACATCAAGCGAAAAGATATATCCGTCACATCCTCCATCGGAGCAAGCAAAACGGGTTGCCTCCCCAAATCTATAGAGCCTATCTTCATTATAGATTGTTTTAAAGAGGCAAAAGTACGATATTTTGTCCGAAGACAAAAAGGTCAAAATCAAAGCGCTTTGCCGTCGATGGTGATCACATTCTTATTGATCGTTGCCTTTCCTTTGCTATTAAAGCCTTCAATGCAGAGAGTAACCTCATAGAGTGTACCCATTTTGAGTCCCTTTTCTTCCCAAATCTTAAAGTGTTTGCTGATATTGATTTTTTCATTGATCTGCCCACTTCCTTTCTTGGTCGTACGGATGCTCCAGTATTGCTTAAACGTGGTATTACCCTCTATGGAAGGTTTGTTTATACGATCCGTCACAAAGAGTTCATATTCTATGCCGTCGATGGTCACATTGCCCAGCGAGCCTCTATTGCCCGGTGGACGCCATCCGCCCCAGCTCTCTACGATATAGAATTCCACCAGCGGCGCATCGTTATCTCTTCTTGTCCAACCATATACGCACATATACGACGCACCCTGGAGTTCCGGGTTGTAGTCAACGTCATACTCCATAACAATCTCGCCTACCTCACTATGCGTTTGTTTCGTATCAAACTTCTTGCCCGTACGCATAAGCGTATTCCTATTGTTCGAAGTATCATACTCAGAGGTGAAGGAGCCGCCGCCGGTAAGCTGCATGATGGCTTTGTTGTCGGTTGAGCCTGGTCTTACATCTGTCCAAAACTCATAGTGATAGCCTTCAAAAACACCTGTTGCATTCCTTGTAAATGTTTTAGCATTTTCCTGAGCCAGCATCGTGCCCGATAAGCCGCAAGCCAATAAAAGACCGACTGCCATAGTGATTTTCCTTAATCTCATAATTATGTTCCTTTCTTATTAATTAGTGGATACTCAATCGGACAAATATACAAAAAAAGGCTATCCAACCGGATAGCCTTTTTGAAATATGTATTCGGGAGACGGAGTCATCCCGGAATGCGGATGGATGAATTACATCATGCCACCCATGCCGCCACCCATACCTGCCGGATTCATCGGCATGGCAGGTGTATCTTCTTTCTTTTCAGCAATAACACATTCGGTTGTCAGGAACATACCGGCAATAGAAGCAGCATTTTCCAACGCAACGCGTGTTACCTTCGCCGGGTCGATCACCCCTGTTGCGCAGAGGTTTTCATACACATCCGTACGGGCATTGTAACCGAAATCGCCTTTGCCTTCTCTTACTTTCTGTACAACCACAGCGCCTTCTTTTCCTGCGTTGGCTACAATCTGACGCAACGGTTCTTCGATCGCACGTTTGATGATCTCGATACCGGTTGTTTCATCATCGTTTTCGCCTTTCAACCCTTCCAATACTTCGATCGCACGGATATAAGCAACACCACCACCAGGTACTGTTCCCTCTTCGATCGCTGCACGGGTAGCGCTCAACGCGTCATCCACACGGTCTTTCTTTTCTTTCATTTCTACTTCAGAGGCAGCACCTACATAAAGAACCGCTACACCACCGGCCATTTTAGCCAGACGTTCCTGCAGTTTTTCTTTATCGTAATCAGAAGTTGTTGTCTCCATCTGGGCCTTGATCTGGGCGATACGTCCCTGGATAGCTTCTTTGTCGCCGGCACCGTTTACGATGGTTGTGTTGTCTTTGTTTACCACTACCTTTTCGGCTGTTCCCAGCATATCCATCGTAGCACCTTCCAGCTTCATACCAGTCTCTTCAGAGATCACCGTACCACCGGTCAGGATAGCGATATCTTCCAGCATCGCTTTGCGGCGATCGCCGAATCCCGGAGCTTTCACCGCGCAGATCTTCAACGAACCACGCAGACGGTTCACTACCAATGTTGCCAGCGCTTCGCTATCGATATCTTCAGCAATGATCAACAACGGACGTCCTGTTTGTACGGTCTGTTCCAGGATCGGAAGCAGTTCTTTCAATACAGAGATCTTCTTGTCGTAGATCAGGATAAACGGATTCTCCATCTGAGCTTCCATCTTTTCAGTATCAGTCACAAAGTACGGAGAGATATAACCACGGTCGAATTGCATACCTTCCACCACGTCTACCGTTGTTTCCGTTCCTTTTGCCTCTTCTACGGTGATCACACCTTCGGTTTTCACCTTCTGCATAGCTTCAGCAATCAATTTACCGATGCTTTCGTCACCATTGGAAGAGATCTTCGCTACGTTTTCGATCTTATTCAGGTCGTCGCCTACAGCTTCTGCCTGGCTGGCAATGCTTTCAACTACCTTCACCACCGCTTTGTCGATACCGCGTTTCAGATCCATCGGGTTCGCACCGGCTGTTACGTTCTTCAAGCCTACGGTGATGATCGACTGTGCCAGGATCGTAGCCGTGGTCGTACCGTCACCGGCATTGTCGTTAGTTTTCGAGGCTACCTCTTTCACCAACTGAGCACCCATGTTTTCAAACGGACAAGCTACTTCCACCTCTTTAGCCACAGTCACACCGTCTTTGGTGATATGCGGCGCGCCGAATTTCTTTTCGATAATCACATTACGACCTTTCGGGCCTAACGTTACTTTTACGGCATTTGCCAGTTCATCCACACCTTTCTTCAAAAGGTCGCGGGCTTCCATATCATACTTGATTTCTTTTGCCATGATGTTTATGATTTATTTTCTTGTTTTTGTTGAATTAAATAATTGCCAAAATATCAGATTGACGCATGATCAGGTATTGCTCGCCATCCAGTTCGATCTCCGTTCCGGCATATTTGCCATACAATACGTTATCACCCGGTTTAACTACCATTTCTTCATCCTTTGTTCCGTTACCTACGGCGACTACTTCTCCTTTCAGCGGTTTTTCTTTTGCTGAATCAGGAATAATAATTCCACCCACTGTCTTCTCTTCTGCTGCAGCCGGCTTTACAAGCACTCTGTCTGCTAATGGCTTAATGTTCATAATCAATTTGTTTTATTATTGTTGTTATGTATATATTATTATCACACCATACAGATTAGCCAAAACCATGCCAATCCCACAAAATGACAATCTGTCAGTAATATCATCCCTCCCTCTCTTCGCACATGGCAAAGATACTGCAAAAAAGTCATTCCTATAATCAGGCAAGCTCCTTACTCATCTCTCCTTTTGACACCAAAACGAAACGAACAACCCCAAAAACAGCTATATTTGCACCCGCAAAGATTGATTTTCTTTCCACATAAGGAAATATATGATGAAATACAAACGTGCTATCTTCACAAAGAAAAAGAAGGCATTACCCATCCACTGTATATGCCGCAACTGCGAAACCCCGGTTATTTCAAGATATTGTCACCATTGCGGACAAGATATTTTTGCAGGAAGAGAACGCACCGTCCGCGAAATCATGGCAAACACGCTGGAGACTATTTTTGCTTTCGATAATAAAATACTCCGAACACTCAAATACCTGTTGTTTTTCCCCGGCAAGCTGACAAAAGAGTTCTTTGCCGGAAGGGTCGTAAGGTATGTCTATCCGGCGAAATTGTTTTGGTTTGCCACCCTTTTATTCTTTGCCGTTTTGGCTTTAACCGAACAGATAAGTGACCAGGAAAAGGAGAAGAAAACACCTGTTATTGAGAAAACGGAAATACAAAACACGACAGAGTCCGAAAATACCACTCGGGAAACACTGAAGCAATTGGATCAAGAGGAGCTGGCTAGCCGGGAAATAAAAGATCGGTTTATCAGCTATATTCCCTATAGTATGTTGATTCTCGTCCCTATTTTTGCCTTCTTACTCCTATTATTTTTTTACAGGAACAAAAAGTATTATGCTCACCACCTGATCTTTTCTCTCCACTTTCACGCCTTTGTTTTTATCTACCTTGCCATACTGGTGCCAATCGAAATGTTTGTTTCTCCTGTGAGCTTCGGGTTTACCCCCTACGTGGGGGTCATCAGCCTCTATTTTTTAGTGGCGCTGTATGTGGTTTACAGTCCTAAGAAAAAGCGCCATATGTTATGGAAAATCCCATTGGTTATGCTGTTCTACGCCATCTTTATTGCGATAGCTGCTGTGATTTTAGCCATCTTGGTATTCACTATCACAACAAAACATTTCAACCTCACGGAGATCTTTCAGTAATCAGCCCATCATTCTGGCAAGTAAAGCTTCGGGGGTAAGAAGTGATTGCTCACCAGTAAGCATATCCTTGAGCATTATTTTTCCTTCGCTCATCTCCGTCTCCCCTACAATGGCCACAAATGGTATCTTCTTTGTATCGGCATAGCTCATCTGCTTTTTCATTTTAACCGGCTCGGGATACAATTCGGTGCGAATGCCTGCCTGGCGCACTTGCTGCAATACAGGCAACAACCAGGTATCTTCCCCGGCTGCCGAAATTGACAAACAGCAGTTGCGTGGTCAACAGTTTCTCCAGTTCAGTGCTTTTTTACAAAAAGAATTTCAATTCCTCTTTGTAATTGAACATTTCATTTTCATCCCATTCTTCTCCAAGGTATTTTATCTTCCCGAAAAGGCTCATAAGATACTCTTGTTCTTTGGCTTTTCCCTTTTCTGTGAAAAAGAAAAACACTTGTATTCCGGCAAAATTTTCCTTCATAAATGAAATGCCGGTGCACAAAGTGTACTTTTCCTTGAAAACTGTTTTCATAGGGATTGGAGAGACATAGACGGTATCCGCATTGAAATGGCTGTGAGCAAAATGTCCCGCAACAATCGTTACATGATCATCGAATAATAATTCTTCATCGTCATGTCCATAACCGTTTTTGTCGATGGTTCCCCACGCTGTCTGCAAGTTAGAATATGTTTGACCTCTCGCGAAGAGACGATTCCGATAATCACGCGGCATTTGGGGTTGGATCTCACACCCGAATACTTGCGCGTTGATACTTTCTAAAGCCTCTTCAATACCACCGAAGATTGGCGGCTCTATATAAAGAGGGATCCAAGAATAAATCAACACACATTCTCCATCTTCCGACTCCATTATTGGACCGTATGCACCCGTAGTGCCTCCCTTTAGTGGACCAAAGGGAAAAAGTTCAAGCGCATACAAATCTTTAAAACCTTCCGGAACCTCCATCCGGATAGAGTAGGCTTTCTTTAACCAGTTGTCAAAAGCCGCAACAGAATGTTTCTTATACTTAATACTATCCGGCAATACTTCCTGCCCCCGGGAAAATTGAAAGGAGAGGCAGCATAGTAAAAAAAGGGACAACAATCGAATGTTTTTATCTTGCTCCTGTTGCATTATAAAGAAATTTAATATCGTTTTTTAACATTATTCGAAGATTTGCAGAGCCATCCGGCTTCGGACCATCTTGGTATTCACTATCACAACAAAACATTTCAACCTCACGGAGATTTTTCAGTAATCAGCTCATCATTCTGGCAAGTAAAGCTTCGGGGGTAAGAAGTGATTGCTCACCAGTAAGCATATCCTTGAGCATTATTTTTCCTTCGCTCATCTCCGTCTCCCCTACAATGGCCACAAATGGTATCTTCTTTGTATCGGCATAGCTCATCTGCTTTTTCATTTTAACCGGCTCGGGATACAATTCGGTACGAATGCCTGCCTGGCGCACTTGCTGCAATACAGGCAACAACCAGGTCTCTTCCCGGCTGCCAAAATTGACAAACAACAGCTGCGTTGTCAACAGCGACTCCTTCGGATAGAGATCCAATTGGTTCAATACATCGAATATACGGTCGGCTCCAAACGAGAAACCAACGCCCGAAACGCCCTCTAAGCCAAACACACCCGTTAGGTTATCATAGCGTCCGCCTCCGGTAATGCTGCCGATCTCCACATCCAATGCACGCACTTCGAAGATAGCTCCGGTATAATAGTTCAAGCCACGAGCCAGGGTCAGATCGATCTCCAACCGGCTGCGGATAGGCGTATGTTGCAAACGCTCCAGAATGAACTCTATCTCTTCCACCCCACGCAGACCTGTTTCCGATCCGGCTAATGTCTGTTTCAGCGTGTCTATCTTCTCCGCATTCGATCCCTGCAGGCTGATGATCGGTTGCAATAGCTCGATCGCTTCTGCCGGAATGCCTTTTCCGCGCAGTTCTTCATTCACCTTTTCCAATCCGATCTTATCCAGTTTGTCGATTGCCACAGTTATGTCGATAATCTTATCGGCAGCGCCAATGATCTCCGCAATGCCCGACAGGATCTTGCGGTTGTTCATCTTGATCGCCACGCGAATGCCCAAACGGTGGAACACCTCATCCATAATCTGAATAAGTTCTACCTCATTCAACAATGAATCGGAACCAATCACATCGGCATCACACTGGAAGAACTCGCGGTAACGCCCCTTCTGCGGCCGGTCGGCACGCCATACGGGCTGTATCTGGTAACGTTTAAATGGAAAACAAATCTCGTTGCGGTGTTGCACCACGTAGCGGGCAAAAGGCACCGTCAGGTCGTAACGCAGACCCTTTTCGCACATCTTAGCACCGAGTTTGACCGGATTTTTTTCCATCAACTCATCATCGCTAATACCCGTGAAACAATCCCCGGAATTTAATATCTTAAAAAGCAGCTTATCGCCCTCTTCGCCATACTTTCCCATCAGGGTCGATAGATTCTCCATAGCCGGAGTCTCAATCTGCTGAAAGCCATAGAGATGAAACACATCACGAATCGTTTGAAAGATATAATTACGTTTCGCCATTTCTTCCGGCGAAAAATCTCGGGTTCCTTTAGGTATGGATGGCTTTTGCATTTTCCAGTTTCTATATTATAGATTATTTAACCGGAGACAAAGGTAGTAAATTAACAGGTTGAAAGCAAAACCCCGAAATTACGATTTGTAATTTCGGAAGGAGTTTGCGCGCAAAAAAGCGGGAGTATTTTGACAAACTCCCGGGAGAAACACTTTTTAACGTATGGATTTGTAAGTAAAACGGCCATTTTGCTTACAATCGATATTTTAACACTTCAAGATTTTAGCGTGCGAAACAGACGCCAAATTTTTCGTACCTTTATCGTTTTAAATTTAA
The DNA here is from genome assembly GCF_029893085.1 of Parabacteroides sp. PFB2-10. Taxonomy (GTDB): domain Bacteria; phylum Bacteroidota; class Bacteroidia; order Bacteroidales; family Tannerellaceae; genus QVMG01. The sequence goes on from NZ_JARXWI010000020.1 coordinate 37,884, forward strand.
TTAGTTATGTTTCGAAAATTGGTAGCCATAGAACCTGTCAGCCTGATTCCGTCGGCTGAAAAGGCCTTATACTCTTTTGCAGAAGAGGTTGTTATGTATCCGGATATACCGGCCGACGACAACGAAGTAGCCGCCCGCATCGGTGATGCCGATGCCGTTCTGCTCAGTTATACCTCCCGTATCAACCGAACTGCATTGGAACAATGCCCGAAGGTGAAATATATCGGTATGTGTTGTTCGTTGTACTCGCCCGAAAGCGCGAATGTGGATATCCGTTATGCCAACGAACGGGGCATCACGGTGACCGGCATCCGCGATTATGGCGACGAGGGTGTGGTGGAATATGTGATCAGTGAACTGGTGCGTTGCCTGCATGGGTTTGACCAGGAACCGTGGGACGGGATGGCGCGCGAGATTACCGGACTGAAGGCCGGCATCATCGGATTGGGCAAATCGGGTGGTATGATAGCCGATGCGCTGAAATTCTTTGGGGCTGATATTGCCTACTATGCCCGTAGCGAGAAAGAGGAGGCACGTGGCAAAGGGTATCGCTTTCTACCTTTGCAAGAACTATTGGCCGAGAGTGAGGTCGTTTGCTGCTGCCTGAATAAGAATACTGTCCTATTGCATGAAGCCGAATTTGCCAGCTTAGGCAACCGAAAGATACTGTTCAATACCGGTTTATCGCCCGCTTGGGACGAGGCTCCGTTTACCCAATGGCTCGAGGGCGACAACCTCTGTTTCTGCGATACAATAGGTGCCTTGGGCGGCGAACATCTACTCAGCCACCCACACGTACGTTGCATGCAGGTATCGACAGGGCGCACCCGTCAGGCCTTCGACCGCCTGAGCGAGAAGGTGCTTCGGAACCTGTCAGAATACAATGGGTGAGGCAATATTAATCAAGGTGCTGACCACCGACCATCCGGCGATATCGGAGGTGGCGCTATAAACATCCACCACAGCACGCACCTGGTCGTTGCGAATCTCCACCCGTTGGGTATCGCCAACAAAGCCCGGTGTCGACTGCATGGCTACCTGCATCTTTTCGGGACCGACCGAGGCCAACGAAGCAGCTACCGAAACATTCAATCCGGTAGGGAATACGCCGATGGCTTCGCGCGCCGTTCCGGAGAAAACAATCCGTTTCTCTGTCTCCAAGGCCGGATCATACACCACCGAGCGCCGCAGGGCATGCACTCCCTTCTCATTGAAAAACCGGGCGGAAGCGTTTCCCATCAAGGTAGCAGTGCGTAACACATCGAAGCCTCCCGTCGCACCCGAAGCAATATACACGCGTGTACCGTTTGCCTTGGCCACATCCCTTACCTCCTCATAGAAGGCGGTATCGGCAAAGGCGCCTATCGACAGGGTAATGATGGAGGTGCCATTCGCTAATGCCGGCAACGTAATCTCTTTCATCGCAGCAGGCGAAGCAGCTTCGACGAGGTAGTCGGGCTGCAAGGCCAACAGGGCGTCCAGCGAGGTGCAGGCCGCGCAGGGCTTGCCGTAACGACGCATTATGGAGGCAAGCCGCTCGGCTTTGGCTGCTGTGCGCGAATAGACGCCGACCAGATCATACTCAGGCAACAAGCCTTTCAGGATAGCGTCCGCGACAATGTCTGCCAGGTGTCCGCATCCGACAATTACTAATTTCTTCATATGGGGGAAAAATGTTTATGGCTCCTCTATATCTTCATAATTTTGAAAGAGGAAATCGTTATAAGGAAAGCGGGTAATATGAATCTGTTTCACCCGTTCGTACAATAGTTTCTTGAGCTGATCCGTATTGGTGGACTGTTTGGCCGAGATAAAAATGGTATTATCAGGCAGGCGGTTCATCCAGGTCTGCTCCAGTTCTTCCAGCGAGATATTCTCACGGCTGCGCGGGGAAAGGTCGTCTTCCTCCTTCGGCACGAAGGTGAAGGCATCGATCTTATTGAATACCATAATCATCGGCTTTTCGGTATTATCGATCTCCGCCAGGGTTTTGTTCACCACCTCGATCTGCTCCTCAAACGAGGGATGCGAGATGTCGACTAAGTGAACCAACAGATCGGCTTCGCGCACCTCATCGAGGGTCGACTTAAACGATTCGACCAGCTCGGTCGGAAGCTTACGGATAAAACCGACCGTGTCGGAAAGCAGGAAAGGAAGGTTGTCGACAATCACCTTGCGCACGGTGGTGTCGAGCGTGGCGAATAGTTTGTTTTCGGCAAACACCTCGCTTTTGCTCAATAGGTTCATCAGGGTCGATTTCCCGACATTGGTGTATCCAACTAAGGCTACACGCACCATCTTGCCGCGGTTCTTGCGTTGCACACTCTTTTGTTTATCGATATCGACCAATTGTTTCTTCAACAAGGCGATCTTTTCTTTGATGATTCGTTTATCGGTCTCCAACTGCGTCTCACCGGGTCCACGCATCATGGCGCTACCACCTCGCTGACGCTCCAGGTGAGTCCAAAGGCGTGTCAGGCGGGGAAGCATATACTGGTATTGTGCCAGTTCGACCTGCGTCTTGGCATGAGCCGTTTGCGCCCTGAAAGCAAAGATATCGAGGATGAGGCTGGTACGATCCATAATGCGTACCTGTAACTCCTTTTCTATATTGCGCAATTGCTTGGGAGAGAGTTCGTCGTCGAAGATCACGACACCAATCTCGTTTTCCACTACATATTCTTTGATCTCCTGCAGCTTCCCGGAACCGACAAAGGTGACCGGATGCGGATAATCCAGCTTCTGGGTAAAGCGTTTGGCTGTCTCCATCCCGGCTGTTTCGGCTAAGAATGCCAATTCATCCAGGTATTCTTTTACCTTCTGCTCGTTTTGCACATGTGTCACAAGCCCTACCAATACGGCCTTCTCCGTTGTGTTGTCGGAAATAATAAAATCTTTCATGCCACAAAGATAGGTCTTTTGGATTATTTTATTATATTTGCTACCTATAATAACCTTTTTAAGACCTTTACTATGACGCGGCAAAACCTTATCATAAGTGGCTTCCTTATGATCCTGACAGGCCACTTTTCATCACAAGCACAGGAAATCAATCCTTCCACATGGACTTCTTTTGTCGGATCCGTCGAGAACAAGCTCGTTGCGGATACGTTCCGGGTGCAAACATTTTCGGATGATCCGGGTGATAACTGGGGGTATGAGACAAATGGAGAGGCATCACTTTTTGATCCGCAAGCGGAAGGGCTTATGGATGGCTCCGGTGGATTGTCCTTAAAAATGCCAGCCGGAAGCGGGTTACAAATGGATGATTTTCCATTGGGAATCTATCGCGACGTGGAAATCATCGTCTTGTTTGCCGCCCAAAACCTGATAAAAGAGGAAAACTTATACCTTTCTGCCTCCCGAAAAGAGAAGCCGATCGGGAGAATAGCCTGTCTGGATCTAACAGGCGATTATTCGATCTCCTTCAAGGGGCTCAAGCCTTTTAGCGGCTCTCCGGATAGCCATCGGCTGCGGGTCAGAGACAATCCCTGGAATATTTTATTGGAGATCGGAGAAAAGCCGGGCAGTACGAAAGGAGGATACTATGCCATCGATAGCCTGTATGCCTTTGGACAGGTGAAAGAATATTCCCTGTTTACCGGTGCCGGCAATTGGTATGATGCGCAGAAATGGAGCGATGATCCGCCCATGCGTAAACGCCATGCGATGATAAACGGGGAAGTGACGGTCGATAGTGCTGTCGCTTGCAACCGGTTATATATTGGTGATGGCAGCGTTTATGTGGAAGAAGGGCAATCGCTATCAACAGAAAATCTGCTTTTTTGTGATACAGAGGCGGCATTCTCTTCTGCGGGAGAAATCAATATAAAAGAGAAAACAACTGTTTACCGGACACTGCCGGAAAAGGATAAATGGTATTTTGTCTCTTTCCCGTTTGATGTTTACGCGGAAGGGATCGATCCCGCCTTTACATTGAAAGATGATTCACCAAATGAAGGGGGTAATTTCTTTTACCTGTATAGATACGACGGCGAGGCTCGCTCGCGTGGCGAAGCGGCAGGAGAGAATTACTGGAAAGTGATTCCTACTTCTGTATTGACAAGCGAACAGCCGATTATGCAAAAGAACAGGGGTTATCTGATCGCTCTGGATGAGAAGGCTGACAGACAAACGATCTGTTTTTCTTCTCTTCCGGGCGTGATCCCGCCGGACTTTGGCAAAGAGGGGACGATTTCCGTTCGCACGGCTTTGAAGGGACCGTCAGTCTATTCAGAACACCATGGCTGGTATCTTTGCGGAAATCCGCTACCCTCACCCCTTCCTTTGCAGGCATTGGCTCCTTACTTTGAACAGGGAGCTTCTATCTATCTGTATGAAAACGGCAATTATATGACCTATCCAATGGATAGCGACTATGCCCTTCCTGCCTTTTCCGCCTTTTTTGTAAAAGCGGAGAGGGATATGGATCTATTGGTTACTGTCCCATACACTACTTCTATATATAGGATGTTATCCACTTCAGAAGCTTTGTCGAAGACAAAAGCTGATCCAACGTTCTCGTCGCCGGTATCCGCGACCTCTTCCCCCTTGACTCAAACGCAACTTAGCTATGTTAGTGCGAACAAACTCTTTTTAGAGAATTTACTCATGCCAGGTGTTGCATACATGGTCGATTTACGAGGACGGATTTGTTGGCAGAAGGAGGTTAAGCCCGGTTCTACCGTGCTTAGCCTACCTTCTTCCTTAACGATGGGATTTTATATTGTCTGTGTGAAAACGAGTCAGTATCAGGCACAACATAAATTCATTCTAAACGATTGACCTGTACCGATAAACCTCTATCTTTGTCGTTTATCAATGGAAAGAAAATGAAGAAAGTAAATATCACCAGTTTAGCCTTAGTGGCTTACCTGATCGTCATGAGTGTTCTCGGATGGCCGGGACGTGCCAATGCCCCGATGGATTATACGGAATACTTTTGTATGATCGGCGCCACGTTGGTCATCATTGTTTTACTGCGTTTCCTGCAGATTAAACGCAAGAAGATGAGAGATAAGTGGAAAGAAGAAAAGTAAAAAAATAAACCCCGGCAAATTATTTGTCGGGGTTTATTTTTATGATGAAGGTCTATTTCCGTTGTTTTGCCCGTGCTCGTGCCGCAGCTTCTTTCTCTTTCTGGGCTTTGCGTGCTGCTGCCTCACGTTCTTTCAGGCGTTGGTTAGCCAGTTTTTCTTTTTCGCGTCGATCCTTCTCGCGTTGTTTCAGACGGGCTTTGTTCTCTTTCTCCTTCTGTTTGCGGAGTTGTTCCTGCGCTTTCTGGCGGGCTTTGCGATCCTTTTCGGCCTGTTTCAGTTTGGCTTTACGATCGGCTTCCTGCTGTTTTTCCTGCTCGGCCTTTGCCTTTAGGAGAACCTCTTCTTCCGCTTTTTGCTTGGCAAGAAGCGCTTCGCGATCCAGACGTTCCTGCTCTTTCCGAGCAAGGTCTTCAGCCTCCTGGGCGGCTTTCTCTTCTGCTTCACGGCGCCGGATCTCTTCAATCTCTTCCAAGGTGAGTTGCTTTTCTTCAGGAACGGTTTGCAGGGCAGGCACGGAATCGGGCGTTACCTCTATTGCTATGCTATCGGCAACCTGTATATCTATCTCCTCTATCACCTCTTCCGTCGGAATATCCTCGCCTTCTTCCGGAATCGTCCTTTCTTCTTCCGGAGTTACCTCTTCCGGCACGATTGGTTCTTCTTCTTCCGGTATCTCTTCCATGACAACAGGCTCTTCTACGACTGCTTCCGGTTCATCGCGCAACAGCTCTCTTTCTGCCGCAGCTGCCGCCTCTTCTTCGGCCTCCTGCTCATCTGCATTCTGACGCAAGCGCCAACGGGCAATCATGTCCGCCAACTCCTCCCCGTATGTTTCTTCAAAGAAGTCGACATATTCATCCAAGGTCTTGCCACGCATCAACGTCTCATAATTATCTTCGGAGATCGGGAAGATAGAAACATCCCGGTTGAGCGCTTGGGCATACCCACCTTCGCCATGAATCATCTTATAATATTGCACAATCTCGTCGAAGTGATAGAATCCGGTTATCATTAACATCGTCACCGGGCCGGCCTCTTCAAACGAGAGATCGACCTCTTTCACTAAGAAGTGGGCAAAGTTGTAGGCCGCCACAGCAAACAACAACTGATTGCGATCGATACTACCTGTCGGGAAGATCAACATCATGCGGTGGGGCGCCTGCCGCTTATCCGTAAACACACGAGCCGAATCCGCTTCCGACATCTCCCCGTCGCCGAAGCGCAGGTTCCAGGTCATACCGCGAACACTACCCTGCACCAGGGCACGGCCGCGCAATACACCTTTCAACATCTCACCGGCCAGTTCACTCACATCCGCGTTCGGATACCTGTCTAATAAGGCCCGCAATGCCTCTTTGAATCCTTCCACATCGGCCGTTTCCACATAACTCAACGCGTCTAAGAACATAAACTTAGGCATAAGCTTTGCCAACGGATACTTTTCGCTTACCAATTGATAGTTTTCACGCACCATAGCGACATTCCCATCTAAGTAGGCATCGTAAGTAAGCTGGTAGATAGAATCCTGCACCACATCCATCATGCGGATATTGTATTCATAATCGGGATCGGCCACCGCAATGGCATAATCGCTTTCCGGGAACTCCCGGATGATAAGTTGCTTATATCTCTCTTCCAACTCCTTATCCCCCATGCGGATTGCCATCAGGAATATCTGATAATAGCTTTCCAGCCTGTTTTGATGTTCCGGGAAACGGCGTTCCAGGTCTTCAAAAGCACCGATCGATAAGGGGAAGTCTTCCAGTTTATCCTTGTAGATCATCGCCATGTGGAAGAGTCCGTCTTCGATGATAAGGTCGGATGCGGCGATATCCTCTTCCGTCAATGGGAGTTGTTGTATGTAATAATCCCGCGTTTTGGGGTCATCGGACAGTTCTGTTTCTAAGATCGTTTCGCCCCCTTCAATCATATTCCCTTCCTCATCCACGAGAGGAGTGTCGGTTTGAGCGGCTCCTTCTGCCAGGTTCTCTTCCTGCGGGTCATCGAAGGTGGTCATTTTTTTGTTAGAGCGCCGCCAGTTGTCTTCCAACGCACGACGTCCCCAACGCCGTTGAAACTGCGTTTTGCCCTGGGCGACGGTTTGCTGATTATAAAAATAGAAACCACCGGCGCCACCGGCTGTCGGCACCGTGATACCCGAGCCTTCCATACCCGGACGGTTAATGCCTGTTCCCTGCGCCTGTTGCTCTGCCAGATAGGTTTCGCGATCTGCCTCTTTCTTTGCCTCTTCTTCCTCTTTGATCACCTGTTCGATGATCTTATCGATCACAGCCAAGCGCTCCTCTTCCGGCATACGGGCAAGCGTTTGCAAGCTATCCTGCAAATGAACCGCTTCGGCATGGATCACCAGTTCATCCAATACAGACGAAAGATGCGCCACCCGCTTATAGTCTTTATATTCTTTCTGAATGCCTGCCAGGGCGCCGCTAAGATGCGGTTGTGCCTTGATGTAATCACCCATCTGGAAATAGATGTCTCCTACGCGTATCTGGGCTATGGCTTTGTCCATCCCATGCTGCGTACTCTTTTCTACCGCTTTCTCATAGTTGGCGATAGCATTTACCGTATCTTCCCGACTGATGTAGATATTTCCGATCGCATAATAGACCTGATCCAGGAAATCTTTGTTCTTATCCTGCTTGCCCATCCGTTCGAGCATGCGTATCATTTTCTGGTAATTGCTTCCGGCAAACACCTCCGTCTGGCGGATGCGGGCGGCAAACTCCAATTCGTATGGGGGATTAGCCTTGGGTACCTGCCGAAACATATCATACGCCATGGAGGGCATTTCCAGATCGGTATAGATCTGCCCCAATAGATATTTCATGCGGGTGCGTTGCAGTTTGTTTTTCTCCGCTTTGATCGCTGTCCGCAGATAGGGCACAGCCTCCTCTATACGCCCTTCTTTGATCAGGTAGTCTGCCATGACCGCCTCGTATTGTTTCCGGTTCTTCTTGGGAATACCGTTGGTATTCAGTTTAGAAAGAATATCTTCCGCTTCAAAATACCAGGCCATCTCCGAATAGGCACGGGCTTGCCAGATCTTAGCTTCGGCCACCACCTCCGGATCGTCGGCATAATGGCGTGAGATATACGAGAAGGTAGCTGCCGCCTGCAGAAAGTCGGCATTATAGAACTGTCCCTGCCCAAGCATCAGCCAACTGTGTTTCAAGAAAGGATTGTATTCTTCTTTATCCTGCAAAGCCACCTGCTTGGGATCATTGCGCCAGCCTGGCTTGCGTGCCGGCTTGGTACCGATAGAGTGAAGTTTGATGGCTTTATTGCTTTTTTCGATCGCCCGGTCGAAAGGACCGCCGGGATTGGCTTTGTCTTTGGGTTTCGCGCTGATCGGATACATATGGATCCTGTCCGTATAGTTCTCCTTGTAGTTGCGCTGCATATTGTTAAGGCTCTCGTCAAACGATACCTTTCCATTATAGTAAATATTATAACGGGTCGTAAAGGAATGGTAAAAGCGGGTCGCCCTGGTGTTCTTCTTTGTACTGCAAGAGAGGAGTAGGAGGACCGCCAGAAAGGGAATGATATGATAAAAGCTCTTTTTCAATTCATTGATAATGACTAATTGCTTAACGACGAATCAGCGCTTTTATTGCTTTTGCCGCCAAAAAGAAGACCACCAAAATCAGGATAATAAACGCCCCGGAAGGCACATTGAAGAAATAGGAGAGGAAAAGCCCGGTGACACAAGCCAGAAAGCCAATGCCAATGCTTCCCCAGATAATCTTTTTGAAGTCGGAGGTAAAGATATTCATGCAGATCTGCGGGAGTGTCAGCATACTCATCAATAGCATAATGCCCACCAACCGGATAGAAAAGACAATCGTAACCGCAATAAAGAACATCATCACATATTCGACAAGCCGCACGGGAAGCCCCTGTGTCACGGCAAAGTCGCGATCGAACGCCACGTACACAATCTCCCGCAAGAACAGACTGAACAGCCCGATCAACAGCAACGCCAATACCCCCATCCAGATGAGGTCGGAGGTCGTGATAGTCAATATATTTCCAAAGAGGAATGCCGACAGGTTGGGCGTATAGCCCGGTGTGAGGAAGATAAAGATAACCCCCAGCGCCATGCCCAGCGACCACACGCCGGCAATGGCCGAATCTTCGCGTATGTTCTGTGTTTTGCTGGCCCATTCCACCCCGAAAGCCGATAAGACTGAAAACAATAACGCCATCCATATCGGGTTGGTGCCCAAGTAGAACCCCAGCCCCAGCCCGCCGAATGACGCATGGGTAATGCCTCCGCTGATAAACACCAACCGACGAGCCACCACATACGTGCCGACCATACCGCAGGCAATGGCCGTCAGTATGCTGCCAATCAAGGCATGTTGGAAAAAGGCGTAGTGTAAGATATCCATCTCTTTAAATTATGAATTATAAATTATGAATTATGAATGGAAGACTGCTTCGTGAAGCATAAAGTAATGAAAGGCATCAGCAATTCATAATTCATAATCCATAATTCATCATTAATTTCTTCTTTCCCCCAAAATCAGAAACGCCTCCGCTTTCAGGGCATCGGGCAGTTCCAGGCCACGGAGTTGCAGGCTTCGGATCCATCCGGCCACTTCTGTTTCCCGAAGGGTCATCAACACCTCACGAAACTCTTCGACCGCCTCCTCTTCGTAGGCCTCTGCCGCCACACCCCGGAAACGATCCAAGTCTTCGTCTTCAAAATATTCAATCTCTTTGCTCACGGCAGCCAATAAACTATCCCGTTCACACAATTCATGTTGTCCGCAGCACACCTCCGGAATCTCCTTTGCTTCCGGAATGACATCAATCTCTCCCCGCTCCAGCATCTGCTGAAACTTCCGGTTGCGGAAAAAGCCCAACGCCGCTGCCACAACACCCAATACGATTAATCCAAGTAGTAAATAAAACACCGGTTATCTATATATAAATGATTTATTCTTATTTTACCAATTTGTCTTGCTCTAAAAGCAAATCTATCTTTTCACGTAACATCTTACTCGGACGCACATGCGTACCATAGTCCACAATAACACCTTGTCTGTTTACCAAAATACCGTAAGGAAAACCCATGGGGGAAAAGGTCGTTGCCAAAAATTGATATTCATCGTCAGTAGCAAAATAAATACGTGAGTCATGAATCCCTTTTTCCCAATATATCGCACGGGTTGCACTATTATCAGGAGTTACACAAATGAAAGAAACATTCAAATCCTCGTCGCCGTAGTCTTCCATGAGTTTTACAAGTTCTCCCAAAACAACTTTACACGGAGAACACCATGATGCGCTAATGTTAATGATTTGCACTTTCCCATGATTTGGAGCAATGGTTTGATCAAGCAGATTTTTGTAATCTAACGACATGGCATTTGTGAAATCTTTCGGACGCCCAAGCAAATAGGACGAAATATCTTCGGGATTTTCCATTTTTATGCGAGTCATCCGGTACTCCTGCATCAATCGATCGAGCAGATAGGCATTGTCAACATGTACGCTATATTTCTCAAAACCATCCAAATCTTTTTGTACAAGAGAATGTGCTGCCAGTACCGTAAACATGAAATCTTTAATAACATCTGTTTTTGCAGTCTTTTTAACTAAATCCACGAAATCAGCATCCGTCTCTGGCGCTGCAATGTATCCTGTAGCCGATAAAAGCGCCACAATAAAATGGAAATGTGTATTGGCATAAAGATCGGAATGAAAGTATTTAACGGCGACATCGTTCAGTTCATTCATTAATGCCTCTTCACTCATTGTTTCCTTACCATAAACAATCTGCCGCCGCGACCATGAGCCAAAAAGACTTCGGTAATAGTCCAGTTCAATCATTGCTTCCGTTAGCGAAACAACCTCATCACACACACTGTTTTCCTGCAAAAACGCTTGCCGCCTGTCGCGATAAAGACGTCGTTCTTCATCCAGTTTTTCCCTGACTTCAGACCAGGAACAGTTTATTTCACAATCGGTTCCCACTCCAGTATAGTTATAATGGGCATTGCGGTATGCGGTAGCGTCGAAAAACTTGAAAAAATCACGATTTACTTCAGCCGATTTACCTCCTGATAAGCGAACATCCAGCAAATTATTGAAATCGATCTCTACATGTAAACTATCCCCTGGGATCAGCCACAAAAAATCAAGATAAGGCGGCATACTCAGGTCTTGAGGACGGGCTAAATCAATTTCAAAGGAAAAAGTACCATCATCTTTGATTGGCGCTTTGATTTGAAAAATCCTGGCTTCACCCGACACACGAGAAACGTCAATAGTTATATCCTTCGTATTAGGATAAACATGCCTGTTCTGTATGTTTCCCGTGATGATGGTGGATTTATTAGACAAACCCTCCACAGACAAATGAGTATTATCATTACTCTCGCTTTTGCATTGAAGTAATAATAAACTGAATAAAACAACAACCAATTTAATTCCTAATTCTCTCATTTCTATTACTCTATGAATTCAAGAAATTTTTCTATTCTTCTCTACTTATCTGAAATCCCGCTGCTTTCAAGTCTTCCCAATACCTCGGATAGCTTTTACTGACCACTCCGGGATCAGCCATAGTGATCCCTTCCGGGCACGCCAAAGCTATCGGAGCAAAAGCCATCGCCATACGATGGTCTTCGTAGGTGACAATCACCGGATCTTTTTCAGTTTCACATCGTTCGCCATCCCACTCTAAGAGGCTGTTTGCCTTGTCTTTCAACACATACCCCAGTTTCCGCATCTCTGCCTTCAGGGCTTCGATACGGTCGGTCTCTTTGATCTTCAGGCTTTGCAGTCCGGTGAACCGGAAAGGGATATTCCGCATCGCACAGGCTACCACGAAGGTTTGCGCCAGATCGGGTTCCTGCACAAAGTCATAAATCAATTTGCGACAACTGTTTCCATTCGGTTTCAATACAACACCTTCCGGCGTGTAGGTCGTGCCAATACCCAGTTGCGCAAATAGTTTCGCCCCGGCGGCATCGCCTTGCAGGCTATGTTTGAAAAGCCCTTTCAGTGTGATCTCCGCCCCCGGCGCCAACAGCGCGATCGCATACCAGTACGAAGCTGCGCTCCAGTCGCTCTCTACCGTAAAGGGGATCGGGCGGTATTCGCCCGGGCGGATCCGGATCCGGTTGCCTGTCCATTCCGACGTTACGCCGTATTGTTCCATAAGGCTGAGAGTCAATCGGATATAAGGTTGCGAAATAACGGTTCCCTCCAGATGCAGTGTAAGCCCTTTCTCCATATACGGAGCAATCATCAACAGGGCCGAGATGTATTGGGAGCTCACATCGCCTGCCAGCGAGATCTCCCCTCCCTGCAGGGCGCTGCCCAAGATACGGAGCGGAGGATAGCCCTCTTTCTCCATATATTCGATCTTTGCCCCGAGGCTGTTGAGCGCGTCGACCAATATCCTGATCGGGCGGTTTTTCATTCGCTCCGTTCCGGTAATTGTCCATTCGCCTACGATCTTGGAAAGAAAAGCGGTCAGGAAACGCATGGAGGTGCCTGCCGCGCCCACGTCGAAGTGCGTATCGTTCGATTGAAGCGCACCCACCATCACTTTTGTATCATCGCAATCCGCCAGGTTCTGAACTTCCTGATCGCTATAACTTAGTGCATTCAGAATCAACACCCTGTTGCTGATGCTTTTAGAAGCAGGAAGTGTCACCGTAGCCCGAAGCAAACGCTCCGGTGCCTTGATCCTATAGTTCATCTTTGCCTTAATCTTTAAGATAGAGAGACAAAGGTACGAATTTAATCTAAAAACTACTTCGTAATACGAACAATCCCCCCATCGGGAACTGCTTCGAACTGAATATAGGTTTGTCCGTCTATTTCGATCAGTTTCGAAGAAACGGTTTTCCCGTTTTGGGTCACTTCCGCCTTCTCCCATTTCGCAGGCAGTTGCCTCCGGATGGTGAGGGGATACTGATAGATCGCGTCATCCAATCCATCGGTCACCTCGAGCGTGATCTGCGTGGAAGAAAGATTTACTTCTTTGATTGTTGCGGCATCTCTCTCTTTTATGTAGAGTACCACCTCTTTGAACGAGGCCACCCAGAAATCATCTCTGACCTTATCCATATATTCCACGCTCTCGCGCAGAAATTCGGCCGTCACGGGCGAATAGCTGTTGTCGTCGATCCCGTGCATCATCAATACCAACCAGCCATTTTCGGCTGTAGCCATGGCGAGCTTCTCTTGGAATGCCGGCAGGTCGTTTACCCCCAGGCTGCCGCAATTAATAGCGCTGATGTTATAGAAATCGGCTGGTGTCTTTGCTACGATACGTCCCGAGCAGATACGTCCGGCGATGAAGTATTGACTGATTGTTTTCACATCGCCGACCGCACAATTGGGGTAAGCGATTGTCATGCCGTTTTCATTCGTAACGCCCAGTTCCGAATGAAGAATCGATATCGATTCGGTGTATTGTTTTATCTGTTCTTCCACCGTGAGCCGCCCCAAGACGGGATGCGACACCGTATGGCTTCCTACTTCGTGCCCATTGGCTACCGCCCGGCGAATATCATCCCAGTTAGGTCCCCAGGCAGGAACCGGATAAAGGGTCAGTTTAAAGTCGTATTGGTCGAAAAGCGGAACGGCAATGGCAAACTGATTCGGACAATGATCGTCAAAAGTGTAGGAAACGGCAGCCTGCGTGAAGTTTTTCCAGTCCGCGATTTCATAAACACCCGGTTCCGGCTTTGTGGAACAACTACTACACACCACCACTGCCCCTACCAGGAAGGTGAACAAAGTTTTACTTTTCATATCGATTCATTTTTATGGTTTTACAAATATATTACATATCTATGGCTTTTGTATCATCGTCTTTCACCGACACGATTTTCTGTAGGAAAATTCTCACCACATAAAATGAATTCCTCTAATTATATACCGATTCAATCACCCTACAATAATGTAAACAAACGTTAAATTGCCCATTTTCGAAGAAACCCCGAATTTACGATTTGTAATTTCCGAGGGACTTTGCGCGCAAAAACGAGGGACTTCGGAGACAAACTCCCGGGAGAAACACTTTTTAACGTATGGATTTGTAAGTAAAAGGGGTGGTTTTGCTTACAATCGCGATTTTAACATTTGGGAGGAAGGAGTGTGAAAATAGGTGGTGAGATCTTCAGATCGGAAAGAAATTGAAGATACAAGGTATATCAGATCAGTATCTAAAAGCTCCCCTTCTTAGAAAAGAAGGGGGGGACCGCTGCTTGCAGCGGTGGGGTAATTTGAATTCTTTATAAATGTTTTTCCTATTTCTTTGATAGTCACAAATACACAAAACAGAACAAATGTGTGATTTTAAATACATCAAACTACCCCACCATCGCAAGCGATGGTCCCCCCCTTCTTTTCTAAGAAGGGGAGCCTTGGATAGTGATTCCTATAACCTTCACATCTTACATAATTTAAACCTCCCCCACTCCCATCTCCTTCCATTCTTTCCTTATTCGAAAAAACACCTTACGCATTTACCGGATGCTCAAGCGAGCTTGTCTCTGCGTTCAGCTTTCATTATCTTTGTCCATTGAAAGGGGATTCTCTTTCCGTGTGCTTATTTAACCACGTTTAAAAACAAGAATAGATTGACAACAACATGAAAAGAGAAGACGAACTACATCTTTTGGGAGGAACAACGGAATACAAGCAGGACTATGCACCTGAGGTATTGGAGGCGTTCACCAATCGGCATCCGGAAAATGATTATTGGGTACAGTTCAACTGTCCGGAGTTTACCAGTCTTTGCCCGATCACCGGGCAGCCCGACTTTGCCACCATCTACATCGATTATATCCCTGACACCCGTATGGTGGAGAGTAAGAGCCTGAAACTCTATCTGTTTAGCTTCCGCAACCATGGCGCCTTTCATGAAGATTGTATCAATATCATTCTGAAAGACCTGATTGCCCTAATGGATCCGAAATACATCGAAGTGACAGGAATATTCACCCCCCGGGGAGGCATCAGTATCTATCCTTATGCCAACTACGGACGCCCCGCTACCAAATACGAAACTTTGGCCGAAAAGCGGCTGTTCGAACACCAAGGAAAACTGTGAAGAATCCGGCCGATTGTTTTTATAAATAATAGCCTATCTTTGCAGATATGAAACGATTACTTTTCATTCGCTACAGAAGATCCGGGGCAATCGATGCCGGAGGTGAACAGTGTACCAATGCTAATTATCGTATACTGTCAGAATTGGTGGGTGAAGAAAATATAACCACATACTACATTCATGAGAGTCAAAGTAAGAAGCAGCTGTTACTCCACATATTTTCTATATTGATACACTTCCTGAAAGGCTATTATTATGGGCTCTCTCCTCAGAAGGTAGATCATATTGCCCGCTTGGCAAAGGAATATGATTACGTCTTTATCGATAGAAGTATTTTCGGGGTCATTGCCAAAAAACTAAAGAAAGAGCAATACAAAGGCAAGATCATTACCTTCTTCCATAATGTGGAGTCGGTCTATTTTGCAGCCAAGATAGGACGATGGAAGCCCTGGCGACCGATAGTCGTTCGTTGCGTGGCTCAAAATGATCAGCAAGCATGCGACTATTCGGATGTGATCATTGCGCTCAATAAAAGGGATCGGGAAGAGATCGAAAAGCGCTATCACCGGACGCCTGATATTTTGACGCCAATCGTATTTAAAGATGTGTATAAACGGGATATCTACCCGGAGGGAATGACAAGCCAAACGCCCCTTTGCCTGTTTTTAGGCACCCACTTACCCATGAATGTGCGGGGTATTCTATGGTTTGTCCACCATGTGTTGCCATATGTAAACATCCGTTTGCAAATTGTCGGCAAAGGAATGCACGCCATCGTTCCAAAAGTAAAAGAATATGCGAATATCGAAGTCTTAAGTGATGTGCCCGACCTACGCCCTTATATCGAACAGGCCGACTTTATGCTTCTCCCGATCTTTGAAGGAAGTGGTATGAAAGTAAAGACCTGTGAAGCCCTGATGTACGGGAAGAACATCATCGGAACAGCCGAGGCCTTCGAAGGCTACGATGTAGACTTCAAAAAAGTCGGTGCCTTATGCCATACCCAAGAAGAGTTTATCAAAGCACTACAAACATTTTCTCAACACCCCATCCCCCGCTTTAACCCCTATTCCCGCCAGCTGTTTGTCGAGAATTATTCGGAAGAGGAGCGGATGAGAAGGTTTAGAGAGGTGATAAAATAGAAAAGCCGTTAAAAAAGAATTCACTAACTAACTAATTATTGACAATGAAATTACTAATTGATTTATCTTATGTGGAAGAACTTCCTGTCGGAGTAGTATTGTATGCCCTCAGAATTATAAGAGGAATGCATGATAATGGCGTAAAGGATATTTGCCTGTTTCTGAACCCCAAAACCGCAGAAGCGATCCATCAGGAATTTCCTGAATATGACTATGTCATAGCACCGGAGAAAAGAGTAGTCCGGATTCCCAGAGTCTGGCTTCAGCTATTAGTGGATGGATATAGATACCAACAGGCAATGAAGCGAATTGACTGTGATATTATCTTTTCACCCTTTCATCCGATTTTTACTTTTTGGAAAATGAAAAAGAAACATGTTAGAACTTTTCATGACCTGTTTCAATTAAATGCGACATCAACCGTTTGGAGAATAGGTGCTCATCTAACTATTCTACGTATGATAAAAAATGCAGATGCTATCATTATAATATCCAATCATGTAAAAAACGAAATTCTAAAAAGATACAAACTTATAGCCAAGAAGAATGTCAAAACGATTTACAATGCCATAGAATTTGGAACAGAGACAGATAACATCTCTCCTTTAGTCGAATACAACTATATATTATATGTGAATTCATTATCTGAAAGCAAGAATATCATAACTTTACTAAAGGCATTTGACATCATCAAACATAAAATTCCCCATAAGTTGATTTTCCTGGGGAAAAAAACAGCCTATTTTATGGAAGTATTAAAACCTTATATCGATCAACATGAATTAGCTGATCGGGTGGTTCATATGGAAAGAGTTAGCGATAAAGAATTGATATCACTCTATCAACATGCCTCGCTGTTTGTCACTTCTTCTTTATTGGAAGGCTTTGGTTTCACCCCTATCGAGGCGGCTATGTGTAACACGCCTGTTATCTCCACCAAAGAAGCAGCGCTTTATGAGACCACTATGGGGTTGTTGCATTATTATGAGCCACCCATGGATCATCAGGCATTGGCTACAAAAATAATGGAAGTACTGCAAAATCCTCCTTCTCAAGAAGAGTTGGAAAAAATCTCTTCCTCCTTCAAAGAGCAGTATAATAATCGGAAAATAGCCAAAGAGGTGTATGAATTCATTACTTCGGTCTATGAGAGTTAAATTCATTTTTTAATGAAAGACGTAATATGGATGTAACCAACAAATTACTTTGCAATGAAATTACTAATTGACCTGTCTTATATTGAAAATTTGCATAACGGAGTAGCTCTGTATGCATTTAGAATTCTAAAAGGGATGCGCGACAACGGAGTGAAAGATATCTGCCTGTTCTTAAATCCAAAAACGGCAGAAATTGTACAGAATGAGTTTCCTTCCTATGCGTATGTTATAGCCCCAAAGATTGAGGCAAATCTAATCAACAAGGTTTGGTACAGACGCTTAGTAACAAGTTACAATTATAGTAAAATCATTAATAAAATGGATTGCGAAATCGTATTCACCCCATTCAGCGACCCTTTCTATTTCTGGAAAATACGCAAGAAACATGTAAGAACGATCCATGATTTGCAAGAATTGAGAGTCTATAGTCGCTTCTGGATCTTTTGTGGAAAGATATTTGTTCCCATTAAAATAAAAAATTCTGATGCTCTTATTACAATTTCTGATTTCGTAAAACAA
The DNA here is from genome assembly GCF_029893085.1 of Parabacteroides sp. PFB2-10. Taxonomy (GTDB): domain Bacteria; phylum Bacteroidota; class Bacteroidia; order Bacteroidales; family Tannerellaceae; genus QVMG01. The sequence goes on from NZ_JARXWI010000020.1 coordinate 55,843, forward strand.
GATGTTTTAAAAAAGTACAAATTTGCCGCCAAGAAAAACATTAAAAAGATATACGCGCCTATTGATGTGAATAGGCAAGACACTCTTCCTTTATTAGACTTTAGATATATATTGTGTGTAAACACATTGGCGGAGTACAAAAATGTTATGACGCTACTAAAAGCTTTTGAAGAAATCAAAGACTCTATACCCCATAAATTGGTTCTGGTTGGTGGAGTCACATCTTATCTGTCTGACGTAATAAAACCATATATAACGGATCATAATTTAGAAAATAGAGTAGTACATTTTAATAAAGTTACAGATAATGAACTGAAATCTCTTTATCAACACACTTCACTGTTTGTTACTCCTTCGCTGCAAGAAGGGTTTGGTGCGACTCCTATCGAAGCGGCTCTATGTAACACCCCTGTGATCTCTAGCAAAGAGACAGCACTTTATGAATCCACCATGGGATTACTGAATTATTACGAACCGGCCATGGATCATCAGGCATTGGCTACAAAAATAATGGAAGTACTGCAAAATCCTCCTTCCCAAGAAGAGTTGGAAAAAATCTCTTCCTCCTTCAAAGAGCAGTATAATAATCGGAAAATAGCCAAAGAGGTGTATGAATTCATTACTTCGGTCTATGAGGGTTAAATTCATTTTTGCACAGAAGATGAAGATACTAATCAACTAATTATCTTACAATGAAATTACTAATTGACCTGTCTTATATTGAAGATCTTCATAACGGAGTAGCCTTGTATGCATTTAGAATTCTAAAAGGGATGCGCGACAACGGGGTGAAAGATATTTGCCTGTTCTTGCATCCTAAAACAGCAGACGTGATGCGTCAGGAATTTCCCTCTTATGAGTACGTTATCGCACCGGAAGCAAAATACTCAACTCTTATCCCCAGAGTCTGGTTTAAACTATTTGCCAATAAACATAAATACAAACAGGCGATCAATCAAATTGACTGCGACATTATCTTTTCACCCTTTCACGTCGTTTTCTATTACTGGAAAATGAAACAAAAGCAAGTCAGAACCATTCACGACCTGTTTCAGTTTAATTCAACCTCTATCCTTTGGAAAATAGGATCCTATATAACCATCCCGCGCATTATCAAACGGGCAGACGCTATTATTACCATCTCTGACTATGTGAAAGAGGAGATCAAAAGAAAATATCCGTTTGCTGCTAAGAAGAATATAAAAACGATATACAACGCGGCAGAGTTTGGCATGGAGACCCACGAGACCCGTTCGTTGTTCGACTTCAGTTACATCTTATATGTAAATTCATTAGCTGAATACAAGAATCTCCTTACATTGCTAAAAGCATTTGAAGCGATCAAACACAACATGCCGCACAAACTGGTTTTTGTCGGGAAAGAGACCCCGCATTTTAGAGAAGTATTGAAACCGTATATCGATCAACATGGATTAGCGGATCGGGTGGTTCATCTGAAAACGGTTAGTGATGAAGAATTAATGGCGCTCTATCAACATACCACCCTCTTTGTTACCCCTTCTCTATTGGAAGGCTTTGGTTTTACCCCTATCGAAGCGGCTCTATGCAACGCCCCTGTTATCTCGACCAAAGAGACGGCACTTTACGAAACAACCAAGGGGCTATTAAATTATTATGAGCCGCCCATGGATCATCAGGCTTTGGCAACCAAAATAATGGAGGTACTACAAAACCCTCCTTCCCAAAAAGAATTGGAAAAGATATCCACTTGCTTTAGGGAAGAGTATAATAATCGGAAAATAGCACGGGAGGTATATGAATTTATTACTTCGGTACATGAAGGTTGATCTTTTTAAGATTTCTATTATCCACAGTTTTCATGTAAGACCTTTAGAACTCTTTCCATTCTTTCCCTGAAAGTATGTTTTTTGATCACTTGTGTATAGGCTTGATGAGCCTGCTGATCAGTATCTTGTAGGAGATTTCTCTCTATTAATTGGATCAACTCATCAGAGGAATAGAAAAAGCCTATTTCTTTATTAGGGAAAAGTGATTCTATATACGGATTCCCGTCCACCAATTGAAAAGCACCGGCACCTGCAATCTCAAACACTTTGGGATTGGCACCGTTGGTGGATTGCTCGTGGTGGATATTCAAACAGATCTTCGCTCGGCTATACAGCCTGTTTACCTCTTCGGGAGAGATATTTTTATTTTTGTAGATAGCTCTTTTCTCCCGGAACAACCATTTCAATGGATTCTTGTAAATAGGCTTGTAAACACCATAGATCTCAATCTTTTTATCCTGAAAATGATCGACCACCGCTTTCAGGTACTCGATCCGCTTCGGATAACCATACAGAGCACCAACAAAAAGAATGTCTATATCTTTCTCTACATCGAGGGGATGATAAATAGATATGTCGCAAGCCTGCGGCAGGAAATGCGCAAATATCCCTTTTCGGTGTAGTGTTTCCACATCATCCTGTTCGAAGCAGAAATAGGCATCAACCAAAGGGGCTAACGCTTCGCTACGCGGATGACGCGATAACCCATCCAACATCCAGATGGCCACCTTTGCCCTTGTTTTGAAATAACGGATCGTATCCGGTTCTAAAATATCGCCATTGTAGATAAACACCAACTCGGGATTAAATAGATCAAACCTATTTTGAATAGAGACATTAAACAATCTTCGACTCTTTTCTTTCAGTTTTTCCTTATGGGGGGAGAACTTATGCAGGATTTTGTTTTTAAGATGAAAAGGATGAACCGGTTCATCGAAAGAAACAATCTGTGTTTCCCAGCCCAATGCTTCGAAAGCATCCGCAATGCTTCGATTGAAATAAAAAAAAGAGGGACCTATGATAAGTACCTTTCTCATAAGCCTTATAAATTCGTTTTTCTTTTCAAGATCATATTCACACTCTCTCTAAAAATGGTTGAATTACTTCTCCACATAACAAAAACATAAAGAAAAACAGAAAGGGAAATCTTCAAGATCAGTCGCCACAGCATACTCTCAAGCCCTCTTGTGATAAAGTAGACTGCCACAAAAATAACGACAGTAATAAATAGATAGGGGGTGATATCTTTTAGGATATGTGTAAGGCGTATCGGGATAAGCGTGGAGGTATAAAAATGGGTAACTCCTAAGGAGATAAAAGAGATCACCATAGAAGCAAATGCCATCCAGTAGAGACCAAAGGGAAGTGTCAAGAAGGCAGAACCAATTTGTAGAAAGGCAAAAACAATTGATGTGCCAAAAAAGAAAGAGGACTTGCCATGACTCATAATCAGTTGATTATATAGATGTCCAAACAATCCGAAAATACTGCTCACACAACAAATCTGCAAAATAGGAACACAAGGAAGCCATTCTTCGTTGATCACAGAGATAAATTCTCGTCCGATAAAAGCAATACCCAATAAAACAGGAAAAACCGTAAAAGCAACAAAGCGCATCATCTTACGCAAGACTTGAAGTTGGCGCATTCTATCGTTCTGGATCGTGGCAAACAAGGGTTGTCCAACACTACTTACCATGCCAATCAGAACGCTTGAGCCCATATTAGCCCATTTTACTCCCTGTGAATAGATGCCGACTTCTGTTTTTGAATAAAACTTCCCTAATAAAACGGAATAGATATTCCCTTGTATCTGATTGGTAATACTGGATAGGATAAGCTTCACACTAAAAGGAAACATCTCTTTAATCGGAGAAAAATCGAAAGAGAAAGAGGGACGAAAAGGAGAAAAGAACCAAATCAAAAACGCTTTCATTAAAGCATTCGCTACCGTTTGAGCCACTAATGCCCAATAGGCATAACCCTGAATAGCCATGACAACCCCGACCGTACCACTAATAAGTATGGATATGATATCAATAATAGCTCGCTCTTTAATCATTAATCGACGAGCCATCATGGCAGAAGAAGCAAAAGTAATAGCTTGAAGAGGAAGAGAAAGGAATAATACACGCGCAATCATAGTCAGATCCGGCTGATTATAAAAGGCTGCAATCGGTGGAGCGCAGAAGTATAAGATAAGGTAGAAGAAAAGACTCAGGAGTGTACTAAACCAAAAAAACGCGTTATAATCTTTCTTCTCTTCTTTCCCTCGGTTGATCAATGCAGCAGAAAAGCCTCCTTCCTGGAGTGTGTTTGCTATGGCTATAAAAATACTTAAAAGTCCTACAATTCCATAATCGTCCGCCGAAAGATACTTTAGGAAAAGCACCCCGATAACAGCAGCGATCACCTGTTGAATACCACTACTCATCCCTCCCCAGAAGAGACCTTTGGCTGTTTTTGTTTTTAAAGAGACTTCCATCTTCCATCTTGTGCATAAGAGAATAGCCAATCACGTAAGATTCTTACTATTCTCCCAGGTGAGTCTTATCGCCTATGATTCTGTAAGCGACAATCACCCTACAAATATAAAGCCTTTTTCAGTTATTCGCGCGATAAGAAACAATTACTCACTCAAGTAGTTAGAATTACTGGGAGAAATTTGAGCATCTGTTGTTTGGCCTACTCGCAAAACACCTTTCCTCAATTTGTCTTTAATACAGAAAAAGCCATCGGTAAATTGAATAGGGAAATGCAGGTTTTGAAAGAAGGTAGCGATCCGATTTGCGTCGTCCGGTAGGTGGTAAGTGCAGATGGAAGCTTGCAATCCCTGGGACTCTTTTATCGTTTGGATGGCACCTATTAAGGCATCTGTTTCAGCACCCTCGATATCCATCTTTAGGAATAGATTCGTTTTGTCTTTATCTATCATGAAATCATCAATCGAAATGGTTTTTTCTGATGTTTTATCGGAAACCATACTTTTGACAATCTGCACCTTTTCGCTCCAGGGAGCGAAAGTCGCTTCTAATACGGGAATCCATTGGTCTTCGCATTCAAACAGATAGACCTGCTTAACAACATCGATCGCGCTTAATGCGAAAATACCCTCAGCCGCTCCTATGTCAAGAAGGGTGGCGCCTGTTAATTGCTGTATATTTGCCACATAACGATGTGCGGAGTCTTCTTCCTGTTCCATCAACAAATTTTTATAGGCATAATTTATTTGAACGAATGTATAATCTTTGGGGAAATAGAGCTTTTTATCTTCGTGTATCACAAAAGGCAACCCGTTCATAGGGTTAATTTCGACTTTTGTTTTAAACCCCCGGTATTTCAAAGAAGAGGGATAAGGAGTCTGCATAATTCCATAATGTCCCATAAATCGATAGAGTTCAAACTCTTCTGTTTTTGAAAAAAAACAAGGAAAAAAGTAGCGTAACTTACATTTGACCGTAAGCTTAAAATCCCTTTTAAGACTCAACAGATCTCGTAAAAAATGAATATAAATAATCTTCCTGATACGGGCAGGAATATATTTCCGATATAAGTGGACTATCATTGCTCTTAATATGAAATTCAAAGGCAAAGATAAGAATTGTTTCTCGTTTATATCATGGTGACCTTTGCAATACTGGAGTTAAGTAAAGAATTCCATCACATGGCAGATTTATGGTCATGAATATGGATGCGATCATTTCCTTTTCAGAGGCATAATTACAGAATCTTCGAATACGATATAGAGAGGTAAGATTGCTTTTGCATGACACAATAGAAACGACTTAATATTTCGCCCCATTGACTTGCTTTGTGCCTGCAGTAATTCTTTGTCTTGTTTAAGCAAGTTATAAGCCTCCCGCCTTGCTGAACGGGATATTTTTATGGAATTGTTGAAGAAACAGGATAATGCACCATCTATATAGCGTTGAAAAAAGGGGAACCATTTATCTTCACGGGTTGCATAAATTTGTTGATCCCCATATAATTTCCGGGCAGCATAATAAAAATCTACACATTGCTTCTTGGAAAAAGTATTTGTAATAGAATTTGGATTATCTCTATAAAAATAGAGTACTTTATCGATATATCCAATAGTATGTGCCTGTCGAAGAGCGAGTGGAGTAAACATTAAATCTTCAAAATAGAGCCCTTTTTCAAATTGCATTCTGTTACGAATTCACTACTGTCCACTAAAAAATGGACGATTAAAAATTAAATAAATTTGGTTCACTTGAACCGCTTCGTTCTTTGATATTTTTGAAATTAGTTTTG
>NZ_JARXWI010000021.1 GCF_029893085.1 Parabacteroides sp. PFB2-10
AAAACTAATTTCAAAAATATCAAAGAACGAAGCGGTTCAAGTGAACCAAATTTATTTAATTTTTAATCGTCCATTTTTTAGTGGACAGTAGTGAAAATGTGTTTCTGGTTTTAGATTATGTTTTGGCTTGTTGATAGCTGTCTTTGTCGGTTGAATTATCCTTCAGATCCAACACAATGACAAACGGTTGATCGGATGTGTATTTCTCCGGGATGGAGATATAGAAGATCCGCTCGTTTTGTTTGTTGCGTCCGCCGTCGATGATAGGCATCTCCTTTTGGCCATCCAGAAAGTAAGCCTTCTCGGGAATGGATCCGCCACGCGGGAAGACTGTTTTTAGCTTTTTGCTGATGGAAGGGTTAAAGACAAGCATATAGACTTTATTGCCCTTCTGGGTGTAATAGCCCCAACCTTGCTTTTCGAGGCCTGCATGCCCGGCGCCATAGATTGCTTCGTAGTTAATCTTCATCCATTCGCCAATCTCTTTCGCCAAGAGAGTCTCTTCGGGGCGGATATTTCCTTTCCCGTCGGGACCGAAGTTTAAGACAAAGTTGCCATCCATCGATACGGAATGAGCCATCATCTCGATCAAATCGTAGGATGTCTTCACATAGCCCTTCCAATCGGAATGGTATCCCCATTGATTTTCCGGTACGGTCATCACACAATCCCAATCGACCCCGTTCAGGTCCGCCATGCTTTTAGGCAGGTCACGTTCCCAGGTCTGGTCGTAATCGTCGATCAGGTCGCCATTGGTGTCGTAATGGCGCTTGCCATTCTCGTCGGCGCGGAAGCGACTACCGATCACTAAGCCGGGTTTCATAGCCCGAAGCTCTTTCCCCAGTTCATCGACCCAGGCTGCCTCTTCGATCCAGGCCTTATCCCAGGAGCCATCGAACCATAAACCTTTTACCGTGGGGTAGTTGGTCAGAAGTTCTTTTAATTGATTGGCGGTGAAGGTAAGGAACTGCCCATAGTTGTCTTTGTCGTGCTTTGTTAAGGGAGCGGCCGAGCGATAGCCCGGATGATTCCAGTCGATAATAGAAAAGTAAAGATGCACATCGATCCCCTCCGCATTGTAGGCATCGACGATCTCTTTGACGATATCCTTTTTGTAGGGACTGTTAGCGATGGTATAATCGGTGTATTTGCTTGGCCAAAGACAGAAACCATCATGGTGTTTGGTAGTAAAGATCAAGTATTTCACCCCCATCTCTTTGGCCATCTTAGCCCATGCTTTCGCATCAAAGCTGGTTGGGTTAAACTCTTTGTAGAGATTGTCGTAAGCCTCTTTGGGCATCTCTTTCCAGGAACGGATCCATTCGGCTGCCCCCGTATAGAATTTGCCCTCCCAATGGCCACCGGGAATGGCATATACACCCCAATGGATAAACTGCCCCAGGCCATGTTCGCGCCATTGTTGCATATCCGCATCCACACGTTTTCCGATACGGTGCGCCCCATGTTCCAACGCCGTGGAGGCACGACGCTGCTGGGCAAAGCTATCTGCGGTTCCCCAGATAAACAGGGAAGCGATTAATAATAAGAAATATCTCTTTTTCATTCAGATGTGTGTTATGATATTATTTTACAAGTTGATACATTTCACAGGCAGCCATCAGGAAGGCGCCGGTGCCATAGAGTTCGGTCATATCCCGGGTTACTTTGCGCGGATCGGCGCCCACCGGTTGCACCCAACCCAGTTTGCCGTCGCTCTCAACAGCGGCAGTCAATGCCTTCCAGCCTTTTTCGACCACAGGCAAATAGGCCTCTGCCGAAAGATATCCGTTGTTTATGCCATAGGCCAGTCCATAGACGATGAAACCCGTGGCGCTTGTTTCCGGTGACGGATAGCTATCGGGATCCAACAGACTGGCATGCCAGTATCCGTCGGGGCATTGCAATTCGGCCAGGCGGGTAGCCAGTTTAACGAACAATTCTTCATAAAATGGGCGGTAGGTCATGTCGGCGGCAGGCAGTGTTTTCAATATCTCCGCCAGGCCTCCGATGACCCAGCCGTTGCCTCGTCCCCAAAATACCTTTTGACCATTCGCCTCTTGTTGATTAAAATAGCGGCTGTCGCGGAAAAAGAGTCCCTCTTTCACATCAAAAAGATGATAATAGGTCGCTTTAAACTCTCTGTCGGCAAAGGCCATGTATTTATCATCACCCGTAAAAGCATACAGGCGGCTATAAACCGGAGGCGCCATAAACAGCGCATCGCACCACGACCAGCGTTCATAGGTCGAGGGTTGAGCATAATCAATATTCAAACTGCCCAGCGAAGGGTGTTCGATCACCCAGTCGATCCGTGCCAAGGTCGGGAGAATCATCTTCTCTTCTCCGAATTTATGGAACATATCGATATAGGTTTGCGACACACAGATGTCGTCTGCATGATACATCCGGTCGTCGACCTGCCAGTATTGACGATTGAAAACTTTCTTCAACCAATCGAAATAGGGTTCATCGCCGGATAATTCCGCCCAGTCGAACATGCCAAGATAGAGCGCTCCGGCAATCCAACCCTTGGGATCATTTTTGCCATAACGGTTTTCGGCGAAGTGTTCGATTTGCCAATCGGCCACTTTGCGGGCTATTTCTTTTATCTCTTCCTGCCGGGGATTGGGTGTCTGCACAGCTTGCTGCCCGGAAGTGAAAGGAGCAGCCGTTCCCTTTAGGGCCGGAAAGAGAAGAGTGATAGTCAGTAAATAAATGGAAAACAATCTTTGATTCATAAAAAACAGTTTATTTAATGAAGTATAGAGAGGGGACTATCTCTGTGACAGGAATAGTCCCCTTCTGACAAAATAACGAGTTTTTTTAATCTATTTTAGATACAAGGCCCAAAAACAGAATTAATATCCCGGGTTCTGCGGGAACTCAGCTCCTGTATTCGAATCGATAATGGTCTGCGGGATCGGCCACAGGGCATGATGGTCGTCCATGTTCTGCGTTTTGGTGTTATACTTCAACGTGCGTTCTTTTAACTTTCCAAAACGAACCAGGGTGAAGCGACGCAATTCTTCTCCCAACAACTCACGGATGCGTTCGTCGAGCAGGAAGTCTACAGTTGCTTCTGCGGCAGTGATCGGCGTTGCTCCGGCACGTTCGCGCACCACATTGATGGCGGCTGCGGCGTCGGCAGTCTTACCCTGACGGATCAATGCTTCGGCAAGGAGCAGATAGGTTTCAGACAAACGGATTTTCGTACGGTCTTTGTTTGAACCCGAATAAGCCAGGTCGTCCACTTTTCCGTAGAAGAATTTAGTAGGAGCAGGATACAACTGACCCGTATTCCATCTTGTTTCTGTTATTTCAGCCAATTCGCCTTTCTTATCAGATTTCTCGTTGTTATAATACCAGTCGCGTTTGATATTATAAGGAGAGTTACGCATATCGTTCGGAGCCAGGAATTCATCGTTTTCGATCCACCATTTGAGCGGAACAATCTGTGCCAGTCCTCTACCGCCCATAGAATCAGCCAGGGCAAAGTCGGCAATTTCCCAGTATTTCGGTACCCAGGCACGGCGTGACCAGTCATCATTGGCGCCACCACCACCGGTTGTTTTGTATTCATACGGCATGATCCAGATGGTTTCTTTGTTGCCGTTCGGTCTACGCTGGTTGTATTCGATGAACAGGTCAGAGAAAGCATCACCCGGTTTGTCTTTAGCCACCCCGAAACGATCTTTCATCAGGCTGAATTGACCGCTGTTGATCACATTCTTAGCCGATGCTTCTGCTTCTGTATTCTTGCCTGCCAACAGATAAACTTCTGTCAAGATATGTTCCGCAGCCCATTTGGTCAGACGGCCGGCTACTACCTTATCGGGATCACCCGGCAGGTTGGCCACAGCAAACTTCAGGTCTTCAATCATTTTATCCAACACTTCTGCTTTGGGTGTCCGTGTGTAGTCGAGACGGAAATTCGGTTCGATTTTGTCTACATAGGGAACATCGCCATAGAGATATACCAGATAACGATAGGCATAGGCACGGAAGAAACGAGCTTCCGCCTGATAAAAGGCTTTGTCGCCTGCGTTATCCCATTTCACGCCATCCTTTTCGGAATAGGTCAGGATCTCATTCGCAGAAGCGATCATGCCGTACGCATAGTTCCAATAAGAGGTAACGAAGGTAGTACTCGGCGTATAAGAAAGATTCTCGAAAGGCATTAACGAGCCATCTTTATGGCCGGCAAAAACAATATCGGTACCGATCTGTAACGCTTCGTAAGGACAAGCCTGTCCGTGTGAGGCAAACGCTCCGCCCCAAGTATTGAACTCAGAACGCGCCAGGCCGTACAACCCTGTGACACCTACTTCAAACCCATAACTGGAGGTATAGGTATTACTCGGAGCCAGGGAACTTTTCAACTCTTCATCCAGGAAGCCAGAGCATCCTGTATTCAGTAATAATAAAGCTGTAGCAGCTAAAGCAAATATTTTTTTCATGTTATTTATCTGTTTTAATTTAGAAAGTAAGATTTAAACCTAAGATGTAAGAACGGGCAGAAGGATAGGTCGTGATCATATTACGGTATGTTCCGTCGATATCATTCGTGCCATAGTTCAAGACATGTTTCACATTGCTAAATGTATAGAGGTTGTTTACACTTACATTGACACCCAATCCGGCTATACCGATCTTGTTCAGGAAGTTCTTGTCGAACGTATAACCCACCGTAATGTTCTTGATCTGCACATAATTCATTTTCTTATAATAGGTGTGCTTGTCGTAAGGAACATAAGCCGGTGAAGACATCTCGTTTGTCGGGTTCTCCGGTGTCCAGTAGTTCATGCCGCTGATGTAGTTGAAACGAGGCATCCAACGGTCCATGTTCATTTCATGCAGTTCTTTCCATTGCCCGAATACACCATTCAATTGGAAAGAGGCATAGAGTCTTTTATAGCTAAACTGGTTACCCATGGAGAGCAGGAAGCTCGGCAGTTTAGAACCGATCACCACCTTGTCGGCAGCAGAGATAATACCATCAGGTTCTCCATCCTTACCACCCGCGATATCGGCCAATTTAGAAGATCCGGGAACCGCTCCCTTCTGTTGTTTGGCAGCCTGTTCTTCTTCTCCGATTTGCCAGGTTCCGATCACTTTATAGTCATAGAACGCGCGCAAAGGTTTACCGATAAACCATTTGTTAGTGATATCGTCTTTTCCGTCGCCGCGGAGTTCAATGATCTTGTCGCGGTTAAGCGAGAAGTTTACGTTTGTTGACCATTCGAAGTCGTTGGTTTGTACGTTGATCGTATTCAATGCGATTTCGATACCGGTATTTCTTGTCTGACCGATGTTGTCCATAATGGTACGGTAACCGTTCATGATAGGCACAGTGCGGCTCATCAACAGGTCTTTGGTGTTAACAACATAAAAGTCAACATTCCCTGAAATACGACCGTAGTAAAGGCTGAAGTCAACCCCTGCATTGAAGGTATAAGATGTTTCCCATTTCAGGTTCGGGTTACCCACACCGTTTGAAGGAATATACACCCCATTTACAATCGAACCATCGCCCCAGGTATATTTCGCCAGGCTCAGGCGGTTCAATGTCTGATAAGCATTGATGGCCTGGTTACCATTGGCACCGTAAGAGGCACGTATTTTCAACATATCGACAGCCGATACTTCAAAGAAATCTTCGGATGAAAGATTCCATGCCAATGCGGCAGAGGGGAAGAAGGCATATTTGTTGTTGGCGCCAAAAGCGGAATAACCGTCGGAACGAGCCGTCAGGGTCACCATATATTTATTGGCATACGAATAGTTCACACGTCCCATGTAAGAGAGCAATGCTGTTTCCGTAATTTTAGAGGTAACGGTCTGGTTCTTTTCGCCACCTGCCATATTATGGTAGCCAGCATCGTCGTTTACGAAGCTTTCAGCCTTTTGCTCTGCTTCACGCTGGCTGGTTTCCTGCATACTGAAGAGGGCTGTTGCATCGATCTTATGCTTGCCAAACGTATTGGTATACTTCAGGATGTTTTCCCAGGTATAATCATAATAATGCGTGTTGCTGATGCTTGCCGATCCGCCAGCCAGCTTTCCGGTTCTTGTGTCGCGTCCGTAATAGGTACCCGTAAACGAGTTGCGGTAGTTATACCCGAAGTTGGTACGGAAAGTAAGTCCTTTCACAGGCAGCAATACATCCGCGAAGGTAGATACAAAGATATTCCGGCGTGTCTTGTCCTGTTCGGCGTTGATATTAGCCAACGGATGGGCAAACAAGGTTTCATCCATCGGGAACTCATAGTATCCGCCATTCTCGTCGCGGTCGATTCCGTACGGACTCATCTTCAGTCCGTTTTCAAAGCTTGGAGCGATACCGCCCGTTTCGGTTTGAGTCGCTTGCGTACCCATACCCACGGTCAGCCACTTATTCAGAATCTGTGTAATATTCAATGTGATATTCGTACGTTCCATACCGGTGTTCACGGCAATCCCGTCTTCACTTGTATGAGAGATAGAAGCCATGTAGGTAGTGAAATCAGTACCTCCCGACACGCTCAACTGATGGCTGTGCGTCAGTGCGTTGCGGAACATCAGGTCCTGCCAGTCGGTTTCGATGCCGGCTTTATAGTTATCCAACTCACTCGGGTTAAGCACATTCAGCGGATTCAACTGATCGCCAGAGAGTCCGTTTTTCAATCGTTTGTAGTCCTGCACATAGGTCACATACTCCGGTCCTTTCATCACGTCTAAGCGACGTTCAGGCTGTGACATACCGATTTTCCCTTTATAGGCTACAGACGGCGTTCCTTTTTTCCCTTTTTTCGTCTGGATCAGGATCACCCCGTTCGAACCACGTGAACCGTAGATAGCCGCAGCCGAGGCATCTTTCAAGACACTCAAGGTTTCAATAATATCCGGATCGATATCGCCCAACGAACCGTTGTAAGGAATACCATCCAATACGATCAGCGGTGAGTTGTTGGCAGAAAGCGAGTTCTCACCGCGTACGCGGATTGTCTGGCTGTCGCCCGGACGTGCCGTCGTGGCCGTAATGTTCAAACCGGGCACTTGTCCGGCCAACTTATCCAACAGGTTGTTGGTCGATACTCTTTCCAGTTTGCTGGCATCCACCGCCACAATCCCCCCTGTCAGGTCGGACTTGCGCTGTGAACCATACCCGATAACAACAACGTCTTCCAGTCCTACGGCGTCTTCCTGCAATACAATATTGAAGGTACGTTCAGCACCCACTTTAAAAGATTGCGCAATAAAACCAATGTAAGATACTGTGATGGTCGCGTTCTGCGGCACTTCAAAGGCAAAATTGCCATCATAGTCGGTAATGGTTCCGGTGGTGGTTCCTTCAACAAAAACATTGGCGCCGATAACAGGTTCTTTATCAGAGCCAGAGATAATGTTACCAGAGATCTGGACGTTTTGTCCCCAGGCGTTTACAGAAACAAAAGCAAAAAGAATTAGTAAGGTCGAAAGAAACTTTGTCTTTCTTTTTTCTACACTCCCGGCTGGAGGTAGGTTTTCGCAAAGATGCTTTTTCATGCTTTTTGAATTTAATGTTTGACAAATATTAAATGAGTTTTTTTGCAAATAAACCTAAATAGACCTCCGTGCGCGGACACGATCGTCTCATTTGGGAGAATATTTGTCTCAAAGCATGAAAAAATGCAATTTTTATGAAGTAAAATTAACAATTCGATCAGCGAGCATTTTTTGACCGAATAGGTTACAAACAAGAGAGGCCTTGAAGCTGTTGGGGTGTATCTATGTTAAAACGAAAAGTTACTTTGTATAGCTTATTCCAGCCTTAACAAATGTTAATATTCCCGCTTTCAACGAAACCCCCAATTTACGATTTGTAATTTCGGCGGGACTTTGCGCGCAAAAAAGCGGGACTTTGTAGACAAACCCCCGGGAGAAACACTTTTTAACGTATGGATTTGTAAGTAAAACGCCCGTTTTGCTTACAATCGCGATTTTAACATTTCTCTATTCGTTCTTTCTGTATTTCTCCTGATACTCGGAGGGAGACAAGCCGTAGAGCGCTTTAAAATTTTTGGCGAAATAGGAGCGGCTGCTGAATCCAACCTTCTGAGCAACCTCCGATATGTTCATGTCGGCTTCTTTGAGTAGTTGCGCGCCGACTTCAAGTCGGATATTGCGTATCAGGTCGATGGGAGAAAGACCGGTGGCTGCTTTTACTTTTCGGTAGAAGTTTGCCCGACTCAAGCCCAACGACTCGTATATCATGGATATATCTAATTCCTGATTGGAGATATTGGCTTTCACAAAATCGACATATTGGCTGAGGAAGCTGCCCTTGTCGGTCGCCGTGTCGATCTTTATAGTGGCCAGGGTGTTCGATTGGGTTGGCTTCTCTTCATGAAGATGGCGGTTTTTCAACAGGTTCTTGATCCTTGCTTTCACCAGTGTTATCTGGAAGGGTTTGACGATATAGTCGTCGGCTCCGGCCTCGAGTCCCTCTTCAATCTGGGCTATCATCGATTTGCCCGTCAACAGGATCACCGGGATCTGCTGGTAGGGATCGGTTGTTTTTATATATTTACACAGCTCTATCCCGCTCATTTCAGGCATAACCACGTCGCTGATCACCATATCCGGCATTTTTTCCAATGCCGTAAGCGCCTCTTTTCCGTTGGTCGCCAGGATAACTTTGTAATCATCTTCCAGTTGATGCTTCATGTACTCAATGATTTCCGGATCGTCGTCGGCCAGCAACACCGACTGTTTCTGCATCGTTTCCACCTTATCGAGCAACAGATTGATCTTCTTCTGCGTCTCAGGGTTCGATTGGGGAGCGATCAGTTCCTCTTTAAGCGGGGAACTTTGATTATCCGTATCGGGCAACAGAATAATAAAGCGGCTCCCCTGGCTTCCCGAGCTATCGGCCCAGATATAGCCTTCGTGCTGATTGATGATCGACCGGG
Organism: Parabacteroides sp. PFB2-10; assembly: GCF_029893085.1. Lineage (GTDB taxonomy): Bacteria > Bacteroidota > Bacteroidia > Bacteroidales > Tannerellaceae > QVMG01. The sequence goes on from NZ_JARXWI010000021.1 coordinate 8,931, forward strand.
TCAGGCTCAGTCCGATACCTGTGCCCGGTGATTGCTGATGCAGGTCGTCTTTGAAGCGGTAGAAGGGTTCGAATATTTTCTTTCCCTCTTCTTGTGTAAAGCCTTTGCCGGTGTCGATCACCTCTACCAACAGATAGTCGTTCCGGCCGATCTCCTCTCCGATTGTCTCACGGCCAGGCGGAACAACCGGATTGTCCAGCTGGCTTGTCCGGGAAATACGCAGGCAGACGCTTTCATCGGAAGGGGTGAATTTGAAGGCGTTCGACAATAGATTATAAAACACTTTCTCTATTTCGGCTTCGTCATAGGTGACATAATATATATCGGGGAGGTGGTTCTCCAACAGGAAGGTTATGTTTCTCTTGTTGGCTACGCTTTCAAACGAGAGGTATATTTCACGCACAAAAGCGGAGAAGTTGAATTTTTTCTTGTTGAGCACCGTTTTCCCTGCTTCATACTTTTGTATGTCCATCAGGTTGTTCACCAGGTGGAGCATCCTTTTGCTGTTTTTATTCATCAGGTTCAACGATTGCTTTACCTCCGTCGAAAAGGAGATGTATTGCAAGAGATCTTCCAATGGGTTGATGATGAGTGTCAGCGGTGTTCGAAGCTCATGCGCGAAGTTCGTAAACATGCGGATGCGTTCTTCATTCAACTCTTTCATTCTATCCTGTTCCTTTTGTTTGAAACGCATTTCACGTTCGCGCTCATGCTTCCGGTGCTGATATTGATAGATTAATATGGCAGTAATCAATAAAATCAAGGCGTATAGACTATAGGCCCACCAACTCCTGTAGAAAGGTGGCTTCACTAAAATATGCAAAACGGTTTCATGCGGATTCCATATCCCGTCATTATTGGAAGCCCGGACACGGAAGATATAGTTGCCCGACCGGAGTTTGCTGTAATAGGCCTCCCGTCGGTTGCCGACCATGTGCCAGTCGTCGTCCGCTCCTTCCAGTTTATACATGTATTGGTTGCTTTCCGGATGTATGTAGTTCAAGGCGGAATAGGTAATGGCTATGTTGTTTTGCCTGGCATTCAGGGTGATGGAATAGTCGGTCGGGTAGTTGGCTTTCGGATTGGTTCTCTTCAGTTGATGAATGATGTCCTCATGGTTATTGGTAACTAAGGAGGTAATATATAATGGCGGAATGGTCGGATTCTGTTTGATCTGTTGCGGATTGAAGGCCAATATGCCCTTGCTTGCCGGGAAATAGATGGTACCGTTGGAGGAGACCGAGCCGGCATGGATGGTAAACTCCTGCGTGGGCACCGTGGCTGACTTAACGGGGTAGAACAGATCGTCGTTCCTGTTTAACCGAAAGATATCACTCCCACTGGCCACCCAAAGCTCCCGGTTGTTGTCTAATACGAGTGAGGTGATATTGCTGCTCGTGAGCCCCTCTTCCCGTTGATAGTGTTTTACGAAGGAGAACTGCCGGTCTAATTTGAATAAACCTCCCTTTGTCGTGGCTATCCATATCATGCCGGAGTCCTGGATGATGGAGGATATGATGCCCAGTCGGTCGTACTTGCCTAACGGCGGAAGCTTTTCGTTCAGTGTTTCAACGGTTTGCCGCTTTCTGTCATACCGAAAAATCTCTCCCCGGAAGGTGCCGAAGAGGAATACCTCGGGCTGCAACTCCAGGATGGTGGTCACATAAGGGAACGATCGCTTGTCGCCGTTTGCCTCAAATTCATTTATTATTCGTCCCTTCCGGTCGATCATCACCAGGTTGCTGGTGTTGCTTGTCGGGATCCACAGGTTTTTTTGGTTGTCGACATACAGGGTGAAGATATCATTCTCTTTCGAATCGAAAAGAAGGCTGTATTTTCCTGTGCGCATTGAGAAGGAATAGACGGAACCAAAGTGCGTGCCGCAGTAAATTGTCTCGTCTTCAATCCATATCGATTTAATGATATTCAGTTCATAGTTTCCCTCTTCCGGGTCGGTGATCGGGAAGAGTTTTTGTTTTCGTGTGCGGGGATCATAGAACAATAATCCGGCGCCTTCGGTGGCAAACCACATATTTCCGTTTTTATCTTCCTGCCCTAACCCCATAATACCCGCATATTCATCGGGGGTTATATAATAGATAGATTTGTGGTATGCGCTGTAGTAATTGATGCCTGCCGAGTAGGTACCGATCCAGAGTGTCTGGTCTTTGTCGACAAGCATGGAGTGGATAGAGTAATGACTCAACCCGCCCTGCCCTTCGATATTCATATAAACAGATGAAATCCGGTCGTTGGTGCGATCGAATATGTACAATCCGCTGAAGGTTCCTATCAATAGCGAATCCGGATTCAGGAACACAAGCGAACGCACCCGGTCGTTGCCCAAGCCGGAGTTTTGCTTTGTGTAGTGCGTGAATGTTTTGGTTTCCCGGTGATACCGGCATAGTCCATCCTCTTCGCTTGCCAGCCAAATGTATTCCCGGTCGAAGCAGATCTGGGTGATATAGTTGGCCGGTAGCGAGGTGTTGTTGCCTGCCTCCGGCAGCCATTGCTCGCGCAACTGCCAGTCTTTCGTATAGACGAAAACCCCTTCCGCGCTTGTTCCGATATAAATATCTCCGTTGGCGTCCTGCGAAACGGAGGATATCGACGAGGTTATCTCCGGCAGGTGCATAAAGTAATCGGCTGTTTGGTCGGAACTGCATCGATAAATATGGGAATAGGAAAAGATATAAAGCTCTCCATCGGCATGCGAAAGAAGGTGACTGGTCGCTTTATACGGATTCTCCGGGTGGATATCCGAAGGAAGGAAGCGGGTGATCTGCCCGGAAACATAGTCGATGCAGTTAAAGCCATAGGTAGTTGCCACCCATATATTCTTATTCCTGTCTTGCGCAATGGCCTGGATATAGCTGTCGGATAACGAAAGAGAATCATTCACCTCATTGCGATACACTTTGAATTCGTAGCCATTGTATTTGTTCAATCCGTCGCGGGTACCAAACCAAAGGTATCCGTCTGCGTCCTGAAAGATGCGCCTGACCGATACTTGCGACAACCCATGTTCGACTCCCAGATGAGAAAAAAAGAAATTTATGCTTCCCCACATAGGAAAGCTACACAATAGGAAAAGGGATAGGTAGTAAAACTTACATTGCTTACCCATATTATTTTAGATCAGATTGGCATTCTGATTACAAAGATAGTGAATATGAGATAATTCTATCCTGTTTTGAGATGTTTTTATCCGCAAATAATGGCTCGAACGGGTAGTTTTGTCTCAGAAAATATCTAAATGTCAATACTATGATCAAACGAATGATTTTTTATTTCCTTACAGGACTTTTCTGTATTACAACTCTTTCCGCCCAGGGGCGTGTGGTCGAACCATTCAATAACGGATGGTCGTTTAAGAAGGCGCCCGCAACGACCGAGTTGAGTGTAAACGCCCGAACATGGGATGCCGGATGGCAAGCGGTGGAACTGCCACACACCTGGAACGCCAAAGACATGCAGGTGGTAGCAGCCAATTTCTATGAAGGAGCCGGCTATTATAAGAAGATGTACACACTTCCTGAAGCGATGGAAGGGAAACGCCTGTTTCTGCACTTTGAAGGCGTCGGAGCCTGTGCGGAAGTGTATGTAAACGGCGAACTGGCAACTGCCCACAAAGGCGGCTATTCCGCTTTTGCCTGCGAGATCACCAAACTGCTTAAGGCGGGAGAAGAGAATGAGATTATGGTGAAGGCCGATAATAAAGCGCGCCCCGATGTGATTCCGGTTAATCACCACCTGTTTGGTGTCTATGGCGGGATCTATCGTCCGGTCTGGCTGGTGGCTACCGATCCCTATGCGATCTGTGTAACCGACCATGCCTCTTCGGGTGTCTATATCACGCAAAAGAATGTATCGCGCAAGCAGGCAGAGGTTGAGGTGAAGGTCAAACTCGATAACGGCAGTCTGCAACCGGCACCCGTTACATTGAAAAACACAATCTACGACCAATCGGGCAAATTGATCAAAACGCACAGCCAGTCTTTTGATCTCTCTCCACAAGGCATTCGCAGCTTTACCTCTTCATTTACTATCAAGCATCCGCATCTCTGGCATGGGCGTAAAGATCCTTATCTCTATAAGGTGGTTAGCCAGCTGATTCAGGAAGGAAAAGTGATCGACGAAGTGGTTGAACCGCTGGGACTCCGCCATTACGAAGCCAGAGCAGGCGAAGGATTCTTCCTGAACGGTGAGAAATATCCTATGTATGGTGTGTGTCGCCATCAGGATTGGTGGGGATTAGGCAGCGCTTTGCAAAACGAACACCATGATGCCGACCTGGCAACGATTATGGATCTGGGTGCAACCACCGTACGCTTTGCCCACTATCAGCAGTCGAGCTATCTCTATTCCCGCTGTGATACCTTGGGATTGATCATCTGGGCGGAAATACCTTTTGTGAACCGTGTCACCGGACAGGAGGCCGAGAATGCACGGAATCAGTTGCGTGAGATGATTCGTCAGAACTTCAACCACCCCTCTATCTATGTGTGGGGATTGCACAACGAGGTGTATCGTCCGCATGAATACACCCGCGAGTTGACCCAATCGCTTCACGACCTGGCCAAAACAGAAGACCCCGATCGCTATACCGTTTCGGTCAATGGCTACGGACATATGGAGCATCCGGTCAATATGGTGGCTGATATACAAGGCATGAACCGCTATTTTGGCTGGTATGAAAAACAGTTGCAGGATATCGAACCCTGGGTAGAAGGCCTGGAAAAGAACTATCCGCATCAGAAACTGATGCTTACGGAATATGGGGCGGATGCCAATATCGCCCACCAAACGGAATACCTGGGCGAATCGCTTAACTGGACCAAAGAGTTTTATCCCGAGACCTTCCAAACCAAAACGCACGAATACCATTGGAGTGTGATAGCAAACCACCCCTACATCCTGGCCTCTTATCTATGGAATACGTTCGACTTCGCCGTGCCCATGTGGGAACGTGGAGGAGTACCTGCCCGCAATATGAAAGGGTTGGTCACCTTCGATCGCAAGATAAAGAAAGATTCCTATTTCTGGTATAAAGCGAACTGGAGCGAAGAACCGGTGCTCTACCTGACACAACGCCGTAACCCCGACCGCGAGAAAAAGATCACTTCTGTCACGGTCTATTCCAATATCGGCACTCCTCAGGTCTACCTGAACGGGGTGGAACTGACGGGCATCCGACAGGGCTATACCGAGGTGCATTACGTTTTCGATGAAGTTACCCTGCACGATGGCGTGAATGTATTGAAAGCAGTGGTCACCCATAAGGGCGAGACCCATGAGGATCAGATCGAATGGAACTACAACGGTGAAAAGAAACGCGAAGCAGACACCTACTCGATCAAAGGCGAGCACTGGGGATTCTAACGTGCAGGGTAATTTGCTGTCAATTTAATAATCGCTTAGCAAGCGAAGCGCAAAGCAAAATGTCAATCGAAGATCGCTTAGCCGAAGGCGCAGAGCAAACAGCGATTCACGCTTTTTTCTCTATCGGAAGTATCTGTTTCTTGTAATAAATTCTTTATATTTACCCCGTTATCCAAAGAGAAACAACCCATACACGAAAAAAAATGAAGCATTTTTATTATATCCTGTTTACGCTGCTGGTTGCCGGTTCGGTAATGGCACAGAATAAGAACCAACTACAAAAAGATTCGCTTCGTCGGGTTATTCCACAGACGGAAGGAGTAGAGAAGCTGAAAAACTACAGGAGTTTAGTCACTTTGTATACGGCGGAAGTGCGTAATCCGCATGTATTGGATACGGCATGTGTGCTTCTGGATGAAATGAATGCCGAAGCAGAAAAAATGTCAAACACAGATTATCAGGTAATCAGCAGATACACGAAGCTCTTATTCCTGTCCAATGCCTATAAATATGATGAAGTGATCAAGCAGGCTCCTGCTATTTTGGATTTTATACGGAAACAGAAAAGTTGGAACTCATATTATCATTTGCATACTATATTAGTTTCCGCTTATCTGCGTATAGGCAAAACTGAACAAGCGCTTCAAACGGCACAGGAAATACATGAACAGGCCAAAGAGCAGAATCATGCAGGGGGAATGGCATATATGTTACGTTCTATGTCCAGCATTTATGCAAATCAAAGTCGATTGGAAGAATCAGAAAAATGCTTGAAAGAGTGTATTGAGCTAATACGGGATAGTGTCACCTATTCAGGTGTATTATCGGATATTTACATTAGCTTGATGAAAAATTATACAGTACAAAGGCGCTACGACGAAGCGCTGCGTACGGCCGAGGAAGCGACAGAAATTAATCGGCAATATGAGAAACAATCAGAAAGGGCACAACCGGGAGCATGGGCCAATTTGTACGATGCGTATACTAATATATATATGCAGACAGAGAAGTATGACCTGGCTGAGGTTTATCTGAATAAATATGATAGTATCACGGGGAGAAGCGATATTCGCTATAGCAAAATGGCCCAAATCCTTTACGGTAATAAGCAATACGACAAAGCGCTGGAAATGGTAGATAAAGCGATAGAGATCTCTCGCTCTCCACTACAAGACAAGGGTGTGAAACTAATGATCCTCATCGAAAAAGGAGAGGCGCGGGAAGGCTATCTTTTATTCAAGGATGTCGTTACCGAACTGGAGTCCACGCATAATAAAGAATACAACGCCCAAGTCGATGAGATCCGCACGCAATACGAAGTCGACCGCCATATCCTGGAAAAGGAACGCAACCGCAATTACGCCTATCTGGCGTTGATCGGCCTGGGACTGGCGTTGTTGGCATTGGGTATCTGGATTATTTACTCCCGCCGCCTGTTGGAAAAGAACCGTAACCTGGTACGTCGCCTGCGCGAACAGGACGAACTCGCCCGCCAGCTCGAAGAGGAACGCGCTTCCCTGTCCAAGCTACGACTCGACATAAAAGAGACAGATTTATTGCCCGGAGAAACACCTCTCCCCCCTCCTGCCGATCCGCTCTACGAGCGGCTGATCGAGTTGGTCAACGAACAGGTCTATACCGATCCCGAGCTGAATCGTGCCTCACTGGCTGTCCGGGCAGGAACCAACGAGCGCTACCTCAGCGACCTGATCAAACAGTACTTCAATCAAACCGTATCCAGTTATATCACAACCCACCGCCTGCGCCATGCCCGCCAGCTACTGGGCGATCCGAACACAGAATACACCATTGAGGCAATCGCGCTGGATTCAGGCTTCGGTAGCCGTACCAATTTCCACAAGCTATTCCGCAAAGCGTATGGCCTCTCTCCGTCGGAGTTCCGCCGGCTGGCATTGGAAGAAACGGCTCTTTCCTGAGAGTAAAAAAAGCATTTTTTCCAGATTTAGGACATTCTTTTCCAGATGTAAGACAAGTGTTATAATGCTTTTCTTCACTTTTGCTCCTATCAAAACAGATATGGAGATGAACGATTATTGTTGGATATATATTACACGGGATCCCCAAGCAGGAAACAAGCTGCAGGTGGCTATGGCTATCGATCTGCCTCAATTGCTACGCGAAAGCAGTGGACGGGAAGTAATCTATTACCGGCAGTTCAATACCACCCTCGACGCAATTGCCCATAAACTGCTGCTTATGAATGTAGAAAATGAGACGCTCTATTATATCATTCGGCAGATGAACCCGGCGATGCAGGACTTACGGAAAGACTTTGATACACTAACACTATATAATATATAAAAGAAAAGGAGTAAAGCTAACCCCAATTACATACTTATTTAAAAGTACTCCTTTAAACGCCCTCTTTCTTATATTACCTCCCCCGCTTTGGCGGGTGGAGGTAATTTGGCGCTCAGTGTCTCTCTTTAATGAAAGGCTTTATACCAGGTACTTAAAAAAAGAAAAAAAGAAATAGTTATTCGTTGATTTTCTTGATATGATAGAGTAGTTATTGTTTTATTCTTTACCTTTGCTTTCGTTTGATAAAATCTACTACTCAATAATATTACTCTAATTTAAACACCATGAAATCATGAAACAATCCCTATTTCTATCGTGGGCGCTCGCCCTGGTGACACTGTGTGCATTTACACAATGTAGTTCTACACAAAGCGATGCCGGTGGAAACATGGCCGTAATGGCTACCGCTACCATCTCCCGGCCGGATCTGACGGCAAACGGACAACTTATCGCCTCTTTAAACGATGGTATAACAAACATCGAAACTGGCCCAACAAGAATGCGACAGGGGCAGACGACACCTCCATTGCAGGATCAATGGGTTGAGTACGAATGGGCGCAACCTGTTAAGACAAGCGAAATCGAAGTGTTCTGGTGGAACTGGGAAGGAACGATCACGCTTCCCAAAGCTTATCGGATAAGCTATTGGAACGGAACGGAATTTGTTCCAGTGAGCAATGCCGAAGGGCTAGGCCTTACGGTTGCGGAATACAACAAAACGACCTTCGACGAAGTGGAAACAACCAAGCTACGCTTGGAAGCCGATGCGGCTCAACAGCTACGAGCCTCTCTCCTGGAGTGGAAAGTAATCCAATCGCCGAACTCTCCCAACCTGTCTCCGATTGTAAAAACCAACGGCGACCGTACCGTGATGCGGGGTGGAACCACTTATCTGACGGCCAATATAACCTCTGTTTCTCCCGTTGAGAATACGAGTTGGACAAAGGTGTCAGGACCCGGAGCAGTGACCTTTACGGATAAAGATAAACTGAATGCGACGGCAGTATTCTCCGAAGTAGGTGAGTATGTATTGGCCTTCACTGCTAAAAAAGGGAAAGACAAGGTGACAACAAACCTACAGGTGACAGTTTCCGAACCTCCGGCAGAGGGACGTTTGGATGTTGTCTATACCAAAAACTATTCGATCGACAGCCCACTCTGGGACGACAGAGCCAAAGCGATGATCGTAAACTGGATACCCTGGTGTATCGATCAGTGTGAGAACTCAAGCCTATCCACCGGCGGATTGGATAACTTTATCGAAGCAGCCAAGGCGCTTAATGGCAAGCCTTACGCGGCCCATAAAGGCTATGTGTTCGCCAATGCCTGGGTACACCAGACCATCGAATCGATCTGTATTGCCTTGATGATCGACCCGAAAGGGGATAAAGAGATTATCGCCGCACAGGAAAAGATGAAAAAGACATTGGAGAAATGGATTCCGATCATTCTAGCGGCACAGGAACCCGACGGTTACCTGCAAACGGCCTATACATTGCGCGACCCCGAACGTTGGGAAAAGAGATGGGAAGACCGAAACAGAAGCGCCCACGAAGGGTATGTATCAGGATACTTCATCGAATCGGCCATCAATCACCATACACTCACCAACGGAACAGACCTGCGCCTCTACAACGCTGCCAAGAAACTGGCCGACTGCTGGGCGGATAATATCGGCCCCAACCCCGGACAGATCGTATGGTGGGATGAACATCAGGAAATGGAACAGGCCTTGGTGCGCTTCGGTCGCTTTGTGAATGATATGGAAGGCAACGGAAAGGGCGATCGCTACATTGCATTGGCCAAATTCCTTATGGACAGCCGTATGGGTGGCAACGAATACAGCCAATCACATGTGCCGGTACAACAGCAGTACGAAGCGGTGGGACATGCCGTGCGTGCGGTTTATCTCTATTCGGCTATGTCGGATATTGCTGCCGAAACACAGGATCCTGACTATCAGAGTGCGGTTATGTCGTTGTGGGATAATATGGTGAACAAGAAATATTATGTGACCGGTGGTGTTGGCAGCGGTGAAACCTCTGAAGGTTTCGGCCCGAACTACTCCCTGCGACATAATGCCTATTGTGAGTCGTGCTCGTCGTGTGCCCTGATTTTCTTCCAGCACAAACTAAATCTGGCCTATCACGATGCGAAATATGCCGATTTGTATGAAGAGACCATGTACAACGCCCTGTTAGGCTCGTTGGATATGGAAGCCAAAAAGTTCTATTACCCGAATCCGTTGAACTCCGTGACCGAAAGAACCCCATGGCATGGTTGTCCCTGTTGCGTGGGCAATATTCCCCGGACGCTGTTGATGATCCCGACATGGACTTATGTCACTTCGGAGAAAGGCCTCTACGTGAATCTGTTTGTTGGCAGTACGATCAACGTGGAAAGAGTGGTCGGAACGGATGTGGAAATGGTTCAGAAAACAGACTATCCCTGGGATGGAAAGGTATCTATCACCGTGAATCCGAAAGAAGAGAAAGAATTCACCCTCTTCGTACGCGTTCCGGATCGCAAGACCAGCGAACTGTATGACTCAGAACCGGCTCTCAGCGGCCTGTTATCCTTGTCTGTCAATGGCAAAGCGGTGACTCCTACTATCAATAAGGGCTATGCGGAAATCACAAAGAAGTGGAATAAAGGCGATAAAGTAGAGTTTGTTTTACCCATGGAAGTACAGAAGATCACGGCAGACGAAAAGATCGAAGCCACAAAAGGCCAGGTGGCCTTGCGCTACGGCCCGATGATCTATAACTTCGAAGAGGTAGACAATGGTGCCCACATCAACGAGGGACATCTCGGTACAGGCGTCCTGAAAGCGGAATGGGATCCGAATTTCTATAACGGCATGATGCTTATCAAAGGTACTTGGGCAGATGGCAAACCAATGGTTGCTATCCCCAACTTCGCTCGTATGAACAGGAATGAGCCGCGTGATCCGCAGATCCGCACCTCCAGATCCAATGTGTGGGTGAAGCAATAATCCGTTTCATAACGAACCTATATAACAGAGAGGCTATCCCAAACGTGGGATAGCCTCTCTTGTTCGTATAGCTACTTCCAGCCTTAACAATTCTTCTTTATTCTCTTCCGGCTTTCCGGCGGCTTGTTCAATCGCTTCTCCATGTTCCGGGCTCCCTCTTCTTCCGAGAGCCAATTGTCGCTTTGTTCAATCAGTAAGTCGCAATAACGCTTTGTCTTTTTGGCTAAAGAGATAATATCTTTTTTGTCGGGTTGCTTTGTTACCATAATTCATTGGTTTTATAAAGACAAAGTTCGATACCGAAAAGAGACGGGTCAATAAGTAAAACTACTCAATCTATCTAAGTAATATTACTCATTTCTATATTAACCTTCTAATCGGCCACCTCAGCCCTCAATCGGGTCGGTTCGCAGGTATACCGGTACGAATGGAGGGCATTCAGCCCTACCTTTACCAAAAAATTAGTAAAGGCAATTAGTATGTTTGATAAAATAATACGTTTTTCGGTTAAGCGGAAGCTCTTGATCGGATTTATGACGCTGATACTCCTGGTAGCGGGTATTTATGCCATGCTGACCCTTCCTGTAGATGCTGTCCCGGATATTACCAACAACCAGGTGCAAATTGTGACTGTGTCGCCTACGCTTGCCCCGCAGGAGGTGGAGCAATTGATTACATTCCCCATCGAGGTGGCGATGAGTAACATTATGAATGTGGTGGAGATACGCTCTGTGTCTCGCTTTGGGCTTTCGCTGGTGACGGTGGTTTTCAAGGAAAATGTGCCTACGTTGGATGCCCGGCAACTAATCAATGAACAGATTCAAACCGTTTCGGGTGAGATACCCGCGGACCTTGGCGTACCCGAACTCATGCCTATCACTACCGGATTGGGCGAGATCTACCAATATGTATTGGAGGTGGCGCCGGGGTATGAAGACCGGTATGACGCTATGGAACTGCGGACGATACAGGACTGGATTGTCAAACGGCAGCTTTCGGGTATTCCCGGTATTGTGGAGATAAACAGCTTTGGCGGATACCTGAAACAATATGAGGTGGCAGTTGACCCCGATGCCCTTTATTCCTTGAATATCACCATCGGTGAAGTGTTCGAAGCCCTGCATAAAAACAACCAGAACACCGGTGGAAGTTATATCGAAAAAGAGGGCAAAGCCTATTATATACGTTCCGAAGGGATGATAAAAAGCCTGGCGGATATAGAACAGGTCGTTATCACCAACCGCGGCGGCATCCCTATTCATATCGATGATATCGGCGTTGTGCGTTACGGTTCTCCCAAACGTTTCGGGGCGATGACAAAAGATGGGCAGGGCGAATGTGTGGGCGGCATTGCGATGATGCTGAAAGGTGCCAATGCCAATGTGGTGACTGCCGAACTGGAGAAAAGGGTGGAGCTTGTGCAGAAAATGCTTCCAGAAGGGGTGAGTATAGAGCCTTACCTGAACCGTTCCGAATTGGTCGACCGCAATATATCTACCGTGATCCGCAACCTGGTGGAGGGTGCCTTGATTGTTTTTCTGGTGTTGATTATCTTCCTTGGCAATCTCAGGGCGGGGTTGATCGTAGCCTCCGTCATTCCATTGTCGATGTTGTTTGGTTTTATTATGATGCGTCTGTTTGGCGTATCGGCCAACCTAATGAGTTTGGGGGCGATCGACTTCGGCATTGTGGTCGACGGCTCCATTGTGATTGTCGAGGGCATACTGGCTCACCTCTACACCAAGCAATTCTACGGGCAAAAACTGTCGCCCCAATCCATGGATAATGAAATTGTGAACGGTACGAAAGGGGTGGTACATTCCGCTACTTTTGCTGTGTTGATTATCCTGTTGGTGTTCTTCCCGATCCTGATGTTGCAAGGCATCGAGGGGAAATACTTCACCCCGATGGCGCAGACATTGGTGTTCTGTATTATCGGTGCGTTGATCTTGTCGCTCACCTATGTGCCAATGATGGCATCTCTCTTCCTGAAGAAAACGATCAAGCAAACACGTACCTTCGCCGATCGCTTTTTCGACGGGTTGAACAAACTATATCGCAGGCTGTTGCAACAATGTCTGCGTTTCAGCCTGACCACGCTGGCTATCGCCTTCCTGGCATTGGGTGGCAGTATATTACTATTCACCAAACTGGGAGCCGAATTTATCCCGACCCTCGACGAAGGCGACTTTGCCATGCAGATGACACTGCCTGCCGGTAGTTCGCTCACCCGAAGTATTGAAGCATCGGATCAGGCAGAAAAGATATTGATGGATCAGTTTCCTGAAATCAAACATGTGGTAGCAAAGATCGGTACGGCGGAGGTGCCTACCGACCCGATGGCGATCGAAGATGCAGACATTATGATTGTGATGAAGCCTTTTAAGGAATGGACAAGTGCCGATTCGCGTGCTGAGATGGTGGAGAAGATGAAAGCGGCATTGGATACAATTGCGGATGTCGAGTTCAACTTCAGCCAACCCATTCAGCTTCGTTTCAATGAATTGATGACCGGTGCCAAAGCAGATATCGCTATCAAATTGTATGGCGAAGATATGGAAGAGCTTTACGCTAAAGCCCGCGAAGCATCCCAATATATCAAACAGGTGCCGGGCGCCGACGATGTATTGGTGGAACAGACCATGGGCTTGCCGCAATTGGTGGTAAACTACGACCGAAGCAAGTTGGCGCGCTACGGTGTGGATGTGGAAGAACTCAATAACATTATCCGCACGGCTTATGCCGGAGAGGTTGCCGGAACCGTTTTCGAAAACGAACGCCGCTTTGACCTTGTTGTGCGCCTCGACCACGAGAAGGTGGAGGATTTCAACCTCAATAAATTCTTTGTCCGCACAGCCGATGGTATACAAATCCCCGTGACCGAACTGGCAGAAGTGGAGCTTATCAGCGGTCCTCTGCAAATAAACCGCGATGCCACCAAACGGCGTATCGTGATTGGCGTGAATGTGCGCGATGCCGATATTCAACAAGTGGTAGGAAAGATACAAACCGTATTGGATGAAAACATTAAACTACAACCCGGCTACTATTTCGAGTATGGCGGACAGTTTGAGAATCTGCAAAATGCAATCGACACTCTGTTGGTTGTTATTCCAATCGCCTTGTTGCTTATCCTGTTGTTATTGTTCTTTGCCTTCCGCAGCCTCACCAATACGTTGGTGGTATTCAGCACCGTGCCCCTGTCGATGATAGGCGGTGTATTGGCCCTTTGGATCAGAGGATTGCCTTTCAGTATCTCGGCGGGCGTAGGGTTTATTGCACTGTTTGGCGTCTCAGTGCTCAACGGTATCCTTATGTTGAACCATTTCAAGGCATTATCGAAAGGAACTACTTATAAAATGGCAACAGATAAAATCATAAAGAAAGGAACTCCGCACCTATTGCGCCCCGTATTCCTGACAGGCCTGGTTGCTTCGCTCGGTTTTGTACCGATGGCGATAGCCACTTCGGCAGGGGCTGAGGTACAGCGTCCATTGGCAACGGTTGTTATCGGCGGATTATTGGTGTCGACATTCCTTACGCTTATTATCATTCCGGTGTTTTACCGGCTTATCGGCGTGTTCAATGTATGCATGCGTAAATGGAAGAAAAGAAAGACTCTGCTCGTTGCGGGTCTGATTATTTTCCTGTTGATGCTGTCCGGAGGCGTACAGGCACAACAGACTGTCACGCTGGAGGAGGTGATCAGTATGGCAAAACAAAACAATCCCCGCTTGAAAGCGGCGGCGATGGATATTGAACGCAACAAAGCGGCTCGGGGCGAGTCTTGGGATTTGGGGGTTACCTCGTTCGACTACTCCTGGGGACAGCTCAACGGTACCAACCGCAACGACCGCGAACTGGGCATCTCGCAATCGATCGGTTCGCTTGTCACTCCTTTCTATAAGAACTCGCTTGTAAAACATCAGGTAAACAGCGCTACTTTCTATCGCAATATGGTAGAGAAAGAGGTGACAGCCGAAGCGAAACGCGCTTGGGCATACTACCAGTATGCCTACCACAAAAAGCAAATGTTGGGCGAACAAAACCAATTGGCGGAACTTCTTCTGCGCACCGGCGACCTGCGCTATCAGCAAGGGGAGATCACCTTGTTGGAAAAGAATATGACTGCGGCACAGGCTGCCTCGATGAAGAACAAGGTTTTCCAGGCGGAAGAAGAGTGTAAGGTCGCTGCTGCCCGTTTGCAATGGGTTTGTTTTTCCGATGTTCCGGTTGTTCCGACTGATACCTTATTACATAAATATGAGGCGGATATCATGCAGGCGGAGCTTTCTTATGATCATCTCTCTTACTTCAACAGTAAACAATCCGAATCCGCAGCGCAGGTCCGTGTCGAAAGGAGTCGCTACTTCCCCGAGTTTTCGGTGGGTTACCAGCGACAAAATATCCTGCCCGATAAAGGATTACACTCCTGGACGGTGGGTGTATCTCTTCCGCTTGTGTTCAACGCGCAGTCGAGCCGGGTGAAACAGGCCAAACTCGATGCCCGTATCGCTGGGTATGAAGCGGAGGATAATGTGCGTCAATTGAATAATAAAGTATATGAACTAAAAGCGGAATTGCGTAAGTACGACGAGAGCATCCGTTTCTTCGAAACCTCCGCCCTGCCCGAAGCAGAGGCTATGATACGCGCTGCCGAACTGCAACTGAAACATAGTGAGACGGATATCAGCGATTTTATACAGAGCATGAACAGTGCTTTGGAGATAAAGCAGTCGTATATAGAGATGATTTATCAATACAATGTATCAGCGTTGGAATATGAATTATATAATAATTAATTGAATAAGTGATGAAAACGATTTATATACCTGTAGTAGCTACCCTGTTGTTGACCGTGGGATGCAGTAGTGGCGGAAATAAAAAAGCCGAAGAGGTAAATGAAGTAAGAGCGGAAGTCATTTCGATTGAACCCGAAGTGAACGATGAAGTGATAACAGACGCTGCCACATCCGCCACATCATTGGCGAAAGATGTTACATTCAACGGCACCTTTGTACTTTCGCCACAACGACATGCCTCCGTGACCCTGTCGATCGATGGCATAGTAAAGAACATCTCCCTGTTGCCCGGCCAATATGTACGCAAAGGCGAATTGTTGGCAACGCTTGAAAACCCGGAATTTATCAATTTGCAGCATAACTATCTCGATGCGGCCGCCCAATGCGACTATCTGGAGGCGGAATACAAACGACAGGAGCTGCTCTCCCGCGAAGCGGCCGCCTCACAAAAGAAATTCCAGCAAAGCAAAGCCGATTACCTGTCGATGAAAAGCCGGAAAGAGGCAGCAGCGGCACAATTGAGTATATTTGGTGTATCGACGCAGGCGTTGCAGACAAACGGCATATCGCCTCTACTTGAAGTATATGCGCCCATAAGCGGTTATATCTCCAATCTGCAGATGAATCTCGGGAGACATATCTCGGCGGGAGAACCACTCTGTGAGATCATCGACAAGAACAATACGTTGATCAAACTGATGGCCTATGAAAAAGACCTGGGGAAAATAAAGATAGGGCATCGCATTGAGTTCCGGGTGAACGGTATGGGCGATGAGATGTTTGAAGGTGAGATTATCTCTGTCGGACAGGCTGTCGATAACGTCAACCGCTCACTTGAGGTGTATGCCAAGGTGATGGAAAACAACGAATTGTTTCGTCCGGGTATGTACATTAACGCAAGGATTGTGCAAAAATAACTACTTTTGTCTCTCATGGTCGATGCCGGAAAGAAATACGGAAGTAAATACAGGTTGTCGCTGGTTGTTATATCGGTGGCGGTGAGCTTCCTGATTCATATTCCTGAGATCATCAATTTGTTGGGGGATCTCGAATACCATAATGTTTTTCCAGGCATTCAAACACTGGAAGTGATCAATGAAATATTCTTTTCTTTCATGGCGCTTCTTTTTCTGTTCTGGTTGACTACGGTTGTTTTCCGGTTCAACGAAACAACGGCAAAGATCAGTTGGCAAAAGCTCGTACTTTCCTTTCTACTCTGTTGGCTGGCGAGCACGATATTGAGCAATCTATTCTATCATTTGCATGAATCGTTTGATATACTGGCGGTGCAATCTACCGCGCACCACTATCTGCATCCTATCCGCGATTTTATTATTTCGGGCGTAGTGACCGGTAGCTGTTATATCATTTATATCACCCGCCGGCAACAAAAAATCCTGTTGGAAAATCAGCAACTGAAGCTCGAAAATATCCTAAGCCAGTATGAATCGCTCAAAAGCCAGTTAAATCCGCACATGCTTTTCAACTCGCTCAATACCCTGAGGTCGCTTATACGCGAGGAGCCCGTGAAGGCACAAAACTATACTCAGGAGTTATCTAATGTACTTCGGTATATGCTCCAGGAGAACGACTCAAAGCATACCACGCTTGCCCGGGAACTTGAATTTACCGAAGGCTACACCTTCCTATTGGAGATGCGTTATGAAGACAACCTTGTCTTTGAAATAGAGACCGATAAACATTTTAACAGCTACCTGCTTCCACCAATGTCGTTGCAGGTATTGATAGAAAATGCCGTCAAGCATAATGAGATCAGTAATCGCCATCCGCTGAAAGTCAATATATACACTACCGACGATGGCCTGTTATATGTCTGCAATCTCAGACAACCCAAGCTGACCGATAGTTCGGGCACGGGCATCGGATTAGATAACCTGGTGAAGCGTTACCGCCTGCTTTTTGATAAAGAGATAACGATTGATATGAGTGAAAACAAGTTTTGCGTCAGCATTCCTTTAATACATCCGGGAAACCTATGAGAACACTGATTATTGAAGATGAAAAGGCGGCGGTAAACAACCTGAAAGCCTTGTTAAGCGATGTGGCTCCTCAGTGCCATATCGTGGGCACCACCGATTCGATCGTTGAAAGTATAAAATGGCTACAGGCGAACCCTATGCCGGAGCTTATTTTTATGGACATTCACCTGGCTGATGGTTCCGCTTTCGAGATATTTGAACATGTCAATATAAGCTGTCCAATCATCTTTACTACCGCTTACGACGAATATGCGCTCCGTGCTTTCAAGGTAAACAGCATCGACTATCTATTAAAACCCATTGGCGAGAAAGAGATGATGCGCGCCTTTGATAAATTACGCGTACTCACAGAAACTAACCCACCGGAGAGTCACTCGTTATCGGAACTGATCCAATCGATGAACCGGCAAAAGCAATACAAAAACTACTTTCTTATCCCCAATAAAGGAAGTAAACTCCTGCCACTGTCGACCGCTTCTATCGCCTGCTTCTATATCGACAACGGAGTGGTGAAGGCGCTTACCCAAAAGAACGACTCATTCATTATCCCCCATACCCTCGAAGACTTGACAGACAGCCTGGATCCTGACCATTTTTTCCGTGCCAACCGGCAATATATTATCGCCAAAGAGGCGGTGAAAGATATGGATTACTGGTTCAATGGACGCCTGGCGATCAACCTTATCGTACCCACAAAAGATAAAATCCTGGTGACCAAATCGCGGGTAAGCGAGTTTAAGGAGTGGTTCGGCAGGTAATCTCAGCCTCAATTCTTATTCATCCTGAACCCATGAAATCACATAAGGCAGGCTCTCATTCTCCGGAAACTCTCTGAGAATCTCATACTGTCCACCCACGCCCAGTTCCCGGCAACTAAGTTCAAAGTGACAAAGGGCAATGCCAAGGTCGATAGAATCGAATAAAGGGTAGGGCTTTTTGTAGAAGTGCAAGGCCTGCTCTTCGAGTAAGACACGCCATTCCTGCTTATTATTGGCCGAAGGCGCCAGGCGAACCATTTCAAGGGGTTGAGCGAAAACACCAGCCTGGGCAGCGGTCAACGGATGATCGAAATCTTTCTCAAAGAAAAGCTCCCCAAAAGACTTTCGGGAGTTATGATTCTTATCTGCCCGGACGATGTATTTTTCCAGAAACCGTTTCGCATCAGCCGGGTAACCGACTGGTGAAACAATCCTTAGTTTTTCATTAGCCTCGAGGCGAACCTGCTTTTTGAAGTCGCCCCGACTGAAAGAACCGCCCAGCCAACAGGTGCCTAATCCCAGATCCGTACAAAACAAAACAGCCTCTTCAAACATATAAGCCGCCGCCGTTTCGGCAAAAGGCGCTTCTTCGTATATCAACACCAAATAATCGCACGCCCCTTTCACCCATCCGTAGGTGCCTAATTTAATGGGTTCCGCTTCGGGATTTGCATGTATCAATTCAATCCTCGTCTTCACGCCAAACGGGGCTTGCAGCTGATCTATATATTGCCGGATCGAAATAAGATGCTCCTCGCGCAAAGGCTCACCGGTATATGTGCGAACAGAACGCCGCTTCTGAATGGTTTCTATAATTTGCATATTTTACCTGTTGCGACTGCCGGCATTCCCCAACTCTGAAAGCACATACCGCAGCCATTGTTTGATTTTCAGAACCAAAGATAAGAATAAAAAAAGGAAAATAGAGCGTACGCAAATTATACTATTACGCCAATACATACACCTTATGCGACCTAATACCTGAAGCCACAATCACCCCCTCTTCCACAAAACCCTTTATGTCCTTTCGAGCCTGGTGTCGGGAGCAATCATTCAATAACGCATAGCGGGAGAGGTTGACGAATCCATATTTCTCTAAGTAGCTTATCATCTGATCTTTGCGCTTTATGAGGGATGTTTGCACAGGAGATTGTTCGATCTGTTCCAACTCGGCCTCTTCCACCTTTTCTTTCAGATACTTAACCGGTCGGAAATTCACTCCGTTCGCCTCTACCCGCACAATTCCCTCGGAAGCTTTATCCGCCATCGAGCAATGCAATGACAAAGAGAATGTTCCGATATCTTCCAATTCAAAATTATATCCGTCGACCAATGACTTAGCCATATATTTAGCGACAGCATCCAATACGGCCTTGATCTGCGCGGAGTTGACACCTAAATCGCGCAACTCGTCGCAAATATTCTGTAAACGGATGGTTCCTTTCGATTGTACACGTGCCTGCGGGCGGCTTGTTTCCGACTGTTCCCCGGGAAGAGGAATCTCATAAAGACTAAACTTTACTTTCATAGTTAATTGTTTTGAATGTTAAACTGTACGGATTATTCTATCGTCCATGCGCCTCGACAGTACTGTCCATGCCCTTCGACAGTTCTGTCCATGCGCTTCGACAGTACTGTCGAGGCGCATGGACGATAGAATTTCCGCTACAAATATAAAATATATATGCACAAAAAAAATGGCTTTTTAGCAAAACTCGAAAAAAAGTGAAGCATAAATAGTTGAGATTCCATATCTGTTTTCAAAACAAAACGTAATGTTTACTTTACATTTTGTCAATTTACTTTGTTTAATTGTAAAATACACTTTACATTTGCAATCTCATTTATTTACACCTTAAAACGACTTGCATATGAAAGCGAACTTATTATTTCCGAATAAATTCAAGCTGATCGGCTGGATTTTGTTAGTACCTGCAGCTTTGCTGGGCTATTTTGTGATCTTCCATGACTTTGAGTTTTCTTTTCTGGACATTTCGGTATTAAGTCTGTTTCCAGGGAAATTCAACGCAACACCGGGAATTCCTTCGGCAGAAACGTCGGTATTCTGGGCGATAACAAAAAACAATCTCACTAACGAAATAGTGGGCATATTGTTTATTGTAGCCGCTTTGTTTGTGGCATTTGCTAAAGAGAAACATGAAGATGAATACATCGCGAAGATAAGACTTGACTCTTTATTATGGGCGACCTATGCCACTTACGGAATTCTACTATTTAGCCTGTTGTTCATCTACGACTTCTCTTTTCTCTATGTCATGGTGATAAATATGTTCACTCTGCTGATCGTCTTTATTTTCCGGTTTAATTACCTCCTTTTAAAAATCAAACGACAAAACAATGAAAAATAACCTGAAAGTAGAACGTGCCATTAACAACCTGACACAGGAAGAACTGGCCAAAGCAATAGGCGTCAGCCGGCAAACAATCAATGCCATCGAAGCCAACAAGTATGTACCTTCCACCCTACTCGCCCTTAAGATCGCCCGTATCTGCAAGAAACCGGTCGAAGAAATATTTATATTGGAGGAAACAGATTAACCTGCTATTACGAATATGAAACAATAATTTCCGGACAGACTGATTCCGTGGATTGAAATCATAGTTAAAAAATGTAAGTTATTTTATCTATTTTGTTCGATATATAAGCGATAATTGTATAATTGCACACGATTTGTAAGACAAAACACCGAATCATTTAGAAAATATTTCTTAAATCCCTTGATTCTCTTGCAACAACTACAATATCGCCTTATATTTGCCGTTCTGAATGTAATCTAATGACTACTACATTGCGCAGATGAGCATATCTATAAAAGGGTTGAACAAAGTCTATCCGAACGGCAATCATGCATTGAAAGATATAAACCTGGAAATACCAACCGGCATGTTTGGTTTATTGGGGCCTAACGGAGCCGGGAAATCTACGTTGATGCGTATCCTTGTTGCCCTGATGGAACCCAGTTCAGGGGAAGTCAATATTTTCGGGCATGATCTGTTGAAAGAGCGCCAGGAGATTCGTAGCCTGTTGGGATACCTGCCACAGGATTTCCGTTTCTTCGCCAAGTATAAAACCTATGAATTTCTGGACTATGCCGCCCGCCTTTCGGGTATGAACAATCGCCGCAAACGCAAGGAGGCGGTCGATGCTATGCTGGAAAGCGTTGGTTTGTTTGATGTGCGCGAGCGTTATGCCAACAAACTGTCCGGGGGGATGAAACGTCGCTTGGGTATCGCGCAGGCGCTGATCCATAATCCCAAAGTTATTATTGTGGATGAGCCTACCACCGGATTGGATCCGGAGGAGCGTATCCGTTTTCGCAATCTATTGACGGCCGTCAGCGAACAGGATGTAACGATCATCCTTTCGACCCATATCGTAGGGGATATCTCGAGTAGTTGTAAATGTATGGCTTTGATGAACAAAGGAGAGGTGGCTTATTACGGTTCTCCGGAAGATATGCTCAAACAGGCTGAGGGCAAGGTATGGCGCATCCAGATCAATGGCGACCAGCTGCACGATGTAGACAAAAAATATCCGGTTATCTCCACCATTCCATCCGGTACGGGCTGGGAGGTACAGGTCGTGGCCGATGAGATCAAAGGCTATGATGCCGAACCCTTTCCTCCCAACCTGGAGCACGCCTATGTTTATTATATGGAAAGTAAATTAAACCGGTGGACGAATGACTAATTTCATACATAACATAGGATCCGTATCGAAATATGAAAGCAAACTGCTGCTTAGGAGTTGGTTTTTTAAGATATTTACCATACTGGTACTCTTCATTCTTACCATCTGGAACCTGGCGATCTTTGTCTTTCCCGATGGTGGAGGAGTATGGGCGATAACAGCCATTCCTTCCAATATTCCCTACCTGAACCTGCTTATGCTCAATATGGGTCAGGCGGTGATCGCCATCTTCCTGGCGTCCGACTTCCTGAAAAGGGATAAAAAACTCGACACATCGGAAGTCTTCTATGTACGCCCGCTCAGTAATGCGGAATATGTGATCGGCAAGATTTGGGGCAACCTGCGGGTATTCCTAGTTCTCAACCTCATTGTCATGGGCTTGGCTCTGTTCTTTTCTTTTATCGGAGGGGTAACAACGGATTGGGAAAGCTATCTCATTTACTTCTTTTTCATAAGCATACCTACCTTAATTTATATTATAGGCCTGTCGATCTTTCTGATGTTATTATTGGGAAATCAGGCATTGACCTTTATCCTGCTTCTGGGATATGTAGGACTGTCTCTTTTTTATATAAATGATAAATTCTATTACCTCTTTGATTACATGGCTTTCTACCTGCCACTCATGAAATCATCGATTGTAGGATTTACCAACCTGGATGCCATTCTCACGCATCGTTCGATCTATTTGTTTGCCGGCTTGGGATTCATCTGCATTACTATCTCCCAGTTCCGCCGGTTGCCAAACTCCTCCCGGAGTCATTATCCCTGGTTGATTCTGGCTGCGCTATTGTTAGGAGGCACAGGCTATTCCGGCTACAAGCATGTACAAAACATACTGGATCAAAATGATATCCGGAAAGTCTATGTAGAGATTAACAACCAATATGTAAACAGCCCCAAGATGGTGGTCGACGAATACCAGATCGATGTAGAGCAACATCCACAGACTATCTCCTCGTCGGTCACTATGCAGGCCATGGCATTGGAAGAATCATCGGTGTTTGCTTTCTGCTTGAATCCGGGACTTCAGGTCAAAGAAATCCGCGCCCTTGACCAATCGCTTTCCTATGAACGCGAAGAGCAGATCTTATTGATAGACTTCGGACGCAAACTATCAGCAGGAGAAAAAGTATCTTTACAGATCACCTACGAAGGAACGGTAGAGAATTCTTTCTGTTATCTCGACATACCGGAAGAGGATATGCAAAAAGAAAATCGCACATTTCTATTCAGTGCCGACAAAAAATATACTTTCCAGACACCTACTTACCTATTGTTTACTCCGGAATCGTACTGGTATCCCCGTCCAGGCACAGCGTACAGCGATCAGGATCCCAACTGGCAACAAAGCTATTTCAGCCGTTTCCAATTGCGTGTAAAACCCTTACCCGGTCTCACGCCTATCTCTCAGGGTGCGGGAGTAGCCGAAGAAGACGGCAGTTTCACCTTCCAACCCGAATACCCTGTGCAGGCAATCACTTTGCTTGCCGGACGTTATGAGCAGAAAAGTGTGGTGGCTTCCGACAGCATCGAATACAGTGTCTGGCATTTGGAAAAACAGGACTATTTCGTAGCCGTATTCGATTCTATCCGTGATACGATTCCACATTTATTGGTCGATTTCAAAGAAAACATGGAGCGGCAATACAAATTGCAATATCCCTTCTCGCGTTTCTCACTGATTGAAGTGCCGGCTCAATTCTCTACCTACCCGCATGCCTGGTCGGAAGCGCAGGAAACTATTCATCCGGAAATGATCCTGATGGTAGAAAAGAACTGGAAAAATGATAGTTTTGATTTCAAAAAACGGGTAGATCTCCAGAAACAAATGGCCAAAAGACGTGGTCAGGAGATCAACGACGAAGAGGCACAAATACGCACAGTGAACAATGTATTTTATTCATTTTCACGGGCAGAAGGCACTTATAGCTACCAATCCAGTGGACGAGGCGAAATGAATATTACTTCGGAGGCCAATCCCTATTTCCTCTTTCCTTTGTTATATAATTTCCGGTATAATATTTACTCGCCGGAATGGCCGGTTGCCAACCGCCTGGTGGAGCTTTATCTGCAGAACAAGACCGACAATTCGGGATGGGAGCGTGAGGTGAATGGTATCAGCAACAATGAGAAGGCCAATCTATTGATGGAAAAACTCTCGTTTCGCGAACTGCTTGCCGACAAAGAACACCGCGACCTGATGAGTAGTATAATCGGTTTGAAGAGTAACAGATTGTTTGCTCCGGCAGAAATCAACATCGGTATAGCCACATTCCGTGACTCAGTCTATGCTTTCCTCGATCGGAACATGTTCAAGAACATTCAGTTTGAATCCATGCTCGATACGCTGGAACAAATAAGCGGTGCTTCCATGAGGCCACACATAGCAACATGGGACAAACCGACTGCGCTTCCTGTCTTTACGATTGTTCCGGCTGATATAGCCAAGTATTCCCACCGCGGTGAGGATGCCTTCGTAATGAGTATACTTGTTAGCAACAACTCCGACCAGGAAGGAATTATTCATCTCGACATACTAGACAACAGCCGGATGGTGGAGAACCGGGATCCACGGACTAGCCGGAAAATATGGCTTGCCCCCCAACAGACCAAAGAGTTGGTATCGGTTTGGGAAGATGCGCCCCGAAATGTAACAATCCATACAATGATATCCGGAAATCTGCCGAACAGCATGACGCAACCGATCAACAACATTCGTCAGGAGCGAGGAGTGTCAATGGCACAGGAGGGCGACTATATCCTGGAGGGAGGCATTCCCGAAGTATGGGGTGAAGTGATTGTCGACAACGAAGACAGTACGTTGTTTGTGCTCTCTGAACCGGAAAGAGTGGGTCTGTTGACTAAACTGCTCGATGAAACGGAGGAGACTTCATTCAAATATGCAGGCGTATCCTGGTGGCGTCCGCCTTATCAATGGACACCTACAACGAATGCAGGCTACTATGGCAAGTATATCCGCTCGGCTTACATCATAAAAAGCGGTAATGGCAACCAAACAGCCACATGGAAAGTGCCGGTTCCGTCGGAAGGGCATTACGAGCTTTATTATTATGTATACAGAGATGAAGATATACGACGTGGTCGTGGTGGAGACGGGGAATATCACTTTAAGATTGATTACGACGGAGAGTTGGAAGATGCCTACCTCAACCTACGGCGTGCTAACGACGGATGGGAGCAGCTCGGGGTCTATTACATTGCTTCCGATACGTTGAAAGTGACATTGACTAATGAGAGCCGCTTGCGTAATGTGTCGGCGGATGCAGTAAAAATTGTAAAACGATAATTAAATAACTGATTCTATTATGAATAGGAAGTTTTTATATAAGGTATTAGCAATAGGCATTTTCCTGGCAGGAATTTCATTCGAAGGGAAAAGCCAGTTAATGCTAACGATTGATGAGGCATTGAACCTGGCAGAGCAACAGAATCCGTCACTGCGTGATTCACGCATGGAGCTGGAACGATATCAGCAAAACCTGATTGCACAACGAGCTTCGTTGAAGTCTCGCTTTTCATTGAATCTCAATCCTGTCAACTATCAAAGAAACCGTCAGTTCGAAACACGCCTTTCCCAATGGTATACCAATGAATCGTTTTCAACGGGAGGAACTTTTCAGGTCGATCAACCGATCCTGTTGACTGACGGGGTGATTTCATTAGTAAACAGCTTTGAGTGGAGAGACAGCAAATCGACTAACACAGAAGGGTTGGAAACAAGCAACCGTGCCTTCCAGAATTACCTGTACCTGCAACTCTCTCAACCCATTTTCACCTATAATACCCGGAAGATGGCATTAAAGGAGATTGAGTTGTCGTATGAAAATGCGCATATCAATTACGCATTGGAAAGATTGAGAGCAGAATTGAGCATCACGCGTCAGTTTTATAGTGTTTATTCGGCTCAAAGCAACCTGGAAATAAGTCGCGACGAGCTTGAGAATGCACAACAGAGTTATGATCACATAAAGAATAAGGTGGAAGCGGATCTCTCTGCCCGTGATGAGTTGTTTCAGGCTGATTTGAATCTGGCAACAGCCAAGTCAAATGTGGAATCCCAAATCACTACATTGGAAAACGAAAGGGATCAGTTGAAAAAGATCTTAGGAGTTCCTCTGCATGAAAATGTGATTGTGGTAACGGAAGTTACCATACACCCTGTCGATATTAACCTGGATCAGGCCATCCAGAACGGACTCGCCTCGCGCCTGGAATTGCGCCAGCGGGAAATGGAATCCGAAAGACTGGATTTTGATATGATACGCACAAAGGCTGATAATGAATTCAAAGGAGACATTCGTCTGTCTATTGGTTTGACGGGAGACAATCCGGCGTTCAAAAACATTTACGATAATCCGACGCAAAGCCCACGGGTATCTGTTTCGTTTTCAGTTCCCATCTTTGACTGGGGAGAGAAAAAGGCACGCATAAAGGCACAAAAGATTGCCCAGCAGATACATCAATATCAAACACAGGATCAAGAGATCGACATTGAACTGGAGATCCGTCAGGCCTGGCGCCAGCTCGAGAACTACCGCACACAGATCGGTATTGCCGAGCAGAATGTGGAAAATGCGCAACTGACCTATGACCTGAACCTCACTCGCTACCGGGAAGGAGACATTACCGGTATGGAGATGAATCAGTTCCAGACACAGTTGTCGAACAAAAAGATCTCCTATACGCAGGCCTTGATCAACTACAAGGTACAACTGCTCAATATGAAGATTCTCTCGTTGTATGATTTTGAGAAACGTTCGCCGATAGTTCCTTTGAATGATTTAAATGAAAATAAATAGAAGCCATGAAATATAACAAACAAACCATTGCAGCTTTTTCCCTGACGCTTCTGATGCTGACGACAGGATGTGGTAATCAACAGCAAAGTTCACAAAACGATATAGCGACGCCTGTATCGGTTACCGAATTGAAGAAAGGTTCTATCAGTAAGTTGATCAATACCAGCGGAACCGCTCAGCCCACCTATGGGGTTGAATTGACTTCGGAAATGAGCGGAGCTTACCAGCTTATGAATAATCCACGCACCGGACGCCCTCTTAAGTTGGGGGATCGGGTGGTGAAAGGGCAGACTATTATTCGCCTGGTTGATCAAGAATATGAAAATGGCATTGCGCTCGACTCGAAAGAATTAAGCTTGGAAATTGCCGAACAGGAACAGAGTAAACAAAAAGCCTTGTATGAAAAAGGAGGCGTAACGCTGAGTGAAATGCGTAATACGGAGGTTCGGGTGACCAATGCACGCTATGATGTGGAAAATGGAAAATTGAGTCTTGCCAAGATGGAAGTCAAAGCTCCTTTTGACGGAGTTATTGTGAACCTGCCACATTATACACTTAACGTAAAAGTAGCACAGGGGCAACCAATGGTGGGCATTATGGCCTACGATCAAATGTACCTGGATATCAATCTACCAGAAAGCGCTATCAGCTATGTGCAGCCCAATCAACCGGTTCACATCACCCATTACACACTTCCGGAAGATACCTTAAAAGGAGTGATTAGCGAACTTTCTCCGGCCATCAGTACCGAAACGCGTACCTTCAAAGGAAAGCTATTAATTGATAATAAAGATCTTCTGTTGCGTCCGGGTATGTTTGTAAAAGCAGATATTGTAGTTGACAAAGCGGATGCTTCGATTATCATACCGAAAGAGGTGATACAAAGCAACCGTCGCCGCAAATATGTCTACATTGTGGAAAGAAATACCGCCATTCTGCGGAATATAACAACAGGGCTGGAAGACGAAAACTATGTAGAGGTGCTTGAGGGATTGAAGGAAAATGACAACCTGGTCATCCGTGGCTATGAAACATTGAGAGAAAACAGTAAAGTGAAAGTACAACGATAAGGACATAGCCTTACCGAACAAGAAGCTGATATGAGAAACATTGTCAAATTTGCAGTCAACAATCCGGTGACGATCACAATGGTCGTATTGGCCGTATTACTGCTCGGTAAGATCTCTTACGACCAGTTGAGCGTTGACCTGCTGCCCGACCTGAATAACCCGCGTCTCTTTATCGAGATAAAAGCGGGAGAAAGGCCTCCGGAAGAGATAGAAAAGCAATTTGTGCGCAACATAGAATCGATGGCTATCCGGCAGAGTGATGTTACGGAGGTATCGTCGGTAATCAAAGCGGGGTCGGCACAGATCACGGTTGAGTATGCCTGGTCGAAAGATATGGACGAGGCATTCCTGGATCTACAAAAGGCCATGAGCTCGTTTGCGCAAAACAGAGAGATCGAAGAACTGAAGATCACACAACACGATCCGAATCAATCGCCTGTTATTCTGATAGGCATGTCGCATCAGAGCATTACCGATATGGCGGAGCTTCGGAAAGTAGCCGAAAGCTATATCCGCAATGAATTGATTCGTTTGGAAGGAGTGGCTGAAGTTTCCTTGTCGGGACAGGAGATCAATACCCTGACGATCGAAACCGATCCGTATCGCTTAGCGGCTTTCAACCTGACGATTGACGATATTGCCTCACGCATTGAGACCAATAATCAAAGCATTTCCGGAGGACGTGTAAGCGAACTGGGATTACAATACTTAGTGAAAAGCGCCAGTTTGTTTACTTCTGAAACAGACTTTGAGAACCTAATCGTAGGATATCGCCCCATCACGGCACAGCAAAACGCTACTGCTACAACAGGAAATGTAGAAAATGCCCCCATCTATCTGCGGGAGGTAGCCAGTGTACGTTTCTTGAATGCCCGTCCGGAGAATATTGTCCGTATCAACGGCGAACGAAGCATTGGTCTTTCTATCTATAAAGAGATGCGCTTTAATACGGTTCGCGTTGTCGATCAGGTGAATAAACAGCTGGCTGTAATCGAGCATGCCTTGCCGGGATATCAATTCCGTGTAATCACCAATCAGGGAACCTTTATCAAAAAAGCCATTGATGAAGTGAAAGAGAGCGCAATTCTCGGCGTTATTCTGGCTGTCATCGTGCTTTTTATTTTCTTACGCCGTGTAGGAACTACGCTTATTGTCAGTGTGGCTATCCCCATCTCTATTGTAGCTACGTTCAACCTAATGTTCTTCAATGGGCTTACGCTCAATATCATGACACTGGGAGGATTGGCCTTAGGAGCCGGTATGTTGATTGACAACGCCATCGTTGTCATCGAAAGTATATTCCGAAACCAGGAAAAAGGATCCGACATCAAAGAGGCCGCCATTACCGGAACGTCGGAAGTGGCCGGTGCTGTCATTGCGTCTACATTGACCACCGTCGTGGTGTTCCTGCCGATTGTCTATCTGCATGGAGCAACCGGTGAGCTGTTTAAAGACCAGGCATGGACTGTTTCTTTCTCTTTATTGTCCTCTTTGGTGGTGGCCATTATGGTGATCCCGATGCTTTACTTCTGGACGGCTCGTCGCAAAATGGAAACAGTGCAGGAGGTAAAAGCCATTGGCATGAAATGGTATTCACCCTTATTGCGTAATCTGTTGCATCACCGTTGGCTGGTAGTCGGCATTGCAGCTTTGATTATCGTAGGTACTGGCTTACTATTGCCTTTTATCGGTACGGAATTTATGCCGCGTGCGGAGAGTAAAGCGTTTACCATCGATATAAAAATGCCCGAAGGCACCCAATTGGAGCGCACTTCATCGGCTGTAGCCAATCTGGAAGAACTGTTGCAAACCATCACAGAAGATCCGGGCTTAACCCTTTATAGTCATATCGGAACGGGAAGTGGTTCGGAGAATGCCGTATTCGAAGGCGAAAACACCGCCATGATGAAAGTGATACTTTCGCCTGAATGCAAACTTTCTCCCGAAACAGTCATTGCCCATTTCATACAAACGGCGGAGAATCCCGATATAGAGCTTACGATCGGTCAAGACGAGAACTCACTCAGTTCGCTACTTGGAAGTGAAGGTGCTCCTATCGTGGTAGAAGTGAAAGGGGAAGAACTGGATGAAATAGCAGATATCACCGAAGAGGTAAAAGAGCGTATGCTTCGCGTGGACGGTCTTTACAATGTAATGTCTTCCGTTGAGGACGGTGCTCCGGAAATCACTATTTCTATCGATCGCACAATAGCGGGGATCAATAACCTGAGTGTATCGACTGTGATCGAACAGATTCGCCAGCAACTCAGTGGCCGGGAAGCCGGACAAATGGAATACCACGGAGAGATGCGCGACATTGTTATCAAATTGCCGGATATAGGGCTACGTGAATTGAATGCTCTTATAATCAAAAGCGGCGACAAGGAGTTTCGTTTGCAGGAGATTGCCACCCTGGAACAGACACAGGCTCCCAAAGAGATATTCCGTCGCAACCAGCATCGCATCAGTAAAGTGACAGCGAATATGGAGAGTGCTTACTCCTTAGATAAGATGGCGCAAAACATCAGAAGCAACTTAAGCGATATAGAGCTGCCGCTGAATTATACCGTGACCGTGACCGGTGAGGAAGAAAAGCGCCAGGAGTCTATGCGAAGTCTGATGTTTGCTCTAATCCTGTCGGTTATCCTGGTGTATATGGTACTGGCCTCTCAGTTCGAGTCTCTGCTCCATCCGTTCACCATTCTGTTGACCATTCCCCTGGCTGTTGTAGGGGCTATCCTGTTGTTCTTCTTTACCGGAACAACAATCAACATGATGGGCTTTATCGGTATTGTGATGTTAGTAGGTATAGCGGTTAATAATTCCATTATCCTTGTCGACCGTATCAACCAATTGAAGCTGGCGGGTATGGAACTAACAGATGCCATTGTGGAAGCCGGACAACAACGTATACGCCCTATTATCATGACCAGCTTGACCACTATCCTGGCATTGCTTCCGATGACGTTTAGCTTTGGCGACGGTGGTTCGCTGCGTACGCCGATGGCTATCGCTGTGGTGGGTGGTTTGATCACTTCTACCCTGATGAGTTTGATGGTTATACCTTGCGTATATTATCTGTTGGAGAAGATGAAAAGAAGCTTACTTAAGAAAGACAAAATATGAATTTTGTACTACATAGAAGGATAACTATTTGTATGTTGTTCATCGCACTTACTCTGTTGGGGTATGTGTCGTATAAACAATTACCTGTTGAGCTGTTGCCCAATGCCGAATTACCCATGTTGTTTGTGCAGGTCTCTTCTCAACAGGATAATGATCCTTCGTATGTTGAATCGGAAATAATTATCCCATTAGAGGGAGCGATCAGTTCCATCGGTGGTGTAGAAAAAATCGAATCAACGGTCGACAGCCGTCAGTCTCATATTCAAGTTGATTTCAAAAAGAATATCAACTTCAAGATGACCTCTCTTCGCCTGGAAGAAAAGATCAATGAAGTAGCTGCTGGTTTCCCGGATGGAATCAATGTGTCGGTGCAGAAGGTCGATATGCAACAGTTGGCCAACAACTTTATGGTGCTCCAGGTGCGTGGCTCGGGAGGAACCGACCGTGTACGCAATGTGGTCGACAACGAAGTGCTTCCCCGCCTGGAAAACATCGATGGGGTAGCGGCTGTGAATGTCTATGGAGGACGTGAGCGGGCGATTGAGATACAATTGGATCCCGATGCCTGTAAGGCATTGAACCTTACCCCTTCGCAAATCAGCAACCTACTGTCGCAGAATACACGCGAAAAGGAATTCGTAGGGTATGTAAACGAGCCTTACGGCAAGTTCTTTGTGCATATCAATTCGCTCTACACCCATGTGTCGGAGCTCGAGAACATCGTCGTGGCTCCCGGTCCCATTCTATTGAAAGATATTGCTACCATTTTCTTTGACCTCAAAGAAGAAACGACCTACAGCCGCGTCAACGGGAAAGAAGCCGTATCGGTGTCGTTGACCAACGATTCACAAACAAACCTTATTGAACTCTCGCACCGCACGCTTGAGGTGATTGAACAGTTGAATGAAGAGCTGATTCCTTGGGATGTCGAGGTGGTCGTGCAAGAGAATACGGCAGAGATCATGGAGAACAATATCGATCAGATTATTGAACTGGCTCTTGTCGGTGGATTGCTTGCCGTTCTTATTCTCTGGATTTTCCTAAAAAACCTGCGTTTGGTATTCTTTATTGCCCTGTCCATTCCTATCTCCGTCTATACAGCATTCAACTTTTTCTATGCTTTTGGAATCAGTATCAATAGTTTGACACTGGTAGGTATGGCGTTGGCTGTCGGTATGCTACTCGACAACAGTGTCGTTGTTCTGGAAAATATTTACCGGCTCTCGGGAGCCGGTGTGCCACCCGACCGTGCCGTCACGCAAGGGACTAAAGAGGTGTGGCGTTCGATCCTGGCGGCAACGCTTACGACAGTGACCGTCTTTCTGCCTTTTGTCTTCTCAGAGAATTTCCTGATTAAGATGATCGGCCACCATATCGGGGTGTCTATCATATCCACACTGACCATTTCTCTTTTCGTTGCTTTGCTGTTTATCCCGATGGCCACCTACGTCATCCTCAAACGAAAGAAAGGAAAAAGTGTTTTCTATGAAAAGGTATCAATCAGCCAACGGGCAGTTCAGATCTATCTCGTATTTCTGAAAACCTGCATGCGCAACCCCGGGGTTACCGTTTTGGGAGCCATCGTTGTGCTTTTCGTGACCCTGATCCTTTCGATCACACTCAATATTCAGCAAATGCGCGATGTCGACTCCGACCGCTTCAGTATTTATGTCACCATGCAGACAGGGAGCACACTCGAAACAACCGACCTGGCTGTTAGAGTCATGGAAGATCGCCTGAGCGATCTGCCCGAGAAAGAAGAATTGGTTTGTCGCATACAGGAAAAAGAGGCCGTACTCACCCTTATCCTGAAGGAAGACTATCAAAAGATAGGAAAACGGAAAATTGCTGACATCAAAGCCGATGTGCAACGCCTGCTCAATAACATCAGTGGAGCAGAGGTGTCTGTTTCCGAAGCATCCGGTGGAGGCGGAGGCGGTGGCGGTTCTGCCATGGGAGGCATGGATAGCTTCATGCGTCTGTTAGGTATTGGCGACAACCGGGAACGTATTGTTATTAAAGGTTCCGATTTTGATATGATGCAATTGGTAGCAGAAGATATTCGCTACTATATCAACGAACAGGATTTCATCCGTAGTTCCCGTGTATCTTATAATCGTCGTCAACCGGAGGTACTCCTTAATTTCGATCCGATCTTGCTTACCTCTTATGATATTTCCCGGGCGAATATTTCTTCCGGCTTGACACAGCTCAACTCGGACTTCTCTTCCGGAAGTACATTCAAAGTAGGCGACGAGAGCTATGATATTATTATCCGTAACACGATTCCTCCCGAAGAGGAAGAGGAGGAAGAAACTCGTCGTAGTAAAACCGTAGACGATCTGCGAGCCATTCAGGTGCAAAGCAGTTCCGGCGGACTGCATAAAGTAGAGGATATCGCCACCATTAAATACGGGCAGGGACGCTCTCAGATTATGCGTGTCAACCAAGACAAGCAGATCGAGGTATTCTATAGTTTCTCGCGCGATGTGGAATCGTCCAAATCGCTGTTGGAAGGATACCGGGCTGATATCGACCAACTGATTGCCGATTACAACCTTCCTTCGGGCGTGGCCGTAGAGGTGTTCCATGAAGAGGATGAATTTGCCGACTTCAAATTCCTCATCTTTGCCGCCTTTATCCTGATCTTTATGATCCTGGCCTCGGTATTCGAATCGCTGAGTACCCCTTTCGTACTCCTGTTTGCCATTCCATTGGCCGCCATCGGTTCGTTATTGGCACTGTTATTGACCAACAATAGCCTGTTGAATGCCAATACCCTGACCGGGTTCCTTATCCTATTAGGGGTGGTAGTCAACAATAGTATCATCCTCATCGATTATACCAATATCCTGCGCAAACGCGGATTCCGTCGCAGCCGCGCTCTGATGACGGCCGGACTCTCGCGTATCCGCCCGATTCTGATCACTTCTATCACGACGATTGTGGCTATGATGCCGCTCGCCATGGGTGACTCCGAGTATGCCGGAGCGATAGGGGCACCTTTTGCCATTACGGTGATCGGCGGGTTAGCCTTCTCAGCACTGCTCACACTGGTCTTGGTGCCGACCGCTTATATGGGCATGGAAAACACCCTGCAATGGTATCGTACGCTCTCGAAGAAGATCTGGCTCACGCATCTGCTCTTGTTCCTGTCCGGTGTCTTCTGTATCTATTTCTACGCCGAAGGAATGTTATGGCAGATCATCTATCTGGTAGCCCTTATTATCGCCATCCCGGGTATGACCTATTTTGCGCAAAACAGCTTGCGCCGGGCACAAGCCAAAGTGATCGATCCCAATGCGGAGATTGAAATTACCATCCGCAACCTGGTGAAGATATACGACTGGCCGGGACGTTTCTCCCGTCAATGGAAAAGCGGGCTGGCGATACGCAAACGCTTAGGTTTGAGCAATGAATACCATTCGCTGAAAGACTTCATTCCTGCCCTATGGCAGTATGCTTTGTTCGGATTCGGTATTTACTTCACCTATTTCTTTATCGAGAGCCGCCTATGGCTATTCCTCTTGTCGTTTGCCATCTATTTTGCCGCCATGAACCTCTGGCGCAAGATCCGTCAATACCTATTCTTCCGTTTCCCTGACAGCCGTCTGGTGAAGGAGGTAAACCGGATCATATTCTGGAGCATACCTCCACTCGTTCTGTTCGGTATGTTCCAAAAGATGGATAGCCCGAATCTGGTTATTGCAATCGGAGCGCTTTGGGCTATTGGCATTGCAATCTATGTAACTTCACACTATCTGTACGATAACAACATCAATATCGAACGAGTGAAAGGCCGCTTTGCCGGTATGAAACGTTCCTGGTTCCGCCTGGTGAAAAGCATTCCATTGATCGGCAAACAGCGCAAGCCATTCAAGGCATTGCGTGGTGTCTCCTTTACGATCAAGACAGGCATGTTTGGTCTGTTGGGACCAAATGGTGCCGGGAAGTCCACCCTGATGCGTATCGTTTGCGGTATCTTGGAACAGAGCTACGGTAGCATCTGGATCAACGGGCTCGACACGCGCGTCTATCGTGAGGAATTGCAAAGTCTGATTGGCTTCCTCCCGCAGGAGTTCGGCACCTACGAGAATATGTCGTCCTGGGAGTTCCTCGATTATCAGGCTATCCTGAAAGGGCTTACCGACAATGATCTGCGCCGTGAACGCATCGAATATGTTCTGAAAGCCGTTCATATGTACGACCGCAAAGACGACAAGATCGGTTCTTTCTCCGGCGGGATGAAACAACGTATCGGTATTGCCCTGATTCTATTGCATCTACCACGCATTCTGATTGTGGACGAACCGACTGCCGGGCTCGACCCGCGCGAACGTATCCGCTTCCGCAACCTCTTGGTAGAGTTGAGCAAAGAGCGTATTGTGATCTTCTCAACCCATATCATCGAAGACATATCAAGCTCCTGTAACCAGGTAGTGGTCATCAACAAGGGTGATCTGAAATACTTTGGTGATCCGGCCGATATGGTGGGTATGGCAGAAGGAAAAATCTGGAAATTCCCTATTGGAAAAGAGGATTTCGAAACGAAATTAGATCCATCGTTAATCATCCATCATATGCAGGACGATGATATCATTCAGGTACGCTATCTCTCCGATGAGCAACCATTCGACAACGCTGTATTGGTAGAGCCGAACCTGGAGGATGCCTATTTGTGCCTATTAAAAATGAAGAAATAAAATAATTATGAATTTTGAATTATGAATTATGAGTTACGACTTGAAGAGCGCTTAGTCCTTATGTTTGTAGCAAAACATAAAGCAATTATGTGGCACCCTTTCAATTCATAATTCATAATTCATAATTCATAATTAACAAACGAACATGACTCTGAAACAATTCATATCGCTTGCTCCGAAGGTGGCCAAATACAATCTGAAGGTGATCTTTGCCGGAAAATTCATCTGGTTCTTCCTGGCTGCGCTCGGCTTCTTTTGTTTTTTTATGTTCCAATTAGCCTGGAACCGTGCGGAAGTGAATGAAGGTATCTTGTATGAGTTATTGAATTTCCCGGCTGTCCTTTTGATCTTCTACCCGGCCGTTTTCGGCATTCAGAACGATGAGGACGCTCGCATACTGGAACTTCTGTTCGGCATACCCGATTATAAGTACAAAGTCTGGGGCATACGCCTGTTGATGATCTATATCGCCATCTTTTTTATTCTCGTACTCTTCGGCTATCTGGCCGTTATATTGCTCTATCCGATCAATCCTTTCGAGATGGCCATACAGTTGATGTTCCCATTATTGTTCTACGGCAACCTAGCCTTTATGTTTTCGACGATCACCCGCAGCGGTAACGGAACCGCTGTCGTGATGATCGTGATCAGTATTCTTTTTATTTTTAGTTCGGATATGGATTTCATCCGGCGCACCTTCTGGAACATTCTATTGAATCCGTTCACTGTTCCTAATAACTTCTTGCCCGTTATCTGGGAAGGCATCATCATCAAAAGCCGTGTATTCCTATTGATCGGCAGTATCATCTGGATGATGATCGGATTGCTTAATCTGCAAAAACGGGAAAAGTTTATTGGTTAATTCAACCTCTCTCTCGTGATTATTTCTTCAGATGCTTCGCAAAGAAGGCGTCCATGGCGGGTTTGGTCACTGCCAACCCTACATTATAAGCCACATCATGCCCGCCTTTGATTCTAACATATTCAATATCAGCATCTGTCGCGCGCATTTTTTCAACATAATCATCCGTCAACTCCACCTTCACAATAGGATCTTCTATACCCTGGCAAAGCAATAGAGGAGAAACCTTTGCCGATATATAACCGATAGGCCACCATTCGGGATGTTGCGACCAGGGATTATTCGGATTGCCTATCTCGGTAGGAGGAGCGCCCCCTACGGCACAAGCCACTTTGCTCGAATATTCTTTCCAGGGACCATCGCCCTCCAAGTCAGCATTATCGGAAGATACCCCTAACATCATCGCCAAATGAGCGCCGGCCGAATGGCCATAGGTGCCAATACGTTCCGGATCCACCCGAAGCTCTTTCGCATGAGCCTTCAGCCAGCGTACCGCACACTTCACATCCTCGATACAGGCCGGGAAAGCGGCTTCCTGGTCAAAACGGTATCCGACAGACAGGGTCACATATCCTTGTAAAGCGTAGTCAATCAACAAATTCCTAAACACTATGTCTTGTTTGGATCCGGCTCTCCATCCACCGCCATGCACAAGAACAATTGCCGGTCGCAATCCTTCGTCGCCAAAATTCATTGGCACTGCCAGGTCGAGCACCCATGATTTACTATCGCCCTCGCGATAAGAGATGTCGCTTGTCAAAGCCACAAACGGTCTTTCCGGCTGTTTTTGACTCTGATTACTATTACAGCTTGAAAATGCCACAATAGAAAGGAATAAGAGTACATACATGTTTTTCATAATATAACTATTAAAAAGTGAATAAATGAACCATACAAAAATAAGATTTTATCTAATCACTACTGTCCACTAAAAAATGGACGATTAAAAATTAAATAAATTTGGTTCACTTGAACCGCTTCGTTCTTTGATATTTTTGAAATTAGTTTTG
>NZ_JARXWI010000022.1 GCF_029893085.1 Parabacteroides sp. PFB2-10
TTCGTTCCACATTTATTGCTTGTGCATATCCATTGATATGAATTATGTAGAACAAAAGTGTTATAATAGATACTAACCTCATAAAACTGATATTTCTTTATGTACAAAGGTTCACAAAAAAAATCAACTACTCCACTACCCAAATGTGTAGAATGTATATAGGTCAATTAATTGGGGGCTTCACTTGTCTAAAAGGTTAACTTATTCATCGTTGTTGTATAACTGTCGCGACTCACAAATAGCCATGACAAAAGCGTATGCCTACTTCGATTCCATAGATGTCATGCCCGAACGACGTCAGGAATTCAGAGAACAAATCAACACGCTGTATGCCCTCAACGACTTCAAAGGAGATAACGGCATAAAGCTCCACTACGGCGTGAAGGGAATACCCAACTACTTCATCATCTCGCCCGAAGGCAAGATCATTGAAACCTGGATGGGCTATGGCGAAGGAGTTCTTAAAAAGAAGATGCAGGAATTTATTCTGTAAAAATTTCCTATTTCACACTACCGTCACAAAAAATCATATTCTCTTTTCGCCTTTATCCCTCATTTTTCCCTTTTGAGGGTAGAATGTACACTGATTTGGATATTTATTTGCATATTAGCGTGGATTATCATGCTATTAAGCGATTCTGTAATACCAAAAT
The DNA here is from genome assembly GCF_029893085.1 of Parabacteroides sp. PFB2-10. Taxonomy (GTDB): domain Bacteria; phylum Bacteroidota; class Bacteroidia; order Bacteroidales; family Tannerellaceae; genus QVMG01. The sequence goes on from NZ_JARXWI010000022.1 coordinate 654, forward strand.
AGATAAAATAAATGCTACATAAGAAAGTGACGGTTTGTGCCTGTGTGTCGCGTTCGTTTATGGATAAAGAGAGAGTGGCCGAAGTCACTGCCATCATGCGGAAAAAGGGGTATGAGGTTACAGTTGTGGCCGATCTTTGTAAAGAGGTGATGACAAGGTCTGCCGATATGGAGCGAATTGCCTCGGGCATGATACTGGCATGCCATACGCGGGCAATACGTTCTCATCTCGATTGGTTGGGATTGAACAATGACCAACTATTCGACCTGCGCGGGAATGGCACCTCAACAATCCTATCCCAACTATCTATCTCTGCACAGGATATCGAAGAGATTCCGGAGAAAGAAACTATACTGCGGGAGATCGAGGCTTTCCCTGTTGAAAACGGAACGGATGCCTGGTATCCGGTACTCGATAAAACACGGTGCATTGAATGCGGTAAGTGCCATGATTTTTGCCTTTTTGGGGTTTACACCATAGAAAACAAACAGGTGAAAGTTGTCCAACCTCAAAACTGCAAGAACAACTGTCCGGCCTGTGCCCGGATGTGTCCCAGTAAAGCAATTATCTTTCCGAAATACGAGAAATCGCCCATCAATGGGGGAACAGCCGAAGAGGAGACCTTCAATCCGGAAGAGATGGACAATATGTATCGGGAGCGACTGCAGATGCGCCTGCAACAACGGCGGGCGGGTATTCCGTTGGTAAAAAAAGAGATACCATGAAAACAAAAGACTATATAGCTACGGCCAAAGCGGCGTTTCGGGTGCCACGGGAGTGTGCCCCGCGCCTGGTATGGAAGTTTATGTATAACTTCGGATGGCAGAGTATGCGAAACATCAGCCGGTTTGAAAAAAGACAGGCGAAAGGTGCTCCCTTCTTCCCGGCTTTTGTGATGATATCCATCACGGAAAGTTGCAATCTGGCGTGTAGCGGTTGCTGGGTGTCGGGAGGAGGCAAAAAGGCGCTTACACCACAACAGTTAGACGGTATCATTACCAGTAGCAAGCAAAAAGGCTCTTTCTTCTTCGGAATTCTGGGCGGAGAGCCTCTTATGTATAAAGGGCTATTGGATATTATGGAAAAACATTCCGATTGTTATTTCCAACTATTCACAAACGGAATCCTATTGACGGATGAGGTGGCTATGCGTCTGCGGAAGATGGGAAACGTGACACCGCTTATCAGCATCGAAGGATTACAGGAGGAAAGCGATGCCCGCCGAGGAAAAAATGATGTGTTCGGAAGAACAATGGACGGCGTGCGTGCCTGCCGGAAAGCAAAACTGATATTCGGTGCGTCGGCCAGTATATGTAAAAGCAATTACAACGACCTGGTAAACAGGGAGTATATCGAATGGATCGCCCAACAGGGGGCACACTACCTCTGGTATTATATCTACCGTCCGGTGGGTGCCGATCCGAATGCGGCAAACGCATTAGACAAAGAAGAGGTGACCGAATTGCGCCGGTTTATCGTAGAGCAACGACGGAATGCTCCCCTGTTCATTATCGAAACCTATTGGGATGATAAAGGCAAGGCGCTCTGTCCCGGAGCGACCGGCATGAGCCACCATATCTCGCCGTCGGGAGCGGTGGAGTTTTGCCCTCCGATTCAGATGGCAACCGATTTCATCAATGCGGACGCCTCCAACCTGGTGAAACTGTTTGAGGACTCTGCCTTTCTGGCTGATTTCCGAAAGATGACGGCCGACAGTTCACGGGGTTGCATCCTGTTGGAAGACCCGCAAAAGATGGTGGCGTTTCTGGAAGAACATAACGCTATCGACACCACCAGCCGGGCAACCATTCTCGAAGAATATAAAAAGATGACTCCTTTGCCCGGACATAACCGGGAAGGATATGAAATTCCGGAAGAGAATGTTTTCTATAAAATGGTGAAGAAAAAGTATTTTTTTGGTTTTGGAGCTTATGGATAACACAGAAATATACAGGATCCCACAGACATATCAGGAAAGGAAGTGTTTGCGGAGCCTTATTGATGCCTTTGTCAACACACAGCCGTTCGGCCCTCCGTTATCCATGGAGGATTTGTCGGACTTATCCGACCGGCTGATTGCCGACCATACGCTCGACCCGGGTTTCAAGGGTTGGATCATGGTTGAGATAAACAATGGCGTATGGCGGGAAACGGTAGCATCCATTCCTTATAACAAACGAATTCTGTTATTGCCCAAATGCCTAAGCCACTCGGCTAACTGCCAAGCGGATGTCGACGAGTTCGGCCTGTTGTGTCATCGGTGTAACCATTGTTCCATTCCCAACCTGCAAGACAGGGCCGACGATCTGGGCATGATGAGTATCGTAGCCGAAGGATTCACCTCGGTGATCAGCCTAATCGAAAACCGGGTGGTCGATACGGTGATCGGCGTGGGTTGCCTCGATTCGCTGGAAAAGGCTTTCCCTTTGCTTATCAACAATGCGGTTCCCGGACTGGCGATACCGTTGAACACAGCAGGTTGCAAAGATACAGAGGTGGATTATAATTATGTTGACGAGATGATCAGCATGCAATCGGACAGGGAGGTATATCTCTTAGACTATGACCACCTCAAATCAACACTCAACAGCTGGTTTTCTTCCGAAAACCTGGACTCGATATTAACCCATGCCGACGACCCGACCTCCTCTATCGCCAGAGAATGGATAGGCGGAGAGGGCAAGCGTTGGCGCCCTTATTTATTGGCAGCTACCTATATGGCGTTAAGCGGTGAGAAAGAGATACCTCAAGAGGTAGAGCTGGCTGCCGTAGCCGTTGAATGTTTCCACAAAGCATCTCTTGTGCATGATGATATACAGGATAACGACACGATGCGTTACGGCAAACAGACTGTCAATGCGGCTTATGGTGTTCCAATGGCTATTAATGTGGGGGACATATTGTTGGGTGAAGGCTATCGCCTGTTGACCGGTTGCGGCAAGATGGAGTTGGTGAAAGTGATTGCCGATTCGCATGTTGCGCTTTGCAAAGGGCAGGGTATAGAGTTGGCGTGGAGTGTTTCACCACACCCGCTGACGATGGATTTTGTGTTGGATATTTTCTGCCATAAAACGGTTCCTGCATTCGATGTCTCATTGATTATGGGGTTGATTTGTGCCGGCGACGATCCGGAACTTCGCGAAATCCTACACCGTTATTCACGCGCACTGGGCATTGCATATCAATTACAGGATGATATAGAAGACTTTGAGACCGACGACCCGGTGGCTTTACGCCCTTCGGCGGTACTGGCTGCTCTTTGTGAGCTTCAGCCGGACGAAGAATTTATCCGGACACTTTTATATCACGAAGAGCCAAAAGGGTTCCTGTATAGGAGTGAAAACAAACCTTTATTGAATCAGGCGTTGGAAAGAGTCAGACAGATGGTGGAACAATATCACCGGGAAGCCTTGGATGTGTTGCATGACGTAACCAATATCGAACTGAAACGATTGCTTTTCCGGGTGACCAAACGCATATTGAAATAATCTGTCGAAGATGTGAAAAAAACAATATCCATACGATTATTCAAAACGCTTCTGAAAGCAAAAGCATTGTTGTCGGAAGAGGCACAGAAGCGGATGGCCGATTTTGTACTATCCCAGCGTATGGAAGACGGATCGTTTATGAATAAAAACGGTCAATCCGATCTCTATTATACGGCATTTGGCTGGATGTTATCGTATGTATTGGATATTCCCTCTGATCGTCGTCGAATGGATATGTATCTGTCGCGGCAGGAGACGAAAGAAATGGACTTGATACATTATGCAGCGTTTATGCGTTGTCGTATGATCCGGTTATTGATGGATAGCGGCGGAAGGGTTAAGTGGTTGTTCAGATCTTTTTCCGCAACGGAGATCAAACCTTTAGAGGATTTCACCGGTGTGCCGCATAACGATATACATTCACCCTATACACAGTTTATATGGTTGTCTTTATTGGAAGATACCGGCAATCGTATAAAAGACAAAAAAGAGGTTCTCCATCTATTGGAATCCTATCAGGCCGTTGCCGGTGGATATATGAATAGTACCGACGGGATAACAGCAACCACCAATGCTACCGTAGCGGCTTTGGCCATAAAAGGACAGTTTGAAGGTTACAACGATAACACAGATATACATTTCCTGTATAACTTACAGGCGCCATCAGGAGGATTTGCTGCCACCCAGGCATCTCCTTTGCCTGATTTATTATCTACGGCCACCGCGCTTTTTATGTTAAGCTGTTATGGGGTGAAGCCGAAGTATGTAGCAAAGGATTTTATTGAGGCACACTGGCTCGACAGCGGAGGATTCTCTGCTACCCTGATGGATGAGACAAGTGATGTGGAATATGCCTTTTATGGGTTGTTGGCGTTGGGGACAGATGGAGATTTTAATTGATAATTGGGAATTGATAATTGATAGATCATATGAAGGGAGAGCAAATAGATGAAATGATTGGGGTTTTGCGGGAGCAGCTTTTAGCGAAACGAACTCCGGGAGAGATATGGAGAGGGCGATTGTCGTCGAGCGCCATATCGACGTCTGTTTCTATCTTTGCGCTGCAGATGGTGGATAAGGAGAAATATGCTCCGTATATCCAAAAAGGAAGCGCGTGGCTGATCGATACGATGAAGGAGGATGGTTCCTGGGGTGATACCGTCGAAAGCCCTTCGAATATGACCGCAACCTTACTCACATACGCTTCCCTTTGTGCCGTTGGCGAAGCTCCGCAAGTCACTAAAGAGTATCTGACCGCCCGGTTCGGAGGGTATACGGATCAACATATCATCCGGGGTGTATTGGATTATTACGGTACCGACCTGACCTTCTCTGCACCTATCTTAGTGATGTGCGCCTTGGCAGGTATTATCTCGAGCTGGGACGAAATACCGCAACTGCCTTTTGAGTTGGCGGTGATGCCACAGAGGTTTTTCCGTTTCCTGCAACTACCCGTGGTCAGTTATGCTATTCCGGCACTTATTGCCGTAGGTATTCTTCGTTTCAGGAAGGGGAAAAAGAATATACTCTCCCCTATCCGCGAATCATTTATCCATAAGTCTTTACAGGTACTTGAAAAGCTACAACCGATAAACGGCGGTTTCCTGGAAGCGGCTCCACTTACTGCTTTTGTCGCCATGTGCATGAGTGGCGCGGGCTACCGCGAACATATAGCCACGCAGAAAGGGGTTGGCTTCCTCACCGATACGGTTCGTGACGATGGATCGTGGCCGATCGATACCGATCTGGCCAACTGGATGACCGCCTTAAGTGTGCGTGCCTTGGGTGATGATGTACCAAACAAAGAAGAACTGGCTACGCTTATCCGGCATAATGCGTTTACCCACAAACATCCGTTCACCGGAGCCAAAGAGGGCGGTTGGGGATGGACCGACCTGCCGGGGGCGGCTCCCGATGCCGACGATACTTCCGGTGCTTTGGTTGCCTTACATATACTGCTCGATGGTGTTTATTGTCCCGAGGTCGGGAAAGGAATCGAATGGCTATTGGATCTGCAAAACAGCGACGGTGGTATGCCTACTTTCTGCAAAGGCTGGGGCAAGTTGCCTTTCGACCGGAGTAGCCCCGATATATCAGCCCATGCCCTATTGGCTTATCAATTATGGATGGAGGCTCTACCCGACGGGCTGCAACGAAGGTGCAAGGCCAGTATGCGGAAAATGCTGAAGTGGATGCGGCAAATACAGGCCGCGGATGGTTCCTGGACACCTTTATGGTTTGGCGATCAGGATGCCGGAGATGAACGCTCACCGGTATATGCCACGGCTATGACCGTCGAATATCTTTCAGGATCTCAGGAACCCGTTGCCCATGAAATGGCTCAAAAAGGCATGATGTATCTTCTTGCCACGCAAAATGCCGACGGTGGCTGGGGTGGAGCCCGGGAGGTGCCTTCCAAAGTAACCCTGACCGCCCGCGCATTGAGTGCGCTTACCTCCTTTCCGGATGCGGACGCAACAGCCATGGATCGCGCTTACCTTTATCTCTGTCGCATGTACCAGGCCGGCGAATTGTTCCGTGCCGAACCGATCGGGCTTTACTTTTCCCGTTTGTGGTACTCGGAAGAGATGTATAATATCACGTTTGTATTGAATGCTTTGAAGAAGTATAAATTAAAAATAGTATGATCATGAAAAGAGTATTTGTCGTATGTTTTGCCTTTCTTACCCTATCCTTGTCTGCACAAGATAACATCCAATGGCGCGGAACCGACCGTACCGGAATCTACAACGAGACCGGACTCCTGAAAACATGGCCTGCCGATGGACCTCGGATGCTTTGGAAGTTTGATCAACTGGGCGAAGGATATTCGTCGGTGGCTATTGCGAACAATAAAATCTATATTGCCGGATCGATCGACGGGCAAGGAACCCTGTTTGTATTTGATATGAACGGGAAGCTCATCAACAAAAAGGTCTATGGTAAAGAATGGACGACCAACTACGTCGGCGCCCGGTGTACACCAACCATCAGCGAAGGGAAGATCTATCATTATAGTGGCGAGGGAGATTTGGTGTGTATGAACGAAAGCAATTTGGATATTCTTTGGAAGAAAAGTATTATCAATGATTTCCAAGGAGAGAACCTGCGTTTCGGCATCAATGAATCACCCTTGGTGGTCGGCGACAAAGTCATTATCACCCCGGGCAAAAAGAATAACGTAGTCGCTCTGAATAAAAACACCGGAGAGGTGATCTGGAGTTGTGCCGGAGAGGGCGACCTGGCTGCCTACTGTTCGCCGCTGTATCTGGGTGATCAAGCAGTTCCGCAGGTAGTTACGATCATGGGTAAACATGTATTGGGCATTGATATTAAAACCGGCGAGAAGCTATGGTCGTTCCCTTACAACAACCAACGTGATATTCATCCCAACACCCCTATCTACAGTGACAATATGCTGTTGTGTATCTACGGCTACGGCAAAGGATCAGTGATGCTGCGCTTGACGGATGGCGGCCGTAAAGTGGAACAGGTATGGGAAAACAAAGAGCTTGATTCTAAATTCGGCGGAGCGGTGAAGTTAGGCGACTATGTATATGCTTCGGGCGATAACAACCGGTACTGGTTCTGTGTGGATTGGAAAACCGGTGTGAACAAGTATAAAGAAAAAGGATTGGCTATGGGTAATGTCATCTATGCCGATGGGATGCTGTACTGCTATTCCGACAAAGGAGAAATGGCGTTGGTAAGACCTACTCCTGAAAAGTTCGACATCGTAAGCCAATTTCCTATCACCTTAGGTACGGAGCAGCATTGGGCACATACGGTGATCTACCAGGGCGTATTGTATGTGCGTCATGGGGATACACTGATGGCTTACCATATTAAGCAATAGTTTAGTATCTTAGCCAAGATTATAAGCATAATGAGTAAAACAAGCGATATGAGAAAGAGTCTTTTATTGATTTTATTGGCATGCTCTATTCTGTGTGCAAGAGCACAGATCAGTTGGCGCAATGACCATACGGGCGTATATAACGAAAGCGGTTTATTGAAGTCCTGGCCGGCAGAAGGGCCTAAATTGCTTTGGCATTACGATGGATTAGATCTCGGATTCTCTTCCGTCTCCATAGACGAGGGGAAGTTGTTTGTCACCGGATTTACCGATGCGAAAGGTTATCTGTATGTATTGGATATGAACGGTAAGCTGTTGAACAAGGTGGAGTTTGGCACGGAGTTTACCGGCGACAACTATCTTGGCACACGCAGTACGGCAATTCCTCACGAAGGGAAAGTATATGTCGTAAGCGGCATTGCCGAATTGTTTTGCTTCGATATGCAAACCCTGAAACTATTGTGGAAAAAGAATTACGCAGCGGATTATGGCGCCGAAAACACCAAGCATGGCTGGAACGGGCCACCGTTGATCATCGGTGAGAAATTGATCATCGCACCGGGATGCCCCACACATAATGTCCTGGCATTGCATAAAGCAACCGGCGATATCATCTGGAGTTCCGAAGGCATGAAAGGTATATCGGGATATGGAACGCCGATCTTTCTCGACGACCAGGAGGTGCCACAGATTGTCATTATGATGGGCGACCATATTCTGGGATTGGATGTAACGAATGGCAAAATGCTTTGGTCGTATGATCACACGAACCGCTTCAGCGAACATCCCAATACGCCGGTCTACAGTGATAACCAGTTGTTTTTCATGAGTGGATACGGGCAAGGCGCGCTCACGCTGCGCCTGACTGATGGCGGTCGGAAAGTAGAGACCGTTTGGGAGATAAAAGAACTGGCACATGGCTACGGCCATGCGATGAAGTTTGGAGATTACGTCTATGGTTCCGGAAACCGTACACACTGGCATTGTGTGGATTGGAAAACCGGGAAAGTCATGTATTCCGACAACAATATAGCCGTAGGTAATATCATTGCCGCCGACGGTCTGTTGTATTGCTATTCCGAAAAAGGAGAGATGGCTTTGGTCAAACCCAACCCGGAGAAATTTGAAATCATCAGTCAATTCCCTATCACCATGGGAACCGGACAGCATTGGGCGCATACGGTAATCTATCAAGGTGTCATGTATGTGCGTCACGGAGATACGCTGATGGCCTATAAAATCAAATAACAATTTCGTGTTCACCCATTGATTTTTCTATTTCACGACGAAAGTAAAAGAAGAGAAAAGGATTCTGTCCATATTTGTCCATATGAAGAAAAACAGGATAGTAGTGATCGTTACCGTTTTCACGGTTCTTCTATATACCGGTCTTATCATCGGGTGGCATCTGTATACCCCTTATGAAGATCTTACTATCCAAGCCCCCGGTGCCGACAATCGTCCCGAAGGAACCGCCCGGAAGGCCGACGATGTGTTGATCGGTGAATTCTTTATGAAGTATGAAGAGGATGCCGACGTGGGTTCCCTGACAGGAAAATGGAATAGTTTCCGGGGAGAGCAAACCAACAATATCATTCAGACAGACGATATCATTCATACGGGCGAAGAGGCATACCCTGAGATGTGGAGCATAGAGACAGGGGAAGGGCATGCCGCTCCCGTTATCTATAACGGCAGGGTCTACCTATTGGATTACAACGAACAGCTCAATTCGGACGCTCTCCGTTGTTTCTCCTTAGAAACGGGACAGGAGTTATGGCGCCGTTGGTATCGCGTACCGATCAAGCGCAATCATGGTTTCTCGCGCACGGTGCCTGCCATTGGTGATGATTATATTATCACCATCGGCCCCGAAGGGCATGTGATGTGTTGCGATCCGGTGACAGGCGATATGAAATGGTCGCTCGATATGCAAAAAGAATACAAAACGGAAGTGCCCTTCTGGTACACCGGCCAATGCCCACGGGTTGACAACGGCGTAGTTATCCTGGCTCCTGCCGGCGAAGAGGTCTTATTGGCCGGGCTCGACTGCCGAACGGGAGAAACGCTTTGGACTACGCCCAACACATTGAACTATAAGATGTCGCACTCTTCTGTCATGCCGATGACACTCGGCGGCAAGAAGACCTATGTTTATATAGGCGTAGGCGGTGTCTGCGGCGTGTCGGCAGAGGAAAATGACCGGGGAACTCTTTTGTGGAACACCTCCAAATGGCAGCCTTCGGTCGTGGCTCCTTCTCCTCTCCAGGTCTCCAGCAATCAGCTCTTTCTGGTGGCCGGCTACGGCACCGGGGGCGCACTTTTGCAGGTCGACCGTTCGGGCAACGCATGGACAGCCACGGTGACCGACCAGTATAAACCCAATGAAGGTTTATCCAGCGAGCAACAGACACCGATATTCTACAACAATATGATCATCAGTGTGATGCCAAAGGATGGAGGCGGGCATCGGGGCAAATTAGTCTGTTATTCTCCTTCCAACCTACGCTCGCCCATCTGGACATCGGCTGCCGACGAACGTTTCGGTCTCGGTCCTTACCTGATGATTAATAACCATCTCTTCGTTTTCAAAGATGATGGCGAACTCTATGTGTATGAGGTCGGGCAACGGGATTTAAAATTGCTCAAGAAGCAACGCATCATGGACGGCGCCGACGCCTGGGGTCCCTTGGCTTATGCCGATGGACGGCTGATCGTCAGGGATGCCCATGTGGTTAAATGTCTTAAAATCGGATAAGATGAAAAAGAATACGATCTCACGAAAAGAGTTTTTTCAGGTTTGTGGCTCGATCCTGGCAGGCGGCAGCATATTGGGCGGCTCGGCGCTGTTGCTGGCAAAAAGGGGTAACCCCAACCTGGCGGAGGTGGGGACAGCCTCCTCGCGTGAAACAACCGGGACATCACCCTATCGACAGGTGTCGGCATTCACGGTGCCCGATCCGATTGAAGCCTTTGAGTTGTATGACGACAAATTAATCGCCGCCGCTGCCGGTCAGCTCTATATCTATGCACAGGATGGCGCCTTATTGAATAACTTTATCATAGACAGTCACCTGCGCGATATCGCTGTGGCAAACGGATTGATCTACCTCCTGTTTCCTACCCGTATCGAAGTGTACAACGAATCCGGTGACGCTATACGCAACTGGGAAGCCTGTAGCGATGAGTCCGACTACTGCTCTTTGGCAGTCACCCCCGAAGCTGTTTTCGTCACGGATGCAGCCGCGAAGAATATCTGCCAATACACATTGGAAGGCGGTTTCCGGAGGTTTATTCAAAGCCCTAATCGCTTTATCATTCCCAGCTATTCGTTTGATATCACCTATGCCGATGGCGTGATCTATTGTTCCAACTCCGGACGTCATCAGATAGAAAGCTACACCGTCGACGGTGAATATATCGCCGCCTTCGGGCAGGCAGGAGATGCGGCGGGCATGTTCTGCGGATGCTGTAATCCGGCTCGTTTAGCCTATACCGCTTCCGGCGAGCTTATCACTTCCGAAAAAGGGAACCCGCGCATCAGTTGTTACAGCCCCGACGGAGAGTTCCGGAGCGTTCTTCTCGACAGCAAGACCCTCGGAGGAGGCAATGTAGCTTACGACGTGAAAGTATCCGGCGACCGCCTCTTCGTTGCCGGCAAGAATAAGATATCGACTTTCCGGTACGATAAAACATTGGCTGCAAAAACAGCCTGTTCCGTCTGCGGAGTAAGTAACTGCCCGCTGCGAAAAGGACTAACAATTTAATATGTAACTCTGTGTAACAGAGAGAAGATAAGTGTTCTTTGACATATTGGTTTACACGTTTTATTCGTATCTTTATCGAATGTATGCTTGTTCTATCAATTGCCGTCTGCTTTAGCTGACGGTGATAAAAAACAACAAAGAAGGCTTTAGCCGAAAGAGTGAACATCTTTTGTCCGTCGGTTAAAACCGAAGGCAATTTATTACTGAGAAATCTCAAAAAGAACCAAAAACTAAATAAACCAAACCTTATGCCATTCATTAAAATCATGCTTCACTGTGTTTGGAGCACTAAAAACAGGGAACCTTTTTTATCCGACAAAACAATCCGGCATGAATTATTCAAACATATTCTGGCGAATGCACGGGAGAAAGGCATCTTTATTGACCATATTGGAGGAGAGAAAGAACATGTCCATTGTTTGATATCTCTTGGCTGTGAGCAAAACATCTCAAAAATCATTCAATTAATAAAAGGAGAATCCTCCCATTGGTTCAATAAAATATTTGGACAAAGGCTTGAATGGCAGGACGATTATTTTGTTGTTTCGGTCAGTGAAAGTCAACTTTCAAAAGTACGGGCATATATTCTAAATCAGGAAGAGCATCACAAAAGGAAGAACTTCAATGATGAGAGTGAAGAGTTTATCAATAAACACAACTTCATGCGAAATAAATAGCTAAAAGTATTAAGACTTTGGCTAAAGCCGAAAGAGTGGGCATCTTTTGTCCGTCGGTTAAAACCGACGGCAATTGATCACAGCAATTAATCACTGAGCAATATATTTGTTTTATTCATTGATCAATTGCCGTCTGCTTTAGCTGACGTGTAAACCCATATCCAAAGTTTACACGTTTTTTTATTTGTGTGTGATTATGAAGCAAAAGAACGAACATAAAAACAGCCCCATAGCGCGCCGGAGGTTTCTGCGGCTGTTCGGGTCGGCGGTGGCGGGGGGAAGCATCCTGGCTGTTACCGGCGGGCTGATAGGGAAAGCACGGGGAGAAGAGGCTAGCCTTTACTGGCAGATCGACCCGCAGAAGTGTACTCAGTGCGGACGCTGCGAGACTCATTGCGTATTGCCCATATCGGCCGTGAAATGTATCCATGCCAATAAAGTATGTGGATACTGCGATTTGTGTGGCGGCTATTATCGTTCCAACGTCAAGGAACTCAATACGGCTGCCGAAAACCTGATGTGTCCGACAGGAGCCATCACACGCAAATATGTGGAAGATCCCTATTTTGAATATACGATCAACGAAGACCTCTGCAACGGCTGCGGGAAATGTGTGAAAGGCTGTAGCTCGTTCGGAAACGGTTCGCTCTACCTGCAGATCAAGCGTGATCTGTGTACCGATTGCAACGAATGTAAAATTGCCACCGTATGCGCATCAAATGCCATCACGCGTGTGCCGTTGAGCGTCGCCTATAAACTGAAGGATTGAACGGTTGATCTTGACTTATTGTAGGAAAATCGATCGAATAAGGATTAGTTAACGAACGTTAAGCGGACTGTTTTCGGCCGAAATACAAAATATCATTTTGATATTTTGGCGGGAGTTTCTTTCCGAAATGGCAGGAGTATTTTTACAAACTCCCGGGAGAAACATTTTTTAACGTATCATATTGTAAAGCAAAAAGGCGGTTTTGCTTACATTTTGCTTTTTAACATTTAGAGATAAATAATGAAGAATTGTAGAAAAATAGGCTTATTGTCTTCCCTCCTTATGGCTGTGGGAATGGCTTTTGCTCAGAACAGGTTTCCCAAACCCGATTTTGAGTCGGGATACCAATACCCGGATATGACCTATCCCATCCCGGATGAGACCTTGTGGACTGCGCTCGACATTTTTCTCCTCATCGCATTGATGAGCTTTGTGGCATGGGCTGTCATCCGAAAGCGCACCCGCAAACCCATTATCTGGGTGTCTATTATCTCGGTCGCTTATTTCGGTTTTTTTCGCAGCGGATGCGTTTGTAGCATAGGTTCTATTCAGAATGTGGCATTGGCATTGGTCGACAACAGCTATGTGTTACCGATTTCCGTTTTCTTATTCTTTATGCTTCCGGTGGTGTTTGCCTTTCTTTTCGGCCGGGTGTTCTGTGCCGGCGTATGTCCGTTCGGTGCCCTGCAGGAACTGGTCAATCTAAAAAACTACCGATTGCCGAAAGCCGTTACAACGGCACTGGGCATGATTCCCTGGATCTACCTTGTTTTCGCCCTATTGTATGCCATCACTCGTAGTAGCTTTATCATCTGCCGCTTTGACCCCTTTATCGGGATATTCCGCCTGGGCGGAGATATCGGGCTCATCCTTTTCGGCGTTTTATTGTTGATTACTTCTGTTTTTATCGGAAGGCCGTTCTGCCGTTTTCTTTGCCCTTATGGTGCGCTGTTGAGCCTCTTTTCGCGGGTATCGATCTGGAAAGTGGAGATCACCCAAAAGCCCTGCATCAATTGTGAACTTTGCCACCATGCCTGTCCGGTGGATGCCATCCGGGCGCCCTACGACAATAAAGTGAAAGAAACCCGCCTGGAGGGAGTGAAACGAATTATGCACTACTGCATCGTCCTGCCGTTGATCATTGTAGCCGGAGCTTTTCTGATGCAGTCGTTCAGTGGCCAGCTTAGCCGGGTGCATAAAGAGGTGAAACTCTATGATATGGTGATGCAACACGAAGCCGATCCGCAGGATATCCTCTCGGTAGAGCTCGAAGCTTTTTACGGGCAGGGAGGCACATTGGAAGAGCTAACGGAAGCATACAACGCGGTGCAGGCTGATTTCAGACTCTATGCCGCGATTGCCGGGGCATTGATCGGATTGGTGATTGGTCTAACCTTGATAAGCCTCTCCCTCAAACGCACCCGCACACTCTATGAGATAGATCATGCCGCCTGCGTAGCCTGTGGCAAATGTTTCAGCTATTGTCCGCAAAATAAAATATGAACATGAAGAAAGCGATCCTCAGAAATATAGCCATTGTTTCGGCCATCTTTATTGTCACCTTCTCGATTATGTTGATCACCAACTATTTCCAGGTGAGAGGCACCACCCCTTTGCAAGCGGAGGTGGTAGAGACATTAAAGGAATTGAACGACCAACAGGCCGGAAACCCGGCTCTGCAGGAGCAGATCCGCCAACTCGACCTATTGGCGCGGAAAGCCTATTTCGTGCGGATGGATCATCTGATGACAGGTGTTTATATCCTGTTGGGTATGTTGGCGGTATTTATTATTTCTGCCCGTTTCTATTTTGCCCATGAGAAAGAGATCCCCGGCAAAGAGATCGACCCGATCGATGAATGGGCCATTAAAACGCAAGCCCGGAAATATGTTGTCTGGGCAGCGGTCGGACTGGCGGCTATCGCACTTATCATGGTAGTGATGACTTCTCCTTATCTTCAGAAACCACCAAGTGGGGAAGAAAACAAGGAAACCGAGATGATCGTTCAGGCAGTGGATGCCGATGAGCAGGCGATGCCTCAGGAGGCAGTAACGGAAGAGGCGATACCGGATGCCCCGACAGAAGAAGAGGAGAAGGAATTCATAACAGAAGATACCACCTCTCAGGATATAGAAGCTGAAGCGGTAGAAGCACCCGCTGTCGAAGCGGCTCCGCAGCCTGTTGTATCCAAAGTGACCCATCATGCCTTCCGTGGGAATCAGTCCAACGGCATTTCGTCGGCAAAAGGCCTGCCGGCACGATGGGATCTCAGTAATGGAACCCATATTGCCTGGCGACAGGAGGTGCCGCGTAGGGGATATAACTCCCCCGTGATAAGCGGAAACCGGGTATTCTTCTCCGGAGCGGACGAAGAGGCGCGCGAGCTTTATTGTTATGACCTCACCACAGGTGAAAAACTATGGACGCTGACTGCTGCCAATATTCCGGGATCGCCGGCACAGATGCCCCAGACAACGGAAGACACCGGGCTGGCAGCCTCAACAGTGGCTACCAACGGGAACCAGGTCTGCGCCATCTTTGCCACAGGCGATATCATCTGTGCCGATATGGAAGGCCGGCAACTCTGGGCCAAGAACTTGGGCGTTCCCGACAATCATTACGGATATGCCTCCTCCCTCCTTATTTTCGGTCAGACGGTTATCGTGCAATACGACAACCGAAACACCCCGAAAGTCATGGCATTCGACCTGGCTACGGGGGCGGAACGGTGGAGTAAAAGCCGTACGGAGAAAGTAACCTGGAGCTCTCCAATCATAGCTTCTGTAGGCAATGCTTCGCAATTAGTTCTGATGGGCAATCCGGCTATTACGGGTTATAATCCCCAAACCGGCGAACAGCTCTGGCGGGTGGAATGCCTTAGCGGCGAGGTAGGTTCCAGCGCCTGCAGTGCCAACGGCATTATCTTCGGAGCAAGCGAGTATTCCAAACTGGTGGCTATCAATGGTGCCGACGGCAGCCTCTTATGGGAAAGTGTTGAATACCTGCCGGAAGTGTCCAGTCCCGTTGCCACCAAAGACAACCTCTACCTGGCAACCAGCTACGGGGTGGTCGTCTCCTTCGATACACAAACGGGGGAACTGCGTAAGGAACATGAGCTGAACACCGAATTCTATTCTTCTCCGGTCATTGCGGAAGGCAAAATATACCTGTTCAGCAACGATGGGAAGATGCATATATTCGCTGCCAACGACGAGTTCAACCTGATCGATTCATTTGAAACCGGAGAGAGAACCTTTGCGACTCCTGCCTTTACCGATGGCAAGATCGTGGTACGGACTGAAAAGAGTATTTATTGTGTATCAGCAAATTAATATGGCTTGCAATTGCGAAAATAATATAGGAGAATCCAGAGAGGCGATGATCGACAGGGTCGATGCCCTGATCGATCGTATCGGCAGATCGCGACAGGTTATTATTCCTTTGTTGCAGGCCTTGCAGGATGAATTCAGCTACCTGCCGGCGGAGGCGATCGATCGCATCTATGAACGGACGGAGATCGACCGGGCGCAACTCATCAGTGTCTCTACCTTCTATTCCCAGTTTCGCCATATCCCTTACGGGAAACACCTGATAAAGGTATGTACCGGAACGGCCTGCCATGTGAAAGGTGCCGGCAATGTGTATGATTCTTTCCGGCGCGAACTGAAAATGGAAGAGGATTCCATTACCACTTCCGATCAACTCTTCTCCATCGAAAAGATAGCCTGCCTGGGCTGCTGCACGTTGGCGCCCGTGGTGCAGATCGACGAAAAGATATATGGTCATGTGCTCCCCGGAAAGGTCAACGAGGTGATTGAAGATTTCCTGGCAAACGTAGAGACAGCGAGCGTTGCGTCAGCGCAAAATAGCAAACAGCAGGTGGCCGGTGAGATACGTCTTGGCATGGGTTCGTGCTGTCAGGCAAGCGGATCGGCGGATATTTATAAAGAACTGCAAACAGCCTCCAACGATCTGGCTATCGATATCCATATCAAACCGGTCGGTTGTGTCGGCGTATGCAACAAAGTACCTCTGATCGATGTGGTATTGCCCGACGGGACAATCACCCGCTATCCCAACGTGAAGGCAACCGAAATAAAAGAGATACTGCACCATCATTTCAAACCTGCCGGACGATTAAAGCGATTGAAGAACAACTTGTTCAATCATATAGACACCTTCCATACGGATATAACCTGGGACAATGTGATCTGGAAGCCGGAAGAGGAACGAACCGGGGTGATCGATAGCTTTCTTAACGGACAGAAACATATTTCCACCGAGGGCTATGGCTTTCTTGCTCCATTGAATATCGAGGAATATATCGGGCACGGTGGTTTCAAAGGACTCCATAAAGTGCTTTCGACTCCCGACAGACAAGAGGTGATAAACAATATCCTCGCCAGTGGTATCCGCGGCCGCGGTGGTGGCGGATTTGCAACAGGGAAGAAATGGGAAATCGTTGCCGCCTCCGGTCAAAAAGAGAAATATGTTATTTGTAACGGCGATGAGGGCGACCCCGGTGCCTTTATGGATCGGATGATGCTGGAGTCCTATCCGTTTCGTATCATCGAAGGCATGCTTATCGCAGGTTATGTGGTAGGAGCCAATAAGGGTATCTTCTATATCCGTGCCGAATATCCGCTGGCGGTAACGCGTATCCGCAAAGCTATTGAATTATGCCGCGAGCGGAACCTGATTGGCGAGCGCATTGCCGAAAGCGATTTCTCGTTCGATATCTCCATATTCGAGGGAGCCGGGGCTTTTGTCTGCGGGGAAGAGACGGCCTTGATCGCTTCTATCGAAGGAGAACGCGGGTTTCCCAAACAGCGTCCACCCTACCCCGCCGTAGAAGGACTGCATGGTAAACCCACGCTTGTGAATAATGTGGAGACATTGAGTCAGATCCCTTATATCATCCGTAACGATATTGATAACTATACTAAAATAGGTACTGAAAGCAGTAAAGGCACCAAAGTGTTTGCCTTGGCCGGAAAGATCCGTCACGGCGGACTGATTGAAGTGCCGATGGGTATCACATTGAACCAGATCATCGAGGAGATCGGCGGTGGCGTAGAAGGCGGCGAGAAACTAAAAGCCGTACAGATCGGAGGCCCGTCGGGCGGGTGCATCCCGGCTCATCTTTGCGATGTGCAGGTCGACTTCGACGCTTTCAACCAGATGGGCGCCATGATGGGATCGGGCGGATTGGTGGTATTAAGTGAAAATGATTGCATGGTCGATATGGCACGCTACTTCCTGAGCTTCACCTGCGACCAGTCGTGCGGCAAATGCACCTTCTGCCGGGTAGGAATCCGCCGGATGCTCGATATGCTGGACAAGATATGTAGCGGAAAAGCCTCCATGGAAGATATTGACAAACTGGAGGAATTGGCTTTGAACGTAAAGAAATCATCTCTTTGCGGACTGGGAAAGACAGCCCCGAACCCGGTTCTTACCACGTTGAAATACTTCCGTCATGAATACGAAGAGCATGTGAACGGCCTTTGCAAAACAGGCACCTGCAAAGAGATGGTACACTATGTGGTTACCGATGATTGTATTGGCTGCACCAAATGCGCCAAAGCCTGTCCGGTAAACGCCATACCCTATACTCCTTATGAGATACATACGATAAACGTGCAGGATTGTGTATTATGTGGTCTTTGTATCGATGAATGCAGTTACGATGCCATTAAAAAGGTTCCATTATGCAGATAACAATAAACAATATACCGGTAGAGATCCGGGAGGGCGAAACCATCCTGGAGGCAGCGCGGCGCATAGGATATACCATTCCATCCCTTTGTTATGCTCCCGGGGCACGCCACAAATCATCCTGCATGGTATGTGCTGTCAGAAACAGTGCCAACGGACAGGTAATCCCTTCTTGCACCACCTACCCGACCGACGGCATGCAGATAGATACGGAGAGCGATGAGGTGAAACTGATACGCACCCTTTCGCTCGAACTCTTATTGAGCGACCACAAAGCCGATTGCGAAGCGCCCTGTTCGATGGTTTGCCCGAAAGGATTAGATGTGGAACGTATGCTCAGCCATTACGATGCCGGAGATCACGAAAAGGCTTTCCTGCTTATTGCATCTGCTTTTACGCTTCCTGAAATAGGCTGTGACAACTGTAAAGTCCCTTGTGAAAAAGCATGCCGAAGGGGATCGATCGATACGTCGGTGTCGATACGGGCGATTATCAAAGAGGTGGTAGATGGGGCTAAACCGTCGCAAGCTACAGTGGAAAAGTTGGATGCTTCGGTGAAGAACGACAAAAACACCTTCTATTCCCGCCTGGGCAGATTCACCCCCAAAGAGAAGGAGCAACTGAAAGAAACAGTCACCACTCCATCCCGCTGCCTGCATTGCGCCTGTGCCGGACGAAGCAAATGCAAGCTACGCCTCTACGCCACGGCGGAAGGAATCAAGCGCCCGCGCTACGATACCTCTTCTACCCTTCCGGTGATGGAGAAACAACATATCGCCGGAGACCTGTGGTTTGAGCAGGCAAAATGTATTCGTTGCGGACTCTGTGTTTATAATAGCGACAACGGCTTTACCTTCAAGGATCGGGGATTCGGCATGCAGGTCGTCTTGCCGGAAGAGAACCGCGGAAACATCCGTCGGGAACTGGCAGATTTATGTCCCACCGGAGCTATCTACTTAAAACAACAACCCAAATGAAACAGTTAGTGTCCCTATTCATAATCAGCCTGTTGGTTGCCTGTTCGTCCGGAACCGACTCTTCCGGTTCGGGCAGTATGGACTGGAAACTTTTCCGGGGAGATCCTGCACTGAGCGGACATACCGAGACATCTCTTCCTTCGAAACCGGTATTGAAATGGAGCTACAAAGGAGACGCCCGCACTGTCTCTTCGCCTATCGTAGATAACGGCACCACCTATTGGAGCGATAAAAGAGGACGCATAAAAGGAGTTGATATAAATGGGCAATTATGCTTCGATTACGATCTCAAAACAGCCGTAGAAGCCACTCCTATGATCTACGATTCAACGCTCTATATCGGGCGAATCGATGGCTTTATGACAGCCATTTCACTGGCTCGTCAAGATATGCTCTGGAGTTATGAAACAGAAGGACAGATATCCGCTTCGCCCAATCTGTTGAAGTTTGCCGACCGGAAAGCGATTGTGTTTGGCAGCTATGATAATTATCTCTATTGCCTCGACGCGAAGACAGGCGAAATACTAAATAAATTCGAGTCTGGCTATTACCTCAACGGCGCTGCCGCCTTGTGGAAAAATCATGTCATATTCGGAGGATGCGATGCCTGGGTGCGCATTATCGATTGTAAAACGGGCGTTCAGACCGACTCCTTGCAACTGGAAGCCTACGTGCCGGCCTCTCCGGCTATCATGGGCGATTACTGCTACATCGGCGATTACTCCGGAAACATCTACAAATTAATGCTTGAAAACGGAAAGATCATTCGACACAAAAAGATGATATCCGAAGACAGTGAAAACGCGTCGTTCGTCTCTGTTCCGGCCATCTCAAGCGATGCCTTCTACTTCTTTTCCGGCGAGAGATACCTGCATGCTAAAAGTCGCATAAACGGAAAATTGAACTGGAAGTATATGTTGAAAGGGAATGTGGGCGAAAGCTCTCCGGTGGTATGCAAGGATAAGATACTTGTATGCACCAAGACAGGCATTGTTTCTATCCTGAATGCTGACAATGGCGAACTGCTTTGGGAATACGATACCGGCGAACAGATTGTCGGATCGCCTGCCGTTATCAAGGATCATTTCATGATATTAACAGCGAAGGGGACATTACTTTGCTTTGGAAAAGAAAATAAATAATTTATCACACTATGCCATTAGTCCAATTATCCAATATACAGAAAAGCTATCGCGACGGTGAAAACCGGTTGAACCATGTGCTTCGTGACGTGAATATGGAGATAGAAAAAGGCGAATTTGTTGCTATCAAAGGCCGCTCCGGTTCCGGCAAAACGACCTTATTGTCTATTCTCGGCACGCTATTGCCGGCCGATTCGGGTAGTTACCGATTGAACGGATTCGAAATGAAGACAGCCATGGTGAACCATGCGGAAATAAGAAACAGGCAGATTGGCTTCGTCTTTCAGGATCATCGCTTGATGCCACAGCTCACCGCCTTGGAAAATATCTTATTACCTACGTTGGCTACCAAAGCGAAAGCGACGGCAGAAGAGACCGATTATGCCCGCCAACTGATGGAAATAACCCGGATCGCATCCGTTGCCAGGCAGTATCCGCAAACTTTATCGGGCGGAGAGGCAAGCCGTGTAGCCGTTTGCCGCGCCTTGATGATGAAGCCTTTACTGTTATTAGCCGACGAACCGACCGGGCAACTCGATATAGAGAACGCCCGAAACATGGCCGCTCTGTTGACCGAGATCAACAAAAGCCTGCAAACAACCATTGTGATGGTGACCCATTCGGATGAAACATCGGCCGCTGCCCATCGTACGTTTACATTAAAAGAAGGCATCCTGCAATGAATCTCTCCAGACTGATACGAGCCAATATCTCTTTTTTCACTCGCTATTACCGGCTGGTGGCCATCGCGGTGTTGATTACTGTTGCCGTTATGGTCGGTAGTCTGGTGGTAGGCGATTCGGTGCGTACGACACTTGTCAAAAGAGTAAATGAGCGGTTGGGCGATACGGAAACCATTATCTTTTCCCGAAATTCATTTATGGACGAAGCCTGGCTGGATGCCTCGCTTTGGGGAGAGTCGGCCAAAGGCTTTCTACTTACCAACGGGTTTATCGCTCAAAATGGCAAACTAATCCCGGTTTTTGTGTGGGGAACCGACGAATATTCACTCGCCAAAGGAACCGCCAAGCCCAATCAGGCATTGGCAAAAGAGCTGGGCGGAGAGGCTATTTCAACAATCATTCTCCGCTTGCCGGCTACGGGGCTGATACCTTCGGGATCGCTATTTGTTACGGAGAATTATACCAGCAGTCTCCGCCTCGATTTCGGCGGCATTGTCGAGGCAGAACAGGGAGGCAATCTCAGTATGAAGAATGAGCAAACTATCCCATTCAATCTGTTCGTGAACCGCGAAGAGCTGGCCGAAGCTATGGAGACCGTCGGAAAAATAAACCTGATACTTACTCCTAAAGAAATTACATCCGACGAACTGAACCACGAATGGAATTACCGTATGTCCGGATTGTCTGTCAACCCCCGGGAAGGCTTCACGGAAATCCTCTCCGACCGTGTCTTCCTGCCCGAAGAGGTGACCCATACGATCAGGAGGGACAACGCCGGAACGAACCGCCTGTTTTCCTATCTGGCCAATTCCATCGAGCGGGAGGGCGTGTCTGTTCCTTATTCCTTCGTGACGGCGATGGATCGCTTTCAGGGCGAAACCTTAGGGAAAGAGGAAATCATCCTTTCGGACTACACGGCCAAACGCTTACAAGCAAAACCCGGAGACCATATCGAGGTGAGCTATTTTGTTTCACAAGATCTGAAAACCTTAGTAACCAAGAAAGTAAAATTACGCGTTAAGAAGATCGTTCCGCTTGCCGTCCTGCAGGAAGACGAGACCCTGAGCGCCGACTTCCCCGGCCTGTCGGATGTCGAACGATGTACCGACTGGGACAGTGACCTGCCGATCGATATGGACCGGATCACCGATGAAGATGAAAAATATTGGGAGCTCTATCGGACTACTCCGAAAGCAATTATTGCCTACGATGCCATAGCGACCGATTGGAGCAATGGCTACGGCAATGCAACTGCCCTGCGGATCAACGATAGGAACCCTGTATTCTCGGCGCTTCGTGCCGAGATGTTCGGCATTCAGGTGATTCATCCGCGTGAAACGGGGCTTTACGCCGCGAAGAACGGTGTTGACTTTTCCAGTCTGTTTCTGGCTCTGGGTTTCTTTATCATTGTATCGGCCATACTGTTGATGCTTGTTCCGCTCTCAGAGATGCTCTGGCAACGGCGAGAAGAGATAGCCCTGTTGCAATCGCTGGGCTTTAGCCGCCAACGGATTTCCCGGATACTTTGGAGGGAATCGGCACCGGTTGTCTTATTATCCTCCCTGATGGGCGTCATCGCCGGGTTGCTCTATACCACCCTGATCATGTGGCTGCTTGGAAATGTATGGAAAGGAGCCACCCATACGGATGGTTTTGCCGTGTATCCCGGGGCGATGACTATCCTTATCGGCTTTATTATAGGCGTTGCCCTTTCCTTGGGACTATTGTGGTGGCGGATCAGGAAATCAATTATTCCCGCTCGGACGCAAGGCATGACATCTCTGCCCCCCACCAATGCACGGGCGCAAGGCATGGCCTCCTTATTGGCCATTGGCATGATCGTGATCAATCTGTTCTTCCTGCACAATGTTATTCTTTTTGTGGTGGCGGGAGTTATTCTGATAGGGACTGCCGCCTTATGGGGCGACTACCTGATTCGCCGCAACGGATCCGCCTCAACGCCCCACTTTCAAGCCGGCAAAATGATCTGGAGTGCCCTATTGGCTAACCGCAAACAGGCGTTATTATCCTTCTTTGCCCTTTCGACCGGCGTATTCATTGTCTTCTCGGTCGGCCTCAACCGCAAAGGTTTTGCCGATAGCTCGCAGATACGAACCGGCACCGGCGGCTATTCCCTCTGGTGCGAAAGCAGCGTTCCTGTATATCATAATATGACAACAGCGGCAGGAAAAGAAAAACTATCGCTGACCGGACTGCCGGGGGATGCGCAAATCCTGCAATGTCTCCGTTACGGGGCAGACGACGCGAGCTGCCTG
Source organism: Parabacteroides sp. PFB2-10 (assembly GCF_029893085.1). GTDB lineage: Bacteria > Bacteroidota > Bacteroidia > Bacteroidales > Tannerellaceae > QVMG01. The sequence continues at coordinate 24,007 of NZ_JARXWI010000022.1, forward strand.
AACCTGAACAGGGTCACCACCCCGACCGTATTAGGTGTCGATATGAATGGCTTACTGGAAAGCGATTTTCAGATCGAACAAAACATCTGGTCAAGTGATAGAGATGCCGTTTTCAAACGCATGCAAACAGCGACCGATTCGGTCTATCCGGCACTGATCGATGCAACCGTATTGACCTGGGGATTGATGATGAACCTCGGCGATACCCTCCATTATGAGAACGACAAAGGGCAGACAGTCGCCATACAATTAGCCGGCACACTTTCCAATTCCATCTTCCAGGGACATCTACTGGTTGACCGTCGCCATTTTTCACATATTTGGCCCGAAACAACGGGGAGCGAGGTATTTCTGTTGAAAGTAAATGAAACGGAAAAAGAAGAGGTCAAAAACCTGCTGTCGCAGGCATTAAACGAATATGGCGTGCGGGTTTCGACCACCAACGACCGCCTCCGCCAGTTCAACACCGTAACTGACACCTACCTGACCATCTTCCTCACCTTGGGCGGATTAGGACTTCTGTTGGGCATTATGAGTTTCATTATTGTCGTTCGTAAAAACCTATCCATGCGCCGGCCGGAAATCGACCTGTACCGTACGTTGGGTTTTACCGACCTACAGATAGAAGAGCTTCTCTACCGCGAGAACCGATTGGTTCCGCTGTACGCCATTGCCACGGGGGTGATAAGTTCGCTGGTTGGCGTAAGCCTCAACTTTATGCATACAAGCGTATGGGTGTGGCTACTTGCGGGACTCTTTACCGCCTTTTTTGTAATAGGGGTGATTGTCTTTATCCGGAAATCTGTCCGGGAAATTCTTCAGGAATGAGACGAAAAACCCAAAACACAAGTGTAAGCAAAAAGGGCTCGTTTTGCCCAAAACGAGGCACTTTTGCTTACACTTCAAATGTTAACAAATACTAACTCCCGGGAGTTTGTTCGCAAAGTCCTGCCTTTTTGGAAAAATTCTCCCGCGGAAATAGCAAATTGTCAAATCGCTTAGCGGAGCGTAAAGCAAATGATATTTTGAGCCAACCCGATTCCGGATGATTAAATTAAATATTTACAAGATGAATGCACTACAAAAAATTAAATCAACAGACTTTCATTTGTCTGAATACGAAATAGTCGACCTGTTGCGTATAGAGGTTCTCAGCAAAGAATTCTTTGAATTGCTTGCCGTCTCCAACGATCGCTCCCGGCAGAAATTCGGCAACCGCGGGTATGTGTTTACCCAGATCGGAATCAATGCCGAGCCCTGCCCGATTAATTGTAAGTTTTGCTCTATGGGAGCCGCCCATTACTCGATGGACTCTCAATGGGAAAAGACGGCCGGCGAGATCTGTTCACAACTGAACTGGTTGCAGGAGGGCTATTTCGACGACTTTTTCCTGATGACCACCGCTGATTATCCGCAGGATAAATTCCTATCGGTAGGCAAAGCCGTCAAACCGTTACTGCGAAAGGACCAGCGATTAGTAGCTAATATTGGTGATTTCGATCTGCAAACGGCTCTCCAACTGAAAGAGGCCGGCTTTACCGGTGCCTACCATATCAACCGCCTGCGCGAAGGCATCGATACAATGGCCGATCCCCAAGAGCGCGAGGCAACCCTTCGCGCCATACAGGAGGCGGGCTTGGAACTCTATTATTGTATCGAGCCGATAGGTCCCGAGCATTCCTATGAAGAGATAACAGCCGAGATCCTTCGTGCCAAAGAATTGAATATCGGAGTGATGGCCGCCATGCGCCGTACAGCCGTGAAAGGGACTCCCTTGTATGAACAGGGACAAATATCCGCGCCCGAACTGACAAAGATTGTTGCCGTGACCAATCTCGTGGTCGATCCCTCCCGCGCCATGAACGTACATGAACCCATCCAGGCCGCTCTTATGGCGGGTGTCAACCAATTATATGCCGAAGTGGGCGCCAATCCACACGATACCGACAGCCACACCGAACAAAACCGTGGGTTCACACCTGCCGCTGCCTGGAATATGCTTAGGGAATTTGGCTATCTGCCGCCGGTAGATTGATTATCAATCCCTTCCCTTTTCGTTTTGCCCCTTCTTTTTTTCGCTTTAACGGGAAAGAGAAGGGGTTGAATTTGAATTTGTCCTATTTTTATCATAATAAAACAACAACACATGAAAACGAAGTCTCTTTGTATAGTAGTTATTGCTTCTATTTTGTTCTTCTGCCCGTCTATCAAGGCGCAGGATTGGCCTCAGTTCCTCGGCCCCGACAGAGATAGCAAATCACCCCAGAAAGGGTTGTTAAGAAGTTGGCCGGAAGAAGGTCCGGAAGTATTATGGGCCGTAGAGGTAGGCGTAGGATATGGCGGTCCTGTTGTGAAAAACGGCAAAGCCTATCTGCTCGACCGGGATGAGGAAACAGGAGATATTATGCGTTGCTTCAACCTGCAGACCGGAGAAGAGCTCTGGAGATACAGCTATGACGCTCCGGGAGACATTCCTTTTCCGGGTTCACGGAGTGTGCCGGTAGTCGACGATCGCCATGTGTACTCCTGTGGTCCTTACGGCGACCTCTATTGCTTCGACGTCAAAACCGGGAAGCCGGTGTGGCAGAAAAACGTATGGACTGATTTCGGTGGCAAAACGATTCCTTTATGGGCCATTTCGCAATGTCCGGTGCTTTACGGCGATCTGCTTATTGTGGCTTCACAAGCTCCCGAAGCGGGTGTTGTGGCCTACAACAAACAAACGGGGGATGTAGTATGGAAAACGCCTAATCTCGGCAATGAAAGCTATGTGAGTCCGAAAATTCTGAAGATCCATGGGGAAGATCAGGTCGTATGGCTCACTTCCTCTACCAATACGTTTCAGAACCGCGACGCGGAAGTGACCAAAGGTAATGTGGTCGGACTGGATCCGCATACCGGCAAAACACTCTGGCAATACAGCAACTGGGATTGTCATATCTCCGTAGCCTGTCCGGTGGTTACTGCAGACAACAAACTACTGATTATCGGAGGATACGAGCGTGGAGCAACCATGATACAGATAAACAAAAAGGCTAACGGCAGCTTCGACACCACCGAACTCTTTACGACACTGGAGTTCGGCGACCAGACAAAGCCACCCCTCTACCACGATGGACATTTCTACGCCATGTATCGTACAAATCAGAAACGCGACGGGCTTGTCTGTATGGATATGGAGGGAAATATCAAATGGAAGACCGGACGTAATCCCAACTTCGACCGCGGTAGTATGATCCTGGCCGATGGGCTACTGTTGGCAACCGACGGACTGAAGACGCTCTATCTGATAGAACCCAGCCCGGAAGCCTTTAAGATGATCTCAAAAGCTGACGTTCTGACCGAAGGCGGTGCCGGCGAGGGGATGGCACGCATGGGTGGTAGCACACAGAATTGGGCGCCTATCGCGTTGGCCGACGGCAAACTATTGATCCGCGACCAGGCTAAAATGGTTTGCGTAAAAGTGGTACAATAATCTAATTAGGATGTTATCTTTGTAAAAACAAGATGTGTCATGAAAATATTAGATAATTATAGTGCTTTCAAATTATGTCTGATCAGCTTTGTCAGTGCGGTGTTTATTGTCTATCCGGACATTGCCTGCCTTCCCTGGGAGCTTAGTTTTCTTGATGAATCGAAACATGCTACCCATTGGACATTTTTCTTTATCCGCTATTTCTTCTTTGTCGGATTGATATGGGGGTTGTTGATCTATAACCTGAATAAAATCAAAAATCTTTGTTTCCAGCAGCGGGCATGGAGGACGTTCGCCATTACGGCTGTAGCCTACGGCCTGTTTGTGGTTTTCATGTGTGTTTGGCACGGGAAGGCGTGTGGCTTTGGAAGTATACTGCTCTTCCAGTTCTTTGTGGTGTTTATTGTTTGCACCTTTGTGGGGCATGTCTTTATGTTGTATCATGTGCAGCGAAAGAAAGAACAGGAGATCGAACAACTGAAAATCGAGAACCTGCAAAGCCGGTGTGACGCGCTGGCCAATCAGATCAACCCGCACTTTTTCTTCAATTCATTGAATAGCCTGACAGCCTTGGTGCGCAAGAAAGAGGATGAAAACACCCTGGCTTTTGTAAACAAACTATCCGATGTCTTCCGTTACATCCTGCAAAGCGATAAGAAAGGACTGGTGCCATTGGCCGATGAATTGGAATTCGCCCAATCCTTCCGCTATATGATGGAGGTTCGTTTTGCTAACAAACTTGTTTTCAACATCGATGTAAGCCCGGAAAAGCAGAATCTCAAGCTGCCGGTATTGTCTATTCTGCCCCTTATCGACAATATCGTCATACATAATACGATCGATAGCGAGCATAAGATGGAGGTCTCCATCTACCTCAACCAGGACGACGAGCTGGTGATTACCAACCCGATATACCCCAAACTTTCTCCCTCGGAGACCAATGGAACCGGATTGAAGAACCTGGAGAACCGCTTCGCCCTGCTTATGAACAAACAGATCCGCATCGAAGACGACGGAAACACCTATACAGTCTACTTACCACTCAAATAACATCGTATGAAAATCCTGATTGTAGAAGACGAAACCGTTGCATACGAGAATCTGATCAATATCATTGCCGAGATAGATCACAATATTGAGGTAGTGGGCAATACCGAAAGTATCAGCCAGACCGTTCACTGGCTACAGACCAACCCGGCACCCGACCTGATCCTGATGGATATACACCTCTCCGACGGCTCAGCTTTTTCGATCTTCGACAGCATACAGGTAGAAACAGCGATCATATTCACCACGGCGTATGATGAATATGCCATCGAAGCATTCAAAGTAAACAGTGTGGACTATCTGCTTAAACCCATTAAAACAGATGAGTTGACCCGTGCCTTGCGTAAATTCAGTAAATGGACAAGAACCGAAGTGGTTGAATACCTTACACGAATGACGCAGGTCAATCCCTCGCCCCGCTACAAAGACCGCCTGTTGATTCAGGTGAGGGATAAACTGATCCCCATTGACCTCAAAGAGGTGGCCTGTTTCTATACATCCGATAAAAACACAAAGATCTATATGAAAGACGGTTCCTCCTACCCCTATACGAAGCCCCTCGAACAGATATCACTCAATTTAGATCCGAACCAATTCTTCCGGGCCAACAAACAATTTCTTGTCGCCCGCCATAGCATCCAGAACATCACGATCTGGTTCGACAACCGCCTGCTTGTCAACCTTTGTATCGACACCCCGGAAAGAATATACATTAGTAAAAACAAAGCCTCCGAGTTTAAAGCATGGGTTGTAACCCAAGCGTAGTTTTGAGGCGTTAAGAGAAAGAGGGGATCAGGCAAATATATCCCACACCAATTTGATCATCAGAAGAGTTAACACCAGTATCAGTATCGGGCGAACGATCTTTTGCCCATTTTTAATCGCCAGACCGCTGCCGATATAATGACCGGCAATGGCACACAAGGCAGCGGGAATCCCCACAACAAACAGAATTTTGCCCTCTATGAGAAACACCACTAAGGAGGCAAGGTTGGATGTCAGGTTCACCAGTTTGGCATTCCCCATGCTGGTCAATAGGTCAAAACCAAGGACTGAGGTATAAGCCAGAATAAGAAAAGTGCCTGTTCCCGGCCCGAAGAAGCCATCATAGCCCCCGATCACAAAGCCGATCACGGAAGACAGAAAGATGATCCGCCCTTTTGATAGCTGTTTCGGTGTGATCACCGCCAGGTTCTTTTTCTTAAACACAATGAAAGCAATCACCGGTACCCCGGCAATAAGTACGTACTGCAATATTTTCGCCTCCATATAAACCGCAATCTTCGCACCGATAGCCGAGCCGATCAGGGCAAAAATAACCGAAGGGATAGCACTGGTAAGGTTATAGCTCTTATTCTTCACAAAGCGCATGGTGCTGAAAAAAGTGCCGATGCAACTACTGAACTTGTTGGTTCCCAACGATAAATGAGGTGTCAGTCCCGCTACATTATACGAAGGCAGGGAGATAAGTCCGCCGCCGCCTGCAATGCTGTCGATAAAACCACTGATAAATATCAGCGGACAAAGAATAATCAGTTGTTCAATATAATCCATCTGCGATTAGAATAGGTTGCCCCCGGCGTGAAGGGACGTTACAAATGTACTAAGTTCTATCAACACTACCTGCTCAAACACCCCGGTTTTTCAATAGCTTTTCGTCGACGACCATTTGATTGGTTACATTTGTAAATTGTCATCACCCGATAAAAGCGAATAGAGTCTGGCTAAAGGCGATAGCCTGTGCCGTATGCCTGAGAGATCCATAAGCCAAAAAAGCGGTCGTACACCAGATAGAGGGATCCCTCTTTGGTGATCAGTTCTTTTTCAAGTAATTGTTTCACGGCTGACTGCACGGAACTGGCAGAGTTTAGTGCATGTTTTTTAATAAAGTCACCCGAAGTGATCTCCGCCGCTTTCCCTTCTTTGGCAATGGCAAAAAGAACCTCTTTCTGGCGTTCGGGCAGCATCGAAAGCATACCTTGATAAATAGTTCGGTAGGATTCGACGGCGGCATGGAGCAGGTTTGTAATTATTGGTTTGAGATTATTGGGTTTGTAATTATTGCAAATATAATAATTACAATCTAAATAACGGCCTATTTCGAAAACTTTCCATTTTTACGATTTGTAATTTCGACAGGACTTTTTTGGGAAAAAGGCGGGACTTTTTTGACAAACTCCCGGGAGAAACATTTTTTAACGTATGGATTTGTTACAAAAAGGGCCTTTTTGCTTACAATCGCTATTTTGAGGTTTTCTCAAAAACGCCCTCTTTTCACATCATAAAAAAGATAATAGAACTGAAATTTGATTGTTTATTTCAGCCGTATAAGCCAGGGTCATGCCTCCCGTCTCAGGATAAGCACTTTTTAGGTTAAAAAAGAGACTACATTTTAACATGTGTAACATGAGCAATGATTTATGTAACATGAGGAAAGATCGGCCAAAGGGATATGTGGAAAGATGTAATTCAGGCAAAGATGCCTGTTATAGGATGCTACTGTTTCCGGAAGATTTATTTGTTCCTTTACAATGAAAAAATCTTATAAAATATGAAGGAACAAAACAGAGTACTATTGACCGGACTCCTCTTGTTGTGGAGTATGATGATTCATGCCTGGCCCGGAATGCCCACCCCGCGCCTCCACGTAGAGGGGCGTTACCTGAAAGACCCACATGGCAACACCGTAAACCTGCATGGCTTTGCCCAGACCTATAGCCCTTACTTCAACGAGAGAGGACAATATTGGAACAACTACGATGTGGCCGGCTGCCTGCGCTATAATAAATCGATGATCGACGGCATTATGGCGGCCGATTGGAAGATGAGTTTTCTGCGCTTGCATATGGATCCCTACTGGAGCAGCGAACCGGGTTGCTCGGGACGATACGAAGGCGAAGAATGTTTCAGCGAAACACGCTTCCGCAAATACCTCGACGAGGTGTTCATTCCCATGGCCGAATATGCGATCTCGAAAGGATTGTATGTTATCATGCGCCCGCCGGGGGTTTGTCCTGAAGAGATGGGGAAAGGCGATGTGTACAATGAGTATCTGTTGAAGGTATGGGATATTGTCTCTTCACACCCTAAGATAAAAAGTATGGAGGCGGTGATGTTTGAGTTGGCCAACGAACCGATACGCATCCGGTTGGCCGATGGAACCGTCGGCGCTAACTCACAGCCCCACTTTGATGTATTGAAAGAGATATTCCAACCGATCGTCGACCGCATTCGGGCAAATGGTTTCCACAATGTGCTCTGGATACCCGGATCGGGCTATCAGTCGCAATACAAAGGTTATGCCGTGAACCCCATCGAAGGGGAGAACATCGGCTATGCCATACATATCTATCCGGGATGGTTCGGAAGCGCCAACGGCTATGCCGAGTTTAAAAAGGAATGGGATGCGAATGTGAAACCCGTGGCCGACTTCGCTCCCATCACCGTGACCGAAATGGACTGGGCCGATGAGAAATACGAGGCTTCGTGGGGAAAAGGACATACCGGCACAGCCGGAGGAGATGGCTTTGGCGCCAATTTCAAGAAGATCACCGACGACTCGGGCAATGTGAGTTGGCTGATCTTTACCGATGCCAACCGATTGGCACAATTCTCACCCACGCCGCCTGCCCAAGGTGTACCCTATACCTTTTTGAACGACCCCGAAGCCTGTCCCTGGCCTGCCTGGCATTGGTATCAGGAGTATGCAAAAACAGAATATCCGCGCCCGGCATTCAGCTATCAGTCGCATAGCGATAATGGCGACGGCACATTCACCAATCCGGTGATCCATGCCGATTTCCCCGATCCCGACGTGATCCGTGTAGGCGATGTCTATTATATGGTGTCGACTACCATGCACATATTCCCCGGAGCCACCTTATTGAAATCCTACGATCTGGTGAACTGGAGTTATTGCAGCAACCCATTGGAACTGATCGAATCGAGCGACGCTTACAACCTATTGAACGGCAAAGATCGCTATTCACAAGGACAGTGGGCATCGAGTCTGAAATATCACAACGGGAAATTCTATATCCTCTTCAATACCCTGTCCGAAGGGGGCTATCTGCTTACGGCTACCGATCCAGAAGGGCCGTGGGATCTGCGCCATCTCACGAAAGGCTTTTATGATCCGGGCTTGCATTTCGACGACAATGGGAAGGTCTATGTGGTACATGGCATCAACACATTGACCATGACCGAACTGGATAAGAACTTCGAAGCCTTGAACGAGCAGGAGGTAGTTAGCCGTCCTAACACCGGACTGGAAGGAAGTCATCTGTATAAGATCGGCGACTACTATTACATCTATGCCACCTATGGCGGATGGCCTGCTTCGCAAACCGTATTCCGTTCGACCAATATCTTCGGTCCTTACGAAGAGAAAAAGCTGTTGGACGAAGAAAACATTCACCAGGGTGCGCTTGTGGAGACCCAAACCGGCGAGTGGTGGACCATGTTGTTCTACGACAAAGGACCTTATGGCCGCCTGCCCAACCTGCAACCTGTTAGCTGGACAGACAACTGGCCGGTAATCGGGGTGAACGGAACGGCGGTAAAAACCTACCGGAAGCCCAACGTAGGAAAAGAATACCCCATCACAACGCTGCCAACCAACGACAACTTCCGCAACTACAAACTGGGCATGCAATGGGGATGGAACCACAATCCCGATAACGCCAACTGGTCGTTGTTCGAAAACCCCGGCCATCTCCGATTGAAAACAGGTGCTGTTGTTTCCAACCTGCTCGAGGCACGCAACACACTGACCCAGCGTGTCTTCGGCTATCATTCGTCGACAAAGAACTCCTACGGAACCATCAGTCTGGACATATCCCACATGAAAGAAGGCGACATCGCCGGATTAACGGTATTTCAGGATCCGTATGCCTATATAGGCATTCAGATAGAGAACGGACAGAAGAAGTTAATCTGGAAGAAATGCGAAATAGAGCAGGCAGAAACCGTTGCCGATGTGACCCAAACAGAGGCCATCGATTGCGGATCGAAAATCTATCTGCGCGCCGTAGCCAACTACGGAACAGGCAAAGCCCGCTTCTATTACAGCACCGACAACTCGACCTATCTCCCCTTTGGCGATGAATACACCATGCAATTCAAACTGTCTGTCTTTGTAGGAATCCGGTTTGGCATTTTCAATTTCGCCACTGCTCAAACAGGCGGTTATGTGGATGTCGACTGGTTCAGTACCGAAGAGACGTTCGAAGAGTCGACCTATTACGACGATTCCTTCACAGGCTATACCGAAGACGAGATCACCATCGACAAGATTTATACCGACAGCTCTGTGATCGACCTGTTGATCGGCACCAGCCAGACACTCAAACTCTCGGCACGCTTTAAAGACGGGCATACGGAAAACATTACAACACAAGCCACTTATACCATCTCCGAAGGAAAGGTAGCCTCGATTGCCAACGGTCAACTGATTTCGATAAGCGAAGGAACTACCACCGTTACCGCCAGCTTCAGCGACCGGTTGGGCAATACACAACGTACTACTTTCGAGGTGGCGGTACATACCTTCCCCTTTATCAGCGGCTTATTTAATCCGTCTATATTTGGCAACGGCACGTTCGACCAAGCTACCCGCACCTTAATCACCAGCCAATGGGGAGCGGGAGGCTGGCGTTATAGCAATGGCGTCGACTTGTCGGCGTTCAAATACTTAGTGGTAGAACTCGATGCCGTGCAAGACTGCGGAACGGAACTTCGTCTTTTCGACGAAAACTCCTACTGGAGCTCCTGTGCCAGCTACCGGTTCGACGGGAATCTGCGCGTGGTGGTCGACCTCCATGCCATGCGTAAAGGCGAAAATGCCAACCAGGTGTGCGATCCATCCCATTTGTATTATATCTGCTTCTGGTCGCATGGCAATAGACCGATAGACTTTAAAAAAGCCTATGTAACCAATTCCGACAATTACGAAGACCCCACCGGAATAGAAAAAGATATTCTTCCACAGGAAGACCTGCCGGTAGACGTGTACACCATAACCGGTATAAAAGTACGCTCACAGGTTTTGAAGAGCAAGGCTACGGAAGGCCTTCCGGCAGGCATTTACATCGTTGGCAGAGAAAAAGTGATGGTCTTGCGATAAGACTACTTATTCATATTAATCAACCGAAGGGTACCTCCTTCAAAATAGCGGCTGTCTTTGTGAAAGGCAGCCGCTTTGTTATTTGTTTCATTCGCTATTTTCATTACAAGAGCATGATGATCTGGTTATCAGAATGTTTTTCTCGGAATGATTTGGAATTTTGTATTTATTTCATAGATTTGTGGCATCAAATTATTTTATGAATTATATCCATAAACCAATGGCAGGCATTTATCGCACAAGATAAGACCGTGTCCGGACAACCTTCCTCTCCGGCCTGATGCGTGTACCGTTACTACACGTGTCCCTTTCTGTTAGTATTTATTCGTATTGTTTCATGATGAAATACGCATCGGGCGTATGGTCAAATTCGTGTATGTATGGAAAATTGGAAAAAAGTTTTTGCCATTATATGGACAGGGCAATTCCTGTCCATTCTGACGAGTATTCTTGTCAATTTCGCAGTGATCCTCTGGATCAGTATGGAAACCGGTTCGGCTGAGATGCTGGCCTGGGCGGCTATTGCGGCTATGTTGCCACAGGCGTTATTGGGTCCTGTGACCGGGGTGTTTATCGATCGCTGGAACCGGAAGGCGATTATGATCCTGGCCGATAGTTTTATTGCTTTCTGTACGATTATTATGTCGCTTCTCTTCTGGCTCGAGGTGGCCGAGATGTGGCATATCTTCGTATTGCTTGCCTTTCGTTCGGTGGGCTCGGCGTTCCACATGCCGGCGATGCAGGCATCCATTCCCCTGTTGGCTCCCCAGGAGCAGTTGACGCGCATTGCGGGGGTTAGCCAGATTATCGGTTCGGTCGGGAATATTGCCGGACCGGCTTTGGGGGCTTTGTTTATTACGATATGGGATATGGAGTATGTCTTATTGTTGGATGTAGTTGGCGCCGTTGTGGCCTGTCTCTCTTTGCTTTTCGTACATATCCCCAATCCGGAGAAGGCAGAAGGGCATACGCCTCATGTATTCAAGGAGATGAAAGAGGGGCTTATGACCGTTTTGCGAAGCCGGGGTCTGAGTTGGATCTTCCTGTTTTCTATTCTGGTCACCCTCTTCCTGATGCCGGTCAGCGTGTTGTTCCCCTTGATGACGCTGGAGCATTTCCAGGGAAACGCCTTCCAGGTGAGCCTGATCGAGGTGATCTGGGGCGTGGGTGCCCTATTGGGAGGCGCTGTTATGGGGGCGAAGGTCTATAAGGTGAACCGGGTGGTATTAGTCAATCTGATGTATCTGTTGATTGGGGCTACGTTTGCCCTGTCGGGGGTCTTATCGCCGAATGGCTTTGTGTTGTTTGTTATCCTGACAGCCATTGCCGGCGTGTCGGGTGCGGTCTACAACTCCTCCTTCACGGCGCTGGTGCAGACCCATATCCGGCCGGAAGCCCTGGGACGTGTCTTCTCTATGTTCTACACCTTCAGTATTATCCCCTCGCTGGTAGGGCTTGTTGGGATAGGGTTCTTTGCCGATAGCCTGGGCGTGACGACCAGCTTCATTGTTTGCGGGGTTATTATTATGGTTGTCGGAATTGTCTCCTTCACTACCCCTTCTGCCATTCGGTTGGATAAGAGGGAGTGAGAGGAAGTCAGAAGTTAGAGAGGTTAAGTCGATATAAATATGAAGCCAGGCAAAATGCATAATTTGCCTGGCTTCTTACTTCTTAACTTCTCTGACTTCTTAACTTCTTCTTTCACGAAAACAAAATATACAATATCGGAATCAGTATACCTATCAGCAGGTACCACTTGCCGCGTCCGCCGAGGCCATTCTTTCCTTTGACCATAATCAGTCCGGAGAGGGCGAAGAAAATAAGCGCGCCGGCAAAGAAATCCGCCATCGGGCTCCATCCTTTCACTTTGTTGTAGTGCAGGCGGTTGATCCAATAAACGAACTCACGCTTGGTGTACTTCTCATATTCCGCAGCGCCGCTCTTTTTATTGTAGACACCTATCCCGCTTTCCAACAGAAGGCGGTAGTGTTCGTCGTCGACCTTTTGCACTTTCCGCAGCGCGGGCAATCCTTCCTGCCCGTTCCAGGCAGCCGTTACCCCTTCATTATCGAGCGAAGGCGAAAGGGTGATCGAGCCTGTTTCCGTACGGAAGGCCGGATCTTTCCCGTCCATGTGGTTCAGTAAGATGCCGGAAATAGCATACACCAGGCTGAGCCCTACCATCAGATAGCCCAGGTCACGATGGAGGATACGCGCCCACTTGGTGAGTTGTTTGTTGAATGTTTTTTTAGTCGACGATGTCATATTCTTGTCCATCCAGGTAGTAGATAGAGTAATGATCTTTGTTGTTGGCCTTCATCCACTCCCGCATGTCGTTGATATTGCTCAGTTCCGCTTCACAAGTCTCTGCCGAACCATCCTCTTCCGTCATTTTGGCTTCGGTATCCTTCTCCATCTGATCAATGTATTCTTTGCTCAATTGGTTTTCCTGCAGGATGCCGGTTACCTCCAGCTCAGAGCCTATCAATTCTTTGTTGAAGCTTTCGATTTTTCCTGTGGCTTCCACACGCATGGTTACATTCTCATTGTCGCCAACAAGGAAACATCTCTTGCCGGAATGGGCGCAGGTGTGTGTCACGCTACCGCGTACTTTCACCGTTTTTCCAACCAGCTGGTCTGCATTGGCCAACAGGTCGTCCAGTTTATACACTTCGGTGGTTACTTCCGATTTAGTTGCTTCGGCGCCATTTGCCTGTTCTGTTTTCTTGTTTCCGCATGACAGCAATAAGCAGGAAACCATCACTAACATAAATAACTTCTTCATACCATTTTTCTCTATTTAGGTTTTTTACAAAATAATTTCTCTTTCTCCCGCTCGGCCAAGCGAAGATGTTCGCGGCTAAGTTTCATCCCATAGTAATGGGCAAATATACTGTTTTGGTTGCGATATATAATATCATTTTGTCAAAATCGCCCGAGAATAGTGGAAAATTGCCGGGAGTTTTTGCAAATCATTCTGCCAGTATTCTATCGTCGATGGGCATGGACAGTACTGTCGATGGGCATGAACAGTACTGTCGAAGGGCATGGACAGTACTGTCGAGGCGCATCGACGATAGAATACTCCGTATAAAAGTGTGACTTATCCTGAAATTGGTTGTCATTTTTTGTCACTGTTTACTATAAAAGTTGACACCATAGATAACGATTCCCTAATAAGGTTGTCACTTGGGTTGACCGAGGGCGACTTTTAAAAGTAGCCGATCTGTTTGCCTTTCAAACACAAAAACAACAAAATATTTGCAGAATAAGAATAAAACCTTACCTTTGCATCGCTTTTTCGTAAAGCAGAGGATTGTCTCATGGTGTAATGGTAGCACTGCAGATTTTGGTTCTGCCTGTCAAGGTTCGAATCCTTGTGAGACAACAAATATGAGAGCAGCCCTATCCACTTTTATGTAGATAGGGTTTTCTTTTTATAAAAGAACTTATATTTAGCTCTATCACACTAACCATAAACAAAAAGCACTTACAATATATACTGTAAGTGCTTCCTTTTAGGTGGTGGTCCCACCTGGGCTTGAACCAGGGACTCCCTGATTATGAGTCAGGTGCTCTAACCAACTGAGCTATAGGACCGGATCAGAAGGTTGTTCTGAAATCGGGTGCAATATTACGACATAAAATCGGTTTATGCAAGGGAGGAAGAAAAAAATATCAGTAAGGGAGGGGGCGGTTTCCCTGGTTTTTTGTATTCACAGGATTCTATTGTCGAAGCGTGAAACAAACAAGTTTGGCTCTGCACTCAGCATTCACTATCTTTGTATAATATCAGAAATAGAAAAGTAGGTTATTGAAAATCAGAATGTGCGCGTAGTTGGATTGACAGGGCGGTTATGGATAAGTTACAGTTAAGCAACTATGAACCACAATATTTTGCACTACTTCAAATAACTTATTACAAAGGTAGTCAAAATGCACGACTTTGCATAATTAAACCAAACTTTTATTGTGCAATATTCTTGTCTTTGCAAAAAAATCCTCCACACTCAACTACATATTTACCCTCCCGCAAGGACGTTTTAGTAAAAATGCAACTCTTATACTTACAGAAATTTTGTTCTGTTATCATAGTATAAAATATAATAATATGATTGACTAATCCAATAATTTTTATATCTTTGCACAGTAATTCAAAAAGGGAATGGGACTTCCCTAAAACCGCTTAAAAGCTGATAGTTCCTACTGAAACTTAATCTTAGAAGATTATGATCGGTAGGATATTTTATTTTTATAGCTTTCCATTCTTTTGCGGACAACTTTTTAAACATTCTTTAACAGGCAATGACCCGCCGGGCGATACTGTGCGGGATAGCCCCGTTATGCCTTTTTCTCAACGTATCATATTAAAATCAAAATCATGCTAACAAGTCTCGCATTAATATTTCTATTAGGGTTGTCGTTGGGTTATATCTTTAATAAACTGCGGCTACCCGCCCTGCTGGGGATGCTTATTACGGGTATTGTTCTCGGCCCGTATGTGCTAAATCTAATTTCTCCCTCGCTGCTTGGTATTTCGGTCGAATTGCGGCAGGTTGCTCTCGTCATAATACTTATGCGTGCCGGGCTTGCGCTCGACATTAAGGATCTGAAAAAGGTCGGCCGCCCAGCTATCCTGATGTGTTTCCTTCCGGCCTGTTTTGAAATTGCCGGAATGATACTGATTGCACCAAAATTATTAGGGATTTCGGTTTTGGATGCCGCTATTATGGGTGCTGTGGTTGCCGCCGTTTCCCCTGCAATCATAGTCCCGAAAATGCTGTATCTCATGGAAAACAAAATCGGGACAAAAAAAGGTATTCCGCAAATGATTATGGCCGGGGGGTCGGTAGATGATGTTTTCGTTATTGTGATGTTTACGGCCTTTACAACGCTTGCAACGGGCGGCGAGGTTTCGGCGGGGAGTTTCGTTCAAATACCTGTTTCCATTATTACCGGACTTTTCCTCGGCATAGCTACCGGGTGGGGCTTGGTTAAATTCTTCAAACGATTCCATATGAGAGATTCGATAAAGGTGCTTATAATGATGAGTTTCGCTTTTTTGTTTCTCGCTGTGGAAGGGTGGCTGAAAGGAACGGTTGCCGTTTCCGGTCTGCTGTCGGTTATGGCTATGGGGGCTACTATATTAAAATTCTATCCCGTATTAGCTAACCGCATATCGCCCAAATTCTCGAAATTGTGGGTGGGTGCGGAAATAATCCTCTTCGTCATGGTGGGCGCGACTGTCGATATAAAATTCGCAACGGCGGCAGGTGTGGCGGCGGTAGCCGTGATATTCTTTGCGCTCGTGTTCCGCATGGTCGGGGTGTTTATGTGCATGCTTAAAACCAAACTAAACATGAAAGAACGGCTATTTTGTATGATAGCCTATATTCCCAAAGCCACCGTACAGGCGGCAATCGGTTCGCTCCCGCTGGCGATGGGGTTGCCCTGTGGTAAAATCGTACTTACCGTTGCTGTGCTTGCCATATTGATAACTGCTCCCCTCGGTGCATTTGGTATAGATATGACCTACAAAAAGCTACTTATCCATAACAGCAAAAAAGAGTCTGACGAGCCGATACCGTCCGACACTTTAGGGGAATTTGGCGAAGAAAACCGCAACGAATAAAACATATAGCGTATGAGAACAATACGAATTTATTTTGAATACGGCACGAAAGCCGGGGGACTTACCCGATGGCAACGTGCATGGAACAACAGGCTTGCCAATCGCTTAATGAAACGATGCAAAGAGGCAGGGTTACAACAGGTAATATTCTTTAATGTTGAGGCGGGCTACCTGAATGGGCAAGCAATCCAATGGGGCATTAGTGAAATTCCTTCGCCCCGCAAGCCGCAATGCCTTGAAATAACCGACACCGCCGACAACATTAGTACATTTCTAAAAACCGCCAAACAACTGCTGGAAAATACCCGGATAATTGCGGTGGAAAAACAGGAAATAATCGAATTGTCAAATTTATAAAATCGAAAAAATGAAACTCCAAATTATTTTCTTTTTCATGTTTTGTGGAATGTTCTCTGGTCTTTATGCGCAATCAGTCGTTTCCGGCAGGGTAATGGATAAAGCATCCAAAACTCCTATGGATTATACCTCTGTTTCGGTTCTTAATAATAATGGTAGTATGTTAACAGGGGTAATTACCGGAACTGACGGTCGTTTTACTGTAACTGACCTTAAAAAAGGTACTTATACATTCCTGTTTTCTTATATTGGTTATCACTCGGACAGCCTGACGGTAGCGATTGGTGAGATAAACAATATTTATGACATCGGCGATATAATGCTTGCCGAGAATGTCGCTTTAATCGGCGAGGTTGTCATAACAGGACGGGCGGATATTGTTTCGGGCAGGCTCGAAAAGAAAACGTATAGTTTGCAAGATAATATATCGCAATCCGGCGGTTCGGTACTTGAAGCAATGCGCAACCTACCGGGTGTTACGGTTGATCAGGAGGGTAAGGTATTGTTGAGGGGAAGCGACAAAGTATTGGTGTTGATTGATGGACGACAATCGTCGCTGACCGGATTTGGCAATCAAAAAGGGCTTGATAATATTTCGGCCTCCAATATTGCCCGCATAGAGATAGTCAATAACCCGTCAGCGAAATTTGACGCGCAAGGAATGGCTGGCATCGTCAATATCATATATAAGGAAGAAACAAAAACCGGATTTAATGGCGAGGTCGGGTTTAATTTCGGGTTGGGCGAACTGACAAAGAGAAAAAGCAATTTGCCCGGCATAATGGATAAGTATTCGCTCACGCCCAAATACAACCCTTCCGTCAGTCTTAACTACCGTACCGATAAAGTAAACCTGTTCCTGCAATCGGACGCAATGTTCCGCCGGAAAGTGAATTGCAACGAGTTTACCACCCGGAAATATACGGACGGGACGGACGACGTTATCTCCCAGTTTCTCGAAAACCGAAGCCAGCAACAATATACCGTAAAATTCGGTATGGATTGGTTCATCGGCGATAACGACCAGCTTACGTTTTTCGGACTGTTCGAGGATGAATACCATATAGATCGGGGTCATGTACCTTATGACTATGTGGACGGTAGCGGGCGTAAAAGGTTTTGGACGTGGGCGGAGGACGAGCGCACTTGGGCCATGAATTACAGTGCGAACTACAGGCACAAATTCGCACAGGCAGGGCACGTACTCGAAGCCACGATCCTTTACACTCACGGCGTGGAAGATGAGTTATTTCCTTTTACGGATTCGACCGCCGTGCGCAATTCGACCGATGAAACCCGGCTTATCGCCAAGGAAAAAATAGCCAGCCTTAATATAGATTACGTTAAGCCACTATTTGCTGGTCGCATCGAAGCCGGAACGAAAGTGCAGTTGCGCTCAATCCCTATCACTTATGATATATTCCCCGGCGCAAATTCCATTCTCGACCCTGACCTCGGCAAATGGTCTGAATATAAGGAAGATATTTATGCTCTGTACGCCAATTATGTTTTCGAGTCCAAATTTATTGATGTGGAGGCGGGATTACGGGCGGAAGAAGCGGTTATTAAATATCATATCGACCCCGCCAACGCCTATTATAACCGCAATCAGTCATACGATAAACTTTCGCTGTTTCCCAATGTTCGCGTTTCGTTCCGTTTGGCCGAAGATCATAAATTATCCTTGTTCTATAATCGCCGGGTAGATCGTCCGGGAGAATTTGACCTGCGACCGTTTCCTAAATATGATGATCCGGAAATATTGAAAACGGGCAACCCATATCTGAAACCGCAGTTTACCCAGCTTTTTGAAATCGCGTACAAAACCTCCTGGAACGGAGGCTCGGTGTTCGTCTCGGGTTATTATAAAGACATCAGCGATATATTTACTCGAATATATGCCAGCGACCCGTCTCAGCCGGAAATAATAAATGCTGTAACACAAAACCTCAACAAAGGGCAAAACTATGGGGCAGAGGTAATAATTGAACAGCAGATAACCAAAAAATGGAATTTCAATGCAGGGTTTAATTGGTACAGAAATATTATAGACGCTTTCGAGGGCACTATAATTTACCCTGTCGATCAACCTTTCTCGTTCGGGAAAACCAAAGGTAATACATGGAATTTGAAACTGAATACTTCGGTAAAACTCCCTAAAGATTTCGACTTGCAAGCCTCTTATATCTATTATGCAAAAGATATTATTCCGCAGGGGGAGATTGCCGGACGAGGTTCATTCGACTTAGGTATTCGCAAAAAGGCTTTTGGCGGCAAAGCGGAATTTTCCCTATCGGCTACAGACATACTTAATACCTTTGAGATCAAACAGACAATTAACGGGCAGAATTTAACAATGCAGAAAGAGAATTACTACGAAACGCAAGTGGTAACGCTCGGAATGAAATATAATTTTTAAAAAATTAATGTCATGAAAATTACGAATTTAGAAGCAATCGAGATACTCGATTCAAGAGGCAATCCGACTATTGAGGCGGACATTACATTAGAGGATGGAACACAAGCACGGGCAATGGTTCCCAGCGGTGCATCGACCGGGGAACGTGAGGCCGTAGAATTACGGGACGGCGATAAACAACGCTATGGCGGTAAAGGGGTATTAAAAGCCGTTGAAAATGTAAACAAAACCATTGCCAGGGCAATAGTTGGAGAAAGTTTTGCCAGTCAGCGGGAACTGGATTATGCTATGATCGAACTGGACGGAACGCCTAACAAGGCGAAATTAGGAGCAAATGCCATTCTTGCGGTATCAATGGCCTATGCACGTACAAAGGCGCAAAGTATGAGGCTGCCGCTATATCAGTATCTCGGCGGGAGCAACGCCTATGTATTGCCCGTGCCGTGTATGAACGTGATAAACGGCGGTAAACACGCCGATAATAATGTGGACTTTCAGGAGTTTATGATAGCCCCGCATAATGCCCCGTCTTTTGCCGAGGCTATCCGCATGGGCGAAGAGGTTTTCCATACGTTAAAGTCAGTGTTGAACGCCAAAGGTTACAGCACGGGCGTAGGTGATGAAGGCGGTTTTGCGCCTAATCTTAAATCCAACGAGGAAGCGGTAGAAGTAATATTGGAAGCAATTACAAAAGCAGGCTACACGCCTGGTACTGACGTTAGTATTTGCCTCGATCCGGCGACGAGCGAATTATGGGAGAACGGCAAATACAAACTGTTCAAAAGTACAGGGAAACTGCTTACAAGCGACGAAATGATAAAACTGTGGGAGGATTGGGTGCGCCAATATCCGATAGTATTGTTAGAGGACGGACTGGCAGAAAATGACTGGACGGGTTGGCAAAACCTTACAAAAGCCCTCGGTAATCGCGTGGAACTTGTCGGGGATGATATTTTCTGCACTAATAAGGCCATTTTACAGGAGGGCATAGACAAAGGCGTTGCCAATTCTATCCTTATAAAGCTGAACCAGATCGGCACGGTTAGCGAAACGCTGGAAACTATGGAATTAGCAAGGCAAAACGGCTATAACTGTTTTGTTTCGCACCGCAGCGGAGAAACTGTCGATACATTCATTTCTGATCTCACAGTAGGATTGAACGCCGGACATATCAAAACTGGAAGCGGATGCCGAGGAGAACGGATTGAGAAATTTAATCAATTCCTGCGTATTGAAAAACGACTTAAAGGCAATTCCGTTTTTGCCGGAAAGAAAACTTTTAAGCGGACATACTAATAACCTGTAAATAATATGTTAGATGACTTCCTGCATAATTTGAATAAAGAAACGGCACAAAAAATCCGTCAATTAGAAACAGTGGAAAAAGATGTTTTGAAAAGGGCGTTTTCGAGCGCCCTTGTTCTTGCCGAGGCTAATTTGGAATTAAAAACCTTTATCATCGAGTATGATTTTAAGGATGAACAGGAAGAAATTCACTTTTTCAAGAACGCTAAACCCTCCTTAATATCACAAATGATTTACTATTGCCAGATATATAATATAGAAATGAACCGTCCTGTGGGTGGCGTGTCAATACAGCGAGATTACCTTAACAAAGAACTGGAGAATTTGCAGGACTATATTGACCGGAGGCCGGAATTTTACAGTTATTATCGTTTAGGGGCAACTGAAAACGATGTAAATTATTTTACCCGTGATAAGTTTGTTTTGGGTTTACAGTATTTGGAGCCTTCTTTAAGTGAGCGAGAACCTAAATATTCAACCAACTGTGATTATAAAATGGCGAAGATGATAGCTAATGAACGGTTGGAGATATTAATAAAATCGCAACTGGATGAATTGGAGCGTCCGCATGAAGATAAGGCACAACTATCCTGGACTACCAAAAAAACATTTTTGATCGAACTTCTTTATGCTCTCGATTCATTTCGGGCTTTTGGCAGCATACCTCTAAAGAGGGTAGTTACAGTAATTCAACGGCTTCTCGGTGTGGATTTGGGTAATGTATCGAGTGCCTTTGCGGAAATGAGAACACGCAACGACCCGACACCTTTCCTGGACGCTTTGAAAGATGCACTATTGCAGAGAATGAAGCGGAGTAATGAAAGGAGAAGGAGATAATGCGTATATGGAGAAAATAATGTAAATTTGTACCACCAATTAAAATTTGCCTTTATGATGTAAATTAAAGATATGATACGGTATGCTACCTTGCGAATCTTATCCGCTTGGGGCTGCCGGAAATGAATATACGCTTTTTCTTTTTATCGGGAAAACTGACATTTAACGGATAAACGAGGATTAACAAGCGCGATATTCACGCATTTTGGCGTGGAGTTGCGTTGTCTCGTTTAAGGTATTGTCAGTACCTCCCGATAAGCGGCGTGATTTCCACGCCTCTTTTATTATCGGGAATAATTTGGGTAAATGACAATGCAATGAACAAAACAAATAAGATTAAGACCTTCTCCTTTATGTCGCTGGATGGGTATGTGCCAAAGGCAGGAGATTATACCGCTTGGCTCCCGGAAGGCAGCCAACCGATTGAGAACGGTTACGGCTTTCATCAATTCCGGGATTCCGTAAGCTGCGCTGTAATGAGTGGAATATATCATGCAACTTTACAGGCTTCGGATGTTTGGCCTTTTGGGGATAAAATGTGTTATATACTTACGCCCCGGAGTTTCAACCTTGCCCCGGATGTAAAAGCCGACTTTATCATTACGGATGATAATGGTTATGACTATAAAAAGGTTGTCGATCAATTACGCGAGAGAACGGACGGGGATATTTGGTTGGCTGGCGACCAGGGTATTATTACCCGGTTTATGTCGCAAGGGCTGATAGATGAAATTATCTTAAATATTCTTCCTGTAACCTTCGGCGTTGGCCTGCCGATGTTCAGCAATGTAAAACAGATACAGGACTGGACGCTTCAAAATCACACTATTTACAGTAATGGAGTGGTACAGTTACATTACACAGCCGACCGTATCTGCGGCTGTCTGGAAAATGGCTGAAAATAAAGCCGCTGACGCATTATTATACCCAGCCTGGGTATTGCTGTCATAAAGCAAAATCAAGACGAAATTAACCTGTATTTCTTCCTGTTTCCCAGGAAAAAGTGCAGGTGTATTTTTTTTCGGGCAAATTGTAAAAAAGGGTGTGTTTCGCCTTTCTGTTGATTAGTTGGAAAATCCTCTCCTCGTTGACCCCTGTTCGCCAATCGAAACTGATCCCCTCCGCCAATTGAAATTGCCCCCGTTTGCCAATTGAAATTGATCC
>NZ_JARXWI010000023.1 GCF_029893085.1 Parabacteroides sp. PFB2-10
CCTTTATGCAGCACCCCCAGTCGTTCGCTTCGCTCTCTTCACTGGGGGTTATTAGGAGTTAAACGCCTATGGGCGTTACCTGCTTACCTTCACATTTTCCCAAATTGGAATATCCCTCACTCCTTTCTCCCCTTCTCCTTTTTCCTTTCTCCTTCCAATATTACATAATCTGAAGATCAACAGCAATAGCGGAGCAGTTACTTCCGGATTGAAAGTCATTTTTTTCTGTTAAAAGCAATATGTAGTACACAATTTATATATAAACGACTGATTATCAATATCCGATTAGGCTATTTTGTAGATCATAAATAGCCCATAAACAGGCTTTTGTAGGTATTATATAGACCCTTTTTTTATGGTTTACATCTTCAAACCGACTATTCTTGTGATCAAAGCTTTTTATTACTTAATCTAATATTCAAGTCATGGGAATAACACAAATTCACAGTCGGTCGAAGGCCGGCTCTTTCCTTAAGGCAACCATTTTCATGGTGCTTTTCTCTCTTTTGCCTTTGCTGTCGTTCGCGCAGGAAACAGTTGTAAAGGGAGTCGTCTATGATGATCTTAATACTCCGGCAACGGGGGTTAATATCTTGAAAAAAGGGACTACTGTCGGTACCATTACGGATATTGACGGAGCCTTTGAAATAGCAGTGCGTCAAGGCGACGTATTGATTTTCTCCTATATCGGGTTTGTAACGGAAGAGGTCACCTACAATGGGCAGGCGCGCTTGGAGGTCAGACTCAGAGAAGACACGGAGAAACTGGATGAAGTAGTGGTTATCGGCTATGGTTCGATGAAAAAGAGCGACCTCACCGGTGCGATCTCCTCGGTTAATGTTGATGAACTGGCCAGTCGCGCCACCACCAATCCCGCGGAGGCGTTGCAGGGTAAAATTTCCGGTGTCAACATCCGTAAGTCAGGAGGTAACGCGGGCGCCGGCGTATCGGTAAAGATTCGTGGGGTGAAATCGTTTGGCGACAATGAGCCACTTTACATCATCGACGGATTTCCCGGAAGCATCAACAATGTAAACCCGCAAGACATTGCCTCCATGGAGGTGTTGAAAGACGGTGCCGCTGCAGCCATCTACGGGTCGACAGCAGCCAACGGCGTTATCATTGTCACCACAAAGAATGGGAAGAAAGGGGAAATCAAAGTCGATTTCAATGCCTACCTCAACAGCACACAGGTAGCGAAAAAGCTGGAAATGCTGGACGCCAAGGGTTATGTGCAGGTGCATAAGCAGATGTACGACAACTACAACGCGCAGTATCCCAAAGGCGCAGTGGAGCTACCGGGTTATATCACCAGCCCCGGCAGTGTGAATACCAACTGGCAGGATGAAGTCTTCCGCAACGGTCTCTCTCAGAACTATATGGTAAGTGTACGCGGAGGTAGTGAGAACGCGCGTTTCTCTATCTCCTACAATCACGCGGATGATAAAGGAATTCTGTTGGGCAACCATTTCAAACAGGAAAATGCCCGCATGAAAATCTCTGCTTCGAAGAGTATTTTTGATATTGAAGCTAACCTGGGCTTTCGTGCGACCAAGAGCGAACAGCCTCAGTATTCCTTGAAAGAGGTCTATATGATCTCGCCATTAGTGCCCGTTTACGATGATACCAAAGAATATGGGTATGGCCTGACCGATAGCAATGGTCTGCCAAGCAACCGTAACGTGATTGCCGACAATCACTACCGTGACGCGGTGACCAACAATTACCATATCACGGCCAATGCCGCCATCACGGCAAACTTCACCGACTGGCTGAACTTCAAGACCGCCTATTCGTACCGGGGAAGCCACCAGCGTTATAAATATCATACACCTCCCTATATCTCCGATGTACGTTCGAAGACTGAATATCCCTATCATAGTGAATCGTCTACCTACTGGGAAGAGCAGGTGATCGATAATATATTGACATTCAACCGCAGCTTTGGCGACCACTCACTGAATATCATGGCAGGTAACTCGGTTACTTTGCAGGATAGCAATTGGAACTCGGTAGCTGTCGAAGGGAAAACAATTGTTTACGAAGTAAAAGACGGACAATTGGTATCCAGCGATAAGCCCGCCGGTTTCCTCGATCCTAACTTCGCTACCATCGATGCCGGAAAGGGAGGCACTTACACAGGGGAAGGCTCCTTGTATGAATACCGCCGCGTATCATTCTTCGGCCGTTTGAACTATTCCTACGCCGGTAAATACATGATTCAGGCCACCTTCCGTCAGGACGGTTCCTCTAAGTTCGGTAGCGAAAGCCGCTGGGGATTCTTCCCATCTGTCGCACTCGGATGGCGTATCTCGGAAGAGGGCTTTTTCCCGCAGGGCGGACTGTTCAATAACCTGAAACTGCGCGCGAGCTGGGGACAACTGGGTAACGAACAGGCGTTGGGCTATTATGATTTCCAAGCGTTGATATCAACCTATAATAACCTATATGGTGGTTATGTACAGGGCTCGGGTTCGACACCCTGGCCGGGAAGTATTGCTATGGGATTGGCCAACCGTAGCCTGCAGTGGGAGACGACCGACACCAAGAACGTCGGTGTTGACTTTGGCATCCTGAACGGGAAGCTGCACGGATCGTTCAACTACTACTACAACCAGACCAAAGATATGTTGATCACCAAGAAACTGGCACCATCCGTAGGTCTTTGGAATCCGGTTATGAACGTAGGGAAGATCCGTAATACAGGGATCGAACTGGAACTTAACTGGAACGACCGCGTAGGTGATTTCGATTATAACGTTGGCTTCAACCTCAGCACGACCGACAATAAAGTGGTCGAACTATCCGATCCGAAGCAGGCGCTTTATGGCGAAGGCTTGAAGTGGGGAACCGAACACTTCCCGACACAGACACGCGTAGACAGCCCGATTGCCAGCTTCTTCCTGTATCGCACGGATGGTATCTTCCAGAACGAAGCAGAGGTAGCGGCGCATAAAAACGCCAGTGGTGAACTGTTGCAACCCAATGCCCGCCCGGGTGATATCCGTTTCAGAGATGTAAACGAGGATGGAGCTATCAATGAAGAGGACAAAGAGAACTGCGGCGTAGCGATCCCGAAAGTGGAAGCCAACCTTTCCTTTGGAGCCTCCTACAAAGGATTCGACTTCTCCTTCCTGATCGGAGGAGGATGGGGTGGCAAATTATACAATGCCAACCGCTACTTCTATGAAGGGATGAGCTCCGGATCGAACTTCCTGAGTACCGCTCTGAATGCCTGGACAACACAAAACACCAATACGGACGTGCCGCGTGCCATATTGCAAGACCCGAACGGGAATGCCCGCGAATCGGATCGCTTCCTGGAAAATGGAAATTATATCCGTTTGCGCCAGATGCAACTGGGTTATACGCTGCCCGGCTCGCTCTTGAAAAGCATGCATATCGACCGCCTTCGTTTCTATGTAAGTGGCGAAAACCTGTTCACCATCACGCCTTACAACGGGGTCGATCCTGAGTTCTCTCGCGGTTCGGTATTGAATACGGGTATCGATACGCATATCTATCCGTTCACCCGCTCCTATGTGGTCGGTCTTCAACTTACTTTCTAATCTTATCATTAATACTCATTCGTTATGAAACAAATAAAATATTTCACCCTTGCGCTCTTACTTGCCGGAAGCCTGGCAGGTTGCGACGATTTCCTGACGGTACAATCACCCGACGAACTCACCTCCGATTCTTTCTGGAGAGATAAAGAAGACGCCGAAGCCGGACTGGCTGCCGCCTATTCCAAATTGGAAGCTTCGACCGATACCTGGGAGTTTCCGGAGGTTTACTTCCCGGTAGAGTCCTATCGCGAAGACATCATCAAGCCGGGATCGGATGCCTACAACTACCCGAACTGGATCGAACTGGCAAACTTCACCTATACAAACGGGAACTCACAGTTTACGGCCTACTGGCGCGACAACTATTATGGCATCAACTACAGCAACCAGATTATTGAAAATGTGCCGAACATTCCCCAGGGACAGATCACCGAAGAGGATCGTGCCATGATTCAAAACGAGGGCTACTTCTTGCGTGGCTATTACCACATGAAGCTATTGCTCAACTGGGAACAGATCGTTTTGCGCGATAAGTATATCTCTTCGACCGACGAGCTCGATAAACCGCTTGCTTCACGCGCCGAAACATGGGATTTCATTATCGACAACTTTACCAAAGCCACCGCCCTCCCGGCTGAACGCACAACAGAAACACAAGGACGCGCCACGCGTGGAGCCGCCTATGCCTTCCTCGGATGGGCACATCTGACACGCGCTTACGAAGAATCGGCCAATAAAGAGTCACACCTGAATGCCGCGATCACCGCACTTAATCAGGTAACCGGCTATGAATTAGTCAAAGAATTGCGTAGCCTCTTCGACGGAACAAACAAAAACTCCAAAGAGGGTATCTTCGAATTACAATTGACGCTCAACACGGCAAACGGTGCCCGCTATCGCACGCAACTCCATCGTTTCATCGGTTGCGGCGAACTCTGGGGATGGGAAGAGATTCTTCCAACCGATATCCTGGTAGCGGAATACAAAAAAGAGGGGAAAATAGCCACGACAGGACGCTATGACAGCCGCCTTTACGAGACATTGTTTATCAAAGATGAATACTTCAATGACCCAGAGGCGGGCAACGTGTATGGCTATACATACGACGAGTGGTTTGAGGGAGCCGACAAACCGGCGTTCCGCAAATACATGCCTGCCGATTATGCCGGGATGTATGCCAACTATTTCGCGCCTAATATCATATTGATGCGTTACACCAATGTATTGTTGATGAAAGCGGAAGCCCTGAACGAGCTGGGGCGCACATCGGAAGCCATCCCATTGATCAATCAGGTACGCGCCCGGGCGGATATGCCAGCCATGACAGGCACATCGCAAGCCGACGTACGCGCACAGATCGAACATGAACGTATGCTGGAATTCCCATTGGAAAATATGCGTTTCTATGACCTTCGCCGTTGGGGAAAAGTAAGGGAGGCATTAGCCGCCGCTGGCCGTACCGGTTTCGATCCGGCGAAGAATAATTTCTATCCGGTTCCAATCCAGGAGGTAAACACAAATAACGAAGTCAATTAACAGGTTTTATGTCGCATGGGTGTGCCGAATGATCGCGCACCCATGCGATACATTGTACAAAAGAATTACTGCTCTTTCACGTTTGATTGAAAGATTAATCCGATGATATCATGAAATACACGCTGGTCATCATTTATAGCCTATTGCTCTCCACGATTGCATCTGCGCAACCCAAAGAGTGGGAAAACCAATATATCAACCAGATAAACCGGGAACCGCTCAACGCCCATTTGGTTCCCTATGCATCCGAGAAAGCGGCTCTCCACAAAGAGAAATCAGGCGAAAGACGCCACTCGCTCAACGGTACCTGGAAGTTTCACTTCGCCAAGAGTCCCTCGCAACGCCCCGTTTCTTTCTACGAGAAGGGATTCGATGTGTCGGAATGGGCAGCCATCGAGGTGCCGGGCAGTTGGGAGTTACAAGGGTTCGATGCGCCAATCTATACGGATACCCGTTATCCTTTCCCCCCTAACCCACCCTATGTTCCTGCGGATTACAATCCGGTCGGTTCATACAAAACCACCTTTCGTGTTCCGGCAGCGTTCGACGGTCACGATATTCTATTGCATTTCGGCGGGGTGGAATCGGCGTTTTACTGCTGGGTAAACGGACATTTCGTAGGCTATAGCGAAGACAGTCGCCTGGCTGCCGAATTCAATATCGGGCAATACCTGCAACCGGGTGAGAACGAACTGGCGGTCGAAGTCTACCGTTACAGCGACGGTTCCTACCTGGAAGCACAAGACTACTGGCGGTATAGCGGCATAGAGCGGGATGTGATGCTTATCGCACGTCCCAAAGTGCATATCAAAGACTTCGAAATCATCGCCGACCTTAGCCCTGACTATCGGAATGGATTATTCGATCTATCCCTCACCCTTGACGAACAACGACCAATCAAAGGCACGAAAATACAAATAAAGCTGTTGGATGAAGGAAAGGAAATCGCCTCCTCTATCCTTCAGAGTAGAACAAACAAAGAACATAAATTGCATTTCAACAAAGCGTTTCCCGAAGTAAAAACATGGACCGCAGAGACACCTCATCTCTATACACTTGTCGTAAACACGCTAAACGCAAAAGGCAAGGTAACCGAATCGTTTACGCACAAATTCGGATTCCGGAAAGTAGAAATCAAAAACGGTATGTTGTTGGTGAACGGTACGCCTATTCTGCTTAAAGGGGTGAACCGCCATGAACACGATATGCACAAAGGTCGTACAATCTCGGTAGAGAGCATGGTCGAAGATATCCGCTTGATGAAACTCTTTAACATCAACGCCGTGAGATGCTCACATTATCCGAACTACCCCGAATGGTATGAACTATGCGATGAATATGGCATTTATTTGGTGGACGAAGCGAATATTGAATCACATGGTATGACCGACCATCCGACCACCCGCACGCTGGCGAATTGGGAAGGCTGGGATATTCCTTATATGGAGCGCATGCAGCGCATGGTGGAACGCGATAAGAATTTCACCTCTATCATCACCTGGAGCCTGGGCAATGAGTCGGGTTACGGGAAGCATTTCGAGACAATCTATCACTGGACCAAAAAGCGTGATCCGTCTCGTCCGGTGCAATACGAAGGGGGCGGCGTGCAAAGCGTGTCGGATATCTATTGCCCCATGTATGCCCGTGTATGGGCCTTGCGCCAGTGGGTCAATGAACGGCAAAGTCGCCCGATGATCCTTTGCGAATATGCCCACGCGATGGGGAACAGCGTCGGCAACTTAGCAGACTATTGGGAGCTTATCTATAAATATGAGAATCTCCAGGGCGGCTTTATTTGGGACTGGGTAGACCAGACATTCGCCCAAAAAGATGAAAACGAAAACGACATCTGGGCCTACGGAGGCGATATGGGATTTGTCGGGGTGGTCAACGATTCCAACTTCTGCGCCAACGGCCTTGTCGCCGCCAACCGCACCCTGCATCCGCATATATGGGAGGTTAAACGCGTCTATCAGTATATGCATTTCGAGCCGGTGCCTTTTGCCAACAACAAACTACGCATCACCAACCGCCACGACTTCCTGACAAGCGATGTGTATGACTACCGGTGGACCGTGAAAGCCGACGGCGAGATCGTCGGACAAGGGCTATTCCATCTCCCCACCATCGCACCTCATCAGTCGGCAGAGGTAAGCCTCCCATTACCATCCATCCAAGGGAAAGCGAATACAGAGTATTTCCTTCACATTACGGCTCTGACCAAAGAGGAAGCGCCGTTGGTACCCAAAGGGCATAAAGCGGCAGAAGCGCAATGGCTGCTTCCGGTAGAAACGCCTGAAGCACCCGCTACTTCCAAGCGAGGCACGCTGAGTCATACGGAAAACAACGCCGAGCATCGGATCCAATCAGCATCCGCCACCCTCGTTTTCTCGAAAGAAGATGGCGAGATCACCCACTATTCGGTCAACGGAAAGACGTATCTATTGGAAGGCTTACGCCCCAACTTCTGGCGCCCGATGACCGACAACGATGTAGCCAACCGCACCGGAAGCCGATGCGCCATCTGGAAAGAGGCCAGCGATCAGCTGTTGTTGCAAAGCCAGGTGGTAACCGTTTCGGACAATCGCGAAGAGGTAACAATGGCGATCCGTTATCAGATGCCAGAGCAGGAGTCTGTTTGCAGCGTACTGTATACCATCTATGCCGACGGAAGCCTCCGTACCCGTTTCACCTTTACGCCCGGTCAGAAGCCGCTACCAGAGATACCTCGCCTGGGGATGCGCATGATTCTGCGGGAAGAATACGACCAGATGACATGGTTTGGCCGTGGTCCGCATGAGAATTACTGGGATCGGAAGAGCGGAGCCGATATCGACCTCTACAAAGCATCTGTCTGGGAGCAATACCATCCATACGTGCGTGCCCAGGAAACGGGCAACAAAACGGATGTTCGTTGGGTAGCCTTGCAAAACAGGGATGGCGATGGCCTATTGATTAAAGCCGTTGGTGAGCCACTGAATGTCAGCGCTTGGAACTTCCATCAGCAAGATCTCTTATACATTCCTTCTACTGTGAAGAATGTACACGGGGGAAGCATCCAGAAACAGCCGTTGGTATGGCTCAATATCGACCATCAACAGATGGGTGTCGGTGGCGACAATACCTGGGGCGCCAAGACCCATCCGGAATACACGATCACACCGGTCGAGCAGTCTTACGAGTTCATCCTCCTGCCTGTCACCGCCTCCGATCATCTTCCGGACAAAATAAAACAATAACAAACACTGAATATCATGAAGAGGAAATCAATCTATACCTGTTCGGCCATCCTACTGGTATGTCTGGTTCTTGCCTCCTGCTTCCAGCAGGAACAGGAGACCGAACGCATCGCTCTCGAATATGGGAACCTGTTAGATATCCGTTACACGCCGGATGGGAAGAGCCGGTGCAACGGATGGTTTACCGATGGCGGCGCCTGGTATGGCTTTACGCCTCCGAAGGCCGACAACTGGGTGAATGGATTTTGTGGTCCTTTTCATCTGGATATGAACAAACGGAGGTGGATTTCCCAAAGCGTAGTGCAGGTTTGCTTCGAAGAAGAAGACCGTTCGGCTGTTTATCATCCGGACACCGTTATCTATTACCCCGGTGAGCTCTATCTCAAAGCCTCATCGGCCAAAGGAAGTATCGAACAACGATTGATATTCATCGATTCATCCACCGCCCTGCTCTCCATAACCAGTGATCGGGCATCGCATTTCCGCTTCTTCGGGGAAGCCTTGGAGAAAGGAGCCTCTTGCGCTGTCGATAAGAATACATTCCTCCTTACCGGAACAAGTGGAGAGGGTGTGGCGGTATCCTTCTCGCCCGAAACTGGCCTGCTAATCGACGAGAATGGCTATGAGACGCTGTCGGTTCGCAAGGGGAAAGCCGAGGTGGTGATCTCTTTCTATACCGATCCGGCATCACAACGCCAGGCGTTGCAAAAGGCCTCCTTTGTATTGAGCGCCCCCGCACAGTATAAAAAAGAAACGGAAGATCGCTGGCAGGGCTACCTGACGGCGGCTCTTCGCGAAGATATGCCCGCCGAATTCGACCGGGTGGCGGTGAAAGCCGTCATGACACTTATGGCCAATTGGCAAGCGGCGCGCGGCGACCTTTACCACGACGGTGTGGTTCCGAGCCATGGGGTAGGCTACTTTATGGGGTTCTGGGGGTGGGACTCCTGGAAACATGCTGTGGCATTGGCTCGTTTCGCGCCGCGCCTGGCCAAAGAGCAGGTGCGTACCATGTTCGACTATCAGACACCCGAAGGCATGATCATCGATTGCATTTATAGTGAGGCGATAGAAAACAACGCCCGTAACAGCAAACCCCCGTTGGCCGCCTGGGCCGTCGATGCGATCTTCCGGGAAACCGGCGATGCGGAATTCGTGAAAGAGATCTACCCCAAACTATTGGCTTACTACCGTTGGTGGTATCAATACCGCGATCATAACCGAAACGGCATCTGCGAATTCGGTGCCTGCGATGGCACACTCGAGGCGGCAGCCTGGGAGAGTGGCATGGATAACGCCATCCGTTTCGATGATTCCCGCATGGTAGAGAACAGCCCGGGCGCCTGGAGCCTCGATCAGGAGTCGGTCGATCTGAATAGCTTCCTGGCACTCGAACATCGCCTACTGGGCAAGCTGGCCGCTGTTGCCGGAGAGGAATTCAACGAACCCGATCGCACAGCCGATGTACATAATTACTTTTACGCAGACGATCCCGGTTTCTTTTTCGACAAACGCTTAGACGGCAGCTTCGTAATGGAAGAGGGAACGGAAGCCTGCATTCCACTCTGGGCAGAATTGGCTACCCAAGAACAGGCCGCCTCTTGTGTAGAAATATTCACAAATCCTATTAAATTTGCAACCTATATCCCATTCCCTACAATTGCAGCAGACAATCCGAAATTCATGCCTGCCGGTTATTGGAGAGGCCCTATCTGGCTCGATCAGGTCTATTTTGGTATTTCAGGGATGCGTAAATATGGTTATCAGGCAGAGGCCGACCGCTTCACTGAGCAGGTGTTCACCCGCCTGAAAGGATTAACAGGAAGCGCTCCAATCCATGAGAACTATGACACGCACGACGGAAGCACCTTAAAGGCGCCTCACTTCAGTTGGAGTGCCGCCCATCTGTTGATGTTGTACTGGGAATATGGGAGGTAGTAAAAAAAGACATCTATGTTTATTGTCATTGGCATTATGTTTGGCGGGATAGCCATCGGCTATCTCCTGCGCAAAGCAACCTTTCTGAAGCATATCGGGAAACCGATTAACTATACCATTATTCTTCTCCTGTTCCTATTGGGCATACAGGTGGGGAGCGATCAGAATATCATCCGCAACCTGCCGCTGCTCGGCGGACAGGCGTTGCTGTTGGCCGTGGCTGGCACCCTGGGCAGTGTCCTGGCAGCCTGGCTTGTCTATCGATTTGTTTTCAAAAAAAAGGAGGGTAAATCATGAAAGGAAGTCTTATCGTGGTACTCTTCTTTGCCTTAGGATGCGTGTTGGGATGGGGATTGAACCTGTTTGAGATCACGATCGAGGGCGATCTCACCCGTTATGTATTATACCTATTGATGCTTCAGGTGGGAATCAGTATCGGCTGCGATAAAAAGTTGGGAGATATTATCCGTAACATCCGCCCCACCCTATTATTGGTTCCGCTGGCAACCATCATCGGCACCCTCTCCTTCTCGGCATTGGTCAGTCTGGTTATCACCCAATGGAGTGTTTTTGACTGTTTGGCGGTAGGCAGCGGTTTTGCCTACTATTCGCTCTCGTCCATCCTGATCACCGAACTCAAAGAGGCCTCTCTGGGTGTTCAGTTGGCCGCCGAATTGGGCACAATCGCGCTTATGACCAATATTATGCGGGAGATTATCACCCTATTGTTCGCCCCACTAATGGTGAAGTATTTCGGACGCCTGGCTCCCATCTGTGCCGGAGGAGCCACCACCATCGACACCACCCTGCCTATCATCACCAAATATTCCGGACAAGACCTCGTATTCGTCGCCATCCTGCATGGCATATTGGTCGACCTGAGTGTCCCCCTATTGGTCTCTTTCTTCTGTACGTTATAATAAAAATACTACATTCGATATACATCGAAGCAAACATTGCTTTACAATAATTTGCTTTACGCTATCGATTTGCAAAATAACGTTCGCTTCCTAAAGGCAGAAATATCATTTTGTCAAAACCGCAGGAGAAATTTTCCGAAAACCCGGGACTTTTTTCACAAACCCCCGGGAGAAACACTTTTTAACAATACGAATAGTAAGCAAAAAGGGCGAGTTTTAGTTAAAATTGCCCTTCCGTGCTTACACTACGAAATGTTTAAAAAGAGAGAAAAATGGGCAAAAAAGGCGGATTAGGCTTTATCGGGAGATAATATGTATATTTACACAATAGACGCTCAAAAAACACCGACTAAGATGAACGAAGAGAAGCGATATAGAGATTTTGGAGACTTCCTGCGGGAGTTCTTTCCTTTTAAGGTGCAGAAGATTTCTGTGAATGCGGGATTCACCTGTCCAAACCGGGATGGCACGAAGGGGGTAGGCGGATGCACTTATTGCAACAACCAGACCTTTAGCCCGGACTATTGCCATACGGAGAAATCGGTTCGGGAACAGTTGGAAGAAGGAATCGCTTTCTTTTCGCGCAAATACCCGGAGATGAAATACCTGGCCTACTTTCAGGCCTATACCAATACCTACGACGAACTGGAGACGCTGAAAAGAAAGTATGAAGAGGCGTTGGCCTTTCCGGATGTGGTGGGGTTGATTATCGGGACACGACCGGATTGTATGCCGGATGAATTACTGAATTATCTGGCGGAACTGTCGAAACATACCTTTGTGATGGTGGAGTATGGGGTAGAATCGACCCTGGATCGTACGCTTGAACGTATCAACCGGGGACATAGTTGGGAAGAGTCGAAAGAGGCCATACGGCGAACAGCCGACAGGGGCATTTATACCGGGGCGCATCTGATCCTGGGACTGCCTGGTGAAGAGCGTGAGGAGATCCTGCATCATGCCGATCTGTTGTCGAATCTGCCACTGACTACCATCAAACTGCATCAATTACAACTGATCCGTCAGACGCGCATGGGGCGGGAATACATGGAACACCCCGAGCGGTTCCTTTTGTATACTGCAGAGGAATATGTGGAATTGGTGATCGATTTTATAGAACGACTGAACCCCTCTTTTGTGGTGGAACGGTTTGTTTCCCAATCGCCGAAGGAACTATTGATCGCTCCCGACTGGGGATGGAAGAATTACCAGTTTACCGCCAAGGTAAACCGCCGCTTGGAAGAGCGGAATACCTGGCAGGGGAGATTGTTTTCCCAGGAGTAAATTTATCGAATCGCTTCCCGGATACGAACTAATTTAACCAAAAGCTCTTCCAGAAGATCCAACTTCAACATATTGGCGCCATCAGATTTGGCTACTGTCGGGTCGGGATGTGTCTCGATAAAGAGGCCGTCGGCGCCTACGGCGATGGCTGCTTTGGCTACGGTTTCGATCAGGGCAGGAAGGCCGCCGGTAACGCCACTGGTCTGGTTGGGTTGTTGAAGCGAATGGGTTACGTCCATCACCACCGGAAAACCAAACTGTTGCATCTGAGGAATGCCCCGGCAATCGACCACCAGGTCGGTATATCCGAAGGTGGTTCCGCGCTCGGTGATCATCACATTATTGTTTCCTGCGTCGACTACCTTTTGTGCGGCAAATTCCATGGCGGCGGGAGAGAGGAATTGCCCCTTTTTAATGTTGACGATCTTGCCGGTTTTTGCCGCGGCAATCAATAGATCGGTCTGGCGACACAGGAAGGCCGGTATCTGTAATACATCGACATATTCGGCGGCCATAGCGGCTTCCTGATTCTCATGAATGTCGGTTACGGTCGGTATGCCAAACGTTTCATGTACCTTTCGCAAGATCTTAAGCGCTTTTTCATCGCCAATTCCGGTGAAGGAATCGATACGCGAGCGGTTAGCCTTGCGGTAAGAGCCTTTGAATATATAGGGGATAGAAAGTTTTTCCGTGATATGAAGGATCTTTTCTGCTATCTGCAAAGCCATCTCTTCGCCTTCGATCACACATGGACCGGCCATCAGGAAGAAGTTGTCGCTTTTGAAGTTGTCAATTGTCACCATGATTCAATATGTATTATTTAATAGTTTTATTGTTATTTCTATTTTATCCTCCGTGGGAAGCGTGGCATCTATCCAGTGAATTGTATGGCCTCGGCGCTCCATTCCCCGGAACCAGGTCATTTGTCGCTTGGCAAACTGGTGGATGGCTATTTCTAATTGGCTGACCATGTCATCGTAGGTGAGCTCGCCGATGATGTATTGCGTGAGGTATTTGTATTCCAGACCATAATAAATCAGATCCTCCGGCTGTACGCCTGTTTCGAGTATGCTCTTCACCTCCTCGACCATTCCCTCCTCTAAGCGGGCATGCAGTCGCCGGGTTATTTTCTTTCGCCGAAGTTCACGGTCGATATCGACTCCGATAATCAGGCTATGCAGCGGATCGTATTCGTTGACATCGGGCGCTTTTGTGCGGTAATACTCTTCGATTTCGATCGCCCGGATAGCGCGTTGGGCGGAATCGACATCGGTTTTGTTGTGCAATACTTTGTAAGAGGCCAGGATCACCTCCAGCTCTTCCAGCGACTTCTGTTTCAATGATTCGCGTAAAGGAGGATTTTGCGGAACGTCTAATAGCTTGTAACCCTTGAGTACCGCCTCAATATACATGCCTGTACCGCCACAAAGCACGGGCAGTTTCCCGCGGCTTTTGATATCCTGATAGGCAGCAAAGAAGTCATGCTGGTATTCAAACAGATTGTATTTGTAGCCGGGCGGATGGATGTCTATCAGATGGTAGGGGATCTGCTTCCCGTTTACGACGTAATCTGCTAAATCCTTTCCCGTACCGATATCCATGGAGCGGTAGATCTGTCGGGAGTCGGCGCTGATAATTTCCGTGTCTAAGCGCGCGGCAAGCGCCGCGGCAAAAGGTGTTTTCCCGGATGCCGTTGGGCCTAATAGGGTAATAAGCTCGTATGGTTCCATTGAGAGACAAAAGTAAGGAAAATTACCGGATTATCCCCCGCCACGTCGACTATACCGGTTGTTCGGCTACAGGCAGTGTAAACCAGAAGGTTGATCCTTTTCCTTTTTCGGATCTCACACCAACCTGTCCACCCTGGTCTTCAATAAATCGCCGTGTGATGCTCAATCCGAGTCCTACGCCTCGTTGATAATCGTCGATTTTGTAGAACTGATCGAAGATATGAGCCATTTCCTCCTGACTTAATCCGATGCCGGTGTCTGTTATTTCCACCCTGATATTGCCCTCTTCGTCTTGTCTGTATGACAGGGAGACGGAGCCTTTCTCGGTGAATTTGTTCGCGTTGTCTAAGAGATGGTAAATCGCTTGTTTGATATGTTTCTTATCAACATGGACGAATAGTGAGGGTAGTGATGAGTCGAAATGGAAGTCTATCGTTTCTTTTTTATTAAAGGTAGTCAGGTTGATGGCCGCGCGACAGATCTCTTTCATATCGACCAGCTCCTTTTCATAAATAATCGGACCGGCTTCGATTTGTGTGAAGTCCAGTATGCTGTCGATCATGTGCAATAGGATCTCATTGTTTTGTTGCACGATCTCTCCGTATTCACGGGCTTGTTCGCTGGATTCTTTCGACTCTGTCAAGATTTTTGTGAAACCGAGGATGGCATTCATCGGCGTGCGTATCTCGTGGCTGATGTTTGATACGAAAGACCTTCTGACCCGGTTGAACTCTCTGTTCTTGATAAGTTCCAGGTCTTTCTCCCGTTGTTCCGAGATATCGGTCGTAAGGCAAATGATCCTTTCCGGTTTGCCGTTATCATCCTGTTTGTAGGTGCGCAAACAAGTGTATATCCAGTATGTCTTGTCGGCAATAATCATTCGATAGGTCTCCTCAAAAGAGGGGATCGCTCCCCGCAGCAACTCCTGAAGATGTTGCCTGAAGGCTTCCGCATCTTCGGGATGTATATATTCAAAATAGGTGGAGATATTGGCTGCATGTTCTTGTTGGAATCCCGCTAAGCTGTTTTCTTTCTTGTTATCGAGCGAATTGTCGATAATCGCTTTATCGTTTTTAACATCATATTCCCAGAAGAAAGCGTTTTGTGCTTCCAGCGCCATTTGCAGTTTGGTCAGATTGGTGTTGATCTCCTCCTTTGTCTTATAATAACCGGTGTCGTTATGCACCAGCTGCAGGTATCCGAACACATGGCCGTGCATGTCTTTCAAAGGCGTACACTTTCCGATCAGGCGCATGACTTTTCGGCTGTTGGTCGATTTGTAATAGCCGGTTTCGTTTACTCTGTCGAAATAATAGTCGTTTTCAAACACCGTGGGTTCCCCTTTGTGGAGCTTATCAAAAGATTTGGGAGAGATATTGGGGTTCTCAAACAGGTTGACGCCTAATACCTCCTCTTCTTTTGTGCCTAATAACTGTAAACCGTAGGGATTTATTTTCCGGAGTATACCGTTGTTGTCATATAGTTCGATGCCGACAGGCAATGTGTCGAATATTAATTGAAAAAGCGTATTGCTCTTGAATGCCTCCAGGGTGGTCTCCTCGATCTCTTTTTGCATATATTCATTTTCAATCACAACGGAAAAGATGTTGGCAAAGAAATGCACGTTTTCAATATCTTCTTTCGTCCATTTGTATTTCCGGTTCACGAAATCGATCCCCAGAAAACCACAAACGACACCATCCTGATGGATAGAGGTGGTGATCGATGATTTTACATTATTCTCTAATAAAAGGGGTATCTCCGTAAAAGAGATCATAGGCATCCGGTCGATATCCGAGATAACCGTGTCGATGCCATTCTTTATATTTCCAATCCACAAGGGATATTCTTCTTCGGAATATTTCTTTTGGTGATTGAATTGCTGATTCAATATGCCGGTGGCATTGGCAACGCCTTTGGCCGTATTCTCATGAATAAAAGAAATGGAGGAGTCATTTTCATTGAAGTACCCGATATATATCCGGTCGGCATCGAAGAATTCCAATACGTTGGCCAATCCTTTCTTGGCAGCCTCCGACTTTTCACAATCGAGAAATAACTGGAAAATCTCTTTAACGGTTTTACTGAGTGAATTGAAAGGCGTGTTCTTGCCGCCAATAATATTTCTGATCAGGCTCATTTCAAGCAATTTATAGGGTTACTATATCCAGAAAGCAAATGTAATAAAAAAGAATAATAATAAATTGTATATAAACGGTTTTAAATAGAATAAAAAAAAGCCGCATTGGTTGATGCGGCTTTTCAATGTATATAAGGATATTAATTATCCGTTTACTTTAGCCATGTGAGCGATAAGTTCCAACACTTTGTTTGAATAACCCCACTCGTTGTCATACCAAGATACAACTTTCACGAATTTGTCGGTCAAAGCGATACCGGCTTTCGCGTCGAAGATAGAAGTACGAGCGTCGCCGATGAAGTCAGAAGAAACTACATCTTCTTCTGTGTATCCAAGGATACCTTTCAGTTCGTTTTCAGAAGCTTCTTTCATGGCAGCCTTGATTTCTTCGTATGTAGCAGACTTAGCCAGGTTCACTGTCAAGTCAACAACAGAAACGTCCAAAGTCGGAACGCGGAAAGACATACCAGTCAGTTTACCGTTCAGCTGAGGAATTACTTTACCTACTGCCTTGGCAGCACCTGTAGAAGAAGGAATGATGTTACCAGCTGCAGCGCGGCCACCTCTCCAGTCTTTTACGGAAGGACCATCTACTGTTTTCTGCGTAGCAGTAGTAGCGTGAACAGTTGTCATCAAACCGTCAGTGATACCGAATTTGTCGTTCAATACCTTAGCGATAGGAGCCAAACAGTTGGTAGTACAAGATGCGTTAGATACGAACTGAGTACCTTTTACATAAGCATCCAGGTTCACACCGCAAACAAACATAGGGGTGTCGTCCTTAGAAGGAGCAGACATAACTACATATTTTGCACCAGCATCAACGTGAGCTTTTGCTGTATCTTTTGAAAGGAACAAACCAGTTGATTCAACAACATATTCTGCACCAATCGCATCCCATTTCAAATCAGCCGGGTTTCTTTCTGCTGTAACGCGAATTGCTTTACCGTTTACAACCAGATTGCCGTCTTTTACTTCAACAGTACCGTTGAATTTACCGTGAACTGTGTCGTATTTCAACATGTATTCCATGTATTCAACACTAATCAAGTCGTTAATACCTACAACTTCGATGTCATTTCTTGTCTGAGCTGCACGGAAAACCAAACGTCCGATACGACCAAAACCGTTAATACCTACTTTAATCATTGTAATAAAACTTTTTAAATGGGTTTATTAAAAATACTGTTTTTGCTTTTACTTCTAACATCCACAAGGTGTGGCGCATGAGGTCAATACGAAGAGCATTAATACAAATACTGCGAAAAGTATTCCTCTACATTTCATCTTGTTCATGATTTTTCGACTGCAAAGGTAGTTATGTTTTTTATAAGTTGTTTCTCCTGAGAGTAGAAAAATGTGTTTTCTAACATAAATTAATTGTTAAAACTCACTTATTTTTACCTGTTTTTCTTTTTGAAGAAGAGACTGCCGATAAGTTTCTTGGCTCCTTTGATTCCCCAGGTAAGCAGGAATGGTTGCGCCATCTTGAATGCGATAGAAAAAAGTCCGCTACCACCCAGCGCATTTCCATCGCCGTCTGTAGCGATATTCGGCATGGAAACCTGTTGTGATGAAGGGCTGCGTTTGGCTTTTCCCGGCAACAGGGCAGACGCGGCACTGGCAATGATCAGCCGTCCTGCATTCTCATGCAAATAGCTCAGATCGTTGTTTATCTTATGCGCCTGGGCGTCCGTTTCCCGCTTTATAGATTGCTTCTTTTCACGAAGCTGTTCCAGGGGTGTCTTCTGCACTGCCTTCATTGATTGTTTCACTTGTTTGTACCGGTTCATTCTCTTCATCATCCAGAGCAGCAATAATGCTGTTGGTGAGTTTTCCGGTGAACCATTTCTTATTCATAATTAAGATTCCGATAACGAGAAGGTAGATTCCTCCTACAATAGCAATACCTGCACTGGTAGAGTTGAGCCATTCTCCGATCTGAAACCCTAAAGCCAGAAAAATGAAAAAGGCCGCAAATATACCGAGCACAACTAATGCCAATACATAGGAGAGTGAGGAAATCCATTTCCCCGCTCTCTCATATGCTGTTAGTTTCAGGAATTCGACTTTTAGTTCTACAAACGCTGTCAGATCATCTTTCAGCTCTGTGAAAACTTGTCCTAAATCTTTATCCATAAACTGATGTTATTCTTCCGTTGCTCCCTGAGCCGTTTTCAGCATGTCATCTTTATAGTTCTTTGCTGTTTTCAACGCTTCCTGTCCGGATTCTTTTGCTTTAGCCACGGCTACATTGAATCCTTCTTTTGCTTTTCCTGCCATATCTTTCAGCTCTTCCAACAGCTCTTCGCCTTTATCCGACCCTACTAAATAACCTACAGCAGCACCTACAGCTACACCAATGGCAAGACCTACTAATAATTTTGAATCTGAACCTTTCATAATCTCAATGCTTTAATTGTTTATAATCTATATATTCATAACGCTTTTAACTCAATTATAGTTTAAAAGATCTTCTCCTTTTAGTGTTAAAAGACTTTAACTTTCAACTTTTACAGCGACCCAGTTATTCTTCTCCGTAAAAGAGATCAAGCGCAAGCCCTGCTGTTTACATGCCTCTTCGATCAGAGGTATATCCTCGCGGTAGAATCCGCTCATATAAAGCTGTCCGCCGGGTTTCAGGTTTTGGGCATACGTGGGTATGTCCTGCAACAGGATATTGCGGTTGATATTGGCAAAGATAATATCGAAAGGCGGATAGTCGGCAATCAATTCAGCGCCTCCGCAGGCCACATCAATCTCTTCCCTTTTATTCAGGCGAATATTTTCCAACGCGTTTTTGAAAGCCCATTCGTCGATATCGATCGCCGTCACCTTCTGTGCTCCTTTCATAGCGGCCAGAATAGCCAAAACGGCCGTGCCGCATCCCATATCCAATACCTCTTTCCCGGCAAAGTCTATCCCGAGTATCTCTTTGATCATCAGATAGGTCGTTTCGTGGTTCCCGGTTCCGAAGGCCATTTTGGGATCGATCACAATCGTATAGGTATATCCCGGCTCCTCTTCATGGAAAGAGGCGCGTATCAGGCAATCCTGATCGATGCGGATCGGTTTGAAATAATTTTTCTCCCACTCTTCGTTCCAGTCCCGGTCTTTGATCAGCGCCTCTTCGATATGAAAGGTGACATCAACAAGGGGGAAGGAGCGGAGTTGGTTTTGCAATGCCTCTTTATCGTATAGATTTTCTTTGATATAAGCGAGCAGTCCTTTGTCTGTTTCCGTGAAGCTTTCAAACCCGACCTCGCCTAATTCCGAGGCCAGTATATCATGAATAATATCTTGAGGAAGAGAGCTTGTATAGGTGATCGTCAGTTCGTAATAATTCATTTGGTTTGTGTATAACGTTTCAGGTGGGTAAATATACAATTAATTTATGGTTTACAAACGTTAAATCCCCCTTTTTCTCTCGAAAAGCGAAATATCATTTTGTCAAAATCGCAGGAGTTTTTTTTCGAAATGGCAGGAGTATTTTTACAAACTCCCGGGAGAAACATTTTTTAACGTATCATATTGTAAAGCAAAATGGCCATTTTGCTTACATTTTGCTTTTTAACACTTTTAGAACGAGGGGGTAGCCTATGGCAATTATTCCGGCGATTGGTTGATCTCCTGAATGTAGTTCCACAGCTTACGGTAGAAGGTATGTTTGGTGAGTGTTTGGGCATCGCCCAGAATGATCAGTTTCATTCGGGCACGGGTGATGGCTACGTTCATGCGGCGTAGGTCGTGAAGAAAGCCAATCTGCCCCGTTTCGTTGGCACGTACCAGGCTGATCAGGATCACATCGCGTTCCTGCCCCTGAAATCCGTCTACGGTATGGATGCTGATCAGTCGTTTGTAGGGTTTGAAAAAAGAGTCCTGGTTGAGGCGTTGGCGCAGGTAATAGACTTGTGCTTTATAGGGTGAGATCAGTCCGAAGTCGATGTTTTCTTCCAGGATGCGGTCTCTCCCGATTTTTTCCAGGTAGGCTTTGAGCTCGGCGATCAATAATTGTGCCTCTTGTTTGTTTACGCGGCTCATGCTTCCCGAGCGCACCTCTTCGGTGAAATCCATCTCCGAGGTGTCGATCCAGTTGATGGGTTGATCGTATTGCAGAATGCCGCGCTCTTTCACCTCCGGGGCTGCCACCAGGCGGTCGTGGTAGAACCATTGCGAAGGGAATTTCATAATCGCTTGGTGCATGCGGTATTGCATGGTGAGCAGGGAGACCGATTGGGGTTTGTGGCTAACAATCTTCTCCATCAGGGTGAAGTCGAGCCCGCCACGGGCGGCTTCGGGACATTTGATGGTGGGTGGAAGCTGCTGGTGGTCGCCGGCGAGGATCACCCGGTCGGCCTTGCCGATCGCGATCCAGCAGGCGGGTTCCAATGCCTGTGTGGCTTCATCGATGAAGAGGGTGGTGAAGTGGCGGTTCAGCATCAGGCGATGATCGGAACCAACCAAGGTGCTGGCCACTACGCGCGCCTCCTCAAATAGTTCCATATCGATTTTCACTTCCAGTTCTGTCACGCGGAAGCGCATGCGGGATAGGCGGTTGCGAACGGTCTCTCCACTGCTTCCGCTCTTACGCGAGGCCGACTGTAAGGCACGGATATTCCTCCGCAAACTCCATAATTCCGGATAATCGGGATGTGCCTCGAAGCGACGCTCGTAGGTGAATGAAAGCATTTTTTCGTTTACCCGTGTCGGGTTTCCGATGCGGAGCACGTTGACGCCCCGGTCGACCAGCTTCTCCGAGATCCAGTCGACTGCTGCGTTGCTCTGGGCACAGACCAATACCTGGTTCTCCCGGCGCAGCGTTTCATAAATGGCTTCGACTAAGGTGGTTGTTTTTCCGGTGCCCGGCGGGCCATGTACCACTGCGACATCTTTGGCTTCCAATACTTTGTTGACGGCGCTTTCCTGCGACGGATTCAGCCAGGGGAAGCGGGTTGGAAAAAGGGAGCGGGTGGAGGGCATTTGTTTACCGATCAGTTTCTCGCGCAATTCGGCAAGCCGACCGGTGTTTGTTTTCATCACCCGGGTCAGGGCTTCAAACATGATTCGGTAGCTGGTCTCATCAAAATAGAGCTGAATACCCAGATCCATTCTTCCCTGCACCTCGGCCAAAGCGGCAGCCGAAGGCAGAACCACCACCATATACTCGTCGCCGACATAACTAACTGTTGCGGTAAAAGTGAGGTATTGCATTTCACCGCTCAACGCGGTATTGAAAAAGACAATGGGACGGCCGGGTTCAAAGTTATGCTCGGTCTCGAAGTCTGAACGCCGCTCCACGACAACGACAAGCTGATTCAGGGAGTTGTAATAACTCCTGCCCGGCGCGACAGGATACCAGCACAGGCCTTGCTGAATCTTCCTTTCGACACCGATACGCTCTGCCTGCAGGCGATAGTTTTCTTTCTCGTAGGCATACTCCAACTGAAGCAGATCATACTGTTTCTGCAGATCGGCCAAAGCAGAGGCAGGGGGGTGTTGCATCTGAAACAGGGCACTAATCGAGTGTTTCTATTTCTTTCAGCCACATGGCGGAGGCCGCATCGCTTGGCATGCGCCAGTCACTGCGTGGTGAAAAGCTTATATTCCCGACTTTGGGGCCGTCGGGCAGGCAGTTGCGCTTGTATTGCTGCTGGAAGAAACGGCGATAGAAGGTATGTAGCCACTTCTTGATGGTTGCTTTGTCGTAGATGCCGTCGAAAGCCAGTTGTGCCAGGTAATATATTTTGGCAGGACGGCTGCCGAATCGCATGCAATAATAAAGGAAGAAATCATGCAGTTCGTAGGGGCCAACCAGGTCTTCCGTTTTCTGCAATAGGTTTCCTTCCGTGTCGGCGGGTACTAACTCCGGACTAATAGGCGTATCTACGATGTCAAGCAGGGTAAGGCGCGACGTTTCGTCGGCCCGGTTTTCCGCTATCCAAACGACAAGCGACTGAATCAATGTTTTGGGGATGCTTACATTGACATTATACATCGACATGTGGTCGCCATTATAGGTAGCCCAGCCCAACGCCAGTTCGGAGAGGTCGCCGGT
The DNA here is from genome assembly GCF_029893085.1 of Parabacteroides sp. PFB2-10. GTDB lineage: Bacteria > Bacteroidota > Bacteroidia > Bacteroidales > Tannerellaceae > QVMG01. Next base: position 22,412 of record NZ_JARXWI010000023.1, read on the forward strand.
GCCGATCACCAGACCGTTCACCTGGTTAGCGATATCCATCAGGATCTGTGTCCGTTCGCGCGCCTGGCTGTTTTCATAGGTCACGTCATGCACGGCAGGGTCATGATTAATGTCTTTGAAATGTTGGGTGGTGGCCTCTTTTATAGATATTTCCCTGATCGTCACGCCTAAGGAACGCATCAGGCTGAGGGCATTGGCATAGGTGCGGCCGGTGGTGCCGAATCCGGGCATGGTAATGCCTGTTATATTTGCCCGGGGGATTTGGAGCAGGTCGAATGTCATCACGGTGACCAATAGAGCCAGTGTCGAATCCAGTCCGCCGGAGATCCCGATAACGGCGGTTTGTGCCTGTGTATGTTCCAGTCGTTTGGCTAATCCGGCCACTTGTATTTGCAGTATCTCTTCACAATGTTCCGACAGCTTTTCGCCGCTTGGGCGGAATGGGTGCGGATTGATCTTACGTGTAAGCGCGACAGGCTGGTCGGTATGGGGGAGAGAAGCTGATACCTGCAACACTTCGATCCGTTCGAATCCAGTCAGTCCTTTGTTGAAATTGGTATTTTCCATGCGGTCATGGAGTAAATGATCAATATCGATCTCGCTGATGAGCAGTTCGCCATCGCGTTGAAAGCGTTTGGCTTCAGCCAGGATGTTTCCATTTTCCGCAATCAGGGAGCTGCCAGCAAAGACAACATCGGAGGTCGATTCGCCATAACCTGCCGTAGCATAGACATAGCCTGCCAGGCAACGGGCGGATTGTTGTTTTACTAATTGCTTACGATATTGGTGTTTTCCGATCACCTCATTGCTGGCCGACGGGTTGACGATAATCGTTGCCCCGGCCATGGTCAGTCTGGAACTGGGAGGAATCGGCATCCATAAGTCTTCACAAATATCCACACAGAAAGAGACAGTTCCCGCTGTGAACAGCATATTTTCACTCATAGGATAGAGCTGCCCGGATATATTTATGGTGTTCCCCTGCAGGTCGGTAGCGGAGGTAAACCAGCGTTTCTCCTGAAATTCTTTGCCGTTGGGGAGATATGTCTTGGGTACAACGCCCAATATGCGTCCTTTTTGTATGCCTACACAGGCGTTGACTAAGCAATTCCCGCTTCGCAGAGGAAGGCTGACGAAGGTAAGCATGTCAATGTCTTTGGTGTTTTCTACTAATTGAACAAGCGCTTTTTCCGCCTCTTCAATCAGCGTCTGTTGCAAAAACAGATCCAGGCAGGTATACGCTGTAACAGATAATTCCGGAAAGACAATGGCTTGCACTCCTTGTTCGGCTGCTTTTCGCATGAAAACTTCTATCTGTTCGATATTATAAAAACAATCTGCCACCCTTACCGGTGGAGTAGCCGCGGCTACTTTAACGAATCCGTAGTTCATAATCCTTTAAGTCAAGGCTCAAAGATAAGTCTTTTTCAGCGAGCTCACACAATAGGCCCATACAAAAAAAAGAAGGTGAAACCGGGGGGCTTCACCTTCTTTTTTCTTTTTGTCTAAAATCTTTAAATGTGGAAACGGTTATTAATTGCAATAAAAATCTTTTAATTCATTTTGTAAACGTTGGCGGGCAACAAATATCCGGCTTTTGACTGTGCCCATAGGTATATCCATCATTTCGGATATTTCGTCGTATTTGTATCCGCTTACGAAAAGGGCAAAAGGTACTTTCATATCTTCACTCAAGCCTTCAATGGCGCGGTTGATCTCTTTCATGTCGATGCATCCTTCCGGTGAATCAAAGCCTGAATGGTCGAAAGAGTCTACATTGTACAGGTCGGCTCCGGCATCAATAATAGAATGTGTGCGGATCATCCGGTTGTAGTTGTTGATGAAAATGTTACGCATAACGGTCATCACCCAACCTTTGAAGTTTGTGTTGTCCGTAAACTTGTCGCGGTTGTCTAACACTTTCAGTGTCGTGTCTTGCAGTAAATCCTGCGCGTCTTCCTTGTTTGCGGTCAGTGTCAGTGCAAAACTGAATAAGTTGTCTTGCAAACTGAGTAATCTTGTCTGAAATTGTAAAGCAGTCATTGTTAAAATCGTTTTTCGCTGTTATTATAAAAACCTTATTTACTCCCTGAAATCGCTGATTTATCGCTGATCGATATGCGAATGTAGGAAGAGCGAAAAAGATGGAAAACAATTTTTTGAAGAAAATATTTGAAGAATTGAAAGTTCTTTGTTTTTCAAGAAATGAAGCGGTTTTTGAATAGAATATTCAACCTTTTCAAGTTGAGAAAAATGACATTTTCAACAAAATGATTACAATTCTCAAGAAAGCATCCCTTTATTCCTTCTCACCGTAAGCCAGGTCACCGGCATCTCCCAGGCCAGGTACAATATAGGCATGCTCGTCCAGGTCGTCGTCGAGGGCAGCAATCCACAGGGTAATGGGCGCTTCCGGCAGTTTTTCCTGCAGGTAGTCGACCGCTTGCCGGCTGGCAATGATAGCGGCAAAGTGGATTTCGGCGGGTTCCCCTTTGGTGCGTAAGGCTTCGTAAGCCAGCTCCATCGATGAGCCCGTGGCAAGCATCGGGTCGGTAATGATCAATGTTTTTCCGGTTAAAGGAGGCGCAGCAATATATTCAATGTGGATATCAAAATTCAATCGGTCTTTGTATTTCCGGTAAGCGGAAACAAACGCATTCTCTGCGTGATCCATATAACTTAAAAATCCCTGGTGATAAGGTATTCCTGCACGCAGGATCGTCGCCAGGACTGTTTGGTTATCCGGTGTATAGGTTGGAGCTATGCCTAAGGGAGTTTGAATATTCTTTTCTGTGAACGAAAATGTTTTGCTGATTTCATAAGCCATGACTTCTCCAATGCGTTCCAGGTTACGGCGGAAACGCATACTGTCTTTCTGTATGGTGGTGTCGCGCAGCTCGGCAACAAAACTGTTTAAGATGGAATTTGGCGTGTTCAGATAAATAACCTTCATATACTTTTTTGGGAGTCAAAAGTAGTCATTACGGGTGTTGTTGCCAACTATTACGAAAAAAAAGAATCTATTTTTTATCTGTTTTCCGTCAAAAGAATAAGAGGTATAAAATAGATTCTCTGCTGCCTTGATCCTGATTCAGATCCTGATAATGTTTTAATTTTCATGTCCCTCATTCATCGCTTCAAGCAGGAATTTGCCTGGTTTGAATTTTACGGTAGTACGCGGCTTGATCATGACCGGAGTACCCGTTTTAGGATTTCTGGCGAGGCGGCTGCTTTGCGGCCTGGGCAATAAGGTACCGAATCCAATCAATACGATTTCTTCTTTTTTGGTCATACATTCCGTTACGATTTCCATGCAGGCCTCCAGGGCTCTTTTGGCATCTGTCTTAGACAGATCTGCTTTTTGGGCTAAAACGTCGATAAATTCTTTCTTGTTCATGATAGTTAATGTTTCTGATTAAACCTATACAAATATAAGCGTTGTGTGGTGTTCAAATTTACCTATCTAACGAACTCAAGGCTTTATAACAGAATATACTGTATAAAAATAGGCCGTAATTGTTTCGAAAAACGAAATGATATTGGTATTTTTACTATTTTAGTTGCGATAATTGAAAACACAACAAAAGTGAACTAAACATGAAGTCAGAGCTTAATAGTGAATTGATAGAGGCGGTTAAGGAGAAAATGCTTGACGATCGAAACGTGCTTCATATTCTGATGGAGACATTATCCATAGGCAAAGAGGCTGCCTATCGTCGAATCCGGGGGGATGTTCCTTTCTCCTTTTACGAAGTCGTTCTCATTGCCAAGGAATTGGGATTGTCGCTTGATGAGATCGCCGGCAATTCGGTTACCCACGGTGCCATGTTTTCCTTTAATCTGCAGAAAGAGGAAAACCCGTTTGATTACATTTACGGTATACTCAAAGGTTACTATAACCTGTATTTATATGTGCGGAATACGCCAACAGGAAAAGCGAGCAATGCCTCCAGTCATTTGCCGTTTCTTTATTATTTACAATATAAGACACTAACTAAATTCCGCGTATGCAGTTGGTTGCATCAGACTCATGGCATTAAGAGTATGCCAAAGATGAGTTCCGTCACCTTGCCTGACAACCTTTCCGAAATCACACATCAGGTATCGGATATGCACCGGGGAGTAGCACATACCACCTTATTGTGGGATAAAAACATATTTGCTACACTCATCGAAGACATCCGTTTCTTTTATGAAATGGAGCTTGTTTCGGGAGAGGAGGTCCGATTGATGAAAGAGGAATTGAACAATCTGATCGATGAAATTGAAGAGATTGCGCACAAAGGGAAATATGCGAATGGTAATGAAGTAGACATTTATATCTCCAGCATTAACCTGGAGGCCTCCTATACCTACGTAAGTAAAGAACATTTTCAATTGAGCGCTTTCCATATGTTCGGAATCGACTACATTCATTCCGAGAATCCGGGGATATGCGAAGAGCAAAGAATCTGGATCGATTCACTGAAGCGCTACGCCACGCTCATTTCACAATGTGGTGAAAAGGAGCGGTTAGCCTTTCTGAAAAAACAACGTGAATCTATTAATTCCCTGTGAACTTAACATACCCGATCTTCGTGTACTTCGTGTTATGCGATTCTATTTGTTTTAAAACTTTCGCCGAAGCAATATGTATTTTTTCATCTTTTTGATACGGATGTGTGCCAGGTGAAAGTGTTTTAGACGTAAGACTTCTGTCTTTCGCCTTTATTGTCAGCAAAAAATAATTACCGGCCGAATCGGTTGCAGTCAGCAACTGGTCGACATAGAAATACTCCACTCCACCGACAAGATAGGTTTTGTAGTAATCATCTTCAACACGCACTTTGGTAATCGTTAATTCCAAGTTTTCAATCTTTTCACCCGGCCTACCCGCAAAATGGCCGGAGGCGGTCTTATACTTCTTCTTGGTTTGAAGATCCAGGAACACCTTGTTGTAAGTCTTGGCTAACTCCTTGAAACGGCGTTCGCTTTTTGTTTTCGCTTCATACTTGTCGGCGATCCAGTTTATATAACGTGGATCGATCAGGTAGATCGATTGAAGGTGATGCCCTCGGTATTTACCAAACAAGACAATATCATCACCCTGATAAGGAGTGGAAGCGATCTCTTCTTTTAATTCCAGCGGCAATAGGGAATTGGCGATTGTACGCATGGCTTTCCGGACAGAAGAGAGGGCGTCCAATTCCAGGTTGAATAAATAAATGAAAGGGTGATATTCCGCGTCCGGATTGTAGAACCAAAGTGTATAATAGAGCGACTTATTGGTTGGATACAACACGATGTAATACCCCTTATCCGCAAATCTTCTTTGGTTGAAATCATGAAGCTTGCCCTGAACAATGGGTAATAACTCGTCCGGTATGTAAGGTAAACGATGGGTCATTTGACAATTTCATTGTTAATCCGTTCACGTACCTTCTTCCATGCATGCGTGTCAAACAGGCTGCTTTCCCGCATGGTGTAATACATCTCCTTAAACCGGGAGATAGGGATGACAAAACTTAAGATATTCGCTTCCACATAAGGACGTACAGAAGGATCGAAAAGACCGATAAACGTTCGTTTTCCGTTTCGGCTATTCTCAACCACCGCATTGGTTACCACAGCCGAACAGCCTGAACCAAACATCGAAGTAACCGTGTCTTCCGAGTTATTGTCAAAATAGGCCCATGTTGTTAACCCAGAAAGTATATCGGGCGTAGCTAAGAACAGGAGGCCTTCTACCTCGTCAAAAGTTTCAACCCTGTCGATACGGGCGAAGTTCAGATACATCCGATTGGTAAGCGGCACACCCAGGTTTTCGATAAACTCAACCACCATTTCGGGCGTCTTTTTATATTTTTCTTTCAACGAAACAAAGTTAGGTACCCGTTCGGGCATTTCGGCAAAACCGGTATAGAACTTTCCTCCTCCACAGCCAATCACCTCCGCATTCAGACTTATGAGATTTCCCTCTCTCACAGCTTTCAGCCCTTTGAAGAAACAGCCATTTATCTTTTCGGTATTGGCAAGCGGGGTATCGGAATACCAAAAAACGATTGGTAGTTCCGCCTTTTCGCCAAAGGCTTCCCTGTAATTATTAATAAAAAGATTGATATCCATCGTTCTATTGTTTTGTTAAGTATAAATCAATTCCTTATCCAACAGTTGCCGACATATTTTCTTTCTCAAATTCCAGCAATTTCTTTTTCCTCCACAGCCCTCCGCCATACCCTGTGAGCGACCCATCGGCTCCGACAACCCGGTGGCAGGGCAGGATAATGGAGATTTTATTCTTTCCGTTGGCGTTGGCAACTGCTCGAACAGAGGATGGCTTACCGATCAGTTCGGCTTGCTTTCCGTAGCTTGTGGTGCTGCCGTAGGGGATTTTCAGTAAAGCAAGCCAGACAGTTTTCTGAAACTCCGTGCCAACCAGATCCAACGGAATATCAAACTCCCTGCGTTCTCCTTTGAAATATTCGTCCAACTGCTTACGAAGGGTATTGAAATGCGGATTATCGCCTTGTACAAGCGGGGCTTTGAACTGTTCGCCCAATTGGCTGAGCTCCAAATCGATCAGTTTATAGTCGGCAAACTCGAACATACAAATCCCTTTCTCCGTTGCTGCGGCAACCATCAACCCCAATTCAGTTTCCATGTGAGTGATATTGACAAATAGTCGTTCCATATTATTCGATTTTTATAATTGACAGTTTCAAACCAATCACCCTAATAATTCTATATAGTTACCTTCAGGATCAAGGACAGCGCTTTCATAGTAGCCATCACCCGATGTGCGTGGTTCACTTGCTATCGTATCCGGCCGGTTCATCAGTTCAATGCGACTTCCGCCTTCATTGATGGTAAGGAAATAGGAGGTGTAGTTCTTGGTGGGATTAACATATTTATCCCCACAGGATAGATTGAAGTAGTAAAGGTAAAACTCCCGCATCTTTTCAATATCATCTACCCAAAAAGCTATGTGTTCGATTTTCATATGCATTTCAAATTTGTTCTGCTTGTAAAAATACCTATAAAAAAACACCTGACAAAATAGCTTGCCAGATGTTTTATGCAATTTTATAAAGCCGTTCAAGGGGCATCTAAACACCAAAAACCTAATTGGTTTTTTCATTCAGAAGCGAATCGGGAACAAAGCGCTCCATGTATTCGCTGGCCAACATGCCCATTTCCTTTTTGAAGCATGCACTGAAATACTTCGGATCGTTGAATCCGACGGCATAGGCCACTTCGGAGATACGCAGATTTCTCTTTTCTTCCATGATCCGGCATGCTGCTTTGATGCGTATGTTACGGATAAAAGAAGAGGGGTTAAGCCCGGTAAGAGATTTGAGTTTTCGATAGAGTGTCGACCGGCTGGTGCCCATGGCCTCCTGGAACATGACCTGGTCAAACTCGGGGTCATCCAGGTGTTCGTGTATTAAGTCGATGGCTCGTTGCAGAAACTCTTCGTCGAGGCTGGTATAATTGAGTTCGTTCGCCTCGAAGGTGAGTTGTTTTTTGAAATCATGGGTATTGCGTTCTTTGGCTTTGATCAGGTTGTTGATGCGCGCATGCAATACGCTCAGATTAAACGGCTTGGTGATAAAGCCATCAGCACCCGATTCGTATGCCTCCACGCGGTCTTCCTCCCGGTTCTTGGCTGTCAACAGAATAATAGGGATATGGCTGGTTTCCAGATTGTTCTTGACCTGTTTACAGAATGTTATGCCGTCCATCTCCGGCATCATAATATCGGAAACAACCAGGTCGATCTCTTCATTTTCCATGCAGCGGATGCCTTCTGTGCCTGTTTTTGCGGTATGCACAATAAAGTCCAAGCTCAAGAGACGAACCATTAATTGTAATAAATCGTCGTTATCTTCGATTAGAAGGATGGTGTGTTCGCGGGGAGGCTGTTCGATGGTGTCGCTTTCCTTAACGACTTTGTTAGGGAGTGAATACGAAGTTTCGCTGTCTGGAATAGATATGCTGTCGTCGATTTCTTCCGGCGAATAGAAAGATTTTCGAATAGGGATGATCACCTTAAATTCACTTCCTTTACCCGGTTCACTATTTACTTCGATATTTCCTTTGTGCAATAAGACCAAATCTTTTGTCAGTGATAAGCCAATCCCTGTGCCAGCTGTTTTAAACTTACGGTGATCGCCTTCATAAAAGCGTTTGAACAGATTGTTTACCGTCTCCTTTGACATCCCTTTTCCATTATCTTTCACAGAAAGAACAGCCCATCCGTTTTCCGTATCATATTGCAAATCGATCCATACAGCAGCGCCGGGTGTATTATATTTTGCCGCGTTCGACAGGAGATTATACAATATCTTATCCAATTTGTCCGGATCGAAATAGGCCGGGAAGTATTCCGGATCGCATATCAAAGAGAAATGCATCCGTTGTTTTTTTATTAACGGTTTAAAGCTTTCTACGCTATTGCGCACAAAACCGGCTAAGTCCCCCTGGGACACTTTCAGTTTTAGATTGCCTGTTTCCGCCTTACGAAACTCTAATATCTGTTGTAACAGACGAATCAACCGATTGACATTGCTTGTCATCACCCGGTATTGCTCTTTGTTTTCGGGGGCTGTTTGCTTTAACTCATCGACCGATGCGGAGATAATGGTCAACGGAGTCAATAACTCATGGGTGATATTGGTGAAGAATTGCAATTTGGAATGATTCACCTCGTCTCGCTTGGCTTGTTCCAGCTCAGCTAACTGAAGGCTTTGCGTCAGTTTGATCCGGTATCTGACGAATCGATACCCTCCATACACCGCCAGTACAATCAATAATACGTAGAGTAGGTATGCCCAGGCGGTTTCCCAAGGTGGAGGCAGGATGGTGACCTGTAGCTGTTTGACAGAGTCATTCCAACTGCCGTTTGCATTGGTGTTTTTTAGTGAGAAAGTATAGTTTCCGGTTTTTAGATTGTTGTAATAGGCAAATCTCCGGCTGGCATCCGTATATTGCCAATCCATATCAAATCCCTCCAGCTTGTAAGCATATTTAATATGAGAAGAGGCCGCATATCCTAACGCAGCAAATTCTATTTCGAAATTATTTTTATTATAATCCAATTTTATTTTGTCAGTAAATCCGGGAGCATAGGATGAAATCGTATTTTGTTCTTTGGGATCGAGTTGTCCCCATGGTTTATTAAATATTTTAATGTCGGTGATAACAATGGGAGGGAATGTGTTCTCTTCACTCATGCGATCTGGGAAAAAGGAATTATAGCCAAAATGTCCTCCAAAGAACATTTCACCGTTAATATCCGTAAAAGCGGCGTTACGATTGAAAAGGTTGTCTTGCAGGCCATCGGAAGAGGTATATAGACTATATTTGGCAGAATCGGTATTATGGGGTATTTGTAATTTGATCAACCCGACATTGGATCCTATCCACAGATTCCCTTTCGTATCTTCCTGAATACTGAAAATATCATCCCCGGGAAGATTTAATCGTTGATGAACCGGAAGAAAAGAATCAGTTTCTTTGTTGTACAGACTTAATCCACCTCCTTCCGTGCCGGCCCATAGGCGCTTTTGCTTGTCTATGAATAAGCAGGTGGCAAAGCTATTATTAAGTTTTTTGTTTTCCGGCGAATATTCCTGTATATGCAGGTCCTCTTTTTCGCGTGGGTCACCAATGATACGCACGATCCCTCCATTTGAGGTGGCAGCCCAAATTCCTCCATCTTCATCTTCTGTTATATCCACGAAAGAAAATGAATAAAAAGAGGTAGACCTGATTTTTGCATCATTCAGGCTGATCCCTTCATCCTGAGGGGTAACTACCATCAATCCATTCCTAAAACCAAGCCAGGTTAACTGCCGTGAGTCTTCTTGTATGGTGAAAACGCATTGATTCGACATCCAGGGAGCCGTCGTTCTGTTATAAAGTTTGACACGTTGTCCCGCCGGTGCTTTTTCGTCATATTGATAAAGCCCCCAGTCGAATGTACCAATCCATATTTTTCCGGTTGTCGGCGATTGTTTGATTGTATTAATAGTTGGTAACCGTCCGAATTCGTGAAAATCGGGAGAGTCCGTATTGTAAGTATATTTCCCTGTTATCCTGTTGTAGAGTAAGAATCCTCGGTTGTCGAGGGCGATCCAGATAAGTCCGTTTTGGTCTACCATGATATCTCTTACTGATGATGTGCTAATATATTCATGTTTTACCTCTTCCAGGTTGTTGCTGTTAAACTCGCTTTTGCGTGTCCATGTGCTATTCACGCCTCCTCCCATTGTGCCAATCCATATCGTACCTTCTTTGTCACGCAAAAGAGAACTGATAGTTTTGAATGAAATGGAATTTTTAGAGTTGTCAGGTAAGATTGTTTGAAAACGCCCTTCATTCTCATCGATCAGAATGCTCAGTCCATTTCGCGTTCCTACCCATATCATACCGGTATTCAGATCCTCCGATATCTCATATATATAGTTGTCGGCGATGCTGCTTGACATACTTTGGTCGTGACTATACCCTTTTACCTGGAGATTATCCATATCATACGGATTCCTGATAACGAAAAGCCCGGCATCCCAAGTCCCTACCCAAATGCGTTTTCTCTGATCTTCATAAAGCGAATAACAAGAATTATTCGGAGTGAATGAAGGATAGCTGTAAGTCTTATTTTCTGCAAGATCATAACGGAAAATGCCACTGGACCATGTTCCAATCCAAATAAAATCATGACTGTCCTGAATCAAAGCTTTGACACCTCCGCTGGAATTTATCAATGAGCATTCTTCTGTTTCGGGATTATATCTGAACACACCGTTTTCAGTTCCTAAAATCAAGTCTCCGTTTTTTGTGATAAGCAATTTACTGATCCATCGGCCTAAGAGCATTTCGTGGGTTATCTGTTGAAGCATGCCGGTCTTTTTATGCAGCACGTTTAGCCCGCTGTATGTGCCTATCCATAAGCGGGAATCATTGTCTTCGGCAACACAATAGATGGTATTGTTTGTAAGCAGTTCAGGTGTGTACAGGTTCGATTTGTAAGTACGAATCGAATACCCATCATATTGGCATAACCCATTTCGGGTAGCAAACCACATATACCCCTCTTTATCCTGATATATCTGGTATATCTCGGAGGAGGGTAGTCCGTCTTCAATGGTTATATGATTGAATTTATAGGATTCGGCATAGGCACTGCCGGACACGATGAACAGATTACTCAGAAAAAAGAAAACATACAGATATTTGCTGCATGAACAACAGATCCCCTTCATGATATTCGCTTGTGTTTTACTGTGCTAAAATGATTCGGATAACGAAACAAAAATACAAATTTTGGATAGAACAAAAAGTGAAGTTGTTTTTAATAATAGATAATTTAAATTCAAAAAGGACGACAATTTGCCCAGGCCTTCCCTTTGTCTTCCTTTTTGAGTAAATCACATCCCGTCACCTCTGCAAAATGACTTTTATTTGCCTCCAGCAAAATGCGATTGTTAAGCCAGGTTTAATACGACAAACAAATATTACTCTATTTATTAATTCTTAAATTCTACTTTATCATGAAGAGAGCATTACTATTATGCCTTATGCTATTCGTCTGTTTTAGCATACGTGCGCAGGAGCCAGACCTGGCAGCAAAAGAAAAATTGGCAAACACCCTGTTTTCCGGAAATCGCAGTTTTACGAAAAGCAATGAAGTGGATACAATGATGATCCCCTTTGAGTACACAGCGGATTTTACAGTAGAAGTAACCGGAAAGATAATGTCTGCTGAAGGCCGCGGACTGGACATCGAAGCCAGAAAAAAAAACCGTTCCGGTTTCCGGACTTCTATCGGAGCAGAGAAATTCTTGTGGACAAGTTCATTGACAAACCCTTCGACATTGAACTTCTCATCAACCGAAGAGCAGACACTTCGTTATGCGGTGGAAGGAACTATGGTTCATATTTACCAAAATGGGACTTACCTTGATTCAAAGTCTTTGGAAGATATCTATGATTTGGTTGATGGCGAAGAGATAACAACGTTGCCGGATGCAGGAGGCGAGAATCTGATTGAAGGGAGCTTGGGCGAGAATTCCGGATCATCGACAGTAAGACCTGATGAAATGGGATGGGGAAGCACGGAAAGCCTTAGCTGGAACAATTTAAATGCAGGAAGCGGAATTCGATTTCTTGATACGGAGAAACACACTATGCAATATAGCGGAGCCAAATATGCAGGAAGGGTATTTTACATCCGGTGGGATGGAAGCATTTCAACCAGCACTTATTATTATTACCCGTTGAGCAACCTCAAACCGAATACATCCTATAAATTCTCTCTGTATTCCGGTTGGGTAAACAATTCAGATAATGGCGGGAAAATAGAACTGTCTATAAGTAAGAAAAACACCGGAGAAGAACTGATTAAAAGTGTGCATTATGGAAACTCAGGTAGAAATAACCTGGATAAACGGGAGGTACTTTTTGAAACAGATGAAACGGGAGGCACCTATTACATCCTCATCTCTTGTAATGACAAGGCACTTTGGGCAATAGGAAACCTATCCCTGACTGAACAAGACATAGCTCCTCGTATCATTATCGGGAAGAATTATCCTCAAGGAGCTGTCGATATGCAGATCACTAAAGTCTCTTTCGACAATAGCGGAGCATACGCGCCTGTCACTTCCGGATCTACTGTACAAATGCCGGTCGACATAACGGATCAGGATACTGAAATAGCCGCTTTTATCAACTCGAAAGTAACGGTTTCCGGAAACTCAAACATCAGATTGACCTCAAAGACGCCTATCCGGAACAGCGAGATAGATCTGACATCTGATGATAGCTGGTTGTATTTTAATGCTGTCAAGCCTTCGAAAGTGAAATCAGACTGGCTACAATATATAAAGATAAACGGACAGCCGTTCAATGAAGAGAAGGATCGTATAGCCATCTATGCTTCAGGAACTGTAATCATCCCTAACGGCATGAACCTCGCTAAGCAGGCCTTGACGGTTTATACCGAAAAGAACTTTAGCGGTGAATCCAGATCTTTCGAGATCAATAAATACCATAATAATCTGGGAGATTTCGATAATAAAATACAATCTTTCAAACTCAAAAAAGGTTTCTCTGCCACGTTGGCGAACAATCCTAATGGTACGGGTTTCAGTCGGGTTTTTATTGCCAGTGATGAAGATGTGGAAGTAGCGGAAATGCCTGAAGGAATGGAAGGCTTTGTCTCTTTTGTTCGCGTGTTTAAATGGGAATGGACATCGAAAAAAGGATGGGCAGGCGGAGTCGGAAGTGATGCCCTGAATGAAGCAGGTCCGACCATATCTTACGATTGGGATGCGGCTGCCAATACCGAAAATATAGATACGGAATATGTGCCGATGCGTCATAACCTCGGATGGCAATCGTTTGATATTATCAACTCCAGAAACAATGTGTCGCATGTGTTGGGATACAACGAACCGGAAAGACCCGACCAGGCAGACATTATCGTAGACGATGCTATCTCCCAGTGGCCGGAAATATTCAAATCCGGGTTGCGTATCGGTTCTCCGGTTCCCTCTTCTACTCCTCATTCATGGCTCAATCAGTTTATGGCCATTTGCGACTCGTTGAATTACCGCGTAGACTTTGTCGTTTCCCATGCTTATCAGTATCAGCCGACCAGTTGGTGGGATTGGATGGTCAGCGCCACATCTACTAACGCAAACGGCCGCCCCCTCTGGATCACGGAATGGAACAACGGAGCTAACTGGACAAACGAGTCTTGGGCAACAGCCTCCGGGCCTAAGCGCGATGCAGACCTGAATATAATCTATGATGAAAACGGAAATGTAACAACCGTCAACAAACCTTTGTCTCCGGAGAACGCGGAACAACAAAGGAAGAAGCTGGCAGAGATTCTTGCTCACATGGAGAAATTAGATAAGCTGGAACATCATTTCTTTTACAACTGGGTACAGGATGCACGAGCTATTGAACTGGGCGGAAAACTGACCCCTGCCGGAAAAGTATTTGCCGAACTCCAATCGAAAGTCGGTTTCAAAAAAGCCGGTGAGTATATACATACATGGAAAATTGCTCCGCCTTGGATTCAGACGAGCCTGTCGGATGATTATAAAACCTTCACCCTGAAATGGTATGATCACAATGGAGAAACAGGTCGTTGTTATGTAGTAGAACGCAAACAGGCGAGCGAAAACGAGTTTGCCATACTGGATACCATTTATGCAACAACCGATTATACCTATGGCGGAAATGTCGTATTCCCCATTGAAGTGGGCTCCCAATCTGCGGTCTATCGCGTAAAAGCGATCAGCTACAAAGAGACAGCATCTATTTATTCACGGGAGATCGCTTTTGTGTTGGATCCGGAAATCGAAGCACCCGATGGATTAAAGGGCGAAGCAGTCTCTTCCACTATGCTTGATCTCTCCTGGAATGCATTGAAAGAGGCCAGGTCGTATAATCTGAAAAGGGCATCTGCCATAGATGGGGCGTATGAAACGATACAAGAATTCTTTACAGACACGACTTACAGGGATACGAACCTGAAGGAGGCAACGACCTATTATTATACGGTTTCAGCCATAAACAACCGGGGAGAAACGAGTGATTCCGATGCGCTGACGGTGGCCACTAAAACAATCATAGCACCTACCGAGCTATCCGGACTTCATATCTCATCGGGAGACAAGCAAGCTACCCTGACATGGGATTCCCAATACGATGTTATGTATCGTATTTATCGTTCGGAAAATCCGGATAGTCCGATTACTCGTTCCGGTGAGGCGTCAGGGTTTGAGGTTGTCGCGGAAGGAATCGATAGCAACCGCTATGTGGATGACCAACTGGAAAATGACAAAAATTATTATTATAAAGTAGAAGCTTATAATAAAGCGGGAGCATTCGTGCCTGACGAAAGTTTCCATATTATGCCGCGCAGTAACCAGCATGCCTACTTCTCATTCAATGAGGGGCAGGATGAAACCACATACGATGCCTGGGGAGGCTATCATGGAACCTTGTTAAATGGAGCTGTATGGGAGAATGGAAAAAGTAATGCTGCCATTTCTTTCGATGCGTCAGAGAAATCGTATGTGCATTTGGCCGATGGTATTGTGAGCGAACTGGAAGACTTCACCGTGACCACCTGGGCAAATTATGCTTCGATATCGGGCAACTCTCGCGTGTTTGACTTTGGCAACGGCTCCGGCGTCTTTATGATGTTATGCCCCAAAGCGGGAAACAATGTGCGCTATAAGATCATAGGCCCTGAGGGCGAATATGTGGCAGCCACGGAGTATGCCCTGCCAACAAATGAATGGGTGTATCTGAGCATAACGCAGGATATGGCGACCAACACATTCCGTATGTATGTCAATGGCGAACAGATATTCGAAGAGACCAGCGCGACATTGATTGCTCCCAAAAGTATGGGAGTAACCATGCAAAATTATCTTGTCCGGTCACAATGGAGTTCAGATCCCTACTCTACCTGTCTATTGGATGAATTCCGCATCTACAACCGTGCATTAACCGCAAAAGAGATTCAAGCGCTTATGGGCGAGAAGCCGGCATCCATAAAAATGAACCTGGCGTCAAAAGAGATGGAGGTAGGAGATCTGTTTAAATTTATCGTATATGCTTTCCCAGACAATGCCGTGTTAGGCAATTTGATATGGTCATCCGACAATCGAAATGTAGTCGATGTGATAGACGGAGTCGTGGTTGCTAAATCAACGGGAAAGGCTAAAATCAAAGCAGTCACACAAGACGGAAAAACCAGTTGCATATCGGAAATCACCGTAAAAAGTACGACTCAAAATGAGATTAGAGTAACTGACATCTTGCTCAGTGCCGTTAGTTTATCTATGGTAAAAGGAGAGAAAAAGGTTTTAACAACAACAATAAAACCCTCGAACGCAACAGATAAATCGGTAAAATGGATCAGTAGCAATCCCTCCGTTGCAACGGTATCCAATGAAGGGGAGGTTACAGCTGTCGCTTCCGGATGGACCGTTATTATTGCGGTCTCACAAGATAGCGGCCTCACTGCCATCTGCGAAGTCAGCGTTGAGGAAACGACCGCCATCGATTCCGTTGAAGAGGATAGCCTCTATGTTTATATCATAGGTGATCTATTGTATATCAAAAGCCCGCAAAAAGAAACGGTGAACCTCTTCACGCTGACGGGAAAATGCCTGTATACAACCCAAAAAGGTATCGGTGAAATACAAATCAATCTGAACGACAACAACGAAGGTCTGATGATTGTAAAAGGCAGTTCGGGTTGGGTGAAAAAAATATGGAAAAGATAAACCTGATTTAGATACCCACAACAATGTGAACAAACGTTAATTTGATCATTTCCGGCAAAACCTCTAATTTACGATTTGTAATTTCAACGGGACTTTGCGCGCAAAAAAGCGGGACTTTGGAGACAAACTCCCGGGAGAAACACTTTTTAACGTATGGGATTGTAAGTAAAAGAAGCTTTTTGCTTACAATCCACATTTTAACATTTCAAGAGGCAGGGGTATAAGAACGGGGCAGCGATAAATTCTTCAGATTGGAAAGAATGGGAAGATAGATCGATTGGCTAAGGCCGATCTTCAATTGGGATTTAAAACTTTTTCGTATTTTTACAGACTGTTGGACTTCGACTTGGAAAGAAAGCATTACCTGATTCCCACTAAATAGGAAAGGGGGATAATACATAATAAAGAAGAAGAAAATATGAAAAGGCACTTCACTTTAGGTATCATCATTGCTTTTATGATTCTCTTAGGATTAAAAGTCAATGCCCAGGATCACTTCGTATTAAACCCGGCTGATTTCCGGTTTTATATCGAAAAGTTCAATGAAAACGACAACGAGCTCTATCCCCAATATATTCCCAATCAAAACGCCTGGGGGTTTCTGGAGAAGAATATTCCCTTTTTCGAGTGTCCTGATAAGGAGATTGAAACGACCTATTATTTTCGTTGGTGGACATTCCGCAAGCATATAAAACAAACGCCAACCGGCTTTATCATTTCAGAATTCCTGCCAACGGTCAACTGGGCGGGGAAATACAATTCGATATCCTGCGCGGCTGGGCATCATTTTTATGAAGGACGTTGGTTGAAAAACAATGAATTTCTGCATGCGTATGCTAAATTCTGGTTTACCGAAGGAAATCCGCGCATGTATAGCTTCTGGGCAGCAAACTCTCTGTGGGAATATTTCAATGTAACGCAAGATCCTGTAGCCTTGGAATTATTGCCCGATTTAATCACCAACTACCAGGCTTGGGAAAAGGGTTGGCAGCATCATGGCCACTTTATCGGAAGAAACAGCGACGGATTATTCAGCACATACGACGACCGCGATGCCATGGAAATGCAAATTGGCGGAAGCGGCAAACGCCCGACAATCAATTCATATATGTATGGCGATGCCATGGCCATTGCTAAGATGGCTGAAAAGCTTGGCCAAAAAGAGATTCAAACAATCTATCGCCTGAAAGCAGACACGATTAAAAACCTTGTTTTAAATGGACTGTGGGATAAAAAGGCTACGTTCTTCAAAACACGCTCGGAGAAAAACGACCAATGGGTCGATGTCAGGGAACAGCATGGTTATACGCCCTGGTATTTCAATCTGCCGACCGAAGGAAAAGGCTATGAAAAGGCTTGGGAATATATCAAACGAAATGACGGATTTAACGCTCCCTATGGTCTGACAACAGCCGAACAATCTCATCCCCGGTTTATCATCACTTACAAAGGACACGAATGTCAATGGAACGGTCCGGTTTGGCCCTACTCCACCTCTGTTACGCTGACTGCGCTTGCTAATCTATTGAATAACTACGAACAGGATGTTGTAACCAAAGCGGATTATTACGAGCAGTTTGTGAAATACAGCCTATCGCATAGAATCGTAGATGAAGAAGGCAATATCCTCCCCTGGATTGATGAGAATCAGAATCCATATACAGGCGATTGGATTTCGCGTACACGTCTGAAAGCCTGGAAAGATGGCAGATGGTCGGATGAAAAGGGAGGCGTGGAGCGAGGAAAAGACTACAACCATTCGACCTATTGCGACAACCTTATCTCCGGATTGGTAGGCATCCGAACGCAGGATGATAATTCGCTTGTTGTTAACCCTTTGATACCCGACAAAGCTTGGGAATGGTTCTGCCTGGACGGAGTGAGCTATAAAGGAAAAACCATTACCGTATTATATGACCGGGAAGGTACAAAATACGGAAAAGGACGTGGTTTGATGGTATTTGTCGATGGTGAAATGAAAGCGCAAAACGAAACTATCGGGAAATTGAAGGTGGAGTTATAAATAAATCCTCAATTGACTTTCGCATAAATTAAGCCCAACACCGTGGGGTATATAAACGAAATTGACTAACTTTGTCGTTTTTAAAATAAACTGCATATTAAGAAACTAAAATATTACTATCGTGGCAGATACAAAGTACATTTTCGTTACCGGGGGCGTTGTTTCTTCTTTAGGGAAAGGGATTGTTTCCGCATCACTGGGTAAATTGCTACAAGCCAGAGGCTATAAAGTGACCATCCAGAAGTTTGACCCTTACATCAATATTGATCCGGGTACACTCAATCCGTATGAACATGGGGAATGTTACGTGACCGTCGACGGGCACGAGGCGGACCTCGACCTGGGGCATTACGAACGATTCCTCAACACACAAACGACCAAAGAGAACAACATTACTACCGGTCGTATCTATCAAAGTGTAATCAACAAGGAACGCCGGGGTGATTTCTTAGGCAAAACTGTACAAGTGGTTCCGCATATCACCGACGAGATCAAACGCAATGTAAAATTGCTGGGCTCAAAATACAAATTTGATTTTGTGATCACCGAGATCGGTGGTACTGTGGGGGATATCGAATCTCTGCCTTATATTGAAAGCGTGCGTCAGTTGAAATGGGAATTAGGCAAGAACTGCCTCTGTGTGCATCTGACATACGTGCCCTACATCGCCGCGGCAAAAGAATACAAAACAAAGCCGACCCAACACTCTGTCAAACAATTGCAGGAACTGGGTATACAGCCGGACATCCTGGTATTGCGTACCGAACATGAGCTAAACCAGTCGATCACGCGCAAAGTGGCTCTATTCTGCAACGTGGCGGAGAATGCCGTTGTTCAATCTATCGACGTGCCGACCATCTATGAAGTGCCTTTGGTGTTGCAACGCCAGAAAATGGATGAGATCGTATTGCAACGTGTGGGGCTGGAAGTTGGACCGACACCCGATATGAAACAATGGAGAGCCTTCCTCGACAAGAAGGTGGCGGCTAAGAAAGATGTAAAGATCGGACTGGTCGGTAAATATGTCGAACTGCAGGATGCCTATAAATCAATTGACGAATCATTGCAGCAGGCAGCTATTTACAACGGAAGACGCTTAGATCTCCATACAATCCATTCCGAAAAGGTAACCGATAAGAACGTGGCTGAGCTATTGAAAGACATGGATGGCATCCTAATTGCTCCCGGATTCGGGCAGCGGGGTATCGAGGGGAAACTGGCCGCTTTGAAATACGCGCGTGAGAACGATGTTCCGCTCTTAGGAATCTGCCTGGGTATGCAATGCATGGTTATCGAATTTGCCCGCAACGTCTTAGGCTTGAAAGAGGCCAATTCGACCGAAATGGAGCGGACTACCCCCTACCCTGTGATCGACCTGATGGAAGAGCAGAAGAACATTACCAATATGGGTGGGTCGATGCGTCTGGGTGCTTACGACTGTCTTCTCAAAGAGGGATCCAAGACATACGCGGCTTATGGGAAAGAATTGATCCAGGAGCGCCATCGCCATCGTTTTGAGTTCAACAATGAATACAAGGAAGAGTTCGAAAAAGCCGGCATGCTGTGCGCGGGAAGAAATCCGGAAACCAACCTGGTAGAGGTAGTCGAACTGCCTTCGCACCGCTGGTATGTAGGGGTGCAGTATCATCCGGAATACAACAGCACGGTGGTAAACCCGAATCCTCTTTTCCTGAACTTTGTGAAAGCAGCCATAGACAATCAAAAGAAAGACTGAATATACATCAACTGAATATAAATGGATAAGAATACAATTTTAGGGTTCATATTGATCGGGCTGGTCTTGTTTGTTTTCAGCTGGCTGAATCGGCCAACCCCGGAACAAATAGAAGCCCAACGCAGATACCAGGACTCTATCGCGAAGATAGAATATCTGCAACAAGTAGAAATGGAGAAAGAGGCGGTAGCCAAAGAGGCTGATCCTATTTCAGCAGAAGCAAGCGATTCATTGCAACAAGTGCGCCTGCAAAACAATTTTGGTATTTTCGCCAATGCCCTGTCGGGAACGGAAGGATTTGCCACACTGGAAAACGACAAAGTGGAAATCCGCCTGAGCAACAAGGGAGGGCATGTGGCCTACGCCCGGTTGAAAGAGTACGACAACTACAATGGTGATCCACTGGTGTTGTTCGATAAGGATGAGGTTACGTTCGACTTCACCCTGATCACAGCCAGCAATCGTATACTGAATACCCGCGACCTGTTCTTTACGCCGATAAAAGGAAATGATCCGAATAGCATCACCATGCGCTTGGCTACGGATACGGATAGTTACCTGGATTTTATCTATACATTAACGCCCGACGACTATATGATGACTTACTCCATCAAAGCGGTCGGGATGAACGGTATGTTGTCGCCATCGACCACTGCACTGGACCTGATCTGGCAACAGGATATCCGCCAGCAGGAAAAGGGACGTAAGTTTGAAGACCGCTATGCCGCGCTACACTACAAATTCATATCCGACGATGTAGAGAAACTGAGTGAGGCAAAGAACGACAGTAAAAAGATATCCAACCGCCTGAAATGGATCGGATTTAAAGATATGTTCTTCTCTACGGTTCTGATTATGGAAGGAGAAGGATTTGAAGGCACTACCCTGGAGTCTAAAATGCTAAACTCCGATGTACACTTGAAGAACTACAAAGCGACGACCTCCGTACCTATTGATATACAGGGACGTGAGTCGACCGACTTCACCTATTACTTCGGGCCTAACAGCTATGCTTTATTGAAAGCTTACGACAAAGGGGTGCCTAAGGATCAGCAACTCGACCTGGAACGTATCGTATCGTTGGGAAGCAGCGTTTTCCGTTGGGTGAACCAGTATTTCATCATCCCGTTGTTTGACTTCCTGGGTCGTTTCTTCAACAGTTACGGACTGATCATCTTCCTGTTGACCCTGGCGGTTAAGATTGTTCTATTCCCATTGACTTACAAGTCGTATATGTCATCTGCCAAGATGCGTGTATTGCGTCCGCAGGTGGAAGAGATCAATGCTAAATATCCGGGCGAAGCCAAAGCGATGGAAAGACAAAAGGCAACGATGGAACTCTACAGCCGAGCCGGCGCCAGTCCGATGAGCGGCTGTGTACCGATGCTTCTGCAAATGCCGATCCTGATCGCCTTGTTCATGTTCTTCCCGTCGGCCATCGAACTGCGCCACGAGAGTTTCCTTTGGGCAAAAGACCTTTCGACCTACGATGCGATTGTAAGCTGGAACACCTATATTCCTTTGATCACTCCTTACTTTGGTAATCATATCAGCTTGTTCTGTCTGTTGATGACCGTCACGCAGATCATCTATACGAAGTTCAACATGGAAATGTCCAATACCGGGCAGCAACAAATGCCGGGAATGAAGGCAATGATGTATTTTATGCCGTTGATGTTCCTGGTATTCTTCAACCAGTACGCATCCGGTTTGACCTATTATTATTTCATTTCCACCCTGATGACCATCGCACAAACCATCGCCTTCCGCTTCTTCATCAACGAAGAAAAGCTCCTGGCCAAACTCGAGTCCAACAAAAAGAAGCCGCAAAAGAAATCAAGCTTCATGAAGCGCCTCGAAGATGCCCAAAAGCAACAGGAAGAGGTTCTGCGCAAACAAAAACAACAGCAGCAACAACGCAAGAGATAACAATGCAACAACACAAACGATAACAGCCAACCGGCCTAATCACCCACAAAAAATCCCAACTGTATCAGATACAGTTGGGATTTTTTGTGGAGCTGGAGACTCCAAAACGCCCGTATAATCGTAATATCTTGAAATATCAAACACAAATGTAATCAATTGATTTACAACCAGCAATAATATAACTAAATATTTTTAAGAATCATTGCATATCCCGTTTTTAGTCCCTACTTTTGTAAATCGGGGACTAAACAGGGACTAAAATGAATATCAACCGTAACATATTATTTTTTATTGACAAAGAAGGCTCAAAAGAGACTGGATACAAGCCCGATGGAAAAGTACGCTTACGCATAAGGTATGAATCCGGAAAGATAGATTTTAATGTTGGTTACCGGGCGGATCTAAAAAAATGGAATAACGATGCACAACGATGCAAAGCCGGAACCACTCACGGAAAGAAAAAAGTATCAGCATCTGAAATAAACTGGAAATTCCATTGAACGTGACCCCCTTCGGCCAATTTAAACTGACCCCTTAAAGTTGCGTTTCAAAACGTGGTCATTTTTGTAGTTGTTTTTG
>NZ_JARXWI010000024.1 GCF_029893085.1 Parabacteroides sp. PFB2-10
CTATCACCCCCCAGTCGTTCGCTTCGCTCTCTTCACTGGGGGTTATTAGGAGTTGAAGCCCTTCCGGGCTTTCTGCAAACCTTCAATTTCTTTCCGATTTGAATATTTAAATCTGTGCCATCTGTGCCAAAAACACCTTCTCATTCCCCCCAATTTTTTGTCCATCTCCAAAATCTCGATTGTAAGCAAAAAGGGCTTTTTGCTTACAATCTCATACGTTAAAAAATGTTTCTCCCGGGAGTTTGTCAAAAAAGTCCTGCCTTTTTGCGCGCAAAGTCGGGCGAAAATTACAAATCGTAAGTTGGGGGTTTTTCAAAAAAGGGCAAAAAATGGGTCGTTTATAGGCAAAAAAGAGCTGCTTCCCGTGGCGGGGAAGAGGCAGAAAAAGATCGTTTGAATAGTTATTTTTTACGAGAAATAATGTAGTCGGCCAGCTGAAGCAGGGATTCGCGCCCGTCGTTATCGGGCAGTTGCAGGATCAGTTCGATCGCCTTCGCATGGTATTCCTGCATGCACTGCGTAGCATAATCAATACCCCCACTCTCTTTGGCCCAATCAAGCAGGAATTGAATGTTTTCCGGGCTGAAATCTTTTTGAGCAAGTATGTGCCGGGCTTTTTCAACCTCTTCTCTCCTACCCGTTTCCAAGGCATAAAGCAGTGGCAGCGTCACCTTTCCTTCGCGGATATCGTTACCGGTTGGTTTGCCTATGTTTTCCGCTACAAAATAGTCGAAAATGTCGTCTTTGATCTGGAAACAATAGCCCAGGATCTGTCCGGCTTCCCGTCCCAAGGCCACTAATTCATCGGATGCACCCGACGAAATAGCCCCAATCTCCATACATGCCGACAGTAATGAAGCCGTTTTCTTGCGGATAATCTCAATGTAGGCCTCTTTGTTGAGCACGATCTCATCCACAACCTTCAATTGTTTCAGTTCTCCCTCGGCCAGTTCCCTGCCTAAGGATGAAACAATATTCACAATGCGCAGGTCGCCCGTTAATAAAGAACGGCTCATAGCGGTTGCCAGGATATAATCACCCACCAGAACCGACACCCGATTATCGAAAATAGCATTCAAGGAAGGAGCGCCGCGGCGCAATTTTGTTTCATCGACCACATCGTCATGAATCAGTGTGGCCGTGTGTATTAATTCTAAGAAAACAGCTGAATTAATCACCATTTGGTTCATCTTTCCGCAGGCTTTTGCCGTGAGCAAAACAAGCAAAGGACGGAGTTGTTTCCCGTTTTTATCAAGAATAACATCGATAGCTCGTTGCAGGAAGGGCTCTGAACTTCTTAATGAAGATTCAAATTCAGTTTTAAATTGCAATAGCTCGTTTACAACCGGTTCTTTTATGTTTTTCAGATCGCTCATATAAAGGGAACAAATAATGCCCATTAAAAGATTCCGCAAAAGTAACAAAAACTATCGAGTGAGCCAGTTTTTTCGTACATTTACCCTGATTTCTATCACAAAAAACGTATTATACGATGAAACTATTCCTGATCGATGCTTATGCGCTCATCTACCGTTCCTACTATGCATTCATAAAGAATCCCCGTATCAACTCTAAAGGCATGAATACCTCCGCCATTTTCGGCTTTGTCAACAGCCTCGAAGATGTGTTGAAACGGGAGAATCCATCGCATATTGCCGTTGCTTTCGATCCTCCGGGACCGACCTTCCGCCACGAAGCCTACGAGGACTACAAGGCACAGCGCGAGGAGACGCCGGAAGATATACGCGCGTCGGTTCCGATCATCAAAGATATCATCAAAGCTTATAATATTCCGATCCTGGAAGTCCTTGGCTATGAGGCCGATGATGTGATCGGAACCATTTCCAAACAGGCGGCCGGCGAAGGTTTTGAGGTCTATATGATGACCCCGGATAAGGACTATGGGCAGCTGGTTGGCAAGGATATCTATATGTATCGCCCGAAATTCGGCGGCGATTACGAGGTGATGGGTGTCGATGAAGTATTAGCCAAATATGGCCTCACCTCCACCGAGCAGGTGATCGATCTCTTGGCGCTGATGGGCGACAGCTCCGATAATATTCCGGGATGCCCGGGTGTCGGCGAGAAAACGGCGCAAAAATTGTTGAGCGAATTCGGCACGATCGAAAATCTATTAGACAATACCGACAAACTAAAAGGGGCGCTTCAGAAAAAAGTACAAGAGAACGTCGAGCAAATTCGTTTCTCGAAATTTTTAGCCACCATCAAAACGGATGTCCCGATTCGGTTCGATGGCAACCAATGCAAGCGCGAAAATCCCGATAAAGATAAATTGACAACAATTTACACTGATTTAGAATTTAGAGCATTTATTAACAAATTGACCGAAGAGGCGCCAAAACCGAAAAAAGAGGGCCCGATTCAGGGCGATTTGTTTGGCTTATTTGCGGCCGAAGGGACGGAAGCGCCAAAAAATGAAAACCTCGTGGGCTCAAAATCGATACCGCACAACTACTATATTGCTGATAGTGAAGCGGAAATTGGCAAATTAATCGCTCTTTTGGAGAGTCAGGAAAAATTTGCTTTTGACACGGAAACAGACGGAATCGATCCGCTTAGGGCCGAATTGGTCGGTCTGTCGTTTGCTGTCAAAGAAAAAGAGGCTTGGTATGTTCCTGTTCCCAAAAATCGGGAAGAGGCGACCCAAATCGTAAAGCGCTTCTCCCCTGCCCTCGAAAATGTTAAAATTGGGAAGATCGGACAAAATATAAAATTCGATATGTTGGTACTCCGGAAATACGACGTGAAAGTTTCCGGCCCATTATTCGATACCATGATCGCCCATTATCTGCTCAACCCGGAATTGCGTCATAATATGGATTACCTGGCCGAGACTTATCTCGGATATAAAACCATACCCATCGAGGAACTCATCGGCCCGAAAGGGAAAAATCAAAAAAGTATGCGCGACGTGCCGACGGAGCAAATCGCGGAGTATGCCGCCGAAGATGCTGATATCACTCTGCAACTGAAGAATTATTTCGAACCGCTGTTGAAAAAAGAGGGACTCGAAGCGCTTTTCTACGAGATGGAGATGCCGCTCGTCGCAGTATTGGCCGATATGGAGGCTACCGGCGTGACCTTAGACACGAACGCATTGCGCCAATCGTCGATCGAACTGACCGCTTCGTTAGAAAAATTAGAGCAGGAGATCCACGAAATGGCAGATATGTCCTTCAATATAAACTCGACGAAACAGGTGGGTGAAGTCTTGTTCGAGAGACTGAAAATCGACGAGAAAGCCAAGAAAACCAAGACGGGAAACTACAGCACCAGCGAAGATGTGTTGGAGAAACTGCGCAACAAACATCCGATCATCGGCAAACTATTGGAATACCGCGGATTGAAAAAGCTCCTGAGCACCTATATCGATGCTCTACCGGAGCTGATTCATCCGGTGACAGGTAAGATACATACCTCATATAATCAAGCTGTTACGGCTACGGGACGTCTGAGTTCGACCAATCCAAATTTGCAGAATATTCCTGTTCGGGAAGCATTAGGACGGGAGATTCGACGCGCTTTCACCGCCGACAATGCCGATTCCCTCTTCTTTTCGGCCGACTATTCGCAGATCGAACTACGCATCATGGCGCATCTGAGCGAGGATGTTAATATGATTGACGCTTTCCGGTCGGGTGAAGATATTCATGCGGCTACGGCAGCCAAGATCTACAATGTGCCGGCCAATGAAGTAACCAGCGATATGCGTCGCAAGGCAAAAACGGCCAATTTCGGCATCATCTACGGCATTTCGGTGTTCGGCCTGGCCGATCGCCTCAATATTCCCCGCAGCGAAGCCAAAGAGCTGATTGAAGGCTATTTCCGTACTTATCCAAGGGTACAGGCCTATATGGACGAAAGCATCCAGGTGGCCAAAGAAAAGGGCTATGTGGAGACCCTGTTCAAACGTAAACGTTTCCTGCCGGATATCAACTCGGGCAACGCCATTGTGCGCGGGTATGCCGAACGAAATGCCATCAACGCCCCTATCCAGGGCAGCGCCGCCGACATTATCAAGGTAGCTATGATCCGGATTTTCAAGCGTTTCGAAGAGGAAAAACTACAGAGTAAGATGATCCTGCAGGTACATGACGAACTCAACTTCAACGTCGTCAAAGAAGAGTTCGACAGGGTCAAAAAGATTGTGCTCGAAGAAATGGAAAACGCTATCAGTCTGCGTGTTCCGTTGATTGCCGATTGCGGTGTTGGTAATAACTGGTTGGAGGCTCATTGATATGCGAAATCGACATACAATTATCCCGTTCGTATGCCTGTTTCTCCTCCTGATCGGATGCAAACCCAAAGAGCCGGAGCGCATCTCGCTGGAGGCTATTCCCTTGCAGGCATTGACCATGGAGCGACTGGTGCGCGTGCCCGGGCAATTTCCTCCCCGCCCCTCTATGTTGACCGACGATATCATCCTCCTCACCCACCTTGAAAGTTCCTCTTTTATGGGTGTTTATCAACTGGGAGACTCGGCAATGAGCCGATATAAACTAAAGAAAAAAGGCGATCAGATTCCGGTTCCCAACAGCCAAATCGACACGACTTTCCAATTGTTTAACCAACGGGTGCTGGCAACCTACCAGGTGCAAAACGGAACACTTACCTTAACCGATTTTGTTCGTTTCACCTTTGCCCGAGATAAGTCACCCGAACAGATAGTGACGCTCAACGACGACCTCTACGCCTGCCTTGGAAGCTATCCGGAGGGGCTGTTTGGCCTCTGCAAACGCAAAGAGAAAGAGATGAGATATACCGGTGAATTTCCCACACAAGACAAGGAATTGCGCCGCCTGCTTCATAGTAACTCTTCCGGACGCATGGATAAACAAGGGGATCAAATCGTTTATGCCAACCGTTCAGTAGGTTATATAGCCGCCTTTAACTACTCTTTTGGGCGGCTCAGGAAGCAATGGGATAAGCAACTGACCGACTATGTATATCAAACAAATGAGGGAGGTATCGACTTCGATCGCGACGAGCATCGTTCCGGATTCAGTGATATCTATATGACCGACCGGCACATCTACACCCTCTACTGGGGGCAAACCCGATCGATGGGGCTGGAAGTGCCCAATTCTATTGTTGTGTTCGACCGCAACGGAGAGCCTGTCAGCCGTTTCAGTCTGCCCGATCAGATGACATTCATCGCCGTCGACAGCCAGGAAGAGTATATCTATGCCACCTATTCCCCGCTAATGAACGAGTGTTATCTGGTGCGCTTCAAATTGCCCTGAACCAGCTCCTCTCCTATTCTATCAAGGCAAAGCCGGCAAGCGGAACCTGACCATATAGACCTCCTGTAGCTCTGCCGTATAGGTAGCGTAGGCATTGGCTCCTTTACTGTCGAACTTCATGTAGCTAATCGCCACCGGAAGGATGTAGCGAGCAATCGGTTCGCCTTTGTCACGACTGAAAACAATAATGGAATTAGTTGACTTTTCGTCCGAAAAATCATCGTATCCATTGTATAAAGTATAGACATAGTTGCCGGCAAAATAGACTTCAATAAACCCGGTTTTATGATGGGAATCGAACACAAGTTCCCCATTTTTCTCCTTATATAGAAAGTCGCTCACCTGCGTTTCCCACAATTTGGTGAGTTTTTTGTTGACATACCGGTAGGAAGAGATATACCCAAACTGATAGGATGCATACGCTATCTGATTGCCCGAAATATCGATTCGCCCATTGTAGTAAGGTAAAAAATACAAAGATGTATACTCTTGTGCCACAGGATAATTGCCTGAAAACTTCAATATGCGGGTCGGTTCATGCCATAATCCCCACAGCCCGTTCTGAAAGTAGCCGATAAAGGCGAAATTTTCATCGTCAAGCCGCACCGCTCCCTTGGGTGAATTCTCTCCCATACGCATACGCACATAGTTCGGCAGACGCAGATTTCCCTCTTTCACCTCATATTCGTAAAAGATATTGGTGACAGGATGCAGAAAAGAAAAGGAGGTATCCAGGAAAGAATAACCCGGAATACTGTATGTATCAGTCTTTTTGCGGATATCTGTCCGGGTAACCGGTTCGCCCGAAAGCGAATAGAAACGCAACAGAGAGGCGTTCTGGCTGTAGAGAAGAGCGATAAGCGTATCACCTACCAGTTGGAAATCCGGAGCTGTATACTCATATTCTTCCCCTTGGAACCGGGTGATTGTATCCATAGAAAGTGAAACCGTCGGCACCTCTTCCAACGAAATAAGCTTTCTTTTTGTAGGTTTCCAACTCACATCACAGGCGGTTTGCAACAAAAAGAAAGCTATAAATAGAATATGTAGGCAATATCTTTTCATCATATGCGGTCTAAGAATCTCTATTTCTTTATCTTAGCATAGAGGATATAGTTATTGTCTTCCGGGTCGATTGTTTCTTGGATCTGCGTAAGCCGCGCGCGCATTTTCTCGGAGAGTTTGTCGCCTTTCAACAGGGTTTCGATCCATTCTTCCAGATTACCCGGATCCATATTGAGGGCATAATAGCCTTTGTTGAACACGCCCAAAGGCCAGTCGATCGCCTCGCCACCTAAGATATCATTCTCTATACGGAAATAGGAGCCGCGCAGGGTCTCTTTATCCACAATATAGTAGGCCGGCGTTTTCCCTTCCGTCTTGTGACCATCAGGCCCTGTGACATGTACGATCGTACTGGTGTTGCCCACAAAATGCTTCGCCCATTCCCCATAAGAATGCGGTTCCAATTTGTCTTTTTCAAAGGTGCATGTAAAGCGCGGAATCAATTTACCTCTCTCTGCATCAATATGATATAAACTATCCTGCCGACTCGGCCAGAACCAGAAACTCAGGTCCATAGCAGTTGTGTTTTGTGACGATTCTATCTCATTGCTGAAGTCAAAAGCCATTTCCAAATGGCCACGGGGGATTTCATGTAATACTTCGCCTTGCAGATTCTGCACCCAGGCTACCAACGGAACAGCAGGGAACGGCAACACAGCCACTGTCACCCGATTGCCCTCTACCTTAAACACCCCTTTATTCGAGCGGTAAGGCAATGGAATTGGATCTAATACATTCCCTTGTAAATCATATACTAAGATGGAATTTGTCTGCCACGGCATCAAATAAACACGCTGGTTCTTCTCGTCTAATTGCATAGCGTAAATCATCTGATATTCGCCTGCCCCCTGCCCGATCGCACCTATATCGGAAATAAAATTCCCCTTTTTGTCAAACAATTTACAGGGAATCCGTACCCGGGCATTGTAATCGCCCTGCTGGCTCATCCCACTTTTCACCAGGATATAATTGTCGGATATCTCCACCGGAGAGGGATATATCAACGCCTCATCTTTACTATCCAATTTCAGGATCTCGATATCTTCCATAAAATAGCTGATAGGGAAAATCACCGTATCCTTCAATAAGGCAGGGTTCAATACAATAACTTCCTCCCCTCCTACCAGTACTTTCTCGGCTACCACAGGTGATTCATTCAGGTAAATACCCCGCTTAGCCTGATTACAGGAAGAAAAAACTCCCAGCATGATTGCAAAACATAAAAAGATCTTCTTTGCATCCATCGTATTCGTTATTTAGTGTATATTCATATCAGTAAAAGTATTGCAATATACAAATATTTAATAGAATACGATTGTTGCGTAGGGAATATTCAAAAATCAGTGAAATTAAGGTCACCGATTTGACATTTTGTCAAAATCGCAGGAGTATTTTTCCGAAATGGCAGGAGTATTTTCACAAACTCCCGGGAGAAACATTTTTTAACGTATCATTTTGTAAAGCAAAATGGCTGTTTTGCTATCAAAATGATAATTTAAGAAAAGGATTATTTCATGTCAAACAAGCACTAATTCCATGCCTAATGCTCGGGCAATACGGACAAAACTGGATATTTGTAAATCGGTTTCGCCTTTTTCTATCTTGGCTATATAACTGCGCTTCAAACCTACTTTTTCGGCTAAAGACTGTTGTGTTATTTTCAATTCTTTTCGTTTATCCCGGAGGATGACCCCATAATAATAGGCAACTGCTTCTTTTTCAAATTGTTCACGTGAAGAGGTTACTTTTATCAAAGGATTAATACTCTTTTTAACGCTAAAACTTCCACCTCACCTGTACATTTAGATCCGTTTTATTAGCTCCATCTATCTCTTCCAGGCCGGTTCCTATGAGGTTCCGGTCGTTATAATGGGTATGACCGATTTTGGCGGAGAGGGAAAGAGGCTCGAGAATATCCCAGCGAAAGGTAACGGCCAGGCGCAGACCGCGTCCGTAGAAGGTAGGCATATAGAAGGCATACAACAGGTTACGTTCGTACGAACTGATGCGGGTATTATAATCATCCGTATGAAACCAGGCCAGGTATATATCCCCTTGCAGCGGAAACTCCAAAGGCTTATAGGCTATACTCTGGGCTATCATAAAACCTTTATTGCCCGCATTTTCTTCATACCAGACACCATCCAGCGAACTCTTTCCACGGAAAAGCGCTCCGATAGGGTAGGTGCATTGCATGCGCAGGCGTTGTTGATTGTAGGGAATAATAACCGTATGGTTTTCATCACCTGAATGGTTCTTCTCTTTTTGTTTATATTTATAGCGGATATAGAGGTCAACGCCCTTCGGTGAGGTATAGGTTAGTTGCAACATATATTCTTTTCCGGTGGAAGGTGCATCGATCCCGTATTTCAACCAGGGGAAACGAAAGAAGTCGGTGTATGCAGCCAGTTTCCAAAAGGGTAGGGGAGTCACTTCGATTCCCATATAGATACCCTGTTCGTTCTGCACCGTTCCCGACTGAGCAAACGCGTTGCCAAACAAGGCTTGGTAACGTCGGTCATAATAGCGGTACAACAATAGAAAGGATATATAGGAGGCAGGCTTAAGTTGTAAAGCATTTAGGGTAGCCAAAGCTTTGTTTTTCGAAATAGCCGTCTCGCCATAAAAAGCTAAAAAGCGGTTCTTCCACAAATAATCCACACTCAGGTTCCAATTCCTGTTTCCCCGAAAATAATAAAGAT
The DNA here is from genome assembly GCF_029893085.1 of Parabacteroides sp. PFB2-10. Lineage (GTDB taxonomy): Bacteria > Bacteroidota > Bacteroidia > Bacteroidales > Tannerellaceae > QVMG01. The sequence goes on from NZ_JARXWI010000024.1 coordinate 9,032, forward strand.
TGTAGGGTAGGGGATTGGGTTGTATTTCATAATGCCCGAAAGAGTAGGAGAGGGCGGTCAAACCGATGCAGAGATTGGGTGTTGCATAACGGATATTGCCACCGAATGTCTGCAGGAGAACGGTTCGTCGCTTCTCCCAATCGCCTACGGTGCGGTGCAGTCCGTCGGTTTTCAGGGTAGTGAAAGTCAATGAATCCACCCCCGCATCCATCTTACGATAGGAATAAAAGAGGCTTAGTTCCATGTCCTTATGTCGAAATGTAGTGCCTATTCCCCGAAAGAAATCCGTTTCATTGGTCGAATAATGCCGCCGAAAACCATAGGTACGCCTGGCTGCCTGGGAAACCATTGCACTCCTTCCGGGCATAAAATCGTTGCTGATCACCAATCCCTGCCCGAAAGAAACCTTATAATCACCTAAGGCAAGGGTTTTCAAGACACCTATATTCTTCTGCAAATAATGAAAAGAATAATAATCATATCCTTTATGATATCCGTTCCAAAATGCCTCGCCCGCATCCTTTTCAGCAACAAGACCCACCTGTATACGTCGGTCGAATGAGTAGTCATAACGGATCGAGTGATAGAAAGGTTCGCCCACATAACGCCGGTTCGGATATTGTTCCAAAACAGAGTCCGGCAGATCCCGATAGCCTCTCTTCTGTTGAAAACCTCTATCATACCTGATTTGCAATTCATTTCGTCCCCTTTTCAACAAGTTCTTAACCGTTATCGGCAGGTTTTCAACCGCCTGACCGGAGACATAGACAAAAGGCAATATCAATGAAATGGTATGGAAATCAAGAGCAGGTATATTCTTCAGTTCGTAAAGAGAGAGGAGAGGGCCATAGCGTTCCCTGTAAACAATAATGTTTTCTATTTGCTCATCTGAGAAAAAAGGGATCTTTCGCAGCTCTTCCACTCCTGCGCGGTTGATATCAAAAGGATTGTCTACCAAAATAGAAAGCTCGGAAAACAATGTTTCTACCTGCCGGGTATCTTCGGTATCTTCGCCCAATTGCTCAATATATTCCATCCATTTATCGGAACGGAAAAAGGATTCCTGCGCATAAACGGAGGAACAGACAAAAAGAAGGATCAGGAGAAGTGTATAGTTGGATTTCATAGTCGGTTGGTTTTCAAGGTGATCAGAAATAAAAAGAAAGCCCTATGCCGGTGCTTACTCCCAACACAGGATGGCTGACAGCCGCCAGATCCAACGAGAAAGAGGAGAAATCATAGCCAATACCAAAGGTGGGATAGAAAGGTTCGCCCGTTATTCCACAACGTAGATGGAAAGAATCGAACACTGTGTACTCCAACCCGGCATTCAACTCAAATGATGTTTCTTTCCGCATCCCGCCCGAAACCATTATCAACAGATGGTTAATTACTTTCCATTCCAGCCCAATTTGAATAAAATAATCTGTAAAAAACTTAGTATCAGTCGTTTTATCTTTTATATGCACAGTAGGCCAATTCATTATAAACAAACCTATCAACAAGTTATCAAACGGCTGATACAAGCAACCTATATCGGCAGAAAACATAATCGGTGTCTCTTCAAACAACTCGGTTTGTAACATCGTATATTGAAAGGCAATGCCCAAATGCCAACGTTCACTGAGTTGTCTGCCCGCGGAAAAGCGAAACAACGTCTGCCGATATGCCTCATATCCAAAAGAAGAAAAAGAGAAACCAACCGGCAAGACGGGATTAGGATATAGAAAATACCCTGTAATCGTACCTAATTCTTTCAATTGATAACGATTAAAATATTGAAAATGAATTGTTTTATTTGTTTGTAATGCCAATAAAGAGGGATTGAACAAAGAAGATTGTGTCGCCATATTCCCACCAATCGCCATGCTCCGCATATCCGGCATGCGCAAATAATCCGAAGCATACAGGCTAATACAACAGAGCATCAGGAAAAAGAGGAGGGACTTTTTCATAATCGCAGGTTTTCAGGTTGTAGACAAACATACTAAAAATAACATAATAAAACCAACATTTTATGGTATAAATTGTTTAATATCAGAGATTAATAAGCAAAATTGTGTAAATATTACCACATGAAACAGAAAATCATATAACTTTGTATATGATGAAGTCAGGAAGAGGATTATTACTTTTATTATTCGTAATCTGTTGTTTTTCAGGGAAAGCACAGAATGTGATTACGAATATTTTACCCGAAGGTTACCAACGCGCTACGCTCGAAGGTAATGATACCATAGCTGTTGTGTCTCTTCGGACAGTCGTTGTATATCCCGAAATCAAATTCAAAAACGAAAAAGAAAAGCAGGCTTATACCAAACTGGTAAGGGATGTAAAGAAGACATTGCCCTTTGCCAAACTGGTCTATGACATACTAATCGAAACATATGAATACATGGAAACCCTGCCGGACGAGAAATCCAAACAGGAACACCTCGAAAAGATGGAAAAAGAGCTTTTCAAACAATATAAACCGGAACTGAAAAAGATGACTCTTACGCAGGGAAAACTATTGATTCGTCTGATCGACAGGGAATGTAACCAGTCGAGCTACAATATGGTAAAAGCTTTCCTGGGTAGTTTCCGGGCAGGGTTTTGGAACTTCTTTGCCGGTATGTTCGGCGCCAGCCTAAAAACTGACTACGATCCGCAAGGGAAAGATGCTATGACCGAAAGGGTAGTGGTATTGGTTGAAAACGGATTAATCTGACAACTGTTTAAAGAAATCCCATATCACTATGCCTGCCGTAACCGACACATTGAGAGAATGTTTGGTTCCATACTGCGGTATTTCAATACATTGATCACAGTTATCAACCACCTCTTGTTGCACTCCTTTCACTTCATTGCCTAAGATAACCGCATACTTTTTGTCTTTATCCAATGTAAGCCTGTCTAACATCACGCTTCCTTCCGCCTGTTCAATAGAACAAACAATATATCCGGCTGTTTTCAACCTGTCAACAGCCTCCAACGTATCCTTAAAATAGATCCAATCAACCGTATCTTCGGCGCCCAAAGCTGTTTTATGTATCTCGGGGTGGGGGGGAGTAGCAGTTATTCCACACAGATAAATAGCCTCTACACGAAACGCATCCGACGTACGAAACACAGAACCCACATTATGAAGGCTTCTTACCTGATCTAAAACAACTATGAGAGGTATCTTACGACTCTCCTTAAACTCATTGGGAGTCAGTCTGTTCAGTTCCGTAATCTTTCGTTTGCGCATGATGAATCACTTTTAAACAAACAAAATTAAACAAATCCGGTGAATAGCCTGTTGATAATATATGGATAAGTAGTAGACAAAAAAGAAAAACTTTCTCTTGTATTACCCGATAATTTGGCTATACCTGTTGGTATTCTGCCCATGCAACTTATTAATACACTATTTTACGGCAGGCTTTAAACAGAGGTCATAAACATATTTTGGTCGAGCTGCGAAAAAAAAATATCTACACCTTCGTTTATCAACAGACTGTTGATAGAAACATGAATAGATAAGAAAATCAAGAAGATAGAAACATATAGCCTGTTTATAACCTATATAGTAGTTTTTATTCGCTACTTAATAAGTTATCCTGCAAGGAAAGGCTATAAAAAGTATAAACCATTTCAACAGGCTATCATTAAAACCATATTTTTTTGAATTTAAAAAAGAAATATAAATATGATAATACAAGGTGGATAAAAGTGTGGAAACCCTGTTCCTAATTTGTCTCGGCCGGATAGGGATAAATTGGCGAGTAGGGCTTATCTTTGCAAAGGTTTGCAAAGACAACAGATTGTGGAACCCGATTAAAAGAGAATAGTATATGAACAATCAGTCAATGGGTTATATAAATAGACCCGTACCGAAAGATATCAATTTAAGAGAAGCAATCGATCAGTTGCGGAAAGAAAAAAACGCCATCATCCTGGCTCATTACTACCAGACAGGAGATATTCAGGATATAGCGGATTATGTAGGCGACAGCCTGGCACTGGCACAGTGGGCATCGAAAACGGATGCGGATATCATTGTGTTATGTGGAGTTCATTTTATGGGCGAGACAGCCAAGATCCTGAGTCCTGATAAAAAGGTATTGGTGCCCGACCTGAATGCCGGCTGTTCGTTGGCCGACAGCTGTCCGGCGCCTAAATTTGCGGAGTTTGTTAAGAATCATCCGGGCTATACGGTGATCTCTTATGTGAATACGACAGCTGCCGTCAAGGCAGTAACCGATGTAGTGGTAACCTCTACCAATGCCAAACAGATTGTAGAGAGCTTTCCGAAAGAGACAAAGATCATATTTGGTCCCGACAGGAATTTAGGTAATTATATCAATAGCATCACTGGACGGGAGATGCTTCTTTGGGATGGTGCCTGCCATGTGCATGAGAAATTCTCCTTAGAAAAGATACTGGAACTGAAGAAACAATACCCCGACGCGGAAATTATTACCCATCCCGAGTGTAAACAACCGATAATTGAGGTCTCCGACTTCGTAGGATCGACGGCAGCCTTAATTAAGTACACGTCTCAGTCGGATAAGAAACAATTCATTGTAGCGACGGAAAGTGGCGTTATTCATGATATGCGGAAGAAGAACCCCGATAAGGAGTTTATTCCGGCGCCTCCTAATGACAGCACCTGTGCCTGCAACGAATGTGAGTTTATGCGCCTGAATACGATGGAAAAGCTATATAACTGTCTTAAATACGAGATTCCTGAGATCTATGTCGATCAGAAGGTACAGGAAAAAGCAATCAAGCCTATCCGTCGGATGTTAGAAATATCCGAGCAGTTAGGCTTGTAATTATCTAAGTGATAAAATATGAAATAAATATTTAGTTTATTATTAAATGAGTTAATCGGAGCTTTTAAATTCATAAATAAACAAAATCGGATTGTTATCTTCTGTCATTCGACCTCCAATAGAAAGTATTTCCTCTATGAATTTTGGATTTATATTGCTCAATTTATTTACATTTTCAGGACGTATAGATATGTTGTCTGCTATCTGTTTAATAAATGAAGGATCATTAAATGAATAAACAATTTTATTTGTGTTTTCAAGTGGGGAGTAAAATGGCAATGGATAATCCCCGATAACATCCCATAGGGAATGTCGCATTTCTCTATAACCTGTCAATATATCCTTTCTTTTATCATATAAGAAAACACCTATATTGCTGTAAAACATCAGATAGTTTTCGTGATCGCTTACATTAGTCATAGAAAATACATATTCGTGGCTACGACACTCATTGCTTATAACTGTCGTTTCTTCTTCTTTTATAAGCCAATCAGGAAACGAATGCTTCTGAAAATCCACATGGTATGTTTCTGTAATTTTTCCATTTGATAATTCGTAAATAGTATTGTCATAACGTCTTACATATAAAATATTTATTCCCCGGTTGAGTGAATTTCCATGTGCATAGAAATAATTTTTTATATCTATGGATTTAAGTTCTTTTTGTGTTTTTCCTGTTTTTTCGTTTAGAATATTAATTTGGTAATCTTCCGTCAGTACATTTTTCTCAAAATAGATATAATCACCATCTGTAGCTATTTGTGAATAGTAATCACTATGTTTTTCTTCTTTTACAAACACACCATTATACGTAAAATACATTCTTTTTTTAGGAATAGCACATAACAGTATAATCTCTTTTTTTATCGTATCAACAGTAAAGTCCGTAATTTGCACATATTCTCTGGGACCTTCTCCTTTACAGTCTATTCTGTTAAGATATTTTCCGGATATATCAAACATAAATATCTTTTCTGATGGTTTATCATAAACAAACAACACATCATCATCCATGTATACTCTTGTTATTTCCGCCAAAAGAGATTCCTCATTTGTTTCCAGTACAACTATTTGCGGAGGCTTGAAATAGATAGTATCCTGCAATGAGTCCTCAATAGAAGATAAACTAATTGTTTTAGTACCTTCAGAACCAACATTTGTTTTTTTCGTATTTTCCTTGCAGCTAAAGAGTAACATGGAAAACGCACACACAATGGTGAATATAGATCTTTTTTTCATGTGGGGATATTATTTATTTTTATCTATTAGACAACCTATTTCCGCATAAGTTGCATATTTGTATATGTTATTTTTTTTTCTGTACCTTTGTATTGATTTAATCGATTAAAAAAGAAGGAAATAAACGCTAATGGGGATTGTGGCATGGAACTATTATATCCAAAAGAACATTTTTCTTGTTATAATTATGAGAAAGGACAGAATGCCAGGCTTGAAATACTGAAGAGAGAGGCTGGCACAAAGATCATCCGGGATCTGGTAGACACGGAGATCGTATTTGTTATAGATGGACATTTCACCTTATCGTACAGTAAATTTATAGATATGGATATCACGAAAGGAAAGATCCTATTCTTTCCTCCGGGCAGCCATGTCGAAGCGAATGTATTGGAAGATACGCATATCATCATTTGTCGCGTGCGGGGGGTGGTGCAGTTGTGTGAATGTTTGAATTTGGAGCAACTCCACCGGGAGTATGGATCGAAGAAAGGCAATGGTTTCCATATGCTGGATATCAATGAACGTATCTATAGTTATATAGAACATTTTGTCGATTGTGTCAACGATGGCCTGAAATGCTCCTATTATTTCGGTACGAAAATGAAAGAACTATTCTTTTTGTTACGTGCCTATTATACGAAAGAAGAGCTGGCAGCTTTCTTTGCCCCCATTCTGGGAAAGGATTCACAGTTTATGAACCTGATGTATCAGAACTACCGAAATGTAAAGAGTGTGCAGGAGTTGGCTAACCTCTCCATGTATAGCCCTTCCGGCTTTAAAAAACAATTCGGTAGGGTGTTCGGCACATCGGCTTCCGAGTGGTTGAGCGACCAGAAGGCGGCATTGATCTTTCAGGATCTGAACAATTCACCCCTGAGTATCAAAGAACTGGCCGATAAATATGGCTTTTCTTCCGTCTCGGCATTCAGTAATTTCTGCTTAGCCAAATTTGGTAAACCACCTGGTAAGATCCGCCAAAAAACAACGGATAAGGAAGAAAATAGCGAAAAGTAGCTAATGGATAAAAACAAGTAACCTTCGGAATAAAAATCCGGAGGTTTTTTGTATCTAATTTTGCAGGGTGTAATAGAGTAAGTAGTAAAAACAAAAACAAAAAGAAATGAAAGTCAATAAATTATTCATCTTAGGATTCGTGTGTCTTATTGGTTCCTTTGCCTCTTGCAGTAAAGAAGATACTCCTCTTTCGGAACAAACAAAAATTGCTTTGAGTAGCGGTATCGATATGGGTATGGTTCCCACAAAAGCCATGCAGGAGGTACAGATTGTTTTGAATGAAAAGCTGAGTTTATTCATTAATAAGAATGCCGGTGCCAATGTGTATAATAATGTGGAGATCACAGCCAATGGTAGCGGTGGCTTTACGCATACACCTCTTTATTATCCTTTAGACAATAGTAGTATCGACCTCTATGCCGTGCATCCTTACAACGATGCCGCCTCATTGACGGAGGCCATGCCTTTCGCGGTGCAGACAAACCAGACAACCAACGCGGGTTATCTGAGTTCGGACTTGTTGTACACCAGCAAAGCCAACATCGGACGAAGTGTCAATGCCATTCAGCTCACCTTTGCGCATAAACTGGCGCAATTGGAATTTACGATCAAAAAAGGAGCCGGTATGGAGCTCGACAACCTGAACACTGTGACGATTACCGGTATGAAAACCAATACGACTATCGACCTGGCAACCGGTGCGTTGGGTGAAGCGACCGGTACGGCTGCCAATATTTCGGCAAACGGTGTGCGCGGAACGGAAGAGGAAGAAACCGAAGTGGCAGGTATTACCGCCATCGTGGTACCCCAGACAATAAATTCCGGTGTGAAACTATTTAAAATCACCATTGGCACTATTGATTATTATTATACAACCACCTCCTCTCTGACATTCGAAAGCGGGAAAAAGTATAACCTCCAGCTCACCATGAATCATACGGGAATCCTGTTGGAATCCGTGATTGAAGCATGGGGCGAAGGGGATACGATTACCGGAGATGGCGAGGCAGAATAAATTGTTTGATACCCATGCGCATCACATATAATCTGATTTTTATACTTGCAGCTTTGGGAAGTTTATTCATACTGGGATGCTCACCCGCGGATGCTCCATTTCCAATCATGGAAGCATCCCGGGTACAGCCCAGAATCGTAGCCAGCATATCGGGTATTTATCCCAAAGGTTTCGAAATAGGAGATAAGATCGGGGTTTTCCCGGTCTATTACAACAGCGAAGGAGAACCCGGCATACTGGGAAACGACGCCTATCCCCTGCATATCCCTTTTACCTATAATGGGCGGATATGGCTGGCGGATGCAGACAAAGCCCTTTATTTAGAGGATGTCCCGGTGGATGTGTATGCTTATTGGCCCTATTGCCTGGTAGATGAAGCAACCGATCCGCAGACTTTTCCTTTCGATTTATCGGGCGATCAGAACGAGAGAGAGGTGGATTTCCTCTGGGCGAAAGCGGAGAATATATCCGGTAAATACAATACCGCCGGACTGATCTTCCAGCATGTGTTGAGCCGCGTCGAAATCAATCTCTATTATGAAGATCCGCAGGAGGTGCCTGAGCTAAAACTGAAGAATACATATACTCAGGCATATATTGATTTAAGTACTGGTATGGCCACTTTTCATCGAAACATACAGGAAGATATCCGCCCGAAGTGGTTGTCGGGTATATCCGGCGATAAACAGTTCTCGTATGAAGCAATCATAGTACCTCAGCAGCTAACGAAGGATACACCCTTTTTATCCGTCAGGTATGAAGGAGAAACGATGTATTTTGTCTTACCGGAGGATATGTTGTTCGAACCGCAATATAATTATGTGTTTAACATTGTCATCGGAACGGCGAAAGAAAATGAGAGCGTAAGGCGCATAACGCCTCAGGCGGTTATTAAAGTAGTCGGAGTAGGCAAGTATAGAGAATGAAAATAAGAATTACCTTTTATATATCGATATGGATGGCTTTTATCCAGTCCTGTTCGGTTGAAACGGGACTGGATACTTCATTGTCCGGCGGAGAGGTAAAAATAAATTCTGTTATTTCTACTCATCCGGTCGGGCGTATGACGGGATTCCATTTCGAATCAAACGATAAGATCGGTTTCTTTCTGGTTCCGTATAATATGGAAAACGGTCTGCCGGGCGATATCGATGCCTCTCTCTATGCCCGCAATGTAGGGTACACATATAATAACCGGGCGTGGCAGGTTATCACGGGCAATTCCGTTGCCTGGCCGGGACTCCGGAAAGCGGATATATATGCCTATTGGCCCTATGACGCTTCGCTGGCGGATGCCCGTTCCCATCTGTTTTCGGTAAAGAGCAATCAGGAGATGGAGGACAACTATGCCGCCAGTGATTTCTTATGGGCAACGGTCGCGGGGTCTGATCCGGTGGAAACGGTGCAACTGACCTTTCAGCACCGGATGAGTAAGATAAATGTCGTTGTTGAGACCGAAGAAACCGGTTTTGAAGACGATGAGGTAGCGGTACATCTTTCCGACCTGGATATGGACGCGCGCATCGACCTGAAAGAGGGTACGCTGTCGGTGGATGAATACACGGCCGTTTCCGATATCAATATGCAACTATTAGGCTACCTGTCAGAAGATGGATTATCGAAACAGGGTTTCCAGGCTATCGTGGTGCCCCAGTTGATTGCCCGGGGAGAGCGTTTGTTGACGATCCATCACAAAGGCATTCAGTATGCTTACAAGGCGGAAGAAGATATCCGGTTTGAGAGCGGATTCACCTATACCTTCCATGTGCGCATCAAAAGTAATATCTTGTATGTAACGGTTGAATCGGTCAACGAATGGCGCGACGGGGGCATCTTTAACGGCGAATTGGTGCGCTTGCCCAAAGTGATAGATCTGTCTTCTTTAGACTGGACAAAATCGAATGTGTACCACATCTATGAAGGGGATGAATTGATTGGGTTGGCGGCCAAAGAATATTTGTTTTCCCGTACGATTTCGAATGTAGACTTTCCGGCTATTATGGTCTATCCCGTCGATGAAACAGGCGCGGTGGATCTGACAAAAGGTTTTATCGCCCGGCAACTGAACAGAAAGATGAACGCGAGTTTCGATTTTGACCTGAATACCGGGCAGGTGCATGGCGGATCGGTCGCCTTCGACACGAATGAGAATGAAATAGCCACCTTTGTCAAAGGGACATCGGCGGCTACCAACAAGGTGGAATTCCTTGCCTCGGGAGAGGTCGCGGGGGTGAACGATTTATACAAAACAACCTTGGTGGCACGTCCCTATCAACTGACCGATGTGGATGGAAATAGCTATCCGATCGTTAAGATCGCGGCCCAATACTGGATCCGGGAAAACCTGAAGACGGAGCATTACCGCGATGGCTCGGCGGTTGAAGTATATTATTATAACAACGACAGAGCTACCTACCGGGACATTTTTGGCGCGCTCTATACCTGGGATGCGATGATGGACGAGCGGGGCATCGCGCCGGAGGGATGGCATGTGCCGACAGAACCCGAATGGTGGGCGTTGCGTGATTATCTCCATCCTTATCCTTCGTATAAATTAAAGAAGAGAGCATTATGGTACACATTCGGTGATACGGATAATGTCACCGGTTTCTCCGCATTGCCCGGCGGACGCCGTCTCAATACCGGCGCCTTCAATGAAATCTACTACTGGGGACAATGGTGGTCGTCCGCCATACGCACCACAACAGAGGGCTGGCGTGTCTACTTCGGCACCGACGGCATCATCGGCAACAGCAACCTGAATAAAAAATTTGCCGAATCTGTTCGCCTGATGCGGGATATATAAAAAGAGTAGGGTGGAGGAGAGCAAATCCCAATATTTTCCAATTTGATATCACCGTGCGTTATTGCACGACAAACGCCAAATGTTAAAATAGCGATTGTAAGCAAAACGGCTGTTTTGCTTACAATCCCATACGTTAAAAAATGTTTCTCCCGGGAGTTTGTCTCCGAACTCCCGCTTTTTTGCGCGCAAACTCCCGCGAAAATTACAAATCGTAAATTGGAGGTTTCACCGAAAATAGATGAATTAACATTAATTTACATTGTTATAAATCTCTGAATCGGGATATAATAGGCGGATTCAAATATGGTAGTAATTGAAGGAGATAGGATCTTCATATAATGTAATGTGTGAAGATCCAAGGAATACCGAAATAAGTATCCAAAAGCTCCCCTTCTTAGAAAAGAAGGGGGTGGACCGCTGCTCGCAGCGGTGGGGTAGTTTGAATTCTTTATAAACAACTATTCCATATCTCTTTGATATCTGCCAATATGCAATCCGGATGTTCAAATACAAATTTGTTTTCATAACGCAAAAAACGAACACCCGCTACCTGCTTTATATATTCCTCTCTGTAAATATCATATTCTTCATTCCCTACATGAGATTGCCCGTCCAGTTCTATCACTAAACGAATTTTCGGACAATAAAAATCAACTATATACTTACCAATGCTGTGCTGGCGATGAAATAGAATGCCATACGGTCGAAGTTCTTTTAAGAGTTTCCATAACCCTTTTTCCGATGGTGTCGCCGTTCGTCTCAATCTTTTACGGTTGCCTTTTTGATCCTTCCGATTCATTAATTTGTCATCTTCATTACGCATAGTTATATAGACTTTGGTTTACGACAAATATAAGCTTTTAATCCGGATCAAACTACCCCACCATCGCAAGCGATGGTCCCCCCCTTCTTTTCTAAGAAGGGGAGCCTTGGATAGTGATTTTCCCCCTTCCTACTCACGATAATCATCCTAAAACACCTTCCCTTCCTCTCCCATTTAAAGACCAAAAAACCAATTGTTCGAAATTATTTTACAATAGAAATAAGATGGTTACAGATGTGAAATTGTTTATCTTTGCCCTTCTTATTTAAAGCAATACAAAGTGGTTATGGAACATCCGTTATTTATTTATAATACGCTGACGAGAAAGAAAGAGCAGTTTATTCCTTTGCATGAGCCGCATGTGGGTATGTATGTCTGTGGGCCAACGGTCTATGGCGATCCGCATTTGGGGCATGCGCGTCCGGCTATTACCTTCGATCTGTTGTTCCGCTATCTGCAGCATCTGGGTTATAAGGTGCGTTATGTGCGTAATATCACCGATGTGGGTCACCTGGAGCAGGATGCCGACGCGGGCGAAGACAAGGTAGCCAAGAAGGCGCGCCTGGAAGAGTTGGAGCCGATGGAGGTGGTGCAGTATTACCTGAACCGTTACCACAAGGCGATGGATGCTCTGCGTGTATTGCCTCCCAGCATCGAACCGCATGCTTCGGGACATATCATCGAACAGATCGAATTGGTCAGAGAGATCCTCGATAACGGCTTGGCTTACGAGAGCCAGGGATCGGTCTATTTCGATGTCGAAAAATACGATCAGAAACATCATTACGGCATCCTTTCGGGACGCAACATTGAAGATATGCTGAATACCACCCGCACATTGGACGGGCAGGAAGAGAAGCGTAATCCGGTCGATTTTGCCCTTTGGAAAAAGGCACAGCCGGAACATATCATGCGTTGGCCGTCGCCCTGGAGCGATGGCTTCCCGGGATGGCATTGCGAATGTACCGCTATGGGACGGAAATACCTGGGCAAACATTTTGATATTCACGGTGGGGGCATGGACCTGATCTTCCCGCATCACGAATGTGAGATTGCCCAATCGGTGGCCTCCCAGGGTGATGATATGGTGAAGTATTGGATGCACAACAATATGATTACCATCAACGGACAGAAGATGGGTAAGTCGCTCGGCAACTTCATTACATTGGAAGAATTCTTCACCGGCAACAGCAATATGCTGGCACAGGCCTATTCGCCGATGACCATTCGTTTCTTTATCCTGCAGGCACACTACCGCAGCACGGTCGATTTCAGTAACGAAGCGTTGCAGGCATCCGAGAAGGGATTGGCGCGACTGTTGGATGCTTACCATGCGCTCGAAAAGATACAACCGGGCACTGAAACCACGGCGGAGGTAAGCGGTTTGCGGCAGAAATGCTTTGATGCGCTCAATGATGACCTGAATTCGCCGATTGCTATTTCGCATCTTTTCGATGCGGCTCGCATGATCAATACGGTGAAAGATGGTAAAGCGACCCTGAGCAAAACAGACCTGCAGGAACTGAAAGAGGTGTTCCAACTGTTCCTGTTTGATATCCTGGGCATACAGGACGAAGCCTCGGCAGGAGGTGATAACTATGACACCTTCAGTCAGGCGATCGACCTCTTATTGTCTATCCGCCAACAAGCAAAAGAAAATAAAGATTGGGCCACTTCCGACCGGATCCGCAACGAACTCACAGCCATGGGCTTTGAGATCAAGGACACGAAGGAAGGAGCGGAGTGGAAACTTAAATAATTATGAATTATGAATTATGAATTATGAATGAAGCGACAAACCATTCATAATTCATAATTCATAATTCAACATTCATAACATGTCTATACACGAATTTCTTCAGGGCGATCAGTTCGCCCTTTTGGCCGGCGTTGAACTGTTGGAAGTGGGCAATGGATATGCCCGGGCACGCATGGAGATCAAACCGATGCACCTGAACGGGGGCGGTGTGTGCCAGGGCGGTGCTGTCTTTACTTTGGCCGATTTGGCCTTTGCAGCAGCCACCAATAGTCATGCGCGGCTTACCTTTTCTATCTCTTCCAATATTAACTTTTTTCGCTCCGAAAGCCGGGGTTTTCTCTATGCCGAAGCCCGGGAGGTGTTCGACCATAAGCGATTGGCACATTGCGAGGTGCGTGTCACCAATGAGGTCGGCGACCTGATCGCTACCTTCAATGGCACCGGTTACCGCAAAGATGCCGTGCTTCCTTTTGAGGCTATTGAATAAAAATAGCTTTTTTTCATTTTCTTTGTCACAACAATTATCTTTACTCCGTCTACCTGTTGAACACCCTTTCCAAGGGGCGCAAACGGGAGGGTGGATGGAATATGAACGTGTTAAAACAAAGTAAATATGAAAAAGTATATCCTTTTGTTGCTTTTATTGGCAGCTACACAAGCCGGATTCGCACAACGTAGTGTGAACGATCTTTTCAAAGAATTTTCCAAAATAAAAGAATCGGAGGGAGTCAAGATTGGGAAACTGACTATGACACTTGCCGGCCTGTTTACCGACACGATGGGCGTGGATAGTATCGAGGCCTATAGCTTCGATAATTGTGCGGAAGAGCTCAAGGAAAAGCTACAGAAAGCAACTAAAGATATAAAAGACAAGGCATACGAAACGATGCTTACCTCCAACGAAGAGGGGAGCCGGGTGAAAATATTGGTACGGATAGAGAAGGAGATGATTCGCGAATTGGTGATAATCTCTACGGGCGAGAGCAATGCCTTAGTGAGGATCAAAGGAACGATCAAACCTTCCGATATTGAACGTGTAACCAAGCAACATAGCTAAAAGGTGACGACGGAACGCTTCAAACAACAGTATCTGCCTCTTCATCCGAAGCTTTACCGGGTGGCCCTGGCCTTAGTCGGAAACAAAGACGACGCGGAAGACCTTCTGCAAGAGGGCTATGGCAAACTGTGGAAAAAGCGGGATGAACTGGATCATATACAAAATCCGGAAGCTTTCTCTGTGATGTTGATAAAGAATCTATGCCTGGACTTCCTTCGTTCCGCCGCGGCAAACAGGCATCTGACGAGTATCGAAGAGAACATGGTGACCACCTCCGTCACACCCGAGCGAGAGATGGAGCGGCGAGAAGCCTTGGAAAAGGTGAAGATACTGATCGAACAATTGCCGGACAATCAGAAACAGGTATTGAAATTGCGGGGATTGAGTGATTGTTCGATGGAAGAGATTGCGGAGATTACCGGCTTTAGCGCTGTGAACGTACGCACATTGCTTTCGCGGGCACGCAAGATAATACGGGAACAATACACACAATTAAACATACACACATTATGAACGATAAACAGATGGATGAACTGATTGACCAGGCGCTTCAAGAAGAGCAGGCATTGCCCGAAGGTCTATCGGAAAGGCTGGAAAACTATATCGATCGGCTGGATAAAGCGGAGAAGCGAGTTTCGATGCGCAAGCGGTCTGTCTATTGGATGGTAGGAGTGGCAGCCTCCCTATTGATTGGTGTGGCGCTCTTTTTCCCGACCGAAACGATCGAAACGAAACCAACAACAGCCGATACCTTTAGTGATCCGGAAGAGGCGGCTGTGGTGGCCGGAGAGGCCCTGGCATTCCTTTCTTTGCAATTCAATAAAGGGGTAAATCAACTGGAAGAGGCCAAACAGGAGGTCGAAAGAGTGAATGAAATAGTAAACAAACAATTCAAAGAAATCAGTAAGTAATGAAAGCGAAATATGTAGTTTTAGTCATTGTATGCCTCCTTTTTTCACAAGCGGGCAGGGCACAAACGAACGATCAGTTGTTCGAAAAATATGCCGATATGGATAACGTAACCTCGGTGTATATCTCCAAAGCGATGTTTCAGATGATGCCTGTTGCCGAGACAGCAGGGTTGAGCCTGATGAATATGAAAGGGAAAGTAGAGTCCTTACAGGTGTTGAATACCGAGCGAATGGATCTGGTTCCTCAGATGCGGAATGAGTTTAGTAAATTGATCAAGAATAGTCATTCGGAGTTGATGCGGGTACGCGATGGGAAAACCAAGGCTACGTTCTATGCCAATATGCAAGGAGAAACGGTGAAAGACCTGTTGATGCTTGCCGACACCGACAGTACTTTCACCGTTATTCAGTTGGTTGGTAATTTCACCTTGCAGGATATACAGGAAATTACACAGGAATTTGAGAAGTAATTAAAACGCACGGAAACCGATTCGCAGGCCCGTCGTAAACGTAACTCCCCGGTAACCCAGGCTGAACATATGACTATCGAAGTCATAACGGTCTTTGTCTCCGGGGATGCCGTATCGGATACCCAGGCCCGCAAAGCCGTCGAGGTGGAACCGTTTGCGCGGTGTCAATTGCACACCGAAGAGCAGGTTGCTGCCGATACGATGAATTTCCTGGGATACTTCGCGGTAGTCGCGCTCATAATAGGTAAGCCCATTCTCTTCAAACTTATAGAAGTCGCCGGCGTAATAATGCGCTTTGAAGTAGTTATAATTAAGACTCGCGCTGACATACAACAGCTTTACCGGCATAGGGAAGTAGTATTTATAGGCCAGATCGATGCCCGCCCCGGTCAGTTTGGTGACATCCTGATCGCTATCTAAGTAGATATTCGACCAGGTCGAGTAGGTATTAAAATCCTCTCCGTCGTGCGGAAGATATGTGCCCGAAAGGCCAACCACCAGCCAATGGTTGGGATTATGCAACTTCTTTTCCACATCGATGCGCAATCCGTTACTAAAAATATGGAGAGGGTGTACGCTAAATACCCAATTATAGGGGATATCATACCCATTCGTCTCCTTTTCCTGCGCCATACTGCCGACAGGAATCCATGCCAGGAAGCAACATAGTACCACCAGGCTTCTCATCATTGTTCTGTTTCTCATCATCTTTTTTAATTATCTTGTGGTGTAACGGCTATTTTGCTGACGAAAGCCAGCTTCTCTGCGGTATAATCAAACTGGTAAAACCCATCGGCGCCGATCAGAAACAACAGGCCGTTCATCGGGATAACGTCGTAGGCATCGATACCATTTGCTTCGGGTATTTTCGAAAGATCATCCACCCAAACCGGATTTTCGGGATCGGATATGTCGAACACCTTCAAGCCATTGTCGCAAACGAATAGCTTCTTGCCGTCGATTCCCAGCCCGCGTGGACGCGTAAAGCTGGTATTCACATTCACCAGATCCGGATTGGTCGGGTCGGAGATATTGTAAATATGCATCTCATTGGCGCCGCGGAAGCACTGCGTATTATCCGAACTAAGCGTCACGTAGGCATAATTGCCCGAGGCAACCACCGGGTCACAACTGGTTATATGCGACACATGCGACATAAGGCTCGGGAAATCCGGGCGCGTAATATTATAAATATACATACCCGACCGGGAACCGATAAACAATAACGTATCCATCGCAAACAATGTCTCCGCGTCGGATCGCAAACTTTGGTCTTTCCCTTTCAGATAAGTGGGTTTTTTAGCGTCTGAAATATCAAATGTTTTCAGATTATGGGTATCGACTGTGTAGAGATTATCACCCTGAATGGTGAATCGAGCCATCGAGCCTCCCTGTCCGGTTTCGTTGCTTGCGTAATAGCCATCCGACTCACTGCAACTTGTCAACAACACAAAAACAAACGCTATCAAGCTACATACATAATGCCATCTATTCTTTTTCATCTTCACTTCTTTTTTTAATTATTTTTCTTCCATTCAATCAAAATATAGTTCTTCGGGCGATTCCCATAATAATAATCATTTGTCGGGGAGAGAGGTTCAGGAAATACATTTTTTTCACGGTGGGAAACTTGTTTGGCTGTCAGGTCGAAGGCCACCAGGTCGACGGCATTGTCCAGATACAGTATATCCCCTTTGATAGCCATATCCAGGCAGCCGGGTACACGGATAAAACCTTCATTTACTGGGCTTGCCGGGTTGCTGTTGTTAATCACATGCACACCTTTGTAGCGCTCGTTGATGTAAATGTAGGGATGTTTGTGGTAGATCTTGCCGGGGTTAATTAACTCCTGCGGCTCGGATTGATAGGCAACAGAACGTTCCAATTCGGCGCGTTCCATGAAGATCGGATTGTACTCTCCTCTTCTTTCCCAACCCCACCAGGTGGCTGAGGTTGTCAAAAAGACAACACTAAATAACAACAACACATTCAGTACTCTTTTCATAATGCTCCATTTAATGTTTAATAATCTTATAGATGTTATTTTTTGAAAAAGTGCTGCATATTATTAAAAAAGTTAAAGAATTAGAGAGGGCAAAGAAGGAATGGATGGTGGTCGCCGCTACGCGGCTTTTTACCTTCGACGTATATATCTCTTAATAAATGTATAAAATGCGTAGCGACTAACTACTTCCCAGTGATGATCTTTCGGATTTCACTTAGTTTGTTAAGTGCTTCTAAAGGGGTGAGGTTATTGACATCCATATTGCGGATCTCATCGCGCACCTGACTGAGTATTGGGTCGTCGAGCTGGAAAAAGTTCAACTGGAATCCTTCGCCTCCGGCGGCTATCTCTTTTATCGGTTTGGCTATTCCGTTCTGGCGGTTTTCCGATTCGAGCTGTTTGAGTATTTCGTTGGAGCGTTTCACGATGCTTTTCGGCATCCCGGCCATGCGGGCGACGTGGATACCAAAGCTGTGTTCGCTTCCCCCTTTGGCCAATTTGCGCAGGAAGATCACCTTATTGCCCACCTCTTTGACGGATACATTGAAGTTCTTGATCCGCTTAAAGGATCGCTCCATCTCGTTCAACTCATGGTAGTGGGTGGCAAAAAGCGTTTTGGCCCGTGCCTGTGGATGTTCATGGATGTATTCTACGATGGCCCAGGCAATGGAGATTCCGTCGTAGGTGCTGGTGCCGCGTCCCAATTCGTCGAAGAGCACTAAGCTGCGCGGGGAGAGGTTATTCAAGATGTCCGAGGCTTCGTTCATCTCCACCATAAAGGTCGATTCGCCCAACGAGATATTATCGGATGCCCCTACGCGGGTGAATATCTTATCCACAATGCCAATACTTGCGCTATCGGCCGGCACGAAACAACCCACCTGCGCCATCAGTACGATCAAAGCCGTCTGTCGCAATAAGGCCGACTTACCGGCCATATTCGGTCCCGTAATGATGAGTATCTGCTGCTTCTGGCTGTCCATATAGACATCGTTGGTGATATAGGGCTCGTCTGCCGGTAATTGCTTTTCGATCACCGGGTGACGACCCGCCTTGATATCGATAGCATCCGATTCGTTTATCTCCGGACGGATATAGTGGTTCTGCTGAGCCGCTTTGGCAAAAGAGAGCAGACAGTCGAGCTGCCCGATCAGATTGGCATTCAACTGGATGGGTGGGATATATTCGGCGAGCGAAAGCACCAGTTCGTTGAATATGCGTGACTCCAAAGCCTGTATCTTTTCCTCCGCCCCGAGTATTTTCTCTTCGTACTCTTTGAGTTCTTCGGTGATGTAGCGCTCGGCATTGACCAAGGTCTGTTTGCGGATCCATTCCGGCGGCACCTTGTCTTTATGGGTGTTACGCACTTCGATATAATAACCGAAGACGTTATTGAAAGCAATTTTCAGGGTAGAGATGCCTGTGCGTTCCACTTCGCGCTGTTGCACCTTCAACAGGTAATCCTTACCCGAGTAGGCAATACTGCGCAAATCGTCCAGTTCGGCGTTGACCCCGTGGGCAATCACGCCTCCTTTGTTGAGCAAGGCAGGCGGATCATTATTGACCTCCTGTTCGATACGTCGGCGGATGGTGTCGCATAAATTCAGTTGCTCGCCGATCCGGGCAAGGCTCGGTTCGCCGCTCTCCATACAGACCTGTTTGATCGGCTCCAACGCGCGCAAAGCCACTTTCAGTTGCACCACTTCACGCGGCGACACACGCCCTACGGCCACCTTGGAGATGATGCGTTCCAGGTCGCCTATCAGCTCCAACTGCCCTTCGATCAGTGTCTTCATCTCCGGATGGCGGAAGAAATGGTCGACCACATCCTGACGTTCGCGGATAGGGCGCACATCTTTCAGTGGGAACAACAGCCAGCGACGCAGCATACGCGACCCCATGGGCGAGACTGTTTTGTCGATGATACTCAATAGGCTCTTGCCTTCGTCGTTCATCGTGCCGACCAGTTCGAGGCTTCGCACCGTGAACTTATCGAGGCGCACGTAGCGGTCTTCCTCGATACGTGCCAGGGAGGTGATATGCCCTATCTGTGTATGCTGTGTGGTGTCTAAGTAATGCAGGATAGCGCCGGCAGCGATCACACCCAGTTTCAGGTGATGCACCCCGAATCCTTTCAGGTTTTTGGTTTCAAAATGCTTCAATAGACGATCGTTGGCGGCATCGGCGCTGAACACCCAATCTTCCAGTTCGAACAAAAAGAAGCGGGGACCAAACGACTCTTCGAACCGTTTGCGGTTATTTCGTTCGATCAATACCTCTTTGGGCGAGAAGTTATGCAGCAGTTTATCGACATAATCGGGGGTACCTTCGGCGGTAAGGAATTCACCGGTCGAGATATCTAAGAAAGCGATTCCGCAACTGTTTTTCTCGAAATGAACCGCCGCCAGGAAGTTATTTTCTTTGTGATTGAGGATCGTATCGTTGATAGAAACGCCAGGCGTCACAAGCTCCGTGATGCCCCGTTTCACCAGCTTTTTGGTCATTTTGGGATCTTCCAATTGATCGCATATTGCCACGCGTTTGCCGGCACGCACCAGTTTGGGCAGATAAGTATCCAAGGCATGATGCGGGAAGCCTGCCATCTCGATGAACTGCCCGCTTCCGTTCCCTTTCCGGGTTTGCACGATGCCCACAATCTCCGCTCCGACCACGGCGTCTTCGCCATACATTTCATAGAAGTCGCCCACTCGGAACAACAGGATGGCATCAGGATGTTTCGCCTTGATTTCGAAGTATTGCCGAATGAGAGGGGTATCGTTTAACTGTTGCTTTGCCACGTGAATCCTTTTTATAGAAAGGCAAAGATAACATCAAGCAGGCAGATTCGGAATGAAATCGGAGAATGCAAAATGTTAATAGATATTAATACGCCTGAAATTTAAAAAACCCCCAATTTACGATTTGTAATTTCGGCAGGAGTTTGCGCGCAAAAAAGCGGGACTTTGGAGACAAACTCCCGGGAGAAACACTTTTTAACGTATGGATTTGTAAGCAAAACGCCCGTTTTGCTTACAATCGCGATTTTAACATTTCGAGAAAAGAGATCACCTCTCCCCCTGCCCCTTTGCTTTACGCCTTCGGCTAAGCGACCTCCGGTTCTCCACAAGAGAGGGGGTGAGTTACTGATTTCTTCAAAAAGGAAAGAAATTGAAGATACAAGGTATATCAGATCAGTATCTAAAAGCTCCCCTTCTTAGAAAAGAAGGGGGGGGACCGCTGCTTGCAGCGGTGGGGTAATTTGAATTCTTTATAAATGTTTTTCCTATTTCTTTGATAGTCACAAATACACAAAACAGAACAAATGTGTGATTTTAAATACATCAAACTACCCCACCATCGCAAGCGATGGTCCACCCCCTTCTTTTCTAAGAAGGGGAGCCTTGGATAGTGATTTCTATAACCTTCACATATTACAAAATTTGAATATCCCTATCTCCTATCTCCTTTCCATCTTACCTTATCTGAATCCCCCTTGTTGTTACATTTTACCCCCCCCTATCGGTTTTGGATATTTTCTCTTTTTTCTTTGATAACTGCTTTTATAATTTATGATCGTTTAGTGCGTTAGGTATTTAGAGTAAATGTTTACCTTTGCGGCATCTCTCCGGGAGGAGTAGACAATCATTATTTCTGATAATTCTATATTTGCAAATATGAGAAAATACAAACTAATCAACAATGTGTTGGGATGGGTAGCCTTTCTGATCGCTACTACTGTGTACCTGATGACCATGGAATCGTCGGCCAGTTTTTGGGACTGCGGCGAATTTATATCTTCCGCGTATAAACTGGAAGTAGGCCATCCGCCGGGTGCCCCTTTCTTTATGTTGACAGCGAATATATTCACCCAATTGGTGTCGGATGTGAAATTGGTGCCGGTCATGATCAACTCCATGTCGGCCATTTTCAGTGGATTCACCATCTTGTTCCTTTTCTGGAGCATCACCCACCTGGCGCGTAAGATCGTATTGAAAGAGGGCGAAGAAGCGACCTTGCCTCAGCTCATCATTATCATGGGTAGCGGACTGGTAGGCGCTTTGGTGTACACCTTCAGTGATACCTTCTGGTTCAGTGCGGTAGAGGGCGAGGTGTATGCCTATTCCTCCTTGTTTACGGCTGTGGTATTCTGGCTGATCCTGAAATGGGAGGCGGTGGCCGATAAGGCACATGCCGATCGTTGGATCGTATTGATTGCCTACCTGATGGGGCTGAGTATCGGTGTCCATCTGTTGAACCTGCTCTGTATTCCGGCCATCGTACTGGTTTACTATTATAAGAAATATGAAAACCCGACGATGAAAGGCACATTGATTGCCCTGGGTATCTCGTTTGCTATCATCGCCCTGATGATGTACGGGGTTGTACAGGGGCTGGTTGAGGTATGCGGTTGGTTCGAGCTCTTCTTTGTCAATACCCTGGGCATGCCTTACAATTCCGGTGTCTTTTTCTATCTGATCATCTTAGTTGCTGTGGTTGCCTGGGCCATCTGGGAAACCATGCGCGCAGAGGTCAATCCGACACGTATGAAGATTGCTTTTATCCTTTCTGTTGCCTTGATGGGTATTCCGTTTATGGGCGATGGTTATATCCTGGGTATTCTATTGATTGCTGCCCTGACTACTTACCTGTTTATGAGTAAGAAGGTGGCGGTAAAGGCGTTGAACACCATTATGGTCTGCCTGATGGTGATCATTGTCGGTTATTCTTCGTATGCGTTGATTATCATTCGTGCGACAGCCGATACTCCGATGAACCAGAACGATCCGAGCGATATCTTTACCCTGCGCTCTTACCTGGCGCGTGAACAGTATGGAAGTACGCCTTTGATCTATGGGAACACCTATGTGGCTGAAGTGGAACGCAAGGTGGAAGGCCGCAATTGTGTGGTCGTTTCCAAAGAGGGGAACCCTACCTGGAGCAAGGTAATCAAGGAAAACGAAAACGAAAAGGATCGTTATTATGTATCCCGCAGGGAAACCGTCTATGAATATATGGACGAGTTTAAAATGCTTTTCCCGCGTATGTACAGTCAGGATGCGCGCCATATCGAAGCCTATAAGGAATGGGCAAACATCAAAGGTACGCCGGTCACCTTTAATTTGTGTGGGGAGACGCGCACGGTGATGAAACCGACCTTTGCCGAAAATATCCGTTTCTTCTTTACCTATCAGTTGAACTTTATGTACTGGCGCTATTTTATGTGGAACTTCTCCGGACGTCAGAACGATATACAGGGACAGGGAGAGATACAGAACGGGAACTGGATCACCGGTATCAAATTTATCGATGAGGTATTGGTTGGGCCGCAAGATGATATGCCTTATGATATTATCAATAATAAGGGGCACAATAAGTATTATATGTTGCCGCTTCTATTGGGTATCCTGGGCTTGTTGTTCCAGGCCTATTCCGGCAAGAAAGGTATCCAGGGCTTCTGGATCACCTTCTTCCTCTTCTTTATGACGGGGATTGCCATTGTGCTCTACCTCAACCAATCGCCTTTGCAGGTGCGCGAACGCGATTATGCCTATGCCGGCTCTTTCTATGCCTTCTCCATCTGGATCGGTTTCGGGGTGGCGGCTGTGGCTCGTTTGCTTAGAGAGTATGTTAAACTGTCGCCTATGGTGGCGGCCGTTATCGCATCGGTGGCCTGTCTATTTGTGCCTATGCAGATGGCTTCCCAAAACTGGGACGACCACAATCGTTCGACACGCACGATCGCCCGCGACTTCGGAAGCAATTACTTGGAGTCTTGCGAACCGAATGCAATTCTGTTTACCAATGGCGACAACGATACCTTCCCGCTCTGGTATGCACAGGAGGTAGAGGGTATACGCACCGATGTGCGCGTATGTAACACCAGCTATTTGCAGACCGACTGGTATATCAACCAGATGAAGAAAGAAGCCTACGAATCGGCACCGCTGCCTATCTCCTGGCAACCAAAAGACTATGTGCAGGGAGGGGCAAGAGATATCGCTTACCTGACGAACCAAATGGATGCGGTTGACCTGAAAGCGGCTTTGAACTTTGTGCGAAGCGATGATCCGAAAACCAAACAGGTGGTTGGACAAGGCAGAACCCTTACCTATATCCCCTCGCAGAAATTAGTCTATCCGGT
Organism: Parabacteroides sp. PFB2-10; assembly: GCF_029893085.1. GTDB lineage: Bacteria > Bacteroidota > Bacteroidia > Bacteroidales > Tannerellaceae > QVMG01. The sequence goes on from NZ_JARXWI010000024.1 coordinate 33,075, forward strand.
CGATAAGGAGGCTGTGATTCGTAACGGTATTGTGTCGGAAGCAGAGGCAGATTATATCCTCGATCAGATGGTGATCGACCTGAGTAATAAAGAGATACTCGGCAAACAGGAATTGATCATCCTGGATATGTTGCAGACAAACAACTGGGAACGCCCGATGTATTACGCGCTCACCGTGTCGCCCGACCAATGGGTGAACCTGCGTCCCTATTTCCGTCAGACGGGGCTTGCCTACCAGATCACACCGATGCAAACGGAAGAAACTATTCTGGCGACCGATACGGAAAGGATGTATGACAATGTGATGAACCGATTCCGTTGGGGTGGGGTAGACAAACCGGGTATGTATCTCGATGAGAATGCTATGCGTATGTGTCGGACAGCCCGTATGTCGGTCTTTGCCAATCTGGCGGCGACCCTGCTTGCCGAAGGACAGGAAGAAAAGGCATTGAAGGTATTAGACCGGGGAATGGAGGTATTGCCTCCCGAAAATGTACCGTTAGATTATACGGCTTTGGACTTCGGACAGTTCTATTATGAATTGGGAGAGATGGAAAAAGCAGAAGAGATCATGGAGGGTATCATCGACAATGCTTTCCGCAACCTGAACTGGTATTACCGCCTGAAACCGGGTCATATCGCCTCCATGCAAAGAGAGATACAGCATAATCTGGCGGTTATTCAACAGATACTGCGTGTCAGCAAGGAGTTTAACCCTGAGTTTGTAGAAAAGTATCAGGAAGAATTCGACAATTACCGGATGGCCTGGGCGATGGGCAAACGAACGAACGATTAAGAGATGTTGATTGAGCAACCTCCTCGGCTTTACAGGGCACTGTTCCCTGGGGCGATCTGGCGGCTTCCTGACGCCGAAAAATGTGTGTATCTCACGTTCGACGACGGACCAATCCCTGAGATTACTCCCTGGGTATTGGATGTATTGGACGAATATGATGTGAAGGCAACCTTCTTCTGCGTCGGTGATAATGTGCGCAAACATCCGGATATCTACCGGATGATTCTCGAGCGCGGCCACCGGGTGGGCAATCATACCTTCAATCATATCCAGGGCATCCGTTTCTGGACAAAGAATTATCTCGCGAACGTGGAGAAGGCGGCCGAGCTGATCGACAGCCCATTGTTTCGACCACCGCACGGACATATGCGCATGCCGCAGATCTTGTCTTTGCGTGATACATACCGTATCATTATGTGGGATGTCGTTACCCGCGACTACAGCCCACACTTGACGCCGGGAGAGGTGTTGCGTGTGGTGAAGCGATATACGCGCAACGGCTCCATCATCGTCTTCCACGACTCGTTGAAGGCGGAAGAAAATATGAAATACGCCATGCCTCGCGCCATCGAATGGCTGAAGCAGGAAGGATATACGTTCAAACTTTTTGATTAACCTTAAACACAAATCAGTATGCAACACTTACGTCATTTACTATTTATTTCGCTTCTTTTTATCTCGCTCTTTGCCTCCGCGCAAACAGCCCTGAAGCAAAAACTGGAATCCCTGCCGGGGATCAGTGGTATTGAACAATTAGAATCGGAGTATTACGGGGAGAAATACTTAGTGCGCATCACCCAACAACTCGATCCGCACAATCCGGATGCAGGCACCTTTACGCAACGTCTCGTGGTATGCCATGTGGGTTTCGACCGGCCGACCGTATTGGTGACCGAAGGATATGGAGGCGCGTATGCCCAGAACCCGCGTTACCGCGACGAATTATCCGAACTGTTCAACACCAATATCGTGCATGTCGAATACCGTTACTTTATGGAATCGACGCCCGAACCGCTCAACTGGGACTACCTGACGACGGAAAATTCGGCTTACGACCTGCATAATGTCACTACGACATTCAAACAAATCTATCCCGAGAAATGGATCAGTACGGGCATTAGCAAGGGCGGACAAACGACCCTGCTCTATCGTTCCTGGTTCCCGGACGATGTGGATATCTCTGTTCCTTACGTGGCTCCTCTCAACTGGGGCGTGGAAGATGGACGGCATGAGCCTTTCCTGCGCAAGGTAGGCACGAAGAAAGAGCGCAAGCTGATCGAAGGATTCCAAAAAGAGGTGTTGAAACGTCGCGCAGAGATCATGCCTTTATTGGAAGCGTTTGTCAAAGAAAAGGAGATGAACTTCCGCGTCGAACTGGATGAGGTGTTGGATTATTGCGTGTTGGAATATCCTTTTGCCTTCTGGCAATGGGGCACTTCGGTTGAGGTTATTCCCGCGCTCAGCGTGTCTACGGAAGAAATTTTTAAGCATTTACTGCAGGTGAGCGGACCGGATTACTTCACGACCGATCCCTATATGGCGTCGTTCTTCGTACAGGCCGCCAAAGAGATGGGCTATTACGGATACGATACACGTCCATTTAAGAAACTACTCTCTATCAAATCGAGCAAAGGATACCTGGATCGCATCATGCTGACGGAGACAGCCAAGCCGATAAGCTTCGATCGCGTGGCAATGTATGATAAGGTTTACAACTACCTGAAAGAGAACGATCCGAAAATGATCTGTATCTATGGGGAGGTGGATCCCTGGAGCGCTACCCGCGTGCCCGATTTCAAAGGCAAAGAAAACCTACAGATCTACATCGAACCCCGCGGCAGCCACCGCGCCCGCATCAAGACCCTTCCCACCGATATGCAGGAGAAGGTGAAGGCGCAGATTCTTCAATGGATTGAAGAATAATTATGAATTGTGAATTATGAATTATGAATTACAGAAAAGCGATCTGTCTCATAATTCATAATTCACAATTCATAATTATTCCCTAAATTCCTCCAATTCCTTCAGGCTTTGTTCGATGGCGGCGATGGTTTTGTTTTGGAAGCGAACCTGCAGGAAGCCCAATACAGCCCCTATCAATAAGAAAGCGCCCATCACCCAGAAACGCCAGGCGTCCAATAACAGGTTAGATCCCTGGAACAGGAAAAAGCCTATGACCACTAAGGCGGCAATCAGGATGCCGTAGGTATAATTCCATTTCACAATCCATCGGTAACGCAGCATCAGGCGATTTAATTCGTAGATGTTTTTGGTCTCCGTATTGAAGCGTAAGAGGCAGGACATTTTCCAACTCTCCATGCCCAGGCAGAGCACCATAGCGCCTTCCAATAATAGGAAAGAGGGGAAGGTCATAAGGGTCTTTATCCAAATGACAGGGAGAAGGATGCTGAAGATGGCTATCACAATCAAACCCAATAGGTCGTAGCGGAACAACCGGCTCTGTGCCGAGTTAGCACGGTTCTTTATCATCTCCTGGATGATACGTTTATTCAGGATCTCATTTTGGGCCAATCGCTCGTTGAGGCTTCCCCAGTTTTCTTTTAATTTATCTATATCCATAACGATTCTGTGTATTAAGAAGCTCCAATAAAATTCAAAACAGCTTCTAACTATTCGACATTGTTTTTAGTTTCTCTTTGATACGCATGAGTTTAACGGCTACATTATTACGGGAGAAACCGGTGATCTCGGCTATTTCCTGATAGCTTTTCTCTTCGAGCCAGAGGAGGATAAGCGCCCGTTCCATCGAGTTCAATCGGTTGATCATCCCGTATAACTCCCGGATCTGGGCGGTGTGGCTCTCTTCTGATGCCAGGTTCTCCAGGTCGACCGTGATCGGTACCACTTCCGGTCGCCCTTTCGATTTGCGGAAGAAAGAGACACAGGTATTCAAGCCGATCTTGTAGACCCAGGTCGACACTTTACTCTCACCCCGGAAGTGAGGAAAGGCTTTCCATAGGTTGATCACCACCTCCTGATACAGATCGTTCAAATGATCGGCATCGGTAGCATACATATAACAGACTTTGTAGATTACCCGCTTATAGCTTTCCACCAAAGCCATAAACTCTTTTTCCCGTTGTTGTGCATCCATTTTATTCATCGTATCTACACAATCAGTCGCAGGAAAGAGAAAAAAATTACAAAAGAGAATGGATAATTGATAATGGATAACGATCCTCTATCCATTATCAATTATCCATTATCGAATTAGATTCATGAATTCTTCCCGTGTCTTAGCTTGCTGGAAGAATCCGGTGAAGTCGGAGGTAGTCGTGAGGGAGTTTTGTTTCTCAACGCCGCGCATCTGCATACACATATGCTGGGCTTCGATAACAACCATCACACCCAAAGGGTCGAGGGTGTTCTGGATACAGTCTTTAATTTGTGTTGTCAGGCGTTCCTGTATTTGCAAACGGCGGGCAAAGATATCGACGATACGCGGGATCTTGCTCAATCCGGTGATATAATTGCGTGGGATATAGGCGATATGTGCCTTCCCAAAGAAAGGAAGCATATGGTGTTCGCACATAGAAAAGAAATCAATGTCTTTGACAATCACCATTTGTTTGTAGCCCTCCTCCTGGAACATGGCAGAGCGAAGCACGGCTTCGGGGTCTTCGGTATATCCTTTTGTCAGGAATTGCATGGCTTTGGCTACACGTTCGGGCGTTTTCAGTAATCCTTCGCGGTTGACATCTTCTCCTAAAAGCCCGATAATGGCTTTGTAGTGGGCAACCAGTTTTTCGTCGGCTATCAATGTTTTTTCAGTTATTTTTGGCATCTTTTTTTGAATGAAGAATGAAGAATGAAGAATGAAGAATTGGAGCGGAGCGGAAATCGCTTAGCGAAGCGTAAAGCAATTAGTCCCTTTTCCAATTCTTCATTCTTCATTCCTCATTCTTTATTAATAAATCGGTATTCGTACTTTATCGTTCACTATATACATCTCTTTCCCATAAGCCGGGAAGGCTGCAGTCAGCTCCCTCAACAGATGGTACGCCTCTTCATGCGTGCGGAAGTCGCCGACACGCAGTTTCCAAAAAGGGGCGTCGAAAGAGATATAGGTCGAGAGTTCCGGTAGTAGTTCCTTTACCTCCTTTTCCTTTTGGGAAGCCTCCTCCCGCGAGAGCCGCTGGTTGTTGCCGGAGAACACCTGCACCCGGAAGCCATCGAACACTAAGAACGAGGCTCCATTGTTGTTCTCCACCTGCACACCATATTGCGGAGCGCCCACCAGACGGCGAATATTCTCCGATTGATGGATCACCACGGTTCCTTTTCCCGGCTCGGATTTCTCGAGCGAGTCGAAGATAGATTCCCTGACAACCGTTTCTTCCTGTGCGAAAGAGGCAAAGGTAGAAGCGAACAATAGGAGGATCAGCCAAAAGAACGAATACTGCTTCATAGAATCTAATTAAAAGGCTTCGATAATCGGCATGAATTTGTCAACGCCCAAAGAAGCGCCACCAATCAGGCCACCATCTACATTCGGCTTCGCCACCAGTTCGGCTGCGTTTGCCCCATTCATGCTTCCTCCGTAAAGGATGGTACAATCATCGGCTATCTGTTCGCCATATTTCTTCGCGATCGTTGCGCGGATATGTGCATGGATCTCTTCTGCCTGGTCGGCCGTAGCTGTTTTACCGGTGCCGATAGCCCAAACGGGTTCGTAAGCGATCACCAGCTTCGCGAAGTCTGCCGGAGAAAGATCAAACAAAGAACCTTCCACCTGTTCGTCGACCACCTGGAAATGTTTTCCGGCTTCGCGCTCTTCCAATACTTCACCGATACAGAAGATCGGAGTCAGCCCGTTAGCCAATGCCAGGTTTACTTTTGTTTTCAGTATCTCAGCTGTTTCGTGATAGTAAGCGCGTCTCTCGGAGTGTCCCAGGATCACATATTTAGCTCCGGTAGAAGCAACCATAGCCGCAGATACCTCTCCGGTATAGGCGCCTTTTTCCTGATCGGCACAGTTTTGTGCTGCCACACCGATCTTATCGGTATCGATTGCAGCTGCTACGCTTGCCAGGTGAGTAAAAGGGGTTCCGATCACTACATCACATTTCAGGGTTTTGCCTTTCAAGGCTTCATTTAATCCTTTTGCCAGTTCCAACCCTTCAGCCAGGGTGGTGTTCATTTTCCAGTTTCCTGCGATAATGTTCTTTCTCATAACCTACTAAATATCAATATTTAATTAAAAAAATTAGTCCTTCTTCTTACGGCGACGATTACGGAAATAATCATACACCCAAACAAGCAACAAAGGTACGGCAAAAGTCAATAGGTTGGTAGATAACGGCCTATCTTCTTTCAGTGTTATTTTGCCCGGAGCGAAATAGGGATCCATCACCTCTTTCACCTCCTCTTCGGCAGGAATATCGCGGTAATGCCATTTCCCCAATACCGTGCCCTCTTTGAGCAATACCAGTCCGGGGTTGGAACGGATGATCGTTTTCAACAGGATATCGTCGGCATACAAAAACGAGTAGTCGGCGCCCATATACTCTTTCCAGCGGGTCACGGCATCCGCACCCGAGCCGGTCACGCCATAGAACGACAATCCGTTGTCGAGCGCATAATCATAGACGCTATTGATCTCATCAACATAGTCGTCGTTTGCCTTTTCGAGCTTCGGGAAGATAAGCAGAAAGACCCCCTTTTCGTCCGACAGCACTTCGTCCGCCCGGTCCGTGTCTTGCTCATCATACAGATTGAAAGCCGCTACCGGCGGTATATAGCCCTCTTTGACCAACGTCGTTTTCGATTCTACAAACGCCCAGCCGCTTCCCTCTTCGGGGATATCGTCGAGCGAGAAGGTTTGTTGCTTTCCCTCTTTTTCGTACACAAAAGAGTAGCTATATTCCTCTTCCGCCGCCCCTTCGGGTATACTCATCAGTTCCGGAATATTAGCTCCTATCTTGTAGGGACGGAAATCCAGGATCGGCAGGTGGCGGTAGTTGTGTACCGAAAACAATATACAGAATGAGAAGGCCCAAAGCGCCACAAACCAATAGACCCGGAACGTATATACCTGAAATATTTTCTGGTTGTAGATAAACGCAAAGATAGCGGCCGCCAGGAGCACGACATTCTTTCCGAACGTCTCCCAATTGGTCAGTATCAACGCGTCACCAAAACATCCGCAATCGGATACCGGATCGAACAGCGCCAGGTAGAGCGTCAGCGGAGTCATAAAAGCCATGAAGAGTAGGGTCAATAGCGAAGCATAACGGCGGTAGACACCCAACAGCATACAGACACCCAGCATAAACTCGATGGCCACCAGGTTGAAGGAGACCAACATCGAAAAGGAATCCAATTTCTCCAATCCGAAAGCCATGAGGTAGTCGCCGATCTTAATCGCAAACCCTACCGGGTCGACCGCCTTAACAAATCCCGAGAAAATAAAAACCACACCGAGCAGCAGCCGACTGCACTCGGCAATAACCTTTATAGCTGTCTCTTTGTATTTCATCTATCGCTTACTATTATTCTTCGCCTTCATCGAGTTTGATCAACCCGAAAAGGGCGTAATTGATCATATCCATATAATTGGCATCGACCCCTTCCGATACCAATGTTTGTCCCTGGTTGCTTTCGATCTCCTTCGTGCGGTAGATCTTCATCAGGATCAGGTCGGTATAGGAGCTGATACGCATACTGCGCCATGCCTCGTCGTAGTCATGGTTCTTGGCATACATCAGTTCCTTGGTGGTGGTGATATGTTTATCATACAACGCCAACGCCTCTTCGGCGGTGATATCCGTCGTGTCGGCAAACCCCAGTTCGAGTTGGATCAAACCGATCACCCCGTAGTTGACGATGCCGATAAACTCCGGGCGTATGCCCTCGTCTACTTTGCTTATTCCTTTGATTTCCAGGCTGCGTATGCGGTTTGCCTTGATAAATATCTGATCGGTCACCGATTGCGGACGCATAATGCGCCAGGAAGGACCATAATCCTTCAGTTTTTTCCCGAACAACTCCCGGCATCCGGCGATCACCTGGTCGAATTGCTTATTCGTATCAGCCATAACTTTTGCTTTATGATGCAAATATACCATTCCCGCAGGACTTTTCCGATATCCGCTCCCGATAATTTTATCCAGCCGAAGCCGAACCACTCGGAAATGCAGGGGAGGGAAGAGAGGGTAGTAATTAATGGGTAGTGATTAGTGGTTAGTGCGGGAAGAGGAGAAAATCTTTAGATAATGTAATAATTGAAGATAAAAAGGGTATGCCCACAGGCGTTGAACTCCTAATAACCCCCAGTGAAGAGAGCGAAGCGAACGACTGGGGGGTGAGCGAATGTAGAAACAAACCAACGCCGAAAGGTGTTGAATTAAACAATTGAACCCTTTTCGGGTTCATGAGATGTTAGATCCTTTTATGCATACCCCCAGTCGTTCGCTCTGCTCTCTTCACTGGGGGTTATTAGGAATTAAATCCCTTTCGGGATTTTCCTGAAACATCTTCAAATTCTTTCCTCTTTGAAGAAATCAGTAACTATACCCTCTCTGGTGGAGAACCGGAGGTCGCTTAGCGATAGCGCAGAGCAAACAACGTTCGCTTAGCCGAAGGCGTAAAGCAAAGGGGCAGGGGGAGAGGTGCTCTTCCTCCCCAAATGTTAAAATACGGACTGTAAGCAAAAAGCCTCTTTTACTTACAAATCCATACGTTAAAAAGTGTTTCTCCCGGGAGTTTGCCTCCAAAGTCCCGCTTTTTTGCGCGCAAAGTCCCTCGGAAATTACAAATCGTAAATTGGGGGTTTTGTTGGGAATGGGTATATTAACATTTGTTAAGATGTCAAAAAAGGGTGATTCCCTTGAAAGAGTATCTCTTTTATCTCTTCCCGGAGCTTTTCTTATATTCGTATTCTACCCGAATAGTTTTCTGATATAGTTGCTGTATTTTCTCCTGATAAAAAAGCAAACCTATTCCGTCGATTAGAGAAAAATAAAGACTGCCATACTTGCTTTCTAATACATTTTTATAAGCCACACAGCTTTGCTCCAACTCTAAAAATAATCTTTTTAGTGAGATTTTAATGAGAAATGTTCATCTCAGCAAAATCTCAGCAAATTTTTTTGGTGTTTACAATTATGTTCTTTTCATTTGTTAAGAATTAAAATGAAATAAAGTATTATTATAAAAAAGAAAATTAGTATTTTAACTTTTGTCCCTTCTACTTGGAACGGGATATTATGTAGAGCCTATCAGCAAAACGAGAGTGGTTTCTTTAACGAGACGATCACCGTTAAGTGTAATACGGAGAAATGGATAAAACTGACAATATTGGGTCAAATATTTTAATGCAAAAGAAACTTTGTGCGCCTTCGCGTTACTTGGTGGTAAAAAAACTCGTTATGGTATTATTACCACGAAGTAACGCGAAGGCGCACAAAGGGGAGATCGATCTAAAAAGAGTGGTTCCTTTCGTGAGGTTATTACCGTAAAGTGTAAAATAAATGAATAGATTAAAATTAAAAACCAGAGGACAGGTTATCTGAAATGGATAAATTAGGGGGAAGAATTGCTCCAATGACTTGCAACCATACAGCAATCTCCCCCCAACCAGTCCTACATCTACTAATTTAGAGAAGGAGGTCTTGCAAAAATAAATAAATAAAAGCAAAAAACAACCCATTGAACAAAAGTAGGTAGGTTGTAAACAGTAAAAAATATATTTATAAACAATTTTAAACACAAAAATCATGAAAAAAAAGATTTTTCAGCATCGTTATGGTAACAGTGATAGCTGTTGCAGCAGGATGGAATATATATCAGAGTGAGAATAAAGTCATACTATCGGAATTAGCGTTGGCGAATGTGGAGGCGTTGGCGAATGATGAAAATGGTTCAGGTAGTAGCATACAAGGGGATTGTAAAAGTAGCTTAGTTATTCAGGTCAGTTGTACAGTCACTTGTCCGAATCCTTATTGTGGAATAATTTGGAGTCCGGATCCTCCTGTCCTTAAGGCAGTTTCTCAAAATGTAACAGGAAGTTGTAGTTGTGGGTACACATTTAAATAAACATGATCAGAGAGAGAGAGTTCTCTCTCTGATTCTAATTATCAGTTATGAATAGAAGTATTATAATAATAGTTTTGCTTGTATTGTTGTTCTCTTGTTCGAAAAAGGAAAGAGTATCTTATGAGCCGCCTCTTTTTGAAACGGAGGAAGAATTGAGTGTTGATATTATCAATGATGATTACCTTTTTAGGACAATCTATTTTATTGACATTTACGATTCGTTACTTATAGTTTGTGATCCATCCATTAATCCGATCATTCATATTTTTAATAAAAATAATGGTACTTTTATCGCTTCTGGAGGAGGGAGAGGGAAAGGCCCCGGAGAATTAATTACTCCAATGAGTTTTTCTTTCGACCACAACGAAGGACAACTGTATGTATATGATTTAGGCAAAAAAGCAATTGTTCGATTCGGTATCGATGGAATCATATCCAAAGAAGATGATTATTATGAAGAAATTCGTTTTAACAATGGGCAAAACGTTATCAATCAAGCATTTTATCTTAAAGATCATCATTTTATTTTAAGAAGAGGTGAGGAAGAAACATTTGCCACAAAAGATAGTATATTCGATGTCGTTATTTCAGAAGGTCCA
>NZ_JARXWI010000025.1 GCF_029893085.1 Parabacteroides sp. PFB2-10
GATCAATTTCAATTGGCAAACGGGGGCAATTTCAATTGGCGGAGGGGATCAGTTTCGATTGGCGAACAGGGGTCAACGAGGAGAGGATTTTCCACCGGTTTCTGATATTCAAATAGATGCGGTAAAACTCTCCGGCATCGGTATTGAAAACATTACAGAAATAATCTATCAACTCTTTAATATCAATGTTTCCATAATTTATGCTTCCTTTTGCATATATAGCATAAATCAGTTCGACAAGTTCTGTTTTAGTTCCTGTCCAAGTATGTTTTATACGGGGAAATTTAGAGTTATCCATTTCGTTTTCAGGATGTTTTTCCAGTTTATTTAATTCAGCATTGAGATAAATACGGAGCATCTCATTGGCTAATATTTTAGAAACTTTGTAATCAAAACTGGTAGAAAAATTATTATCCCTTTCAAAGTAGAAGCAATCTACATTAAGTTCAATATTCGGCTCTACCCGAAGAAAATAATAACGGTCAAGATGAGTCTTCTCTGTCCTGTAATACTGGTAGAAATCTAAGTTTTTATCAAAATAATCTTTTATCCTGTCTAATTCCCTTATTATATAATTTTTCTGTGCCGTATCACTTCCAGTCGGTCGATTAGTTTCTATCTTATAAATCTCCGAGTAATAGATTAATTTGCTGAAAAGTTGGGGTTTGTACTCTTTAAAAAAACATATTTCTTCATCATCACTTTTGAACTTATAATCGTTCAGTTTCATCTTTAGCTGTTGCATAATTCCTTTTAGCAACAAAACTGCTTTTTTAGCTTTTCTTAAAGAGGCTTCTTCTTCCAGTTCAATAGCTTCAAGCTGATCATTCACTTTTTCGATTATAGTATTGACGTGTTTATTCATAAGGCTATATTTTAGGTACAAACCCCAACAGGGCATAATTAAAATTTCATTTTCAAAATCCTAATAGCGTTCAATATCGCCAATAACGATACCCCAACATCAGCAAATACCGCTTCCCATAAGGTTGCAACACCTCCTGCACCCAAAATCAACACAATGAGCTTTACACCAAAAGCCAGACTTATATTCTGTATAACAATTCGGCGTGTAGCTTTGCCTATTGTTATAGCCGTTGCTATCCGGCTCGGTTGGTCTGTCTGAATAATAACGTCTGCCGTTTCTATGGCAACGTCGCTACCCAGTCCACCCATTGCAATGCCTACGTCGCTCATGGCAAGAACAGGCGCATCGTTTATCCCATCGCCTACAAAAGCAATGTTATTACCCGGATCGGACTTCAACTGCTCTACATACTCAACCTTTCCTTCGGGCAGCAGATCGCCATGCGCTTGCGTAACGTTCAACTCTGTGGCAAGCTGCGAAACGATGGCCTGTTTATCTCCTGACAGCATTACAATATTCTTAATTCCTAACTCACGCAAAGCGTTCACGGCTGTAGCTGCATCCTCTTTCGGAGCATCGGCTACCAGAATATATCCGGAATAGATGCCATTGATAGCGCAAACAACAATCGTTTCGGGTATAGTCGCTATTTCCGGCGGGAACTCTACATTGTTTTTTATCAATAATTTAGGATTACCCACAAGAACTATTTTACCATTGATAGAAGCCTGTAAGCCGTGCCCTGCGATTTCATTCACAATCTCCGGCTTAATTACTTCGATATTCTGCTCTTTTGCATATTCCACAATAGCTTTCGCTATGGGATGCGTACTTTGCGTTTCAACCGAAGCCACTAAATTCACAAGGTCTGTTTCGAGCAGAAAATCTGCCGGAACAATCTTTTGTACCTTGAAAACTCCCTGTGTCAGTGTTCCGGTTTTATCCATCACCACCGTATTTACTTTGGTAATGGCTTCCAAATAGTTGCTTCCTTTAAATAGTATTCCTTTACGGCTTGCCGCCCCGATACCACCAAAGTAGCCCAACGGTATGCTGATAACCAAAGCACACGGGCAGGAAATAACGAGGAATACCAATCCACGATAAACCCAGTCGTACAACACAAAATTGAATGCCGGATTAATAGCAGAGTATGCCAGTGGTAATAACACTATAAGCGCAGCCAGTGCCACCACTATCGGAGTATAGATGCGGGCAAATTTGCGTATGAACTGTTCTGCGGGTGCCTTTTTTTCTGTGGCGTTCTGAACAAGGTCAAGAATACGAGCCAAAGCACTCATACCAAATGGTTTCGTTACTTCAATTCTTGAAACATTGTCGGTAAGTATCATACCTGCAAATACGTCCTCATTTTTCCGTATCGTTCTGGGAACACTCTCTCCAGTTAATGCCGAAGTATTAAAAGATGCCGATTCATTCAGTAAAATTCCGTCAAGAGGCACTCTTTCGCCTACCTTGACTTCCACAATATCACCTACATTTACATTCTCCGGCGACATTATTTCAGTTTTATCCATCTTAATAACTGTCGCTGTTTCTGGTCGGACATCAAGTAATGCACTAATGCTCCTTTTTGCACGGTTTACCGCTGCATCCTGAAAGAGTTCGCCTACGGCATAGAACAGCATTACTGCAACGCCTTCGGGGTATTCTCCGATAAAGAACGCCCCGATGGTAGCTATACTCATCAATGTAAACTCGCTGAATACGTCTTTCTGGCGAATGGCTTCCCATGCTTCTTTTATCACCGGTAAGCCTACCGGAATATAAGCGATGATATACCATGCGAGTTGTACCCACTTATCGGCAAAGAACGAAAGCCCGACAGCGGAAAAGATGATGCCTGCAATCAGCATCACAAAGGAGATAGCCGCCCGGATGTAACCTCTTTTCTGTGAGGTATCCATTTCCTGTTTGGTCTTGTCTATAACACAAGCCCCATCATTGCAATTTCCCATAATTATTTTAATTTATCGTTTATACTTCTTTTTATACAATTCCTCATTCAAAAACACAAATGGTAATAGTGTAAACAAAGTCCCAAAGAATAAGACTTCCTTTAACGGCCATCTATGAAAGAAACAATGATGATGGGGACATCTGGTTACATAATACCATAACAAAAAACCTAATGTAATCCCAATGGTTATACTTAACGCTACAATCCATTTTTTTGCTCTTGAACTAATCATTTTTTTCTTTGCAATGACCTTACTCTTTTTTTTCTTTTGCTGTCTTTTCATGACATCATTTTTTAGAGTTCTACGGCTGCAAGTTCGGCAAATGCCAGTTGATAATCCCTTTCGGCTGCAAGCGTCTGGTTTACGTTGTCGTAGTACAATCCCATTTCAACCATGTAATCAAGCAAGGATATTTCACCCGCATCAAGTGCTTTTTTCAACAGGATGGTATTATTTACGTTTGCCAGCGATTTACGATATTTGTCGGCAGTAGTTTTCAGTCCCATTGCTTTGGAATACTGTATTTGCAGTTGGCTGAAAAACTGTTGCTTGGTATCGGCTTCGCGGCTTTGGGCAGCAGCAACAGATGCCTTTGCCTGTTTCACCTGATTTTTATTCGACCATAGCGGTATGGATATACCAAGCGACACACCCTGATACCGTTGTCCGACTACTTTTTCACTCATGTATCCGGCGGTAAACTTAGGCAGGTTCATCGCTTTGCTTAGTGATACCTGTTTCTGGCTTACTTCGATTTCGTTACGCACGTATGCCAACACCGGGTTTTTATCTTCGGCTTGTACATACCAGTCGTTAAAGTTCAACGGAAGCTCACGGCTGCCGTAGTCTGCATCATTAAAGACTACGTCGATACCGCCGTTCAGCCTTTTCAACTGGGCAAGGAGTGCATCACGTTCTACTTCCATGCGCGATATTTCTCCTTGTATGGTAGAAAGGTTCAGGTTTACTTTGTTGTACTCCAAGATACTTACGTCGCCCCTGTCCATACGGTCTTTATAACCTTTGGCAATGGTTTCTGCATGTTCCAGACGCAAATAAAGTTCTTTAAGCAGGGAATTGTAATATATCAGTTCAATGCAGTATTGTTTTGCTTCGAGCAATATATTCATACGGTCGGCTTTGTACTGCCATTCCACAAGGTTGTTTCTACCGTTTGCTAACCGACTTTTCATTCCCGTAATGGTGGGAATGTCGAATGTCTGCGATACGCTAAAATCGGTACGATTACCTATATTTGAAGGGTTACCCCAGAGATAATTGAAGCCCACTTCCGGATCATCAAGGAAGATGCCCGTTTTGTTTTGCAGCTTATCCGCTTCAACTTGTTCGCGGAGGGCTTTCAGGGTTGTATTGTTCTCTTCTATCGAAGACAATACAGGGTTGATATTATTCTGCGCATTGAGCGTTATGCCTGCGAAGAGTACCAACATGGTTATTATGATTGTTCTCATTCTAATTCTAATTTAGTGTTGTTTACTTCAGGTTCCTCGTTGTCCAGAATTTCGGTTTCAACTACTTTCCTGTTTGTAATTAAGTACATGATAGGAATAATAAAGCCGTTGAGCAAAGTCGATGTGAGCAATCCGCCCAGGATAACCTTTGCCATCGGACTTTGTATTTCGTTACCCGGCAAATCACCACCCAATGCAAGCGGTATCAGTGCAAGACCGGAGGTTAATGCGGTCATCAAGATGGGGTTTAGACGGTCTAACGAGCCGGTCATTACCGCATCAAGTTTGCTATACCCCTCTGCCACAAGGTCGTTGTATCGTGAGATAAGCAACATACCGTTACGTGTAGCGATACCGAACAGGGAGATAAACCCGATAATAGCCGGTATGCTCAGAACGCCGTTAGTAAAGAAAATGGCAAACACTCCGCCGATAAGGGCAAGCGGCAGGTTAAGCAGGATAACAACGGACTGGTTTATGCTCTTAAACTGCGCAAACAGAAGCATGAAAATAGCAAGAATGGAGAAGATTGAGGTAATAAGCAGGGTGCGTGATGCTGCCTGTTCGCTCTCAAACTGTCCGCCGTACTCAATATGATAACCTTCGGGCAGTTCTATCTTTTCGTTTACGATGTCCTGAATGTCATTTACTACTCCGCGCAGGTCACGTCCGGCAACGTTAGCCGATATTACAATCTTACGGGCAACGTTTTCCCTATTGATGGTGTTGGGGCCTGTGGACGATGTTATTTCGGCTATATTACTCAATGGAATTTTACGTCCGTTGGCATCAACAATAAGGTTCTTTATCCTTTCGGCTGTTTCACGGCTATCGTCGTTTACTTTTAGGGTAAGGTCGAACGAGCGGTTTTCTTCGTACACCTGTGAAACGACTTCACCTGCGAGCATGACGTTTACAATCTTCGCAAAGTCGGGTAAGGTTATGCCGTATTTCGCCATTACTTCCCTTTTGGGTTCTATCTTCAACTGCGGACGTTCCACTTGTTGTTCTACGTTCAGATCGGCAATACCTTCAATGTCCTGAATGTTTGCTTTTATTTGGTTACCGATGGAGAACATTTTATTGAGGTCTGTTCCGAACAACTTGATAGCGATGTTGGCACGTGTACCGGATAACATAGCGTCGATACGGTGCGAAATGGGTGCGCCTATTTCTATATTCACTCCCGGCAACACTTTTATCTTTTCGCGTATTTCGGCAAGCACTTCATCTTTGGAACGTTTATCGAGGATGAACGGTGCTTCGATTTCCGATACGTTTACACCGAGTGCGTGTTCATCGAGTTCGGCACGTCCTGTTTTCCGTCCTACGGTTTGAACTTCGGGTATGGAAAGCAAGATATCTTCTGCTATACGCCCCATCTTGTCGGATTCTTCAAGCGATATACCGGGCATACTACTGATGCTTACGGTAAATGAACCCTCATTGAATGGCGGCAGGAAGCTACGACCTAATGAGAAGAAAATGATAACGGCAATCACTAAAACAACACCTGTTCCGCCAAGTACCCATTTCTTGTATTTGAGTGTCCATTTAAGGGCTACCTCGTAAACGATTTTCAGTTTCCTTACTATATACGGTTCACGTTCCGGTTTATCATCTTTTCGTGGTTTACCCAACAGGTAGCTACACAATACTGGAGTAAGGGTTAAGGCTACTACGGTAGAAGCTATCAATGCCATAATAAAGGCTACTCCTAACGGTGCAAGCATACGACCTTCCATTCCAGAAAGGAAGAACAAGGGAACGAAGCTGGCGATGATGATAAATGTGGAGTATAGAATTGGCATACGCACTTCTTTGGAAGCATCGAACACGACGTTGAGTACGGTTTTTTGCAGTTCCTTTGGTTTCTGCCTGTTCTCCCGCAATCGCTTGAACACATTTTCTACATCGACAATGGCATCATCCACAAGCGAGCCAATAGCAATAGCCATACCTCCGAGGCTCATGGTATTAATAGTAAGCCCCATGAATTTTAAGGAGAGTATTGCAAAGACTAATGACAACGGTATCGTTACAAGTGATATAATGGTTGTACGTGCGTTCATCAGGAAGATAACGAAAACGATAACCACGAAGATACCCCCTTCGTACAATGATTTCTGTACGTTATTGATGGAGTTGTCTATAAAACGTGCCTGACGAAAGATGTCGGTTGTTATCTTCACATCTGCCGGAAGCTGTTTCTGTAAATCGGCAAGCGAAGCGTCAAGTTTGTCTGTCAATTCGAGCGTACTTGTAGCCGGTTGCTTGGTAACAGTTATCAATACGGCAGCTTTGCCGTCGTTGGATGCCATACCCAGTTTAGGTGCTTTATCTCCTATTTTTACTTCAGCAATGTTTTCTATCAGGATAGGAACATTGTTTACTGTTTTGATAACAGCTTTTCCCAATGATGGTATTTTATTTGTTGAAAGCACGCCACGGATGATAAATTCGTTTCCGTATTCATACAATACACCACCTGCGGCGTTCTGGTTCATTTCGGTAACGACGTCGATTACTTCATTGAGTCCGATGTTGTAATGTTTCATCTTTCCGGGATCGAGCAATATCTGGTATTCCTTGATTTCACCACCGAGAACGGTTACCTGTGCCACTCCACCTGTTGATAATAAACGGGGGCGGATAGTCCAGTCAGATAATGTCCGCAAATCCTGTAATGAGGTTGAATCGGCGGTTACTCCGATAATCATAAGCTCACCCAGTATGGACGATTGCGGCCCCAACGTCGGATTACCAACGTTAGACGGCAACTGGTCATTGACAACGGCTAACTTTTCGGATACAATCTGACGGGCACGGTAGATGTCCGTTCCCCAGTTAAATTCTACCCATACGATAGAAAAGCCTGTGGTAGAGGATGAACGCACACGGCGTACATCAGTAGCACCGTTCAGGGCGGTTTCGACAGGGAAAGTAACGAGCCGTTCGACTTCTTCGGGAGCCATACCTCGTGCCTCTGTCATCACCACAACGGTGGGTGCATTGAGGTCGGGAAATACATCGACTTCCATATTGACGGCTGTATAGGTTCCTGCCAGCATAAGCAGCAGGGATGCCACTAAAACAACGACACGGTTGTTCAGCGAGAATTTTATTATCTTGTTCAACATACTGATTCGTGTTTTAATGGTTAGTGACTATGTCCTTCGGGCATTACTGAAGAAGTTGCTGCCAGTTTCACCTGATATACTCCTTTGGTAACTACTTTGGCTCCGCGTTGAAGACCTGAAAGGATCTGCACTCTTTCGCCGTTATTCTGTCCGAGGGTTACTTCCTGTTTCTTATATTCTTCGTCGCCTATTTGCAGATACACGAAGTTAAGTCCCTGTTCTTCGGTAATAGCAGAAACGGGAACGGATATTACATTATCCTGTAAGGTCGAAAGCAGATATACTTCGGTATATGCTCCGGGAATAATATCGCCCACGTTATCAAACTCGAATGTAACAGGAATATAGAAAGATTGGTCAGTGGATGCTTTACCGAAAGATAAAAGCCGGCCGTTAAGTTCCGAAAGTTTATATACCTGATTGTCATAGGCAGGCTTAAAGTTAGCACTACTGATGCTTTTAAGTATCTTGAAATTGTTCTCTGATACTTCGGCTCGTAGCTGCAAACGCCTATTCTGCGATACAGTTGCAATGGGCTGACCTACTGAAACGTATTCCCCCTGTGCAACAAGCCTGTTCTTAATATATCCGGCAATGGGAGCTGTAACGCTTACCCCGGTGGCTGTCATATTGCCTGCCTGTGCCTGATATACTGTTTTCGCTGTTTCATAACGCAAACGAGCCTGTTCAAAGTCCTTAGCGGAAATAATCTGGTCTTTTACCAATGATTCGGCACGTTGGAACTCTTTCTGTGCAGTTTCGTATTCAATCCGCGCTTTTACGGACGGATCGCCTTCCAACAGTTTCTTTGCTGAAATAGTTACAATGGATTGTCCGGCTTGTACGGCTGTACCGTCTGTTATGGACGGATTGGTGAAAGATACAATACCGTTGGAAGTAGCTGCAATAACAGCTTCATCACCCTGCGAGGCTTGTATCTGTCCACTGGTTTTAATGGAATTGTAGAAACTACCAAGAGCAACGGTTTCTGTCTTCAATCCAACAAGTTGCGCTTGCTGTTTGGTGAAAAGTATTTCATCCGAATGGCTGTCTTCCATTGCTTCTGCTCCGTGGTCATGTCCGTCGCCCTCGGAGTGCTTATGATCTTTCTCGTTAGCGTGGTCATGCCCATCGCCGTCAGTATGTTTATGTTCTTTATCGTTTGAATGGTCATGTCCATCACCTTCGGAGTGTTCATGCTCTTTCTCATTAGAATGGTCATGTCCATCACCATCAACATGCTCATGTTTATCACTTGATTTTTGATTGTTTTTTCCCTGACCGGAATTGCATCCGGTTAATAATATTGCGATAACAACGAATAATCCTATTATGTACGTTTTCATTTTATTTTTTAATTATTGGGGGAAGTAAAGCATATCCTGATATTTGCTTTGCTTCTCGTGAGAAATATTGATTTTTATGGGTTGATATGTATATACCAATACCCTATGCCTTGAACATATCCAAATGCACAAAGCAGCATGACTTACAGCCTGTAAGTCAAAACATCAGGAAATTATGGAAGGAGGGGCGCGTAAACCGTGAAATTGGTTTGCTTCTGCGGATTTATAGAATGAAATAAATTCTCCGTACTCAAAGTCGGAGGTTGATTCTCCCGAATCGTAGATTAAGAAATCCGCAGCTAAAAAGAATATCGGGAATAAATGTGTAAGATCATGGTTTTGACAAGAAGAAACCTTGCACTTAGTTTCATTTGTCGTTTTGGGTGAAGTATATTTAGATTCAGCAATACAAGATTGTTCATGGTCACTGTCATTAGGTAACTCACGATGGTCTGTATGTTCATCGTTTACCTGATTATCCTGTTCGCATATCTCCATAACAATACACACCAATCCCTCATGATGATGATGTGGTACTATTGCAAGTATCAGTAATACTAAACTTGACAATGCAACAAACGATATGGAAATAATTCGTTTCACTAAATCTTTTTTTACCTGTGCAAAGATAAAATAAAAAGTCATGCAACTAAGTTGCAATCTTATCACATTTTCCGCAATAGCCTTTAATTACGAAATTAACGCTCTCCAATTCCATATTTCCCGGTAGTTCTATTTGAGGAACAGGCACGTTTTCCAAACAAAATGCCTTTTTACAGTAGTTACAGTAAAAGTGTAAATGATAATCACCTTCACTACAACCGCAATCCTCCTGACAAACCGAATATTTAACCGAACCTGATCCGTCGTCAAATTTATGAATCAGCCCATTATCATTAAAGAGGTGAATTATACGAGAAATAGTCGATTTATCAATGCTCAATAATTTTTTCTCTAAGTCCCCTAAACTGAATGCTTCGGTGAACTTTAGCATTGTATCCCATACTAAAATCCGTGTAGATGTGGGCTTTATGCCTTTTCCTTCTAATAATTTTATGATAAAATCGTCCACGTATTTCAAAGATTATTTATGTTATTTATTCTATAACAAAAAGGATGTGTCAAATGATGCTGATTTTAAAATCACTGCACATCCTTTTTGCATATAATATCTTAATTATGATGGTTGCCCTTATTATGAGAGCCATCGGCACTTCCATTGTGATTGTGGCTCTTATCAGTACAGGTATTCACATCATGATTTTGTTCCCCATTGTGATTATGACTTGCATCAGTGCAAGTGTTCACATCATGGTTTTGTTCTCCATTGTGATTATGGCTTGTATCTGTACAAGTATTCACATCATGGTTTTGTCCGTTATTGTGATTATGGTTTGCATCAGTACAAGTATTCACATCGTGGTTTTGTGTGTTGTTATGATTGTGGCTTACATCCATGCAGGTATTGGAATCATGGTTATTTCCTCCATGTCCTGTGCCTGTGCCATTGTGATGGGTACCGTCATGTTTAATTCCTGAATGTTGGGAATTTGTACAAACCTGATGTGTTCCGTCTGCAAGTATATCGCAGTTTTCGTGATTTCCGGCAGCACACTGATTCAGCACGCTGCTTTTGTAGATATCGCCATTTGAAAAACCGAGTGTAGATGCACGAAGCTCCAAACTTTGATCTATATCTCCAAAGTTGCTATCATCATCCTGGCTACAAGAAACGAATGTGATAACCGATGCGAGAACCGCTAATGAATAAAATACTCTTTTCATATTCCTTTATTGTTAAAATGTTATATGTTAATATACCGCATAAGAGTAATTATACCCTACCAAAAAATAAAATAATTTTTAACTTGAACGGAGAAAGACACTTCTCATAATTTTACCACAAGATTATCTCCTATTTTTGTAGAGGGCTTTTTCTCAATATACTCCCGTAATGAAAAATCTTTTCTCAATGCTCTATCAGAAATAAAAAGTATTGAACCGCCATAAATATCGGACATAATATCATCCTTTTCAGCTATGATAACACTCTCTCCTAAATATACTTTCATATTCTCTGGACGGCGGATTCCATAAACAATGTATTGTTTTGAATTTTCTGATAACTCAATCCCACTCTTACACATATTTTCATAACCGACATAGCTGTTCAGAAAAGGCATTTCAAAGGATACAATAAATATCACGGTTAAAATCCCTATTGATATGCTGTTAATCGAACGAATTATATTCTTTCGGAAAATCAGAAAATATAAAGAAAGGAATCCAAATAGAGCAAGTGAAATTAATCCCCATATTATGGAAGTGTGAATTTCATTCAACCAAGAAAATGTAATATCATTTTTACTCAATAAAAACAACGGCAAAGCCATTATTGCTATGAGAGATAACGCTATCATAAAATATACAATCCATTTCTTATTCTTTAATCTCATCAATATAATAACTGACAGATAAGCCACAAAAGGAAATACAGGCAACATATAAATTTCAATCTTTGCACTTACAATAGATAAGACAAGAAATGACGTTAAAACAACAGTCAAAAACAATTTATCTATATCTGTTTTTATCAGCTTATTTTTAATCCCTAACAGGATAAGGGCAAAGAATAAAATTGACCAAGGAGCGAAGGAATACCAAAATACCTGAAAATAATAATAGAACGGCTCCTTATGATGGAATGAGCTAACAGCACGGTTGAATGTCTGATTAAAGAGTAAATCGTTCAAATAACTATTTCCCGCTTCAACCCACACTAAGCTGAACCAAACAGAACAAAGCAATAAGAGTATTCCCCAAGTTCTAAACCCTAAATATTTTCCACTATCCTTAATTTTCCCTTTTATAGTTAGAAATGTCAGTATAGAGACTACCGGAATAATTATTCCGATTGGCCCTTTACTGAATATTGCGAGGAAAATACAAAGAGGAAGCAAATACTTATCATATTTTCTCTCTCTGCCTGAATACATTCTATAAAAAACATATAATGCCAATGTTATAAACATAGACATTAACATATCCATTCTTAGAATAATGGCTCCACCCATAAATAGAGCGCTTGTGAACAATAATAGTTTTGCACTGGATTGATATTCGTTTGGAAGTTCAGCTCGTGTCCACCTGTCCATCGTAAACTGAATGACAAAAGCGGGTAGTAATGAGAATAGCGACAAGAACCATATTTGATGACTTCCGAATATCTTTTTTCCGAGCATTATAATCCAGAAATATAAAGGCGGTTTATCGGCATATATTTCACCATGATTATAAAATGAGAAAAAATTCCCTGTTTTTAAGGCATCATCAACTATATTCAAATATCTAAGTTCGTTTGCAGGCGTATAATCCCGGAGTAGGATTAATGGGAACATTAATGCAAAAACAAGAATATAGTAGATGTGGTCAATCGTAAATAATCGTTTTAATGTCATAGTTAATAATTAAGGATTAACACCTATTGATTTTCCATTGAGTTAAACCACTCAATAAATGATTTTATTCCTTCCGGTAATACTGTTTTGGGCTTATAATGAATGTATCTGGTCAATTTGCTTATATCAGCATAGGTTTCCTTTACATCACCGGATTGAAAAGGGTACATTTCCAAATGAGCGTCTTTTTGCATTTCATATTCAATCGCTTCTATAAACTGGAGTAAATTAACTGGCTTTGAATTGCCGATATTAAAAATCTGATAGAAAGCGGAATCTGAATTTTTATCCGGAGTTTTATCCAAGAGTAAGACGATGCTTTTTATAACATCATCTATATAGGTGAAATCTCTAAGCATATCCCCATTATTAAAAACCTTGATTGTTCTGCCCTCCCGAATAGATCTTGCGAAAATCATCGGAGCCATATCAGGTCTTCCCCATGCTCCATATACAGTAAAAAGTCTTATTCCTGTGGAGGGCAAATTGAACAAATGACTATAAGAATGAGCCATCAGTTCATTACTTTTTTTTGTTGCAGCATAAAAACTGGCAGGATTATCAACTGTGGCAGATTCCTTAAAAGGAATTTTATTGTTCAATCCATAAACCGAAGAACTGGAAGCATATATAAGATGCTTGATATTATTATGCCTGCAACACTCTAAGATATTTACAAAGCCAAGAATGTTAGAGTTGATATAAGCATGGGGATTTTCTAAAGAATACCGAACCCCCGCTTGTGCTGCCAGATTGATAACATAATCAAATTGATACTTCTTAAAAAGAACACCTAATTGTATAAAGTCCGTAAGATCAATCTTTCCAAAATCATAATTGCAATAAAATGAACTATGGACTACTTCATTTTCTGTTATATCCTCTTTTCCTATTCCACATTCAGACAACCTGCCATATTTTAGGTTTACATCGTAATAGTCATTTATATTATCTATTCCCACAACGAAATTCTCTTTATTTTCAACCAATGCTTTTACCAAGTGAAATCCGATAAATCCTGCACTGCCTGTAACTAATATTTTCATTTAATCTCTTTTTTAGATTCATCCTCATTACAGTTTTTTATAATCAACCACACATTTCTGGAATATGTGATAAAACCAAAACTTTGACCAATAAGCAATACCGGATCTTCTCTGAATATTGCGTATGCAATAGTTATCAGAGAACCTATTATACTCAACAGCCAAAAGTTTAAGGGAAGGACAGATTCACCTCTCAATCTTGAATGCCACCATTGATAAACAAAGCGGAAAGTGAAAATTATCTGACCTGCGGAACCAAATAGAAGTAACCATAACGATATATTTGAAAATAACCTGTCAATGCTTACTTCATTGTTATATAGCACATAGCAAAGTGCGGCAGCAGGTATTAAGAGAATTACTGTTCTTATAGCTAAATGGATTTTTTTCCAGTTGTTTTTACTATTCAAATTCCATATATAGATATAATAGGAGAATAGTTGTCCGAGAATTATTACAAAATCTCCCCTTAGCCACCCATATATAGAAAATAATATAGAAGCTAATAAACTTAACTGCCAATAGATAGTCGGAGATACAACTTTTTTAGCCTTTTCCGATAAAATCCACTG
Organism: Parabacteroides sp. PFB2-10; assembly: GCF_029893085.1. GTDB lineage: Bacteria > Bacteroidota > Bacteroidia > Bacteroidales > Tannerellaceae > QVMG01. The sequence goes on from NZ_JARXWI010000025.1 coordinate 13,885, forward strand.
AATAAGCATTCTGGCAGAAAATAACCCCTGTGCTAAAAAACCTAAAACAAAATACCAAATGTCGTTATTCACTTTTTGCTATGGCTTAATTAATACCTTCTTTTTCAATAGTATAGTTTATGTACCGTTTCTTCATCCATCGGAAAGCAAAGCAATCCATAAAAGGACTAACCAACCTGTTCCATAAATGAAATTTTGATTGACCTGCGGTACGTTCAAAATGCCTAACAGGAACCTGCTTTACCCTGCCATGTTGTAACTGAAGGAGAGCAGGTAGGAAACGGTGCATCCCCGTAAACATCGGAATGCGTTTAGCGTATTCGGTATGAATAATTTTTAGTGGACACCCCGTATCTTCTATGCCGTCATTAGTCATCATGCGGCGAAAACTATTGGCTATTTTCGACGATAGTTTTTTTCCTAAACTATCTTTGCGTCCTGTACGGATACCCATTACCATTTCATATTCATTTCTATATGGCAATAAAAGTTCAAAATCTTTAGGCGCTGTTTGTAAATCAGCATCTATATATCCGACAAATGACGACTGGGCTATATCTATCCCTGCTTTTATAGCTGCGCTTAATCCGCAATTTCGAGCAAAACTTATATAAAAAAGATGACGGTTTCGCTGACACACTTCCTGTATCAATGTTTTGCTTTGGTCTTTCGATCCATCATCAACGAATAGTATGCAGGTTTTTACTGATGAAGAACATACATATTCAGATAGTTCCTTTTCAAGTTTGTTTATATTTTCTTCTTCATTATAAACAGGAACTATTATGGTTAAATCATAATCTTTTGTAGAGTTCATATCATTTATATTTTAAAATTGCATTGAAAGCGATAAACCACCCTGCTGACCTGTGTAATAGGGGTAAAAAGCAAGATTTCGTTTGTTCTTTTTCTCCTGACCACCTTTAAATATTTTCTTTTCAACAGTAGGATAGAGCCAATAGGCAAGTTTTGTACTTAATATGCCAAGCCCGGCACCGAATGCGACGTCGCCTACCCAGTGCTTATTATTGTATATGCGGAATGCTCCGGTTCCCGCAGCGATAGTATATCCCGCTATTCCATACCAGATTGAAACATCTTTATATTCTTGCCAAAGAAATTCAGCACCCATAAAAGCGATTGCCGTATGCCCTGACGGAAAAGAATTTTTTGCGGATTTATCTGGTCTTTCAACTCGTGCCGTATATTTTAAACCATTCACTGAAGCCGCCGTGAACAGGCTTGCCATTCCTAAAATAATCGTCCTGTCTTTGAAATTGTGTTTGCCTTTTATCCCGACTAAGTTTAAAGCATATACACTCGCCGCAGGTACATATTGCGTTATATCATCAATCTGAAACTTTTCAGGTTTGTGTGTTATTACTTCATGCCCTATGGCATAGTTTAATAGGCGATTTTTGGGCGCTAATGTTGCTTCTATTGTTCCGTACAACATCAGGGATGCAGGTATTATTAATTGTTTATATGAGAATTTATAGTCATTTACCTGAATACTATCGCTTTCAGAAAGCGTGTTATTATTTGTTTGGGTATAAGCATTTGGGAGTGAAACCGAAAGTAATAACACAATGGTACACAATGCTTTTGTCAATTTTAAAAACATCTTATTTATATTATTTTTTTGGGATTGTTCGGAAAATTAGATATAGCGGTGGCTTAGTATCTACCGGAAGATAGATTACAAGCACAAAGGATAAAGACTATAATTTAGTCTTTCTGTTATGAAAAGGTGAAAGGAGGTGCCCGCAAACCATGAAATTGATTTGCTGCTGCGGATTTATAGCTTAGTATATACTCACCGTAATCAGATTCGATAAATGAACTATCTAAACTATAATTAAATAAATTTCCAACAAGGAAAAAGATAGGAAATAAAACAGTATCATTTTGATTATCTGATACTTTTAGTTTTGTTTCATCAACAGATGTAGGAATGATGAATTTTGATTTAGCAATACAGGTTTCATCGTGATTTTGCTCACTATCCGTATCGCTGTGATGTGTATGTTCATCGTTTATTGCATTATCCAACTCACACAACTCGATAACAATGCAGGCTTTCCCACCATGATGATGATGTGGAATAACTGCAAAAACCAAAAATAGTATGGTTGAGAGTACAATAGCGGATATGGAACATTTATTTTTCAAACTTAATATCTTAACTGTGGTTAGATAATTTTATTATAGGCAATGTGTTTTAAAAAAGGGATTCAATAAAGAAATTGTTTCCCCTTTATTGAATCCCATCGTACATAAAGGTTATTAATGGTGTTTACCATCATGCGAACCGTGTGAATGACCATCTTTGTCATGTGTTCCATGATCGGTTCCATTGTGATGGGTGCCGTCATGGTTTTTCCCTGAATGGTCGGAATATGCGCAGGCTTCGTGAGTGCCATCGTTATAAATATCACAATTTTCATGATTTCCCGCTGAACATTGCTCTGCTACACTTGCTTGGTAAGCTGCAACATCATCAAATCCTAAAGCCGCAGCTCTGGCTTCAATATCTTGTTTTGCTGATGTCCCAAAATCTTCATGGTCGTCATTACTGCAAGCAACGAATGTTACTGCAAATAAAACTACTGCCAACGAATAAAATAACTTTTTCATTTGATCTACTAATTTACGAATTTGTACTTTGTTTTTTTCTGAAGCGCTTTCGTAATAGTAACCGCATAAAGCAGGGTTTACCCTACCATAAATCAAAAAATAATTTCAAGAAATACCGTTGGAGTAAATGGAGTTGCTTTTGTGAAGATATTTGTTGCAGTATTTTGACCGGAAATCTGATAGTTGTATTTTATATTCTTAGTACCAAACACATTCAATAGCGATACGCCTGCTTGCAGCCTTACTTTCTTTATTTGTGCCCTGTATGTAGCACCTATATCAAAGCGGCTGTATGGCTCATCGGAATAATCCGTATGTTCGTGTTCGGAGCCATGCTGTCCTTCCTCATTGCCTTGTCCATGTCCGTGCCCTCCAGTGGAAATATAAGAAAAGCCTGTACCATAAACATAACTCAACGAAAAATAGAAAGGATCGAATGCCCCGATACCTCCGACTTTTATTTCATGCGAAAGTTCGTTTTGCGGTTTACTAAGGCGGTTGATGGAATACGAGCCATATAAAGTATGATTTCTGATTAGCTTTTTGGCAAACAAGTCTGCTCCTAAAATCGTATTATCTATTTTATAGACTGTATTATCCAAAAAATACTGACTGTTTTTTGTAGTCTTATAATATCCTTCCATACTGACCAAGAAGCCGTTTTTACTGTATGCAATACCTGCGGTAGTGTGCATTGCCTTTGTAAAGGTACTGTCTGCCATAGTCCATACGGTTTGAAATCCCGATTCATCATATTGGTATGCGGTACGGGTAAGAAACTGATTGTATAGTCCCCACGAAGCAGTTGCAGTTAGTTCTTCCGATATTTTATATGTGCCGGATAAACGGGGCTGTACATAGACTTTTTTATTCAATGGCATATCCACCCGTACACCTGCACTTAAAGTCAAATTATCCAATAATATATTATCTGTAATATAGACTGTCGGCTTATCCAGTTCTCCGCATAGCTCGTTCAGACTTACCCTGTATTGTTGCCACTCCCCGCCAACTTGTACTTTGTTACGGCTTCCGATATTAAAGTCATGGTTAAGTCTTACCGAAAACTCCTGTACCTCATTATCCAGATGACTAACATCGTCTGTTGTCGGCTTTTTATCTCCCAGTATTGTGAGATTATCCAACAAAGAGGTAAGCCGTGAGAATGTAGCCACAACTTTTGTAGTTGAGCCGTTTTCCCATACCCGTTTATAAGAAGCCGCCCCACCATATTGCCTGTTCTTTTCAGAAGCATTGACATCATACTCGTTTGGTTGATTTACCGAGTATTTAAAGCGGTCATTAGCTCCATACAGGCTGATGTAATAGGAATCATCCTTAAATGCTTTTCCTGATAGCTTTAAATTGGCATCATTGAAATGGTAATCAGGCTTTATATATATGCTTGAATAAATCGTTTGTGGATTATTTTCACTATTGGATAAATCCACATTCTCATTGTTATACAGGTTATAGAAAGTCTGCCTGTAAGCAGCAGAGATATTCAATTTCTTTGTCAAGGGTACCGAAGCAAAAAGGTTCATTGTATAATTGCTGACAGTTGCTTTTACAGACGGAGCATTAAAATTACCGTCTATACCTGTTATCTCCGTAATGGCACCGATACGTCCGCCCTGATTGGAGCCGTACCCGCCTTTCAAGATGCGTATGTCTTTTACCATATAGGGATTGACCGAACCTATATGGTCGTTATAGTTCTTTATACCGAATAGCGTATATCCGTCGTATGTTATCTTGCTTTCACCCATATTACTGCCCCACACAATCAGGTCTTCCGATGGCTCGCCCGATGCTCTTACTCCGGGCATCATCCGCATAAGGTTAAATACGGAATTATCATTGCTTCCGGGAATATATTTTGAAATTTGATGATTGATGCGGATTTCGCCGGGACTATTGCCGGATTGGATAAGCATTGTGGCGGGAGCAGGACTGACGATTACTTCATCCATAGTAAAAACAGCAGATTGTAGCCGGATTTCGTTTAGTCCGGGAGAAAGAATAGTATCTTGTGCCTGATAGCCCAAATACTGCACTTGTACACGCTGATTTCCTTTTTTCTCGGTTTTGAAAGAAAAATAACCTGCTTCATCAGTTGAAACGGTCTTTTCGGGAGTAGTGATATAAGCGTAAGGTAAACCTTCTTCGCTATCTGCATCCCTTATTGTCCCTGAAAACGTATAGTACCGCTTAACTTCAACAACAGGCGGTTGCTCTATCTTTTCAGTATAGGAAGCGATAACATAAACTCCGTTTATATTTTCGTGGCGAAACGGTTTATCTTTCAGCAAAAAATCAAGTGCGCTTTGAGGATTATTAAATTTTCGATTGACCGTTACCTTATATTGGGAAAGGGCATTATCATCAAAAGAAATTTCTACGGGTAATCCCCGCAGAACATCGTTAAGGGGCTTGTCATTAACGACCAAATGCAGCTCTTGTGAAAAAGCTGCAATTGTGCCTGTAAGGGTTATTATAAGTATAACTATAAATTTCTTCAATTACTTTATCTTAAATTCTATTCCGAACGGTTTACCTACTATTTTAAGCACATCATTCGGATCTTTAGCTTTCGTAAAATTACCTGAATATGAATAATTCAGATTTGAATTAGGCAATACTTCAATATCATACTGTCTTTCAATCTCCTGAATTACATCTTGCAAAGGTACGCTAACAAAAACAAATTTACCATGTTTCCAATTAATAGATTCTTTCGCATCTTCGACATCATTAGTGGTAAGTTTGCCATTACTTAATAATGCCTGCATATTCGGGGTAAGTATTACTGATTCCGATTTATCCGAAACATTCACCTTTCCGGTAAGACAGGTTACCTTAAAATTTTCGGCACGGGAAAACACATTAAAACTTGTTCCCAGTACACTTACAGTGTATTGCCCGGAACGTACATCAAATGTGCTTCCTTTTTCAACTTCAAAATATGCTTCGCCTTTCAGTTCTACATCACGGGAAATAAACCACCAGAGAGGTTTATAGCCGATTTTACTTTCGGCATTCAAATCTACTTTAGAGCCGTCGGGTAAAACCACCGCCAGATGTGTACCTCTTTCAGCAACTTCATTTTTTGTATAGAAAAATGCTATGGAGGGTAGAATTATAGCTATTGCAGCAATAGATGCAGCCGCATAAAACCACAATGATCTTTTTCGGGGAGCCATTTCAATAACTTTGGGAGTTTCTTCCAATCCTTCAAAGACACTATCCCAAATATCTTCTTTGCTTTTACTCCATTTAGGGGTTATTTTAATATCATCCGTTTTCATATCTTCTTTAATTATAATAGTTCTGTCCTAAGAAATTGCAAAGCAGCGCTCATCCGTTTTTCGACAGCTTTTACGCTTATATCCAAACATTGGGCTATTTCACTATACTTTAGTTCATCATTCCGGCTCATCAGGAAAACAACCCTTTGTAATTCCGGCATCTTTTCTAATGCTTTAGCATAAGTAGATGCCAATTCTTCAAAGTTTAATTCATCTTCGGGCGACAAGGGACTATCAATCTGAATACTCATACTCACCTCATAATCTAAACGGGTAGAACTTTTTCGATAATTGCTTATAACCATATCGTTTGCTATCTTATAAAGCAATGGTTTTAAATTAAGGTTATCCAGTTGTTCCCGTTTCTCCCAAATCTTCATAAAGACATCCTGTGCCATATCCGATGCTGCATCCCTATCGCCACAGCGATAGAAGATAAAACTTCGAATCGTATCAAAATACTTATCGAATAATTGTTTGAACTCTGCTTTGCTTATCATCCAGTTGGACATTTTACTATTATACCGCATGAAGATATAAATACCCTACATGAAATTATAAAGATTTTTGGTAATCAACTTTCAACACACCCGAATCATATACTTTTGTCTTTATTATTTCCCACTTAGATTCCTTGTTTTGTTCAGGAAATAAAGATATGCCTTTGCCCAAAATTATGGGGAAGTAGCAAATTTGCATTTCGTCAATCAAATCTGCGGCGAGCAACATTGAAATTAATTCTCCGCCTCCAACTAACCAAATATCTTTACCTTCCTGATTGCGAAGTTCAGAAATCGTTTCAATAATATTCTCCGTGATAAAACGTACATTCTCCTTTGTATCCCATTCATGGTGGGATACAACATAAGCCATCTGTTCCGAATATGGCCAAATTACATCCATGTTCATAATTTCACGGTAAGTACGACCGCCCATAATAACCGTATCAACCGAAGCTGATAGATTTTTGCAACCGTAATCTGTCTTTTCACGATTTGGGCATCCGGTAAGCCATTCCAATCCGCCGCCTGGCTCTGCAATCCGTTGGTCAAGTGATGCAGCGATGTAAAGGATAATTTTTTTCATGCTACTGAATTTAATTGTTTATACCATTGCTCGCTGTATCTCAAAAAAGAAGCGTGGAACTCACACTGCTCCGATACGAGGTACTGGTATACCTTTGAAAGAAACAGGCAAGCCCACGCCATACTCTCGTATAGCATGAACATTGCGCTATCTGTCCCTTTCAGTTGAAAATTACCAGTTTTCGTATCGAGACGTTCAGCGAACGTTATGTTATATATAAACGGAATTAATCCGCTAAAATTCTATTTATCTGGTGCAAAGATACCAAATTAGTTTAAGGTATTAAAGTCTTTCCAGTTGAGATTGTTGGTGCAAGGTGCAAGTATCTATATATAGATAAACTTGCACCTTGCACTACGTCTAAAAGATTATTTTTCAAAACCTTTGGTGATTTCAAAAATTGTAGTAACTTTGAACCCAAGTTTTATGCAGACAAATTGGCGTCAATAGCAGCCAGAACTGCCAAGAAAATAAGGCAGAAAAGGATATTGCTCCAATTCGTACCACATAAACAAAAAAAGATTTTTAATCACTGAATATATGCGTTTTGCGGTCGCGGGTTCGAGTCCCGTCCGTTCCGCTAAAAAAGGAATAAGGTTGGTAAGGTCGTTAAAAGACTGACGTACAACGAGTTTAAGAGTTTTGGCTCTAACTCGTACCCCTAAAGATAAAAAGAGGGGTTAAGTAGCTGGAAAACAGCGAAAAGACACAGTTTGGTGGCGTACCCGTCCATACCGCTTAAAAGACTGACAATCAGTCAATCACGAAGACAAAAAGCCTGTAAAATAGCATTTTACAGGCTTTCTTTTTATCCCTTTAGGACACACTAACACAAGGTGGTAAAAAGTAAATAAAAGATGTGTTATGAAAAAGAAAACAACCTTAGTACTCGTTTTTATTTTGATATTCAGCACACTTTACGGGCAGAATAGAATTACAGGAAGCATCTTGAATGCGGAGAATAACTTGCCAATAGAATATGCTAATATTGGGATTGTTGGGAAAAACATAGGGACTGTTTCTGATATGAATGGACAATTTGACTTTTCGGTAGAAACTCAATACTTAAACGATTCTTTGTTGTTTTCATGCGTTGGTTATGAATCTTATTCTATGAGAATATCACACATGAAAGAAAACGATACAATACACTTAAAAGAAAAACCATTTTTGCTCAACGAAGTGGTTGTTACACCTCGGAAATTTAAAGAAAAAGTGTTTGGGATAACCGCTAAAAAGGGAATTGGCGTTACGGGATTTGAAAATAATAATCTTGGATACGAATGTGGCCTGTTGATGAAGAACAAAAAAAGAGCAGAACTCAGAAGTGTAAATGTCAATATCTCCTCGTGTGCATACGATACCATTTTCTATCGTTTGAATATTTATGAAGTGAAAGAGAAAAACAACTTTGAGAACATTTTAGTAGAGCCAATATATGTAATTGCTTCGAAAGAAGATATTCTCAACGGCAGTTTAAAGATTGATTTAACGGGGTATAATGTTGTTGTTAACGGAAATTTCCTGGTAACATTAGAACACATTAGGGACTTAGGAAATGGAGGCCTTTGGTTCCCGATGAGTCTGAAACAAAAAACTTATCACAGGAAAACGAGTCAAGGGAAATGGGAAACGGCACCAATTGGATTTAGTCTGAGTGTTAGAGCAAATGTTGAAAGATAATAAGAGTTGTATTGACTATATTGATTCAATTCCTAATATTACACCCAAAGATAATTTGAGTGTTGTCAATTACGAACGGGTTGCAGAGTGCGCTTTGGGTATAACAGAACTGATACGGAAGTTATAAATTCTAATACCTCTTGCTGCTTCCGGAATAATTTCATAGCCTTCTGCCGCTAAGCTATCCAGTAGAGTAGTTTTCCTACACCAGGACCACCTGTGATAATATAAAATCTATTCATATTATAACCAATTCATAATTCGTACTTCTTCCTCCCTGTGCCTCTTTCTGCAAAACATCCTTGTTTATGAGGTCTTGTATATCCCGTATGGCTGTATCTTGTGAGCATTTAGCTATTTTTGCCCATTTGGAAGATGTTAGTTTTCCATCAAACCCATCTAATAATTTGTTAAGCATCAATCGCTGGCGATCATTCAGTGGAGTTTGGCTGTGTTTTTCCCAGAAACGAGCTTTTTTCAGAACGGAATCTAACGCATCAGTACTATTGAGTAAGGCATTTTCAAGGCAAGCTAAAAACCAAACCAACCATTCTGTTATATCGCTTGTTCCATGTTGAGACTTTTCCAAAACTTCATAGTATCTTTTTCGCTCAACAAGTATCTGGTTTGACATACTGTAGAAACGCTGTGAACTTCCATCGCTTCGAGCAAGTTGAAGGTCTGTTATAATACGCGCAATACGACCATTCCCATCATCGAATGGGTGAATAGTAACAAACCAGAAATGTGCGATTGCAGCTTTCAGTACCGGGTCTATCTCTGATGATGTATCATTAAACCATTTCAAGAATAAATCCATTTCGGTTTCTACCTGATCCGGCTTAGGAGCTTCATAATGAACTTTCTCTTTGTCCATCGCTCCAGAAACGACTTGCATATCACCACTACGGTACTTGCCGACCTCTATTTTATACATACCACTAAAACCGGTCGGGAAAAGTGCGGCATGCCAGCCCAATAACCTTTCAGTGGTTATCGGTTTAGCCTGATTTTGCGTGGCATCAAGCATCATTTCTACAACACCATCCACATTTCTGGGCGAATCGACCAGACCGGATACCTCCAAGCCTAATTTACGGGCAATAGACGAACGCACCTGGTCTTTATTCAGGATTTCTCCTTCTATTTCAGTTGACTTCAGAACATCCAAGGTCAACGTAGAAAGTACGGCTTCTTCTTTTAATTTAAACCCTAAACTTTCCATTTCTCCCAATAAACGACCCTGCAAATGTCTTACATTAGCTAACAATATAAGCAGTTTGCCATTGTCCCATGTGAAATTCGGCCAATCCTTAGTCTGATATATATACATAAAGTTTACAGTTTTATTCTACGCAGTTATTGCGACAAATATACACCTTTTTCTCCGCGCTACAAATTATCTCCGCATATTTTGCAAAGAAAACCAATAAAAGAGTTGGTATCATCAATATTTTGTAGACCTTTGCATCAGATATCAGAGTGATATTCAAACTCTTTGAAATTATTGTAAAGCACTGTAAATCAGTAAGGTTTGCACGTTGAATTAGGCGTTAGACTTGATTTTTATGCTATCGTAAAATATTGGTTAACAGTGGATTGTCGTTTTAGTTCGACATCCGCCCATACCGCCAAGAAGCCTGTTAATCTGTTGATTGACAGGCTTTTATTTTTTACCGTGTTGCGTTTGTGTTGCAAATTCACATTTGTCCCATTCCTTCCCCATCATTGTGCAACACAGAAAAATATCCGCAAACTGGATAAATTTCACTAAATTTGCTCCCGATTCAATAATCATCGTATGCAAAACAAGTACCGTAAAATGTATAATGAGAATTTGCTGGGGACATCGGATGTTTCCATCCTTAAATTCTATTATGCCAGTTTTAAGTTACAATATAGCAAAGGTAAAATTACCGATGTAAGCCGCTTTTTGGATGATTGTGCAAAAATATCCGAAGATACAAACCTTATATTGAAACTGTCCGGTTTAATTCCTTTTTTCAACTTGTTCTTTGGAACAGGAAGAGAACAGAAGCATATTGCTGAAATAATCAGAACTAAACGTGAAGAGGTTGAGAAACTATTCATGCAGGATGATATTTCTGATGAGACTATAAGATCTTTGTTATATGGCATATCACCTCTTACACATGCTAGTAGTTTAACAAAAGAAGAAATACTGCAATTAATTAAAGAGAAAATCCTTAAATGCTACTCCATTAAAGGCAAGAAACAATTGGGCGACCGTATTTTCGGCTATCTGCTGGCTTCAGAACTGCTTCCGGCATATACGCCTGACGAACGGCTGGATGCATGGCATAAGCTGATTGGAGGAAAAATCACTCCTTCCGATACCAAACTACACGCAACTCCCTACCTGAACCGGAGCAATGTCGATACACGGACACTACTCAAACATCTGGACTCTATCCGCGAGTTTTACAATGAAATCGGCTTGATGAAAACCGTTCTTATTATCCAAAAAGATATGGATAAGCTGTCCGGAAAATCCTGATTTTCGCCCCTTATACCGATTTATTTTCCCTTGTTTTACTCCCTGCCATAACAGGCTGACTTGTCCCATTCTGTGAAGCCTTGTCCCGTATTGTCCCGGAGACGCAAGTTGCTTATCCCCAGAGAAATTACGTTATATATTTGTCTTCCGAAATTTCTAAAATTATTAGTAAAATGCGAAAGACATTCAAGAAATTCTGGTTAAAATCAGAAAATGAGGAAGCTGTTGAGAACAGCATTCCTGAAGAACAAGTATCGCCTGTTGATAAGGCGATGAGTAACCTAATCAAGATGAAAGAGGCTACCCGGCTCTTAAAAGCCTCTGCCCCTACAGTCCGCAAATATGCCCGGCTCGGTTACTATAAGGAATACCGTTTCGGAGAGAAGCTCGTCTTCTATAATAAGGAGGAGATTCTAAACTTTATCCTAAATAGATGTAGAATGACAGAAGAATCTTGATCCCGATGAAAGAGAAAACAGATTCTTCCGTCCGCCAATCCAAAAATGAGCGGATTGAGGCATACTTGCAGGAGAAATACGATTTCCGCTTCAATGTGATAAAATCCAAACCGGAGTATCGCACAAAGAATGACAATAATCCGTTTCAGCCTGTTACCAAGTTTGCCCTCAATTCATTCAAACGACGGATTGATACGGAGCTGGGCATTTCTACATCAGCAGAGAATATCCGAACCATTCTTGAAAGCGACTTTTCGCCAAAGGTGCATCCGGTTAAAGACTATTTCCGGCAATTGCCACGTATAGAGCCTGACATAAACCAATACATCCTCCAATTAGCGCAGACTGTAACCACCGCCAATCCTGAAAAATGGAACGAATATCTTACCAAATGGCTAATAGGCGTTGGTGCCAATGCGCTGGAAGATGTAGGTTGTCAGAATCATACTTGTTTGGTATTAACCGGAGAACAGGGACGGTTCAAGACAACATGGCTAGACCACCTTTGCCCGCAGTCGCTAAAGAGCTATCTGTTTACCGGAAAGATAGACCCGCAGAATAAAGATGTATTGACAATGATTGCCGAATACCTGTTTATCAATATCGATGATCAGTTGAAAGCCCTGAACAAACGAGACGAAAACGAATTAAAGAATCTGATAACGACTCCGGCTGTTAAATACCGTCGTCCTTATGATGTGTATATTGAAGAATATCCGCATTTAGCCAGCTTCATGGCGTCGGTTAACGGCAACGACTTCTTGACTGATCCAACCGGAAGCCGTAGGTTCTTGCCGTTCGAGGTTATCAGTATCGACATCAAAACAGCGGAGCAAATCAATATGGATAATGTATTCTCCGAAGTGATGTGGCTTTTGGATAATGGCTATCGCTATTGGTTTGTCGAGGAAGAAATTACGGAGCTGCACAGGCTTAGCCAACAATTCCACGTACAGACTACCGAATATGAAATGCTACTGAAAGGATTCGAGAAGCCGGAAGCCGATGAAGAATGTTATATGACTACTTCGGAGGTATTAAGCTACTTGCAGGCATATACATTGGTAAAACTGTCCGAAAAGCGAATGGGCGAAGCTCTGCGTAAAGCTGAATTTGAACGGCTCTCCAAGCGATTGACGAAAGGAGCTAATCCGGTTCAATGCTACCGGATAAAGAAAATCAAGCCGAATCCATTCTTCGACCGTGATTTATAGAAATATAGATATGGATTATTCTTCTTACTACCTTACTACAATCATATATAATCCAGTGAAAGAAAAAGGATTAAGGCGTAGTAAGAAGCAAAATCCGCATCTTACTCTCATCCTACTACCTTACTACAGAGTAGTAGTTACTACAAAATATAATCATACTACATAAAAATAATTGATTATCAGTTCAATACATAGATTCATTTATGTAGTAAGTAAAACAGCTAAAAAATAAGAAAATGAAAAATTCAAATTATATAAGTATAAAGCAATATCTTGAAAATAAAGGAATCAGTCCGGTAAAAGACCGGGGATATTACGGAATGTATCTCTCCCCTTTGAGGAATGACAGCAATCCCAGCTTCAAAGTCGATTATGACAAAGATTTATGGTATGATTTCGGTACTAATGAGGGCGGTTCGATTGTTGACCTCGTGATGAAGTTGGAAAATTGTCCGCTGGCGGAAGCACTCCGACAATTGGAAAATTCTTTTTCCTTTCATCGGAATGATACTCTGCCTATTTCTCCTAAACTAGAAAGCCGAGAATCGGCACTAACCATTACGGATATAAAACCGCTTGCTCACCCTGCTTTGTGGAAAATCCTCTCCTCGTTGACCCCTGTTCGCCAATCGAAACTGATCCCCTCCGCCAATTGAAATTGCCCCCGTTTGCCAATTGAAATTG
>NZ_JARXWI010000026.1 GCF_029893085.1 Parabacteroides sp. PFB2-10
CGGAAATCGCTTAGCGAAGCGTAAAGCAATTGGAGCGAAGCGGAAATCGCTTAGCGAAGCGTAAAGCAATTGGAGCGAAGCGGAAATCGCTTAGCGAAGCGTAAAGCAATTGGAGCGAAGCGGAAATCGCTTAGCGAAGCGTAAAGCAATTGGAGCGAAGCGGAAATCGCTTAGCGAAGCGTAAAGCAATTGGAGCGAAGCGTAAATCGCTTAGCGAAGCGTAAAGCAATTGGAGCGAAGCGGAAATCGCTTAGCCGAAGGCGCAGAGCAATTATGAAAGGAAAGATAACAGCGAATTTTAATTGGGAAGAGATGACTTACAGCCGGACAGCCACCCGGCTGGGAATAGAGAACCGGCCAGGAACGGAGGCGATGACAAATATGGAACGTCTGGTCAGGGAGCTATTGCAGCCGTTGCGCGAACTTTATGGAAAGCCGATACGGATCAGTAGCGGCTATCGGTCGGTGGCGCTAAACAGAACGGTGGGTGGCGCGGCGAACAGTCAGCACCTGAAGGGAGAAGCAGCAGATTGTACAGTGAAAGAGGCAGCAGAATTACTGGAAGTATTGAAAAACAGTGGATTGGTTTTCGATCAGGCGATTCTTTACCGGAAGAGAAACTTTCTGCATCTGTCGTTGAAAAAGGAAGGCAATCGGAATTGGATCGTTGACAATGGATAATGGATCGTGGGCAACGGAAGGAAAGGCATAAAAAAAAGAGAGCCAAAATGTATTTTTAGCGGCAAATATTTTCTGAATTAAAAAAAAAATGTTTTCTTGCAACCTATAATTAATAATAACCAAACGAAAACCTTAAGGTATGAAAACACACGTATGTTGGGTACTTGCCCTTTTGGCCTGTATGGGTTGTAACCGATCCGAGCCAGTCGATCCGATCGATGAATCACTATCCGATGTTACTTTTTCTGTAGCTCTGAGTCAGGAAACCATTCCTTTCCCCGATACAAAAGGAATTCCTCCCCTGGACATTCCCGATCCGGTGGTGGAAAGGGAAGAGGGAGAGAAAACCCTGAAAGATCAATGCTGCACGATTGAATATATCGTGTACGAAGAGAATGAAGCGGAACCTGTACGTAAAATATGTTATTCGGCGCAGGAAGATCTCGACTTCGGTATCATTTCCGACGCCCTGCCCCAGGGCGTTTACACCATATTATTTATAGCGCACAATGGGCCGGGCGGGACATTGAGCGGATCGGAGATGGGTTTTGAAAAGGTGTCCGATACCTTTTACCTCTCCATGGAGCTGGAGGTTGAAGCCGGGCAGGAATATCACCAGACCATTACCCTGCACCGGATCGTCAGCCGGATAGAGTTCGTATCGACGGATGCCGTTCCGGAAGAGGCCGTATCTTTCACGATGGATGTAACACGCTATCCGAACCAGCTGGACATTCGCACCGGACAAGGAATTGTAGCGAATAACGATCCGGTGAGCTTTACTCATCAGTTTACCGAAGAGCAGATCGGCACTACGGGCATAACGCATGCGTTCTATACCTTCGTACCGGAAGAGATGGCAACAATGGATGTCACACTCACCGCCCATGCAGAAGCCGAGGTATTGCGTAGCCGCGAGGTAAACGGAATAACGCCGCTGACAAACCGCATCATCCGATACACCGGACGACTCTACTCCCACTCACCTTCCGACGATGAGTTCATAATCAGCATCAATGACGAATGGGACGGAACGGATGAAAACCCATTACCGGAGGAATAGACTATGTAAAGAGTAGCCGATAAAAAAAGCCTGCCCTATTTAAGGCAGGCTCCAAAAGTACCTCGGAGGGGAATCGAACCCCTATCTAATGTTTAGGAAACACTTGTTCTATCCGTTGAACTACCAAGGCTTTTTTTGCGAGACAAAAGTATAATCTTTTCTGCATATGCACAAACATAGCCGGGGCAAACTGTTTAGTCAAATAGAGTTTCCAGGACATCGAGCGAATGGACTCCGGAGAAGCCCGGCAGGTGGAGTTGGTAATATTCAAGGATTTTCCGGATGATATTCCGCCGGTCGCTGCGCGAAAAGGCGTAGAGCGACATGTTTTCGAAACTGATGCGTAGTAATCGGTAGAAAAAGAGGCTATCCTCCGGCGTGAGAAAATGGGTATGCATCGGTATGTCTGCCCTGAAAGTGCCGCTCAGGAGGTCGAAATAAAAGCCACTCCGGTAGGTATCACCTCGCGGGAATACGCCCAGGTAATGCAGAAGGTTCATCATGAAAACGATATGAAAATTGGCAATCCCGTCTTCCGCATGCTCCAGATAATGAATCGAACCATACAGAAACTGAAAGAGACGCCGATCGGGTTCGGTCTCTTTTATACTGCGGTAAAGGAGTTCCGAAAGGAAAAGAGCCAATACGTTCTTGACCGGATCGAACGATAAGCTGTTCAAGAGATAACAGCTACGACATTCTTTTATCCGTTGGATATCGCGCTTGGGCTGATGATCGACCTCCATTTCTAATACCGAGAGGGGCATAAACAAGGCCTTTGAAACCGCGCTTTTCTTGCCTTTCTGACGGGGCACCATATAAGAAACCCGCCCGAATAATTCGGTATAGATATGTACAATAACATACTTATCGTTGTACGGGATAATATGCAGTACGATGCCACGCGTTTTACTCAACATAATCACTATCTTTACAGGCCAAAGGTACGAAATCATTAGTAATCAAAATACATGTTTCTATGTTGGATTTGACAACCCCTTCCCTACTCTTCTCAGCCATCTCCCTTATTCTATTGGCGTATACCAACCGCTTCCTCTCATACGCAGGCATCGTGCGAGCCTTGAAAGAAAGGCATCAGCAAACGAACGACCCACGGGATATGGCACAGATTAAAAACTTAAGAAAGCGACTTTACCTGATCCGTTCGATGCAAATACTGGGCATATCCAGCCTATTATTATGCGTGGTTGCCATGTTCTTTGTCTACATCAACTGGCAGACGATAGCCGCCTATATCTTCGGTATCGCTCTCTTGTTGCTAACAGCATCGCTTGGCGTATGTATCTGGGAGATAAACATTTCCGTGAAAGCATTAGAGATTCACTTAGAGGATATTAGCTCTAAAGAGAAGTTAAAACAGTAATTTTATTTAATTTTCTTATAAAAACTTTTGGTAGTTAAAACGAATGATCTATCTTTGCAGTCGCAATTCAGAAAGCACCTCTTTTAGATCGCTAAAAGTGAGTAGATTGACAACTTGGCCCATTCGTCTATCGGTTAGGACGCAAGATTTTCATTCTTGAAAGAGGGGTTCGATTCCCCTATGGGCTACGAATAGTAAAATATAGAATTAAAAAGACATGGCAAATCACAAGTCATCATTAAAGAGAATCAGACAGACAAACACCCGTCGTTTGCACAACAGATATTATGCTAAGACTGCGCGTAACGCAATGCGCAAACTGCGTGCAATGGAAGACAAAACGGAAGCACAGGCTTTGTATCCGAAAGTTTGTTCTATGCTCGACAGACTTGCTAAGAATAACATTATTCATAAGAATAAGGCTGGCAATCTGAAGTCGAAGCTGGCAAAGCGTATTGCTAAATTAGCATAAAAGAGGTAAAGTATTTTCCATAAGGAATGTAGCCGGACTATCAAGCCCGGCTTTTTTACCCCCTTATGGCCCATTCGTCTATCGGTTAGGACGCAAGATTTTCATTCTTGAAAGAGGGGTTCGATTCCCCTATGGGCTACGGAAATCAATTGATAATGGAAAATTGATAATGGAAAAGGACAAAGAGGATGTACCGGAAGGCGCATCCTCTTTTTTCTTCTAAAAGACCTCAGATCATCCATACCAAAGCCTTCAAGAACCTTAAAGACCTTTAGGACTTTAAAGACTTTTTTAAACCATCATCAGGAATTACTTTACCCTCCTATTTTCATAAAAAATATACTTCTTCATATCAATTATTTTCAGTATATTTGTTGGATTTTTGGAAACGAGAATTTAAGATTAAAACAAAGGATAAAACAGATGAGTGAAGAATTGAAGAATACGCCGAACAACGGATACTCCGCGGACAGTATTCAGGTACTCGAAGGATTAGAAGCCGTGCGCAAAAGACCTGCCATGTACATTGGCGATATTAGTGAAAAAGGTCTCCACCATTTAGTATACGAAGTAGTTGACAACTCGATTGACGAGGCCTTAGCCGGATATTGTGATGAGATCGATGTGTTTATCAACGAAGACAACTCTATCACAGTAACGGACAACGGCCGTGGTATTCCGGTAGATTATCACGAGAAAGAGGGAAAATCAGCTTTGGAGGTTGTATTAACAGTGCTCCATGCCGGAGGTAAGTTCGACAAAGATTCGTATAAAGTATCCGGCGGTTTGCACGGGGTGGGTGTTTCTTGCGTAAACGCCTTATCTACCTATCTGAAAGCTGAAGTTTTCAAAGATGGAAAAATCTATCAACAGGAATTTTCCATTGGGAAGCCTTTAGGTGACATCCAAGTCGTTGGAAACACCGACAGAACAGGGACTACGATCACATTCAAGCCCGACGGTTCCATCTTTACCGTCTTGGAATACAAATATGATATCCTGGCAAACCGCTTACGCGAACTGGCATTCCTGAATGCAGGCGTAACGCTGCGTTTGACAGACAAACGCCACACCAATGATGATGGCAGCTTTAAGGGAGAAATATTCCGCTCTGAAGAGGGATTAAAGGAGTTTGTTCGTTACATCGACCGCTCTAAAGAATCTTTGATCCCGGACGTGATACATATCACAACAGAAAAGAATAACATCCCGGTGGAAGTAGCGATGACCTACAACACCTCTTATAACGAAAGCGTTTTCTCCTATGTAAACGATATCAACACCATCGAGGGGGGTACTCACCTGGCCGGATTCCGTCGCGGACTGACACGTACGCTGAAGAAATACGCGGAAGATTCCAAACTATTGGAGAAGGCTAAGGTAGAAATCCAGGGAGACGACTTCCGGGAAGGATTGACTGCTGTAATCTCCATCAAGGTGGCCGAACCGCAGTTCGAAGGACAGACTAAGACAAAGCTCGGCAACAGCGAAGTGACCGGCGCCGTAGACCAGGCAATTGGCGAGGCGTTAGGTTATTTCCTCGAAGAACACCCGAAGGAAGCCAAGATCATTGTCGACAAAGTGATCCTGGCCGCACAGGCCCGTCACGCGGCTCGCAAAGCCCGTGAGCTGGTACAACGCAAATCACCCCTTTCCGGAGGCGGACTGCCCGGAAAACTGGCTGACTGTTCATCCAAAGACGCGGCCGAATGTGAACTCTTCCTGGTCGAAGGAGACTCGGCAGGTGGTACAGCCAAACAGGGACGCGACCGTATGTTCCAGGCTATTCTGCCTTTGCGTGGTAAGATCCTGAATGTAGAAAAAGCCATGGATCATAAGATTTTCGAAAGTGATGAGATCCAGAATATCTACCGGGCGATGGGGGTTACCATCGGTACGGAAGACGATCCGAAAGCATTGAACTTAGATAAACTCCGTTACCACAAGGTGATCATCATGACCGATGCCGACGTGGACGGTAGCCATATCGCCACATTAATCCTGACCTTCTTTTTCCGCAAGATGCGGGCATTGATCGATAATGGCTATGTCTATCTGGCAACACCACCGTTATACCTTTGCAAAAAGGGTAAAACGGAAGAATATTGCTGGACAGAACAACAGCGCCAGATGTTTATCGACAAATATGCCGCCGGTAACGAGAACCAGGTGCATACGCAACGCTACAAAGGTTTGGGAGAGATGAACGACCACCAATTGTGGGATACGACCATGAATCCGGAGAACCGTACGTTGAAGCAGATCACAATCGATAACGCCATCGACGCGGACAATATCTTCTCCATGCTGATGGGTGAAGAGGTAGGCCCACGTCGTGAGTTTATCGAAGAGAACGCTACCTACGCGAATATTGACGCTTAAAATCAATTCCTATGCATATCGAAGTCCGTCGTCCCTGTTTAGTGGAACTGTACGGGGAAGTAGACCGCTATACAGCGGCGAATGAATACAAACAACCTCCCCGAATCGGTATCTCTGCCAACCGGAAAGACGGACTTTCCTGTATTGCCGAGACCTATGTACAATCGGTATTACAAGCCGGAGGTGTACCTGTCCTTATCCCGGTCATTACTGATATCAAAGCGCTGACAGCGATTGTAGAGAGCTTGGACGGGCTCGTCATGAGCGGAGGAGGCGATATCAATCCGCTCTACCTGCAGGAAGAGCCTATTCCCCAGCTACAGGATGTCGATACGTTCCGCGACGAATACGACCTGATCCTGCTTCGCCTGGCAGCGAATCGCCAGATCCCTATTATGGGCATCTGCCGCGGACATCAGATACTAAATGTCGCCTTTGGCGGAAGTGTCTATCAAGATATCTATTCACAAACCGATCGTTCGCTCCTGAAACACAGCCAGACCCTGGCGCGCGAATTGCCTTCGCATACCGTAAACATAGAAGATATCGATTCCAAACTACGGAAACTACTCAAAAAAGAGACCCTTTTCGTCAATTCCTTCCATCATCAGGCGATCAAAGAGCCGGCTCCCGGCTTTATCGCCACGGCAACAGCACCGGACGCCATCAACGAAGCGATGGAACATCCGGAGAAAGAGATCTTCAGTGTGCAATGGCATCCGGAAGCCATGGCGGCAAACGGCGACGAGGTGATGAAGACCCTATTTGCCTATCACGTGGAAAGAGCCTCCCTGTTCGCGCGAGCCAAGAGGCTTCACCAGCGCATCCTGACCATCGATTCCCATACGGACACACCGATGCTCTTCAAGCCTGCCGTCGATCTCGGCATCAAAGGGGTCGCGCAAGTAGACCTTTCAGTCGTTGAACCCGAAGACTACACCGAAGAAACATGGATAGATGTGCCCGGCAAAGTAAACCTTCCCTTTATGGAGGAAGGGATGCTAGACGCCGTCTTTATGGTAGCCTACCTCAAGCAAAAGGAATTAACCGAAACGGCCTACCGGGAAACATACAACTACACGATCGACCGCCTCACACAGGTATTTCGCCAGGAAGAGCTTTATCCCTCGCGGGTAGGGATCGCCCGCACACCCGCCGACCTATTCCGTCTCAAGCGGGAAGGGGAGAAAGCGTTGGTTCCGGCCATCGAAAACGGCTATGTCATAGGAGAAGATATCTCTCTGCTGCAACGGTTCAAGGAAATGGGCGTAGCCTATATTACCCTCTGTCACAATGGCAATAACCAACTCTGCGACTCAGCAAGCGACACACCTCGCTGGAACGGCCTCAGTCCCTTCGGCAAAGAGGTAGTGAAGGAGATGAATCGCCTGGGTATCATGATCGACCTCTCCCATGCAGCCGAATCGACCTTCTATGATGTACTGGCGACCAGCACATTGCCGGTTATCGCTTCCCATTCGTCGGCCCGCGCCTTATGCGACCATCGCCGCAACCTGACCGATGAACAGATCAGAGCCTTAGCAGCCAACGGCGGAGTCGTTCAGATCTGCCTATACGACGGCTTCCTCAACAAAGAGAGAAAAGCAACCCTGAGCGATGTCATCCGCCATATCAACCATGTCGTTCGACTGGTAGGCATCGATTACGTCGGGATCGGTTCCGACTTCGACGGAGGAGGCGAAGTGATTGGCTGTGCCGCCGCCAATGAGCTGATAAACATAACCATGCGCCTACTCGACGAAGGATACAGCGACGAAGACATCCAAAAGATTTGGGGTGGAAACCTCCTGCGAGTGATGGATGCCGTGCAGTCCGAAGCTTATTAAAGGCAAACATACACTTGGGAGATACAACGATAAAATGTACCTTTGTTCCATTCAAACAAGGAAATACCCCTATGCATACCAGAAAGATCATCCCTTTACTGATTATCTGCCTGATGGTCGCCTGCGCCAATAAAGGAGCGACCGACAAGAATACGACAGAGAAAACAAACACGACAACAATCGAAACAGGTAAAGTTCCCACATTCGATGCCGACAGTGCCTATGCCTACGTGGCCAGCCAGGTCGCTTTTGGTCCCCGCGTACCCAATTCAGAGGGACACAAAGCCTGCGGCGATTGGCTGATCGACGAACTGAAACGGTTCGGTGCCCACTTGTTTATACAGGACATGGTGCTCACTGCCTACGACGGAACGAAACTGGACGCGCGTAACATCATCGGTTCCTACAATCCGGACAATAAAAAACGCATCCTATTGTTTGCCCATTGGGACACTCGTCCATATGCGGATGAAGAAGCGGATGCCTCCAAACATTATACCCCCATCGACGGAGCCGACGACGGAGCCAGTGGCGTGGGCGCCTTACTGGAGATTGCCCGGCAGATCAACCAACAGGATCCGGGCATAGGCATCGATATTATCTTCTTCGACGCGGAAGATTACGGGGAGCCCTCCTTTTCCAAAACAAACAAACAAGACACCTGGTGCCTGGGTTCCCAGTTCTGGGCAAAGAAGCCGCATGTACCGAATTACCGTGCCGAGTTCGGCATCTTATTAGATATGGTAGGAGCGCGGAATGCCACCTTCTTCAAAGAGGGCTACTCGATGTATAAGGCAGCACCAACGGTTGAAAAGATCTGGGAAGCGGCACGTAACCTGGGCTATGGCAAATACTTTATCAACACCAACGGAAGTGCCATCACCGACGACCATATCTATGTGCAGAAAGGGCGCGGCATCCCATGCGTCGATATCATCTACACCAACGACGGACAAGAGGGATCTCCGTCACACGGCTTCGGTCCCCACTGGCATACATTGAATGACAATATGAGTAATATCGACCCAGCTACCCTGAAAGCAGCCGGACAAACCGTATTGGAAGTTATTTACAACAGATAAACCAACTCTACTTATGACTATCAACGACACACAAGATCAAATTATAGAAGAGTTTTCCATCTTCGACGACTGGATGGACAAATATGCCCTTTTGATCGACCTGGGTAACTCCCTCGAACCGCTTGATGAGAAATACAAAACAGAAAACAACCTGATCGAAGGCTGCCAGAGCCGCGTATGGTTACAGGCGGAATATGCCGATGGAATCGTTACTTTTCGAGGTGAAAGCGATGCTGTCATTGTGAAAGGCATCGTGTCGCTGCTCATCCAGGTACTCTCCGGGCATACTCCCCGGGAAATATTAGATACCGACCTTTACTTCATCGACCGAATCGGACTGAAAGAGCATCTCTCGCCTACCCGCTCCAACGGATTGGTGGCCATGGTAAAGCAAATGCGACTCTACGCCCTGGCATTTCAGGCAAAAGAGCAGGGATAAATTCTTATTTTCAGTTTATTAAATCGTTAGCCATGGCTCTCGAAAACCTCTACTATATACTCTCTTTCATATCGATTGGCGTAACATTCGGATTTGGAATATGCTTTCTCACCCTCTCTATCTCCAAACGATCCGGCCTGCATAGCTACCGCCTTTCGCGGAAAGTCATGGCCTTCTCCTACCTTAGCTTCAGCCTGCTCGTCATCCTCGAGTTAGGGACAAGCGGAGGTGACTATTCCGCTCCATTCGTTCAGGCGCTCACCCTCTCGGTCGCCTCCCTGCAAGCCCTGTTGTTTACCTACACCCTGATCGGTCTTATCAATATAGACTTTGTCACCTGGCGGAAAATCACCGCTGAATTATTGGTCATCCTTGTATTCACCATCCTTATTTTCAGTACAGATTATAGCGGCCAAGCCCATAGGTTTTCCGTCATTTTCTACCTTTTCACCGTCTATTACGCCTCTTTACTGATCCGTTACACCTACCTCTTCTTGAAACATTACAGGATATACACCTACAACCTCGACAACTATTACATCGCCCAGGAAAAGCTTCGTCTCCGGTGGGTGCGCATCGCCTTTTTTATGGCGTTGACCATAGGCATCATGGCGCTTAGCTCCGCCCTTTTCTCTTCGCTGATCACCGCCATCTGTTTTGCCTGTATTCATATTATCTTTTATTGCTTTTTCGGGGTCAAATTTATCAACTACGCTTTCCTCTTCCAGCGGATCAAACCAATCATCGTCACCAAAACCCCTGTCGATAGCAAAATATCCTATGCCGGCACGCAGCAATTAGAAACAGAAATAGCCAAATGGATCGAAACAAAACAATACCTCAACAGCCGCCTGACCATCGAGAAGGTAGCCCAACAGCTCAACACCAACCGCACCTACCTCTCCCACTACATCAACCATACCCTCAACAAGACCTTCACGGAATGGATCTATGAGCTTCGCATCCGCGAAGCCCAGCAATTACTCCTGCTCCACCCTACCCAACCGGTATACGAGATCGCCTTTATGGTCGGATATACCGACAAAAGCAATTTCGGACGCCACTTCAACAAATACACCGGCACCACCCCCCTCCTCTGGAGAAAGCGCTCCACCGAAGCCAAAAAGGCCTGATTGCCTCCGGCATTCACCCTATTTCCCAAATAATTTGATTTTCTTTGCAGCTGAAAAGAGACGAATGTATATGAAAAGATATCTCCTATTGTTTTTGGCGTGTGTGAATGTGTCGTTGGCCTGGGGTCGGGATAACAATGCGGAGGCCTTGCCGGTCGACTCCGTTCCGGAGCGTATGCCGATTGCCGAATACACCTTCAAACCGAAACAACTGATCCTTCCCGCGGCGCTTATCGGCGTGGGGGCGGCCGGACATCTGATCGATGACATGAAAGATTACCACCTTTTCCGGCGGGGAACGCGCGACAAACAGGTACGGATCGATGATTACTTAGAATGGGGTATGCTTGGTTGGGTATTTGCCTGCGACCTGATGGGAAAAGAAAAACACAACTGGGTAGACCAGTTGATGGTGGTAGGGTTGGCTGAAGTATTGAATGCCGGTATGGTGCAGGGACTGAAAGAGGTGGTCGATATCAACCGACCGGACGGCAAACCCCACACCTTTCCATCGGGACATACCTCAAACGCCTTTCTGGGCGCGCATATTGCTTATAAGGAATTTCGTCATAGCTCGCCGGTATTGGCCTATTCGGGTTACGCCATCGCCAGCTTTGTCGCTGCCTCGCGCATTTATAACAACCGTCATTGGATGGCCGATGTAGTGGCCGGTGCCGGGTTCGGTATTCTTTCCGCGGAATTGTCTTACCTGATCTACTTCCCAGTGCGTAATGCCATTGCCCGAAATATCAACAAAAAAGCGGCAGACAATTGGGTCATTGCCCCTACGATGCAGTCGAATAGTGTCGGATTATACCTGTCGTTCCGCTTCTGATTCCCATCAGGTCAGCGAGGCCGAACGGTTGATGCCCAATAGCTCTTCCAACAGTTCGCGGCTATTGCTCAGACGCGGAATCTTGTGTTGCCCGCCCAATTTTCCTTTCCGGGCTAACCACTCATAGAAAACACCCTCACGGGCTTCGACAATTTCCAATGGTTGGAGCGAGATATTTTTGTAGCGTTTTGCCTCGTAGTCGGAGTTGAGACGCTTCAGGTTTTCATCCAACAAACGGGCATATTCTTCGATGGAACCGGGCTTTTTTACAAATTCGATGATCCACTGATGGCAACCTCTTGCTTTGTTGAGCATAAAAAGAGGGGCCGCGGTATATTCCTTTACCTCTGCGCCGGTTTGTTGATTGGTCAGCGCGATGGCTTTATCGGCATTGTCGACCATCAGTTCTTCACCAAAGGCGTTAATGTAATGTTTGGTGCGCCCGGAGATAACAAATTTATGGGGGAACAACGAAGTAAAACGAACCGTATCGCCTATCTGATAACGCCAAAGACCGCCCAGGGTACTGATAATCATCGCGTAGTTGATATCTTTCTTGACCTCATGCAACGGCAGGACGGTCGGATTATCGCTATCGACCTCATCCAACGGGATAAATTCATAGAAAACGCCATAATCCTGCATCAACAACAGGCTACGGTCACCCAGATCGCTCTGGATACCAAAGAACCCTTCGGAAGCATTATAGGTCTCCATATAGTGCATATTATCGGAAGGAATCAACGCCTTATAACGGTCGCGGTAGGGCTCAAAACTAATACCCCCATGGAAGAAAACCTCCATATTCGGCCAGACCTCGGTCAGATACTCTTTACCCGTTTTGGCCAGTATGGCGCGGATCAACACCAACATCCAGGAGGGAACACCCGACAGGCTGTTCACATCTTTGTTCCAGGTGCTGTCGACAATCGCTTTGATCTTGCTTTCCCACTCATCCATCAGGATGATCTTTTTCTTGGGCACACGCACCAAATTGACCAAGGGATTGAGGTTTTGCAGCAACACCGCCGAAAGGTCGCCTTGGTGTGCCTGGGCATTTAGAGCCGAGGGACTGTGGCTTCCACCGAGTATCAAGCCTTTCTTCGAGAAAAAGCCGCTTTTGGGATTGTTTTCCAGATAGAGCGCCACGCAATCGGCTCCCCCTTTGTAATGACAACGCCAGAGAATCTCGTCGGTCACGGGAATAAATTTGCTCTTATCATTTGTTGTGCCGCTGCTACGAGCATACCAACGCACAACGGATGGCCACAACACATTCTTTTCGCCATTCACCATGCGGGTGATATAGGGCTTCAGATCGTCGTAGGTCTGAATGGGGAAGCGCTCTTTGTAGTCCTGATAAGAACGGATACTTTTGAAGTCATATTTCTTCCCCCATTCAGTATGCCGTGCCTTATCCAGCAATTTCTTCAGCTGCTTCTGCTGAATAAGATCACTGAATTCCGCATACTTCTCGATATTGCCCCGGCGATGCTGGAAAAAAGGAGAAATAAGACTCGTTAATATATCCATCCCAATCTGTTTACTAAATAAACCGCAAATGTAGCTATATTGTTTATTAATCAGCCATTCAGATCCGATAATTTAAACGTTTCCGCCTCATTTTGAACTTCCTCCGGATAGCTGACATGGGCAGGATGGGAATAAAAACCGAAGGACAAGCACGAAGGAGTATCTTTTGCCAAACGTAAGACAATTTGCTGGTCGACCATACTCAGCCAACTGGTTCACTATGCTCGGCTAACAAATTCTCCCGAAAAAAAATAAAAATCATATATTATGCGTAGGTTTGTAAAATCTACTACAAGCACAAAAAAACAAAGATGAATCCGACAGACATCCTACAGATACGCCTGCATAATCAGTTGCTGGCCGGAAACCAACTGAAAGAACCGCACGAAGTAGTCTCTTATATGGGCGCCATGCAATCGCAAGCTTCGGAAATGGCCAAATGGGGCATAGGAAACAGGCTGGAAGGAGCCACCTACCAACGGGTGACAGAGGCGCTCGATGCAGGGCGCATCATTCGCACCCATATCTTGCGTCCGACCTGGCACTTTGTCTCTGCCGAAGATATCCACTGGATGATAGAACTCTCCTTTCCGCATTTAAAGCCCGTATTCTTTTCGTATGCCAGGATGATAGGGATTGACGAAGCGGATCTACCCCGCAAACGTGTTCAGGTGATCAACACATTGGAAAAACAGGGACACCTGACCAAACAGGAGATCGATATGCATCTGAAAAACGAGGGGATCGAGATAGACGAGCGGGAACTGAGTATCATATTGTCTCAAGCTGAAATAGAAGGGATCGTATGCAATGGAGTTGCTAAAGGGATCAAACACACCTACGCCCTGTTAGAAGAACGCACGCCCAAGACCCGGGCTTTCGTCAAGGAGGAGGCATTGGCCATGCTGGCCTATAGATTCTTTTCCAGCCATGGGCCGGCCACCTTGCACGATTTCATTTGGTGGTCCGGATTGCTTATAACCGAAGCTCGTAGCGCTCTGGAATTGGTGAAAGAGCAGTTTGTTTCGGAGACGCTGAATGGTAGGGAATTTTGGATGAAAAATGATATTCGGATACCGGAAAAAGGAAAAGACGCTGTCCTGCTGCTTCCTCCTTTCGATGAGTTCGTGGTCAGTTACAAGGATCGTTCGGAGCTGATCGAAAACGAGCACTACGGGAAGGTGATGACTAAAAACGGGCTATTCAGCCCTACCGTTATGCTGAATGGGCGTATCATTGGCTCGTGGAAGAAAGTCACGAAGAAGAAAGCGCCGGAAGTGGAGGTCTCTTTCTTCAAAAAAGCATCCCGCAAAACCGAACAGTTAGTGGAAGTAGCCATAAAAGAATATCTCCGTTTTTTATAATTTTTTACTACCTTTATCAGCCATTTATACTATAACTAAAGATGCAAACAAAAGAAATATTCGACTTTTTAAAAGAGTTGCAAGCCAACAACAATCGTACCTGGTTTCAGGAGAACAAAGAGAAATACCAGGTTGCCCGGAAGCTATTCGAAGCCTTAGTAGACGATCTGATCGTCGGCATTGCCAAGTTTGACCCCGAAGCCGCCGCCACGACGGCGAAAGATTCGATCTTCCGTATCTACCGGGACACACGCTTCGCGGCCGATAAGACACCCTACAAAACACATTTCGGCGCCTTTGTCACGCAAGGGGGCAAAATGAATCAACGCGCCGGCTATTATATTCATTTAGAACCCGGAGGCTCCCTGTTTGCCGGTGGTGTCTGGCACCTCGACCCTCCCCTGTTGAAGGCGCTCCGGCAGGACATATACGACAATATGGAGGAGTTCGTTTCGATTGTGGAGGCGCCAGCCTTTACACGCCACTTCAGGATGGACGATGAGTACAAACTAAAACGGATGCCGGCTCCCTTTCCCGCCGATACGGAGGGTGGCGAATGGCTGAAGCATAAAAACTATACCTGCTCGAGCTTTGTGGAAGATGATTTCTTTGATGGGGACGATGCGCTTACAGAAAGTCTGAAGCGGTTTGAACTGATCTATCCATTGAACCGATTTATCAACTACACCATCGACGAAACCATGCATGGTTAACTATTTCATAGGGGTACCAAAAAGAGAGCGGAGGCTTCCTTGAGAAACCTCCGCTCTTTTTATCTGTTTATCTCGCTATTCCTTACCAGAAATAGAAATAGAAGGCGGCTGTGATACCCAGAATAATGCAGGAATGGATCACATCCCATTTATTCCAGCTGGCACGTGTTTCGGCTTTCTGTGCCGCCGTAGCCGTACCAAATACCAAACCTTGAATCTTTTCAGCAGAAGGCGCTTTGGTGAACAAGCTGACAACCACTACCACAATGATACAGAACAGGAACATCCATCCACAGAAGAACAACCAGTTTACATCATAGAATACTGATTTGAACAGGTTCTGAGCTGCATCCGGGAAGTTGCTGTAATAGACATTGGCACCCAGACGGGTCAAACCGATCACCATACCGGAGATCAAGCCCCACATACCACCTTTCTCACTGGTACGTTTCCAGGTGATACCCAAGAGGAAGGCAGCCGCAATACCCGGCGCCAATACCGACTGAACGTCTTGCAGGTAGGTATAAAGCACATCACCCACACTACGCATGATCGGGATCCAGAGGATACCCAAGATAACAATCACTACCGTAGCAGCCTGGCCGATAACCACCAGTTTCTTTTCCGATGTTTTCGGCTTGAATCGTTTATAGAAGTCGATCGTAAACAACATAGCGGACGAGTTGAACAGCGAAGCCAACGAACTCATCAGAGCCGCCAGGATACCGCAAACAACCAGCCCTTTCACACCGGCTGGAAGCAGTTTCGCTACCAGGGTCGGGAAGGCCGCATCCGCGTTATGCATACCTGCTGCATCAACAGGCAGGAAACTACCGGTTTTCACATGAAGCGCGTAAGCGATCATACCGGGGATCAGGAACAGGAATACCGGAAGCAACTTCAGGTAAGCACCGAAGATTGTACCGCGGCGTGCTTGTTTCTGGTCTTTACCGGAAAGTACGCGTTGCACGATAAACTGGTCGGTACACCAATACCAGAAACCGATAATAGCCGAACCGATCAACGCTCCCAGCCAGGGGAAGTCGGGGTCGCCATTATTACGGATCAGGTTGATCATTGAATCTCCGTATTCATTCACCGTAGTAGCACCTGCAATATTCATCATCTCATCCCAGCCGCCCAGCTCTTTCAATCCGAGCACCAGGATAATCAGCGAGCCTAACAAGAGGATAGGCGTCTGCAATACCGAGGTGTATAATACCGATTTCATACCTCCGAAGATGGTATAGAGCGCGGTGATAAGCACCAGCCCGATTGCCGCGATCCAGAAGAAGTCGATTCCCCACAGCTCTTTGATACCAAATACCTGTTGGAACACCAAACCACCGGCATAAACCGTAACGGCTACCTTGGTCAACACATAACTGATCAACGAAATAACCGACAGAATCGTTCTCGATTGCGAGTTATAACGCCGTTCGAGGAACTCCGGCATGGTGTACACCATAGAGCGAGAGTAGAACGGAACAAACACCCAACCTAAGATAAGAATCATCCATCCCTGGATTTCCCAGTGAGCCATAGCCATACCGCTTGACGCACCGGCACCCGCCAATCCAATCAAGTGTTCGGAACCAATATTCGACGCAAAGATAGAAGCACCGATCGCAATCCACGTCGCGTCGCGTCCTCCCAAGAAATAATCAGCCGAGTCATTTTGCTTCTGCTTCATTACCCACACGATAATACCGATGAGCACGAGCGCAAATACTCCAATTACAATCCAATCTAATGCTAACATAATAGTAATTTAAATTATTAGTTCGTGTTTAATCTCTTTCTTACAAGTGACCTATATTTTATATTTAACGGCGGCTTCCTCTATCGGAAGAGCCTTTTTATAGTTCTCTATGTAAATATTGAATCCCTCTACATCCTCGGCTGAAGGTGATATCTCTATACCAGCCTCACCACCAAAGACATGTTGATGAAGGAACTCGGCTAACGGTTGTTGCTTTTCGTTATTAACTAAATAAGAGGCTAACAAAGCAATACCCCAGGCACCACCCTCACCGGCTGTTTCCATCACGGAGATAGGCGAGTTGAGTGCCGCGGCAAGAATCCGTTGACCAACCGTTTTCGTTTTGAAAAGGCCACCATGAGCTGTAATACGATCAACCTTCACCTTCTCCTCGTTGAAGAGGATATCGTTACCAATCTTCAATACCCCTACAGAGGCTTGCAGATGAGCACGCATAAAGTTAGCCAGATTGAAGTTGTCGCCTGAAGAGCGTACAAATAAAGGTCTGCCTTCTGAAAGTCCTGTGATAGGCTCTCCTGAAACATAGTTGAAAGCGACTAAACCACCACAATCCGTATCGCCCGTAAGCGCGTGATTATATAGTTTCTCATACACCACATCCATATCTACCGGAACACCTAATAGTTCTTGATACTCTCTGAAGAGATTAACCCAGGCATTCAGGTCGGTAGTACAGTTATTACAGTGTACCATAGCCACTAAGCTACCATCAGGCGTCGTAACCATATCTATCTCCTCATGCGGTTTAGAAAGATCTTTTTCCAATACGATCATAGAGAAAGAGGAGGTTCCTGCCGAGACATTACCGGTTCTTTGCTCTACTGCGTTCGTAGCAACCATACCTGTGCCCGCGTCTCCTTCCGGAGGACAAAGAGGAATACCCGGCTTCAGGTTACCCGACACATCCAGTTTACGTGCTCCCTCTTCCGTCAGACGTCCCGCGTCTTCACCGGCCGATAACACCTCAGGAAGAATATCAAGCAACTTCCAGGCGTATCCTTTATCGGCAATCAAAGAGTCGAACTTATCTACCATGTGTCCATAATAGCTCTTCGTATCAGGGTCTATAGGCAGCATACCGGAAGCATCGCCTATACCTAATACTTTCTTGCCTGTCAGTTGCCAGTGGATATATCCCGCCAGGGTAGTCAGGAAGCTGATCTCGCCTACATGCTCCTCTCCGTTAAGAATAGCTTGATAGATGTGCGAGATACTCCAACGCAAAGGAATGTTATAGACAAAAAGTTCAGACAGGACAGCAGCAGCCTGCCCTGTATTCGTATTTCTCCAAGTGCGGAAAGGCGCTAAGATCTCTTGTTTGTCATTAAAAGGCATATAGCCGTGCATCATGGCACTTACGCCGATAGACGCCAAGTTCTCTAACTCTACTTTGTAGCGAGTCTGTACGTTTATTCTAAGGTCTGCATAGCAATCTTGCAAGCCTTTCCATATATCCTCTATACTATATGTCCATAGACCATCCACTAATTGGTTCTCCCAACTGTGGCTACCTTGTGCGATCGGTCTATTTTCTTCATCAATCAAAACAGCTTTTATTCTGGTTGAGCCAAGCTCTATACCCAAAATAGCTTTACCTGATTCGATTGTTTGTTTTGCATTTGCACTATTTATCATGATGGAGCATTATTTGTTGAGCAAATAATATACCTCATTCATACGAAGCTCTTTCTTGAACTCCGACATATTGGTGTTCTCATCGATAACAACAAGCTCTATACCTGCTATCTCCGCGTAGTCTTCCATATACTCAACCGTAAGGTCGTACGAGAAGCTGGTGTGGTGAGTTCCTCCTGCCATAATCCAAGCGCCTGCACCTACTTCAAGGTTTGGACGTGGAATCCATAAAGCAGAAGCTACCGGTAGTTTAGGAAGCGGTTTGCTCTTGATACAATCCACTTTGTTTACAATCATACGGAAGCGATTGCCTAAGTCAATGATCGTAGCAGCAATACCTTCACCCTCTTTCGCTGTAAATACCAAACGAGCTGTGTCGCTGTCGATACCAATGCTCAAGCGGTGTACTTCCAGTTTAGGTTTCTCAGCAGAGATAAGAGGACAAATTTCCAACATATGAGCTTGCAGGATGGCACTCTTCTCGCCATCGAAATGCAAGGTGTAGTCTTCCAAGAAAGAGCAACCTTTCGGCATACCCTGGCTCATAAACCACATCGTACGATAAAGAGCCGCCGTTTTCCAGTCGCCTTCACCACCGAAACCATAACCGGCCTCCATCAAACGTTGGCTGGCAAGTCCGGGTATCTGGTCCATAAGACCTAAGTCGTTGAAGTTCGTCGTGAAACCTTTCGCGCCCATATCTTCAAGAATACGACGGATAGCAATCTCCGCTTTCGCAGAGTTATACACCTTCGTATAGGCTTCTGTACTTTCATCTTCTAATGCAGCAGCATGGTCGTATTGAGCAAAATACTCAGCAACAAGCGCTTTCACATCCGCATCCGATACAGCCGTATAATAGGTCATCAGGTCGTTCACCGGTACATAGTCCACGTGATAGCCTAATTGCATTTCAGCTTCTACCTTGTCACCATCGGTTACGGCTACGTTATTCATCTGGTCTCCGAAACGAATAATCAACATATCTTGTGCATCTGCCCAAGCAGCGGCCACACGCATCCATACAGCCAGCTTTTCTTGCGCCGCAGCATCTTGCCAGTGACCTACAACGATTTTGCGCGGTTTGCGCAGACGTGCTGTAATATGTCCGTACTCGCGGTCACCATGTGCCGACTGGTTCAGGTTCATAAAGTCCATATTCATGGTATCCCAAGGGATCTCTTTATTGAACTGTGTATGGAAATGACACAGCGGTTTGTTTAATGCTTGCAAACCGTGTATCCACATCTTAGCCGGAGAAAAAGTGTGCATCCAGGTGATCACTCCAATACATTTTTCATCGTTGTTAGCTGCTTTCATGACGGCAGTAACCTCTTTCGATGAGTTGGCGGTTCCTTTGTAAACCACCTTGATGGGAAGGTTGCCGGAATCGTTCAATCCTTTGACCATCTCGTTCGAATGTGCATCAACGGCAATCACCGCATCACCACCGTAAAGCAACTGTGCTCCGGTGATAAACCATACTTCATAATTTCCAAAATTCATGGCATATCAGTTTTAATTAGTAATAATAGATTTTTTTTATTTGTTTGTTCGCAATCATTGTCCGTAATAGGCGCCGGGACCATGTTTGCGGAAAAAATGTTTTTTAATCAGTTCCGGGTTCATTTTTAGATCCGGATTCACGCCATAGGCAATATAGGCCATCTTGGCTACCTGCTCTAATACAACAGCATTGTGTACTGCATTATGCGCATCCTTTCCCCAGGCAAACGGCCCGTGGTTGTTGACCAGTACACCCGGTGTATATTCGGCATTCAAATCCTTGAAACGTTCCACGATCACATTGCCCGTTTCCAGTTCATACGCTCCGTTGATCTCCTCTACGGTCATCTGGCGGGTACAGGGCACATCGTCTTTGAAATAATCCGAGTGGGTAGTCCCGATATTCGGAATATCACGGCCGGCCTGTGCCCAAGAGGTCGCGTAGGTAGAATGGGTATGCACAATGCCCCCTATTTCCGGGAAGGCCCTGTACAAGGCAAGGTGAGTCGGCGTATCCGAAGAGGGTTTCATGCGGCCCTCCACAATCTTTCCTTCCAGATCGACAACGACCATATCCTCCGCCTTCATCGTTTCATACGAAACGCCTGACGGTTTAATCACCACCAAGCCAGTCTCTTTATCTATCGCGCTTACATTTCCCCAGGTGAAAATCACCAATCCATGTTTTACTAAATCGAGGTTCGCTACGAAAACCTCTTCTTTTAATGATTCAAGCATTTCCTGTTCGTATTGCTGTATTTGATAATAAGTGTTGCATTTACACTTGCAATATTAGTGATAAGTATCCAATAAAAGTCGTACATTTTTTATATTCTACAACATGTTTTTCAAATAAAACGCCGAAAACCGCCCGAAAGCCCTTAAAAACACAAAAATAAGGAAGTATTTGGCTTGGCATACATTTCTCTTATTGTTTTGTTCAAATGAAAATCATCCCCTCCCATCAAGAATGGCTGTTAGGGGGTTCAAGTATAGTAATAATTGAAGGGAGAAAGGAGAAGGGATCAGATAATGTAATGTGTGAAGATTATAGGAATCACTATCCAAAGCTCCCCTTCTTAGAAAAGAA
>NZ_JARXWI010000027.1 GCF_029893085.1 Parabacteroides sp. PFB2-10
CAAAAATCTTTTTGTGAAATTGCAGGCTAAAAATATCACAGAAGCTATCGGCATTGCTGCTAACATTCAATTAATCTAATTTTCGAAAAACAAATCCCTTTCCTCTCTGTGTGAAAATTAGCTGTTGTTGCTCTGGTTGAAACTTAATAAAGATTTTATCAGGAGATATAGAAAAGGTGTGTTCATTGAAAGCCTCTAAACACATCGGAGGTTTGCCGGTTAAGGTAATCATTAAATCAGTACCTTCTTTATAGATACTAATCTCGGGTAGTGATTCTATCTCTGATTTGTAATTTCCTACATATTGAGGGAAATTACTAATGTCTGCTTTATAAGTCTGATAAATAGAATAATCAGTCATTTTATAGTCAAGCCCGTAAATTCCACTGATTATTCCTATTAAAAGATCATTAAAAGGTGCAGCTATAGCATTCATGGAGATTGCCAATGATAGCTTTGTTTGTGGATCATACAAGAGGATGGAACGGGTTCCGAAAGTTTCTCCTGCATGACCATACAGTTTGAGTTTTCCAAATGACGCTTGCATAATCCCCAAGCCAAATATTTGTTTTTCTTCCGGCATCATCTTCTTCAAGCTCTGCATAGAAAGTATTTTCCAGTCAAAAAGAGCCTGTATGAAAACATTCATATCTTCACATGTAGAGGCTAAATCTCCAACTCCTATGACATTGGGGAAATAAAACTCTAAAGAAGGTTTCCATTCATTATGAGTATTTAAATAATAAGAATTAGCAATCGTATTGTCACTTATAACACCAGAAATAGTTTGATTTATCTTAAGCGGAGATAGAATTTGTTCTTGTATGATTTCAGGATACTTTTTATGACACATCTGCTCCAAAATCTTTCCCAGTAAATAATAACCGCTATTTGAATACTTAACCTTTTCCCCAGGTTGAAATAAAACATTTTGAGCTTTGATTTCATTTATGATATCCTCTTCACTCAACGGTTTTGTTGTCCAATAGAAGTATTTTCTTTCTTTAAACGCATAATCTCCTAAACCACTTGTATGATTCAACAAATGAGTCAGAGTTATTTTATCAGCATTGGGGATTTCAGAAAAGAACATATCCAAAGTCATTTCAGGCTTTAGTTGTCCATTTTCAAAAAGTTGATGTATTAAAGTTGCTGTAAAAAGTTTGGTAATAGAACCTATACGATACTTTATTTCATGTTTTGAAATATCAGGAAGAGGTGTATTCCCAAAACTTCGCTGATAGACCTCTTTGTCTGATTGAAAAATAGACACAGATCCCGCACCTTGATTATGTTTTTCAATTTCATTAATAAATGAATCAATTCGTTCCACATTTATTGCTTGTGCATATCCATTGATATGAATTATGTAGAACAAAAGTGTTATAATAGATACTAACCTCATAAAACTGATATTTTTTTATGTACAAAGGTTCACAAAAAAAATCAACTACTCCACTACCCAAATGTGTAGAATGTATATAGGGCAATTAATTGGGGGCTTGCCATCAACTCCGATACGGTTTGCAATCAGGTGGATATACGGTTTCCCTGTATCCTTATGGGTACAGACTATGATAGGTAATATTTCGTCATTCGGCAGAGTTCCTTTATTCTTGCCATTATGGGAGCTTTCCCATTGCTTTTAATCGCATTCTTTTTAATGTAGAAAAGAATTTTAAATGTACTACGCATAATTACTCAATTATTAAGATTACAAAATTACTTTCTTATGATCTCATATGAGGAATTTCTGCTACGCCAAATTGCGACAAATCAACGCCTTATCGCGACATTCGTTACCTTTTTGGATTTTTAGAAAATAGGTAATGATTTGGTAACGGAACTCTGTCCGACTTTGGCTTTTTAATGACTTTAGTGTGTCCTAAAGGGATATAAAAAAAGCCTGTAAAATAGCATTTCACAGGCTTTTTGTCTTCATAATTGACTAATTGTCAGTCTTTTAAGCGGTATGGACGGGACTCGAACCCGCGACCCCCTGCGTGACAGGCAGGTATTCTAACCAACTGAACTACCACACCAAGTTTGTTTTGTAAAGACAATCACTCTCGATTGCGGATGCAAAGGTAGGGGGTTTATTTGATTTTGCAATAGATTTGAATGAAAAAATAAGAGTGAGCGATAAATTTCCTACTTTTGTATGGACATAAAAATAACGAAGATGAAAAGAGAAACACCGGTAGATTTTCAAGCGGCTAAACGCATTATTGAAGGGTATAGACTGCCTGATTTCGGGAAAGCGACCATACGTGAAGTAGTGGCTATATCCACCCAGTTGGAAGAGGAAACGGGAGTAGAGTTTATCCATATGGAGATGGGCGTTCCCGGACTTCCTGCCGCACAGGTAGGCATTGATGCCGAAATAAAAGCATTGCAAAGCGGGATTGCCTCCATTTATCCCAATATAAATGGTATTCCTGAAGTAAAAAAAGAGGCTTCCCGGTTTATCAAGGCCTTCATCGATGTCGATGTGTCGCCGGATGGCTGCGTGCCTGTCACCGGTTCCATGCAGGGCACCTATGCATCTTTCCTGACTGCCTCGCAATGCACACCCGGAAAAGACACCATCCTGTTCATTGATCCTGGCTTTCCGGTGCAAAAACAACAAATCTCGGTAATCGGATGCAACTATGTCTCTTTCGACGTATATGAATACCGGGGCGAAAAATTACGTGCGAAACTGGAAACAATGCTCTCTACCGGCAAGATTGCCGCCCTTATCTATTCCAACCCTAACAATCCGGCCTGGTTCTGTTTGACCGAGGAGGAGTTGAAGGTGATCGGCGAATTAGCCAACAAATACGATGTAATTGTCATTGAAGACCTGGCCTATTTCGCCATGGACTTCCGTAAAGACTTGGGCACACCGTTTAAAACGCCTTATCAGCCAAGCGTTGCCCATTACACAGACAATTATATTCTGCAAATCTCCGGTTCCAAAGCCTTCAGCTATGCCGGCCAGCGCATCGGAGTAACAGCTATCTCCAACAAATTGTATCATCGCGCCTACGAAGGATTGACCCGCCGTTATGGCGGCGGCACATTTGGCACGGTCTATAGCCATCGCATCCTGTACGCCCTCTCTTCGGGCACCAGCCATTCGGCACAATACGCTCTGGCCGCCATGTTTAAAGCAGCTTCCGACGGAGCGTTTGACTTTATCTCGGAGGTAAAAGAATACGGACGTCGCGCAGGACGCCTGAAAAAGATATTCACCGACTATGGTTTTGAGATTGTTTACGACCATGACCTGGACGAACCGATTGCGGATGGTTTTTATTTCACCATCGCTTACCCTGGCATGACAGGCGGCGAACTGATGGAAGAACTGATCTACTACGGCATAAGCGCTATTTCGCTAAGCACCACCGGAAGCGACCAGCAAGGATTGCGTGCCTGCACCTCCTTCATCAAGGAGCATCAGTATGATTTATTGGAAAAACGCTTACAACTATTCAAAAAAAATCATTCATAGTAATAGCTATTGAATCATAAGGAAGAGGGGGCAAATGTCCCCTCTTTTGTTTGTTAATTAACACACTTTGAAGCCTTTTATTTTGTTTTTTCGTTAATAATGTTATATATTGTCATTGTTTTGCAAATTCCTAAAACCGAGGACAATGCCAACTAACAAAAACATATTCAGAATAACACACAACAAACTCTACCCAAACCAGGGAAGCATCCTTATTTCAGACCCATCGTTGCAAGATCTATATTTCCAGCGTTCGGTAGTCTTACTGGTGGAACACAACCTGAAAGGTTCCATGGGTTTTGTCTTAAACAAAAAGACTGAATTGGTCGTAAATACCTTCTTCGACGACCTTGCCAATGCTGAGTCTATCCCTATTTACCTAGGAGGGCCTGTCAGCCCGAATCGTTTATTTTTCATTCATTCGTTAGGTTCCAAGGTGATACCCGGCGCCATCCCCATCAATGATTCCCTGTTTTTCGACGGCGACTTCGACGCATTGAAAAATTATATCCTGAGCGGCCACCCGGTGGAAGGGAAGATTAAGTTTTTCCTTGGCTATTCGGGCTGGACAGAAGGGCAGCTCGGGCAGGAAATAGATAGTGATGCATGGGTTGTGACCCGTCCCCAGAATGATAGTATTATTCCCGCCGATGGCGATTCCTACTGGAAAAGCTCCTTAGAGGTGCTGGGACAGCGTTACCGCACCTGGATCAATTACCCTAAAGATCCGCAGTTGAATTAAGAGGGATTCTGCAATTGCACGACAATCACATCCTCATACCCCTCCTCTTCCGTCGTTATCCAATCCGCTAAACATCCTGTTTCATTGAATCCGCAACGGAGGAAAAGCGAGCGGCTGCGCACGTTTGTTTCCGGGATATGCGCGTAAAGCTGATGCAGCTTCAGGAAAGAGAAGGCATATTCGATCAATAATCGAAGCGCCTCCGTGGCCCAACCATTTTGCTGACAGGCAGGATCGATCAATATGCCCACCCCTGCCCGACGGTTGTGCGGATCAAAATCAAAAAGATCGATCATGCCGATTGTTTTATGTTCCGCCGTGATTTCTATCATCAAACGCAACTGCTTCAACTCATAAATATCGCGTCGCGACTCAGCAATATATTCTCTGAGCACATATTGGGAATAAGGCGCCAACGTGTTGCTGACCGACCAAAGTGCGGAGTCGTTCTCCCAATGGTAGAGCCGATCAAGATCTTCCGGTTCCAAAGCGCGCAGGCGCATCTCGTTATTCTGTAACAGGCTCATAATACTTATTTTGAAGGTGATATCAATCGATCGTTCTCTTTGTGGTAGACATGAAAAACAGCCTGCTTATTCGGCAGTTTATCCATAAACAACAACATCTGCTCGTAGCGAATATCGGGCGCGCAAAAAACATAATCGGTAAACTCTTTCATCTGGTTGCGCCGGTTGATTGCATCCATCACCCGCTCCACATCCAAATCCCATAGATTGACATATTCCAGATCCGGCATCTTTTTCACCGCCACATTCTTTATCGCCGGAAAATCATCTTCGTGACAGAGTATCAACAAGCGGCGATGCTTGATGGCTTTCCGCTTTTTTGTCTTATCTTTGGAAGAACCAAAAAGAGAGCCGGCAAACACCTTCACCCCTACCCCAGCCTTTATAAGTCCGCTCATTAGCCAACCCGACCGGGGATAGTATTTCTTATAGAATATAAGCATTGCCCCATAAAAGGCTTTGATATATTTCATATCATTATGTTTGGTCGACTCTCCCTTATAGTGCAGGATACGCTCCGGCAGGTAATAATTCTCATAGCCGGCCAATTTGATCCGGTACGACAGGTCGATGTCTTCGCCATACATAAAGAAGGCTTCGTCGAACAAGCCCGATTGCTTCAATGCCTCCTGACGAACCAGGATAAAAGCCCCGGCCAATACATCCACTTTATGTTGTTTTTCCGGCGAGAGATAGGGCAAACTGTAACGGGCAAAGGTACGCGACCGGGGAAACAATCGAGCCAATCCGAACAATTTGCAAAACGAGACCCAAGGAGTAGGGAAAGCCCGTTTGCTTTCGGGCAGGAACACACCATTTGCATTCAGCATCTTCACCCCAACAGCTCCGGCTTCAGGATGCTCATCCATGAAATAACAAAGCGTGCGTAAACTGTCTTCCCCAACAACCGTATCCGGATTCAATATCAATATATATTCACCTTTTGCCTGTCGAATTGCCTGATTATTGGCTTTGGCAAATCCCGGGTTATCGTCATTGGCAATGAAAACGACATCCGGGAAAAGCGGCCGAAGGTATTCAACGGAACCGTCCGTAGAATGATTGTCGACCACAAAGATCTCCCGATCCATGCCAACGGTAGCCGCCCGAACCGAATACAGGCATTGCTCCAATAGATACTTCACATTGTAATTGACAATTACGACCGATAGCTTCTCCTTGTACATACGCCTTAGATTTTTATGGAATCGGAATAACAGGTACGGTTCAGGATCGACCGCCCGAGCGTCACCTCATCGGTATACTCCAGTTCGTCACCGATCGATACGCCGCGCGCGATAACCGACACCTGTATATTCAATGGAGATAATTTTCGGTATATAAAGAAGTTGGTCGTGTCGCCATCCATTGTCGTGCTTAAGGCCAGGATGACCTCTTTGACCGCGTCCGCCTGTACCCGCTCAATGAGGCTATTGATCTGCAAATCGCCGGGGCCGATGCCTTCGATAGGCGAGATACGTCCGCCAAGCACATGATAGACGCCATGATACTGCCCTGTATTTTCAATGGCCATAACCTCTTTGATGCTTTCCACCACGCACACCAAGGAATGATCGCGCTTGTCACTGCCACAAATCGTACATAAATCGTCATCGCAAAGGTTGTGACACGACTTACAATACTTCACCTCCTTACGTAGCGCCAGCAACGCTCCGGCAAATTTTTCCGTATAGGATTCTTCCCTGCGGAGCATATGGAGTGCAAGCCGAAGGGCAGTCTTCCGGCCTATACCGGGCAACGATGAAAGTTCGGTCACAGCATTTTCTAATAAAAGCGACGGATATTTTTGGTTCATGGCAATTTCTTTATATAAAACACAAAGATAATACCAACGAAACGATTTCGGGGAATGAGTGTGGGAAATTATTTGGTTTTTTCGCCCAAAATCCAAAAAACGAAGTGTAAGCAAAAAGGGTCAATTTCTAACGATTTGCCCCTCTTTTGCTTACACTTCGGTTTGTTAAAAAGTGTTTCTCCCGGGAGTTTGTCTTCAAAGTCCTGCTTTTTTGCAAAAAAACTCCCGCGGTTTTGACAAAATGATAGTTGGAGGTATGGGGAGATTATGCGCCCTTATTGTATAGATTATAAGGAAACCAGAGCAAAATCAACACCCTGTTTTGTGCGCAAGCACTATCATTCTGATAGTCAAACCGATCAATTCCCGGAGTTGCTCCTATGTTTTACTTTCATTTTGATAGATTTTTCTGCTATTTAACATCCATTTTTGTTATTTTTTTTGAGGCAAAATTGTTGATTAAGTAAAGAAAAAACACGACTTTTGTCCCCATGTTGAGTCAGCCTTTAGCAGAACGCATGCGTCCGAAAACATTGGATGATTATATCGGACAAAAACATTTGGTGGGGGAGGGAGCCGTCCTACGGAGAATGATTGAAGCCGGACGTATTCCTTCTTTTATCTTATGGGGGCCTCCGGGGGTTGGCAAGACAACGCTTGCCCAGATCATTTCCAACAAACTGGAAGCGCCTTTTTACACACTGAGTGCGATCAGTTCGGGTGTGAAAGATGTGCGGGAGGTGATTGAGAAAGCAAAGAGCAACCGGTTTTTCAACACGGTCTCCCCTATCCTTTTTATTGATGAAATCCATCGCTTCAGCAAATCGCAACAGGACTCGCTCCTGAACGCGGTAGAACGGGGCATTGTTACGCTGATTGGAGCCACAACGGAAAATCCTTCGTTTGAAGTGATCCGTCCTCTGTTGTCGCGCTCCCAGGTGTATGTATTGCAATCGTTGGGCAAAGAGGATCTATTGGAACTGTTACATAAGGCTGTTTCGGAGGATATCATCCTGAAGGAGAAAAATATTAAACTGACAGAGACAGATGCTCTTTTGCGTTATTCCGGCGGGGATGCGCGTAAGTTGCTGAATATATTGGAATTGGTTGTCGCTGCGGAGGAGGCCGACGAGATAGAGATCACCGACGAAAAGGTGGTCGAGCGTCTGCAGGAGAATCCGGCGGCCTACGACAAAGGTGGAGAAATGCATTACGACATTATTTCGGCCTTTATCAAATCGATCCGGGGCAGCGATCCGGATGCTGCCATCTATTGGCTGGCACGCATGGTGGAAGGCGGGGAAGACCCGGAATTTATCGCGCGGCGCTTAGTAATCTCGGCAGCGGAAGATATCGGACTGGCTAACCCGAATGCATTATTATTGGCCAATGCCTGTTTCGACGCCCTACGCAAAATAGGATGGCCGGAAGGCCGGATCATTCTGGCAGAGACCACCCTGTATCTGGCAACCAGCCCTAAAAGTAATTCGGCTTATATGGCTATCGACGATGCGATCGCTTATGTGCGCGAGAGTGGCAACCTGCCTGTTCCGCTGCATCTGCGAAATGCACCGACCAAATTGATGAAAGAGTTGGATTACGGAAAGGAATATAAATACGCCCACAGCTATGAAGGCAATTTTGTCAAACAGGATTTTCTACCACCGGAAGCCTTACAAATGCGTTTCTGGAAAGGACAAGACAATCCGGCAGAGGCTCGTTTGACAGAACATATGCGAAAGCTTTGGGGAGAACGATATTAGCAATGGATAATTGATAATTGATAATTGATAATTGATATTACTAAATAATGGTTTTATTCTAACATTTAAAAACACATTCGTATGAAGAAGCACAATTTTAATGCAGGACCTTGCATTTTGCCGCAATCAGCCATCGAGTCAGCTATGGCTGCTATCAAAGATTTTGATGGTACAGGCATTGGTATTCTGGAAATTTCCCATCGTACGCCAGGTTGGGAACGGATTATGGAAGAAACTGAACAACTATGGAAAGAATTGTTGAACATACCCGAAGGATACAAAGTGCTCTTCCTGGGTGGTGGTGCAAGCACACAATTCTGCTACGTTCCTTTCAACCTCTTAGGTAAGAAGGCAGCCTACCTGCAAACAGGTGTTTGGGCAAAGAAAGCAATCAAGGAAGCCAAATTGTTTGGTGATGTAGAAGTAGTAGCCTCTTCGGAAGATGCCAACTACACCTATATTCCGAAAGACTATACGATCCCTGCTGATGCGGATTATTTCCATATCACAACAAACAACACGATCTATGGTACAGAAATCCATACCGATATCGATTCTCCGGTGAACCTGATCGCCGATATGTCGTCCGACATCATGAGCCGTCCGGTGGATGTGTCTAAATATGCTATGATCTATGGTGGTGCACAGAAGAATGTAGGCCCTGCCGGCGTTACTTTCGTGATTATTCGCGAAGACATCTTAGGCAAGCTCGATCGTCAGATCCCGACCATGATCGACTACCGCACGCATATCAAAGAAAGCTCTATGTTCAACACACCTCCGGTGTTCTCTATCTTCGTGATGCATGAGACCTTGAAGTGGGTGAAAGAACTGGGTGGCCTGGAAGCAATGTATAAAATCAACAAAGAAAAGGCAGATCTGTTGTATGCCGAGATCGATCGCAACCCGATGTTCGTTGGTACAGCAAAAACAGAAGACCGCTCGTTGATGAATATCTGCTTCGTGATGGCGGAAGGATATAAAGAAAAAGAGGCCGACTTCATGGCGTTTGCTAAAGAAAGAGGCATGGTAGGTATCAAGGGACACCGTTCAGTAGGTGGATTCCGCGCTTCTGTTTACAATGCTTGTCCGCTGGAAAGCGTAAAAGCATTGGTTGAATGCATGCAGGAATTTGAAAAAATGAACAAGTAATTCAGATATAGTAATGAAAGTACTT
The DNA here is from genome assembly GCF_029893085.1 of Parabacteroides sp. PFB2-10. Classification (GTDB taxonomy): domain Bacteria; phylum Bacteroidota; class Bacteroidia; order Bacteroidales; family Tannerellaceae; genus QVMG01. The sequence goes on from NZ_JARXWI010000027.1 coordinate 9,522, forward strand.
ATTGCAACCGATAAACCATTTGCGAAGGTCGCAGTGGACGGCATACGCGAAGTGATCGAAGGTGCTGGTTTTGAATTGGCATTGTTGGAAAAATATACGGAGAAAGCCCAGTTATTGGATGCCGTAAAGGATGCCAATGCAATCATTATCCGCAGTGATATCATCGACGCGGAAGTATTAGACGCAGCGAAGGAATTGAAGATCGTAGTGCGCGCAGGAGCGGGATTCGACAATGTCGATCTGGCAGCGGCTACGGCTCACAATGTCGTGGTGATGAACACACCGGGACAGAACTCCAACGCGGTAGCCGAACTGGTATTGGGTATGCTGGTATACGGTGTACGCAATTTCTATAACGGCACATCCGGCACCGAACTGAAAGGCAAGAAGCTGGGTATTCTGGCTTATGGAAATGTAGGACGTAACGTGGCGCGCATTGCCAAAGGCTTCGGCATGGAGATCTATGCCTACGATGCCTATACGCCGCAGTCGGTTATTGAAGGCGACGGCGTGAAGGCGGTAGCCTCTACCGAAGCGTTGTTTAACGAATGCCAGATTATCTCTTTGCATATTCCGGCTACTGCCGAAACAAAGGGATCGATCAATTTCGACCTGATGAACTCGATGCCGAAGGGGGCGATTGTGGTCAACACAGCCCGCAAAGAGGTAATCGACGAAGCCGGTCTGGAAAAGATGTTCGAAGCGCGTCCTGACTTCAAGTATCTGTCGGATATTAAACCGGCGAACGACGCTGTTTTAAATGAAAAATACTCCGACCGTTACTTTGCCACTCCTAAAAAGATGGGCGCTCAAACGGCAGAGGCCAATATCAATGCCGGTATTGCTGCGGCAGAACAGATTGTTGATTTTATCAAAAACGGCAATCAAAAATTCAAAGTTAATTAAATAATGATCTTCCTTTAAAGACCTTAAAGACTCTAAAGTCCTTAAGGTCTTTAAGGAATTAATAGAAGAACTATGAGAATAAAACCTTTCAAAGGAGTACGCCCTCCAAAGAATCTAATCGAAGAAGTTGCTTCGCGCCCGTATGATGTATTAAACTCGGAAGAGGCACGCGCGGAAGCCGCAGGTAATGAGAAGTCTTTGTATCGTATCATCAAACCGGAGATTGATTTTCCGGAAGGGATGGACGAACATGATCCGGCTGTTTACTTGAAGGCAGCCGAAAACTTCAACATGTTTCAGGAAAAAGGATGGCTCGTTCAGGATCAGAAAGAGCATTATTATGTGTATGCACAAACCATGAACGGTCGCACCCAGTATGGCCTGGTTGTTTGTGCCTACGTGGAAGATTATATGACCGGTAAGATCAAGAAACACGAACTTACCCGTCGCGACAAAGAGGAAGACCGCATGAAACATGTTCGGGTGAACGATGCGAACATCGAACCGGTGTTCTTTGCCTATCCCGATAATGCGGAGCTGGATCGCTTGGTGATGAAGTATACTGAACGTGAACCGGAATACAATTTCGTAGCCCAATTAGATGGATTCGGCCATACGTTCTGGATCATCGACGAGGAAAAGGATATGGAACGCATCACCGAAATGTTTGCCGAGATGCCTGCGCTATATATCGCGGACGGTCACCACCGCTCGGCTGCAGCGGCATTGGTAGGTAATGAGAAGGCAGGTCTGAACCCGAATCATCAGGGAGACGAGGAATACAACTACTTTATGGCGGTTTGTTTCCCGGCGGGTCAGTTGACCATCATCGACTATAACCGCGTGGTAAAGGATCTGAACGGTCTGACGGAGGAAGAATTCCTTGCGAAAGTGGGAGAAAACTTCTATGTCGAAGAAAAGGGTGCGGAGATATATAAACCCAATGCGTTGCATAACTTCTCGCTCTATTTGAACGACAAATGGTATTCGCTGACAGCAAAACCGGGCACATACGACGACAACGACCCGATCGGTGTATTGGACGTAACGATCTCTTCCAACCTGATCCTGGATGAGATCCTGGGTATCAAAGACCTTCGTTCGGACAAACGCATTGATTTCGTGGGTGGAATCCGTGGATTAGGCGAACTGAAACGCCGCGTAGACAGTGGAGAAATGAAGGTAGCCCTGGCTTTGTATCCGGTTTCTATGAAACAGTTAATGGATATCGCCGACACGGGCAACATTATGCCTCCGAAGACCACCTGGTTCGAGCCTAAACTGCGTTCGGGATTGGTGATACACAAGCTGACGAATTGATAATGGATAATTGATAATGGATAGTTAATGAGAGGCGGTTGCCTCTTGTTAATTATCCATTTTTATTGTGGGTTATCAATTATAAACTGCCATGGCAACAGTCAACATAGTAGTAAGGAGAAAACGTTATCAATTATCAATTATCAACTACCAATTAACAACGGATGATAAAATATGTAGTTTTTGATTTAGGGGGAGTGATTGTCGAATTGGATCCGCAACGGCCTGTCGATCGTTTCAGGGAGATGGGCGTGAAGGATGCGGACAAATTGATCAATTCGTATGAGCACAAAGGCATTTTCCTGCAGTTTGAAAATGGAGAGCTCGACCTCGAAGGGTTTCGGAGAGAGCTAAGCGAACATGCGGAAAAGGAACTGTCGACCGACGATATCTATTGGGGTTGGATGGGATTCATGCTCAATGTGTCGCAGGAAAAGCTGGATTATATGCAGGCGCTCCGCGAGAAATACCATGTATGCATTCTGAGCAATACGAATCCCATCATCATGCATTGGGCCAACAGCAGCGTGTTCTGCCCCGCAGGCAGACCATTGTCCGACTATTGCGATAAGATTTACGCTTCCTATGAGATGAAAATGACAAAGCCTAATCCGCTTATTTTCGAAGCCATGATGGCTGATGCGCAGATGAACCCGGCAGAGATCCTCTTTATCGACGATGGAATACGGAACGTAGAGGCTGCTTCCCGGTTGGGCATCCATACCTATCTGCCGAAAAACGGCGAGGATTGGCGCTCGAAAGTAGATGAATTATTACAGGAATTGGCCTGACCAAAATAGAAAAAAGCCCTGAAAGATCTGTTCTTTCAAGGCTTTTTCATTTATTCATCGAATCGATTAGTTCCTACTTCTTCCACCAAGGAATATCATAATATAATACAATAAGGTAGCCAATGATCCCAAAGCAGCTACTACATAGGTATAAGCAGCGGAGCGAAGTGCGTCAACCGCCTTGTCATGCGTGTTGATATTAGTCAGTCCCGCGTTGCTCAACCAAGCCAAAGCGCGTTGGCTGGCATTGATCTCCACCGGCAAAGTAATGAAACTAAACAACGTGGTGGTGGCAAACAGGACAATACCGAAAAGCAATACACCCGGGAACACCTGCAACAACAGCATACCGGCCAATAACACCCATGTCATGATGTTGGAAGAAAAGCTGATTACCGGCACCAATGCCGAGCGCATCTTCAGCGGTGCATATGCCATCGCGTGCTGAATAGCATGTCCTGTCTCATGAGCAGCCACAGCAGCGGCAGCCACACTACGGCTGGCATAAACCGATTCACTTAGGCTAATCGTTTTATTTGTCGGATTATAATTGTCGGTCAGCATGCCACGCGTAGCCACTACCTGCACATCGTTAATCCCGTTGTCACGCAACATCTTCTCAGCCACTTCCCTTCCAGTCAATCCCGCCGGCAGGGGGATTTGCGAATACCTTTCAAACTTGCGTTGAAGATTGGAGGATACCAACCAGCTTAATAACGCGATTCCAATAAAAATAATCCAGTAAATTGTCATCTTCTTCTTTATTTACATATTCAAAAACTCTAAGGCAAAAACTTTGCCAAATACCAAAAATGGCAGAAGACCTACCCTTGGGTATGTGGTCTTCTGCCATTTTGTTCCTTTTATACAGTTTCTTCTTTGTTTTATTCTTCTGTGTAGCGAATAATTGTCTGCTCACGGTCAGGCCCAACAGAAACAATCTTGATTGGAATTTCAAGCTCCTCTTCCAAAAAGGAGAGATAGGCATTGAACTCTTCCGGGAACTCATCCTCGTTTGTCATATCTGTCATGTCGGTCTTCCATCCGGGCAGTTCCACATACACCGGTTTCACATCTTCTTCAATCGAGTAAGGGAACTCATCCACATCTACCCCATTTACAATATAACCGACACAAGCCTTAATTGTTTCAAAACTATCCAATACGTCGCTCTTCATCATAATCAGCTGAGTTACGCCGTTTACCATGATCGCATACTTCAGCGCTACCAGGTCGATCCATCCGCAACGGCGGCGACGTCCTGTCACCGAGCCGAACTCATGCCCTATTTCACACAATTTATCACCCGTTTCATCAAACAATTCCGTCGGGAACGGTCCGCTACCTACGCGTGTGCAATAGGCTTTAAAGATACCATATACTTCGCCGATATTACGCGGAGCAACTCCCAATCCCGTGCAGCATCCCGCACAAACCGTATTGGATGAGGTCACAAATGGATAAGAACCGAAATCGATATCCAGCATAGTGCCCTGGGCTCCTTCCGCCAACACCGCTTTTCCCTCTTTCAGGCAGTTGTTTATCACATGTTCGCTGTCGATCAGTGTAAACTCTTTCAGGTATTCAATGCCTTCGAACCATTCGTTTTCCAGTTCACGGATATCGTATTCGTAATGAAGAGATTTCAGAATTTCCTCGTGACGCGCCTTGGCCTTCGCATAGATCGTTTCGAAATCGAGCAGGAGATCCCCTACCCGCACCCCGTTGCGGCTGATCTTATCCGTATAGGTCGGACCGATACCTTTCCCGGTCGTACCGATCTTGCCTTCTCCTTTAGCTGCCTCATAGGCGGCATCCAACACACGATGCGTAGGCAGAATCAGATGGGCTTTCTTGGAGATGAACAGTCGCTTCTTCAGATCATGTCCACTTGCTGCCAGGGCTTCCGCCTCCTGCTTAAACAACAGTGGGTCGAGCACCACGCCATTGCCGATCACATTCATCTTTCCTCCCTGAAAAATGCCCGAAGGAACCGAGCGTAGAATATATTTCTGCTCATTAAACTCCAGCGTATGACCCGCATTCGGCCCACCTTGGAAACGAGCTATCACATCGTAATTCGGCGTTAATACGTCGACAATCTTTCCTTTGCCTTCGTCGCCCCACTGTAATCCTAATAAAACGTCTACTTTCATTGTGTTTCTATATCGTTGTTAATTACTCTTTCGCTTTTCCTGTCGGATACGGAAGGTGCATTTGCTGCAGATACCGTAAATATATAAACTCGCATATTCAGGCGTAAAACGGCGCAACTTCAAATTTTTAATATCGGCCCGCAAGGTTTTGTTGCGTATCTCCCTCACATCACCACAATGCGTACACACCAGATGTTGATGCGTTTCGGCATGAATCCGCAACTCATATTGAACGATTTGCGGACTGATATGGTGGCGCACGACCAACCCTGCCTGGATAAAATGGTCTACATTATTATAAAGCGTCGCTAAACTTACGTGGAAATTATTCGTGTCAAGCTGCTCATGCAAGCTGACCATATCGAAATGGCCTTCAATTTCGCTGATGTGCTTTAATATAGTGTACCTTTCTTCCGTTCTCCGCATCTTCTTATCCACAAGATAGTCGGTGAACTGTTGCTTTAATTCACTATATAATTTCGTTTCCATCAGGTATTATTACACACGAATGGCAAAGGTAGCGCATTTATTTTAAACGACATACCCGTTAAAGATAATTCTCGAACTCAAATTGGAGTTCCTCCTGAAATTCTTGCCATCCCTCCGGCGATCCTTCCTCTGTCTTAAATAATTCCAACAGGAAAACAGCCTGTTCTTTCGACTGGCTGCCATAGCGTTTGACGGCAGCGGCTGCCGCTTGTTTTTCGGGCAATGATCCGGTGCGAACCGTCGTTCTCGCCTCTTCCGAGAAAGGTATTCGGTATTCTTTCTGCCTGAAATCCCCGTTCCGGAAAAGATGCGCCAGTAACAGGAAGCCCATCTGCCTGAAGAATCCCTCCCTACATTTAATCCACCGCATGGCCAATTCTTCAGAAAAAGAGAGGTGTTGCAACAGGAGAAAACAAAAATGTCCGGCTATCTCTGGGTCGGCAATCTCCATTGCCCAGGCTTCAGCTCGCGCCGCGTCGAACTCGTCCCGGGGATAAAGAAGAATGGCCAGGATTTTCATTTCCCGGATATCCTCTTTCCAGAGTGTTTCGGCCAATGTGCTATCTGGCGTATGCGTTGCCGCAATGGTTTTCAGTTGCGGCAGCGAAACACCGAAATTAATCTTATAACCAACTCCTTTCTGGCGCATGCTGGTCGATACCACGCCATTCATCGCCAGACGGAGCTGTTTGCGGATCTCTTTTAGTTCCATGCAGGCAGGAAAGAATAATCGCGACCGTAACGTGCCATTTGTTCCATATAGCCTTCGGTATAATCCAATTGGATATCGGTCACTTCACCGGTACTGTTTTTCACCTCTTTCATCACCGGATTGACAAAACCGCGGTAAGGAGCCAGATTCAGCTTGGCATAACGCTCCAATACCTCGGCATGCAACGCCGGATCAATCGTAACGGCATAGGACTCCACCAACTTCTTGCCGGCTTCCAGGTCGCCTTCGCTTTTGATACGTTGCACCTCGGTCAACAGCTCGCCGAACAACGTGCGCAATTTCTGGTAGTCATTGATCACCACGTATGTTTTCCCGTCTTTCTTTTTCCATTCCACCACCTTGTCGGCCGCTCCTTTTTCATACACCCATTTAGCAATCAGCTGCCGGTTGCGCATGTGTGCCTCTTCGACGTTCTTACCCAATTCAATGCGAACCAATTGCGTCATCAACCCATTCATCATGAAATTGTAATACTCCGCTTTATAGGCCTCCGCATCGGGCACCAAACCCAGATCTACCAATTTCTGATCAGCCATATAATAAAGTCCGAACAGGTCGGCACGCGCCTCTTCCAAAGTGGAGCTATAAGCCTTCAATGCATCGCTTTCGACGCCCGGCAACAATTGTCCCGAACCATGTCCCAAACATTCATGCAGGTCGGTATGCAGATTGCCTGTCTCGAAGCCATATTTCTTAATAAGCTCACGTTCGGCATCGCTCCAGATAAATTCATTTCCCAGGCCACCGCCTTGTGAAGCCTTATGATAAGCCTCCGTAATATTTTCGATCGTAACTGATTTGGAACCATGGTCGCGGCGGATCCAGTCGGCGTTCGGCAGGTTGATGCCGATCGGTGTAGCTGGATAGCAATCGCCACCAATCATCGCCACGGTGATCACCTTAGCCGTTACTCCTTTGACCTCTTTCTTCTTGAAGCGATCGTCCACCGGTGAATGGTCTTCAAACCACTGGGCGTTGTCGCTGATAATCTTCGTGCGTTTGGTGGCTTCGTGGTTGATGAAATTAACGGTCGATTCCCAACTCGCCTTCAAACCCAACGGATCGCCGTATGTTTCAATAAAGCCGTTTACAAAATCCACTTCCGAAGCCGTGTCTTCCACCCAAAGCACCGAATAGGCATCGAAAGTACGCAGATCACCGGTTTGATAAAATTCGATCAATTTTTCGATCACCGCTTTCTGGTGGTCGTTCTCCGCAAAAGGAATAGCCTTCTGAAGCTCGGTCACAATTGGTTCAATGGCTTTCGTATACAGTCCGCCCACCTTCCATACCTTTTCTGTCAGTTGGCCGTTTTCTTTTACCAGCCGGCTATTCAGACCATACGAAATGGGGGTATTGTCTTTCGGATCTTTCATCTTATCGTAGAATGCTTCTACCTCTTTCTGCGTAAGCCCCTCTCCGTAATAGTTATTGGCAGAGGCGACGATGATGTCCTGCTCGCCGCTTTGCACGGTGCGTTTAGACATAATGGCAGGATCAAACATAACCGGAACGATCTCTTCCAGAAAAGCCTCTACCGATTGTCCTTCGCGTAATGGAAGCAATGACTTATCGAGCTTCGAAACCGATGCCTTGAAATAATCAACGGAAAAGGCCGGAAGGATTTTATCTTCCGCATAGTGATGATGTATACCATTGGAGAACCAAACCCTTTTCAGATACGTTTCGAAAGCCTTGTATTGCGCATCGTTCTTATCACCGGTATAGGCATTGTAGACAGCCTCTAACGTACGCCGGATAGGCAGATTATAACGATTGTTCTGATCGAAAAGAATATCACGCCCCATCAGAGCCGCTTCCGACAGATGATACAACAATTGCTTTTGCTGCAAGGAAAGCGACTCAAATCCAGGCACCTGATAACGAAGTATCTGCAGATCGGCAAATTGATCCACCACATAGTTAAACTCCTGAGGCGTATCTCCTGCCTCCTTCTTCGATTCGGTACAAGCCAATAATACGGATGCAGCCATACACGTTAAGATTATTTTTTTCATAAAATGACATTTTTAATTGACGAGGAGCAAAGATAATAAAAAATGGACAACATCAATCTGCCCGGCTCATCACCAATTTACCATGTTTGATGCCTTTGATAGTGGTTAGGCGGTCGGATAGTTCGGTCAGGCGGTAGGCCTCTCCCATTACCGTTACGATATGAAGACAGAAGTTCTGGTTGATATAGTATTGCGAGGACGACAAAATCACATCTTTGTAGTCTTGTTGGATATTGGTGATGCGCGAAACGATCTCTTTCTTTTTTTGGTCATACATAACGACGATCGTTCCGGACACAATATGATTACACTGCCATTTCTGTTCGGCCACATTCTTTTCTACCAGGAAACGGATTGCCTGCGAGCGGTTCGAAAAGCCATTTCCCTTCACGTACGCATCCAATGAGTCCAATAATTCGTCTTCCAAAGAGACGCCGAAACGTTTTATAGCCATCTTGTTCCTCCTTTTAGGGTTTCTGTCGGTAAATGTACAAACAATTTGGATTTACTGACGAATGTATTGCCTACCTTTGCGCGGTTTTTAAACGCTACTATCATGATCAAAGGGCTTTTCAATATTCTCCTGTTCTACTTTCTCGGCGAAGTGTGCAGCTTGTTTATCAACGGGTTTATTCCCGGAAGCGTGATCGGTATGATCCTTCTTTTCCTCAGCTTGTATTTCAAATTGGTTAAACCGGAATATGTTAGGGATGCCGCCACGGTCATTACCAAAAACATGGCTGTCTTTTTTATTCCGCCGGCTGTAGGGCTGATGGCCTACGCAGAATACATCTCCCAATCCATCTGGACCATTTCCCTGGCAATTATCGTAAGCACGGTATTTACGCTTGTTGTTGTCGCTGTCGTACAGGATAGCTTTGAGAAAAGGAGGGCCAAGAAATGAACGAACAGCTAATAGAACAACTCAAACAGCTACTTTCCGGGGAGGTATTTCTGCTTTGTCTGGTTTTCGGCACTTTTCTATTTGGCGTGTATCTCTACAAGCGGCTTCGGTTTTCGCTACTCCAGCCTTTGTTGATCTCAGTGGTGATCATTATACCCTTTCTGAAAATAACCGGTATAGAATACACTACCTTTTATGAACAAACCAAGGTGTTGAATTTTATGCTCGGCCCCAGTGTGGTGGCGTTGGGTTATGTTCTGTACGAACAGATTGAATATATCAAAGGTAATGTCCTGTCGATGCTTACGGCGGTGTTTGCCGGCAGCATTGTCGGCATAGCCAGTGTGGTATTAATCGCGAAAGCCTTTGGAGCCGACAAAGCATTGGTTGCCTCGTTAGCACCTAAATCGGTCACCACCCCTATCGCTATCAGTATTGCCGAAAACACAGGTGGCATACCCGAACTGGCGGTTGCCTTTGTTGTTATCTGTGGCCTGTTTGGCGGACTGATCGGCCCCATCCTGCTCCGCGCGATCGGTATTAAAAGTAAAATTGCCAAAGGGTTGGCTATCGGTTCGGCCTCTCATGCCCTAGGCACTACCCGTGCCATGGAGATGGGAGCCTTAGAAGGAGCTATCAGTGGCCTGGCCATCGGTATTATGGGTATCATGACCGCCTTGATCATTCCGTTTGTGGATAAGTTCTTTTTATAGTCATGCAAGTTTTTTCATACGGGGAATTCTATCGTCGAGGGGGGGGGGGGGGGGGGGGGGGGGGCGGGGGGGGGGGGGTGGGGGGTGGGGGGGGGGGGGGTGGTGTCGACCGCGACAGA
>NZ_JARXWI010000028.1 GCF_029893085.1 Parabacteroides sp. PFB2-10
CTCTGATTTGTGGTACGGGATAAAGCATCAATCATCGAAACACATACGTCCAAATTATCGTATGCTTCTTCGTTTATTCCCATATTAGGATTGATTGGCTTGAAAAAATTTAGGATGTTCATATACCTCTTGTTTAATTGTTAAATTCAAAAAAAAGTTTTATGGTTAACATTCACTCTCCAATCTCCTTTTTGATAAAATCCTCCAAGACTTTCTTGTCTGGCAATTGAACTAAGCATTTGGAAACAAATAGCTTTTTCCAACTCTGACTCGCTATATTCTGACCGTTTTTCCAATCCAAGAAATTCCAAGAAGTACGGATTACGAATAACATCTATGCTTTGAGTCGGTTTTTGATGTTTTACTATCATTAGAAATTTGAATTATGGTGTAAAGGTAATGAATCCCTGTAGATTACGATTGCTTATTCAGACTGTTTCTCAATGCTTTCAATCTGTTCGCCGCCTGCATATTATCAACCTTAATATATCGCATAAATGCCGCAGGGCTTTTGTGCCCGGATATTCGCATAAGTTCTTCGGCAGGAAAACCGGAAAGATACATATTGGTACAGAATGACCTTTTGTTTTAGTTTGGCTTTCTTACCAAGTTCTTTCAGGCGTTCGTTGAACTTATAAGCAAAAAATAGATATATAATTTTCTTTTGCAAATAGCATCCTTTTTCTATCTTTGAGTGAGAAAATGACTGTTGATAATTATAAGCAGTATTGTCGACAGTTGTCAGCAATGTTGTCGACGGCTATCAGCAGTATTGTCGATAGCTATCGACAATCAGATTGTCGGTCAAATTAATAAAATAGAACTATGAAAATTCGATTTGGAGTGTATGAAACCCCACAACCGGAAGGCACGGAAGGGGCACCGCGGCAGCATGCGCGGGTGATTAGTAAGGGAACGATGCGAATGGATGATCTCTGTAGTGAGCTACGGGATCTGGGCGTCAATTCGGCGCAGATAAAGGCGGTGCTCGATGCGACCGGACGGTTTATCGGCAAATCGCTAACCAATGGTTATCATGTAGAGCTGGATGATATCGGCACTTTCTCATTATCCTTGCGGAGTAGGGTGGTAGAGGAGGCGACGAGCGGAGCGACTGAAGAAGCTCAGTCCGAAGGCGAATTGACGCGCGTAACGATCGATCGTATCAATTTCAAGGGGAATCCAAAACTATTGAAACGGATACAGCAGTCGGCCGAGCTGGAGCAGGTGACGAAGACTGCCGCCAATTCTTCCCTAAAGAAACGTAAAGAACGGATGTTAAGTCATTTGCAACAACATGGTTATATCAGCGGCCTCACATATGCGTCGATCAACAACTGTTCGCGTTACCAAGCCTCTAAAGATCTTCTCGCCTTTGAAGGCGAAGGGCTTATCACGCAAAAAGGCTCCGGGACCCACCGCGTTTATATGCTTTTTGTGGTTTAAAAACTTAAATGTAAAATAGGGTAATTCTTGCCTGTTGAATCTTTTTCGGAGCGACCGACCACTTTAAAGCCGAATCTTTCATAGAATCCGGCAGCCTGGGTGTTTTGCTCGTTTACATCTACTTTGTTCACTTTGAGGTTTTCAAGAGCATATAATAAGAGAGATTTACCCAAACCTTTCCCCCTTGATTCGGCTGAAACAAACAACATTTCCAGGTTATCTCCCGACACGCCCATAAAAGCAACAATACATTTTTCGATACGAATGACATACAGGTCAACATGCGGAAAATAGCTGGGAATCATTTGTTTAAAGAAGTCAAAATCTTCTTGCGTCAAGAAATGATGGGTTGCCATCACAGCGCTTTCCCATACAGCCATCAACTGGGTATAGTCGGCTTTCTCTCCTCTTTGTATTTGGTGTATTTCCATTACAGACAAAGATACTGACTATAATGAGTATCTTTGTAAAAAAAGAAATTCAAATCATGAAAGTATTACTAATTAACGGCAGCCCTAAGAAAAACGGGAACACCTATATTGCTTTGTCTGAGATTGCCACTACACTAAAAGACAATGGGGTTGAGTCTGAAATAATACATATAGGAACCAAACCTGTGCAAGGTTGTATTGCTTGTCATAAATGCAGCGAATTAGGTTTTTGCGTATTCAAAGACGAGTTATATAATAATATTCGTGAGAGCCTGAAAGACTCAGACGGCCTCATTATCGGCTCACCCGTATATTATGCAGGGCCAAACGGATCTCTGTGCGCCATCCTCGATAGATTATTCTACTCCTCTTCCGAATTATTAATGTATAAGCCTGGAGCATCTGTCGCTGTTGCTCGTCGCGGAGGTACAAGTACCACATTCGACAGACTGAACAAATATTTCACCATTTCTAATATGCCCGTAGTCTCATCGCAGTATTGGAACAACGTACATGGCCTTTCTCCAGGTGAAGCTACTCAAGATGCCGAAGGACTGCAAATCATGCGCACATTAGGAAAGAATATGGCATGGTTATTAAAAAATATCAAAACCGGAGGCCAACCCATCCCTAAGCCAGAGGAGCAGCAGGTGACTAATTTCATACGGTAGTTTTTTCTTTTCAACCGATATACACTTCACACCAATTTCAACCTCCGATTTAGCACCAAAAGCTCTCGAACTTTATGAAAACAATAAAGAATAGAACAACCCATAACCACCTATAAACCACCCCAAAACAAAAAATCCCCCTGAACTTAATCAGGAGGATTTTTAACCTTGTGCGGCTGAAGGGACTCGAACCCCCACGCCTCTCGGCACCAGATCCTAAGTCTGGCGTGGCTACCAATTACACCACAGCCGCGTGGTTTGCGGGGGCAAAGGTACATGTTTTTGGGAAATGAACAAGTTTTTGGAGAGAATTTTAGATGGGGGTGGGGAGGAGGGGGGAGACTGTTTGCTTTGCACTTCGCTTCGCTCGCTAAGCGATTGTTAATTGCTTCTGACCCTTCGGGAAGCGAACGCTGTTTGCTTTACGCCCTCGGCTAAGCGATCTTCGATTGACAAAATGATAGCGAAACGGCCATTTTGATGTCAATACGATACGTTAAAAAATGTTTCTCCCGGGACTTTTTCAAAAAAGTCCTGCCATTTCAGAAAAAAAGTCCTACGTTTTTGACAAAATGATAGTTGGGGGTTAAAATAAAAAAAGTAACTTCCCGTTCTATTTTTGCGGTCTGTATGCCTTGTTGTATAACGTTTGGGATCGGAGATTCGGGATGGGAGGCATAGTTCGGGACTTTTGATATAATTATGAAACAGATGTATGAATAAACTAAACTGCCTTACTGCGGAGGAGATTGCTCGTCTGGAGTCACAACATTGTTTTGCGGAAGATTGGAGCCGGGTACTTGTTGCTGAAGGGTTTGATACGCGGTATGTATATGATGTACGCTTCTCCGGGGATATCCGGTTGGGTGTTTTCGAAACGGAATTTGAGTTGGCCGGTGGCATAAAGCGGCATAGCGGTATTTTTCATGCTGCGCTGCATAATTGCACGGTGGGCGATAATGTATTGATCGAACAGGTACAGAATTATATTGCCAACTATACGATTGGTGAGGGGAGCCTGTTGCAGCATGTGAACCTATTGGTGGTCGACGAGAAAAGTTCTTTCGGGAATAATGTGCAAGTGGTCGTACTGAACGAGACCGGCGGGCGAGAAGTGCCTATCTATGATGGTATGTCGGCTTCCCTGGCCTATATCATCGCGCTTTACCGGCATCGTCCTGAATTGATCGCACGGTTGCAACAGATGGTAACGACCTACGCAGATCAGATTGCCTCCACGCAGGGGACGATCGGGCAAGGGGTGGTGATCCGCAATTGCGGCACACTTCGCAATGTGCGTATCGGCGATGCGGCTGTATTGGAGAATGTAACGCGCCTGTCGAATGGCTCGGTCAATAGTTGCCGGGTGGCACCTGTCTATATTGGTGACTCGGTGATTGCTGAAGATTTCATTGTTTCGTCGGGCACGTTCCTGTCGGATGCTGCGAAGATTGTGCGTTGTTTTATCGGGCAGGCCTGCCATGTGTCTCATAACTTCTCGGCTCACGACTCGTTGCTTTTCAGTAACTGCGCTTTCGAGAACGGGGAGGCATGCGCTATATTTGCCGGTCCCTTCACGGTATCGATGCATAAGAGCAGTCTATTGATTGCCGGGATGTTCTCTTTCCTGAATGCCGGGAGCGGTTCGAACCAGAGCAACCATATGTATAAACTGGGACCTATCCACCAGGGCATTGTGGAAAGGGGTTCGAAAACGACCAGTGATTCGTATATTCTTTGGCCGGCACGGATCGGTGCTTTTTCCTTAGTGATGGGGCGTCATCATCATCATAGTGACACGTCGGACATACCTTTCTCCTATCTCATCGAGAAGAACGACGAGACCTGGCTGGTGCCCGGTGTGAATCTGCGCAGCGTGGGTACGATCCGTGACGTACAGAAATGGCCGAAGCGCGACAAGCGGACAGATCCTTTCCAACTCGATAAAATCAATTTCAATCTGCTTAGCCCCTATACCATTCAAAAGATGATCAAAGCGGTGGCTATATTAAAGGAATTGCAACAACTGGCCGGTGCCACCTCGGAGGTCTTTTCGTATCAGAATACGCGTATCAAGGGCAGTTCGCTCCGCAAAGGCATGGAGTTTTACCGGATGGCCATCTGCAAATTCTTAGGCAATTCCCTGATATCGCGCTTAGGAAAAGAGGCGTTCTCCTCTATAGAAGAGGTGCGCGATCGGCTGAAGCCAACTGAGGCGAACGGGCTGGGCGAATGGGTCGATCTGTCGGGTTTGATCCTTCCGCAAGAGAGTCTGAACGATTTGTTGGATGTGATCGAATCGGGTGCGTGCAGTTCGTTGTTGGAGATCGAAGCCTTCTTCGACGAAATGGCTCGGAAGTATTACGATATGGAGTGGACATGGGCCTACGAATGTATCGGGAGACAGTATGGAATAGACCTTTCCCGGACGACCGTAGACCAGTTGATCGCCCTTGTGGAGGCCTGGCAGACAGCCGTGATCGAGATGGATGAGATGCTATACCAGGATGCCCGGAAAGAGTTCTCGCTGACCTCCCGGATCGGATTTGGGGTAGATGGCTCCGACGAGGCAAAGATCAAGGACTTCGAGGGTGTGCGTGGTGATTTCGAGAACAATCCTTTTGTGACGACCGTCCGCGAACATATCAAAACAAAGCGGGCGTTGGGAGAAGAGGTAATTGAACGGTTAAGGAAGATTTAACCGAATGTTTTTTGCCGATTCGGGAAAACAATTATCTTTACGGAGTGGTTTATATAAAAACAGACGCCTTGCGAAGCATCTGATGATTGAAAAACAACTAAAAACAAACAGATATGAAAAAGAGTCATGTAATAGCCGGGGGTGTTGCTTTAGCAGCGACAGGCGCCTTCTTGGCATGGAATATGAGGAAAACGATTCCCCGGAAAGCCGTTGCGGTGAATCCTTTTGAAGTAGATAAGTTTTTGGGGAAATGGTATGAGGTGGCTCGGTTAGATTATAAATTTGACCGGAATATCATTAATACGTCCATTGATTTTTCCCTGCGTTATAACGGCAATCTGAAAGTCGTGAAGCGTTGGTATAACTATTATAAGAAACGGAAAGAGATTAAGATCGGCACAGCGAAGTTTATTGGCCCTATGTATGACGCGAAGATGAAGATCTCGTATCGTGGTCCTCTCTATACAGGATACAATGTGATTGAGGTCGATGCGGACTATAGATATGCACTGGTGGCCGGCGAAGACCTGCGCCATCTGTGGCTTTTGTCGCGCGAGCATGCTATGCCCGACAATATCAAAAGAGCCTTTATCCACAAAGCGGGCATGATTGGGTATGACACCTCGAAATTGATCTGGATCGACCAGAACCAACCGCTCATACATCATGGAGCGTTGATTGAGTACACACAGATCGACCAGGACTTGGGTTGATCCGTTCTACAGAAATAAAAAAAGTAAAGGGGCTTGACCATTTCCGGTCAAGCCCCTTTATTTTTGGATGACATTGTTTAGGCTTGTTGTTTTTGTTTCCTGAAATAATCCCAGATGGAGTAACCGATTGCTCCGATCAATAGGAAGATGATCAGGTAGGAACTGGCATTAGCGACCCGTTGAACCATGAAATAGCCCTGTGGACGGAAAGCAAATTCGATCTTATGCTCGCCTGCCGGAATACGCATGGCGCGCAATGCCCAATCGGCCCTGAAGTGAGGAGCCGGTTGGCCGTCGATCGTTACCTGCCAACCGGGCTGGTAATAGATTTCAGAAAAGACAGCCAATTGCTCAGTATTTGTTCGGGAGGTATAATTCATGCGGTTTGGGCGATAGCTATCGAGTACGATCGTTGCTGTTGAATCGGGCTGAATAGTGAATCCCGCCAGTTCGTCCGCATAGCGTTTATCGACAACCGCCGTTTCCAATGGGTCGGTGGTTTCGAGCGCCGCCATCTCTTCATCGGCATTCTCCACGATCTTTACCTCCGACACAAACCAGGCGTCTCCGCAGGCAAACGGATTGCGGATAGGCGGATATTCCGGGTTATAGATGATATAACGGGCATTCAGCATATTCAGCGAATGGGTATTACGCAGCGTTGAAAGCAGATCCAATTCCGACTGAGCGTTCTGCAATGCTTTGATGATCTGGCTTATCTCACCGCTCAATCGGTAGGCGATCAGATCCTGGTAGCTTCTCAGCTTAGCCGCATGGTAGCCTCCAATCGAACGGTGGAAATAGGAGGTATGTGTTTCTTCAAATGTGCTTTGCAGGTTGAGTACCCGGAAGGAGGGATCTTTGTCTTTCAGAATCTCCTGATTGGCAACAGCCGGTTTGAACGTTGTGTCCAATTTCTCGGCCATATAACGGTCTTCGTTCACATAGCGGCGATCCACTCCCCAAAGATCCACCAGTGTCAGTATTGCCAATCCCGCGCAAACGATCATAGAAACCTTCTTTTTGTCTTTCGATTTCATCAATAGGAAGATAAGCCCTGCCCCCAATAAAACAAAAATCAGGGAACGGAAAGCATCCGAAGAGGCCATAGCAGCCCGGTCGGTCAACAGGGCATTATACCAGGGTTGGGTGGAGTATTGCGCGTCGCCCGCTGTCTGAAAACTAAAGAAAGCATTAGGAAACAGCCAAACGATCAGGCAAAGCCCTCCGGTAATTGCCAGCGACCAGATCAGTCCCGTCTTCAATGATTTGGCTTCCACCTTATTGTCTAAGATATCTTTCAATCCCCAACAGGCAATAATTGGGAATACCAGTCCGGGAATAACCAAAGCCATTTCGGGCGTTCGGAATTTATTGTACATCGGGAAATAGTCGAACATAAGTCCATTGAACCAGGCGAGGTTCTTTCCTAACGACAAGAGGACAAAAAACAGCGCTCCGCCAAACACCCACCACTTCATCGGGTGTCGGATCACAAACATCCCCAACAGAAACAAAAAGCAGATGATGGCACCGAAGTACACGGCGCCTTCCGTAAATGGCTTATCGCCCCAATAGGTTGGCATCATCACACTTTTCCCTACCTGATAGCCATTCTTGCGCAAAAACTGGTAGGTTTCGGAAGAGCTGTCTAAGGTGGTGCCCGAACCGCGACCATATACGTCCGGAATAAGCAGTGTTATCAGTTCGCCCCGTCCATAACTGAAGGTAAAAGCATAGTCTTTACCCATGCCGGAAGCCGCTTTTTCTCCTGTTTCAGGCTGCGTCAGTTCGGAAGGACCGCGAAGGCTTGTCTTACTCATTTCTAAATTGCTGTAGAGAGTTGCCAGGTTAGGCAAGACGGCCAGAAAAGATGCTACGGCCAGTATAGCCGTTGTTTTGAGCAGTTTCTTATAGGCTTTTTCTTTGATATGCAGATAAGCAAGTCCGAGAAAAACAATAGCACAGAAAAGAGCCAGGTAATAGGTAACTTGCAAATGCCCTTCCAGGATAGAAAAGGAAACCCCTAACGTAAACAGGACGCTTCCCCATAACGTTTTCTCTTTAAACAAGAGGATCATCCCCGCAAGGGTCAAAGGCATATAAGCGATCACATAGGCTTTTGAAATATGTCCGGCACCGAGAATAATAATATTGTAGGAGGCAAATGCATAGGCAATAGCGCCCAGGATAGCCAGCCAGCGGTTGACACCCATGACACACATCAGGATATAAAAAGCAATCAGCGCTGCCAGGATAATACCAGCCCCCATTGCGTCAATTTTTTTGGTTACTATAAGGCCGGGTAGGGGATTGTAGATGCCATCAAAAGCCCCTATCTGATAAGAAGGCATACCGGAAAACATGGAACCTGTCCAGTAGGAAGATTCCCTCTCTTCTTCATAATAGTCGGTCAATTCCCGGATCATTCCCTCGAACTGTTGGGAATCGCCCTGTTGCATCACTTTGCCTTCAATGACAGAAGGGTAAAAATAGATCGTAACAATACCTAAGAAGAGAATCAGGGCACCTACGTGCCAACCATATTTTTTAATCAGGTCTCGCATAGCTTATTTCTTTGTTTCGCACAAAATTAGGGGAATTATTTCAATATGAGTTCATACGCACAGGAATAAATGGCATTTTCAATATCATATTGACCGGCTGAACGCCCGTTTATTACCCTTCGTGTGCGCTTACGCACGCTTTTTGTGCGCGTATGCACAGTTAGGAGGAAGTGTGTCCGTCTGTTTTCGATTGATATTCATATAGTTATATCTGTGGCACGCTGTTTGTTTCTCTATTAATATGAAACGAATCTACGCATTACTTCTCATCGTCCTCGCTTGGGGTTTGTCGCCCGAGCCGCTTATGGCGCAGGATACGCTCCGCATCTCGCTGTCGGAGGCGGTCATCATGGCACAGGATCATTCGCCCGAAGCCATTGCTGCCCGCCATTCGTTCCGGGCCTCCTATTGGAACTGGCGAACCTACCGGGCGAACCTATTGCCCAGCTTGAGTTTTTACTCCGATCCCAACCTGAATCGGACGATCAGCTCCATTACGTTGCCCGACGGAAACGACAGTTATATCCGCCGAAACCAGTTGACCTTAGACGCGGGATTGACCCTGCAACAGAATATCCCGTTCACGGGTGGGCAGCTCTTCGTCTCGACCGAGCTCAGTCGGCTGGATGTTTTTTCCGAAGACCTGACCTCCTATCGTAGTTCGCCTGTGATTATCGGATACCAACAGAGCCTTTTCGGATACAACTCGCTGAAATGGAGCCGGAAGATTGAACCGGTGCGCTACGAAGAGTCGAAAAAAGCATTGGTAGAAACGCTGGAACTGGTGGCCGCCCGTGCTACCCAGAAGTTTTTTCAACTGGCTACGGCGCAGACCAACCTGGAGATAGCCCAATACAATTACGCCAATGCCGACACCCTTTTCCGTTTTGCCCAAGGACGATACAATATCGGAACCATCACCGAGAACGAAATGCTTCAGCTCGAGATCAACCTATTGACGGAGCAGACCAACCGCATGAATGCCCGCATCGAGGTAGAAGACTATACGCAAGAACTGAGAAGTTACCTGGGAATCACCGATGACAGGGAATTGCAAACCATTGTGGAGCATACGATCCCTGCTTTTATGGTGCCTGTCGACCAGGCATTGCAATTTGCCCACTTATTAAACCCGGAACCGGAAACCCTGAAGCGTCGCAAACTGGAAAGCGAAAGCGCCGTGGCTCAGGCGCGCTCCTTGCAGGGATTCAAGGCAGATCTGTATATGCAGTTCGGTCTGTCGCAGACCGATCAGGCGTTGCGGGGAGTCTACCAGGATCCTGTCGACCAGCAGATGGTCAGCCTGGGCATCCGCATCCCGATCCTGGACTGGGGCGTTGGGCGCGGCCGTGTGAAAGTGGCCATGAGCAACCGCGACAAGGTGTACACTGAGATCGAACAGGCGCGCAATGACTTCGAACAGAATGTGATCAAGATGGTGAAGCAGTTCAACCTGCAGAACGACCGGGTGATAATAGCCCACAAAACCGATCAGACTGCCCAGCGGCGCAACGAAGTAGCGCAGAAGCTCTATCTGTTGGGCAAGTCGGACATACTCGATCTGAATGCCTCCATCTCCGAAAAAGACCGCGCGCGACGCTCCTATATACAAGCGCTCTATAATTACTGGAACCTCTATTACGGTCTTCGTAGCATGACCGGGTATGATTTCGAGAAACAATGCGCGTTAGTAGAAGATTACGAACTTTTAATCAAATAAAAAAGCAAACATGGACAAACCGATTGCCCGAAAACCGGCCTATTATCGATATCGTTATTACATCATAGGGGCAGCCGCCTTTATCGCCCTATTGGTTTACGTCGGGATAACAGCCTCCGGCGGGCGCAAACTGCGTACCAGCGCGGACAACCTGATCATAGGCGAAGCCGTTGCCGGGAAGTTTCTGGAATATGTCGACGTAGAAGGCGTGGTGCAGCCGATCCTTACCATAAAGATCAACACACGCGAAGCAGGTAGCGTCGAGCGCATCGTAGCGGAAGAGGGCATGATGCTCGCACAGGGCGATACCATCCTGATACTCAACAACCCCGAACTGATACGTTCCATCGAAGACCAGGAAGACGAGTGGGAGAAACAGCTGATTTCGTTTCAGGAAAAAGAATTGGAGATGGAGCAAAAAAGCATCAGCCTGCAACAACAGGTATTGCAGACCACCTACGAATTGCACCGGCTCTCCAAAAGCTTTGCCCTGGATGAGGAGGAATACAATATGGGTGTGAAGAGCAAAGCGCAATTGGATGTGCAACGCGATGAATATGAATTTAAGACCCGTAGCACGGCTTTACAACTGGAAGGGCTTCGCCATGACAGCGTAGCCACCAGCCTGCGTAGCGACCTGATGAAAAACGACCTGGAACGGGAGCGTAAAAAATACCTTCGCGCCCGCGAACGGATGCAGCAACTGATCGTGCGTGCCCCCATCGCCGGCCAACTCAGCTTCGTCAAGGTGACGCCCGGCCAACAGGTGCAGAGTACGGAGAGTATCGCCGAGATCAAAGTATTAGATCAGTTCAAGATGCACGCCTCGCTTAGCGAATACTACATCGACCGCATCATGACCGGCCTACCGGCTACCATCGCCTGGCAGGGACGCAAATACCCGCTCCGGATCACCAAGGTGGTACCGGAAGTGAAAGACCGGAATTTCGATATCGACCTGGTGTTCACCGACGAAATGCCGGAGAATGTACGCATCGGCAAGAGCTTCCGCGTACAGATCGAATTGGGACAACCCGAAGATGCCTTGGTGATACCGCGAGGCGATTTCTTCCAGAATACAGGCGGCCAATGGATCTACAAGGTCAATGAAAGTGGTACCAAAGCCATTCGCGTTCCGATCAGTATCGGGCGACAGAATCCACAACAATACGAAGTCACAAGCGGGCTTCTTCCGGGCGATAAGGTGATCGTCACGGGATATAGCACCTTCGGCGATGCACAGGAATTGATTTTGAAATAAGCCAGATAAAAACCAAAACCGAAATTGAAGTGTAATCAGAGTACCCTCTATTTTAGTTAAAATAGGGGGTCTTTGCTTACACTTCAAATGTTAACAAATGCTAACTCCCGGGAGTTTGTTCGCAAAGTCCTGCCTTTTTGAGAAAAAACTCCTGCCGAAATATCATTTTGTCATTTTGGGCTTTTGCCTATTTGACCCCCAAAAGGGTCAATTGCCGTTTTTGCGGAAGAGCGAAATTGCGTACTTTTGCCTCCGGTTGAAACACACAAAACAGATGAAACAGGGGAAAGTCTATTTCGTATCCGGCATAGATACAAACATCGGTAAAACGTATGCCACAGGAGCGATCGCCCGGGCGATGGCCGAGGCGGGCTGTTCGGTGATAACGCAAAAGATGATACAGACCGGTTGCCGGGAGATGTCGGAAGATATCGAAATGCACCGCCGCATCCAGGGCATCCCCCTGCAGGCGGAAGACCTCTCAGGGCTTACCTGCACCTATCTTTATAGCTACCCCTGCTCCCCCCATATGGCGGCTGAAGAAGAGGGGCGTCCGGTGGATCTGGCCAGGATCACCGAGGCGACAAAAACGTTGCAAGAGCGCTACGACTATGTATTGTTGGAAGGTGCCGGCGGATTGATGGTGCCTATCGATCGAAACACGCTGACAATCGATTATATCCAGTCGGAAAACTATCCGTTGATACTGGTTACCTCCGGCAAATTGGGAAGCATCAACCATACCCTATTGAGTCTGGATGCCTGCCGGCAGCGGGGGATCGAAGTGGCTGCTTTGGTCTATAACCTGCACCCTTCGGTCGATGCCAAGATCGAATCGGCGACGTTAGACTACCTGCAAACGCAACTGCCCGGCATCCCCCTGATTCTTTTGACGGAAATAAAGGAAGAAGCCGGGCAGTGGCCGGATGTGCGGGAGTTAATCTAACTTGGTGGTGCCGAGCAATTGGGCGACTTTATTTTCCGCCATCTCTTTGATCTCAGGCGTCAGACTCTCTTCTACGGTTTTCAATACAAAGGCCATGACTGCCACATCGTCGGCAAAGCCAAGTACCGGCAACACACTCTCGGGAATAAGATCGAACGGAAGCACGAAGTAGCCCAACGCGCCAACGATATAGGCCTTATGTTTGAACGAGACCTCATCGCTTTGCAACATATAATAAAGCTGAAACACCGGGCGTAATACCGTAGCACCAACCTTTTTGGCTACCCGCGAAATCTTCTTCCAGAAGGACTGTTCATCAAAATGATGGCCATATTTTTCTATTTCATGCACCTCTACATAGGGGACATCTTCAATCTTCTTCGCTTCCATAATTTTCTCCTTTCATGAGATATAACAGGCTAAAGATAGGGAAAGTTGCTGTTGTTTTCGTATTTTTGTGACTCAAAAAGAAAGAAAGTACAAGGTATGGAAAAGCAATTCAAGAGAACGCTGATAACGACAGCGCTTCCGTATGCAAACGGGCCGGTTCATATCGGTCACCTGGCCGGTGTGTATGTACCGGCTGATATCTACGCGCGCTATCTGCGCCTCAAAGGTGAAGAGGTTTTACTGATCGGAGGCTCCGACGAACATGGGGTGCCTATTACGATCCGCGCCAAGAAAGAGGGGGTGACGCCGCAGGATATTGTCGACCGTTTTCATGCGATCATTAAGCAGTCGTTTGCCGATTTTGGTATCACGTTTGATGTCTATTCCCGCACGACTTCGGAGACGCATCGCCAGGTGGCTTCCGACTTCTTCCGCAAACTATACGATAAGGGGGAGTTTATTGAACAGACCTCCGAACAATATTACGACGAGGAGGCCAAGCAATTCCTGGCCGACCGCTATATCACCGGCACTTGTCCGCATTGCCATAACGAAAATGCCTATGGCGACCAGTGTGAGGCATGCGGTACGTCGCTCAACGCGACCGACCTGATCAATCCGAAATCGGCTATCAGCGGCAGCGTTCCCGTGATGAAAGAGACCAAACACTGGTATCTGCCATTAGACAAATACGAACCGTTCTTGCGCCAGTGGATCCTGGAGGGGCATAAAGAATGGAAATCGAATGTGTATGGACAATGCAAAAGCTGGTTGGATATGGGCTTGCAGCCGCGTGCCGTCAGCCGTGACCTCGATTGGGGGATTCCTGTACCGGTGGAAGGAGCCGAAGGCAAAGTGTTGTATGTATGGTTCGACGCGCCAATCGGTTATATATCCAACACCAAAGAATTGTTGCCCGACACCTGGGAAACCTGGTGGAAAGATCCCGAAACCAAATTGTTGCATTTCATCGGAAAAGACAATATTGTGTTCCATTGCATTGTGTTCCCGACCATGTTGAAGGCGGAAGGCACGTTCAACCTGCCGGAGAATGTGCCGGCTAATGAATTCCTGAACCTGGAAGGCGATAAGATCTCCACCTCGCGCAATTGGGCGGTGTGGTTGCATGAATACCTGGAAGAGTTCCCGGGCAAGCAGGATGTGTTGCGCTATGTATTGACAGCCAACGCGCCTGAAACGAAAGATAATGATTTCACCTGGCGGGATTTCCAGGCGCGTAATAACAATGAGTTGGTAGCGATCCTGGGTAACTTTGTCAACCGGGCATTGGTATTGACACAGAAATATTTTGACGGGAAAGTACCTGCCGCAGGCGAACTGACCGAGTATGATAAAGAGACACTGAAAGAATTTGCTGATGTCAAAGCCGATGTGGAACGTCTGCTCGATACATTCCATTTCCGCGATGCGCAGAAAGAGGCGATGAACCTGGCGCGTATCGGCAATAAATACCTCGCCGACACCGAACCCTGGAAGCTGGCGAAGACCGATATGGAGCGCGTGGCGACTATTCTGAATATATCTCTGCAGATCACGGCTAACCTGGCGATTGCCTTCGAGCCGTTTCTGCCTTTCAGCATGCAGAAACTCAACGAGATGCTGTGTGTAGAGCCCTTGGGATGGGATCGTTTGGGTCAGGTCGATCTACTACCGGCCGGTCATCAGTTGGCCACACCCGAACTCTTGTTTGAGAAGATCGAAGACAGCGTGATTGAGGCACAGATACAGAAACTGCTTGATACCAAGAAGGCCAACGAAGAGGAGAACTACCGGGCGAATCCGGTGCGGGAGAATATCGAATACGACGACTTTATGAAATTGGATATCCGCGTGGGCACCGTCCTGGAATGTGCTAAGGTGCCGAAAGCCGATAAGTTGTTGCAGTTCCTAATCGACGACGGCTTGGAAAAGCGAACGATCATTTCCGGCATTGCCCAGCATTACAAACCGGAAGAGCTTGTAGGCAAACAGGTGTGCTTCATTGCCAACCTGGCGCCCCGCAAACTGCGCGGCATCGTTTCGGAAGGCATGATTCTTTCGGCAGAGAATGCCGACGGTAGCCTGGCTGTTATCATGCCCCAAAAAGAGGTGAAGCCGGGTAGTGAGGTGAAATAAAACGATCTTGCTTCCGTTCTAAAAATATGACATATCCCCATACTATTCAAATGGTCGATCTGCATGGCCAATATCTTCGACTAAAGCCGGAGATCGATGAGGCTATGCAATCGGTGATCGATTCCTCGGCGTTTATCAACGGGCCGCAGGTGAAGGAATTCGCCGGCCAGTTGGCGAGTTATCTGCAGGTGCCATACGTGGTTCCATGCGGAAACGGGACAGATGCGTTGCAGATTGCCCTGATGGCGCTCGGATTGAAGCCCGGCGATGAGGTGATTGTGCCGTCATTTACCTATATAGCGGCGGTTGAAGCGGTGGTTATGTTAGGGCTTACACCGGTATTGGTCGATGTCGATTCGCTCACGTTCAATATAGATGAAACGTTGATTGAAAAGGTTATCAGCTCGAAAACGAAAGCTATTATCGCCGTTCATCTGTTTGGGCAGTGTTGCCATATGGAAACTATTCTGCAAATAGCTTCCGATCATCAGCTGTATGTCATCGAAGACAATGCCCAGTCGATGGGAGCTATCTGTACCTTTACCGACGGAACGCAATATTATGCCGGCACGATGGGGCATATCGGCACCACCTCTTTCTTTCCTTCCAAGCCATTAGCCTGTTATGGCGACGGGGGGGCTATGATCACTTCCGATCCGGAGCTGGCCGAACGTTTATACAAAATGGCCAATCATGGGCAGGCCGGGAAATATAATCATGAGATGGTCGGATGCAATTCACGGTTGGATACCTTGCAGGCTGCTATTTTGCAGGTAAAATTAAGACATCTGGATGATTTCAACAGACGCCGTCAGCAGATAGCCAAACGCTATGATGAAGAGTTAAGCGTTGTAGAAGAAGAGGCGGAAGCTATCCTATTGCCTATTGTTTCCGACTATTCCACCCATGTGTATCATCAGTACACTCTTCAGGTATTAGGAGATGAAACCCGTGATAAATTGAAAGAATATCTTGCCGAACGTCATATCCCTTCTATGGTTTATTATCCGCTTCCGGTATATAAGCAGCATGCCTATAAGAAGCTGGTGTGTTTTGCAGATAAGAAAAGACGGGATGAATCAGGCTATTTAGCCAAGGATGTATTATCCATCCCTATCCATACGGAGATGAAGGAAGACGAACAGGCCTATATTATTGAAGCAATCAAAGCGTTTTATGGAATGTAATACAATCCGCTTCGCGGTCGTGGGATGCGGACATATCGGCAAACGACATGCTGAAATGATTACGCGGGATGCCGGTGCCAAGCTGGTGGCCTTATGTGATATCCGCCCTAAGGAAGAGTTGGGCATTGAAGCCTATGATGTATCTTTCTTTTCTTCGTTGGAAGAGCTGTTGGATAGCGATCTCGCTTTCGATGTATTGAACGTATGTACCCCCAACGGTCTGCATGCGGAAATGGCTGTTCGGGGCATGGAGACCGGACATCATGTAGTCGTTGAGAAACCGATGGCATTGACTAAAGCCGATGCCGAAAAGATTATTTCCACCTCGGAAAAACTGGATAAAAAGGTCTTTTGCGTGATGCAAAACCGCTATTCTCCACCTTCTGTATGGTTGAAGGATATGGTCGACTCCGGACGATTGGGCGATATCTATCTGGTACAGCTCAACTGTTACTGGAACCGCGACGAACGCTATTATAAACCGGGCGGCTGGCATGGTGATGCCCGGTTGGACGGAGGCACTTTGTTTACGCAATTTTCCCACTTCATTGATATCATGTACTGGCTCTTTGGCGATATCACCAATCTGCAAGCGCGCTTCGCCGATTTCAATCATGCCGGACTGACCGACTTTGAAGACTCCGGCATCATCAGTTTCGACTTCGTGAACGGAGGCATGGGCAGCCTCAACTACTCCACAGCGGTATGGAACCGTAACCTGGAGAGCAGCCTCACAATCGTCGCCGAAAAAGGAAGTATCAAGGTAGGCGGACAATATATGAATGAAGTGGAATACTGTCATATCCAGGATTATGCCATGCCCATCCTGGCTCCCACCAACCCCGGAAACGACTACGGCCCCTACAAAGGCTCCGCCCAGAATCATAACTTCGTGATCCGCAACGTAGTCGAAGTCCTCACCGCCCCGGATACTAAGGCAATTACCACCGGTATGCACGATGGGATGAAAGTGGTGGATATTATTGAGAGGGTTTATATGGGGAGGTGATTACCATTAAATGGAATAAAGATTAATAGTTTGTGTTATATTTGTGGGAAACAATTACTCTGAGTACAAATCATTCAAACCAAAAACGCTTTATGCATTTATCACTTATCATCCCCGTTTATAACGTAGAGGCCTATTTGGAAGAATGCTTAGACAGCTGTCTGGAGCAGGATATTCCCCATTCCGACTATGAAATAATTGCCATTAATGATGGATCCCCTGACGGCAGTTTAGCCATATTAGAACGATATGCAGCGAAATATCCCAATATAACGGTTCTTTCTCAAGAGAACCGTGGCTTAAGTGCCACCCGGAACCGAGGTATTGAAGTCGCCAAAGGCGAGTATATCTGGTTTATCGATTCGGATGATTGGATTGAAAAGAATTGCCTGAGCAGCTTACTGGGGCATACAGAAGATATGGTGATGTTTGGTGGGATGAATACAGGGAGAAAAGGTCAATTTGTTACACATTATTTCAACCCACAATGGATCAGCGAGATCACAGAATTACTTATGCCAGTAGGAGCATCTGCTTATCTCTATAGAAGAGATTTTATAATTCGTAACATTAGTGTCCACTAAAAACTCGCAATCGTTCTTTGAAACATTTGAAATATAGTTAGTTACAGATATTTTCTGAGTCAACGGACTTGAACTT
>NZ_JARXWI010000029.1 GCF_029893085.1 Parabacteroides sp. PFB2-10
CATGCAATACATTACACGTAATGTCTTTTATTCCTGTATAAAAGAAGTTTACAACCCATAGGGCAGTCTTCCTTCACGCGACTTGGCTGGTTCAGGCTCTCGCCCATTGACCAATATTCCTCACTGCTGCCTCCCGTAGGAGTCTGGACCGTGTCTCAGTTCCAGTGTGGGGGACCTTCCTCTCAGAACCCCTATCCATCGTAGGCTTGGTGGGCCGTTACCCCAACCAACTACCTAATGGAACGCATGCCCATCTACAAGCGGATCACTCCTTTAACAAATATCTCCATGCGGAGCCCCTGTTTTATGCGGTATTAGTCCGACTTTCGCCGGGTTATCCCCCTCTTGTAGGTAGGTTGCATACGCGTTACGCACCCGTGCGCCGGTCGCCGGCAGATTTAGCAAGCTATATCCCCGCTGCCCCTCGACTTGCATGTGTTAAGCCTGTCGCTAGCGTTCATCCTGAGCCAGGATCAAACTCTTCGTTGTCAAAATTGTTTGTTTTATTTTTTCCTCAGCTCATTATATAAATGATTATTGACGGTAGCTAATTCTTTCTTTGTATACTATACCTACATTATATATAAGCATAGTACACGCGTTTCTTGTACTACTTTGTTGATTATGTAATTGTTTCAAAGAACTCTCTTTGCATCTTCGGTAAGCACGCTGCTTATCTCCAATGCGGGTGCAAAGGTAAGCTTCTTTTCGTAAACTCCAAACCAAACAAGGAGTTTTTTTTGAAAGATTTCTGACAACCCAAACAAAAAAGCAGGTATCACCCTAAGTAACAACACCATCCAAACAAATCTTTTTTTTGAGTTTTTTTGACAACACCAAAAGCTATCAAAAAGCCATTGGAAACATATACATTAATATATAAAGAGGGGGTGAGAAGGCAACCGTGATAAAATCGCCGCGTTTTGCATTGTTTGATAATTATCAATCAATTCGTTGATAATTATCGTTTAATTGATTGACAATTGTCAATTAATGCGTTGACAATTGTCAAACGTTTTGAAATTTGGCGGAAATTTTCGACTCCAGCCCTTTCTACATAGTATAATTTGCGTAGTTTTGTTGCAGCAAACTGTATAGTTCATGAAAAGACAAGGTGTACGCATATCAAAAAGCTGTAAGACAGCGCTTATTATAATTCCGTTTCTATTTTCACTCCATCTATTCGCAGCACAAACACCGATAGAGAAGAGGGATTCCCTGCGGCGGCTGATTCCTTCGTTAGAGGGAGATGAGAAGCTGAATGCCTGGCATGATATGAGTAATATATATTTCGCGGGCACATCGACCCCCGCACAATTAGACACCCTGCTGGCTATCTATGATGAATTCGAGGCCGAAACCATACAACAAAAAAACATTGACCAACAGGCATTAGTAAAAGGAAACCGCGTCATGGCGTTTAGCAATATGCGCATGTATGATGAGGTAATCAAAAGAGCCCCTGCCTGTCTTGAATTCCTCCAAGCACATCAACTCTGGAAATACTATTTTCCGGTATGCCAAATCTATATCAAAGCTAAAATAGCCACCAAACAGTTTGATGAAGCGCTTGAGATAGCCGGCAGCTTAAAAAAGCAGGCAGAAGAGACAGACCAACAAGAAGGATTGGGAACAGCCCTACAGGCCATGGCGAATATTTACACAACGATGAGGCGAAATGAGGAAGCTCTTGATTATTATCAACAAGCGGTAGAGATCGTCGATAAGATAGAACCGGTCTCTTCCAATCTACCATTACTACACTTCGATTTCTGTAAATGCCTGTTGACATTGCATCGATATGAAGAGCTGGAAGAGGCCATAAAAGGATTTGAAAAGGCCAATCAGCGTTGGGAAGAACGCACCGGCATGAAAGAATACCCCAGCAAAATAAATCTCCTACAAATCTATACACGATTCTACCTTGCCACCGGACAGTATGATAAAGCAGAAACCTACTGTAACACCATAGACAGCATAGGGAGCGTAAAGGTTAGCCAAATGACAATCGCCTCTTATCGCATGCAGATTTATGAGGCGCGCAAAGAGTATGACAAAGCCCTTTTACTGCTCGACAAGGAGCTGGAGCTATCCAGCCAAGAACGAAACATAAACTTTAGCGCTTTATTGATACGTAAAGCCCGCATCTTATCGCATCTGGGCGAGGCAGAAGAGTCTTTCCGTCTGGCAGAAGAATCCTTTTTGTTGCGAGACTCGCTCCGCAGCCTGGATCTGAACAAACAGCTCGACGAGGTACGCACCCAATACGAGGTAGAACGCCTTACGCTTGAAACACAGCGCAACCGAAACTACTTCCTGTTCGCGCTGATAGGTTGCGTACTGCTGGCGATCGCCCTAATTATATGGATTATCTACTCTCGCCGGTTGAAAGCCAAAAACCGCGCGTTATACGAACAGATACAAACGCGTAAACACAACGACCGGCAACTCGAACAACAGACACTCAGCCGCCCTGTTGAAATGCTCTCACGCGAACAGCAACTATTCCACAAGTTGAGCCATGCGATGAAAGAAAAAATGTATTTTAAAGAGTCGGATCTCGACCGCCGTATACTCGCCGAATATCTGGCAACCAACGAGCGCTACCTTGCCGATGCCATCCGCCAGGCCACTGGTGACACCTTCACCCAATACATCAACCAGCTGCGCCTGACCTTTTCACTCGATCTGCTTGCCGACCCGCAATATAGTTCCATCCAGGATATCGCCATCGAGGCCGGCTTTGCCTCCTACCATACCTACCTGCGTCTATTCACCAAAACGTATGGCATGAAACCGTCAGAATATCGACAAATGGCAAAATAGCGGTCATTTTTTCCTGTTTTGCAAGTTCCTTTTCTTGATTTGCAAGTTCCTCTATCGCTTTCTGTAGTAGTTTTGCCCATGTCAAAGGACAAATGTAGTTATCAGCATGGAACCGAATTATAGCTATCACACAGATGATTCTCCTTGCTGGGTTTTTATTTGCAGAGGAAACGAAGAGGAACACCGGTTACAAATCGGTTTCAGCCGCACACTACCGCAGATGCTGGCGCAAAGCATAGGCAAAAGCCTATTGTATTATCGCCAGTTTCCCTCGCTGGATGACGGACTGGCACATAAACTGCTGCTCAAAAACCTATCAGGTGATTCCCTGCTACAACGAATCCTACGCACGAATGCGCAACTGAAAAACCTGCTTCAGGAATTTCGCTTGCCCGATGAAAACGGTTCTGGACAATGAATATTAGAATAGGACAACTAACCTTCCTTATATATATACTCTCAACAGTCAGCTGTTTGGTCGTCCCCCTCGACCAAACAGCTATTCGTGCTTCATCTGGAGGATGAGTCTTTGGAAGTTCAGGTATGATAAAATGTGAAGATTGGTCAGACGAAATATTATTTTGCTATTTGGCTTTTGTTGATCGGGCTGCATTTGAGACGAGAAAAACAAGCGATAGATTTAATGGCAAGCAGGTTTGTTTATATCATTTTATGACTTACATTTGCATCAAGAAAACGTAATGCAGGTTTTAAATGAGGACACAATTATGTAAAGGCTTTGTTGGGATTCTTTGTATACTCGGGATGCTAACAACCGGCTGCCAAACCGGAACCAGGAAAAAAGCAGAAAATGATATCAAGTTCACAACGATTGATACAGAAAAGACCTATCATCTTTTAAATAATCCGGACAATCCGAATTGCGACTTTCAGTTGAACTTCACCTATCCGACGGAATATAGCGATAAAGGCTCTCTGGAAAAGCTCCAGTCACTGTTTGTTTACTCCTATTTCGGGGAAGCGTATGAAATGCTTTCGCCGGAGGCTGCTGCGGAGAAGTATACCAATGACTACCTGGAGATGTATAAAGAGTTGGAAGAATATTTCGAAGAGGAATTGAAGAGCGCCGACGAAGAAGCGGTTGGTTCCTGGTATGGCTATTTCGAGACATCCAACAATGAAGTGGTGTATAATAAGGGAGGCATTCTTTCTTACATCGTCAGCTATGAAAACTATACCGGAGGAGCGCATGGGGCGCATACGGTGACGAATCACATCATTGATCTGGAGAGTATGGCATTCCTGAAAGAGGAAGATGTATTCGTGGAAAATTTTGAAAATCCGTTGGCACAGCTCTTGGTCGAAGAGATCACGGCCAACAACAACCTGACTGATTCGAAAGAATTGGAAGAGATCGGTTTTTTCAGTGTAGAGGAGATCTATCCAAATGATAATTTCTATGCGGATGAAGAGGGTATCACCTATACGTTCAATGAATATGAGATAGCGGCTTACGCGGTGGGCGTTACCCAGGTGAAGTTGCCCTATGCAAAGATCAAACACCTATTGCAAAAAGAGAGTCCGCTCTTATCAATTATCGCCCCTTAAAGGGAAGATTTATTTATCATGGAGAACACGGAAAAACAACTTATAGAATATACCGACCAGGAGATAAAAGAGATCGTAGAGGCAGAGTTGTCTGCGATCTATCGCTATTTCCCGGAATTGGATGAGACGCAGAAGCAACAGCTGGCGGCTCTCTACCCTTTATACGCCGACTGGAACAGCAAGATCAACGTGATCTCCCGGAAAGACATCGTATATCTGTATGAACATCATGTCTTACATTCATTGGGCATTGCTAAGATGATCTCCTTCAAGGCCGGCACCAATGTGATGGACTTAGGTACCGGTGGAGGCTTTCCCGGCATTCCGCTGGCTATCTTATTTCCCGAAGTACATTTCCACCTGATCGATAGTATCGGAAAAAAGATCAAAGTGGGACAGGCGGTCGCCGAGGCGATCGGATTAAAGAATATCAGTTTCCGCCACTGCCGGGGTGAAGAGGAGAAGGGTGAGTTTCATTTTGTCGTCAGCCGGGCGGTGATGCCCTTGGCCGACCTGGTGAAGATCATTCGCAAAAACATCAGCCGGACGCAACAGAACGCGCTGGCGAACGGATTGATATGCCTCAAAGGAGGCGAGTTGCAACACGAGATATTGCCTTTCCGCCGACAGGCAGACACCGTTTCGCTGGATACTTATTTTAGCGAAACCTATTTTAAAACCAAAAAAGTAGTGTACGTACCCCTATGATTACTGTTCAGTCATTCGCGTTTAATTATTTTTCCGAGAATACCTATATCCTCCATGATGATACGGGCGAGGCGGTAATCATCGACTGTGGTTGTTATTTCCCGAACGAAAAGCAGGAGGTCATACACTACCTGACGACGAACAACCTGACGCTCAAACACCATCTATGCACCCATCTGCATCTGGATCATGTGTTGGGCAGCTCGTTTATCGAGCAGACTTACGGATTAAAACCAAGGGCACACAAAGCGGAGGCGGAACTACCATCGACGGCCGACCAGGCACGTATGCTCGGCTTGCCGGTTCAGTTAGATAATATACAGATAGAACAATATATCCATGGCGGTGAGAGTATCCCTTTCGGACATTCGGAACTGACTGCCCTATTGGTACCGGGACATTCGCCCGGCAGCCTGGCTTTCTACAATAAAAAGAACGGATACCTGTTTTCGGGCGATGCCCTGTTCAACGGAAGTATCGGCCGGACCGACCTCTGGGGAGGAGATATGGAGGTATTGGTGACTGCCATCAAAAATAAACTGCTCACCTTGCCGGATGAAACCGTTGTGTATCCGGGGCATGGACCTGAGACAACCATTTACAACGAGAAAATGAATAATCCATTTCTATAAACGCATAACAACTATAAAAAACTTATTTAGTTTATGGACACAAATAAATTTGCGAATCGCCACATTGGCATTACGGAGGAAGATATTCCTTCCATGTTAAAAACAGTAGGTGCGGAATCATTAGATCAGTTGATGGATCAGACCATCCCGTCGAATATTCGTCTGACCGAACCGATGAATCTGCCGGAGCCTATGACGGAACGTGAACTGGCCGAACACTTAGGTGAACTGGCTTCCAAAAATGAGATCTTTACTTCGTACATAGGCATGGGCTGGTACGACACCGTTTGCCCGGCGCCTATCCTGCGCAATGTATTTGAAAACCCGGTTTGGTATACCTCTTACACGCCGTATCAGGCAGAGATTTCCCAGGGACGTCTGGAAGCTTTGCTTAATTTCCAGACTATGGTTAGCGAACTGACCGCGTTGCCGCTGACCAACAGCTCGCTTTTAGACGAAGCGACTGCCGCTGCCGAAGCCATCACCATGTTGTATGGGGCGCGCTCGAGAGCGCAGGTAAAGGCAGAAGCCAACACCGTATTTGTCGATGAAAAAGTATATGTTTCCACATTAGCCGTAATTCATACACGTATGCTACCGCAGGGAATCAAGGTAGTGACCGGTAATTATCAACAATTCGAACTGACACCGGATGTTTTTGCCGCGATCGTACAATTCCCCAATGCCGACGGATCCATCGAAGACTACAAAGATTTCATCGCGAAGGCGAACGAAAACGGCACGAAAGTAGCCGTAGCCGCCGACCTGATGAGTCTGGTATTGCTCACTCCTCCGGGAGAATGGGGTGCCGATGTGGTGTTCGGTTCAAGCCAGCGCTTCGGCATTCCGATGTTCTACGGCGGACCGTCTGCCGCTTATTTCGCCTGCAAAGAGGAGTATAAGCGCGCTATGCCGGGACGTATCATCGGTATTTCCAAAGATGCTTACGACCATGAGGCTTACCGCCTGGCGCTTCAAACGCGTGAACAGCACATCAAACGCGAGAAAGCGACGTCGAACATCTGTACGGCTCAGGCTTTATTGGCAACGATGTCGGGCTTTTATGCCGTATATCACGGCGCCGAAGGCTTGCGCAACATTGCCGAACGCATCCACTCTGCTGCCGGATTCCTCGCGGGCGAATTGGAAAAGCTGGGCTACAAACAGTTGAATAAAAACTATTTCGACACACTGAAGATCGAACTACCGCCTCATGTATCCGTGAATGTATTGCGTGAAATCGCCTTAGAGTGTAAAGTAAACCTCCGCTATTTCGAAGGAAGCGTGGTGGGTATCAGCTTAGACGAGACCACTATGACGACCGATATCGGCGTATTGCTTTACATTTTTGCCGGAGCCGCCGGAAAAGACTATATGCTCGAAGAGGCTATCCCGACGAAACGCTATTTCGACGAGACACTGGCACGCTCCTCTTCCTTCATGGAACAGGATGTTTTCAAGAAATACCGGACAGAAACCGAACTGATGCGCTACATCACCCGCCTGGGACGTAAAGATATTTCATTGGCTCAATCGATGATCTCTTTGGGATCATGTACCATGAAACTGAATGCCGCCTCGGAAATGCTGGCATTGAGCCGTCCCGAGTTCCAGAATATCCACCCGTACGCGCCGGAAGAACAAACGGAAGGTTATAAAGAGATGATCGAAAATCTTTGTGCCTATCTGGCAGAGATTACCGGATTCAAGGGTGTCAGCCTGCAGCCCAACTCAGGAGCAGCGGGCGAATATGCCGGATTGCGCGTGATTCGCGCTTACCTGGAAAGCATCGGACAGGGACACCGCAACATTGTTCTGTTGCCGGCTTCCGCCCACGGCACCAACCCCGCCAGCGCTATTCAGGCAGGATATAGTACCGTGACGGTGAAAACCGACGAAAACGGCAATGTCGACCTGGATGATTTCCGCGAAAAAGCGGAAGCGAACAAAGACAACCTGGCGGCGACCATGATTACCTATCCTTCTACGCACGGGATATTCGAAGTATGTATCAAAGAGATGTGCGAGATCGTTCACGGCTGTGGTGGACAGGTGTATATGGATGGTGCCAATATGAACGCTCAGGTTGGTCTGACCAATCCGGGAACCATCGGTGCGGACGTATGCCATTTGAACCTGCATAAGACATTTGCTTCGCCTCATGGCGGTGGAGGTCCAGGCGTTGGTCCGATCTGTGTAGCCGAGCATCTGGTGCCCTTCCTTCCCTCCCACCCGGTGGTTTGGGGCAGTGAGCTGAATACCGTTTCCGCAGCTCCTTACGGCAGTGCAGGCATCGCAGCTATCACCTATGCCTATATCCGTTTGTTGGGTAACGAAGGATTGACGATCTCAACCCAAATAGCGATCCTCAATGCCAACTACCTGGCGGCGAAGTTCAAAGACACCTACGGCATTGTCTATACCGGCGCTACCGGACGCGTAGGGCATGAGTTGATTCTCGAATGCCGGAATGTGAAAGAACGCTCAGGCATCGACGAAACAGATATTGCCAAGCGCTTGATCGACTTCGGTTATCACGCTCCTACCCTCTCCTTCCCAGTTCATGGCACACTGATGATCGAACCGACCGAAAGCGAAAGCAAAGCCGAACTGGATCGTTTTGTAGAGGTGCTCGATTGCATCTGGAAAGAGATTGAAGAGGTAGAGAAAGGCGAAGCCGACAAAGAAGATAATGTATTGAAAAATGCCCCGCATCCGGAATACGAGGTAACAGCCGACGAATGGAACCATCCGTATCCGCGCAGCAAAGCGGCTTTCCCGCTGGCATGGTTGCATGAAGGTAAGTTCTGGGTCAATGTAGCCCGTGTCGACAATGCATACGGCGACCGCAACCTGGTACCAACCATCTGCGCTTGTCAGTTGTAAGATAAAAAAAGAAAGCCCGGGTTACCCCCGGGCTTTTTTTATAGTAATCCGCGAATGCGATCGTCGAATGCCGTAAGTGCGGCCTTCGCTCCGTCGCCCATCGCAATAATAATCTGTTTATAAGGAGTCGTTGCCACGTCGCCGGCAGCATACACACCGGGAACGTTTGTCCGGCCCTGTTTATCCACCTCTATCTCTCCGATTCGGTTCACCTGAACCAACTCTTTAAACACCGTGCTATTGGGAGACAGGCCTATTTGAACAAAGATACCATCGAGAGCAATCGTGCGCAGCTCTTCGGTGTTCCGGTCTTTTACACGGATGCCTGTTACCTTATCACTATTGCCGACTACCTCCATCGTTTGCGAACTCAATATGATCTCGACGTTCGGCAGGCTGCGTGCTTTCTCCTGAAGCACCTGATCGGCTTTCAATTCATCCAAGAATTCAAGAACGGTCACCTTCGAACAGATTCCCGCCAGGTCGATAGCCGCCTCGATGCCTGAGTTGCCTCCGCCCACAACGGCGACATGCTTCCCCTGGTAAAACGGTCCGTCGCAATGGGGACAAAAGGCCACGCCACGCCCGATATATTCCGTTTCGCCGGGCACATTCAATTTACGCCAGCTGGCTCCGGTAGCAATAATCAACGCAGAGGTGATCAATTTCTCACCACCGGTCACATAGATCTCCTTCCGGCCATCCGCCAGTTCGACCTTTTCCACCAGACGGTGTTCCATGACATCGATCGGATACGCCTGCATATGCAAATGCAGGTTATGTGCCAATTCTTCACCCGTTGTTTTCGGTGTAGAGATCAGGTTCTCGATTCCGACCGTCTCCTTTACCTGCCCACCAACGCGCTCTGCAAGCACAGCCACCCGTAGGCCTTTACGCGCGGAATAGATCGCCGCCGAAGCGCCTGCCGGTCCTCCCCCGACCACGACAACATCATATTCTTTCGCTTCGGTTTCAACAGCCGAACGCTCCGTCCCATAACGATTTTCCAATTTCAATAACAGTTCGCCCAAATCGCCTCTACCCATGTGAAGCAATTCCCCATCGGCCATAACAGCCGGCACGCCCTGCAACTTCAGAGCCTCCACCTCCTGCTGATTGATACCTCCGTCGACCATTTCATGCGTGATCTGCGGATTAAGTATAGCCATCATATTCAATGCCTGTACAATATCCGGACAGTTCGTACAGGTCAACGACACATAGGTGGTCAGATGAATCGCCCCTTTCAAGGCTCTGATGCGGGAAAGGATCTGCTCGTCCGGGAAGTTCTTCCCTTTCCCATCGCTGTTGAGTATGGCCAGAAGCAACGAGGTAAACTCATGCCCCGTAGGTATTCCCCGGAATGAGATGCCGGTCTTTTCACCCTGTTTCAACAGATGAAAAGCCAAACGATCGCCTTCCGTTGTCTGGACGGAGATTTTATCGGAACAAGAAGCCACCTCCGTCAGAAATTCGACCAGTTCTTGACCGCTTTCATGTTTTCCGGAAAGATGAACATCGAAGCAATAATCAGCCTCTAAGCCGGCAAAAATATCTGTTACCTGTTGTTTTAATGAAGTATCTAACATACATCCTCCTTTCGTTTTTTCTTCAGTCGGGCTGACTCAAAAGTAACCTATAATGAATACGAAACACAAAGGCACGGAAGAGGTTGAAAATAGAGGACACAGAGAAACGCTATTGGCGCTTTCTCCTCTGTGAACTCAGTCTTTCAAATAGCTCTCGTGCCTTCGTGTTTAATCGTATAAAGCGAATGACTTTTATGTCAGCCCCAGCTTTTAAGACTCTTTATATATAAAAATTAAATCTTACCTACCAGGTCGATACTTGGTTTCAATGTATCTTCGCCTTTCTGCCATTTAGCAGGGCAAACCTCGCCATCATGAGTCGCCACAAACTGAGCCGCTTCCACTTTGCGCAACAGTTCGTCGGCATTACGACCGATATTGTTGTCGTTGATTTCCGCCAGTTTGATCTGTCCTTCCGGATTGACTAAGAATGTTCCGCGGTAAGCCATACCATCTTCTTCGATCATCACACCGAAAGCACGGCTCAATGCACCTGTAGGGTCAGCCAACATCGGGTATTTGATCTTACGGATGCTTTCCGAAGCATCATGCCATGCCTTATGCACGAAATGAGAGTCGGTGCTTACGGAATATACTTCAACACCCATGGCCTGGAATTGTTCATATTTATCGGCTACGTCTACCAGCTCGGTGGGGCAAACAAATGTAAAGTCTGCCGGATAAAAGAAAAAGATCGCCCATTTTCCTTTTACGTCTTCACTCGTTACGGTTTTGAAAGCACCATTCTGATAGGCTTGTACTTTAAATTCTGGCAATTTAGAATTGATAATTGGTTCCATACTTTTTTTCTCCTTTATTTTAAATTTTACATGATTTGTTTCTGCAAAGATAGAGGGTCTGAAACGGCCGGCACCCTTTTTCCCATAGATAGTATTGTATGAAATATAGACAAGATTTATATGTCGAAAACAGTAGATAGAAAAGACAACGGGTCAATTATTAAGATTACAAAATTACTTTCTTGTGATCTCATATGAGGAATTTCTGCTACGCCAAATTGCGACAATTCAACGCCTTATCGCGACATTCGTTACCTTTTTGGGTTTTTAGAAAATGGGTAATGATTTGGTAACGGAACTCTGTCCGACTTTGGCTTTTTAATGACTTTAGTGTGTCCTAAAGGGATATAAAAAAAGCCTATAAAATGCTATTTTACAGGCTTTTTGTTTTCGCAATCTACTGATTACCAGTCTTTTAAACAGTATAGACAGAAGCCGTTATTTTGAGAATTAGTCCTCTGTGTTTCAACCTGTTACCTCTCTGATTTCTCTTAAGGTGAACACTTTAGGATATTAATTCCTAATTAGCTGATTATCAACACCAAATAACATTTTCGTCTATAACACCGACATTTTGCGGAACGGACGGGACTCATTAAGTACTGCAATCCATACCTCAATATCAACGTTTTATCTTTATTTTTGCTGCAAGGTGAACATTTTAGGAGTACAAATATAGTCCTGTTTGTCACCGTTTTGGCCTCTCTTGGCCGCACATAATTTACACTGCAAAGATGTGAATTTTATTTCATATTTTCAACTATCTCTATTAAATCAAGTTTTATATCATCCCAATCCTTTTCTAAAAGACATATAGGGTCAGGCATCTCATCCGCAACAGAAAAATCTATGAAATTACGGAGAAGTTCATCAGCATTGTGCTCCCATTCATGTCTCTTTTCATGCAAATTAAACATTTCGGAGAGCGAATAAATCCCGAGAAGGTAATGCAAATCCCAAAAGTCTTTTTTTCGTCCTCCACGAGAAACGACATTCATTTTCATTGCTACAATATCATCAACAGATGCCATCCGTATCCCATCAAGTATCTCTACTTCTCCTATAAAGGGATCAGTGTACATCAAATCAACTTTGACATAATCATCTTTGGAGTTTCCAATGTAATAACTGCGTCCCATACCCACAATAGACCCTTTATCATTGCAATCATAATAGGGAAATTGAGAGCGTAGATAATTCTCAAAAGAAGCAAAATCGAGACTTCTATATTCTGAATCAGTAAAAAGATCAATGTCAACAGAAAGACGGTGCCCATACCGAAGGCTTAGATTTGTTCCTCCAACAAGTCGGAACGGAGCAAAAAGAGGTTCATTCATTAACTGTTGAAGAACCTTTTTCAAAAGCGGAGTAACGGTTTTGTATTGTAATCCTGTTTCTTCCATATTCATTTGGTATATGCCCGGATACGGTATGAATTTGTTGGCTTATAATTGCCAATCTCCGAAGGTTGAATTCCGTAGAAACGAATAATCTCTTCTTTTTCTGCCTCATTTCCCCTTTCAAAGACTCTTTGAATAACAGCTTTACGGTAATGCCCCCAATCTATCTTTTCAAAATCGGTGTCCCAGAATAACATCTTACGAATATTGGGAACTCCCGTTACAGATGCACTTGCCTCTTTACGTTTATATTCTGCAATATTATAATAGGCTTGTAATACAAGAAGAAATCCTTCTTCAAAATCCAATGCCCGTTCAACCTTTATGGAAAGTTCTGTAGTGAGAGGTCTGCGGCCAGTAATAACAGCATTTATAGATTGGCTATGCTCCCCTATATCTCGGGCAAACGCACGTTGGCTAAGATTGAGTTTCTTCAACCTTCGATCAATAATTTTTCCCGGATGAATACCCTTATATGTATTTAGATTATGCTTCATCTCCTATCTTTTTCACAAAGATACGAAATGCAAACGGATTTGTTTGCATTTTCTGATGATATTTCCTGAAAATATTATTCCACCGAATAATCTATTGAGGTTTATTCTTCCGCCGAACCTCGTTATACTGCTTGTGTTGCTTTATCAAATCATCAAGACAATCATTTCCTGATTTAATCAAACGGTCTTCTAACAGACGCTTGATTTCTTTGATCTGATAGTAACTCTTCCCTGATATTATAGAATAGGATACTTGTCCGTTGGAACGTAGCCGCTGGAGTGTGCGTTCACTTATTCTAAGGAAAGTACAAACTTCATAACCATCAACCCATGTTTCATCAACATCTTCTTTGGAGTCGGATTGCTTCTGATTAACGATATAATCTGTAATAAAGTCGATTTTCTTTGCCAGTTCTTTGTACAACTCTGAGTCCATACCAATAATTTCCATAAGCGTTGTCTTTCGGGAGAACGAGGATGGACGGATTTACGGCGCAACGTTCATTGACCATGAGAACCGCACTGTATTGAATGGCTCGAAAATCGGCAAGGCTTATCAGTTTTCTCAAAGTGAATTTTGTAGTTTGCATAAGGATCAACTAATATCCAGCCATTGTTTTTGGCTATATTGATTATCTTCTTCAAGAGTCTCATATTGCGGCCAACGGTATTTGTTTGACACTTACCTTCAACTCTTAGATATGTTTCGAAATCGGTTAAGAAGCTATGACGAATTTCCTTCAACTTAATATCAGACTTGTTATATTTCAAAGAAAGAAAATCCTGAATCTTTTTATAGACACATTTATATTTCTGTAAGATGGCCGGGGAATACTTTGTCCCAACCAATTTTTCCATTTCATCATTGTGTTGCTTATAAACCTGTAATAGATAAATAGGAACACCATTTGTGGAAGTTGAATTTCCTAAAATAGAATTCTTTAATTCTTCAGCATCTACAATCCCGTTTCGATCAAAAATTTCATCATGCTTTTCATGGAGCAGCATGACATACTTGTCAATAATCCGATTAATATCAGTGGCTTGTTTTGATTTGCCGGAGGCTCTACTCGTGCTTGCATCCCAAATGTTGGATGTTACACTTGTTTTAATGTTGAAACTTACCCTTTTCTTATTAATCGTTAATCCACAAAAAATAGGGAGGGTGCCATCACTCTTCATTTTGTCTCTACGGACATAAAAAATAACACTAAATGTACTCTTCATAATTACTCATTTTTAAAATTGGACAAAATTATCCACAGCTTGCCGCTTGTGAGTAAATTATGCGATGCCTATAAAGGACGGGACGATGCCAAATTGTGTTCACCGTGAACTGATATGTATTTCAGTTTCTCGACCTCAAACACTGCCTATTGAATAACAACTTATTAGCAAAAAAATAGAGGGTGAACACTTTTGTTCGTAGGGTGAACACTTTGGGGGATTACTTTTGTCTTTTAGTGTCCAAATCGTGTCCTATCTTGTCTTAGTACACAAAAAGAAAAACCTTACAATACATTGATATTGTAGGGTTTAACCTATTTTTGTCGCCTCTTGCCGTAGGCTTTTGGCGGTATGGACGGGACAAATTCCCCACGGTACTATAGTGACACACAGGTGTAATTATGGTTGTTTTTCTATGTTTTTCTATGATTTACATCAGATTTTTATGATTTATGGTCAAATTCCCTATTTGTCACTATTTCGGCTAAAAAACAAGCATAATCAACTGAATATCTACAAGATACAGAATTATCCGCCTTGTAGTCCACCTGATGTGACTTTTTAATAATTTTTCGACGAACGCTTGCGTACCTCAGTTGTATTGAGTAATTTTGCTAATCATATTGAGTAAAATTAAAAACATATGTTTGAACGTCCTTATTTGAACTCGGTTAAAGCAAGAATTGAAGAACCAAGAAAGTTCATTCAAGTTGTTCTTGGACCTCGTCAAGTGGGTAAAACCACTATGGTTACCCAACTTGTTGAACAGTTATCAATTCCTAATCTATTTGAATCAGCAGACGCCATTTCAGCTACAAATTCTGCTTGGATCACACAAGTTTGGGAATCAGCACGGTTGCGAATGAAAGCATCTAACGCATCAGAATTTCTGCTTGTAATTGATGAGGTTCAGAAAATAGACAATTGGAGTGAAGTTGTGAAGCGACAATGGGATAGGGATACTCGTGAGAAAGTCAATATTAAAGTGATTCTGCTTGGGTCTTCTCGCTTGCTAATTCAGAAAGGATTAACCGAATCCTTAGCTGGGCGGTTTGAAACACTCTATCTCAGGCATTGGTCTTACCCTGAAATGCAAGAGGCATTTGGGTGGAGCATCGAACAGTATGTTTACTTTGGTGGATATCCGGGATCGGCAACACTGATTAACGATGAAGGGCGTTGGAAGAACTACATAAAAGATTCACTTATAGAGACGAGTATTTCCAAAGATATTTTGATGCTGACACGTGTTGATAAGCCTGCTTTGTTAAAACGATTATTTGAGTTAGGCTGTCTTTATTCTGGTCAGATACTCTCTTACACGAAGATATTGGGCCAACTTCAGGATGCCGGAAATACAACCACTCTCGCCAATTACCTGAAACTATTATCCGATTGTGGATTATTAGGCGGGTTAGATAAGTATGCCGGAGATATAATCCGTAAACGTGGTTCAAGTCCAAAGTTTCAGGTATATAATAATGCTTTGATTACAGCCCAAAGTGATGAGTCTTACGAGAGAGCAATCATCAATCCCGAATTATGGGGACGACTTGTAGAATCTTCTGTTGGTACACATTTGATTAATCACGCTATTTCCGAAAGATATAATCTCTACTACTGGCGAGATGGTAATTACGAAGTTGATTTT
Organism: Parabacteroides sp. PFB2-10; assembly: GCF_029893085.1. GTDB lineage: Bacteria > Bacteroidota > Bacteroidia > Bacteroidales > Tannerellaceae > QVMG01. The sequence goes on from NZ_JARXWI010000029.1 coordinate 15,786, forward strand.
GTCTTAGAAAAAGGCGATAAGATAATTGGGCTTGAAGTGAAAAGCGGAATAAAAGCTGAAAATGCAGGGATGGGAATTTTTGCAGAGAGATTTCATCCTGAAAAAGTGTTGCTTGTCGGAACGGGCGGTATTCCTTATGATGAGTTTTTGAAGATTAATCCGAGAGAGTTATTTTAGTTTATGTAGAAGTAATATTATTGAAATTTAGTCAATAAAAGTCAAAATGAAAGTCGATGAAATCCGTGAAATAGCTATTGATAGTGCCCAAGCCTATTATAAATATTTAGATGAGAACGATAAAGGTATTCAAGAAGTTGAAGTTACCGAGTTGTCATATTCCGAGAGCGGAGATATGCTTATGAAGCTACGGCTTTCAGCCAAATTATTCGATATAGAATCTGTTTTTTTTAGAAACCGGAAAAACAATAAAAAGTATACAGTCTCCGAGATAAAAATTATTGAGTACGACTATGATAAAAATATGCTTCTCATAAAGCCTATAGAAAGTATCAGAGAAGAGCTCAAAAACCTTAGAGAACAAGAACTTATTGTTATATCCGATCTGAAATTTTTGGTGGAAAGAGTACGGACATGGTATGAGAAAAACGGGTCCACTATTGCCATACCTACCATCAGTTCATCTTATGCGCAAAAAATAAAAGAGATTAAATACTTTCCTGATTTACAGCCTACACCCAATCAACAAGACTCTATTGCAAATATTCTAAACACACCCTTTTCATACGTATGGGGTGCGCCCGGTACGGGTAAGACCCAGTTCGTACTGTCTTATATAGTGCTCCATTATATTATGAATGGAGATAGGATTGCCATACTTGCTCCTACGAATAATGCGATAGAACAAGTATTACGGGGAGTATTAAAGATGACTGACAAAGCCAGAATATCACGAAAAGATATTATTCGGTTGGGAATGGAAATTCCATTGAACGTGACCCCCTTCGGCCAATTTAAACTGACCCCTTAAAGTTGCGTTTCAAAACGTGGTCATTTTTGTAGTTGTTTTTGA
>NZ_JARXWI010000030.1 GCF_029893085.1 Parabacteroides sp. PFB2-10
GGTCTTTCAGGTGACTTAGTTATAAAAGAAAAAGTCCTGTAAAACCTTGATTTTACAGGACTTGTCTCCTTTTGTCTGTTAGAAGTCTTTGCTTCTCAGCGGAGAGAGAGGGAACGGAACGATAAATTCCGATTGTCCTGTATGATACGAGGTTAAGGCTACTTCGCCTTTTCTTTAGTAACTATTTAGTAACTGATTTCTGTCCAGTCTTGACTTTCGACTGTCTTTTCCTGTCCACAAGCTTCATATCAGCTTTCAGGTTCAAATATACGAACTTTTTGAATCTTACAAAAATTAATTGAATATCAAGTCGTTCTCCAGTGCAAGGTGCAGCCTATATATAAATAGGCTGCACCTTGCACTGGGCTTTACATATCATTCATAGATAAGCCCCTTAATTCAACCTTATATTTTGCAAGTTCTTTTTTGATTGAATCGGCTTTCGCCTGAAGTAAAGTTATGTCAATTTTCTTGGGGTTACGCTTTACCTCGGCAACAATAGCCGTTTTATCCAAATCATTCAAGGCTATCAGGTCTATCTCATTTTCGCCTTTGCTGTCCCAATAGCTACCGATAGCGGTTATCCTCTCCTCTTCCGCCATTTTAGCCCGAAAATATTTTTCTAAAGTGAAACCGCTATATTGATCATAGTTCTTGTCAATAAACTCACGAAGCAAGTCATATTTTCCCATTTCAATCAATGACTGATTCGGATAAATGAACCGAAACCAGAAACGAAGGTAGTTGTCATTTAAACTCCAACGAGCTTTTCGGCTTTCCGGCTTCGAGAACATGGGCTTGTTCTTTGTAATAAGAGAGTATTCTTTTTCTAAATTAACCAGATATGCCCCCGTATTCTTTCCGATAATGGAATCTATTTCACTTTGGGTCGTTTTCCCGGAAGCGATTAATTGCAGAATGGAAAAGTAAGTCCCATACTCTTTTCCAAATTCAGAGATAAGCAATTCTTTGCCTTCCCCGATAAAGGGAGAATCAGGACGTGTAACCACATCCAGTATCTTATTCTTTGTTACAGCTCCGCCTTCCATCAGTAGGTCGATGTATTTGGGAACGCCACCCGTCAGCATATAGAGACACAGAAGATCTTCCGATGTATATTTAGGGTTATAATCGTTCAGGATTTCTTTTATTACGCTAACGGCGAAAGGTTGCAGTGTTATCTTTGAGGTAAGTCGCCCGAATAACGGTTCTTTCCTGTTCTCAAAAATCTTCATCATCATCGAATAGATAGAACCGGAAGCAATGAAGTTGATCTTAGTCTTGTCTTTATACTGATCCCAAAGATTCTGAACATCGCTGAATATGGACGAATTTACATTATCAAACTCTTGAAATTCATCAATGATAAGCGTGTAATGTTCCTTTGTGGCAAAAATCAACAACTGTTCAAAAAGGTCTTTGAATCGGGTAATCGAGCCGAATATTTGCAATCCTAAAACATCTGCTGCATCTTTCTGAAACTGTTCGCAAAGAAGCGGTTCGCTTTTACGGGAAACAAACAGATAAAGATACTTCTGTCCCTTTACAGATTCAAGTAAAAGGGAGGTCTTGCCGATACGACGACGACCAACCATCACCGTAAAACAGGAACTTCTCTTCGATTGCTCCAATGTACGGGCTAATATATCTAACTCCGCTGTTCTGTTATAAAACTTCATATCTCATGTTATTTAATACTCATTATCTTAATGGCGGTTACAAAAATAAGAAGAATATTTCAATCCGCCACTATGTATATCAGGTTATTTTAATGGCGATTATTTTAATCGCCATTAAAATATAGACAAGAACGAGGATTTGTAGCTTGAAGCATCCATGCTATTTTCAAACTTTTGTGAGTTGAGAATAGACAAATAGTTTATTTCGTGCTTACAACTGAAAATCTGCCAACTTTTCCTCCAACGATTCCATATCAGCATTAAGCTTTGTATCCGTAATTCGAGCATAGATCTGTGTTGTTCGTACATTCTTATGTCCTAATAATTTAGCAAGACTTTCCATCGGCATACCATTAGATAAGGCAATAGTCGTGGCCATTGTGTGCCGCCCGCAATGGTATGTAACTCGCTTCTTAATCCCACAGGTTTCGGCAATTTCTTTCAGGTATTGATTTACTTTCTGATTGCTTAACATCGGGAACAATGTCTCCCTTTTTGAATCACTGTACTTTTCAATCAGTTTGGTAGGAATATCAAAAAGCCGGATATTACTCATTTCTTTGGTCTTCCACCTTTCAAACCGAAGCCACTGATGGCCATCAACGGCTGTATGCAGATGTTTTTTTCTTAAATTCTTCATGTCCACGAAAGCAATGCCCGTAAAAATCGCAAAAAGAAATAAATCCCTGACAAGTTCCAACCGCTCATAGGGAAGTTCTTGCTTCATGATAGATTTTACTTCATCCATTGTAAGAAATGTGCGATTGGTTTGTTTTAGCTTGATTTGGTATTCCTGAAACGGGTCATTCTTGATAATGCCATTCTTTAGTGCCAATATGATAATCCGCTTGAAAAGTTGTATGAACTTAGCTGTACTGTTGTGATTGCAACCGGAAACTGTTCTTAGATAAATTTCAAATTCACAGATAAACTGGTGGTTTACTTTGTATAAAGGGATATCTTCTATTCCTTTCGTCGATTGCAAGAAGTCAACCAAGTGTTTCCGGATGGCTTCATATTTCTGATAAGTAGCTTGTGAACGGGAGATATTTACCTGTTTACGAAAATTCTCGTTGTGAATGGAGAAATAGGAAATTAGATACCGCTTACTGTAAGCAATTCCGGTATAAATATCTTTAATCATTTCAGGGGTTACGTCCCCATCGCATAATGACTGTTGAAAGTAAATCTGGTTAAGCCGGGCTTTGATTTGGTTCAATGTTTCATTGATAAAAACAGATTCACTTGTCCTCCCTTCAACTTTATGTTCTTTTACATTCCACAAGTCAGAAAGGCATTTCAGTTGTGTGTTAATAGTACATTTTTCTCCATTTATAGTAATTCTGGCGATTATGGGAAAATTCTTATTTGCTGAACCGGACAACCGCTTCAAATAAAAAATAACAGAAAAAGTATGTCTCATGAGTTTGCTCTTTTATAGTTGTTTCTAAAAAAGGTGCAAACTTAAGCAAATGGTCATTACGATAAAGAAAGTCGAATTACTCTTTATTTGTAACGCTGGTCATTATCACTACTTTTGCATCATTATCACCAAGAGTGATAATGATGCAAAATACAACTGACAATATCTGATCATCAGTAAAGTAACCTACTTTTCTCTCTGCAATAAGTCAACGTCAACCTATGCATTGCCCTTGTTACTGCCACATAAAGCATACTCTGGTCAATCTCCGAATGATAATTCTTGTCTGCTACTTGCGGAATGATTACTTCGTCAAATTCCAACCCTTTTGCCATGTGAGCAGAGTTTATAATGATGTCTTGTACGAAAGCAGAACTTTGGTTTGAAAAGAAGTAAATATCCTCCGTATATGCTTTTAGCTTATCGGCTATGATTTTTGCTTGCAATTCAGTCTTACAAACAACTCCAAACGATTTGGACTGTTTGAAAGCTGTAATCAAATCAGCTATGCCGGATATCTCTGCATTCTCATTCTTGAATATCAAAATCTGTGGTTTTTCTATATGTCGAACGACTGGTTCCAGTTCTTCGTTTTTCCCAATTTATTTATATATCAGCAAGATTAGTATAAAATGCGATGTGATGATTATGTATCTTTGCATCGAAATAATATAATATGGATTCTAAACAAATCAGTAAACAAGAGTACACCACCCGAATAAACCGGGTAATGGACTACATAAGACTCAATTTAGATAAATCATTTGATCTTGCTACATTAGCAAGCGTCGCATCTTTTTCTCCATACCATTTTCACAGAATATTCACGGCAATGGTGGGCGAAACCCCGAACAATTTTGTATCTCGCATTAAACTTGAGAAAGCAGCACAATTACTGCATAATAACCCTAAAGCATCGGTAAGTGAGGTTGCATTCGCTTGCGGATTCGTTAACGTATCATCTTTCAGTAGGGCATTTAAAGGCTATTTTGGTCTGACTACCACTGAATTTCGCAATCAAGACAAAGCGATATATATTAAAAACGGAGTCAGATATAGCAAGGATTGCAAAGCAGTCAGCAAGATTGGCAAAAATATCCAGCAAGTTAATGAGCAATTTTGCAGTGTCGAATTTAATAAAATAATCATTATGGACACTAAAATTGAAATTAAACGAATGCCTGAGCTGAACCTGATTTATTGTCGTCACACAGGCGATTTCAAGAAGATCGGACAGGCTTACGAAAAACTTTTTAGCTGGGCAATTCCTCGCGAATTGGTAAATCAAAACACTAAAACAGTAACCGTTTATCAAGATGATCCGGCTATCACAAGTATTGATAAAGTACGTCAGGATGCCTGTATTATTGTGGATGACAATGTAAAAGTGGATGGCGAAATCGGGAAACTGAATATTCCAGCCGGCAAATATGCTGTTGGTCGCTTCGAGCTTAAAGAGACAGAGTTTGAAGAGGCTTGGAATACAATGTGTGCTTGGCTGACCGAAAGCGGATTTCAACCTTCCGATAGCCCTACTTATGAGTACTATCATAACGATTACAGTGCGGATCCTGAACATAAATTCATCGTGGATATTTGCATTCCTGTAAAACCATTATAATCTTTAATGTATATGATACTTACAAAAAAAGAGAAGATTACTGGGGTTATTTTAGCAGGGTTATTATTTCTCATAACCTTGAGCAGTACATTCTTTTTCTTAGGGAAATTGAAAATCAGTTTAGTCCAATGGGTTGCATTTAATTCTTGTTCTCCAACAAGTTTCTTGTATCTGCTTTTATTTTTAGTGTTTCTTGTAAAGAAAAACGCTTCGTATTTAATGATAACATTTCTTCCAATTTATTTTCTTGGAACAATGTCCATGTTTGTTTTACCATGGAATGAAGCGAATATGATAGCTCATGTTGGACATATTGTAATGACACTCAATTTGATGTGGGTGCTCTATGTAATCTTCAAACATAAAGAATACAAAGCATTAGGAATAGGTTTGCTAATCAGCATGCTACTTTTCGTTCCTTACATAGCTTATGTGCTGTCTTATAATCAGGGTAGAAATTAATTTTTATATCTGCAAATGAAATTTACAAGAAGACAGTTAAAGCAGAAAGTCAATCAGTATGATGTATAGCAGATTATCAACTTTTACAGTATTGGTATTTCAATCGCAACATCCAGCCCTCCTGATTCGCTTTTTTCAAAGGATATATTCCCATTGTGCATTTTTACAATCTGTTGTACGATATAAAGACCCAATCCATGTTGCTTATTAAGGGATGAATCACTCTCTGTCAGATAATGTGACCGATTTCGTAGAGTTTCAATTTCGTTCGATGTCATACCTTTCCCATCATCGGAAACGACAAATAAAATGTGCTGCTCCTTCTCATATACCCGAAAATAAATATTGCATCCATTGGGATTATGACGAATACTATTGTGCAATAGATTAATTATTGCCCTTTGCAAGAGATGTGTATCTCCCTTTATTTTGACAGGTTCTAAGCCCTTTTCTATGTCAAGTTCAATCGAATAGTTTTCGGGTATCCCGTTATTTAAAAACTCCGCTATAAGTTCACGGCAGAAAGTCGTAGGATGAAACAACTTCCAATGTACGGGTTGGGTATCATCTCCTAAACGGGTAATGAGATTTAAGTCATTTACCAAATCCCGCAACCTGATACTTTGGTGTTTAATGAGTAATGCCTTTTCTTGCACGTCTTTGGGTAAGGATGAGTTTGTTTCAATTTTTTCGGCATAACCAAGAATGACAGTAAGAGGAGTTCTGATGTCATGAGAAATTCCTGCTATCCAATTTTCTTGAGCAATAGAACGGGTTTTAAGTAAATCGGAAGTTTTGTTAAGTTGGGTAGCAATCTCTGAAAAAATTCCCTTTTCTCTCAATCGAATCAATTTACCCTCTGCTAAAGAATGGATACCCGACAATACATTGGATACGGCTTTAATTGATTTACGGTCGATAATAAAGTAGAGTAAAAAAAGAATAAGCAAATCGCAAATCACAATTAATATAATTCGTCCCGGCATGGCTTTAAATTCAGAATAAGGAAACATATAGGCAATTTTCCATAAACTGTATTTGGGTGAGCCTACGACAATTAGCCCATTCGGGTGTTTCCATGTAGATACAGGGTAATCTTTCAGATAAAAACGACTAAAAGCCGCAATATCACTCAATGTATAATGGGTAGGAATTTCTTCCGGCAGTTTATAACTCCATAATACCGTACCCTGCCTGTCATCGAGCAGCATAGCCCACATACCCTGTTTATCCAATTCAATTTGGACATTATGATTCAGATAATAATGATTACCTTTCAATACAAGCTCTTGCGGAAACTGCTTTAATAAAGGGATAATAGCTATCTCATCTGATACTGATTTCTGATGGCGGTATATGTATATCCCCAGAAAAAGAAGATTTATTGTCAATACCAAGACAACGGCTAATGACAATCTCAATATAAAACGTTTTATAGAAGATTGGATAGGGTTCATATTCACACATTTAATTTATACCCCAATCCTTTAATGGTAACCAATAATGAAGGAGAAGACGGGTCTTCCTCTATTTTCTCACGTATCCTACGGATATGCGCCATTAATGAATTTTCGTATCCATAACGATTATCTCCCCATACGCTATTACAAAGTGAATCTATCGTAACAATACGATTCCCAGCCTTATATAGTGTAGTCAATATACCAAGCTCTTTAGCTGTTAATGGGGAAATAACTCCATTGTTGTTTACTTCTGCCTTACCGATATCAATCGTACATCCATTGAGGGCAATCAAAGAATCATCGGTTTTGTAACAACGTCTAAGAATAGCATACAACCTTAATATCAATTCCCGTGGCAAAAATGGCTTAACTATATAATCATCTGCTCCTAAACCAAGTCCGGTAAAGAGATCTTCCGGTTGGTCTTTTGCCGTCAGAAAAAGAACAGGAAAGTCCATTGTTTTTCTTATTTCTTTAAAAAGTGAAAATCCATCTCCATCAGGCAGCATTACATCAAGTATTGCAATTTCAGGTTTGTAGATACGGCATTTTTCAAGTGCCTCCATTTGTGTCGTAACCTTACAGATAGAAAAAAAGCCTTCATCTTGCAGTATCGATTCTATCATATCAAGAAGTTCTGACTCGTCATCAACCAACAGAACCCGTTTATCTTTCAGAAAATCAAGTTTATTGCCATTCATATTTTGCCAATTTGAAACAAAAGTAGTGATAATGGAGCAATTATTCTCCTGTTCGATTAAATGTAAGGTAAAAGTAAGGTTGTCGTCGGTTCTATGTAAGGTTCGCACCATACTTTTGTGGCATAAACAATAAAGATATCTGAAATGGGAAATAAACGAATGAAGAAAACAATACAAATCAATTTTATCGTAACAGGTACATTGTTCCTGCTGTTTGCATTATTAACTGCGGCTATACTGACCATTGATATTCAGCCAATAGGTCCACAACAATCTTGTGTTGGTCTTGCCATAATAAATAGATTCATGTTTAATCTGTTCGGAGAAAACCTGCTCTGGTACCACATTACAGACTGGATTGGAGTTATCGCCATATTTGTTGCTCTTGGCTTTTCTATATTGGGACTGATTCAACTAATCAAAAGGAAAAGTATCAAGTATGTAGACACTGGCATTATTCTCTTAGGCATATTTTATTTACTTGTAATTATTTTCTATGTATTTTTTGAAGTCTGTATTGTAAATTACAGACCGGTCATCATTCATAAGTCATTAGAAGCATCATTCCCATCTTCCCACACAATGATAGTGCTTTGCATTATGGCAACAGCGATTATGCAATTTCATGTTTTGTTGAAAAATAGGACAATACGAACAATAGCAAATGTCTTGTCCATCCTAATCATCGCCATAACAATCATTGGACGTTTAATTTCGGGAGTTCATTGGTTTACAGATATTATTGGCGGGGTGTTGCTTGGCTCTGCACTGATCATGCTATACTACTCGGTTATGAAGTATATAAATTATCGTTCGGAAGCTCACTCTAATATTCATACTAACAGGAATTAATTGAGAAATAATATGAAACAGTTTTTTTTTTGCTTATAACATGTATATGTTTAATGAATGGTGGGATAAAAGCGCAATCTCGCGATGCGGTTAAAACCTCCACAGACATTTTGATGTTTGCCCCTCCGGTTGCCGGGTTTATTACATCTCTCATTCTGGAAGATTACGAAGGCACAAAACAATTGGTTTTCGCAGGAGCAACAAGTATTGCAACCTCATATTTATTAAAATATACGATAAAGAAACAACGTCCTAATGGCAGCGATTCCCATTCTTTTCCGTCTAATCATACAGCTATGGCTTTTCAAGGTGCATCTTTCATAGCACAAAGATATGGATGGAAATATAGTATCCCTGCCTATTTAGTTTCAGGCTATGTTGCTTGGGGACGTGTTTATGGAAAAAGACACGATACATGGGATGTGCTTGCAGGAGCGGCTATTGGCATAGGTAGTACATATGTTTTCACGCGTCCGTTTGCCAAGAAACATAATCTGGTAATTTCTCCGGCTATAATTAATAATGAAAATTGGGGTGTATATGCTTCGATAACTTTTTGAGGATGATAATATTTCATGGCAAAAAATAATAGTGAACAAGACTTAGGTTTTGGATATAACACTCATTATTAACCACTTAAAATTATGTCTATGAATGAACAATTTAGAGAGGTTAATCAGCTTATTGTCTGATCCTACACAAGTCACAAACGAAGAAATACAAACTGCCTATGGGTGCTTTATGGAACAGCTAAGAACAGCCAGTCAATCCGAACAAAACTATTCCGAAGTTTTCCGGATGCTGAATGATACTCGTATTGAGTTAGTTTCCTTACAGACATTCCAACGGTACGAGCAGGGGAAAAATGCGCTTAAAAATCCGTATTTGTTAAAAGCAATCCTACTGCTTGAATCAGAAATTGAATTGTTGAAACTGCAAATCCACTATAGTCATATCGGTAAACCGGAGAAATGTAGTATTATGAAAGATAAGATAGAAAAAATAGTCCGTGAGTTGAATGCTTCAATACAGGTAGGCGAAGTAGAATTGTATAATATTGTACAAAATGCACCTGCTATGATATTGATGATGGAGAACGCTTTTGATGAACTGAAAACTCTCGTTTCAGAATATAAATTCCCCTCCTTTGATGAAGAAATCACGTTCTTCAAATACACTAAACCCATATTGTTTAGCAAACTAATTTATCTTCGCAAGATATATTATTTGGAAATCAAACGTCCTATCTCAAATTTCGCTACTATAAGAACGTATCTTGAAAAAGAGCACGAACAAATAAATGGCTTTTGTAATAAGAATGCTGAATTTATTCAATACTATCGTTCCGGTCAAAGTTGCTTTGACGAGTACTATTTTTTAAGAGGACGTCATGAAATGGATTTGAATCTGGAAAGTTTTTATTTCGAGCGCGATCCTAAATTTTCGACCAATTTTGATTTCAAGGTTGCTAAACTGCTTGCCAACGATATGTTGGCGGCTTATCTGAATTGTGAGTTATCAAAATTGAAGTATCAGGAAGAAAACGGATATCAAATAAATGAAGAATTGCCTCCTACTCAATGGACTGACAAGAAAACGGCACTTGGAGAACTCATATATAGCATTCACGAAGAAAAAAGCATCAATGCAGGAATGATAGAAATAAAAGCATTGGCGACCATTTTCGGAAGAATTTTCAAGGTCGATTTGAGCGATATTTACCATATTTTTTTAGAAATCAGAAGTCGTAAAACCAATCGAACGGAATATCTAAACCGCTTGGTCAAAGCGTTAACCCGAAGAATGGATGATGCGGACAGCAGATAAATAAATTAAATATAGTATCTTTGTATGCGTAAAATTAAGAGAATAAGAAGTATATCAGATACTTCATAGATATATAACATAACGTTCGCTGAACGTCTCGACACGAAAACTGGTAATTTTCAAATTAAGAACGAGATGGAATGTGCAATGTTCATGCTATACGAAAGTATGGCGTGGACTTGCCTGTTTCGTTCTTAAGGCATACCAGTGCCTCGTGTCGGAGCAGTGTAAGTTCCACGCTTTTTTCGTATTTTGCATAACACTTGATAATCATGAAGAAAATAAAATTATACATAGCAGCTTCCATTGACGGGTACATTGCCCGAAGCGATGGTGATTTGGATTGGCTAACAAAATATCCGATAAATCCAGAAACAAATTATGGTTACGACGTTTTCTATAAATCCATTGATACTGTTATTATGGGCGGACAAACATACCGGGACATATTAAATATGGACTTCGTTTGGCCATACACGGATAAAACAACCTATGTTGTTACCCGCAATTCGATGGGAACAAAAGAGAATATTCACTTTATTACGGAAAACGTGATTGAGAATATATCTTATCTCCGCAATGAAAACGGCAAAGACATTTGGCTGGTTGGTGGTGGTCAGCTAATAACAATGCTTCTCGCTTCAGACTTGGTTGATGAAATGATAATAACCACGATACCCGTTATTCTTGGAAATGGAATTGCGCTATTCCCCGAGCAACCGAAAGAATCTCAATGGGAATTGCAAAGCAGCATAAGTTATAAAAATGGAGTGGTACAAGCGAAGTATAAAATAATGGAGAAGCATTTATAGAATTGGGATTACTTCTAACGATAACGACAAATGTCTCTTTTTTACAATTCCGCTACTGTTGCAAGCACTACTTTTGTCGCCAAGGTGTGCAAGGTTAGACAGCTCTTTTACGAAGAGAATATTTTGGGGAGCAATAATTTTATATCATGTAGCAATATAGCATCATCATGGATAAGTTAGCAAGATAGGAAAAGCCTTAAATCTGTTTATACCATACTTTTGCAAAAACAAATAAAAGAAATGAGTATGACAAAAACAGAACGAGTTATAAGTATTATCCTGTCGGTTATCCTTCTATTAACTGTTGCCAACAGTACATGGTATTTTCTGGGCATTGCCAAAGTGAGCGTTGTTCAATGGCTTGTTTTCAATGCATGTGCTCCATCGAGTATTGCTTTCCTACTGGGGTTAATCTTCTATTTCAGAACAAAGAACAAAATGTGGCTTACAATCGCCGTAGTGCCGATGATGTTCTTCGGAACAATGGGCTTGTTTGTCTTTCCGTGGAAAAGCGGGATTGATCTTTTGACCCAATTCTCCCATATTATTATGACGCTCAATATCGCATTGGGTTTATGGATTACATTAAAAGACAAAGATTACAAGGCTTTAGGAAACGGATTATTGACAAGCGTATTAATAGGAATACCTTTTATAGCATTCACCCAGGCCTACTGCCGTGAACATGCGGAGGAAGTAATGAGAGTTTTAGGAATCTAATTTCAGTAAATAAGATGCAACAACGAATATCGACCATAGAGGAATACCAGAAACAGATCAATATCATTGTGGAGTATATCAACAATCATTTGGATCAAGCCGTTGATTTGACAAAACTGGCTGAAATAAGTCATTTCTCTCCCTATCACTTCCACCGTATTACCCGTGCGTTTATGGGAGAACCTATCGGAACTTATATCGTTAGGGTTCGGCTGGAAACTGCTGCCCGTTTGATTCGATATACCGATATGTCTGTTGCTGAAATCGCCTACCGTGTCGGCTACGATGTTCCTGCGTCTTTATCAAAAGCATTCAAACAACAATATGGTATTTCGCCGTCAGAATACCGCACCAACAAAGATTTTACCATTATGAAAGCAGAAAAGAAAGATATGCAATTAAAGATAAAAGCACCCAAAGTATTGGAGATTGAAGCCAAGCAAGCCATTTACATTAAACTCACAGGTGAATACGGAAGCCTCGACTTTTCAGGTTCATGGCAACGTTTGTGGCAATTCGTCAAAGAACACAAGCTCTTTACTGCCGGAATGGAGCATATAGCCATTTATCACGATGACCCGAAAGTGACAGAAAGCGATAAACTCCGCACCGATATTTGCCTTGTTGTTAAAAAAGACGTAAAGGCACAGGGCGATATTGGAGTAAAAGAAATCAAAGCGGGAAAGTTTGCTGTGTTTCATTATCAGGGTTCATACAGCAATTTGGATGCCGTTTACGATACGATATATGCTCGTCTACTTCCCGAAAACAACTTGAAACTTCGGGACTACCATTGCTTCGAAAAGTATCTGAATCACCCTGACAGAACAGAAGCCGAAAAGTTAAAAACTGAAATCTATATTCCTGTGGAATAAGATAGTATCTTTGCAATTCGATTAACAAATAAATGAATCCGTTAAACGAAACAGTCGCGAATGAGTTAAAACAACAGGGAATAGAATTTATTCACTTTGTTGATATCTCCGGTTTAGCTGAAAAGCAAAATCGGGGATTTTCGTCTGCGATACTGTTTGGCGTTAAATGCTCTCCCGAATACCTGAAAAGAGTCAGTGACAATCCTAATTATGTGTCTGATATGGTTGCCCGCAACTATTTCGATGACGACGAGCATTATGTTTATGAAATGGGCATGTACCGCATATCCGACCTGCTTGCAGAGTCCATTGCAAAGAACGGTTACAAAGCCTATTCACTTTCGGATGCCAATCAAATAGCAACGAGTAATTTTGACGGGATGTTTGGAAAAACAATGCTCCCGTTGAAAACTCTTGCTACTCATGCCGGATTGGGTTGGATTGGTAAAAACAATTTGTTGGTAAATAAGGAATTTGGTTGTTGTCAAACTTGGGGTGCAGTTTTGACCGATGCACCACTCAACACAGTATTGAATAATCTGCCCTCTGTTCAGTGTGGCAACTGTCGGATTTGTTTGGATGTTTGCGAACCCAATGCCCTGAAAGGTATTGTCTGGCAATCGGGTATAGAGCGCGAGGAGATGATAGATGTGGATAAATGCACCACTTGCCTGAAATGTATGGTTCATTGCCCATGGACACAACGATATATGAAGAAAGATGTAAATGAGTAGACAAGAGAAAATAAAAATCAATAATATTCCGGCAATCCTTTACGGCTCGGCTTCGGATAAGCTATACCTGTATGTACACGGTAAACAATCAAGGAAAGAAGAAGCCGAACATTTTGCAAACATAGCAAAGAAATCAGGCTATCAGGTTCTAAGTTTTGATTTGCCCGAACATGGAGAACGTGCATTTGAGCAATACTCATGTACAGCACAGAATGGCGTGCACTGGAAATTCCATTGAACGTGACCCCCTTCGGCCAATTTAAACTGACCCCTTAAAGTTGCGTTTCAAAACGTGGTCATTTTTGTAGTTGTTTTT
>NZ_JARXWI010000031.1 GCF_029893085.1 Parabacteroides sp. PFB2-10
ATATCTCATGAACCCGAAAAGGGTTCAATTGGCTAAGACCGACCTTTAATTCAACACCTTCGGCGTTGGTTTGTTTCCACATTCGCTATCACCCCTCAGTCGTTCGCTTCGCTCTCTTCACTGGGGGTTATTAGGAATTAAATCCCTTCCGGGCTTTCTGCAATCGAAGATCGCTTAGCGAAAGCGTAAAGCAAACCTTCAATTTCTTTCCGATCTGAAGATCTCACCACCCATTTTCACACTCCTAACTCTCGAAATGTTAAAATACGGACTGTAAGCAAAACGCCCCTTTTGCTTACAAACCCATACGTTAAAAAGTGTTTCTCCCGGGAGTTTGTCTCCGAAGTCCCGCTTTTTTGCGCGCAAAGTCGTGCGGAAATTACAAATCGTAAATTGGGGGTTTCTCCGGGAAGGAGTAAATTAACGTTTATTTGCGTTATTATGAGGTGTAAGAACCTCTTCCGTTGGAATACGGGGTGATCTGGAGAAAAAAAGTGTTTCTGCGAAAATAAAAACTGAAAAATGCTTGTATATCAACTTTATTGCTTTTCTTTGCTGCGACAAAACAAACGATTCTTCCTTTTGTGAAGCGATCTTTGTTTCAAATTAATTACTTATTTATTTTTTTATGAACATTTACATTGGTAATCTTAATTACCGCGTTAGAGAACAAGAATTGCAACAGATTCTTGAAGAGTATGGAACAGTTGATTCTGTTAAGTTAATCATCGATCGTGACACTCGTCGTTCTAAAGGTTTCGCTTTTGCGGAAATGCCTAATGATGATGAAGCAAGAAACATGATCAAAGAATTGGACGGTGCTGAATACGAAGGTCGTCAGATGGTAGTAAAAGAAGCAACTCCAAGAGGCTAATCTCTATAGCCTCGGCTTAGAAGATATTGGTTTTATAATGGGGAGATAGATTTAAATCTATCTCCCTGTTTTATTTTTAAGCGGTTTTTCGCTACGTTTGTAGGCAAAACACGAGAAAGGATGTATTTCAGCACACGTAAACAGATGATAAAGATAAAGCTATACCTGGTTGGCTTCTTCTTATTTTTATCTTCTGTTGTCCCGCTGCTGGCACAACATGCCGAAGGGATCTATTCAGACGATTACACCATCGATCCAGAGAAACACAAAGAACTCTCTATCGAGCTCAACAACCTCAACTTTTTTAAGAATATCGAATACGATAATACGGTGATCAAAGGCTATTCGCTGCCCGGATTATGGATACAGCCCAAAGTGGTCTATTATCCTTTGCCGAACATTAAATTGGAAGCCGGATTGCATGCATTGTTGTATCATGGCAGCTATCGTTATCCCAATGCGGCCTACCATGATATAGCCGAATGGAAAGGGGGGCAGTATCAGAAAGGCGCTCATATTACCACTTATTTCCGGGCACAATTGCAATTGACGAAAAACCTGAACATGGTCTTGGGCAATATCTACGGAGGGAGCAACCACCAATTGATAGAGCCATTGTATAGTCCGGAGCTGAACCTGACGGCGGATCCCGAGGTGGGTCTGCAGTTGTTGTGGGATAGCCGGCGCATCCACGCGGATGTATGGCTCAACTGGCATAGTTTTATCTACAAGGGAGACACGCATCAGGAAGCGTTTACGGTCGGATTGTCGAGCCGCTTCGACCTGAATGATCCCGATTCAAAACTACATTTCTATGTGCCTCTCCAGGTATTGGCGCAGCATAGGGGCGGGGAGTTGGATACCATGCAGGTTAATTCGGTCAGCACCTTTGTGAATGCGGCAACCGGAATCGGACTCACCTGGAACACCGAGCATCGCCTGTTCAAGCGCCTCACCGTCGAAGCCGACTACCTGGGTTATTATCAGCAAGCCGGAACCCTATGGCCTTTAGACAAAGGGGTGGCCAGCTACCTCAGCCTGCATGCCGAGATAGGCAAATTCCATCTGAAGACAGCCTATTTCAATAATCAGGATTTCATCTCTTTATTCGGGAATCCGCTTTTTGGCGCTATGTCGTTGACGGAGGAGAATGCGGTGTATGAACATCCGCAGATGCTTTATTTGGGAGGAGAGTATACACTGAAGCTCGGCAAAGGTTATACTTTAGGTGTTGATTTCGATCTCTATCAGATGTTCTCCGACGTGATCAACAACCCCGAAACCGGCAAGCGCTCCATCAAAAGCAACACCAACTTCTCCTTTGGCGTCTACTTCAGGGTAACACCCTTCTTCCTATTAAAAAAGTTTCATTAATTGAAAATGGATAATGGGTAATGGATAACAAAACCACTATCCATTCTCAATTACCCATTATCAATTCTGAAAAACAAGCCCTTCCCCTTCGCGATCTATCACAATCGGCCTGTTCCGATCAATTTTTGCGGCCAATATCTCTTTCGAGAGCTCGTTTAATACATATTTCTGGATGACACGCTTCACCGGACGGGCGCCAAACTGTGGGTCGAAGCCTTCGTCGGAGATGAATCGTACGGCGGCATCCGTAAATTCCAAAGCAATACCATTTCCGGCAAGCATCTTCTTCACACTGTTCAACTGCAAGGTCACGATCTGACGGATCTCCTCTTCGTTCAGCGGCGTGAACATAATAATCTCGTCGATACGGTTCAGAAACTCGGGACGGATGGTCTTTTTCAACAGCTCCAATACCTGAATCTTCGTTTCGTCGGTCACCTGTTCGCGGTTCTCCGGTGTCATCTTCTCGAAGTTCTCGCGGATAAGCGACGATCCCATATTGCTTGTCATGATGATGATCGTATTCTTGAAGTTGACCACACGGCCTTTGTTGTCGGTCAACCGCCCATCATCCAACACCTGCAACAGGATATTAAACACGTCGGGATGCGCCTTTTCGATCTCATCAAAGAGCACTACCGAATAGGGTTTCCGGCGGATGGCTTCGGTCAACTGACCGCCTTCGTCGTATCCCACATAGCCGGGAGGCGCGCCGATCAAACGGGTAGCGCTGAATTTCTCCTGGTACTCGCTCATATCGATACGCGTCATCATATTCTCATCATCGAACAGATACTCGGCCAACGCCTTGGCTAACTCCGTTTTACCCACTCCGGTCGTACCCAGAAAGATAAAGGAACCGATCGGACGTTTCGGGTCTTGCAGACCGGCACGGCTGCGGCGCACGGCATCCGATATGGCGGTGATCGCCTCTTCCTGCCCGATGACGCGGGTATGCAACTCATCTTCCAATTTCAATAGTTTGTCTTTCTCGCTTTGCATCATCCTGTTCACCGGAATGCCAGTCCAGCGCGATACCACATCGGCAATATCTTCGCTATCGACCTCCTCTTTGATCATGGCGTCATTGCCCTGCATGGCGTGCAGTTTCGCCTCAACCTCTCCGATCTCCTCTTCTTTCGCCTTGATTTTTCCGTAACGCAATTCGGCTACCTTGCCGTAGTCTCCTTCGCGTTCCGCTTTGTCGGCCTCGAACTTCATATTCTCAATGTCAATCTTATTCTGCTGTATCTTATTGATCAGCTCTTTTTCTGTTTGCCATTGAGCCTTTTGTTTGTTTTCTTCCTCTTTCAGGTTGGCTATCTCTTTGTTGAGGGATTCCAACTTTTGTTTATCATTCTCCCGCTTGATAGCTTCCCGTTCGATCTCCAATTGCTTGATACGACGCGACACTTCGTCTAACGATTCCGGCACAGAGTCTACCTGTATACGCAAACGGGCAGCCGCTTCGTCCATCAGGTCGATCGCCTTATCGGGTAGGAAGCGGTCGGTGATATAGCGGGAAGAGAGTTGCACCGCCGCAATAATCGCATCGTCTTTGATGCGCACCTTGTGGTGGTTCTCGTACTTCTCCTTCAATCCTCGCAGGATAGAGATCGTATCCAGTTCGTCCGGCTCTTCCACCATAACGGTTTGGAAACGGCGTTCCAGGGCTTTATCCTTTTCGAAATACTTCTGGTATTCATCCAATGTGGTGGCGCCGATCGAGCGCAACTCGCCACGTGCCAGGGCAGGCTTCAGGATATTGGCAGCATCCATAGCGCCTTCTCCCTTACCGGCTCCGACTAAGGTGTGGATCTCGTCGATAAAGAGGATGATCTCTCCATCCGATTTGACCACCTCGTTGACCACAGACTTCAATCGTTCTTCGAACTCTCCTTTGTATTTGGCACCGGCAATCAATGCCCCCATATCCAACGAGAAGATCTGTTTCGACTTCAGATTCTCCGGCACGTCACCCCGGATGATACGATGTGCCAGCCCTTCGGCAATAGCGGTCTTACCCACGCCGGGTTCACCAATCAGGATTGGATTGTTTTTCGTGCGGCGGCTAAGGATCTGCAACACGCGGCGGATCTCATCGTCGCGACCGATCACCGGATCGAGCTTGCCACTGCGGGCGCGTTCGTTGAGGTTGATCGCGTATTTACTCAGGGAATCGTAGGTCTCCTCCGCCGACTGGCTGGTGACTTTATTCCCTTTACGCAATTCGTCGATGGCCAGGCGCAATTCTTTCTCGGTCACGCCGGCGTCTTTCAACATCTGCGAAGCGGTGCTGTTTTCGGTCAGTAACGCCAGGATGATATGCTCCAGCGACACATATTGGTCGCCCATCTTTCCTGAATAGTCGATTGCCTTCTGCAAAACCGCATTGGCCTCGCGGGATAGATAAGGTTCTCCCCCTGATACTTTCGGGTAGGATTCGATCTGACGATCCAATGCCAGGTTGAGGTTTTGTATGTTTACGCCCAACTTCTGGAAGAGAAAGTTGGTTACACTCTCTCCTGTCATAATGACAGCCTTCAACAGGTGAGCCGCTTCGATAGCCTGCTGGCTATTCCGGGCGGTCAACTGCACAGCCTGCTGCACAGCTTCTTGCGATTTAATTGTAAAATTGTTCAAATTCATATCTTTATCTTTTTGTTTATTTATCCTTTTATCATGATAAGGGGCAAAATATATGCCGCACGAGAAATAGGTCATTTTGTCATTCGATTTCCTATTTTCCATTCTCTTCTAATAAAACAATCGGGGTTTTCAAAAGGTTTCTCGAAAAGAAATATGTATATTCGTCGCAAAACCATCTAATGCAATTGTATATGAAAGCGTATTATACCTTTATTATCATCCTGTTTGCCATGACATCCATTCTACACCAACCGGCAAAAGCCGCAGAGCGTCCTAAAATCATCGGTGTATCCCATGCCTGTTTCTATACAACAGACATGGCGCGTACCAGTCAGTTCTTTACCGATTACTTAGGATTTGAAATAGCCCAGGACGGGCTAAGTATCCCGGCATGTACGATCATTAAATTCAATGATCGTCAGTTTATCGAACTCTTTCCGGATCCGGAAGGCACACGCAACCAGGCGATGCACTACTGCCTCGAGACCGACGATTCGGAAGCCTGGCGCATCTACCTGAAGGAACTGGGTTATAAAGTGCCCGAAGAGCCGTTGACTCCGGGGCGTACCGGCAACCTGAACTTCTTTGTTCCAATGCCGGGAGGCGTTGCCTGTGAGTTTATTCAATACCTGCCGACGGGCATGATTGCCCAGACCCGTGGCAAATACCTGCCGGAGAATCCCATCTCCAATCGCTTGGGTCATGTCGGGTTTATGGTCGACGATATGGATAAGGTACACCCCTTTTACACGGAAGTATTCGGCATGAAAGAGACCTGGCGCGGAGGCCCTTCGGCGGATGTGGTGAAATGGGTGCATATTCAGTTGCCCGAAAGCGAACAAACCGTGGAATATATGTTGTATGATAAAGAACCCTCAAAGGGCGAACGCGGTGTGATGAACCATATCTGCCTGTTGGTAGAAGATGTTTATGCGGCTCAGGCTGTGCTTGAAACACGCACCCTGCCTGAAGGATGCAGGAATACCGGGATCAGTCTGGGGGCAGACAACAAACGCCAACTGAACCTTTATACGCACGAAGGCATCCGCGTCGAATTGGTAGAAGACCATTTCACCGACGGCATACCCGCCCCATCCTCAACCGGCAAGCCTGCAAAATTTGTCAAAGAGTAATAAGAATAAAACAAAAAGACTTTAGCCAGCATATAATATGCTTTGGCTAAAGCCTTTTTTAATAGGAATTTATGATCCGTCGGTTAAAACCGACGGCAATTAATAATAGCTTAATTCATTTTCAGTTGGTACCCCGCCCATTCGCTGATCCATTCTGCCGGGTCGATTGTTTCTACCGGGGTGTTGCGGATGAGGGTGTTTGTTTCCGTGTCGCCGCGCAGGAATTTATCCACAAAGGCTACAACGGCCGCATGTTGGCTATCGTTCACCCGACAATGCGGATGCCCCGGTGAGAAGTCATATCCGATTCGGTCTTCCACGCCCATGGCTTTCCATACCTCCATGGCTGCCTCGGTGGCAACATATCCGGAAGGATCACCCAGCCATTGGAAGTCCGGATTTCCTAATACCAATACGGCACGCGGCGCAATCAAAGCGATCAATTCATGATGGTCGTAAGGCAAACGATCGGCCTTGCCATCGAAATCATTCCGCAACCGTTTCATAAACCAACTATAATTGGTATTGCTTATTTTCTCTACCTCGCCAATTGTTTCCGATACACGCCAGGCATTGACGCCTCCGCCACCCGACTCCTGCACAATGGCCAAAGCGATGCGCTCATCGAAAGCAGCACCAAACAAGGTCATCTTGCCGGCATACGAACAGCCGGTGATTCCGATGCGCGACATATCGGCATTCAGTTGCGACTGCACCATCTCCAATCCATCGATCAAACGGCTGATACCCCACGACCAGGCACAATAGTCGCCCGCTTCCTTTAGGTGAGGATACATCTGGAAGAAGGGACCCTCTTTTTCCGGGACGCCATAGCCATAGATAGCCGTTTGGTTGTGGAGATAAGGGATCTGTATAAAGTCTTCGAACAACTCCGCCGCCATGGTGCCGGTCGGGCGATTCATGCCGATAATAACCGGGAACGGCCCTTCGCCTTTCGGCATGGTTACGGGAGAAGACAGCGTCAATGTTTGCCCATTATCTTTGATCACCACCTCCAGAACACCGTTCGAATAGGTAGCAGTCATATCGGCAGGACGTGGTGGCCGCAGCCCCAATTCATACGAACCGATCTCATGAATGATTTCCGTACGCCGACGGGTCCATTCTTTGAATGTTTTACAACGCCCGCTTCCGTCCGACCAGGCAAAAGGATCCGGCAACTTGGCTACGGAAGGCAATTGCTCTACCGGGAGAATCTGAGGCAGCTTGGCATCTGCTCCCCGGTTTTCCACGTTGAATGACAAAGGAACCTGCTTGGTTTGTGTACAAGCCGACAGGGCACACACCGCCATACATGCGATTAGAAGTTTTTTCATTTGAAACAATTATTTAGTGGTTATATAAAAATATGCGCGGATAAATGTAGGAAATTTATTTGTTTTTAGAGGATAACCAGACTCTTTTTATGATCATCAATATCAGTCCGATCAGTTTAAAGGCAATCGCCCCATAAAAAAGAATACTCCAAAGCCAGGGAACCGGATAGAGATATCGAAAAATCATGGAGATAAAGATCATTGCCACCCCGGTAAGAATAAATCCCAGCCAGAGGCTCGGCTGAAAACTTTTGGAACGGAACACCCGAATAAGGAAGATCGTTTTCAATACAATCGCGATGCCAAACAACGGCGCCCAGACCATTGTCGGGACACCTAAAAAGCGGAGGATGATAGCCAGAAACAGGAGTCCTAAGCCATAATATAAGAAGTGTTTATTATTTATTCGTCGCATATTCGTTGCCTGTCCGGTTATCATCCTTCTTTCTTTTTTATTTCGCCACAAAAGGCACTAAGCGGGCTTTCAGGTCGGGCATCGGCATGTCTTTATCGAGTGGATACATCGGGCGGTCGATCCGTTTATAAGGAAGCCCGTAGAGATCCTGATTCACACCACCTACGGTCAATGCCATCATCCAGTCCGCCTGCATATTATAGAGCTCCGGTTCGAGGTAGCCGATCTTTACCACCACGATATCCGCTTCGCGCGGATTCAGATTCAGTTTGGTAAACTCTCTTTCGGTATGAAAACCTTTCCGTTTCTCGGTCACGATCACGTGGATGCTTCCGATTCGAACCGCCACTTCCGAATTGTTCGGATTGTCGTAGATTGCCGTCACCACCCCGTTCAGCCTTACCGGAGGCGCGAAGCGATCATCCACCTTGGCACCGGCTACTCCGTCGATGCGGCCACCCACGCCTACCTCTTTCGCTTTCTTGACAAATTCCGGTCCGGGCACCGAGGCATAAATCAACGAAGGCCCGTCGGCCGAGCGAAACTCCTGTCGTTTTAACAGTTCCGTAATGGTCCAGGTCACATCGCCTGCGCCGCCCGCTGTCGGGTTATCGCCCGTGTCGCTGATAAAGAAAGGTTTTTTCTCACCCGTAAGCGCTTTGGCCAGACACTCTTCCAGGGTGCCTACCGGCGCGACAAACTCAAACTGATGGCGTACGCTCCAGAAGTGGTGTGCCAGGTATTCCGCCGTGCGTGTCACCATATCGCGGTCGTCGCCGGTCACCATCACCACCGCTTTGTTGCGTGGTTCGTCGGCCCAGGCGTAGCCAATCCAGATAGCCGCATCGATAATACCCTCCTGTGCCGTGGCGGGCGCTACGGCGGCATAGAGTGATTTGGCCGGTTCCACCCGCGTGCTGGTCTGTTCGCCCGGCAATAGGATGGGGATTGGGATCCATGCTTTATAACCCGGACGGCCTTTCCCCGATTCGATACGTTCTAATAGATTGCTAACGGCTCTCTCTTTGGATTCCATGGCGTCTTCATGCGGTGCCATGCGGTAGCAGGTCATCAGATCCGTATTCTCCGCCAGGCGCCAGCTCACGTTGCCGTGTAAATCCATATTGGTCGAGATAATAGGCTGTTTCCCGATCAGTTCGCGTATCCGGATAATCAGATCGCCTTCCGGATCGTCGAGACCCACCACGCTCATTGCCCCATGAATATCAAAAAAGAGGGCGTCGTAAGGCATATTCTCTTTCAATAGATCCAGGATCTTTTTCACCATCGATTCATAACTTTCCCGGGTCACCGCGCCACCCGGCGTGGAGTAGGCCGTCATAGCTGGAAACCATTCCGCCTTTTCGCGTAGTGGCTGTCCCTCGCGCAGGAAGGGATACGAGTTCAATAAATCATCGCCAAAACGTTTTGTAAAGGCATCTTCCGTTGTCAGTGCAGGCGAGAAGGTGCATGACTCTATGCGTATACCGGCAATCCCTATGCGGGGTTTCGTTTGCGCATGCAGGGAGGTAAAGGTCAACAATCCGATCATCAGGATCGAAAAGAGAAAAATGTGTTTAGATTTCATATAGCAATTATTACGTTTACGTTACAAATATACTTCACATAATTTGAATCCCCCTAATTATGTGATGATTCAGTATTTTACAACAATGTAAACAAATGTTAATTCGCTCATTTTCGGCGAAACCCCGAATTTACGATTTGTAATTTCGGCGGGACTTTGCGCGCAAAAAAGCGGGACTTCGGAGACAAACTCCCGGGAGAAACACTTTTTAACGTATGGATTT
>NZ_JARXWI010000032.1 GCF_029893085.1 Parabacteroides sp. PFB2-10
TAAGGGCAGACGGTGGATGCCTTGGCTCTCGGAGGCGAAGAAGGACGTGATAAGCTGCGAAAAGCCGTGGGGAGGTGCAAATAACCTTTGATCCATGGATATCCGAATGGGGCAACCCGGCTGGTTGAAGGCCAGTCACCTCGTAAGAGGAGCGAACGTGGGGAACTGAAACATCTAAGTACCCATAGGAGAAGAAAACAAAAGTGATTCCGCAAGTAGTGGCGAGCGAACGCGGAACAGCCCAAACCAATATTGTTTAGGCAATATTGGGGTTGTAGGACTACGATATAGCAAGACATTAGTGAAATAGAACGTTTTGGAAAGAACGACCATAGGGGGTGATAGTCCCGTATATGTATCATTAACGAAGCTTAGTAGTATCCTGAGTAGCGCGGGACACGTGAAATCCTGTGTGAATCTGCGGGGCCCATCCCGTAAGGCTAAATACTCCCGAGAGACCGATAGTGAACCAGTACCGTGAGGGAAAGGTGAAAAGAACCTTTAGTAAAGGAGTGAAATAGACCCTGAAACCGTCTGCTTACAAGCGGTCGGAGCATAGTAATATGTGACGGCGTGCCTTTTGCATAATGAACCTACGAGTTACTTTCAGTGGCAAGGTTAAGGATTTAGAGGTCCGCAGCCGAAGTGAAAGCGAGCCTGAACAGGGCGACTTAGTCACTGTGAGTAGACGCGAAACCAAGTGATCTACCCATGTGCAGGTTGAAGGTTAGGTAACACTAACTGGAGGACCGAACCGGTAAGCGTTGAAAAGCTTTCGGATGACGTGTGGGTAGGGGTGAAAGGCTAATCAAACTTGGAGATAGCTCGTACTCCCCGAAATGCATTTAGGTGCAGCCTCGGTCGTTGATTTATGTCAGGTAGAGCGACTGATTGGATGCGAGGGCTTCGCCGCCTATCAAGTCCAGATAAACTCCGAATGGGCATAAATTTTAGACCGGGAGTGAGGGCATGGGTGCTAAGGTCCATGTCCGAGAGGAGAAGAATCCAGACCATCAGCTAAGGTCCCGAAATAACAGTTAAGTTGAACTAACGAAGTATGGTCGCAATGACAGCTAGGATGTTGGCTTGGAAGCAGCCATTCATTTAAAGAGTGCGTAACAGCTCACTAGTCGAGTGACCGTGCGTGGATAATACTCGGGCATAAACTGTTTACCGAAGCTATGGATGTCGTAAGACGTGGTAGGGGAGCATTCCCGTCGGCGTTGAAGGTAAGAGATAACTCTTGCTGGAGCGTCGGGAAAAGCAAATGTAGGTATAAGTAACGATAAGGAGGGCGAGAAACCCTCCCGCCGAAAGACTAAGGATTCCTGATCAACGCTAATCGGATCAGGGTTAGTCGGGTCCTAAGGTTAAGCCGAACGGCGATACCGATGGTTGAACGGGTTAATATTCCCGTACTACTTATGTGAGTGATGTGGGGACGGAGAAGTGACACTGCTGCCACCTGACGGAATAGGTGGTTGAAGGGTGTAGGCGTTGATGAT
The DNA here is from genome assembly GCF_029893085.1 of Parabacteroides sp. PFB2-10. Classification (GTDB taxonomy): domain Bacteria; phylum Bacteroidota; class Bacteroidia; order Bacteroidales; family Tannerellaceae; genus QVMG01. The sequence goes on from NZ_JARXWI010000032.1 coordinate 1,506, forward strand.
TGTAGGCAAATCCGCAATCAGAGCTGAAACTTTACAGTACCGTGCGTGCCTGGCACAAACGGATAATGCAGGTAATCAGGCTCCCAAGAAAATCCGCTAAACGCTAATCATGTAAGTACCCGTACCGTAAACGGACACACGTAGTCGGGTTGAGAATACTAAGGCGCTCGAGTGATTCACGGTTAAGGAACTAGGCAAAATGGTCCTGTAACTTCGGGATAAAGGACGCCTGTCGAATGACAGGCCGCAGAGAATAGGCCCAGGCGACTGTTTAACAAAAACACATGGCTATGCTAATTTTAAAGAAGATGTATATAGCCTGACACCTGCCCGGTGCTGGAAGGTTAAGAGGAGATGTCATAGGAAACTAGAAGCATTGAATTGAAGCCCCAGTAAACGGCGGCCGTAACTATAACGGTCCTAAGGTAGCGAAATTCCTTGTCGGGTAAGTTCCGACCTGCACGAATGGTGTAACGATCTGGGCACTGTCTCAACCGTGAGCTCGGTGAAATTGTAGTATCGGTGAAGATGCCGATTACCCGCGATGGGACGAAAAGACCCCGTGAACCTTTACTATAGCTTTACATTGAATTTGGGTAATGAATGTGTAGGATAGGCCGGAGACTGCGAAGCAGGTACGCCAGTACTTGTGGAGTCATCGTTGAAATACGGCCCTTTTATTATCTGAGTTCTAACTCGCGTATCGTGAGGACACTGTATGGTGGGTAGTTTGACTGGGGTGGTCGCCTCCAAAAGTGTAACGGAGGCTTCTAAAGGTGCGCTCAGGCCGATTGGTAACCGGTCGTAGAGTGTAATGGCACAAGCGCGCTTGACTGAGAGACTGACAAGTCGACCAGGTAGGAAACTAGAGCATAGTGATCCGGTGGTTCCGTATGGAAGGGCCATCGCTCAAAGGATAAAAGGTACTCCGGGGATAACAGGCTGATCGCTCCCAAGAGCTCATATCGACGGAGCGGTTTGGCACCTCGATGTCGGCTCGTCACATCCTGGGGCTGGAGAAGGTCCCAAGGGTTGGGCTGTTCGCCCATTAAAGTGGCACGCGAGCTGGGTTCAGAACGTCGTGAGACAGTTCGGTCTCTATCTATCGTGGGCGCAGGAGATTTGCGTGGCTCTGACACTAGTACGAGAGGACCGTGTTGGACGAACCTCTGGTTTACCGGTTGTTCCGCCAGGAGCATTGCCGGGTATCTACGTTCGGATTGGATAAGTGCTGAAAGCATCTAAGTACGAAGCCAGCCTCAAGATTAGATCTCCCTTAAGGGTTGTTGTAGACTACGACGTTGATAGGACGCAGGTGTAAGTGCAGTAATGTATGTAGCCGAGCGTTACTAATAGCCCGTGACTTTTCT
>NZ_JARXWI010000033.1 GCF_029893085.1 Parabacteroides sp. PFB2-10
TGGAAATTCCATTGAACGTGACCCCCTTCGGCCAATTTAAACTGACCCCTTAAAGTTGCGTTTCAAAACGTGGTCATTTTTGTAGTTGTTTTTGAGGTTGGCAAACATTCTTTTTAGCCGGGGTTATACTTTTAATAATTTCACAAAAATAGTCATTTATTTTAGATTTTCTTTTTTCTGAGAGATTCTCCGTAAAGTTCTATTCGGATGGCCTGATGAACAACACGGTCCAGTATAGCATCTGCGACTGTTTTGTCTCCAATCATATCATGCCAATCTCCTACCGGTATTTGTGATGTAATAACGGTGGATTTCTTTCCATATCGGTCTTCTATCACATCCAGAAGGTTCATTCTGGATGTTGCGTCAAATGGATGTAATCCAAAATCATCCAATATCAACACATCCATTCTTTCTATTTTCCTCAGATCAGTTAATATCGTTCCTTTAGCTTTTGCTGCTTTAAGTGTTCCCATTAACCGGGAAGTATTAGCGTATAACACTTTATACCCTTTTAGGCAGGCTTGATATCCAAGAGCCGAAGCCAGGTAGCTTTTCCCTGTCCCTGTACTTCCGGTTATAAACAGGTCTTTATGTTCTGCCACAAAACCAAGCTCAGCTAAACGCTGAACCTGATTGCGGTCTAATCCCCGTTCTATGGAAAAGTCTATTTCTTCCACCGAGGCTTTATGACGGAAGCAGGCCTGCCTGATAGCCCGCTGGATGTTGCGATTGCGACGATCATCCCATTCTGAGATGATAAGCCAGGATACAAACTGATCGATGGTCATGCTTTCTTTGTGTAGCGATTCCAACGAAGTTTTAAAAGCATAGTACATTCCCTGAAGACGCATTTGAGTCATCTTGTCAAGGGTTTCTTTATTCATTTCCATTTTCTGTTCTTTATATTGTTTTCTTCTTCTTATTGGTAATATTCTTTCCCCCGGATATTCTCATGAGCAGGTATATCCTTGTTTATATCTGCTTCATTCTCTAAAGGCAGTTCATCTTGACGGTTACTAAGTATCCTTTCTATGGCCGGATAGTTATATAGGCCGTAGCTTTCAGCCCAGCGACAGGCATTAATCAGCCGCTTGGCTCCCACACGGCGAACAAAGCTTAAGATTCCGCTACAAGACTTGTAAGCCTGCTCCGGATGCGCTTTAGATTCTATGACTTTACCTATATATGTGGCTACGTCAGGATGGATTACAGCAGCTTCCTGGATAAACTTCTCTGCACTCCAATCGGTTTGGAACCTGTGATGAGATGCCAGGTGGTCCACATGGGTTGTATATCGGTAACGAGACGGATCGCGAGGATGCTCGGCAATCTTCTCGTATTTATAATAAACTTCCACAAGAAAAGAGGTATAGAGCAACTTAACCTTCTTGCCTATATATTTACTCGGTACGCTGTAGTAATGAGCATCTTCGCTTAAACGGATATGCCCATTCTTCATTACGGTTACCTGGGATTGTTTTTTGAGTTCATAACAAATAGGGTTAAGTCCGCTGAGATACATCCGCTCAATCTCCTCAAATTGCTCACGACGACTATAATCACGGCCGGAGAATGGTGTATTATTGTGTACTTCCAAGGCAACGCGTATAGCCGCGTTTAATGTGGTCAAGTCATGGAACACCCGGTCTTCAAGTCGGGTATAGATACTGCGATAAATGAGTTTTACCGCTCCTTCTACCAGTGCTTTGTCGCGCGGTTTGTAAGCTCGGGTGGGGATAACTGTACAACCGTAATGTTCGGCGAAGGATGCGAAGTCGTCATTGATGATAGCTTCATACTTACTGCTTTTGGTTACGGCTGCCTTGAGGTTATCCGGCACAATGGCTTGAGGTACACCTTCAAAATAGAAGAAAGCATGCTCACAGGCTCTAATCAGGTCTTCCTTCTTTTGGCTATGGACCGCTTCTACATAAGTGAGCTGGCTACAAGGGAGAATGGCTACAAAAACCTCTACTTCGCTGATCTCACCGGTGGAACGATCCACTAGAGAAAGTTTCTTCCCTGCAAAATCGATGAAGACTTTATCGCCCGCTTTATGCTCCAGATGCATGATGGGGCGGGAACGCTGTTCATAACGTTGAATGTAACCATTAAAGCGAGAACGGGCGTAGCCGTCAGGATGGAGAGCAAGGTATTCTGCATGTAGCATCTCGCGAGTAACCCCTTTGCGCTTAAGGCGGTTACAGTAGGAAGGGAGCAATCGCTCTAAATCCTGTTGACGTTTGGAGACTTTCTCCTCTGAAGGCTTCTCATGGAATAGCTCTGATAGTTCACTGTCGCTAAGTTCCAATGCTTCTTCATAACTTAAATCCAGGGTCTGAAACTTTTGAAGATACTTTTTGATCGTGTTACGGGACATACTAAGCATACTACTCATAGCTTTAGTCCCTTTTCCTTGTGCATAACAACGCAGCACTTGTCGAATCTTTTGCATACTAATTTGTTTATTGGCCATAAATCATGTTTTCTTAAAATCTGTTTAAAGAAACAACTTTAAGAAGGCTCAACAACAACTAACAAATGACTCTTTTGAAGGGGATCAATTTCAATTGGCAAACGGGGGCAATTTCAATTGGCGGAGGGGATCAGTTTCGATTGGCGAACAGGGGTCAACGAGGAGAGGATTTTCCA
>NZ_JARXWI010000034.1 GCF_029893085.1 Parabacteroides sp. PFB2-10
CGTGCTTCGGGTAGTCCCAGGCAGAGTTGAACTGCCGACCTCTACATTATCAGTGTAGCGCTCTAACCAACTGAGCTATAGGACTGTCAACTTGGAGTCTGCTGCCCGGGCAATCTGTCGCCCAGTTCATCGTTCTCTTTCAAGATCATATTATAAATACATAATCAAAGCAATACAAAAAACTAAAAAAGCCTTATCTACTGTCCATTCATATAACAAGACTCCAGAAAGGAGGTGTTCCAGCCGCACCTTCCGGTACGGCTACCTTGTTACGACTTAGCCCCAGTCATCGGTTTTACCCTAGGTCGATCCTCAGCGGTTACGAACTTTAGGTACCCCCAACTCCCATGGCTTGACGGGCGGTGTGTACAAGGCCCGGGAACGTATTCACCGCGCCATGGCTGATGCGCGATTACTAGCGAATCCAGCTTCACGAAGTCGGGTTGCAGACTTCGATCCGAACTGAGAATGGGTTTAAGGGATTGGCTCCTTGTCACCAAGTGGCTGCCCTCTGTCCCATCCATTGTAACACGTGTGTCGCCCCGGATGTAAGGGCCGTGCTGATTTGACGTCATCCCCACCTTCCTCACAGCTTACGCTGGCAGTCCCGCTAGAGTCCCCAACACTACTTGATGGTAACTAACGGTAAGGGTTGCGCTCGTTATGGCACTTAAGCCGACACCTCACGGCACGAGCTGACGACAACCATGCAGCACCTCGCAAATCGCTATTGCTAGAAAACGAGTTTCCTCGTCGGTCGAAATGCGTTCAAACCCGGGTAAGGTTCCTCGCGTATCATCGAATTAAACCACATGTTCCTCCGCTTGTGCGGGCCCCCGTCAATTCCTTTGAGTTTCACCGTTGCCGGCGTACTCCCCAGGTGGATAACTTAACGCTTTCGCTGTAGAGCTAACTGTCTATCGCTAACTCCTAGTTATCATCGTTTACGGCGTGGACTACCAGGGTATCTAATCCTGTTTGATCCCCACGCTTTCGTGCTTCAGTGTCAGTTATGGTTTAGTAAGCTGCCTTCGCAATCGGAGTTCTGCGTGATATCTAAGCATTTCACCGCTACACCACGCATTCCGCCTACTTCAAACATACTCAAGCTATCCAGTTTCAACGGCAATTTTATCGTTAAGCGACAAACTTTCACCGCTGACTTAAACAGCCACCTACGCACCCTTTAAACCCAATAAATCCGGATAACGCTCGGATCCTCCGTATTACCGCGGCTGCTGGCACGGAGTTAGCCGATCCTTATTCATACAGTACATGCAATACATTACACGTAATGTCTTTTATTCCTGTATAAAAGAAGTTTACAACCCATAGGGCAGTCTTCCTTCACGCGACTTGGCTGGTTCAG
>NZ_JARXWI010000035.1 GCF_029893085.1 Parabacteroides sp. PFB2-10
TCACTACTGTCCACTAAAAAATGGACGATTAAAAATTAAATAAATTTGGTTCACTTGAACCGCTTCGTTCTTTGATATTTTTGAAATTAGTTTTGTTAAAGAGGTCGCTCAAACAAGTTTTATCCGTAAGTGATATGCTTAGAATTTGAAGAACTTCATATGTTGTTCTATCCAATTTTAAGTCATGCTGAATGATTGCTATCAGGCAGTAAGCAGTAATTGCAGAATATATTTGTATTCTTACAGCATTTTCTGTACTACCCCAGAACTTCTTTATTTTAAGGTGTTGTTTAAACCATTTAAAGAAGAGCTCGACCTGCCATCTGTTTTTATAAAGTTCGGCAACTTGCAACGGTGAGAGCTTCATGGCATTGGTCAGGAATGTAAATTCTCGTTTCTGTTCTTCATCCCAATAACATACTTTGCGTATTTGCATAGGATAGTCTTTGGAACTTTTATAAATGGTCAATTCACCTATTGCATCAGATAATACATTCTTCGGCAATCGACGTTTCCACTGTTTTGCTTTGAACTGTAAATTTGACTTTGCTCTGACAACAAAATAGGAGCCGATTGATTCTATCCTGAACAGGCTCTTAAAACTGTTGTAAGCCCTGTCAAAGATGTAGTAAGCACCTGTTTCGTAAGGAATCTCATCCATAGCCTTGCTGTCGTGTACCGATGCTGTCGTTATATGGAAGAAAGCAGGTATCTGAGTCTCTATATCATATAGAGTGTGTACTTTTATACCACCTTTTTTCTTACGGAACTTAGCCCACCAAAAAACACTTAAACACAAGTCTATGGTGGTAGAATCAAAAGCGTAGATATTTCCACCAAGTTTGAAAATATCAGTCTTACGTTTAGTACGTGCTTGTTCTACCATGTAATAGGCAAATGCTTCAAAGATGCGATAATCACGATTTTGGTTAGCTTTTGCTAAATTGCTTCTGGTTACATACTTGCCAAGACCTAAGTGATAAGTCTTCTTTTGATGAGCTTCCAAAGCTACTATAAGATCACGTAAACTCTCTCTGTTTGATAATTGTCCGAACATCAATGTGAGCAACTGGTTCCAACAAGTGAAGAACTTCACATATTTGTCGCCACCAAACTTGCGCACAAGGTAATTGAAGTGGTTTCTATCCAGGAATGTGACTAACTGAGCAAAAACGTATTTATCTTGAAACATATGCAGCACTATTATAGTACGCAAAATTACAAGTTCAAGTCCGTTGACTCAGAAAATATCTGTAACTAACTATATTTCAAATGTTTCAAAGAACGATTGCGAGTTTTTAGTGGACACTAATG
>NZ_JARXWI010000036.1 GCF_029893085.1 Parabacteroides sp. PFB2-10
CCTTTATGCAGCACCCCCAGTCGTTCGCTTCGCTCTCTTCACTGGGGGTTATTAGGAGTTAAACGCCTATGGGCGTTACCTGCTTACCTTCAATTATTACATAATCTGAATACCCTTTCCTATTTCGCCCCAACTAACCACTAATCACTAACCACCTATCCCCTAACAAAAGCTAAAAGAAGAATATCCCCTTAGACTAAGGGATCCCTTATATATTACTGTTTTTCTGTTCGTTAAACACTATTTCTTTCGTTATGTTCTCTTTATTCCGGATTACCGGGGAGAAGTGGTCACCACTTCGCTTGCCTTTTGAGGAGCAAAGTGCCGTAGAGGCTATTGGGGTATAATAAGTAGCGGTTCCTGCCGGTAATTCCTCCCGGAGCGATGGATGTAGCTTTGCTTCGTGATCACAAAGTACAATTGTACAAACAGAGAATTTATCATTATGTATTAAACAATTAAACAGTAAAAAAATGGCAGTAAAATTTAAATTATTGAAGCAAAAGAATCTGGGAGCCGATAAAGCGACCATTCCTGAAAAGATCTATGCTCGCGAGGTATCGACCGACAAAATCACATTCGAGTATCTGTTGGATGAGATCGCGGCAGCGGGTATTCCTTCCAACCAGGTGAAGGGAGTTATGGACCGTATGAATTTCCTTATTCGTCAGCATTTGTCGGCAGGGCATATCGTACAGTTCGGCGAACTGGGGAACTTCCGGTACACATTGGGATCGACCGGCGCGGCTACGGAAGAGGAGTTCGAAACAGCACTCATCAAAACGCCCCGAATTGTATTCTACCCCGGAAAAACGTTGCAAAATGCGCGTAAGAATAGCGAATTCAAACGCCTGGAAGTGAACAATTCGGATGAAACAGACGAAGGTGAAGAAGGGTTTTAATATCCAACTAATGACGGCAGTCCTGCTCACTATGAGCGGGATTGCCCTGCTATTTTTCGGTTTCTGGACAGATCCGGAAGGAGAGATCGACCACAGCGTACTGGTGGCTTTCGGAGAGACGATGACCTTTGCCGGAGCCTTGTTCGGGGTGGACTATAGCTATCGGGTGAAATGTAGAATGAAAAATGAAAAATGAAGAATTGGAGCGAAGCGGAAATCGCTTAGCGAAGCGTAAAGCAATTGGAGCGAAGCGGAAATCGCTTAGCGAAGCGTAAAGCAATTGGAGCGAAGCG